>CALUQR010000001.1 GCA_944322965.1 Vulcanimicrobiota bacterium
GAGTAGTTTCTGGCTGTTTTAGACGGCTGGAAGCTTAAACTCTAGGTCGATCACTTACCTAGAAAAGCAAGTTTTGTGTTTCTAAGAGTTTCTGCTACTCTGTAAACTCATTTTTGTGAGCGTGGCTCTACCTACGGTGGTGGAGGCGCTTTTTTGTTTTAAATGAGAAATTTGCAATTCGTAATTCGGAATGCGCTTATCTGGCAGCCTCCGGCCGCCAGATAAATTGGGAATTAGGAATGCGGAATGCGTAATTGAGATAGTGAGGTACTGGCGGTAGGGGAATGAGTGGCTCTAACTTTGGTTTTGGCGATGAGTAAAGGGCGAGATGGCTTGGGAAATGACTGGCTGACTCTTTGGGGCGCTTGGCTGGGGGAAAAATCGTCTTGGAATGTGCGGCCCGCGCCGCGGTCCAATTGGGCAGACGTCCTAAATACCTCCACGAGAGAACAGAACACAAATCTAAGACCTGGGCGTCAGCACTAAAGCGTTAGGCCAAAGCCCTCAAAACGCGGTGAAACCGCAGCGATTCTTCCGCCAGCCAAGCTACTTTCGGATCTGCCAAGTCACTAACAAGCAGAAACTTAATTCCGAACTACGCACTCCGCATTGCTAGCCGCCATCCCGGCGGCTAGCGAACTCCGCATTTCGCACTCCGAATTAGATTTGGCCTCCATCAAGCAACAGAACACAAATGAAGATCCAGGCGCCAGAACCAAAGCGCCAAGAAGGCAGTGCAACTGCCAACGATTCTCCCGTGTGTCAAGTTATTTCCAGATCCGCTAAGTCATTAACAAGAGCCATTTAATTCCGCATTAAGCATTCCGCATTGCTAGCCGCCGTCCCGGCGGCCCCGGGGATGATCAGATGATAATGGTTTAGTCTCCCACTAATATAGCCCCCCTTAGCCTTGGCTAAGGGGGGCTATATTAGTGGGAGACAATTAGGAATTCGGAATTAGGAATGCGTAATTGAGGGGTGTGACTGGGGGGAGAGGTTATTGCTCTAACTTGGGTTTAGGCGAGACTTGGTGACGAGGCGGCTTGGGGGAAGGGGCAATTCGTAATGAGGAATTCGTAATGTGTAATTGGCTCGCCGTCAGTGAGATGGACTGTGGCTCTAACGTTTGTTTCGGCAGGACCTATGGGCGAGATGGCTGAGAGCTAGTTACCGACTGGTTCCGTAGGTAACTTGACCGGGGGAAAATCGTACTGATGCAGCGTTGGCGCACGATCTAATTGGACAAGCACCCTAGAGGCCTCATTTAAGTAACAGGACACAAACTAAGAACTGGGCACCAGAACCAAAGCGCCAAAAAGGCAGTGAAACTGCCAACGATTCTCTCTTATGCCAAGCTATTTCCGGATCTGCTAAGCCATTCACAAAAGCAATTTAATTCCGAACTACGCATTGTGCATTCCGAATTGCCGCCGCCAGGCGGCTGTCGCGATTCTCTCATGGGCCAAGTTACTTCCGGATCCGTCAAGCCACTAACAAGCGCCCTTTAATTCCGAATTACGAATTCTGCATTCCGAATTGCTAAACCGCCGTTCCGGCGGCTAAGGGCGTAGCTTTTTCACTTCAGATAAGGGAACGCTAACTAATCTGGCGATTAGATTATCTTCAAAGCCCTCAGCGATCATTTGGCGAATGACTTGCGCCGCTTTCGCGGCTATGCCTTTAGCTTCGCCTATACGCTCCCCCTCTATTCTTCCTTCATTTCGTCCTATACGCTCTCCCTCGGCGCGGCCTTGTTTGATTCCTTGGTTAATGTAAGGGAGGGTCCAATCGTCCATCTCTGGGGTAACTACGGTCATCTTTTCTTCCTCCTTTAAACGTTCTACAACGATCTTTGCCCCCGATATTTTGCGGACTGGCAAGACGCAGGTCTCTAGCCATATTATAATCTCTTGGCGCAAATTTTCATAAGCTGGATTCCTTAGAGCGCGGAACATCACTTTCCAGAGTCGCTCCATCTCCTGAACATTAGCGGCCCGTTCAAAGCGGAAGATCCAGGCGCTGATACCCTTGGCTTTATCTACTAAAGACTCTTCTAGGTGGCGAATGTCAATTAAATGGTATTTGAAATGCAAGTCGTCGAACTCCCTCAGCTGCGGCTCTGAGAATTGCGCATCTCTTAAACTTAAGACCGCATTCCAAGGATTGGCGCCGTTGTAGAGCACGATTGGCAAGACTTTGGGTAAAAGTAGCTCGCCTTTATCAGCTTGCTGCTCAAAAGTCTGACGTAGTAAGAGAGCTGTGTACTCCAAGAGCCTGAAGACCATAAGCCTATCAATCGTACTTTGGAACTCCAAGAGGATGGCTACCCAAAAAAGCTGGCCGTTATAGCCTTTCACTTGCCAAATGAGGTCGCTTCTCCGCTCCGCCTGCTCTTGATTTTGAAAGACGGTTGGCAGGAGCTCTAAAGTCTTGAAATCGAGCCGTTCGGCCAAATCCTTAGAAATAAAATCGCGCACCAAAGACTCAACCATATCGGCGCGGCTAAAGAACTTTTTGTAACTAGAATCGTGGCTCAATCTGCCCCCCCCTTTATGCGTATCGAAGTTAAGTTCCCTCTAGGGTGATTGTATAACCGTATCCTTGGTTTTGGCAAGACTTACTTGGCTGCCGGGGGCAATGCGTAATTAGGAATGCGTATGCCGCCTGGAGGCGGCAATTAGGAATTCGGAGTGCGTAATGAGGAATTAGGAGGAGTGTAACGAGTGGGGAGGGCGTGGCTTTAACTTGGGTTTCGGCAGGACTTAAGGGCGAGGAAGCGGCGGGGAGAAAGTTGCCGGCTGATTCCGAGAAGGGCATGGCTAGGGAGAAAATCGTCTTGGTGTGGCGCGGCCGGGGGAGGCTGTGGCTCTAACTTTAGTTTCGGCAGTGGGTGAGGGGCGAGATGGCAAGGAGTTAGTTGTCGACTGGTTCCGATGGGGCTTAGCTAGGGGGAAAATCGTTAGGGTGTGCGGCGCGGAGCGCGCCGCGGTCCAATTGGACAACGATCAAAACAAAAAAAACGCGGCTAAGCCGCAACGATTCTTCCCTAGGCTAAGTTACTTTCGGATCTGTTGGGTCATTGACAAAAGTCAATTAATTCCGCATTACGCATTCCGAATTAGACTAAAGGCAGTGAAACTGCCAACGATTCTCTCTTATGCAAAGTTATTTCCGGATCCGCCAAGCTATTGACAAGAGCCATCTAATTCCGCATTACTCATTAAGCATTCCGAATTGTATTGCCGCCCTCAAGGCGGCGCCTTACTTCCCCAATTCCGAATTATGAATTCCGCATTCCGAATTGCTAAGCCGCCGTTCCGGCGGCTAGCTAAGGCGAAATGCTCGCAAAGTAAGGCGGTGGGCGACGGCCAGGGCTAGGGAGCTGCAGGCGGCGAAGGTGAGGTAGCATTTCCCCAAACCGCGGTAGAGTTGGGAGAGCATTTGGGCGCGTTGGCCGGGGTCTAAGGCTAGGTAGTCGTAGCCGAAGGAGTTGGGATTTGAGAGACTCATCATCTTCATAAAGTAGGGCGTCAGATACTCGTAGAGCGGCTGGGTGAGGATGGGATTATAGAGAGAGCTAGGGTCTAAGGCGTAGAGGGCGATAGGTCCCATGGTGAGGGGGTTCAAAATATCGATTAAGGGGAACTCTTGGAGGCGGACAGGGCTTAAAAAGGTGAGTAAGGCGCCAATTACCCCCAGTCCGATCCAGCTCCCTGAGCTTAAACCCTTAAAGCGCAGGGCCCAGGTGGCTCCCCCTAAAGCTAAGATCCAGAGGGCTACCTCTACTTGATGGACGGGCAGGATGCGGGCGACTAGGACTAATAAGAGGTTACAGAGGACTACGGTGCGCAGCGAGTCGCCGCAGGAGGAAGCCGTCTTGGAATTCCCCAGTCCCCAGAAGAGTCCTAAGGCCAGAGCTGAGATGAGGACCCAAAAACTGAGCCAGATGGCGCTTAAGACTTGCCAGAGGACGAGGGGCGCCCCCAGAAGGTAGCTGAGAATTAATAAGAGGCTGACCCCCAACCAGTCTAAGCAGTAGGGCAGAGAGAGCACCCCCAGCTTAGTATAGAGGAGCTGATTATTGCCGCTAGGGGTCAATTCGAGGAGCCGACAGACCCCTAGGAGTCGTTCTGCCCGCACCGAGCTGGCCAGGCGGGGGGCTAAATTCCAATACTGATCGATAGCTAAGCCTAAAAGTATGGTCGGCGGCCAGATAGCCCACAGTTGAGGCTGGGAGCTAACCCCTAGATAGAGAGCCGCCAAGAGAGCGAGCGCGCTCACCACCCATCCTTGGGGGATAGACTCCTGACTCTCTAGGGCCCTAATCTCCTTAGTGAGGAAGGGGTTCTGCCATCGCTGCCAGCTCAGCAATTTATAAAGTAGGAATTTAGACACCTTAGTATGATACCCGATCTTTGGGGCTCTGCAAGTAGAGGGGGAGGAAAAGGTCCTAGAAGCTAAAGAAGGAGTGAAGATGAATAGTCAACTAACTGGGATGGCTACAGCTTTACAGGGGCTAAACCCTCAAGACGGCCTTATCGCCACCCCTTTAGCGGGGGTTGAATTGGCTTGCCGTTACGCTCCTCGGACGGCGCGGCCCTGTTTCTATCAGGCGGCTTGTATCCTCTTGGTGCAGGGCCAAAAAGAGCTCCTCTTTGGCGAGCGTCAGTTGGAGATAGAGGGCGGGGAATATATTCTATCTTGTACTTCCGTGCCCGTCTTTAGTAAGGTCGTTAGGGCTACGCCGCAGGAGCCTACGATCAGCTTAATTCTCAACTTAGAGCCGGCTCTTATGGCCCAATTAATCTGCGACTTAGAATTAGAGGGACAATTTGAGGAGGCTCAGTTTTTAGAGAGTTTCCCTTTAGAAATAGGGGGCCTGGAGATTTGGCGACGTTTAGTCCAGCTCTTGCAAATGGAGGCGCCGTTGCAGCGCGTCTTGTGGCCGGGACTGAAGCGGGAGTTATACTGCCATCTCTTACTGGGGCCGGGTAGTAGCGCTCTGCGGGGGACCTATCAGGCGGGCGCCGTTCCCTGCCAAATTGCCCGCGCGCTCTCCATCTTACAAAACTCTTTTAAAGAGCGCCTGGCTATGGAGCGGTTGGCCCAAGAGGTCAATCTCTCCCCCTCCGCTTTCTATCGCCACTTTAAGCGGCTCCTCCAAGTTACTCCCTTACAATATCAGAAATATTTGCGCCTCCAGGAGGCCCAGCAGCTCTTGTGGGTAGGTTGGGAGGTCCAGCAGGCGGCCTATGAAGTAGGTTATGAGAGCCCCTCCCAATTTAGTCGCGACTTTAAGCGCCGCTTCGGTCTCTCTCCCAGCGCCGTAGGCGCTGGGAAGGAGTGAATAATTCTACTCTAAGTTGCGATAGAAGCTCTCTTCTACCGGTTCTAACCATTGGGTAGTAGCGTTGGGGGCGGGCTCTTCGATAGCTAAGTGGCTAAACCAAGAGTTAGGGGAGGCGCCGTGCCAATGTTTAACTCCGGCGGGGATCTCTACTACCGAACCGGGATAGAGGCGTTGCGGTTCTTTCCCCCACTCTTGGTAGTAGCCCACTCCCTGGGTGACTATTAAGATCTGTCCGCCCTCTTTGTGAATATGCCAATTATTGCGACAACCGGGCTCAAAGGTGACGTTGGCGATCTTGACCCCTTCTTTAGTGAGAGGTTGGAGGAAACTCTGACCTTGGAAGTATTGGGCGTAGGCTACATTGGGTTCCCCTTGGGGGAAGATGGCGGGACTATTTTGAGCGCGGCAACGGCTGACTAAGGCTTGAGCCGCTTGGAGCTTTTGCGGGGATAAACCCGTATTTTCCGCCATTTTTAAGTGTCCGGCTAATTGACTCTCCGTCCCCTTTAAACTGGAGAGGATAGCTACCGTAGCTAACTCTCTTTGGGAGTAGGTGAGTATCTCTCGCCCAAAGAGATCGGCAAAGAGATGCTCTTTTAAAAATTGATCGATAGCGGGGGCAAAGGTCACAAAACTAGCCTGAGTGGGGCCTCCCACTAGTTGGCGGCGTACCCGCTCGCCATAGGTATTCTTATCGATTTGCGGGCTGAGAGAGGTAGCTTCTTCCCCTATAATCGTCTCTTTAGAGGCCAGGTCTCTTTTTTTGACGACATCTTCTAAAGTTTGCAGGGCATTGAGACTGCGAGGAAAACCTGCATAAGCATAGCAATGGATAAGGAGCTCTTTAGCTTGATTGAGAGTCAGCCCCTCGTCTAAAGCTCGGTCTAAGTGTTGGGCTAGCGCATCCTGGGCTCCTAAGGCGGCGCAGGCGGAGATGAGAACTATATTATGTTCATCTTTACTTAAAATAGATTGGGCCATGCTGGGACCTCCTAAAAAATAGATGATAACCGAACAAAAGATGACCAATTTGGAAATATGCGACATTGTCTGGTCCTTCCTTGGCGTTAGGCTAGATAAGCTGGAGGAATCCTTCCATAACCTCAATTATGCCTTAGAAGCGAATGGAGCCCATGAATAATTCTCCCTGATTTATGCCTAATTCTCTCTTTTGATATGGTGGAATTAGTACTTGATATATCAACATATTTAAGGTAGATTCTTAGCTGAGGATTGTCTGAGGGGATTGTAAATAGTGGTGACTAAACGAGAGAAACGGAGTTGGGGTGAGATCGAAGCTCAGATCTACACCCCCCAAAAGATAGCGGCCAGCAAGTTGCGCATGGCCTTAATAGAGGAGATAGTGCGCATTCGGCGCCAGCAGGGCGTGACCCAGCAGCGCTTAGGCGATTTGGGGGGCGTCAAGCAGCCGGTTATAGCGCGTATGGAGCGGGGTACTACTAGCCCCCATTTAGATACGGTTTTAAAAGTACTGACCCCCTTGGGTAAGACCTTAGCTATTATCGATATCGAGTCTTAAGAATTTAAGGATAGTCTAGATTTAAAAGGGACTGGGGCCTTAGAGCCAGAAGTTTCCCAGGTTAGCTTAGCTTTTGGGGTGCGTGTCTATGCCTGTAGTTCCCTCTCTCGACACTCAATCTTATCTCAACTATGAAGAGCTGAGCGCTTACCTGCAGAGTATCGCGGCGGCGGTCCCCCAATTGGCGCGGGTCTTCTCTTTGGGTAATTCTCTGGGGGGTAGAGCTCTGTGGGTAGTAGAGGTTACTAATACTAATACTGGCGCTCCCTCCTCTAAGCCGGCTATCTGGCTAGACGGCAGTATCCACGGGGGCCAATTCTCTACTTCTAGCGCCTGTTTAGCTATTTTGCAGCGTTTGGCGGCCGAGCATGGTCGCAATCCTCTCATTACCGAGCTCTTAGATAATAATACTTTTTATATCGCTCCTCGTTTAGCTCCCGATGGGGCGGAGTTGGCTTTAGCTTCGGGGCTGGTCACTTCGGCTGGCAGGCGTTTAGGTTTTGTAGACGGGGTCCGGGAGGGTTTAGTTCCGGGGGATATTAATGGCGACGGCCGCATTTTGCAGATGCGCATAGCCGATCCTTACGGTCAGTGGAAGGCCAGTGGGCGGGATAACCGTCTGATGACGCCGCGGGAGCCGGGCGACTTAGAGGGTAAGTTCTACCGCCTCTACCGGGAGGGTCTCTTAGATCGGGATTGTCGCGGCCCTCTGCGCTTGCGCCTGACCGATTCGAAGCGGGCTTTAAGTAACGACTTTACGGCCGAAGGGGTAGAGTCTAGTCACCATTATGGGGAGAGCGGTTATAGCGGTCCCTTCTCGCAGGTGGAGTCGCGTCTAGTTAGCCTCTTCTTGCATAGTTTGAGTAATCTCTGTTTGGCCGTCTCTTTCCGCAGTGGGGAGGGGGGCGTCTCTATCCCCACTGGCCCGCGGGTGCAGCGGCGCGATCAGGCTCTCTTCCGCCTCTTAGCGGGCAAGGTGGCGGAGTTGACTAATATTCCCGTCCAGGAGAGCGCGGAGTATACCGACTTTGCCGACTGGATGTATTTAGAATTGGGCGTTCCCTGCCTGCGCTTAGATCCTTGGAACCTCTTGCGCGTGGCCTGTCCCGATGCGGAAGTGGCCGAATGTAACGAGGCTTCGATGTTGGCCGTCTTGCGTTGGTTAGATCGCAATAACGGCGGGCGGGGGATCGTCCCTTGGAGCGAGATCGAGCATCCCCAGTTGGGCAAGGTGGAGGTAGGGGGCTGGGATCCGGCTCTCAGTTGGTTCAATCCTCCTCCCGGCGAGCTATTGGAGTCGCTCTTAGAGGCGGAGAGCGCGGCGGTCTTTACTTTGGCCGCTACTTTGCCCAAGTTGAGTTTGGGCGAGTGTCGCGATCAGATCGTAGGTTGGGCGGAGGCTGAAGATAGCGAGCAAGAAGAGGGCGAACTCTTACCTTTGCGAGTTATAGAGGTCGAGGTCCAAAACGAAGGTTATCTAGCCAGCTACTTGACGGAAGAGTTGCGCGAGCGGGAGGAGCCTTTGATTGCTGAGATCGATCTGCCCGAGGGGGCGGAGCTCCTCTTAGGCGATTCTCGGGTGGAGCGCGCCCCTTTGGCGGGGATCGTCTCCGTCCTCTTGCGGCGCAATCTGAATTGGCCTCTCTTTAGCGGCTGTTCCGATACTCAGCGTTTAGTAGAGCGCTGGTTGGTGCGGGGGAGGGGCGAGGTCGTAGTCTCGGCGCGCCATCCGCGGGGCGGAGTAGTGCAGTTTGTCTCCGATGGGGCCGGTACGCCCCTCTTGCAGCGCTCTAAGGTTTTAAAACCTAGCGCCATTATCCCCGACTTTGCCCAACTGCCCTATGTCGGCTTAGCTTCGGCCATGCTGGGGGTGGCTGAACCCGTGGCGGCCGGTTCCGCTCCCAAGGCGCCCTCTCTGCCGCGGGCCTCCTTTAAGATCCCCGTAGCCTCTAAGAGCGGCGCTCTGCGCAGTTCCTTAGAACCTACTCCCCCCTCCGATTTGGCTCAGGCCCTGAGCTCTCTAGAGAAGGAGGAGGCGTCCCCTCCTGTGCGTCCGCTCAATTTGACGGAGAGCGGCTCCGGGGGCGAGGCGCCTAAAAGCCCTCCCCGGGCGGCGGTGCGCGGAGGTTATAAGCCCATAGCTCTGGGGGGTATCGCTCCTAAGCGTCCCTCTAGCTTAGAGCCCCAACCCGTCTCCGCTTTAGAGAAGAGCGGCGAAAGTAAGAGTTTAGGCGGTCTCCATAAAGCGGCCGCGCCCCGCCCCCCTGCAGTGGAGGAAGCGCCCGCTCCGGCGGCCCGCGAGGAGTCTCCTCTGCGCAAGAGTATCGCCCGCAATAGGGTGAAGCCTTCGGGTCGAGTCTTTGGCCAGCCGCCGCCTAAGGGCAATCAGGTCTTGACGGGCTCCCGGGCAGCGGAGGCGGAGGCGCGGGCGGCCGAGCGCGAAGAGCGCCCTGCTCCCCCCAGGCGAGGCGAGGTCAAACCCCATCCCCTCTTACCGAGCAAGAGTAGCCGCCCCGCCCCGCTCCCCCAAGAGTCTCTGCCGGAGGTAGCCACCCCGGAAGACGACGGTTTAGAGGGTCCTTTGGCCCCCTCCGCGCCCTTACTCTTGCGGCGCAATCGTGAGGAGTAAGAGGCTAGAAAGAGAGCGCTTTTAAAAGGTATTAGCCCCCAGCCCTAAAGGGCTGGGGGCTAATACCTTAGGGGGCCTTTACAATAGAGGCTCTAAAATGAGGGGTTCTTTATTGTAAGCCGGGGTCTAAGTAGCGGATGACGTAGTAGCTGGCGGCGGCGATAGCGGCGGCGGCCGGCAGAGTCATAATCCAGGCTCCAGCGATATTATAGGCGATACTCCAGCGCACGGCGTTGAGGCGCTTTACGGCTCCTACGCCCATAATACAGGCGGTAATGACGTGCGTAGTGGAGATGGGCATACCGAAGTAGGCGGTGGTCATCAAGATAGCGGAGGCGGTAACTTCGGCCGCGCAGCCGTGGACCGGTTGCAGGCGGGCCACTTTAGCGCCCAGGGTGCGGATAATGCGCCAACCTCCAGCCATCGTGCCTAAGGCGATGGCCGCGGCGCAGGCCAGCTGGGTAAACCAGCGTACGTCGTGGTTGGGCTGAATACTGGGATCGATAAGTCCGCCGCTGGCCGCAGCCAAGAGGGCGATAGTGATAATACCCATAACCTTCTGGGCGTCGTTGGCGCCGTGGGCTAAGGCCATGAGTCCGGCGGTGATACACTGTCCGATTTTGAATTTATGACCTACGGAGGGGTGGGCTTTGCGCAGGAGCCAGTAGAGGCTCAACATGACCAGGTAGCCCAAGATGAGACCTAAGATAGGGGACATGATGCCCGGGATGACGACGTGATCTAATACTCCCCACCATTTGACGCCATCTAAGCCCATGCGGGCCATACCTACGCCTACCAATCCCCCTACTAGAGCGTGGGAGGAGGAGGAGGGCAAGCCCCAGAGCCAGGTCAGGAGGTTCCAGACTATGGCTCCTATGAGGGCGGCTAAGATTAGCGATTGTCGATTGACCGCCTCAGGGGGCACGATCCCTTCACTGACCGTTTTGGCCACCCCCGTGAAGAGGAAGGCGCCTATTAAGTTACAGATAGCGGCCATAATTACCGCGTTGCGCGGGGTCATGGCTCGCGTCGAGACCACGGTGGCGATGGCGTTGGCGGCGTCGTGGAAGCCGTTTACATAGTCGAAGGCTAGGGCGATAATGATGACCGCCGCTAGGATCCAGATAGTTTCTTGCATGTTCTTCTTACTCTCTCGGACTACAGTATCGATATTTTCTAGATGTGGAGAAAGAGAAAATAAAAAAACCGCTCGAGCTCGGAATAGCTCAGCGGTTAGAAATAAATTTTAAAAGATTGAGTCTCCTCAACTGAGATAAGGTAGGGGCGAGCCGTTGATAGCTCGCGTGACTATTCGGTATGGCCAAAACTGTACGTAACATCTATTCCAACCTAAACCGCAGGCTCATTCTGGAGGTCCATTTTTTTCCCTTCTAGGAAATAAAGAGAATTTTGGCCGCCAGACAGAGCGGGGCGCCAGCCCGCTAAAACTGGCGCCCCGTTCCGTATGTGAAGCCCCGGGGAGAGCTATTCCCCGAGAACTACAAGGAATTAGGAGGAACTCTGTTTTGATGCCCAAGCTTTTCGGCCCAGACATTACCACAGCCGAAGGCTTACTCAGCCTTACGCGCCTATTGTATCGATTTAAAAGGGATAAGTCAAGATATAAATTCGAAATTAAAAGGTAGTAAACAGAACAATATAACAAATTTTGTTTAATTAGAAGATAAGGATCGTTTGTTTTTAAGACTAAAAGAGTTGACGGAAGGCGGGAGCCTCCGCTTGGGTCTAGAAAAGGGTCTGAGTTGCTAAAATTTAACAATTGTGGAGGGCTCAAAGCCCGATAAAACAGCCCCTGGCAGATCGTTTGGAAGTCTTTGTTAACATGTTTTTTACTTATGAGTTACACTCGAGCAATACCCGATCTCTATAATGCAGGTGTGGAGGAGGGCTCAAAGCTCTCCCTTATTTAGAGGAGGAAGGCTATGCAGATGCTCAATATGACGTCAATGCCCAAGATGGCTCAGCCTGCCTCTCTAGGGGCCGGTTCCGCTCCCAGCGCTCCGGCGGCGCGTCAGGCGGGAGGGGGCAATCCCTTCGCCTCTTTAGCGGGAGGGCGGGGGACCTCCGCGCCCAGTTTTAGCGTGCTCAACTTTACCGCTCTGGGGCGCGGTTTATCCCAGTTCCAGCCCGGCCAGACTTTGAGCGGCCAGGTGGTCAGTCAAGAGCCCAATGGCATGTTCAATATGCGCTTTGGCAATACGCTCTTGCAGGCGCCGCCGCAGACCCCTTTGAGCGTAGGGCAGCAGCTCAACGTCACCGTCACCGACCGCGGTCAGGGGACTTTGGGCTTACAGATGAGTACCGCCCCGCCTCCCACCGCCCCCAGCGAGGCCCTCACTCAGACCTTAGTAAAGTTAGATATCCCCATGTCGGAGGGGAATTATATGTTAGCCAACTCTATGGTCGAGCATGGGGCTCCCTTAGATAAGGCTACCTTCCAGAGCTTGCAAAAGGCCTTGGCCCAGCTGCCGCAGACTTCCAATCCCTCCCTCTTCAGCGCTCGGGTGGGGGCTACGCTCTTCTTACAGAATAACCAGCTGCCCGTGACGGCCCAAAATATTACCCTCTTAAGTAACTTTATCGCTCAACATCCCCAGCTGGGCCAGCAGATCTTCAATCTGCAGGGCGATATTAAGCGCTTACTCAATAATCCCCAGGGCGTCTCGGCTCGGGCTTTGCAAGTCTTAGATAAGGCGCCCGGCCTTTTGGGAGAGATGCTCTTAGGTCCGGGTGGGGAGGCTAAGGGGATGGGACGCTCCAACTCTAAGGCCAAGGCCCTCTTCGATCTGGCCCGTCAAGCGGGTATCGAGACCAACTTAGCTTTAGTAGGCGGGGCCGATCCCGATTGGGAGTTGTTGGCTCTCATGCGCCAGTTGCGTTCCCTTTTGAACTCTAAGCAGCTGCCGGAGGGGGCGCTCTCTAAGAATTTGGGCGCCTGGGAAGAGAATGTGGCCGCGCAGCGGCTGATCAATCAGGGGACCCCCGACTCTTCCTTAGGTTTTT
This sequence comes from Vulcanimicrobiota bacterium, assembly GCA_944322965.1. Classification (GTDB taxonomy): domain Bacteria; phylum Vulcanimicrobiota; class Xenobia; order Xenobiales; family Xenobiaceae; genus Bruticola. The sequence continues at coordinate 12,547 of CALUQR010000001.1, forward strand.
ACTTTATGCAGATCCCCTTGCGCTACCATTTGGGGGAGAGGGCGGAGGTCTGGCTGCGTTATAGGATCCGCGAAGATGGGGCGCGGGTAGTAGATAGCGAGGGGGGAGTTATAGAGTTCTACGTCCAGACGGAGGCTCTGGGAGAGATCTGCTACAAGGTGGAGATCGCCCACGGGGCGCTCAATCTGGAAGCCAAAGTAGAAAACGAAGAGATCCTCGGTTACTTAGAGGCTTATCTGCCCGCTTTGGGCGAGCGTCTCCAAGAGGCCGGGTGGCTCTTAGGAAATTGGAGCGTCGATCTCCAAGATTCTGAGGCTCGGGAGTTAGTCGACTGCCATGAGCTCTCTACGCTGGAGGCGCTCGATGTGCAAGCCTGAGGCTGCCAAAGTGGCGGTGACGGTAGGGCTCGACGCCCAAGGTAAGGAGCGAGTCATCGCTTCCGCCGCGGGAGAGAAGGCCCAGCAGGTCATAGAGGAGGCTCAGGCCAGCGGGGTTCCGGTGCGTGAGGATCCGCAATTAGTCGGAGACTTACTGCGGCGTCAGGGCGGGGGAGCGGCTATCGCCCCGGAGATCTACGAGCTTATGGCCTCCATTATAGACTTTACTCAAGAGTTGAGTGATTTGAGGATGGGGCGTCTCCCGGAAGACGGGGATCCCCACTTCGAAGAGGATTCTTGAGGGAAGGCCGTAGGGCCCCTGCGGGCGAAGGTAGTTTTGATTATATAAAGTTTGGGTTCGTGTGAGAGCGCGAGCTACATTGTCGGAGGTGTTCCAATGCTTGAAGGGATGAGAATGGCAGCTCAGGGTATGATGACCCAGGCCGCTAAACAGGATGTCATCACCAATAACTTAGCCAACGTGGGTACGGCGGGTTTCCGTAAAGAGAGTGCCCAGATTACCTCTTTTAACGAGATCCTCAATCGCGAGGTAGGCGGCATGGATGGCATGACCCAGTCTTCTTGCGAAATTTCTACCGCTCCCGGTATGGAAGTGTCGGGCAAGCTCTACACCAGCTCCGTCACCCATAACGCTCAGGGCTCTCTGAAGGAAACTGGCAATCCCTTTGACATGGCCTTGGACGACAATGGCCGCGGCTTCTTCACTATTCAGACTAAAGACGGCATCCGCTTCACCCGCGCCGGTAACTTCCACCTCTCCACCAACGGGGAGTTGGTAACCGCCGACGGTTCCCAGGTTATGGGTCACCGCGGTCCCATCAAATTGAATGGCAGCAACTTCACCGTCTCTAACGATGGTATCATCTCCAGCGACGGTAAGGTTATCGATAAGATCTTGGTAGCCGTCTTCGATGAGACTGAGCAGCTCAAGCGCACCGGCGACAACCAGTTCTCCGCCAGCTCCAAGGTCAGCGCCACCAACGACTTCCAGCTCAAGCAGGGGTACGTAGAGCAGGCTAACGTCAACGCCTTGACCGAAATGGTCGATCTGATGATGGTCACCCGCAACTACGAAGCCAACCAGAAGGTTTTACAAGCTAACGACAAGATGTTGGAGAAAGTGGTCAACAACGTAGGTCAAGTCCGTTAGTTGAGGGCGCTCAGCGCCAAAACTTTAGAAAAATAGGTTTGGAGGAATGAAATTATGATGCGTTCGCTGTACACTGCGGCCTCCGGTATGATGGCCCAGCAGATGAATATGGATAATATTTCCAACAACTTGGCCAACGTGCAGTCCACGGGTTTTAAGAAGACCCGCATCGACTTCCAGGATCTGCTCTACGCCACTATGCAGGATCCGGGCACGGAAGCCACCGCCGGCACCCAGATCGGTATGGGCGTACGGGCCTCCTCCACGGAGCGCATGTTCTCCCAGGGCTCTCTGCAGAAGACTAATAATCCCTACGACGTGGCCATCCAGGGCGACGGTTTCTTCAAAGTGACCATGTCCGACGGCAGCGTGGCTTACACCCGCGACGGCGCTTTCAAGTACGATGGCGACAAGGGCCAGATCGTCACCAGCAGCGGCCAGTCCTTGGGCATCAACGTCCCCAAAGATGTGACCAACGTCGAAGTTCGTCCTAACGGCGAGGTCTTCGGTGTGCGCATCGACGGCGACGGCCAGCCCGAGAAGATCGCCCAGGTGAAGTTGACCCGCTTCCTCAACCCCGCCGGCTTGCAGGCTATTGGCGGTAACCTCTACGTAGAGACCCCCGTAGCGGGCGCTAAGACGGAAGATATCCCCGGCGAGAACGGTTTGGGAGTCTTAGCTCAGGGCCACTTAGAGAAATCGAATATCAACGTAGTGGAAGAGATGATCTCCATCGTCCAGGCGCAGCGGGCCTTCGAAATGAACCAGAAGGGCGTGCAGGCCGCCGACGAGATGATGCGCATGACCAACCAGTTGCAGAGCTAGCAACTAATCTAAGAGCCCTCCGCCCCCTCTAAGCTGAGAGGGGGAGGGCCAGATGTGGAGGATCTTATGCAAATTGAAGGCTTTACCCCCCAACCTTTAGCCCAGGCGGCTACGGCCTCCGCTCCCTCCCAGGCGGCTGATGAAGCTAAGTTGCGCGAAGCTTGTCAGCAGATGGAGAGCGTCTTCTTGAATCAGATGCTAGCTCAGATGCGCAAATGCAGCATGGCTGGCGAAGAGGGCGGCCTCTTTGGCAGTAAGGACCAGGAGATGTTCCAAGGTATGCTCGACCAAGAGCGGGCTAAGGCCTGGTCCCAGAGTGGCGGCGTCGGTTTAGCCAGCATCCTCTTTGAGCAGATGAAGGGCCAGCAGATGTAGGAAACCCCTACGTAGGTCTAGAGCCGCTATCCTCTCCCTTCCCCCAGGGGAGAGAGGGGATAGCGGCTCTTTATTTTTTCAGAGAATAGAGCGGAGCTCCAGGGGGCTTAGAGAGGAAGTAAAGCGGCTATTCTGGAAATGAGAGACCAATTTTCTAGGGCGGATAGACCCACAGAGGATGGCTTTTTTATTGAGAATTTAGGCTAGGCGGAGCTTTTTGAACGATAAAAACACCGACATAGGGACGCTCTGGCGCGAATATAAGGAGAGCGGCGATCCCGCCTTGCAGGAACGGCTGGTTGAGTATTACCTGCCGTTAGTTCGGGGTTTGTCCGCCAAAGTGATGGCCAAGATACGCGGCTCCGTCGAGATGGACGATCTCATGAGCGACGGCCTCTTCGGCCTCTTGCGAGCCATCGAAGGTTTTGAGCTGAGCCGCGGTTTTAAATTTGAGACTTACGCCGCCCCCGTAGTACGGGGGGCCATTTATAACGGTCTGCGGCGCATGGACTGGTTGCCGGAGCGCACCCGCTGCAAGGCGCGGGCCCTGCAAAAGGCTATCGATAAATTTACCTCCATTAGCGGCCGCCAACCTACCGAAGAGGAGTTGGCGCAAGAGCTAAAGATCTCCGCCGGCGAGGTCTTCGACCTCATCTCCTGCCTAGGTTGCGTCTACCTCCTCTCCCTCGATCAACCCCTCAACGCCTCCGACTCCAGCGAGGGTACCATTATGGATGTGGTGGCCTCCGACTCCCCCTTTTACGACCCGGCCCGCGAGTTGGAGTTTAGTCAAGAGCGCGACCAGTTGCGCTGGGCCATCAATCAGCTCAATGAGCGGGAACAGTTGCTCATTAAGATGCACTACTTTGAAGGGGTTACCTTTGAGAAGATCTCTCGCCTACTAGGGGTCTCTAAGCAGCGCATCTCCCAGATGCACTCGCGAGCCGTCAAGCGGCTGCGCGAATTCTTAGGGGACCAGGAGATCTCTTCGGAGGCCATGATGGGCTTTTTAGTAGAGGGATAGCCTCTCATTTCATCCCCCCTTTCTACGTTGAGACGCGGAGATCGGCGATGACTGGAGACTATAAAGAGTGCCAGGATGGGTGGGAGGAGGTGCGCTTCCTGCTGCGGGGCGTCGGCTACCTAATAGGCTTAGTACTCCTCTTAGGTCTGGCCTTCTTAGGCTGGTGGTTCTGCACTCCGCTCCACAAGTTTAAGTTCCACATGCTCTCCCTCTACGTCATTCTGCCCGTCTACGATGGGTTTATGGATGGACAATCGGCCTTAGAGACCTTGGCTTCCAATGGAATAGAGGAATTTGAAGGTTTATATATGCGCCGTCCTACTGAAGCTCAATTGGAGCGCCAGCAAAAGTGGAGGTTGTGGGGCTGTTTCTACCGCTCTTCGCGAGAGGAGTATTATGAAGAGCTCATGGATTGGGTCCATTGGTTAGAGTCTTATGAGGGGAAACCTCTGCCCGCCCTCTACTCGTGGCGCGATCCCCATAGGCTCTCGCCCCAAGAGTTAGCGGCTATCAATGGCCCCCACGACGACGCCTAATACTACTATATATACGCTTCGGCTTTAGAGATTACCCAAGGCCTGCGGGACTTTGAGGCTTCGCTCTCTTATTTCCAAAAGTGCCAAAATATTTGGCAAAAGCATAGCCAATTGCATACCCCCCAAGAGTTAGATCTAGTCGATTTTGAAGAGGGTAAATATCCAGATTGTGTGCGCTACATGGGCAATAATCGGAGTTACGCTACTACGCTCTTTGTGGCCTTACCTACCTATGAGGGTTTAGACCGTTTAGAGGAATGGCGCCAGCTAGCTCTTAAGCATCTTCGCTTTAGCGGTAGAACGGCGCGCACTATGGGCCAGGGTCTGACTTACGTCTCTTTACTTACGGAAGGCGAGCGCCAGTGGAGGGAGTGGTTAAATAAAGACCTTCTGGTACCGGTCGATCCCGGATTGGTATCCAGTATGGTCCTCAGTCGCCATAGGGATTGGCTCGATTGGAAGGGCCCCCAATGGGCTTTAGAGCGTCTAGAGCGGACGATCCCCTTTTTAGAGTTGGCCCTCCGTGAAAGGTACGGGGAGGAGACGCTCTCTAAGTATCGGCCCTGCCTTGAGGGAGAGGCGGATAGCTTAGGGGAGGACGAGGATTTAGACAAAGATCTGCCGGGGATCTTGCGCAATTTGCAGGAGGCTAAGCGAGAGCGCCAACTTTTGAGCCGCCAAGAAGGAATATCGCCTGCAGAGGTAGAGAAGGAATGAGGAGGGAGGGGAAGGGATAGACTAGGAGCGGTTATCTATTATGTCAGGGAGTGAGGAGCTGACGGCGCAGGCCCCCCAGAGCGGGCCCCAAGTAAAAGTAAAGAAGAGTTGGCGCTGGATCAGCTGGACGCTCCTTATAATCTTGGTAGGTATACCGGCCTTAGTTAGTCTAGGCCTTTCCGTCTTGGCCCTTTCTTTTGACCGTCCGGAGCTTATGGCTATGGGGGGCTGCGCTCTTTTACTATTTAGCGACTCTACGCGCAGCCTCTCTAGCGTCGCCTGCGTGCGCAACCTCTACATCCAGCCCTTAGTCGAAGAGGCCTACGAGGCTCCTCTCAGCCGGGGCCAAGAGGGGAAGGGTATAGGTTGGTGGTCGCAGCCTACGCGGGCGGAGCTTCTAGAGCGGGCCGCGCAAGCGTATCAGCGCCTCTTAGAGACGGAGGGGAAACCCCTACCTTGGTATTTAGAGTGGCGCGATAAGCATTTTCTCAATCGCCAGCAGTTTAGTATGGTGCGCGGCCCCCACAATTCAGATTACCTCTACGTCTACAATGATTACGCTCGCGTAGAGATGGAGCGGGGGGAGTATGAGCACGCCTTAGAGCTCTACCGCCAGGTGATCGCTCGCGTCACCAGCCACTTTGGTAGACATCCGGCCGCCGTCTGGTCTACCTTCCGCACTAACCCCAGCCAAGTCCCGCCCTGCCTGGCCCAGTTCTTGGGCCAAGGTCAGGTGGCCGTCCTAGGGTCGGTGGAGGCCTACTGCGCCCTCCATGAGGAGCCTAAAGCCCTGGCCCTCTTGCGCTCTATTCCCAACCGCTACATTACTGGGATTATTAAAGAGATCGAACTTTTAGGGGATATGCAGCGCTACGATGAGGCTATTAAAGTGGCCGATCATTACTTAGCCCTCCCGCGCTATAGAGCCCATCTAGACGAACTTTATATGGCTAAAGCTAGGATCTACAAATTGCGGGCTCGCCAGGCCCACGACGCTCGAGATATAGAGGAGGCCAAACGCTCCTACCTCAAAGCCCAGCGGGAGATTATCGACTGTCTGCGCGAGAGTCGCAGCCAAGATGAGGTGCGGCGCATTGAATGCTACGTGCGCACCGGTCAGGGAAATATTATCGTCGACTACGAGACGGAAGAGCTCTTAGAAATTAAGGGCTATCTCCAAGAGTTAGAGCGCTTGGGGCGCTCTTAAAAGAGAAGGCCCCGGGGGGAAAAAGAGGATTAGAGCTTGGCTTAGGGAAACCGATCAGCCATTTTTCTAGGCCTCTTTTTATTTATGGGGGAGCGAGAGGTCCCGAGTAGTTGAATTTCAATTGAGGAGCTTTAGTTATGGCCTCCAGGAGACGCAAATCTACCGATAATGTCCAGCGCAAGGCGGTACGTCTAGAAGATGCCGAGATACGCGAAATATCACCCCAGGAGCGACAGAGGCAATTCTTGCTCAACTTAGGGGTCTGGTTCTTAGTTATCGCCTTCTGTATGACTTCCGGTATTATGTGCTACGCCATCGGCAGCAATGAGACCCAGCCCGATCAGGTAGCCCAAGAGGCCCAGAGTCAGAAGTACGAAGTCGACTTAGAGATTGAGCGCTACACCAAAGAGGTCGGGACCGACGCCACTAACGTGGAGGCTTTAGCTAACCTCGGTTATTACTGGATGCTCAAAGGGCAGACCTTACCTACCGCCCAAGCCTTAAAGACGGAAGCGGCGGTCAAGAAGAACCTCGCTAAAGAGGTTGAGGGCCAGGCTACCCCCGCTCCTAGCGCTACGCCCGCCCCCCAGCAGACCCAAGAGGAGGCCTTCGCCAACGCCCGCGATTATCTCAATAAGGCCTTGGCCTTAGATAAGGAGTACCTCTTCGCTAAGCGCACCCTGGCCGACTTGGAGGTCCAGGAGGACCACTTAGATAAGGCCCAAGCGCTCTACCAAGAGGTGGTCGATTTCTGCAAGACCCCCATTAAGCCTGGCCCGGGCGACGACCCCACCACTCTGCAGGCCCACCGCGACTCACAGCGGGTAGAGGCTCAGGTCAAGTTGGCTAGCCTCTTAGCGCAGCAGAGCAAATTTGAGGAAGCTCAGAAAAATTTAGACGAAGTCTTAAAGACCGATCCCGGCAATATCGAAGCCTACCACACTAAGGCCTTAGTCTCCTTGGGTCAGAAGGATATGGAAGCCTGCCACAAGGCCTTAGATATGGCTATCCTCATCGCCCAGAATATGAATGAGATCGATCGGGCCGTCAACCTCTGCTTCGAGCAAGGGGCCATCTACGAGCAGGCCGGTCAGAAGAAAGAGGCCGTCGCCACTTTCACTAAGGCTAGAGATATGATCCCGGCCCAGATGGGCGGCCAAGCGGCCCAGATGCGCGCCGCCATCCAAGCGATGATCGACCGCCTGGAGGGGAAAACCCCCGCTCCTAAGCCCGCCAGCCCCGCCCCGGTAGTAGAGTTTAAGCCTCAGCCCGCCGCTTCTAGCGCTCCGACGGCGGAAGTTCCCGCTACAGCAGCTTCTGAAACTCCGGCCGCTCCGGCGACTGCGGCTCCCGCTGTGGAAGCTACCCCGGCGGCTGCGGCCCCTGAGGCTCCGGCCGCTCCGGCGACTGCGGCTCCCGCTGTGGAAGCTACCCCGGCGGCTGCGGCCCCTGAGGCTCCGGCTACTCCGGCTGCGCCCCCCGCTGCGGAAGCTACTCCGGCCGCTACGGCTACCCCTTAAAGAAGTTCTGGCATTGAGGAATTAGATCATGGCTAAGAATATTGTCGCTCGCAGTAAAGATTATCCCCAGTGGTATTTAGACGTCATCAAAGCCGCCGAACTGGCCGACTATTCGCCGGTGCGGGGCTGTATGGTCATCCGCCCCCACGGCTACGCCCTCTGGGAGGCCATCCAGCGCGATCTCGATCGCCGCTTTAAGGCTACGGGCCATCAGAACGCCTATTTCCCCCTCTTGATCCCCGTCAGCTTCTTGGAAAAAGAGGCCCAGCACGTCGAGGGCTTCGCCATGGAGTGCGCGGTGGTCACCCACTCGTCCCTGAAAAAAGGCGAGGACGGCCATTTGCAGGCCCGTTCCGAGTTGCCTGAACCCTTCGTAGTGCGTCCCACTTCGGAGACGATCTTCGGTCACATGTACGCCCAGTGGATCCAGAGCTACCGCGATCTGCCCCTGCTCATCAACCAGTGGGCCAACGTCATGCGCTGGGAGATGCGCACCCGCCTCTTCCTGCGCACGGCCGAGTTCCTCTGGCAAGAGGGTCATACCGCCCACGAGACGGCTCAGGAGGCCCAAGAGGAGACTAGGCGCATGTTGGACGTCTACGCCCAGTTTGCCCACCAGTTCTTAGCTATGCCCGTCGTTAAGGGGCGCAAGACGGAGAGCGAAAAGTTCCCGGGCGCGGTGACTACCTACACTATCGAAGCCCTCATGCAAGATGGCAAGGCCCTGCAGGCTGGGACCTCCCACTTCTTAGGTCAGAATTTCTCTAAGGCCTTCGATATTAAGTACTTAGATCGCGGCAACCAATTGCAACACTGCTGGACGACCTCCTGGGGCGTCTCCACGCGCCTCATCGGCGGCTTAATTATGACCCACTCCGACGACGAGGGCTTAATCCTGCCTCCGCGGGTGGCCTCTACTTTGGGCGCCGTGGTGCCCATCTACCGCAGCGATGAGGAGAAAGAGCAAGTCATAACCTACTGTAAGCGCCTCTTGGCCGCTCTGTGCGGCGAGGAGCACTTGCAAGCCGCTTTGGAGCGCGATAAGAACCGAGAGATCATCTCCGTCTTTACCGATCACAGCGCCACCCAAAAGATCGTACTCGATCTGCGTGAGGGGCGGGCGGTAGAGAAGCACTTCCACTGGGAGCAGCGGGGCTTGCCCTTCCGCTTCGAGGTGGGGCCGCGCGACGTGGCCAACGAGGCCTTCGTCCTCAAAACACGCTTCGATAATAGCAAAGAGTTCTGCAAGTTAGCGGAAGTCGACCCCCAGTGGCTGCAAAAGAAGGTGCAGACCGTTCAGGAGGCTATGTACCAAAAGGCCCTCCAGTTCCAGCGCTCTAAGACGGTGGAAGTAGAAAGCTACGACCAGCTCAAAGAGGCGGTGCAGGCGGGCGGTTTCGTGCGCTGCTGGTTCCACGAAGATCCCCAAGTGGAGGCCCAGATTAAAGAGGAAACCAAAGCTACGGTGCGCTGTATCCCCTTAGAGCAGCCGGGCGGCGTGGGCAAGTGTATCTTTAGCGGCCGAGAGACTAAAGAGCAGGTCCTCTTCGCTTTGGCTTACTAGGTTAGGGCCTAAGAGCTCTAGCCGGGGAGGGCAGGAGAGGCCTCCTTCTGGAGAGAAATTCCGCCTAAAAAGAAGCGCTCCCAAGGGGACGCCCAGCCCTCTTTTAGGGGCTTGGGTGGGCTCTAGGGCGATAATTGAGAATAGCGAGACTCTATTATGTTGAAAATTATCAAAAAGCGGTTAGCGATTGAGCTCAGCGCCGAGCAGGCTTCCCAGCTGCGCCAAGGCTTAGAGGGGCGTTATCAGTCCCTGATCCAACAGATGCGTCTGGAGTATTTGCAGCGTCTGGGGTTAGATAGCGCCCAGGAGGAGAAGCTCCCCTTCTGCGAGCCTTCCGACTTGCTCTTAGGCGAGCTCTACTTGCCCCAGCCGGGAGTGATCTTCTATCTCAAAGCCCAGCGCGGCCAGCAGGAGCTCCAAGCGGGAGTCTTTACACGCCAAGAGTCCGTAGACGGCGAGGAGTTCTTTACCCAGATCCACACCATTTTGAGCGCTTCTCAGCCCCAATTGGGCGAGTGGCAGCTGGCGCCTGAATTGTTGCCCTTAGAGGTAGAGGACGCCCAGGTAGAGAGCGCCCCTCCCAGCCTGGAGGAGATTACCGCCGCCCAATCCCTGCGCGATCGCGAAGCTCGTTGCCTCTTAGAGCAGATCAAAGAGGCCGGCTCCATCTTCTTAAATAAGATCGAGGGCATGGATCGCGAGGTCTTAGAAGAGCGGATCCATCAGTTCAAAGAGTTGGGCCTCTTGAGCATGGATTACGCCGTCCTCTGTCGGCGCACCGGTCAGCAGATCTTGCGCGTCTCCGATAAGGCCACCATCGACGAGAGCTCCCAGAAGGCCTTTAAGTGCTTTATCTGCGGCAGCCCTATCGCCGACGAGATGGTAGAGGAGGTCTTAGCCTGCACGGAGAGCGGCAGTCAGATGCTCTCCAATCGCACCTGGCTCTTAGTCTTAGTGCGCGGCATTTTGGCCGATTTGGGGATCCCCGCCCAGGCTTTGAAGATCTATCGCAATCCCAAGTTGCCCGTCCAGATCTTCATCTCGATCAACGGCTTGCGCTACCTCTTCGTACTCTGCACGGAGGCTATGAGCGTCGACCAATCTTACTTAGTGGGCGCCCACTTAGCCGCCTACGGTTTAGAGCACGCCGTCATTATCTCCACCGAGCGCATCACCACCTTAATGCGCTCCCACTTAAAGCAGACTAACCCCCAGGCAAGTTTCGAGTTCTTAGATCATATCGAAGTCTTAGCGGCCGACCTGGAGCGTATCGTAGTCGAGCAACAGCGCCATTATCTGGCTCAGGAGTTGCAGAATATGGCGCCTCTCACTAAGGTAGACGTCTCTTCCCTGGTCTTAGAGCGCATGTTGCCCGAACCCCAAGAGGAGGCCGTTCGCCCTTTTGAGGTAGAGGAGAAGGCGCCGGTAATCGCCCAATCTCAGCCCGAGCTGCCTGTGCAGTTGGAGCCTGACTCCTCAGAGACCGCTTTAGAGCCCTTAGTTACGGAGGAGGGCGCTTCCTTAGAGGGAACTCCCGAATTAGAAACTGGAGAGCCTTTAGAAGAGTTTAAGGAAGAGGGCGGCTCTAGTAGTAAGGGTGGCAAGAAGAATAAGAAGCATCGCTAGGACTCGCAGTCCACTAAGTTGATGGCCCACGGGGACGCCTCGCTAGGACTCGCCAGAGTGCTAGAGGGGCGTCCTCCGTTCTAGGGGGAGAGCCAGTCTTTTAAGGGAGAGTAGAGAGTTTAAAAGCCCGGCGATTAGCTAGTAGTGAGGTGAGAGTAGAGTGAAGGCAGTAATTATGGCAGGAGGCGAGGGCACGCGCTTGCGCCCTCTGACCGTCAGTAGGCCTAAACCTATGGTTCCGGTCTGCAATCGGCCCGTCATGGAGTATACGCTCGATCTGCTCAAAAGGCACGGGATCGAGACGGTAGTCGTCACCCTCCACTATAAAGCTGAAGATATAGTCTCTTACTTTGGAGACGGCACGGAGTTTGGCCATAAGATCATCTACTCGGTAGAGAGTATCCCTCTGGGGACGGCGGGCAGCGTCAAAGAGGTGCAGGAGTATATAGGCTCTGAGACCTTTATGGTCATTAGCGGCGATGGGCTCACCGATATCGATCTCAGTCGGGCCATAGCCTTCCACAAAGAGAAGAAGGCCGTAGCGACCTTAGTCTTGATGCGGGTCAACAATCCCCTGGAGTACGGGGTAGTCATTACCGACGAGAGCGGCGCCATCCAGTGCTTCTTAGAGAAGCCCACCTGGGGCGAAGTCTTCTCCGATCAAGTCAATACCGGAATCTATATCTTAGAGCCCGAGATCTTCGATCTCATGGAGAAGAATAAGGAGTACGACTTCTCCCGCGACATCTTCCCCCACCTCTTAAAGGAGAAGAAGGGGCTCTACGGGTACGTAGCCTCGGGTTACTGGTGCGATATTGGAGATATCGACCACTACGCCGCCGCCCACCGCGATATGTTTAATGGCAAGGTCCTGCAAGAGATGGTGGGCGCCCAGAGAGCGCCGGGCGTATGGATCGGAGAGGGGACCAAGATCGATCCTACCGCCACCTTAGAGGCCCCCTTGATGATCGGGCGCAACTGTCGCATCGGGGCCCACAGCTACGTCTCCTCTTATACCTGTATTGGCGATAACTGTATTATTGAAGAGGACGTCTCCCTCCATCGCGATATTATCTTTAATAACGTCTTCTTTGGGCGTAAGAGTAATAGTACTGGGGCGATTATCGGCCGCCAATCGACTATTAAGCCGGGCGTGACCTTATGCGATAGCTGCGTTATTGGCGAGAACGTCTTTATAGGGCGCGGCGCTACGGTGAGGGCCTCCGTCTCCATCTGGCCCGATAAGCATATCCCCGACGGCTCCATTATCTCTGAGAATTTGGTCTGGGGTAAGAAGAACTCGGAGACCCTCTTTGGGCGCGACGGGATCGTAGGCTTAGGAAACTTAGAGATTACCCCGGAGTTTGCCATGAAATTGGGGGCGGCCTTTGGCACCACCCTCCCCAAGGGCTCGACCGTAGCCGTCTCGCGCGATACCCACCCCGTCTGCCGTCTGGCCAATAGGGCTCTCATCTCCGGCCTCTCTTCGGTGGGGGTCAATATCTTAGATCTGCGCTTATTGCCGGCGGCCGTCAGTCGCTATATCGTCAATATCTCTCAAGCGGTGGGCGGGATCCATACGCGCATCTACCGCGACGAGGCGCGCCTCATAGAGATCGACTTCTTCGACGAGCGCGGCATCAATATCGAAAAGACCCGCCAGCGCAAGTTGGAAAATTACTTCGTGCGCCAAGATTTCCGGCGTACCGACATCGACGAAGTGGGTATTATCAGCTACGTCGAGGATAGTATCAACCGCTATATCGACGGCTTCACTAAGTGTTTGCAGACGAAGGCCATTAAGGGGGCCAATTTTAAGATAGTCGTCGACTACTCTTACGGAGGGGCCAGCCAAGTCTTGCCCTTTATCCTCAATAAGTTGGGGGTGGATACCGTCTCCTTAAACGCCTATGTCGACTACGATAAGGCCCGCGAGGCCCAAGAGAAGAAGGAAGGGGCTTTGCGCCAGCTCTCGGAGATCGTCAAGCCGGTAGGCGCCAACTTGGGGATCATTATTGAGCCCGACGCCGAGCGCTTCTATCTAGTAGACGAAGAGGGCCAAGCTATTAAGGGGACCAACCTCTTAGCCTTGATGGCGCTGATGGTCTTCCGCTCGCGCCGAGAAGCGCTGGTGGCGGTACCTATTAGCGTGCCGGGGATTATGGAGAAATTGGCCCAACAGGAGAAGGGCAAGATCATCCGCACCAAGACGGACCATCGCTCCATTATGCACAGCGCGGCTGTGAGCGGCGGGCGTATCGCTCTAGCGGGAACGGCCTCCGGAGCTTTCGTCTTCCCCGAGTTCTCCCCCAGTTTCGACGCTATGTTCGCTTTGGCCAAGCTCTTAGAGATGTTATCGGCCGCCGATAAGCCCCTCTCGGAGATCGTCAAGGCCGTGCCTCCCCACTATTCGCTCTCTGGGCGGGTCGATTGTAACTGGTCCGATAAGGCCAAAGTGATGCGCCTCTTAGTAGAGCGCTTCCGGGATGAGAAGTTAGAGCTCTTAGACGGGGTGCGCGTCGATTTTGCCGACGAGTCCTCCGTCTTGATGGTGCCTCACCCCTCCTTGGCTCGGATTAACGTCTGGACGGACGCCTCCACTAAAGAGCGGGCGCGTCAGTTGATGGAGCGGGCCCGTTATGTCATTCCGCGTTTGGCGGCGGCCGATGAGAGCCAGATCGTCATGGAGCGCAAGAAAGGGGCCTGCTCGGAGCCTATCTCCTCTACGACTACTATCCCCGAAGATCGGGCCTTCCACTTCTGGATTCCCGGCCGCTACTTGGGGATCCAAGTCCGCTCCCTGCGCACCTTTATCGACGTCTTGCACTACGTGGAGGCCGCCTCCTTAGAGTATCACATGGAGCGCAACGACTTCGCCAACTGGCTGCGCACCGAGTTGGGCCGCCCGCTCTTAGCTAACGATCTGGAGGCTTTGAGTAAGTCCCACTATAAAGGGGAAGAGCTGCGCCGCCACCTTTTGGCCTGCTTAGGCGAGAGCTGCGCGGAGATTATTCTGGCGGGCGAGGATGGAGAAGAGGAGGAAGAGCTGGAGGAGGTCTCCTCCGTACCTCCCAAGGCCGAAGAGGGAGGCATTAAGTTGGGTATCCCCTCCACCCAAGAGGATACCCCGCGCAATCCCAGCTTAGACTCGCGTCCCGCGCCCCAATTGCCCGAGGTTTTGGAACCTAAAAATAGAGACTGAGAGGCTAAGTTCAGGGGGAAAATAGGGAGTCTAGTGGAAGCCGTTTAAGTTCTTTTAACTTGAGTGGGAGGTAGCTAGATGTCTTTTTGGGATGATATGCGCGTGGAGGTGCGGGAGCGTACGACGACTGGAGACATCAGTCTCAGCCTCTTCCAGACCATCACCAATTTTGGAGTGATGCCTCTCACCGTAGTGCAGCCTACCTTCTACATGGGACGGGCCTACATTCTCTGCTTAGATTATATGGATTATCTAGAGAAGCTCTTAGATAGTCCCGAGAAGCCGGAGCGCGTCTTCCAATTCTTGCTCTACGTGCGCGAGACGCTGGGTACTTTGGGGCGCTGCGTGCGCAATGCGGTAGGTCCTATCGAAGAGATCCTCTCCGCTTTAGACGATATCTTTGACGCCCGGCTGCGCAAGTTGGAAGCTAATATCGATCCCGTGGAGGAAGAGGAGCTAGTCGAAGAGCTGAGCGAGGAGGACGAGATCGAAGAGGACGAGTTCGCCGCCCAGCGCGAGGCCATGGCCCAAGTCTTGCGCGCCAAATTGGAGTGCGTGGAGATTAGTCCCTCCGTAGCCTTAGAGCTCTCGGCCCGCTTGGCCGCTATGTACGATTGTTGCGTGCGCTATATCCGCGGCTTGCGCGAGTTGGACGATCCCGATATGGGCGAAGAGGTAGTGCTCTTTATGCGGGCCTTTACCGACGTCCAGCACGTCTTAGATACCCAGATGCGCCACCTCATCTTAGAGGACGTCTACTTAGAGCGCACCTCCCCCTTTATTACCGGAATTATGCCCTGGATCAGCCATGCGGTAGGGGAGCTGCTCCACAAGATGGGCCAGGAGCAGTAGGAGGTGGCTAGCTGCGAAGCCGATTCAGCTCGGCCGCTCATTACCCTCACTACCGATTTCGGTTTAGAGGATACTTACGTAGGTCAACTTAAAGCCGCCCTCTGGCAGGTAGCTCCCCATAGCCGGATCCTCGACTTGAGCCACGGAGTGGCCCCGGGAGCTATCGCCCAGGGGGCCTATCTCTTGGCTAGCGCGCTCCCCTATCTGCCCGCTGGAGCCGTCCATTTGGCGGTAGTCGACCCGGGGGTGGGGGGTAAACGCCAGGCGCTGGCCGCCCGTTCGGCGCGCGGTTGGTACGTGGGGCCCGATAATGGGCTCTTTACTTTGGCCTGGGAGATCGATCCTTGGTTAGAAGTGGTGGCTTTAGACCCCCACAAGATGGGTTTAGAGCGGGTCAGCGCCACCTTTCAGGGGCGCGACCTCTTTGCCCCGGCGGCCGCTAGGCTGGCCGCCGGGGCAAAGCTAGAGGCGCTGGGAACCCCCGCCCAGACGCCTCTAGCCTTAGAGTGGCCGCGCTGGGCCCCCGGGGCCCAGCGCGGCCTAGTCCAGATCTTCCATATCGATCGCTTCGGCAATCTCATCTTGAGCCTACCTCAATATCTAGCGCCCCCCAACTGCCAAAGCCTCTATTTCTTAGGAGAGGAGCTACCCTTAGTAGCTACCTTCTGCCAGGTAGAGCCCGGGCAGCCCTTAGCCTACTGGGGCTCGGGCGGTTACTTAGAGATCGGACTCCGCGACGCTTCCGCCGCCGCCCACTGGGCGCTCCGCTTAGGCCAAATTGAGGAGATCGCCTTTGCCTAGAACTTTCGATCGCCAGCGCCAGGAGCGGGCCCCGCTCTACGAAGCTCTCGAAGCTTACCGGGCCGAAGCTAATACCCCCTTCCATATGCCCGGCCACATGCAGGGACGCGGGGCCGCCCCCCAGTTGCGCCAACTGATGGGAAAGCGGGCCTTAGCTTGCGATATTACCCAGGTCCTCGATATGGACGATATTCACCGGCCCGCCAGCTACACCAAAGAGGCCCAAGAGTTGGCCGCCCAATACTTTGGGGCGCGCCAAACCTGGTTCTTAGTCAATGGCTCTACCTGCGGCAATCAGGCCGCCCTCTTGGCCGCGCTGCGCCCTTCAGGAGAGGTCATCCTGCCCCGCTGCGCCCACCGCTCCCTCCAGGCCGGGCTTATCCTCTCTGGCGCTTACCCTATCTACGCCTCCTCCCCTTACGACCAAGAGGCGGGGGTCAGTTTACCCGTAGAGTTAGAAGAGTTAGAGCGCCTAGCTAAACTCCATCCCCAAGCTTTAGCCTGGGCGGTGACCTCCGTCACCCCCTATGGGGCCTGCGCCCAGATGGAAGGGATCTGTCAGGCCGCCCAAAGCCATGGAGTACCCCTCCTAGTCGACGAGGCCTGGGGGCCCCATTTTGGAGTCATCCCCCAGCTGCCGCCCTCGGCTTTAGAATTTGGCGCCGACTGCGTAGTCCAGAGTTGCCACAAACTCCTAGGGGCCCTCTCCCAAGGTTCGATGCTCCATTGGCAAGGGGAGAAGCTCGCCCCAGAGCGCCTCAATCTGGCCTTGCGCATGTTGCAAAGTACGAGCCCCAGCTACTTAATCTTAGCCTCCCTCGATTTGGCTCGGCGCCAATTGGCCCTAGATGGGGAGCGAGATTGGCTGCGTACCTGGAAGTTGGCTCTCGAATTGCGCCAGTGGCTCAACCGACAGCCGGGCTTTAGATTATTAGAGCGCGGATCGGCCTGGGATTACGATCCCACGCGGATCGTAATCTCCGCCCTGCCCTTAGGGATCGACGGGGTCGAGCTGGAACGGACCTTGCGCTATCGCTTCCAGATCCAAGCGGAGATGTCCGATCTGGCCAACGTCGTCTTAGTTTTGACGCCAGCCCACGGGGAGCGAGAGATCGAACTGCTCCAGAAGGCGCTCTCCACCATAGCCTCTGAGCCCCACGGTTGGATCTCGCGGGAAGGGGCGGCCGCGCCCTTAAGACGAGTGGCCCAGATGGGCTTCCCCGGCTTCCCCCAACTGCTCTTGACCCCCCGCCAGGCCTACTTTAGCCCCACCCGCTCCCTGCCCTGGGAGGAGGCCTTCGGACTACCCTGCGCCGAACTTATAACCCCCTATCCGCCGGGGATTCCGCTCATCTGTCCGGGCGAGAGGTTAGAGCGCGAACATTGGCTCTACTTGCGAGAGCTGCAGCGGGTGGGGATCCCCCTAGACGGTCTGAGCGATCCCCACTTAGAGCGCGTCTTAGTCTGCGCCTAGAACCCGCCGGGCGCTAGCTAGAGAGTTACTACTTCACTAGAGATTGAGAGATACGTAGATGGCTAAAATAGAGGCGGAACCGCTCTGGATCGCCGCCGACGACTTAGAAGGACTTTTGGGGGCCTTTCCCCCCGCCTGGAGGAGGGGATTCGCCCAACTAGAGACGCCCCGCTCTGAACTTATCGAATTTGTGGCCGATCTGGGGCGATTACCCTGCGCCCGCTTCCAAAGAGAGAGCTGGCCCATCGCCGAAGATGCGGTGAGCTACGAAGATTTAGAGTATGTGACCGCCCGGGTAGGCCAATTTGGAGGCGATAACCGGGCGGGGATCAACGCCACCCTGCACCGCATCTCCGCCCTGCGCAATAGGCAAGGGCGAGTCGTAGGGATCACCGCCCGCGTAGGGCGGGCCGTCTATGGCAACGCCGATCTCATTAAAGACGTCCTCCAGAGCGGGCGCAGTATCCTGCTCATGGGGCGGCCCGGGGTGGGGAAGACTACCGTCCTGCGCGAGGTGGCGCGCGTCTTAGCCGACGAGTTCCATAAGCGGGTAATTATCGTCGACACCTCCAACGAGATTGCCGGCGACGGCGATATACCCCACCCCGGCGTCGGAGCCGCCCGCCGCATCCAAGTGCCCCAGCCCCAGCTGCAACACCAAGTGATGATCGAAGCGGTGGAGAACCATACCCCGGAAGTAGTTATTATCGACGAGATCGGGGTGGAAGCCGATACCTACGCGGCCCGGACTATCGCCGAACGGGGAGTGACCTTAGTGGCCACCGCCCACGGCAATACCCTAGAGAATCTGGTCAAGAATCCCACCCTCTGCGATCTGGTAGGCGGCATCGAGTCCGTCACCCTCTCCGACGAGATCGCCTTCAAAAAAGGGGGCGGGCGCAAAGCTATCCAAGAGCGCAAGGCTCCGCCTACCTTTGAGGTCGTAATCGAATTGCGCGAGCGCAATCTGTGGGCCATCCATAAAGACGTAGCCCAGTCGGTAGACGCCCTCCTGCGCGGGGCCCAGATCGCCCCCCTCCTGCGCGAACGCCTAGCTCCTGGCCAGCTGAGCCCCAATTTGCCTGCCCTCCAAAGAGAGGAGAGCGCCGCCCAGCCTAAACCCCAGCCAGCTAAACCCGCTCCCCCAGAGGATGAACCTCTAGAGCCCTCCCCTTCCCCAACCCCGCCCCCCGTCGCCGTTGCGCCCTTAGACCCCCTGGAGGAGCGGTTCGCCCACTTGCGCCGCGACCGCTATTGCGATGGGCAAGGGCAGCCCCTATTAGCCGCTACCGCCCCCACCAATGGCGGCCAAGGGGCTCCGCCCCTCGACCTCTACCTAGTGGGGCTCAGTAAAGGGCGACTGCAGCGCTTGATCCAGCTCCTGCACCTGCCCGTTCGGCTCGCCCCCAGTTGGCGCCAGGCCCAGTTGGTCCTAGCTCTAGACTCTAGCCCCCGCCAAGATCCCGCCCTCTTCCAGGCTCTGCGCTCGCACCATATGCCGGTGCGCTTCTTGAGCGAGAATAGCTGGATTAAGATGAAATCGTTCCTCGACGAACGCTTCCAAGGGGTGCTCCTCAATAAGGATTTGGCCCGCTTAGACGCCCAAGAGGCGGTGCGCCAAGTCTTATCCAGCGGGAAGCCCTGTAACCTCTTGCCCCAAAAGCAAGATCTGCGTAGACTCCAAGTCCAAATTATCCAGGCCGCCGGACTCAATGCTAGAGTTTACGGCCAAGAGCCCGAATCTTACTTGCGCATCGTAGGCCAGAAGAAGACGGCTGAGATCTCTTAAAATGTGAGGAGAGTGGAGATGGGAACGCCCACCGCCCCAAAAAGACTAGAGCGCGGGCTCTTTATTACCTTCGAAGGGCCGGAAGGGGGAGGGAAGAGCACCCAAGTGGCCTGGCTGAGCCAGCGCCTGCAAGAGGAAGGCTACGCCGTCGTAGCTACCCGCGAGCCGGGCGGGACGCCCCTAGGAGAAGGGATCCGAAACTTGCTCATAGACCCCCAATACGAGAAGATGGAGCCGCTCACCGAACTGCTCCTCTTCGAAGCGGCGCGGGTCCAACATATCCAAGAGCTTATTGAGCCCAGTCTACGGGCCGGGAAGATCGTACTCTGCGATCGCTTTTACGACTCTACCCTGGCCTACCAAGGGGCGCGCTCGCTCTCCTGGCCGAAGATCGTACATCTCAACCAGATCTGCGTCGGCTCCTGTCAGCCCCAACTGACCTTTCTCCTAGACCTAGATTACGAAGCGGGACGCCAGCGCCTGGCCCAGCGTTGCCAAGACGATCCCAGCCAGCTCGATCGCATCGAACGCGAACAGCGCTCCTTCTTCGAACAGCTGCGCCAAAATTATCTGGCCCTAGCGCGCGGGGAACGCGGACCGACGGAAAGTCGCTGGCGGCTCCTAGACGCCTCCCAGCCGCGCCAAGAAGTGGCCCGCGCTATCTGGCGCGAAGTCTTACCCTTCCTGGAGTCGCGCTCTTGAAAGAGATCGTCGGCCACCAAAGAGTCCTGGAACGGCTGCGCCAAATCGCCAACTCCGCCAGCGTGGCCCCTAGCTACCTATTCCACGGACCGCGCGGGGTGGGTAAAGCCCTCGTAGCCCACTGGCTGGCGGCCGCCCTGCTCTGCCCAGCGCCGCTGGGGAGTCGGCCCTGCGGAGAGTGCTCTAACTGCCAACGGGTCGAGCGCGATATCCACCCCGATCTGCGCTGGACGAGCCTCGCCCCAGGCCGAGACTCTATCGGGATCGAAGAGATCCGGGCCGGGATCGAGGCCGTCCAAACCTGCTCCTACGAAGGGGGATACCGGTTCTGGATTATCGACGAGGCCCAAAGCCTGACCGAAGAGGCCCAGAGCGCGCTCCTAAAAACGCTAGAGGAACCGCCTAGCTCGCTCATTATGATGCTTATCGCCCATAGCGAAGGGCGAGAGCTCCTGCCCACCATTACCTCGCGCTGCCGGATCCTAGAATTTAAACCCCTGCCCCTGGAACTACTGAGCCAACATCTACTCCAACTCGGCTACCCTAACCCCAAAGCCCAAGTGGCCGCCCGCATCGCCAACGGCTCGCTGGGACAAGCGCTAGAATTACTAGCCAACCCCCAAGCCTGGGATAGAAGGGCCGCCCTCCTAGAGATCCTAGGACGGATAGCTAAAGCCTCGCTCTGGGAAAGGCTAGAAGCGGCTACGACCCTGGAAAAACTGAGCCTGGAAGCTAGAGAGGAAGGGCCTAAACTCCTGCGCCTAGCAGCTGGATGCCTGCGCGACGCCCTCTTACTCCAAGTGGGAGCTAAAAAAGAACTCATTATTAACGTCGACTGCCAAGAGATACTACAAAGACTGAAGAGCGAACTCTCGGCCAACCAACTAGAAGCGGCCCTCCAAGCGACCCAGAGAGCGCTCTACCTCTACCGCCGCAACGTCAACCCTAAATTCATCTGGTCTTCTTTCTTTTTGAATTTCGGACTTAGGGTGTAGTTACTTGCCTTTGGGTGACCGTGAGGGGGGAGCCGGCGAGAGTTACTTGCTTTCAGGGCTGCGCTTCGCGCCGTTGAATTTCGGAGTTAGGGCGTAGCTTCTTGTTTTGTGATGACCGTGAATAAGGAAACTCTGGCCGCCCCAGCGGAGCTGGGGCGGCCAGAGTAGAGCTGTTTTATGGAGAGTTAAGCTTCGGCTCCCGCGAGGGCTCTCCCGCCCTCGGGGCAGAGCGGAGACTACTTCTTGAATTGGATATTTTTGTAATCCTTTTCAGGAACTAAGACTCGGCCCTTCTTGTCGGCAGCGCCAATCTCAATCTTATTATCCTTGACGGTGAACTTGTCGCCGGTGAGAACGTCGACCATCACGTCGCCATTGCGCAAGGGACTACCCTCCCGCAGAGGGATGTTGCGCTGCTGGTACTGGTAAGAGTTGTTGAGGAAGGTGATGCACTCCTGACCCTCGTGACGGCGGCAGAAGGCGTAAATCTGATCGTCTACCCACATCTCCTTCTGCTCGCCAAACTGCAAGGCGGGCATGGCCGCTCTGGTGCTAGTTAAGGTCTGCAAGTGATCGACGATGTGAGGCTTAGTGCCAAATTCCATATCGCGGCGGTTGTCAGGATCGCCGCCGCCCACCATGGCCGACTCCGTACCGTAGTAGATGGAGGGGATACCGCGGCAAGTCATGATGAGATCCATACCCAACATCAACTTGTCCTCGCCGCGACTATTGTTGGTGTTGTTCATGAAGCGCTCGAAATCGTGGTTGTCGAGCAAGGTCACCAACTTGCTGGCATCGGGATACTTAGAGTCCTCGGCGAAACGGTTGGCGATGTTGCGAGCGCTGCCATCCTTGCCGATAGTGTCGCGGATAGTGTAGTAGAGGGGCATATCGAAGCAGCTGTCCATACCGTCGCGCTGGTAAGCGGAGACGATGTTGGGATCGCCATGTAAAGCCTCGCCCATCACCAGGAAGTCGGGACCCATCTCCTTCTTAATATCCGCGCAGAACTTCTGCCAGAACTGGTGGTCGATATGCTTGATGGCGTCTAAGCGAATGCCGTCCGCGCCAGTCTCTTTGACCCACCACAGAGTATTGTCTAAGAGGTACTTGTAAACTTCAGGATTGCTCTGGTTGAGGTCGGGCAGACCGCAGACGTCGCCATTCTCCAACTGCCAGGGATCTTCCCAATTGTGGATACCGCCATTGTGGTGGAACCAATCCTTCTTGGAGGGGTCCTTAGTCCACTCGTGGTCGGGGGAGACGTGGTTCAAAACGGTGTCCAACACGACCTTCATGCCGCGCTCGTGGGCCTCTTTGACCAACTCCTTGGCGTCTTCCATCGTACCCTGGTGCTCGTCGACCGCATAGTGGTCGGTGATCCAGTAGCCGTGGTAACCCGTACCCTCGTAATTGCCCATGCGCACCTTGTCGGCGTTGTCGTACATGGGAGAGACCCAAATACAAGTGGCGCCCAGGTCCTTGATATAATCTAGATTATTGATTAAACCCCGCAAGTCGCCGCCATGGTAAGCGGTGGGGTTGTTCTTATCGACATTAAAGTTATTGGAAGGATCGCCATCGCTAAAACGGTCCGTGAGCGGGAAGTAGATAACTTGCGGGCCCCACTTGGCCGTCCAAGAGTCGACGCTCTGAGAATTTACGGCTTGGGTGGAAGCTACTTCCGCGGCCTCAGTAGTAGCCTGAGAGGTCACTTGGGAGAGGGCCGCGCGATTCATTAAACCGCAGTCCTCGCTCTGTGACTTGACTAAAGAGTCGGTGGGCAGAGGGTTAGAAGCAGGGGCGGCTACGCTCTTAGGAGCGGAAGCGCCGGTGAGGGGCTGGTTGTAGACCTGAAAATTGTCAGACAGACCAGAGATCATAGTGGGGCCTCCCATAGCTAAATATAAAATAACGATTCTTCCGAGCACAATAGCGGTCCAGTCACAGGGTCTCGGAGAGTCTATACCCTTCCGCGACGTATAAATCCTTTGGCCAATTCCGCCACCTTGATTATACATAGATTAAGAGGTGAAATGTTACGAGGAGTTTAATTAAAGGCGGAAAGGACCAATTTTTGGGGAGATAAGATCTTCACTCGGCCTAAATAAGAGCTTTATTACAGGAGTTATTAAAGATGAATCTATCCCGCTACTGGCGCCATACCGTGGCCCTTAGTTTTATCTTAGGACTGGCTTTAGGCGCCCTCCCGGCCCCCTCAGTCGCCGCCCCATCCACCCCAGCCCCCGCTGTCGCTCGCCAAGTGCAAGGGAGTTTAACTATCGAAGGGGTGCCCCCCATCCCCAGCCAGCTGGTAGAACGCCTCAACCAATACTCCAATGTGCGCTCGGCCGTAGTCGGGGGCTGGGACCCCGGCGATCAAGGGCTCTTAATCTATACGCGCTTCGGCCAGACCTCCCAAATCCACCGCGTGGCGGGGCCCGGAGAGTATCGCCAGCAGCTGACCTACTTCGAGGAGCCGGTCCACGAGATTATCGTCAATCCCAACCCCCAGAAAGAGGAGATGATCATCCTCAAAGATGTGGGCGGGGATGAGAATTACCAGATCTTCCTCTGGGATCTGCAGAAAGCTACCTCCAAGATGTTAAGCGACGGCCAAGGGCGCTATGGCAGCGTCGTTTGGAACAAAGAGGGGACTAAGATCGCCTACCAATCGACGAAGCGCAACGGCTCCGACTGGGATATTTGGGTGATGGATCCCCAAAATCCCCAAGAGGCTAAGATCGTCTACCAGCCGGGCGGTTACTGGTCGGTAGTCGACTGGTCGGCCGACGGCCAAAAATTGCTCCTCTATAAGTATATCTCGATTACGAAGTCGGAGATGGTAGTCTTAGATCTCCAGAGCGGCCAGACTCTGCCGGTGGGAGTGCGCGATAAGAAGGGGGAGAAGGATACTACTTTAGCTCTGGGCGAGTCGGCCCGCTTCCGTGCCGATGGGCGCGGGGTCTTCTTTACTACCGATAGGGGCTCAGAGTTCCAGCGCTTAGCTTACGAAGAGTTCTCGACGGGCAAGATCAGCTACCTGACCGAGGAATTGCCCGGCGATGTGGTGGCCTTACAACTCTCTAAAGATGGCCAGACCTTAGCTTTTGTAACTAATGAAGAGGGTTACAATAAATTGTATTTAATGGACTTGCGCCGCGGTAGCTGTAAGTACCATTTAGTAGAGGGACTGCCCGCGGGCGTTATCTACGGCCTCAAATTCGGCCCCCAGAACCGCTTGGCGGTGAGCGTGGGGAGCGGCAATCTGCCCTGCGATACCTACGTGGTAGCCCTCGATCAAGGGGAGAAGGTCACCCGCTGGACCTTCAGTGAGATTGGCGGCTTAGACCAGAGTAGCTTCGCCTCTCCTAAGCTCATCCATTACCCCACCTTCGATAAGGTCGACGGCCAGCCGCGCCAGATCCCGGCCTTCTGTTACCTCCCCTCTACCCCCGGTCCCCACCCGATCCTTATCAATATTCACGGCGGCCCGGAGAGCCAATATCAACCTACCTTCAGCTCCCTCATCCAGTATCTGGTAGTGGAGAAGGGGATCGCCGTCATCGCCCCCAACGTGCGCGGCTCCCACGGTTACGGTAAGACCTACGTCTCCTTAGATAACGGCTACCTGCGCGAGGATTCGGTCAAAGATATTGGCGCTCTTATAGAGTGGATCAAGAAACAGCCCCAATTTAATGGGCGCATCGCCGTGATGGGCGGCTCCTATGGCGGCTATATGACCTTAGCCTCCATGGTCCACTATAGCGACCAGTTGACCTGCGGCATCGATAACGTGGGCATCAGTAACTTCGTGACCTTCTTGGAGAATACTAACCCCAACCGCCAAGATCTGCGCCGCGTAGAGTATGGCGACGAGCGCGATCCTAAGATGCGGGCCTTTATGGAGAAGATCGCTCCCGCCAATAACGCCGCTAAGATTACTAAACCCCTCTACGTAGTCCAAGGCTACAACGATCCGCGCGTGCCCGTCACCGAAGCGGAACAGATGGTGCGCCAGATCCGCGCCGCCGGCGGGCAAGTCTGGTACTGCTGCGCCGCCGATGAGGGACATGGCTTCGCTAAAAAAGATAACCGCGACTACTACTGGCAGTCCGTCGTTATGTTCTTAGAGGAGCACCTGCTCTAAGAGGACCTAGAAAAAAGTATGCGTCCCCCCTTCCCGACCGGGAAGGGGGGACGCATACTTTTAGGGCTCTTTTAGCGGGCTACCGCTTTCTTAGGAGAGTAGCCCCATGGGAAGTTCGCTCTCTCAGTTAGGGGAGGCCGGGGAAGGCGTCCACATACTGGATAGTAAAGTCGGGATTGGCGTCTACAAATTGGATCTTATAGTCGGGGAAAGAGTCGACAAATTGCCACTTGCCGCAACTGTCGGGGAAAGCGTCGACTACCTGGACCCGCAGGTCGGGCAAGGCGTCTACTACTTTGACCCGATAATCGGGGAAGGCGTCTACCTCTTGGATGCGCCCGTAGACGGAGGCCGCCTGCGCCTGGGCGGGCAGGGCGCTCGCTAGGGTCCAGAGGGCTAGGGCCGCCACCCCTAAGGTAGCGCGCCTTAGAGTACTAGCTATAGCCACTATCTACTCCTAACTGGCCTCAGAGAGCCCGCAGGCTTAGGCCTTGAGATCGAATTCGGCGGTAATCATTAAGTGGTCGGAGGCGGTAGAAGAGACCCAGCGGGTATCCGTCTCCTGCGACTGCTCGTAGCGATGGATCTGAGAGCTGACCAACTTATCGCTCATCGACTGCGGGAAGATGATGTGATCGAACTGCTCGGGAGAGAAACCGTTAGTGCGCTTGGGGTTGGCGGGCCAGGTCATACGCTCCGAATCGGGCTTGCCCTCTAAGCTATCTACCCAGCGCTCGCGGCCGTCGCCCGGATTGAGAATGGCCTGGACGGAAGCGTCCTCAGTGCCATCGTTGAAGTCGCCCGTCAGGACGAAGAGGCGGCCCGGGAACTCCTTCATCTCCTGCTCGGCGATCTCGCGCATGGCTCTACCTTCCGCTAAACGGCGG
The DNA here is from genome assembly GCA_944322965.1 of Vulcanimicrobiota bacterium. Classification (GTDB taxonomy): domain Bacteria; phylum Vulcanimicrobiota; class Xenobia; order Xenobiales; family Xenobiaceae; genus Bruticola. Next base: position 38,344 of record CALUQR010000001.1, read on the forward strand.
TCGTCAGAGCTGATCTGGCCGGGAGCGGCGGGGCGGCGAGACTTAGAGTGGGAGGTGTAGAGGCTGAGATCGGCGCCCTCCACGCCGTCGACATCGACGTCGACGCGCAAGAAGTCGCGGCTAAACTTGGCTTCACCCTGACCATCGGGCAGCGGGAACTTGACGTCCTTGTGGGAGACGACTTCGGTGAAGGGGAACTTGGAAATAACGGCTACGTTGACCCCGCGCCCGTCGTTACCGGGAACGTGAGCTACGTACTTGTAATCGTCGCTCAAACCGCGAGTATTGAGGAAATTGCGTAAGGTCTTCTCCGAAGTGCACTCTTGGAGGGCGACTACGTCGGCGTCGGCGCGGCGAATATTCTCCGCCAAAGCGTCTAAGGAGCGCTCGCTCTTGACCGGGGTGCGACTGCCGCCCGCCCGCTGAGCGTCCTCCTTAGCGAACATATTCTTGACGTTGTAAGTACCAATGGTGACTGAAGTTTTACCAATCATCTCTCTTTAACCCCCGTCGGTTAGAACTTCCCCTCCACCTCCCAGAGCCAAGGCGCGGTGGGGTATTTGGATCATTATACTTCTCTATCCCTACAAACAAAGCCTAGGTTTAGGCAATAAAGTGACGAATTTGTTAATTTTCGTTCATAAAGAGCAAAGTGCGCGGTCGGCTATTTACTCTCCACGAGATGGCGGTAGTAGCCCACAATCTTGGCTACTTGGGCGGCCTCTTCATTGAGGAATTCGACCCGGAAATGTTCGAGCCCGGCCCCTTGCAAGGCGGGGAGATCTTTCTGGCGTTGCAGAGGTTGGGCGTGGAAGAGGGTATTGCGGCAGAAATGGTCCACCTTTAAGGGGTGGGCGTACTGGCGGCGGTCAAGGAGGTAGAGATCCTTATGGAGACAAGGCTGGCCGCAGGTAAGGCGATCCTTCCCGGAACTCAAAAGGTAAGCGTAAGAGCAGTGCTGGGTATGGAAGGTGGGCGCCTGGCGGTAGAGGGTAAAGACTAAGCGCTTATTTAAGGGCAGGTCGGCGCTCCTCTCTTCCTCTAAAGCCCGCAAGAGGCGGAGGCTCTCCTCTAAGGGCAGGTCGTCGCTTAGAGTGAGCGTCTGCCAGCCCTCTCGGAGGAGGAATTTAGCGCTCACTTGGTTGGTGATATTGAGTGAAAAATCTCCCTCCAGAGCCGGCAACTCCTCTAGCGGATGGGTAGAGGTCAGATATTGGAAGGCGCCCCAAGTGCGTACTAAGAGGCTCTGGGGTTTAAAGGAGAGCAGCTCCTCTAAATATTTAGCCTCCTCCTCTTTTTGGATGCGGGGGGTAACTAGGGAGAGGTAGACCCCTCTCTCCGTCTGGGCTTCGCCCACTAGAGCGCTCAAACTCTCCGGGCGCAGGGCCTCTAATTCCAAAAAGCGGGCCCCAGCCTGGAGGGCGGCGCGCACCTGCTCGCGGGTGCGACAGAGAAAACGCAAAGTGGGACCTGAGAAGGGGTAGGGGGGCTGGGATTTAGCTGGAGAGGGGGCTGGGGCCGGAGTAGAGGCGAGGTCCTTAGAGGGCTGGGTTAAGTTGGCTAAGAGCTGGCGGCGCAAGGGTTTTAGCTCCGAGAGGGGCAGGAAGAGGCCCTCCTCTAAATGGGCCTCCCAGCTAGCTAGATGGTAGGGGGTACCCTTCAATTCCCCAAACTTTTGGACGATCGTCTGGGGGGTTAGCCCCTGACTCTGAGCGGTTGCCAGCGGGGTCGCGCTCTGGGCGCTAAAGATCTGACCGTCTACCTCCAAAGAGAGGGATAAGGGCTCGCCTAAGCGCCCCTCAATCTTTAGATGGAGGGGGCGGCGGCCCGCCAGGGGCTCCTTGAGGGCCCGCTCCACGCGCTGATTGACGGCGGGGGAGCTAGTGAGGTAGACCGCTTCCCCTGCTCGCACGCGCTGGAGATCGGGGCCGGGCCGTCCAAAGACCAGTTCGATTTCGTCCTTAGCGCGCGTAGGGACTACTTTAAAGATGGGACCGCCCACGCGGCGTTCGGAGTCGCTACCCAACTCTAAGGGCAAGAATAAGACGCCCATACCCGCCTGAGGCAGGAGGGGGTAGGGGGTCAGTTCTCCCCGCTCTGAGGGAGGGGCCAACTTTATACGTACGCTCTTCTCTTTTTTAGAGAGTACCTGGCCTAAGAGTTGGCCGCGGTGTTGGGGATAGCCGGGCTGGATAAAGTGCTGGTGATCGTAAGCTTTTAAAAATCCGGGGGTAAAGCCGCGGCAGAAGGTCAGGGTGAGATCGCGCAGATTCTGGCGACACTCTAACTTTTGGCTGGAGCTAGGCTTTTGGAACTCACCTTGGGCGTTAAAGTGGGCGTCTACCCAGCGGCGCACGGTCTGGGTGGCTAGATAGACGTAGGGGGCGCCCTTTAAACGTCCCTCAATCTTTAAAGAGTCGACCCCCGCTTGAGCTAGAGGGGCGATCTGCTCTAAGCCTAAGAGGTCGCCTGGACTCAAGAGATGGGCCGGAGCGCTCAAGGCGGGGGGCGCTTTTTGGAAATCGAGGGGCGCCCCGTGGGAGAGGGAGAAATAGCGGAAGGGCAAGCGGCAGGGCTGGGCGCACTGGCCGCGGTTGGCGGAACGGCCGCCCCAGGTTAGGGAGGCTAAACACTGGCCGGAGAAGGAGACGCAGAGCGCCCCCAAAGCGAAGACCTCTAATTGGCAAGAGACCCGCTCTTTAATAGCGGCTATCTCCCGGGCGCTCAGTTCTCTAGCTACGACTACTCTCTGACAGTGGAGGCGCTCCTGGGCCCAGCGCACGCCCCAAGAGTCGCTGATACTCATCTGAGTGGAGGCGTGTAAGGCTACCTGGGGGGCGTAGCGAGCCGCCAAGAGGGCCACGGCTAAATCTTGGATGATGAGGGCGTCTACTTGGGCGGCGGCTATAGCCTTTAAGAGGGCGGGTAGACGCTCTAACTCAGAGGGGAAGATGAGCGTATTGAGAGTTAGATAGACCTTGGCGCCCGCTTGGTGGACGGTGTGGACTAGGGCCTCTAGGCGCTCTAGGGAGAAATTTTGGGCCCGGGCGCGGGCGTTAAAGCCCTCGCTCAAGCCGAAGTAGACGGCGTCCGCTCCCCCTTGGAGGGCGGCTTGTAAGGCTTCGTAATCCCCTACTGGGGCAAGGACTTCTGGCTTAGACATCTCTCTCTATAAGTAAGTTGGGGGTGGGGGCTAGGGCTTGCCAATGGAGGCGGCGGGGCTCAAAGTTGGCCGCTAGAGATAGGCTCCACTCTAAACCCCAACGGTAAGTAGCTAGCCAGAGGTGGGCAAAGGGGCTCTCCCCGTGGAGCCAGAGGGGGCGCTCCCCCTCTACGGCAAAATGGCGCAAGGGGATACGCAAGCCGCTCCCCTCCAATTTGAGAAGGGCCTCTTTGCGCGTCCAGAGGCGGCGAAAGGCTATCCCCCTTTGTTCCGGGGGCAGTCTCTCCAAAAAGAGGCTCTCCCTAGGGGCAAAGAAACGCTTACCCACCTCCAAGGGGGCTTGGGGGAGCGACGCCTCTAAATCGATCCCCACCGCCGCCTTACTCCCCTCCGGGCGTTGGAGATAGACTAAAGCCGCCCACCCTTCTGAATGGCTCAAGTTAAAGGCTAACCGGGGATGGCGGGGGAGGTAGGGCTTGCCCCCGGGGGCAAGCGCAAACTCTAAAGACTCTGGGGGGAGCTGGAGGGAATGGCCTAAACTTAAGCGCAGCCCCAGCCGCGCCCGCCCCCAACGCTCGCGGAGTTGGGGGGAGACGAGCCGCGAGCGGCGCTCCAATTCCGAAGGGGAGAAGATCCGCTCTAGAGCGAGGGCGCTCTCCCCCTCTAGAGGCCGATCGAGGGACCAGTAGCGGACCTCTAGATCCAAAGGCTACATACCTACGATATTGTAGCCGCAGTCGACGTGGAGAGTCTCGCCGGTAATGGCCGAGGCCTGGTCGGAGAGCAAGAAGGCGGCGCTCCGGCCTACTTCTAAGGCGCTCAAACAGCGCTTGAGAGGGGCGCGCTCTTGGGTGAGATGCAACATCTCGCTAAAACCGTGGATCCCGCGCGCGGAGAGGGTCTTAATAGCTCCCGCCGAGATGGCGTTGACCCTAATATTTTGAGGGCCCAAGTCTAAAGCTAAGTAGCGCACCGAAGCCTCTAAAGCCGCTTTAGCGACCCCCATCACGTTATAATTTTGCACCGCCTTTTCGGCGCCGTAATAGCTGAGCGTCACGATGGAGCCGCCTTCTTTCATGAGGGGCTGGGCGCGGCGGGCTAAGGCCACCAGCGAATAGGCGCTGGTCTCTAAAGCGGTCAGGAATCCTTGGCGGGAGGTGTCGCAGAAGCGACCCATCAGATCTTCGCGCTGGGCGAAGGCCACGGAGTGGACTAAAAAGTCGAGGCCGCCCCACTCTTGGGCGATCTTTTGGAAGAGAGCGTCTAAACTGGCCTCATCGTTGACGTCGCAGGGCTCAATAAAGGCGGCCCCGATGCCTTCCGCCAGCGGGCGCATCCTCTTTTCGATGGCCGCATTGAGATAGGTGAAGCCCAGCTGGGCTCCCTGCTGGTGGGCGACCTGCGTAATCCCCCAGGCTATAGAGTCGGCATTGGCTAAACCTACGATTAGGCCCCGTTTACCTTGGAGTATCATCATAACCTCCCTCAATCGTTGGGAATGGAAGAGTATTCTCTAAAATAGAAGTAGAGAGCGGCCCTTCCCGTTTGAGGGCCGCTCTCCTCTCTACCTATCCGTCCCTTAGGGACAAGCGTTCTACCCGTTAACCGCGGATATACTCATCCCACTTATCAAACATCTTATCTTGGGTCTGAGCCTTGTTGACCGTTACATCCTGCTGGATCTCAAAGATCTTAGTTTGCGTATCCTGCAAGATCTGCCAGCGAGACATCTCTTGTTTTTGGGCGTCAGCCTGCATCTGGGTATAAATAGTCTGCGCATTCTGGAAGTCGCTAGCGGCCATCTGAGCCATAGAAGCGGTATTAGATAACCCTAAACTCATGGTGAACTCCTCCTACATTCTACTTTAGAGGAAAGGCCTAACTCTCTTGGCTCTATTATCTGGAAGTTAGAGGTAGGAGTAAATTACTTTTTTTAAGCCATCTTTTACGGCTCTATAAAAGTTTATTTAAGAGGGAGACTGCCATAAAATTAGCCCCCCGCCCGGTAGGGCGGGGGGCTAAGTCTCAAGCTAGACCTGGGGTCTAATCCGTTAGCTATTAGCCGCGGATGTACTCATCCCACTTGTTGAACATCTTGTCCTGGGTCTTAGCTTTGTTGACGGTTACGTCCTGCTGAATCTCGAAGATCTTGGTCTGAGTGTCCTGGAGGATCTTCCAGCGAGACATCTCTTGCTTCTGAGCGTCAGCCTGCATCTGAGTGTAGATGGTCTGAGCGTTCTGGAAGTCACTAGCCGCCATCTGAGCCATAGAAGCCGCATTAGATAAACCCATAATCGTTGCCTCCAAATGAGAAAGATTTTTTTTCTTGGGCCTATTATCACGCAGGCCTCAGAAAATGTAAAGGTCTCAGTTAAAAATTTTTTAGTTTTTTTGGGAAGAGATTTGCCAGGCCGCTAACTCCCCGCGGGGACCCCCTAAATAGAGGTTTTGGCCGTTGAGCAAGAGGGGAGCCGAGGGGGTAAAGGGCAGCGGCAGGCGGTTTAATAACTTCCCTTGGCGAGAATCGAAGACGAGTAACTCTCCCTTTTCGTTGGCGGCCAGTAAGTACTCTTCCCACAGACAGAGGGGAGTAGCCAGCTTAGTATCTAGGGGACGGCGCCAGAGGGTGCGCCCCGAATGGGCCGCTAAAGCCCAGATCTCGTGGGGGCTCGCTATAAAGAGGCGGGAGGCGCGCTCATTGAGGAGGGGGCGATTTAAGAGGAGCCCCTCGCTATTAGACCAGTAGGAGTTGGGACGCCCCAAGTGGCGCTCCCAGAGGGGGGTAGGGCGGAAATTGACGGGCGAGAGTTCGCTAGTATCTATAGCTAAGCAGAAGAGAGAGCCATTAGAGGCGCTGGCGTAGAGGAGGTTATGGGCTAGCTGCAGAGGGGTGCGGAATTCGCCCCCTCTAGCCTCTAAGGGTTGGCGCTGGCTCCACTCAGGGTCGGAGAGATTGAGACTCCACAGTTGGCCGTGAATATCTATAGCGTAGAGATAATCGCTCTCCGGGCTCTTTAAGAGGGCGGGAGTAGATACAAAGGCCCGATCCTCCAGGCCTAAACTGGGAATAGTCAGCCACTCGACGCTCTTTTGGGAGGGATTGACTAGAGCTAGGCTGCCGTCATTAGTGAGGTAGACGATCCCCTTAGTAGAGGCTAGGGGCGAGGTAAAGGAGATCTGGGGCAGCGGGTTAGAGCGCTGGCGCAAGAGCTGATTATTGAAGCGGCGCTCTTGGGCGCGTTCCTCCGTACGAGCTACCGCCTCCGCCCAGGAGGAGGGGGAAGCGTGGGCCGTAGCGGGCTCCTCTTTCAGTTGATCGATAAAGTGGTCGTAGGGGAAGGGCAGGGTTACAAAGAGGCCCTCGCCGCTATTGGCGTCTAGGGCTAAGAGGGTGCAATCCTTACCTCCCAAGACTAAGAGTTCATCCTTATCGAGCGGAGGAGCGGGGGAAGGGGCGGAGGCCTCGCGCTGCCAGAGTAGAGAGCCGCTGAGAGCGGAGAAGGCCCGATGGTTGGGAGTAAAGGGGGAACCTACTAAGAGGACCCCATTGCGCATATGGAGCCAACCTACGCGAGCGGGAAATTGACTCTGCCAGAGCGGTTGAAACTCTAAAGAGGGAAGGGGCGGCCGCTCATGGGGGCGCGGGGCGGGAGTTTTACGGGGAGGGGGCGGCTGAGGGGAGGTATTCTGGGCGGGGAGAGAGGTCGCCCAGACCTCTAAAGGGGAGAGAGTCAGCCAACCTAAGAGAAGGCCCAAAGAGAGAGTGCGCAAGGAGGGGAACATAGATGGAAGAGAGCTTCTTTTTGGTAACTGACTCTCCTTTAAGAGCTCTAATAGCGCTACTAGCGCCTTTTAAGAAGATAAAGGGCTCTGAAGGAGGGGGGAGCGGTATAGCGAAAGAGGGCGGGATTTTTGCGTAAATGACAAGTTTGAGCTTTTTACGTCGTTTGCATGGAGGAACTACATGAGGAATGCACTCGGACGGGTCTTGACGGCAGCGGTGCTAGTTGGCAGTTTTGGAGCCCCGCTCCCCGCCTGGGCTGAGAATATTTCCGGTCTCAACGACCGCTCCCCGGAGCCCGTTCCCGTTTTGGTGAAAATGGGTCTGGAGTCTCCGTTGGGGCCTACGTTCAGCGCTCCCTCTTCTCTGCAAACGGTTTCCGCTAAAGCCCCAGAGAAGGTGGAAGGCGTCCAACCCCAAGTTTTAGATATTCTCTCTATCGAGCCGCAGTCGTCCCCTAAGGCCGAGCCCTTAGTAGCCGAAGAGAAGGCGGAGGCCCCGGCAGAAGAGACTGAAGTAACGGCTAAAGAGGACAGTCAGGCCGCCGAGACCCCCGTTGCGGAGGCTAAGCCCGTAAAAGAGACTCCGGCCGCGGAAAAGGCTCAACCCCTAAGCGAGGCTCCTGCTACTGAGAAGGTTCTACCTGTAAGCGAAGCCCCGGCCCCTGAGGAGGCTAAGCCCGCTAGCGAGGCTCCGACCGTTGAGGAAGTTAAGCCAGCTAACGAGGGCCCGGCCGCTGAGACTAGTGAGGCTCAGCCCGCTGAGGGAGCGCAAAGTGTAGAAGAGGCTCCCGCCCAGAGTGAGAGCGCAGAGGGGAGCCAAGTTTCGGCTGAGGAGAGTGAAAACGCCGCAACTCCGGCTACTGAGAATGCTCAGCCCGCTAGCGAAGCCCCGACCCCTGAGGAAGCTCAGCCCGCTGAGGGGGCTCAAAGTGTAGAAGAGGCTCCCGCTCAGGGCGAGACCCCCGCCCAGGTCCAGGCTAGCCCGGAGGGGAAGGTAGAGGGCGCCCAGGGAGAGACGGAGGCTCCTGCAGAGAGCGCGGCCGCCCCCATCTCCCCCGTCTTTAGCGGTACGGTAGAGGCCGTAACCCCAGAGTCGCTGCGCATTGCGGGCTTAGGGCGCGACGGCGAGCCGGTCAGCTTAGATTTTATCGTCGACGACCACAGCCAGTTGGCGGAGGGCATTAAGATCGGCGACTCCCTGACCGTCTATTACGAAGTAGCTCAGAGCGGCGGTTATCGGGTGACCTCCGCCCGTTACCTCTCGGGCGAAGCTCCAGCTAACGTCTTCCCCTCCGATATAGCCTCCGATCTCATCGAGAAGAAGGAAGAGACCGGCACGGAGACCCAGCCTGAAGCGGATGTTCCCAAGGTCGTCTCTATCGAGGTGGAGGGCAACCAGACCGTCCCCAGCGACGAGATCTTGCAGATCATCTCCACCCGCATCGGCGATCCCCTCTTAGAGCCGCGCATCCGCCGCGATATGCAGGCCATTTACGATAGCGGTTACTATACTGACGTCCGCTTAGATACGCGCTACACGGCCGACGGGGTGCGCATTATCTTCCGCGTCTTGGAAAATCCCGTAGTTAACGAGATCGTCCTCACCGGCAATAGCGTGGCTGATACTCAGAAATTGCGCTCGCTCATGCAATTGGAGACGGGTAAGGTCCTCAATACGCGTACTCTGCAAAACGATCTCCAGGCCATCAATAAGTATTATAACGAGGACCTGGGCTATACGATTAGCCCCTCCCACGTCACTAAGTTAGACTTTAGTAACGGCGTCTTGACGCTCACTCTAGTCGACGGTATTACCGTGACCGCCGTCAAGGTGGAAGGGGTGACCGTCTTCCCCCAAGAGCGGATCGCCTCTATGATTACTCTAAAGCCGGGCGATCTCTTTAACCGCAACACCCTGCGCGACGATACGGAGAAGATCTCCGCCCTTTACGATCAGAAGCAGTATATCTTAGATACGATTAAGCCCTCCGTCGATGTGGAGACGGGCGTAGTTACGGTGACGGTGGTAGAGGCCGTCCTCCAAGAGATCAAATTGGTAGGCAACCAGCGCACTAAGGACGATACCATCCTGCGCAATATCCGCACTAAGCCGGGCGAAGTCATGCGCCGCGATCGCATCCAGAAAGATCTGGAGCGCTTGAGTAATTTGGGCCTCTTTAAGAAGGTAGAACCTGAGGTAGAGCCCGGCTCGGCGCCCGGTCAGGCTATCTTAGTCCTAAATATTGAGGAGCAGAAGACCGGTTTGGCTACGGTCGGCGTCGGTTACGCGGGCGGCGGCTCGGGCGCGGTCCGTCCCGGTATTACGGGCGCCGTCTCCTATTCGGAGCGCAACCTCTTCGGAGAGGGCAAACAGATCTCGGTCAACTTGCAGCGCGGTTCGCAGATCGGCTCCTACGGTATCTCCTATTACGATCCGGCTATTAACGACGCCCAGGACTCTATAGGCGTCTCCGTCTACTACAACAGCGTCGACGAACTGGAACAGCAAGTTACGGGCGCCGATTACGGTACTTACGCTTACTACGATCAGGAAGTCTACGGCGCGACGGTAACTTACGGCCACCCCTTCAGCGACGATCTGCGCGGCTTCGTCACTCTGCGCCACGAGACGGTCAACTTGACGATGTCCGGTAAGTCGCTCTACGTGCCCGTAGGTCTGGGTAAGGGTGATCTCAACGCTATCGGTATCTCTACCCTCTACGATACGCGCGACGACGTCTTTAGCCCCCACAAGGGTAGTTACGCCAACCTGGCCTTCACTTATGCTGGTTTGGGCGGAGATTACGATTATACGAAGTTCGTCTTTGAAGGTCGCCACTACGTGCCCATCACCAAGCGCTCCACCTTAGCTCTGCGCGGTATGTACGGTACGGTGGGCAACGGCGCTCCCGCCTCGGAATACTTCTACGCGGGCGGTACGGATACGCTGCGCGGTTACCAGGATAACTCCATGTTTGGTAATAAAGTGGTGCTCTTGAACGCCGAGTACCGCTTCCCCATCGGCAATATTAAGATGCTCAGCGGAGCGGTCTTTGTAGATGCTGGTAACGCCTGGATCTCTGGTTATAATGACAATCGTCTCTATACGGACGCCGGCGTAGGTCTGCGCATCGTCTTCCCCAACTTGGGATTGGGCGTCATTCGTATCGATTACGCCTTCGGCCAGGATGGCTCGCGCTCCAGTATCGGTATCGGCCAGTCCTTCTAAACTTTATACCTATCCTAGCTAGTTAGAACCCGTGAAGGAGGTTCACTTTTAATGACTGATTTGGAAAAACCAGCCGCTGAAGCAGCGGCTATGGAGTCCGCTTCTTGCGCTCCGGCTGCTCCTGCGGCCAGCGAGACCGCCGCTCCCAGCCCTTCGAGCGCGCCCAGCGCCGAAGGTGGGGGAGGGAACAAGAAGGTTTGGGGGATAGTGGGGGTTATCGTTCTCCTCTTAGCGATCGGTATTGGGGTTTGGTACGCTTATAGTCCCGACGGCCTCATGAGTTCGCCCGTGCGCAAGGTGGGTTGCATCGACGCCGACGCCATCTACGCTCTGGATGAGTTCAAAGACGCTGAAAAGAAGATGCAAGAGTTCAGCGAGGCTAAAGCCAAAGAGTTCGATAAGGCCGTCAAAGAGAAGACTGGCAAAGAGGGCGCTGAGGCGGAGTTGCAATTGCTCTACAATAAGCTCCAAGGCGAGGTAGAGGTCAATCGCAATAAGATCATCCTGCCCCTCAACAACCGAGTTTCGGCGGCTATCGCCATCGTCTCCGCCAGTAAGGGCTTAAAAGTCGTCTTAGATAAGCGGATCGTAGTCTGCGGCGTTCCCGATGTGACTGAGGACGTGATCAAACTCTTCCGCCAGGAGGGCGAGCTCAAGTTGCCCTCTGAAGAGGATACTTCCGATTCCCCGGTGGCTTACTTCGACCAGGGTATCGTGCGCAAATTGAAGGTCTTTGGCGAGGTCGATATTCGCCTCAGCCAAGCTCGAGCCGATATGATGCGCGAGTATGAGAAGAAGGCTCCCAGCCTCTCCGCCGCCGAGCGGGAAGCTCTGCAGCGCGAGATCTCCGCCCGCTTTGAGGCCCTCAGCCAGCAGCAGTACGGCCCTCTCTACCAGAAGGTCAACAATGCGGTCAACCAAGTGGCCAAGAATTTGGGCATCTCCTTAGTCCTCAATAAGCAGACCGTGATGTACGGCGGGCGTAATATCACCGACGAAGTGATCGATACTTTCAACGCTAGTCTGACCGCTCCCAGTGAGAGCGCGGCTCCCGCTCCCGCCGCTACCCCCGCGCCTTCCACTCCCGCTAAGAAGTAGAGGGAAGGTTGGCATTTATGGGCTCCCTTACTGGCCAGAAGATGAAGAGGGTCGGCCTCTGGCTGACCCTGGGGATTGTGGCGCCAGCTCTGGCAGGCGCCCTCTCTTGGGGTTTGAGCGAGAGGGTCTCCGCCCAGGAGAGTACTCCGCCCCCCGCGGCTAGGGAGAAATTTACGGAGTTGGCCATAGTCGATTTCGATAAGCTTCTCCAAGATCGCCCCGGCTACGAGCGGGTGCGCCAGCTAGACGAGCAGATCGCCCTGCTGAAGAGAGAGTTGGAGTTCCTGCCCGCCCAAGAGCGCAAGCGCAAGGTCGATTCCGGGCGCAAGCGCATGGAGCGCGAAGTAGAGAAGGCCCGCAACGAGCTGCAGGCGGAGTACGAGCGCGTCAGTCAGGAGATGGCCAATTTCCAAAAGAATCTGGCCAGCCAACTGGAGAGCGAGGGGCGCAAGATTAGCGCCCAGTATCAGAGCGTCTTGCAAAAGAAGATCGCCGCCTTAGCTCCCGCCCAACCCCAAGTGCCGCAGAGTATCCAAGAGCGTATGGATAGCTTCCTGGCCGACTTAGCCGGGGTGCGCCAACAGCGCTTGGCCGCTAAGCGCCTGGAGTTGGAGAGCGCCATGCAGAATAAGCTGGACGCCGAGCGGGCGCGCATCGACGAGGAACTGGCCGCTTTCGATACCGTCTTGATGCGCGAGAACCAAGAGGAGCGCGTCAATCTCCAATTACAATTGCAGACCGCCTCCAACGCTGAGGAAGAGGCCGCCATCCAAGAGAAATTGGCGGCTTTAGGGGAGAAAGAGGCGGAGCGCAAGACGGCTAAGCGCGACGAGTTGAGCAAAGCCTACGACGCCGAATTGGCGGCCCAACAGGCCAATATCGAAGCCGAACTCAAAAAGTACGAACGCACCTTAGACGCGGAGACTAGAGAAAAAGCCCAAGCGGAGCGCAACCGCCTCTTAAAGGGGGTGGAACTGCCCGACGTAGCTAGCAACCAAGCGGCGGTCAAGGCCCAGATCGAAAAGACTCGGGCGGCGGTCAATGCGGAGATGGAAGCCAAAAAGGCTGAGATGACGGCTACTATGCAAGCTAAGGCCGACGAGGCTCAGAAGCGGATGCAGCGCAAGCAGGCCGATGTCGAGAGCCGCCTGCGCAAAGTCCAAAAGCAGCTGGAGTTGATGGTGGCTCGGGGGACGGAGGACGTCTCTCAGGAGACGCGCCAGAAGATGGACGACTTGCAAGCTAAGATCGACGACTTGCAAAAGCAGCGCGATGGGCTCTACGAGAGTATGGCTTCGGAGTTGCGCCAGTTAGTGGCCCAGATCGCGGCCAAGCAAGAGGGACAGCCGGCGGTAATAGGCAGTTATTTTGCCAATATCGATTGCCTAGATTTGACGGACAAGACGATGATCGCCTTAGGCGAAGAGGACCAACCGTAGGAGGTTTGGGGTGAATAAGGGATTATGGTGCGGCGCAGCGGCTCTAGTCTTAGGGGTAGGGCTCTGCCTGGGGGCGGGGTGTCAGACGAGAGAGCAGACCTTGCTGCGCACCGGTACGATCAATAGTACGGTCGTTTTGCAGAGCGACGATAAGTATCAGGAGCTCTCGCGTCAGTATTTCCAAGAGCGGATCAAAGCCAGTACTGAGGTGCAGAAGTTGGTGGAGAAGCACTCCAATGAGGAGGGCGTCTTGAGCGATCGCTCCGTCTACGAGAAGTTGCTCAAGATCCAAAATGAGGTGGAGAGCAAGTGGCAGAAGAAGACGGCCGATTACATTAACGCCAAAATGCGCAGCATGCAATCTGCGGCGGAGAAGGTCGCCGCCGATCATAAGCTGGATCTCGTCTTAATCGATTCTAACGACGTACCCACCGTGGAGTATGGGGCCCATGACGTCACCGCTCAGGTGATGGGAAGCATGCCGGGCTTTGCCGGCAGTTCTGAGGCGCCGGCGCCCGAAGCGACAGCTTCTCCTGCGCCGACAGCCAGCGCCACCCCGCAATCTAAATAGTTAGTGGAGGTCTAGGCAGAGTGAAATTTACAGAGAATTGGCGGACTGGAGCCGCCCTAGTTTTAATCGCGTGCGCTGCTCTCAGCGGCGGCTGTCAGCCTCGGGCGCTTACGGTAGGGACGGTCGACACGGAACAGATTATCCGCGAGAATCCCAAATATATGGAGATGAGCGTCATGCTCTCCGACGAGCGCTCCCAGCTCTTCTCCCAGATCCCCAGCAATGTGCGCAGCCTCTCGGGAGCGGAGCGCAAGGCTTTGCAGGAGAGGATCGCCAAGGAGGCGGCGGAGCGTTCGAGCCGCTTCGATAAGCTCTATCGGGAGACGATGGCCCAGTTGCAAAAGGATATCCAAGCCCAAGCGGCCGAGGTGGCACGGGAGAAGAACTTGGATTTAGTAGTTATCAATACCATGCGTTATCCGGTCGTACTCTATAGCGCCGGGGATAATATCACCTTAGATATTCTTTTAAAGATGGATGGCGCCAAATAGATGAGTAGCCAGAGAACCCAAATTCATCCCAGCGCCATTATCGATCCCCAGGCGGAGATTGGAGCCGGGGTCGTTATTGGACCTTTAGCGGTCGTAGAGGCCGGAGCCCAGATCGGAGAGGGCGCCCAGTTGGGGGCTCGGGTCTTTGTAGGGCGAGAGGTCGTAGTAGGGCCCCGCGCCCAGATAGAGAGCGGAGCTTGCCTTCTGGAGGGGACGCGTTTAGGTTCCGAAGTAGTAGTAGAGTCCGGGGCCGTCTTGGGGATGGATGGTTTTGGCTACGTCTTCGACGGTAAGCATCACCGCAAGATCCCCCAGGTCGGTTTAGTAGAGATCGGCCCCGGAGCGGTCATCGGGGCGGGCGCCTGTATCGATAGGGCCACTACGGCGGCGACTCGGGTGGGGGCGCGCAGCGTCATCGGGCGCATGGTGATGATCGGCCACAATAGTCAAGTGGGTTGCGACTGCCAGATAGGCGATCAGAGCGGCTTAACCGGCTCTTCGGTGGTAGGCGATCGCTGCCGACTGGGCTTCCAGTGCGGCATTGGGGTGCGCGTCCAGCTGGGCGAGGGCTGTATCCTGCACGATCGGGCTATGGCCATGCGCAAGTATGAAGGGGGCCAGGTCTTAGCCGGTTTCCCGGCCCGTCCCATCGAGGAGGTGCGGCGGGCGGAGGCCGCTTTGAAGCGCTTGCCCCAGATCTTAGAGCGCCTAAAGTAGGTCTTGGTGAGCGGCGCGGGGCGGGTTAGATAGGTTGTGTGAACGAGGTGGAGTCTAGGATTAAATTGCGGGCCGGGCTGGTATGGGCGCTGGCCTTAATCTTGTGGGGGATAGTGGGCGTAGAGTCCGCCTGGGCGGCGGACGTCGTCTTGGGGGGCAAGGTCGTCTTTCGCATTAGTGAGGAAGAGAAGGCCCAAGAGCTCTCCCAGCGCTTAGAAACCCTCTTACAAGAGGGGCGCGAGGCTAAAGGGATTAAGATCGTGCGTCAAGCGCCGGAAGAGAGCAGTCCCGAGGGTACTAAAAAGCGGATCTTTATCTACTGGGATAAGGAACAGATTATCGAGGTCACCCCGGCCATCGCTAAACAGAACTCCTCTACCCCCGAGGCCTTAGCCAAATTGTGGGTAGAGAATATGCGCAACGTGGTGGCTATCGGCCTCCTCAATGTCGACGCCGACCGCCTGGTCTTTGCCGTGGGCAACGAGCGTACGCTCAATGTGACCGGTCTAGCTCAAGGGGATTTAGAAGCCGTCGATTCCGCGGGGATCGTCGATATTACGATCGATCCTGAGAGCGGACGCATCACTTTGCGCGGCTTGCGCGCCGGTAAGAGTTCGCTCATTATCAGTAAGGGACAGGCCCAACTGGCCGTCTTCTTGCAAGTTAAGGATTGGGCGGGCCAACTTCCGCTAGGGGTCCAAGTAGAGGTTACGGGCGACCCGGCCCAGTCGGCGGCTATCTTACAAGCGGTCATGCTCTCTATAGCCTCCAATACCTCAGTCCAGCCGGGCTGCAGCGTCTACGTCGAAGATATGGATCTCCAACCCCAGCCGGTCGGTAAGGGGGAGAGTATGCGCCTCAGCATCCCGGTGGGGATTACCGCTACCGACGATTACTACCCAGTGCGCGGCAACGTAGGGGTCTTAGTTAAAAATATTGAGGTCCCCGCCGTAGAGCAGAATCTGCTCTTAGTGAGTAACCGTCCCGAGCGCGTCGATCAAGATGGGGTACTGCTCAAGTACAACTTCAAAGCTAGCGAGCCTACGCGCTTAATGTTCTCCCACCTCAACGCCTCTGCGGAGCGGCGTTACTTGTGGGTCAATCTCTTTAATCTCAATCCGGAACCCTTAAAGATCGTCATTAGCCGCACCTCCGCAGGTCCGGAGCGCAGCGAGATCTACGTAGGCCAGACGGCCGCCAAGCGCTTCTTAGAGAATTTAGCCGCCCGTTCGGGTTACGTCATTACCTTGCCCCCCAATTCCGCCCTGGAGCTCTGCAGCTACGATATGGCCCATATGGCTTTGGTGAGCGGGTTTATTAACTTCCAGATCTTAGAGGGCGAGAGCGCCACGGTAGAGGTGCGCACCTCCCTCGATCCCCAGGCTAACGATGGGCGCGCGTTGCCCGATCTCGGAGCCCCCTTCAATCCCTTCAAGATCCATCCCCACGGCGTCTTCGCCCAGCCCTACTTTGAGTATGAGGGCGACTTTACGGTGGGCGGTTCCCCCCTCACTTTCCGTTATGGGGAGAGTCCCTGGCTCATCGACTTTGAGACGGGCTTACCCAATACGGGCAACTTTGGGGTGCTCTATAAGTATCTGGTGGAATTTAAAAATCCCACTCGCGCCACTAAGACGGTCGGTCTCTACTTTACGCCCCTCAAGGGGCCGGGAGGGGCCCACTTTTTGATGGGTCACAAGGTCTATCAAGCGGCCTTTAGGCGCAAGGGTGAGCGCAGTCTGGTAGCTAAGATCGAACTGCCCCCCGAATCGGACCATTTGATCGAGATTATCACCCTGCCCGAAGCTACTTCCAGTTATCCGGCCCAATTTGAGTTGGTAGAATTGGATGGAAAGTAGGCGCCTCTAAAAGAGGAGCTGGGGCTTAGGGCCTGTAATATGCGGTAATCTTTCTCGAAGATTAGGTTAGAAGAGTATGTGTAGAGCACAGCGGACGCTGGCTGAAAGGGTAACTTTTACAGGGGTGGGGATCCATACGGGCGCTAAGGCGCGCCTCACTCTCCATCCCGCTCCGGTAGATCAGGGTATCGTCTTCCAAAAGGATGGGGTCTCCATCCCGGCTACCTACCAATACGTAGTCTCTACCCAGCGTTCCACTAATTTGGGGCGCGAGGGGGTAGTAGTGGCTACGGTCGAGCACCTTTTGGCCGCCTTAGGGGGCTTGTCGATAGATAATCTCACTATCGAATTAGAGGGTCCGGAAGTTCCCATTATGGACGGTTCGGCCTTACCTTTCTGCGAGGGGATCGAGGGAGCCGGTATTGTAGAGCAGGAGGGGGAGGTAGAGGACTACCATTTAGAGCGCCCCCTCTTTGTGGCCCAAGGGGAGAGCCTAGTCTTAGCTATGCCCGATTCCCAATATAATTTAGAGGGTTCAGTCGAGTATCCCAGTCCCCAAGTGGGGCTCCAGCGCTATCGCTATTGCGGTTACGATAATTTCGTCACCCACCTGGCCCCGGCCCGCACCTTCGGCTTTTGGTCGGAAGTGCAGGAACTCTTGCAGCACGGCTTAGGGCGGGGCGGGGACTTACAAAACGCCCTCGTCTTCGATCGCCCCGGCTTCAAGGCGGAGGAGAATTTGCGCTTCCGCAATGAACCGGTTCGCCACAAGATCTTAGATTTAGCCGGAGATTTAGTCCTTTTAGGGCGTCCGCTCTGCGCCTTCGTATTGGCTATTAAGGCGGGACATAAGTTACACGTAGAGTTTGTGCGTCGCCTGGCACAGGAGATGGAAAAAGATGCTTAACAGTCAGGAAATTATGGCTAGGGCTCCCTTTCGCAGTCCTATTTTTTTTGTAGACCGGGTGGAAGAGGAAGAGTTCCCCACTATTAAGGGGTATAAGAATATTACGATCAACGAGCCCTACTTTGCCGGCCATTTCCCCGGTAAGCCCATTATGCCGGGGGTCTTGCAATTAGAAGCTCTCTTTGAGCTCTGTTGGTTACTCTATAGCGGCCGGGAAGAGCGGGCGCCCCAGTTGGAGTTGCGCCAGTTGAAGCGCATTAAGTTTCGCCATCCGGTACGCCCCGGGGATCGCTTAGATTTGGAAGCTCGGGAGTTGGAGCGCCAGGGGGATGAGGTCTGGGTAGCGGTGCGCTCTTCGATAGCCGGGGAGACGGCCTGCGAAGGGCAATTCTTACTCCAATTAAGATAGACTTAGGAAAATAGTTGTAGTTATAGGAAAGTCCCCTTCCGTGCTCGAAATAAGCGCTTTTCCCTGCGCCTATACGGTATGGATGTGGTCGGGAGGATTATAAGTATGGAGCCGGTGCGGGTTGGTGTCATAGGTATAGGGAGTATGGGTAAGAACCATGCTCGGGTCTGTGCCGAACTGCCCCAGATAGAGTTGGTAGGAATCGTCGATGTCGATGAGGCGCGGGTGCGCCCGTTGGCGGAGCGTTACCATACTACGTATTACCGAGATTATCGTGAACTTTACGATAAGGTAGAGGCGGTAGTTATCGTCTCGCCTACCCCCCTCCATTATCAGATCGCTCTCGATTTCTTAGAGCGCGGCATTCACGTCCTGGTAGAGAAGCCCATCACGGTCGACGTAGAGCAAGCTAAAGAGTTAGTGGCTGCCGCTAAGCATCGCAATCTCGTCTTGCAAGTCGGCCATCTGGAGCGCTTCAATCCGGCGGTGATGAAGCTCAAGCAGATCGTAGGAGAGCCCGCGCTCATTGAGTGCCATCGCCTCTCCGGTCCCACGACCCGCAATTTAGATGTGGGTGTGGTTTGGGATTTGATGATTCACGATTTCGACATCCTGCTCAGTCTCTTCAAGTCGACGGTAGTGGAAATTAACGCCATGGGCTCTTCGGTCTATTCAGACTTTGAGGACCTGGCCAATGTGCAGATCCGCTTCGATTCGGGGGCCATCGCCAGTCTGATCGCCAGCCGCAATTCGGGCGAACGCAAGCGGCGCTTGAAGATTACGGAGACGACGGGGCGCGTCTTGTCCCTCGACTTTATCAATCAGACCTTGGTGATCTCTAGACCTGGACCTGACGGTCGACCTCTAGGGGTAGAGCCGGTCCATATCGATAAAGAGGAACCTCTGGTCTTGGAATTGCGCCATTTTGCGGAGTGCGTAGTTCTACATAAAAAACCGATGGTCTCTGGTGAAGATGGGAAACGAGCTTTAGAGTTGGCTATGCACGTTTTGAGCGATATGCATATGGTCCGCCTAAGAGAGAGTGAGTAGAGTGGTTGAGAAGGAGAAGCTGCAGTGATCCATCCTAGCGCTATTGTACATCCCCAAGCTAAGATAGATACCGACGTCGAGATCGGTCCTTTCGCCGTCATTGGCGAACACGTGGAGATCGGCTCGGGAACGCGCATTATGTCTTCAGTGGTGATCGACGGTTGGACGAAGATCGGCAAGAATAATCGCATCTATCCAGGAGCGAGTATCGGTTTGGCGCCTCAGGACTTCAGTTATCGCGGTCAGCGGGCCTTTGTAGAGATCGGGGACCAGAATGAGATTCGCGAATTTGTAACTATCCATAGAGCGGCCAATGAAGACGGCGTGACTAAGGTGGGTAATGGCAATCTGCTTATGGCTTACGTCCATGTGGCCCACAACTGCCAGATCGGCAATCAGGTGACTATGGCCAACTACGCGGGGATCGCCGGTTATACGGTCGTCGACGACCAGGCCGTCTTGGGCGGTTTGGCGGGGGTCCATCAGCATACGCGCATCGGTCGCCTCTGTATGGTGGGCGGCTGCTCGAAAATTAATAAGGATTTACCCCCTTTCAGTATCGTCGATGGCAATCCGTGCCGACTCTTCGGTATGAATTTCCGAGGTATGCGGCGGCGCGACATCTCTAAGGAGAGTCGTTTGGCGGTCCAGAAGGCTCTGACCATTTTGGGCTCTTGCGGCTTGAGCGTCACCGACGCCGCCCAGCGCATCGAAGAGGAATTAGAGCAGACCTTAGAAATTCGCCAGTTGTTAGATTTCTTGCGCGCCCCTTCCAAGATGGGAGTTCTCAATAAAGCTCGGGACGTAGGAGCTAGAGCCCTGGAAGCTCAGTCGTAGGATACGGTGAGCGATTCTTCCCCTTTAAGTGGAGAGCCTAAACGGCGCTTTAAAGTGGCCCTAGTGGCCATCGAACCTTCGGCTGATGTGCAGGGGGGGCGCTTAGCGGAGGCTCTCTTGGCCTTGGATCCCCAGCTGGAGTTGGTTGGTATCGGCGGTCTGCATATGGCTCGGGCGGGGGTGCGTCTGTGGCTCAAGACTACGGAGTTAGCGGCTATAGGCTTGGGGGAGTCCTTTTGGAATCTGCCCCGTTATATCTATCACTATTGGAAGGTGCGCGGCCACTTATTACGGGAGCGTCCCGATCTGACCATCCTCATCGACTGTCCGGCGGTCAATATGCGTTACGCCGGTCTCTTGCGCCGCCGCCATCTGGCTTCCGTCTATTATTTCCCGCCTTCGGCCTGGACCCCCAATAGAGGGCGCCTAGCTAAGATCTACGGGCGCACCGATCGCGTCATCTGCACCTTCGCCATTAACGCCCGCAATTACCGGCGCTACGGGATGGAGGTCGACTTCTTCGGCCACCCCTTGGGCGATATGCCCGAATTGCAACTAACCCCCGCCGAGGCTCGTCGGCGTTTAGGGGTAGAGGGCGACTATTTGGCCATCCTGCCCGGTTCGCGTCCAGCCGAAGTGCGCCGCCTCTTACCCGTCTTTTTGGAGACCGCCGCCAGCTTAGAGCGCGAGGTAGGGCCCTTCCCCATCCTCATCCCCTGCGCTAACCCTGAGATCCGCCGTCAAGTAGAGGCCCTAGTAGGGCCGCGGGCGGGGGTTAGGCTATTAGATGGAGCTTCGCGCCTAGTGCTCTTGGGCTGTCGGGCGGCGCTCATGAGCTCGGGGACGGCCAGTTTAGAGGGGGCTATGTTGGGGGCGCCCATGGTGCTAGCTTATAAGCTCTGTACCTTAGACGCCTGGATCGCCCGCCTCTTAGTAGCTTTGGGGATCTTTAAAATTGAGCATATCGGCTTACCCAGTTTAGTGGCTGGGCGGCGCATCGTGCCCGAATTTACCCAAGACGAGGTGCGCCCGGAGCGCTTGCAGCCCGCTTTGCGCGCCCTGTGGGAGGATACTCCGCAACGGCGCCAGATGGTGGAGGATCTGCTCCAGGTGCGCCAGTCTATGGGAGGGCCGGGGGCTACCCAGAGGGTGGCGGCGGCTATTTACGGGCGTCTACAAGTTAATGAAGCCGAGCGCCAGAGGCGCCCTGTAGATATAGTCTTAACCTCCAATTCTCCGGGCGAAGTCTCTACCTGGGTCAAGTATACGGCCGCCCACTTGGCTAAAGAGCGCGGAGAGCGCCCCTGGCGTATCGTCTTAGCCTTAGTACCTTGTCCTTACGCTTCAGGAGCGGAAGCGCGGGTAGCCTCTCAGTTGGAGGGTATCGATCTCGTCCTCACCCCCGCCCAGAGCGCGGCTTTGGTAGCCGGTTGGAAGGGCGCTTACCGTCCAGCGGAGCGGGGGCTAGTCGTCTTCTTGGGGGGCGATCGCTGGCATGCGCGTCTCTTAGCTTGGCGCTTGGGCTATCCCGCTTTAGGTTACGCCGATCGCCCCCACAGCAATTGGTGGGGCTTCCGCTGGGTGGGGGCTAGCGACGCTCTGGTAGCCCAAAGTTTGCGCGGGGTAGATTCTAGCGCCGTGCGGGTGGTAGGTAATCTCAGTTTAGATGGGGTGAGAGAGCGCGTGGCCGCTCAGGCTAAAGCTTATCCCCCTCCGGCGGGGGTGAGCATAGGGCTCTTCCCGGGCTCGCGTTGGCTCCATCTCAAGGTGGCGCTGGGGGTCTTCCTCTGGGTCGCCGCCCAAGTAGCGCGTCGCCATCCGGAAGTCCGTTGGCTCCTCTCCGTCTCCCCCTTTATTACCCCCGCCCAGCTCCAGTCGGCTCTGAGCCATCCCTGGAAGCTCAATCTGCCCGTCTTGCGCGGCCGGTTAGTAAGCAATCACTGCGCCCAAGTGGAGTTGCCCCTCGAAGGGGGAGTGGCGCGGGAGCCCTTGAGGATAGAGATCGTCTGGGGAGAGCCGGAGCGGGTGATGGCGGAGATCGCTATGGCCTTAACTATTCCGGGTACTAATACGGGCGAATTGGGATGTTGCGGCATCCCCATGGTAGTAGGGCTCTCTACTAGGGCTCCCTTCCCGCGGGGCGGATTGGGAGGGATCTTAGAAAAGTTGCCCGGTTTGCAAGCTTTGAAACGGCTCTCCCGGCGGCGCTCCTACGAACATCAACATTTTGCCGCCTTACCCAACCGCTTAGCGGGGCGCCAACTGACGCCCGAGGTGATGGTGGGCGACGACGCTTTAGTTTTGGCCCGTCCTTTAGAGGAGTGGCTCGACTCGCCCCCAGAGCGGGAGAGGGTTAGCCAACAATTGCGCGCCAAGATGGGGGAGTACTCCCAAGGGGCCGGTCGCCAGTTGGCCGCTTGGATCGGAGAATTGGTAGAAAGATATGTTTAAATGGTTCCCTCTCCCTCCCGCGGGGAGATTATTACTCTTCAAGTGGCGGGGTTTAATTATGGCCCTGGTGGCGTTGAGTATCTTGGTCTGGGCTCAACCTACCTCTTACTCTTGGTGGGGCGGCTTTATCTTAGCTTGCTTAGGAGAGAGCCTGCGCATTTGGGCCCTAGGTTGGACGGGAGAGCATACGCGCGGACAGGAACTCAAGGCCCCGCGCTTAGTTACTGACGGACCTTACGCTTTAGTGCGCAATCCCCTCTACGCCGGCAATATTTTGACCGCCAGCGGAGTCCTCTTGGCCTCCTGCGGCGGCCTGGAGTTGGGGCTCAGGTGGGGGCTAATCCTCTGGGGCGCCTGGGCTACGACTTTAGTCTACGCTTCATGTATCGATTGCGAAGAGCGCTTCTTAGAGGAGCGCTTCGGCGATGAGTTCCGCGCTTATCGCCAAAGTACGCCCGCTCTGGTACCCCACTATAAGACCCTATTAGCCTGCTTAGGGCGGGGCGCGGGGAGCGAGAGCCATTTTAATTGGCGCGACCTGCGCTTTGAGTTTAGTAGTTGGGGCTGGTTTATTGGGGTTTGGGGTTATCTAGCCTGGCGGGCTCTGGGAGGCGCTTAACTATAATCTGAGCCATGCGGGCCGCCCCTCCGGGCGGCCCTAAACGTTGGCGCCCGATCTGCCCCCGCCTTTGGCGCTCTTGGGGGTCTAAGAAGAGGCGAGCTAGGGCTTCTATAATGGCCGAGTCGCGGTCATAGACTACCTCTAGGGCCTCTCCCAATAAGCCTTGTTGGCGGAAGCGGTACCAGGGCAAGTTATGGGGGCCTTGGGGCTCGAAGGCCACTACGGGTAAACCCCAGCCGGCCGCCTGTTCGTGGGCGGTACCGGCTAAGCCCAAAGCCACTTGGGAGTTGGCTAAGACGTCGGCCAAATGGCCTTGGACTAAGTAGAAGCGCACCTTGGGGGAGGTGGGGGCCAGGGGGCTTAGGGCGGACCAGCCCGGATAGGGGGCGCTCTCTAGTTGGAAGTCCGCGCAAGCTTGGGCTAAGCGGTGGAGATCGATAGAGGGGGCGACGGCCACCAAACCACAGAGGGGGCGCTCGAGGTGGGCCGCTAATTTTGTACTCAATCGTAAGAGGCGGGGCAAGACTTGGTAAGTCGCCTGGCGACTACCTGGAAAGAGGGCCAGCCCTACCTCCCGCTCGGCCAAATGGAAATCGAGCTCTTGGGGCTCTAGTCCATCCATCATGGCGTTTCCCACCCACTGGGCCTCGACGCCCAACCGGCGCAGATGGGCGGCGGTCGGTTCGTCGCGCACTAGGGAGTAAACGTGGAAGGCGCGCAAGACCCAAGCTTCAAGTCGGGAGTAGGGGTGATGGTAATTAGATTTGGCCGTCCCTATAAAGGTCAGCGGGCGGATCCCAGAGAGGGCCCCCAAAATGACGGGCCAGAGATCGCCTACCGCTACGAGTTGGCTAAAGTTTCGCCTTTGGGAGCGCAGCCAGCTCAGCTGGCGCAGAGTCAAAAGGGCTAAACCGTGGGCTAAATCGCGCCCCAAGCGCCGCCAATCTTGGGCTATTAATCCTCCAGAGGGCATACTTTGGCGCGGACCTACTAAGGGGGCGAGATCTTTAAAGCTATCCCCTTGGCCCACCAGGGGGAGCGCTCGGCGCGGGAGATCCTGGGGCAGGCAGCTTATAATTTGGGCGGCTATCGAATCCTCTCCGGCTCCGTTGGAGAGGAAGAGAAGGGGAGCGGTCATAAAGTTCTCCTAGGTCAAAAGAGTTGGTGCAATTAGAGGTCGAGCAGGCGATACTCACTCTCTAGGGGATTATCCCAATCGTATTCTATTTGAGCTATATGTCGAGCCCAGGAGCCAGTTTGGGCGATCATCGCTCCCCCTAGGCCTTGGGGCCGCTCCAAGACGGTGTGGCTGTGACCGCCTAAGATCCAGGTCCCCTCGGGTAGGAGCGGAGCCAGCTGGCGATCTAATTCTAGGCCCAAATGGCTGAGAATTATGAGGCGGGCGGCTTTTCCAGAGGGGGGTTGGGAGTAGTACTTAGCTAGAGGGGGGAGCACTATTAAGGGATCGAAAAAGCGCAACCGAAAGAGGGGCTCCCACCAAGAGTGGGGAGGATACTGGACGGGGGTGGCCCCCAAGAGGGTGAGATTAAAGGGTTGGGAGGCGGAGGTGAGCCAAGTTAGCGCCGGGACCCAGGGGGACGTGGCGGCGCTGGGGCTAGAGGCTGAGGGCCAGGGGAGCTCTAAGGGAGAGCGATTTAAGTCGATTATCCCCTCTAAATCTAGGTGGGGATGGACTTTTAGGTCGCCTAGATTACTACAAAGTAGGGGAAAACCGCGCTCCTTTTGGCGCAGCTGGAGCACGGAGCGCAAATAATTTAACTCCCTATTACCCATGGCCATGGCGGCGCAGGGCAGAGAGCGCATGCGCTCTAAGATAGGTTCGCGGCGCCGCCAGACGGTATGGGAACCTAAGAGGGCGTCGCCGCTATCTAGGTAGAGGGCCTCTCCCGAGCGCAAGAGGGGAGCGGCCTCCCTCTCTAACCATTCCACCGCCTGGAGATGGCCGTGCATATCATTAGTAAAATAGATGCGCACGGGGAGATAGAAGCCCTATTGGGAAGCGGAATTTTGCTGGGCTTGGAGCTCTTGCAAAGCTTGGGCGTAATGGACCTTAGCCGCGCGGAAGATAACTAAGCCGTAAGCTACGAGCCAACCTAAAGCGCACAGGAGGGGCGAGTCGAGGATGACGCCTATTTGGAAACCTACCACCCCCGCCAGCCAGCTACTAAACATTAAGCGGGGATCGAGGAAGATCGAGTAGCCAAAGGAGGCGCCTAAGATTAGGCCTACAAAACCGTAGCCCAAGCCTTGGTCGGGATTAGCGCTATTGGTGGCGATGGCCAAACTGACGCGGGCCGCCTGGATGAGAGGGGAGGTAGACTGTCCGACGTCGATCACGGAGTTGGCCCCCCAGAGAAAGCCCATCAGTAAGCCTAAGGCGGCAAATCCCAAGATAGCTAAACGTTTGGGAGGGCGCAGATCGGCCTCCGTATCGGCTGCCGGCGTAGGGGGAGGGGCGGGGAGGGATACCTTGTTCTTTTGTTTAGAATTCTTACCCATGAGAGTCAACCTGAAGTTTTTGGGGGGACTCTTTGCTTAAATTTTGCAATTCCTTCCAGTATTTGAGCGGTAATTGGCGCTCGATTACGTGGCGCATGGCGGTGCGATGGGGTAAAATCGGTTCTCCAGACCAGACCTCTTGGCCCGCGGGAATGGGGCGATCGACTAGGGAGCTAGCGGCTATGGTAGCGTAATCTCCCACCTCCTGGCCCTCCTGGACGAGGCTATGTCCAGCTACAATAGCTAATTGACCGATCTTAGCCTGGCGGCGCAGGCAATTTTGGGAAATGATGATGGCTAAGGGGGCGATGGTTACCCCATCTTGGATGTCGACCATATTGTCTATGCGCACGCCCGCTCCAATTTGGCAGGCGCCTAACAGGCAGCGAGCTCCGATCTCAATATCGTCTTGGAGGATGGCCCGGGGGCCGACTTGGGTCAGGGCCCCTAAGAGCGAAGCGCGCCCGATCTCTGTCCCTTGGCGCAGATAGACCCCGGGAAAGAGGCGAGTATCATCCCCCACCCTGACCCCCTCCTCTAAATGGCAGTGGGCCCCCACTTGGCAGCGTTCGCCCACTTTAGCTCCCGCCTCTATAACGGCATAAGGGCCTACGTAAGCGCTGGCCGCTACCTCCGCTTGGGGACTAATGACAGCCGTAGGATGGACGCTAGCCGGGTAAAGTTGGAGGGGATGGAAGATCTCTAGGAGCTGGGCGAAGGCCACGCGCACTTGGGGAACTTGCAGAGAGGGCAGTTGGCTCTCCAGTTGGGGGGGGAGGAGTACCGCTCCAAAATTAGCCGCCTCTATCTCTTGCAGGTGGCGCTTATCTTCAGCAAAGGTTATATAGCGCTGGAGATCCTGTCCTGAGGCCGCGTCTAACCCCAAAACCCCCTCTATAGGCAGGTCGGCGTAAGCGGGTTGGGGCGGGGTGGCTCCCAGCAGATCGGCTAGTTGGGCTAAAGTCTTTACCACCATAAGTTTGGATAATCACTCCACGTTTCTGAAGGTTCGAGGTCCGCTTCTTCTAAGGCGAGGCGCTTGACGGCTAAGGGCGGACAGAGGGTGCGGCCGCACAAGCGCGTCTCATAGCCTAAACCTAGGAGCTCCTCGCCTAGGAGGCTCTGGTAAGGGGCTGAGACTATAAATTGGGGTAAGCGGCAGACGGGACGCCCTTTCTGTAAGAGGAAGGCGGTCTCGGCGCGGCGGCAAAAATAGCCGGGGCGATTCCAGCTGGGCGGCAAGGGGGTCAGGCGATCGAGCAAGACCCCATAATCGACCATTTGGCAAAGCTCGCTCAGCGCTTGGGAACCGGGAGCTAAGCGCAGGTTAGAGTAGCCGGGGCGAGGGGCCTGCCCCCAGGGGCGCACGGCTAGGCCTAAGGGCGGGGTCTGGTATTCTCTGGCGGTGGCAATGTCGGCTAGAGAGTTGAGGAGTCGCCCCTCTTTAAGGAGAGTTACCGGCTGGCGGGTTAACCCTTCGCCATCGAAAGGGACGCTCCCAAAGCCGCCTACTAACTGGTGATCGTCGCTTAAGGTCAGAGTGGGATGGAGCCAAGCTTCATCCTTAGGGATTTGCAAATTGAGGGGCGAGCCTAAGGTCAGGCTGTCTAGAGCGAAGTCCTCCAACAATTTACCCGCCGCTTCGGCGGTAAAGACGGCCGGTAAGAGCTCGTCTTCGGGCCAGGCTATCTCCTGGGAGTGGGCGGAACGCCAAGCTAACTGGCAGAGGAGGGCGCTGGGATCGCTGGGAGCGCTAGTGCTATAGAGGGAGCCGGAGACGGGGAGCCCTTGGGTAGAGGTTAGAGTAACTAAATGGAGGACCCGACTGGCCCAGCGCTCGCCATTGCGCGTGGTGAGTTTGAGAGTATGCTGGAGGAGGCGGGCGCTCAGGGAGAATTTGCGCTCCGGCAAGAGGGAGGGCAAGAGAAAATCTAGCCCTTGGATAAAGGCCTGGAGCTGGGTGAGCGAGTGCTCTAGCTGGCGGTTAGCAGCGGAGGTAGGACCGGAGGGAGAGGGGGCGGAGAGTCCCTTTTGGGAAAAGGAACCGCGCTGACCGCTATTGGCCTCCCGGACCGCCAAGGAGATTAGCTCCGCATCTTGGTATTGCCCTTCCGACCACATAAATCCCAGGCGTCCCTCTACATTGACGCGCAGCCCCAAGCCGGACTGGAAGTTGCGCCTGTCGGGCTGAGCCAAGTTAACTTCAGTGTAGACCTCTTCGGCGATCTCGGCATCGCGGCAGGCGCTCAAAGCTCTCATGAGGAGTTTCTGGGAGTGGTTGAGCATAACTTAAGGGTTCTCGGGGCCAGAGAAGCTAGCTTTGAGCAGGGAAGCGGGGATAAATTCCGCCTTTTCTAGAGGGGGATACTCTGGCGCAGAATCGGCGTGGGCCGCTAAACGCAAGAGAGAGAGACGCTCTTCTTGAGGATAGTCGAGGAGGAGGGCCTGCCGCTCTTGGGCCCATTTTTCTACTATAGGGCGCTGCTCAGCGGTTAGGCGCAGCCAAGCTTGGGTTTGCCCTTGGCGAGCTAAGAGCCCTAAAAAGGATTCTAGCGTGGGTTGGAGATCGCCCTCCCTTAAAGCGCGGAGATCGAGGCCGGGCGTTCCTTGGAAGATGGAATTAGACGGCTTAGGGCGGCGCTTAGCTAAGAAGGGCTCGCCTACCCCTGGCAGGCGCTCATACTTGCCCAGAATGACTTCCGTTTGAGGGTGGTAGTAACGGCGGAAGGTGCCTCTCAAGCCCTTCACCATAAAGTTCACCGGCAGACCGGGAGCGTAGCGCTCCAGATCGACGGTGAGGCGCGGCGGGGGACCATCTTCTAAGCGGCTAGCTTTAAAACGCAAACCCTCGCCCGCAAAGAGACGTTCTAGCTTGGCGAAGATTTGGGCTGGAGAGTATTGCTCCATAATGATATTCTCGACAATTTATCCGGTAGTTCAGAAAACTACAGTGCCAGGGTTATTGACGGCATCCTTATAGAAGGATTTCCACTTTTCATCCTCGGCGGCTATCTTCTCGGGGGCTACTTGGCGTTCTTTCAACTTGTCGGCCGCCTGTTGGCGATTCTCCTTGACCGTCTTAAACTGGGCCGGTTTCCAAGGGACGCCGATAGGCTTCTTACCGCCAATGCGGATCCGCCCTAAGTTGAGTAAGACGGCGTACGTCTTCTCCTCATAGTAGAAGCAATCCCAAGCGAAAGGATTGAAGGTAAAGGCCTTCTGGAACTTAGAGGCGGCAGCGTAAAGGATGGGCTCAGTCGGACCGCGCTGTTCTTGGGTCAGATTGCCCTTTTTGACCAATTCGACGCGGTAGATCCCCAAGCGCAGGAGACCCATACCCTCGTTAAACTGGTAAGAAGAGTAGGATAGACAACCGAAGATCCCCGCCACCAGGAGGGGTAAGAAGACCAAGGCGAACCAGCTGCCGATGCGGTAAAAGGCGGCTCCATCCCCCTGATCTTTGGGGGCGTTGCCCGTAGCGATGCGGGCCCGGGCCTCGTTATAATCTTGTTCGACCGTCTCTTTAGTCTTGGCGGCCAGCTGGCGCACTTCGGTAGAGAATTGGCCGCTGGTGACGATGCGCATGCAGATGTCGATGGCTACTTCCGGGTAACCGGAGTGGCCCAGCTCCTCGGCCATCATCAGCCAATCTTCGGGATCGCTAGTGGAAACCTCGGTTACGACTTCGCCCAGGCGGATCGTATCGTCAACCTTGAGAGCCTTTAAGAAATGGGTCGCCGCCCGCTCGGGCTCGCCTACGGCCATAGCGCAGATGCCCAGCCCTACTAGCGCGTCCGTATTGTCGGGGAAGCGGCGCAAGCTATTATTAATATCGAAATGTAATTCTGAAAAACGCTCGCGATCGAAGAGATCTAACTGTTCAGGCGTAAAGATCTGAGCGATAGCTCTCTCAGCCGGCGTAGCCGGGGCGGCTACCCCGCCTTGGGTGGCGTAGGCATTGGGCCCGGGCGGCGGAGCGGGACGGGGCGCCGGCGAGTTGGGAGGGACTATATTGGGAACGCTAGGGCGAGGCGCTTGACTATGTAAGGGACCGGCGGCCGGTCTAGGCGGAGGGCCAGCGGGGACCGCCCCCGGGCGCAAGGAGGGGCCGGGGACGGGAGGACGAGCGCCTCCAGCGGGAGCTGCCGGAGGAGGGGTGGGGCTGGGATAGGAACGGCCAGGCTGGGGCCTAGGAGCGGGACCTGAGAAGGGACTCCCCCCCGGCCGGGGAGCGGGACCGGAGAAGGGGCTGGCGCCAGGGCGGGGAGGGTTACTGCCCGCAAAGGGATTGGCGCCCACGCGCGGAGGACCGGAGGGGCCGAAGGGATTGCGGGCGGGAGCGGAGTTAGAGGGAGCGCCATAGGGATAGCCGCGGGGCACGACATTGGGGCGGATACCGCTCTGGTCGGGACCCTGCTGATTGTGCTCTTGTTGAGGCGGCACCCTTAAATTCACAGTTATTTCCTCTCCTCAGTCGGTTTAAAACCAACCCGTCCGTATCCTTTATTCACTGCTAAAAGGTAAGTTGTCTAGTTGTAGAGCCCAACTAACTTAGCAATAAAATGAGAGGCGCTATTTGACATAGTCTTTAGATAACCTCTTCCTCCCCATTGCTCAGGTGCGGGAGGGGGTGGGGCGCCACCTATTGGAGAGAAATCTTTAAGTTTGAAAAAGAGTTAGGAGATTTATCTATAATATGGGGCCCGAGAGGAGGATTGAGGTGGTAAGATCGTTTAGAAGTTTAGCTTTGATTATAGGATTGGGCTTGATCTGGGCCGGTTGCGGGGAGGCGCCTCCTACCCCTACCGCCACCCCCTCTCCCATTCTCAGCGCTACCCCCTCTCCGCAAGAAGATCCGCCTGGCGCTCCGGGGGCTCAACAGGGCGTTGAGAGTATGACTATCTCCGCTAAGGGGCAATCCCCTTGGAGTCTCAAGGCGGAACGCATCCAGTATGACGATAATACGCGCCAGGCTAGAGCGCGCAAGGTCACCTGGACCCTCTTAGACGAAAAGGACCGCGCCTTACTCGAAGTGTGGGGGGAGGCGGCGGTAGTCAATACGGAGACCCAAGGCCTCTCTTTTGAAGGTCCGGTCCACGCCAAAGGGAGTAAGGGGGAAGAGATTACCTGTAAGAAATTACTGTGGGATAGCCAGGCTCGCAAGTTGAGAGGTTCGCAGGGGGTTGAAGTGCGTCGCCAGGGGACGGTTATGACGGGCGAGCGTCTGACCGCCTCCCCCGATCTCAAGCAAGTGGAAGTAGAAGGTAACGTGCGCATCTACTTTAATTCCGGGGAGGAGCAGAAGGGCTAAAATGGCGATCCGCACTGAGGGTTTAGTTAAGATCTACAAAAATAGGCGCGTAGTCGACGGCGTCAATTTGGAGGTTAAAGCGGGCGAAGTCGTCGGACTTTTGGGCTCCAATGGAGCGGGTAAGACGACTACCTTCTACATGGTGGTAGGTCTAGTGCGGCCCGATGCGGGGCGCATCTACCTCAATGAGCGCGAAGTCACCAATTTGCCCATGCATATTCGCGCCCGTTTGGGCATAGGTTATTTGCCCCAAGAGGCTTCTGCCTTTCGGCGCTTGAGCGTAGAGGATAATCTGCGCCTACTGTGGGAGGTCAATGGGGTGCCCCGGGCGGAGCAGAAGAAGCGTTTAGAGCAACTGTTAGACGAGTACCAATTGCAAAAGGTGCGCCACAGTCGGGCGGTGGAGCTCTCGGGAGGGGAGAGGCGTCGCCTGGAGATAGCCCGCTCTTTAGCCATCCATCCGCAATTTTTACTGCTCGACGAGCCCTTTTCAGGGGTCGACCCTATCGCCGTAGCCTCTATCCAAAAGATCATCCGTTCCGTCAAAGCCCAAGGCTTGGGGGTCTTAATTACGGACCACAATGTGCGCGAGACTTTGGCGATAACGGATAGGGCCTATATTATCAGGGAGGGGCGGATCTTAGTCTCCGGTAGCGCTAGAGAGATCGCCAACAACCCCGACGCTCGTAAGTATTATCTGGGCGAATCGTATCAGACGGGATTTGAGACGGGTAGTAAAGAGCCGGAGGAGGCGGATCAGCCAGATGGGGAGACCGCTAAGGAAGACGAGAGCCCTGGGGAGAGCGTATGAAGATAATCGACCGCTACATTATGAGTGAAATGTTAGGCCCCTTCCTCTTTGGGGTCTGCGCCTTCACGCTGCTCTTTTTCTCCGCTGAGACCTTAATGGGCGTAGCCAAGATGATCCTAGAGGCTCAGGCGGGGGTGGGTATGGTCCTAGAGTACCTCTTCAACCGTTTGCCTTACGTCCTCATTATGACCTTCCCCATGTCCGTCTTACTCTCCGCCCTTATGGCTTACGGCCGCCTCTCGGGGGATAGTGAGATTATCGCCCTCAAGGCGGGAGGAGTGGGCTTTGTGCGCATCTTCTTACCCGGTCTCTTCTTCTGTCTGACCATTTCGCTCATCTCTTTAGTCATCAATCAATACTGGGTGCCTCCGGCTACGAAGAAGGCTTACAGTATGGTCTTAAAGCTCCAGGCGCCCGACCAGATTGAGCGGGCTCTCATTACTTCGCCGCGCTTACTCTCTAACGGCGACGAGCAGATGGTCTATGCGCACGTCTTAAACGTCCAGGCCCAGACCATGAAAGGGGTCTACATGCATTTCTTCCGCCACGATAAGCGTTTGCGCGAACTCTATGCGGAAGAGGCGCGCTGGAATCCCCGCTTAAAGGTGTGGGAGGTGCTCAATATCGAGGCCCGCGACTTCGATCCGCGCACGGGCCAAGTGCGCTACGAAGCGCAGGGCCATAGCGGTTGGACGGCTATGAATAAGGAAGACTCGCCCGCCAGTCCCGATCTCTTAGCTAAGCGCAAATTGCGTCCTGAGGAGATGACCTCCCAGGAGCTTTCCGCCTACCTCAATTCGCTTCCCCCTATCGAGAAGACGAATCCTGAAGAGTATCGCAAACGCAATAAGTACAAGGTCCTCTACTACCAGAAGGTCTCTTTGCCTATGACTTGCTTAGTCTTCGGTATGTTCGCTATCCCCTTGGGGCTACGCCCTCAGCGCACTAGCACCTCGATAGGCTTCGGTCTCTCGCTCTTTTTCATCTTGCTCTATTACGTCTTGATGACTATCGGCATGATGTTAGGGGAGAATGGGGCGGCCGCTCCCTGGTTTGCCGCTTGGTTGCCCAATATAGTCTTTGCCTTAGTAGGTCTAGGCTTAGTTATTGACGCTTCCCGTAAGTAGATTATCTCCAAGCCTTTTAAGCTTATTGAGCTCTAGGGGCGGTTAGAGAAGTTAACCCTAGGAGGGCAGTAAATTTAAGGTAGGCGGCGAAACGCCCAGGGCGAGGTTGGATCGTAATTTAGGTGAGTTTCTTTTCTTGGCAGACCGTCGGGCGGATAATATTGGTCTATGCTCTAGTGGCCGTAGTGGCTGCGGGCATAGCCTATTTAGCTAACCAGTTAGGTCGCCAGATAGGCAAGCGCAAAATGAGTATTTTGCACTTGCGACCTCGCCACACTTCGATCTTTATTACTACTTTGACGGGGATGGCTATCGCCCTCATCACGCTCACCGTCTTCGCCTTCCTTTCAGAACCGGTGCGCGGCCTCTTGGTGGGGGTGGAGAAGTTGCGCGCTGAAGAGGCGGAATTGCGCCAAAAGGTGCAAGCTCTGCAGCAGACCTTGCAAGAGGGGGTCTTTCTGTGGAGTATCGATCAGCCCATAGTCCATATGACTATCCCCAGCGGTTTGCCTTATGAGCGTACCCGAGCGGCCATTACTAGCCTCTTAGCCCAAGCGAATGTGCGCACTATTATGCGCAATAATACGATCGCCGCTGAAAAAGGGGATGCGCCTTTACCCGTCTCCTGCGTCTTAATAGATTACGATCCCGAACAGATAGAGGCTCTCATCCATTCTCTGAGTGAAGAGCAGGGGGTTATGGGTCTGCGCGTTTTGGCCGCCCAAAATTGTCTCTATCGCCATAAGGCCCCCTTGCGCTTAGAGTATTGGAAGGTGCGCAAGGTCTTCTCGGAGGGGGAGGTCGTGGCTACTAGGCCGGTAGAGAATAATCGCTCGATGATGGAGTTTGTGCGCTTCATAGAGGATACGAGGCAGGCGGCCGTCTCTAAGGGGATGCGCCCCATAGACGGTCAGTTGGGGGGCGGGCTCAACGAGCAAGATCTCGAGCGCCTGCAGGGGGCTATAGCCCACCAAAAGGGGAAGTTTGAATTGGTAGCTATCGCCAATAGGGACCTCTATGAGACGAGCAGCTTAGATGTGCGGGTCGAAGTCCGCGGTTTGGAACCTCCCCGCTCTGAGGGCCGCTCTCCTTATGGAGGAGAGGGGGGAGTTTGGTAATCTTAGCCGTCGATCCGGGTAGCAAAAAGTGCGGTCTGGCCCTAGTAAGCGGGAACAGAGGGATCTTACGGCGGTCGGTAGTGGCTCGAGAGAGGGTGGGAGAAGTCTGCCGTCAGTGGTCGGATCTCTTCCCTATCGAGCGCGTCTTAGTGGGGGGCAGTACCGGCTCCCAGGCGGTAGTCTCCCTCTTAGAGCGAGAACTGCAGCGCCCTATCTCCGTAGTAGATGAGACCCACTCTACTGAGCGCGCTAGGTTGCGTTATTTTAAGGATCATCCCCCCCAAGGATGGCGGCGCTGGTGGCCTTTGGGCTTGCAGGTCCCCCCAGAGCCTTATGACGATTATGCGGCCGTAGTCTTAGCTGAAGATTATCTAGCCAGCCAAGCTCTAGAAGCCTAGAGAGGAGCTGGGGAGGGGAAGGAGCGGCTCTCTGAGAAGTCCTGTCACCGATATTCGGTCTAGAGAGGTTAGAAGCGATGGATGGAGAGTGGAAGGGTAGCAAGCGTCTCTACTGGGGATTGGCCCTAGGTTTAGCTATCTGGGGTTGGGGAGGTTACGCTCCCGTAGAGGCCCAAACTCCAGACCACTCTCCGCAGTTAGGCTCCCTGCTCGCCCAGGAAGAAGCTCCAGAACCGGAGATTAAATTGCGCGGCTCCGCTAAGCCTCGCCCCCCCCAGGGCAGTCCGGAATATAATTTCCAACTGGCTGAAGAGTATTATGCGGAGAAGGTCTACACTAAGGCCTTAAAGTTCTTTAAGCTGGCGGCGGAGGCGGGCCATGCGGGGGCTCAGAGCAAATTAGGGCGAGTCTATTATAGCGGCCAGGGCTGGCCGGTCGATTACGACCAAGCGGCGGATTGGCTAGAGAAGGCGGCCGCCCAAGACGATCCTCAGGCTCAATATTACTTAGGCTTATGTTATGAGCGCGGCCGAGGGGTAGAGCAAAACTTTACGGAAGCGGCTCAACTCTTCGAGGCGGCGGCCTTTAGCGGCCTGCCTGAAGCTCAAAACCATTTGGGGCGTTATTATTACTTTGGGCGCGGGGTAGAGCGCGACTATGGGCAGGCGGCCGCTTGGTTCCAGAGGGCGGCTAACCAGCGCTATCCCAACGCTCTTTACAATCTGGGGGTTTGCTACGATTTGGGGCAGGGGGTAGAGAAGGACCCTCAGCAGGCGGTAGCCCTCTACTTGCGGGCGGCCGAAGGGGGAGAGGCCAGCGCCCAATGTAACTTGGGTATGTGTTATAGCTCCGGCCAAGGGGTGAAAAAGGATCCCAAGCGGGCTTTTATGTGGTACCAGATGGCGGCCAATAAGGGCAATGCCAAGGCCCAAAATAATTTAGGCGTCTGTTACAAGAATGGAGAGGGGGTCCAAGCTAATCCGCGCGAGGCCACGCGCCTCTTCGTAGCGGCAGCGGAGCAGGGGCTGGCTGGAGCGCAGTACAATGCGGGCTGGTCTTATTTGCACGCCTTTGGGGTGGGCCGAGATGAGGAGAAGGCCTTCCAGTACTTCTCTAAAGCGGCGGCCCAAAATTACCCCAAAGCCCAGTTGCAGTTGGCCCATCTCTACGCTCTAGGGCGCGGAGTTAAACAGAATTACGCGGAAGCGGCCCGTTGGTACGCGCTGGCGGCCCAACAGGGGATCCCTGAGGCCCAATACCATTTAGGGCGCTGTTACGCCCTGGGACAAGGAGTCGAACAAGATTGGGGGCGAGCTTTAGAGCTTTACCAGCAAGGGGCGGAAGGGGGCGATCCCCAGGCCCAGACCCAGTTGGGCCTCTGTTATAGGCGCGGTCAGACCGTAGCCCAGGATTATCAGCAGGCCGCCCAGTGGTTGAGTTTAGGGGCCCAACAGGGGGTAGCTGAGGCCCAAGCTTATTTGGGGGTGGCTTACCTCTTAGGACAGGGGGTCGAGGCCGACGCGCACCGGGCCTTTGAGCTCTTCTCTAAGAGCGCCGACCAAGATAATATCTTGGCCCATTACGCCTTAGGCTGCCTCTATTATGAGGGGCGCGGGGTCGCTAAGAATTTCTCTAAATCTTTCGACCATTGGACGGCCGTAGCTCGCAGCGGCTATGGAGTAGCCCAAAATTGTTTAGGCTACTCCTACTATTACGGTCGGGCGCGGGAGCAGAGCGAGCAGAAGGCTCTCAAATGGTGGCGCCGAGCGGCGGGCGCGGGCGAAGGTAACGCCCAAAACGCCCTGGGTTTCATGTACTTTAAGGGGATAGTCGTCCATACTAATTACCAGACCGCCCAGGAATGGTTTACCCAGGGGGCGGCCCAGGGGGATCCGGAAGCTAAGGCCAATCTGGCCCTCATGGAGGGTAAAAAGAAGGATGAGTTGGCGCCAGTAGCCGATCTCCTCAAGTTGGAGTTCCACTATATTACCAGCCAAGAGATAGAGAGATTTGTGGCCCTCTATGAAAATCCGCCCCTCTCTAAGGGCGCAGTAGAGGAAGAGGAGGAACTCTAAGTGGCCGGTGACTCTCAATGGGAGAGGATGGTTAGAGGGTTAGAGTATGATCCCGGCGATCCCCATTTACAGCGCCTCCGCCAGCGGGCTCTAGAACTCTGTCTGCGCTTAAATATCCTCAGCGAGAGGCCCAGCCCAGAGTATTTATCCCTCTGCCGAGAGTTATTGGGCTCCATAGGGGAGGGGAGCGTCATTTGTGCTAACTTCTTTTGCGATTACGGCCTCAATATCAGGCTGGGCGCGGGCTGCTACATAAATTATAGTTGCGTCTTTTTAGATTGCGCCCCCATCACTTTAGGGGAGGGGGTCTTAGTCGGTCCCCAATGCGGGCTCTATACCGCCATTCATCCCTTAGAGAGTGAAGCTAGGAGTCGCGGAATAGAGACGGCTAAACCCATTACGCTGGGGGATAGAGTCTGGCTAGGGGGCGGAGTGACCATCTTACCCGGGGTAGAGATCGGGGAGCGGACGGTCGTAGGGGCTGGCAGCGTGGTGACGCGCTCTCTGCCGGCGGGGGTCTTAGCTATGGGCAATCCTTGTCGAGTAGTTCGTTCCTTGGAGTGAGGTAGATTCGGCTTGTTAGTAGGGACCTTACTCAATGTAGCGGCTATCGCTTTAGGTTCGGGTCTAGGTTGGTTATTGCGCCGCGCCATTACGGAGCGTTTCCGCCAGACTTTAATGAGCGGCCTGGGGCTCTGTACCCTCTCTTTGGGCATTTTGGGAGTGACGGAGGGGCGAGAGCCCGTCTTAATCGTGCTCTCCATCTTGATAGGGGCTCTTTTGGGAGAGGCGGGCCGCTTAGAAGAGCTTTTGGAGGAGGGCGCCCGGCGGCTAGAAGAGCGCTGGGCGGCGGGGAATGGCTCGACCTTAGCCCGCGGGCTGGTGAGCGCTACCCTCCTCTTCTGCGTGGGGTCTTTAACGATAGTCGGTTCCCTCCAAGATGGTCTGAGCGGCGATTATACCTTACTAGCCTTAAAGTCGGCGCTCGACTTTACCTCTTCGCTATTTCTCTGCGCCGCTTTAGGTTGGGGGGTCGCCCTAGCTATCGTCCCCGTAGCCCTCATTCAGGGCTCTATTACGCTCTCGGCCATGTGGCTAGCCCCCTATTTGACGGCAGGGGTAGTGCAGGAACTAAATTGCGTAGGCTCCGTACTCATCGTGGGGCTGGGCTTAAATATCTTAGAAGTCACCCATCTAAAGATTGCCAACTACTTGCCAGCGCTCCTCTTAGTCCCCTTGCTCTATCCCTTAGTAAAGCATCTCTTCTAGGGGCGAAACTGGAGGGGGTAAAGATTACTAAAAGAGGGAAGGATCCTTTTTCCTGCTTGGAGGAGGGGGAGTTGTAAAAATCCTTCCTTTTCTAGTTGACTTCTGCCCTACTTAAGGTGATAATTCCCCTAAGAGAGTTGGCGGAGGTGTGGGGAGGCTCTTCTGCCAGGGCGGTTTACCCGTCAATATAGATAGTTGAGGGCCAGATGATTTCGCAGCAAGTCAATAATAATTTCGCGGTGCAGACTAATAGCGCCCAGGTCTCCTTCGTTGGTAACCCCACCCCCACTAGGGAATTGGCTAGCATTAGTTCCGGATTGACTGGTTCCAGTTCTACCTCTGCCAGTAGTTCTTCCGCGCAAGCGGGCGTAGAAGTTGCCGGAGGGCTGGCGGGAGCCTTAGGTCAGCCTCGGGAGGGCGTCGATAGAGAGGCCGTCGCCCAGAGTTATAAGTCCAACTTGGAGAGGACGGAGGAGTTGCGCGAGGCGCAGGCTGAGGAGGCTTTCCGTCAGCAGATGGCCGATCCGTCCTTGGCCGCCGGTTACAGCATCAGCAACGAAGGGCGTTTTGAGGATATAGCCGCTTACTCTCAAAAGTGGACGGAGCGCATTACCAACTATACGTTGGGTTCCACCTTAGAGGGCGGCCAAGGGGATTATTACCAGAACTTCCAAAATATCAGCGTCCAAGACTTTGTGATGGATCCTCAGCAGGCCCAGAATTACTATCAGCAGCTTACGGGTTATTCGGCCGCCTTTAATCCGGCCGACTCCGTGCAGAGTTGCGCCCCTTCCTTCTTTACGGACGGCTCTATGCAGTCTAGGATGACGGAGTGGAATAACCAGGTCTTGCAGAACTTGCAAAATGGTCAGCTCTATCAGATGCCCAGCTTCGTCACCGAGGGGGTAGAGATGCCCAATCTGAATACTATGGGCACCAACTCCGCCTTTAGGAATACTATGCCCAATCTCGGCTGGAGCGAGGAGCAGCCCTACTTTAAGACGCCCGACGAGTTCTCCCAAGGTTACGATTTCGATACTCAGGCTTTCGGGGAGGATTTGGCGGCCCTCAATGAGCGCTACGCCGACAACTTGCAGAATATGTACCCCGCTATGGGAGACCTCTACAATACTAGCGCTTATGACAATTTGACCGCCCTCTATCAGAAAGGCAGCGTCTCGGCCGATACTAAGGTAGACGATCAGAGCCAAGTTATTCCGGAATTTGACATGCAGGCTTACGCCCAGAGCTTGCAAGGCTACTATTCGCAAGCTTATGCCGATTTGGCGGCCGACTATACGAGCGCCTTGAGTACGGATATTACTGAGAATCCCGGTTTACGCCAGATCGAGTCTACTCAGAGTACGGCCATGTCTACCAGCCAGTTAGTGGCTAAGTATAATATGCAGCAGACGGACGGCTTAGTCTCTCTGGACGAGCTGAAGGCTATGTACGAGAAGGCCTTTGCCGTGGAAGGGGCCAGCGCCTATATGGCTTAGGCTCTAAAGTTGGAGCCGCTTCTTCCGGCCCCTATAGTTTTTGCCCGCCCCCTGGCCAGGGGGCGGGCAAAAATATTTTGGGTGCTTTTTTAGGGATCGGGAACGGGATTGTCGTAGCTAGCCTGTTCAAATTTTAAGCAGCACATGAGGCGCCCGCAGGCCCCCGAGACTTTGTGAGGATTGAGGGAGAGGCCTTGGTTTTTGGCCATCTTGACGGAGACGGAAGAAAAGTCTTGCAGCCAGATGGCGCAGCAGAGTTGGCGGCCGCAGATCCCTCGCCCTCCCAAGAGGATAGCGCGGTCGCGGGGGCCCATCTGGCGCAACTCCACCCTCATTTTTAAGCGGGCGGCCAGGTCGCGCACTAGGGCCCGGAAGTCGATGCGCTTATCGGCGCAGAATTCAAAGACGATGCGGTTATGGTCTAGATTAATAAAGGCTCCCAAAAGGCGCATGGGCAGTTGGTAAGCTTGGACGCGTTCGCGAGCTAGTTTTAGGGCTTGGACCGCTTCTAATTCGCGCTCTTTGGCCTGGAGGATAATCTGGGGGGTGGCCACTTGGAGGATGGAGTCGGTAGCTTCTTTATTGACGACGGAGGTTAAGGTGTCGGGGCGGGGCGGGGGGGTGGGGGACCAGAGGGGGGGTAAGGAGGAGATCGTACCCAGCTCGCGACCGCGGGCGCTATCGACTACCACGCGCTGCCAAGGGGTGTACTCTTCTTGGTGTGTGGCTTCAAAGTAGGTCGGTCGCTTAGCGGTTGGTAAGATCACTTCGTAGTATTTTTTCATTGTCAAGAGTCTATTTTGTCTACCAAGGCGCCTCTATTCCTGCTCTTAAGGGGAGGGAGTTCTAGAGAGTTAGGAGCGTGACGCAGGCTAGAGCCAAAGCTAAGCAGAATTAGGGGCCATTATCTCTGCGGAGGTTTTGGATGAATAAATTTATGGTATATACCGCCATTGCGCTTACCTTAGCTTGCGGCGCTCCCTTAGGAGCGGCTCCCCAAGCGCCGGAGCCAGCTGCCGTAGCCCAGCCCGCCCAAGTTCAGAATTTTAAACCCGACGCCAATATGGATCGCTCCCAGATTCCCGATATCTACAAGTGGAATTTGACGCCTCTCTTTAGCGATTCGGCCCAATTTGAACAGGCCTTGCGCGACTCTCAGGCGGGGGTAGAGAAATTGCAGACCTTTAAGGGCAAACTCCAAGACCCCCAGGCGTTAGTCGATTGTCTAGAGTTATATTTCCAGACCCGCCTGCTCACCAATAAAGCTACCCTCTATAGCAATCTGCGTTTGACTACCGCCTTGCGCGATCCCCAAGTCCAAGATATGGATGCTAGGGCTCAGAAGGCGATGCGCAATTTTATGGCCCAGACGGCCTTCATTAGGGACGAGGTCATGAAATTAGATGGCGCCGCTCTCGATCAGGCGACCGTCAAATTCCCGCGCCTTAAGGATTATCGCCCCTGGATCAATGAGGCTCGCCGCAGAGCTAATCATATCCTCTCCGCGGAGGAAGAGCGCATCCTCTCCTTAGCGGGCGACAATCAGTTCGCCGAGATCGATCTCAACGAATTGCCTTCCGATTTTGAAAAGGCCTTCCAAGCGCTCTCCGCGGAGATTAAGTTGCCTACCATTACCGACGAAGAGGGGAAGACGGTCCAACTGACCTTTAGCAATTACGCTAAGTATCGGGGCAGCTCCGACCGCCGCGTGCGCCAGGAGACGGTCTCTAAATTCTTCGGGGCCTTAAACGATTATCGCCAGACCTTCGCCTCCCTCTTGGCGGGTCAGGTCCACCTCTCTTCCCTCTTAGCTAAGGCTAGGGGTTACGACTCCGCTTTGGCGGCCTACTTAGATAGGGATAATATCCCGCAGTCGGTCTACACTAATATTGTGGACACGGTGCGTCAGAATACGGCTCCTCTGCATCGCTACGTCTCCCTGCGCAAGAAGATGATGGGCTTAGACGAGGTCCATCTCTACGATCTCTACCCGCCCTTAGTGCCGGCCGTGGAGAAGGATATTACTTACGCTCAAGCCTGCGAGATCGTGCCGCAAGCTTTGGCCCCCTTGGGCGAAAAGTATGTGCAGAAGTTGCAAGAGGGTTTGAAGTTGGAAAATGGTTGGGTAGACGTCTACCCCCACAAGGATAAGGATAGTGGCGCCAGTTGCGCCAGTATCTTCGGCTGCCATCCCTTCGTCAAGATGAACTTCTTAGACTCTTTTGACGATATGTCTACTTTGGCTCACGAAT
This sequence comes from Vulcanimicrobiota bacterium, assembly GCA_944322965.1. GTDB lineage: Bacteria > Vulcanimicrobiota > Xenobia > Xenobiales > Xenobiaceae > Bruticola. The sequence continues at coordinate 79,350 of CALUQR010000001.1, forward strand.
TCGGTCACGCTATGCATAGCGACCTGAGTTTCTCCACCCAACCTTATACGACGGCCGGTTACGTCCCCTTCGTAGCTGAGGTGGCCTCCACTTGTAACGAGAAGTTCCTCTCCGACTACTTAGTGGCCCACGCTCAAAATGACGAGGAGAAGCTCTACCTCTTAAATCAGATGGTCGACTCTATCCGCAGCACGATCTACCGTCAGGCTTTATTTGCCGACTTCGAGTTGCGCGTCCATCAGGCCGGTGAAGCGGGGCAGACTCTGAGCGCCGACTTCCTCAATGAGACCTATCTCGATCTCATTCGCCAATACTACGGCCCGGACTTCACGATCGATGAGACGGACGGCATCGAGTGGGCTTATATCCCCCACCTCTACTATAAATTCTACGTCTTCTCTTATACGGCCGGTATGTCTTCAGGGATAGCGATCGCCGAGAAGGTCCAAAAGGAAGGGGCTCCCGCTCGCGACGCTTACCTGCAGATGCTCTCTAGCGGCTCCTCCAAGCCGCCGGTCGAGCTCTTGAAGATGGCCGGGGTCGACCTGACTAAGCCCCAAGCGATCCAGGCGGCTACTAACTTAATGGATGAGCTCTTAGATCAGATGGAAGAGATTATCGCCAAGCGTTCCGCTCAATAGGGCTTAACTCTTCCCTAAAAGGGACTTAGAGTCTATAAGGGCCGCTAACTAAAGGTTAGCGGCCCTATCTTTTTAGGGGTCCTTAGGGGACTCTGGGGGAGGGTTGGCTGGCGAGGATTCTGCGGCCGCCCCCAGTTGGTAGCGCCATAAGTTGCTACTAATCGTAAATTTCTCCGTTTGAGGGTCGTAATCTTCGCGCCCCACCTCTCCCAACTGGGGGGCGAAGTAGGCGCGATAGGAACCCTGGCCTAAGACCCCAGGTTGGGCGCCAAAGTAGGTTACGCGTAAGCAGGTCTCAAAAGGTCCGGCTTTAGTATTGAGGCGGTAAAGTTGGGGGTCGAGCTGGTACCAGCGCCCCTCAAATTGGTAGGGGTGGCCGGCGCTAGCGAGGGGCGGAATTTGGAGGGCCAATCTCTTGAGCCCCTCTTGCTTATAGAGGCGCACTAAGGCTTGGGTCTCGGCGTCTATATAGTCGACGCCCTCTTGGGCTTGGGGCGCGGCTCGCAACTCTTGGGGATTTTGGGGGTCGGTAACTAGATCGCGCCGCTGCCAATCTACCTTTTGGCTGGCCGCCCACTGCGGGGGAGCGTATTGATAGAGGAGGAAGGCCCCTTGGACCTTTTGAGCCTTGAGAGCTGGGGGCAAGGGGACGGAGAAGAGCTTTTCGCGCAATTGGGGGCTAGCTAAGTAGAGATGGAGATTAAAGGCTAAGGGAGTACGCTCAGGGGTGGGGTGGCTATCCTTTTCGTAGGCGGCCAAGATAGCCGTAGGGCGAAACTCGTGGCTGGGGGGATCGTAATTTAGGTCTAAGACTACTCCCAGGCGCGGGGCGTAGAAGGCCAAGCGAGAGTCGGCGGTCAAGCTCTTTTGGGGACCGTAGCTACAGACTAATTGGCAATTAGCGAAGGTCCCGGCGGGGGTGTGGACGGTATAGAGGTAGGGGGCGGTGCGATAAAAGTTCTTTTCGATCTCTACCCATTCCCCAGCGCGGGCGCTGGGGGGCAGGTTGCAAGAAGCTAGGCGCGTGGCGTCGGGGAAGATTTTAAACTCTAAGACGGCGCCTGATTTAGGATCGAAGCGCTCTAGGCCCTCTACGGTACAGATGGGGACTTGGTGGGGGTAAAAGACTAAGCCCTCCTTTAAGGGTTTGAAGAAGTCGTAGGCCCTATAAAATTGGTGTTCCTTTCCCTCCTTATCTAGGCGTAGGGTGTAGAGATACTTGCGAAATAGGGGCAGGGCCCGCTCTACATTTTGGGGCTCTTGGGGATGGGGTAGGGTGATTTGGGGGGCCAAAAAGGTCTTACTGTAGATCTCTGGGGCTACCATATAGGCGGCGGTAGAACAGACCTTCGTTGGGGAATCGCGCTGTTCGACTATCAGCTGGTGTTTAGCGGCCGAGGGGGGCGCCGTCTTTTCTAAGTTGGGAGGGGCTAAGGGGGGAAAGGGGGCGTGATCTAAGGGGGTGGGGAGGGCCCGGAGGGGAGAGAGCAACCAGAAGAAATAGAGGGCGCTAAAACCCCATACTTTTAAGTCTCTGTACATGGCTCTTAGCCTTCGCTTTGGAGGGGTCCATCCTCTGCTTTAAGCCTTCTGGAGGGGCGAGAAAATTTAATATGAAAGCTGGAGAGAAGGGGAAAAATATAAAGGAAACTCTCTGGAGAAAGGGAACGAAAATGCGGTTCCGGGACCGTGTGCCCCCGCTGGCGAGCGCTATTTTGAGTTGTGCCTGCTCCGCTAGCCTGCCGATAGGGCCTTTTTAGCGTCGGTTCTCGGCCTTTTCCGTTCTCGAAAGGAGCCTCATTAGGTAATGGGTAATGTGAATGCCGCTAAGGCGATTATGGATGCCAACGAAGCTACCGCCGATGTAGCTTTTAGAGCTAGTGAAGTTTGTGCCATTTACCCCATCACTCCCTCCTCTCCCATGGGTGAGTTCGCCGACCAGTGGAGTGCTGAAGGGCGCAAGAATTTATGGGGGGCCGTGCCTCACATCCAGGAGATGGAGTCTGAGGGCGGCGCTGCGGGTGCCGTCCATGGCTCTCTGCAGAGCGGTGCTTTGACTACGACTTTCACCGCCAGCCAGGGCTTATTGTTGATGATCCCCAACATGTACAAGATCGCTGGCGAGTTGACGAGTACCGTCTTCCATATCGCGGCCCGCTCCCTGGCCGCTCAGGGTCTCTCCATCTTCGGCGACCACTCCGACGTGATGGCCTGTAGAGCTACCGGTTTTGCCATGCTCTTCTCCAACTCCGTCCAAGAGGCTACCGACATGGCGGCTATCGCTCACGCCGCTACCTTAGAGAGCCGCGTGCCCTTTATCCACGCTTTTGACGGCTTCCGTACTTCCCACGAAGTCAATACGATCGAGTTGGTCTCCGACGAGGCCTTGCGGGCTCTGATCTCCGACGAGTTGGTCCACGCCCACCGCGCTCGGGCTTTGAACCCCAACCGTCCCTTCATTCGCGGTACCGCTCAGAACCCCGACGTCTACTTCCAGGGGCGCGAGTCGGCTAACCCCTACTACATTAAGACTCCGGCCATCGTCTCCAAGTTGATGGAGCGCTTTGCGGAGCTGACCGGCCGCCATTACAGCCTCTTCGAGTATCACGGCCATCCGGAAGCGGAGCAGGTCGTAGTCCTCATGGGTTCGGGCGTCTCCGTGGTGCGCGGCACTTTGGATCGTCTGGCCTCCGAAGGTCGCAAGGTGGGCGTAGTCACCGTTCGCCTCTATCGTCCCTTCGACGCTAAGGCCCTCTTAGAGGTCATCCCGGCTACGGTCAAGACGATCGGCGTCTTGGACCGCACCAAGGAGCCCGGCAGCGCTGGCGAGCCGCTCTACCAAGATATCGTGACGGCGGTCATGGAGAATATGGAAGGCGGCCAGGGCAAGTTTGCGACTCTGCCCAAGATCGTGGGCGGCCGTTACGGTCTCTCCTCCAAGGACTTCACCCCGGCTATGGTCTGCGGTATCTTCGACGAGTTAGCTAAAGAGCAGCCTAAGCGCGGTTTCACCATCGGTATCAACGACGACGTCACCCACTTGAGCCTCTCCTACGACTCCAAGTGGATCTCCGAGCCCGAGAGCACCGTCCGCGCCATGTTCTACGGTTTGGGTTCCGACGGTACGGTAGGCGCCAACAAGAACTCCATTAAGATTATCGGTCACGACACCCCCAACTACGCCCAAGGGTACTTCGTCTACGACTCCAAGAAGTCGGGCGGCTTAACCGTCTCCCACTTGCGCTTCGGTCCTAAGCCCATCGACGCTCCCTTCTTAGTCCAGAGCGCCAACTTCATCGGCGTCCACCTCTTCGAGTTCTTGGAGACTTACGACGTTTTGAAGCAGGCCGAAGAGGGCGGAGTCTTCTTGCTCAACAGTCCCTTCTCTAAGGATGAGGTTTGGGAGCAGTTGCCCTGCGAGATCCAGAAGGCTATCTTGGAGAAGAAGCTGCGCTTCTACGTTATCGACGCTCTGAGCGTAGCTCAGAAGGCCGGCATGGGTAATCGCATTAATACCATCATGCAGACCGCCTTCTTTGCTATCAGCGGCGTCTTGCCTCGCGAGGAAGCTATCGCGCACATTAAGGCCAGTATCGAGAAGGCTTACAGCAAGAAGGGCCAAGAGGTAGTGGCTAAAAACTGGGCGGCGGTCGACAACTCTCTGGCCGCTCTGCACCAGGTAGATCTCACCGGTCGCGTCGTCAATGGCGAGCCGCGCAAGCCCGTAGTGCCCGCTGAGGCTCCGGAGTTCGTTCACAAAGTGACGGCGGTCATGATGGCTGAGCACGGCGACGAGTTGCCGGTCAGCGCTATCCCCGACGACGGCACCTGGCCTTCGGCTACCACCCAGTGGGAGAAGCGCAATATCGCGGCTTACGTACCCAGCTGGGATCCCGAGAAGTGCATCCAGTGCGGTAAGTGCGTCTCCGTCTGCCCGCACGCCGTCATTCGCGCCCGTTTGGTCAGCCCCGAAGATGCGGCTAAGGCCCCTCAGGGCTTCAAGTTGGCTCCGGCCAAGGGCTTCGCCGGTTACAAGGAGCACCAGTTCACCATCCAGGTCTCCGTGGAAGATTGCACCGGTTGTACTTTGTGCGCCGGCGTCTGCCCCGCCAAGGAGAAGGCTTTGACCATGGTTCCTCAGCGCCCGCAGCGTGAAGAGGGCCGTCGCAATTGGAAGTTCTTCATGGGTCTGCCCGATGTAGGCGGCGATCTGAAGCGCACCATGATCAAGAACGTACAACTCTTGCGTCCTCTCTTCGAGTTCTCCGGGGCCTGCGCCGGTTGCGGCGAGACTCCTTACGTGAAGATGGTCAGCCAGCTCTTCGGCGATCGGGCCATGATCGCTAACGCTACCGGCTGCTCCTCCATCTATGGCGGCAACCTGCCTACTACCCCCTGGTGCGTCAACTCTGAGGGTCGCGGTCCGGCCTGGTCCAACTCCCTCTTTGAAGATAACGCCGAGTTCGGTTTGGGTATGCGCATCGCCATCGACCAGAAGGCCGAGTACGCGCGTCAGCTCTTAGAGCGGGCTAAGGATCGCTTAGATCCCGAAGTCTACGAGGGCTTGATGAGCCAGGAACCCGCTACCACGGAGAATATCGCCAAGAAGCGGGCCCTCTTAGCCAAGCTGGAAGAGCAGGTTAAGGGTTGCGACTGCCCGCAGTCCAAGGAGTTGGCTTCGGTGATGGACGCCCTCATTCCGCGTTCGGTGTGGATTATCGGCGGTGACGGTTGGGCTTACGACATAGGTTACGGCGGGTTAGATCACGTCTTAGCTCAGGGCAAGAACGTCAATGTGCTCGTTCTGGACACCGAGGTCTACTCCAATACGGGCGGCCAGGCTTCTAAGGCTACCCCTCTGGGCGCCGTAGCTCGTTTCGCGGCGGCTGGTAAGTCTCTGCCCAAGAAGGATTTAGGGCTCATCGCCATGTCTTATGGCAACATCTACGTGGCTCAGATCGCTCTGGGCGCCAACGACGCCCAGGCCTTGAAGGCTCTGGAAGAGGCGGAGTCCTACGACGGTCCTTCCTTGATTATCGCTTACTGCCACTGCATCAACCACGGCATCAATATGGCCGAGGGCTTGAAGCATCAGAAGAACGCCGTCGATTGCGGCCAGTGGCCTCTCTATCGCTTCGATCCGCGCCTCAAAGCTCAGGGCAAGCCCTGCTTGCAGGTCGATTACAAAGGTCCCAAGATCCCGGTGGTCGATTACCTCTCCAGCGAGAACCGCTTCCGCCAGTTGCAGAAACTCAATCCCGAGTTGGCGACTAAGTACGCGGAAGAGTCGGAAGCTATCGCTCACGAGCGCTACGCGCACTATATGCGCTTAGCTACTCCCCTGGAAGTTCCGGGCGCTAGCAAATAAAGACGCCAGCTAAGTAAAATTTATATGGCGTAAAGAGGACGGATGGGCCTTCTCTCGGCCTTAGGCTGGGGGAAGGCCCATCTTCTCTCTAAAAGGGGTCGTTCTAGGTTAAGCGTCCTCTAGGCGAGGAGAGGGCTCTAGTTAGAAGCGATTGTTACAAAATAAAGATTTAAAGGGCGAAACAAACGAATTGTGACGGTATTAGAAGGATCAGGTGGGGCGGGGGACGAGGCGAGGGATGCTGCTCTGCTAGCTCGTTTCCAGGCCGGAGATGATACGGCTTTCGATGAGCTGATGAGTATCTACTATCGCCCCGTACTTAACCTCATCTATAAGTTTAAAGGAAGCTCGGCTAAAGAGGCTGAGGATACGGCTCAAGAGGTCTTCCTCCACGTCTATCGCGCCTTGCCCCGCTTTGAGTTGCGAGCTAAGCTCTTTACTTACATCTACAAGGTTACTATGAACCAGTGTTTTAAGGAGCGCAAGAAGCGAGTCAAAGATATACCGGTGCAGGTCAGTCTCGACGAACCCGTCGATAGTCAGGGGAGTAGTAGTCGCCCCTGGCAGCGGGAGCTGGCGGATACGGAGGATACTCCGCTCCAAAAGATCGAGTATGGCGAGGTCCGAGACGAGCTGCGTCAGGCTCTGGCTAAGATCGATAGCGAGATGCGAGCCCCTTTAATCTTAAATCGGTTCTATGATATGACTTACGAAGAGATTGCGCAGATGATGGGCATTACGGCCGCGGCGGTGCGTTCGCGCATCCATAGAGCTCGGCAGACGCTGCTCAAACATTTGCAGAAGCTTTGGGGTTAAGAAGAAAGGAGGGTCTTACGATGAGTCAGCTAGATTGTTCCCAATGTCAGGATCTATGGCCTTCCTTCGACGAAGGCCTACTGGAGGGGGAAGAACTATCGCGATTTAAAGAGCACCTGGAAGGGTGTCCCGAATGTCGAGCTTATGGAGAGGCTTACCGCAAGGCGTGGGAGCTCTTGGGCGAGTGGCCCAGCTTAGAGTTGGAGCCCAGCCCAGATTACAAGGTGCGTTTTTGGCGGCGCGTCGGCCAGGAAGAGAGCAATCAGAAGATCGTCCGCTTACAGGAGCGTTTGGCCCGTTTGCAATGCAGTCTGTGGGCCTGGCCTAAGCGGGTCGCTATAGCGGCTTCCTTCTTGCTCTTGAGCGGTCTCATGATCTGGGGCGTCTTCTCTCCCCACTGGGAACAGCGCTCTCTCCCTCTGGCGCAGCCTAGCGGAGCGGCTTTGCCCCCTCTGGCTACCCAGGTTTCGGTAGAAAATGAGACGCTGCCGGGAGAGACTTTAGTGGTAGAGGGCGACGGGCCTATAATAGTCGCCCGCCAAGGCGATTATCCCGCCTTAGCCACCCCGGTCGTGGAAGAGGGATTCGAGGATAGTATAATCTACGCCGATTACAGTCGCTGGGATGAGATGATTATGTCTCAAGAACTCTTAGATCAAGCCTTAAATGAAGCTTGCCAGGAACATCCCTAGCGGGTTAGAATCTTAAGCTAGCCATGAAGAAGATCTATTTGTGGATGGCGGGGCTGGGATTTATGCTCTGGGGCGGAGGGGCGCTCTGGGCGGCGCCGCCCGCTGTAGAGATGGCGCCGGCCCCGCCCGTGCTCCTCAGCAAGGGGGAGGGGTTTGGCGCTCGCTTCCCCGAGTTGCGTCAGATTAAAGAGAAATACCAGCCGCGTCTATTGGAGATTAGGAAGTCCGTTAGGGGCTACCGCCGCGAGATGGCCCAGGAGTTGCAGCGTCCGCAGCCCGATCGCCAAAAGGTGCGCCGCTTAGTGGGGACGATGCTCGATCTTAAGCGCGAGCAGCAACTGCTCTTAGTCGATCAGATGTTTGAGATGTTGGAGGCTCTGCCGCCCGAGCGCCGTCAGGAGTTTATGCGACCTATTATCGACCACTGTACGCGCTAAAGTTAAAACCCGCTAACTAGTAAGCCTTAGGTCCCCAAGAATATGCGAGCCGCCCCCTGCGGGGGCGGCTCGCATATTATTTAGAGCCAGTTAGGGAGAGGAAGATCTACATCCCGATAATGAAGCTCTCCTCGACCAGAGAGGGGGTCTCTAAGAGGGGGGAGTCTACCTTATCTAAGGAGATGTGGATCACGTGATCGGTCTCGACGTTGAGATCGGGAGCCTTAACTACGGTGTGGGTCCGAACCTTGGAGCTCACCAGGCGGCCAGCTTGATAGGCGAAGAGGGTGCGCCCTTCGACGCGGATGGTCTGAGTTACGCCCTCTTGCAATTCACAGGTCTCCGGACCGGCGTTAGCCTCAATGACCGCCACCTCGTACCCTTCTTCATGGGTCAAGGCGGCCAATTTGTAGTGGTACTCTAAGGTGAGTTCTTTGGTCTTACCCGGCTCGCCCAAGGGGATCTGCATCGTGCTCTTCTCATCCCAGGTCTGCCCCACTTGCAGGGCGCCCTTGGGGAAGGTGGGCTGACTCATGCTAGTATCCAAGGAGGAGCGCAAGATCTTACCCGACTTGTCCATGACCATATCGATCTTCTGGCCCGCGGTGGGTAAGTCGGAGCGCTCAGCGTTGCGCTCGACGTAACCGCCAGTAATGCACATCTCGACATCGGCGGTATTGCCGTCTACCTTGGTAGTCTTCTGGGTGAGGAACATCTCGACATGGACTTGACCCGCTTCCGCGGTCTTACCGCCCTCAGTCATCTTCTGGGTAGTATCCATGACGGTCTTGTAGGTTAAGGTTTCGCCAGTAACGTTCTTGTATTCGAGGATCACGCCTTGAGTGTTAAGCATTGCTTGGACTCTCTTTCTTTTCCTAAAACTAGCAAACGGTCTAATGGGTAACTTTTGACCCTAGCCCTCCAATTCCTTTTCTCCAGGCGGGGGCAAAAGCAAGTGGCGGTAGGCGCGCAAGCCCTCGCGGTAGGGGGAAGGGTCGCGCAGGTACTGAGGGGCCAAATAGCGCAGCGCGGCGCCCAGTTGGCGGTCGCCTACCCCTTCGATATAATCTATTTCCTTTTGGAGCGGTTCTAATTGGGAGCAGAGTTTTTGGACGGCTTTAATGCGCTGTTGGGAGTTGGGGTGGGTAGAGAACCAGGGGATAGTAAAGCCGCGCCCGGCCTCTTTTTGGAAGAGATCTAACTTTTGTAAGGTGTGGCAGAACTCTTGGGGCTTATAACCGGCCGCCAGGGTGAGAAAGACGGCGGTGCGGTCGGCGTCGTACTCTTGCTCGCGGGAGAAACCCTTATTTAGGAGGTTAGCCGCCTGCCCGGCCCCTAAGTAGGCCCAGTAGTTGGGGACGGTATAGCGGGCCACGGTCCCCAAGACGTTAGTAATCGTCCCGCGAGTGCGATTGGAGCGGCTGTGATTGAGGATGATGTGGGCCAATTCGTGGGCTAGGACGGCGGCCAGTTCGTCGTCGCTCTCTAAGAGTTGTAAGAGGCCGGTAGTAATAAAGATAGGCCCTTGGTGGACGGAGAGGGCTTGGGCTTCGGAAGAGTTGAGGACGATAAATTCACAGAAGTTAGTTGGATAGTTGCTGCCGGCTAAGACCTTAGCTCCTACCTTTTGGACGCGCTCTATGGCTTGGCGATCTTGGCTCAAGGTGTAGGCTGACTGGACTTGGGCGATACCGTCTTCAGTTAAGCGCCGGTCGCTAGAGCTCATCTTGAGGTAGGGATTCTCTTGGGGGAAGCAGACGGAGCAGGGTTGATAATGTTGCTTTTTAGCTACCTTGAGCCCCAAGAGGCGGTAGCGGCCCTCGCTTAAGGAGAGGTGGTCGGCCTGGGGCAGGTGGTAGAGGCCGCTCTCGATATTGAGGGCCACTTGGGTGTCGGGGGCGGGCTGGCGCTCTAAAGCTAAGCGGAGCAGCTCCTCCCAAGAGCCGGCGCTCTGGGTAGGTACTTGCAGCTTGTCCGTCTCCAGCCGCTGGAGATCGTAGAGGGTCCCCTCCAACCCTTCCCCTTGCGGGCGGACGTATAAGAGGAGCCTAGTAGTAAAGATCTGGGGGAGATAGCTAGAGTCCATGAGCCAAGGCAGACTCTGGATGAGCGCTAATTGCTCGGCGGCCGTCAAATCTTTACTGACTTGGAAGTTAAAGATGTGGGAGGGGGTAGAGACTATCTCGTAGGGGGAGAGTTGTAAGCCCCCTAAATCGTAGCGCACCTCCCCCTTAGCGTCTAAGGCCACGATCCCTAAGTCTGGACCCGTCCAGGCAGGAGCTTCTAAGGGAAGGGCGCCCGCTGGCTCCTGAGGCTCCGCTACCTGAGGGGGTTTAGGGGCGGCTGACTCTGAGGGAGCGGGAGAGTCTGCAGGGCTAGAGGAGAGGGGCAGATCTCCAGGTAACTCCCAGGGGGAGGTCTCGCCGTAGGCCCAAGTGGTCGTTAGTAATAAGAGCCCCAGCAATAAGGCCCCAGTTTTTATCTTATAGGACATAGCGCTAATTCTTTCCCAGGATTCTCGTTCTTTTGCCTCCTATTCTACAATGGGTTGGCCCTGGGGTGTAGGGCTTTTAGGAAAAATAGATTCTAGGCCGGGACGGGCCCGCTCAATTTACGGGGAAGTAGCCGATAAGTGGCGAAGGGGGAGGGGCTTATTTTTGATGGGAATTAGGGGAATAATGGATACTAAGCGATCCTCTCAATTGGATAATAGCTCCGCTAAGCGTCCGGAAGGGGCGGGCCCGGGCGGCAGACTGGCTTGGCCGCCAGAGGAGGGCGGGCGCAACAGATTAGTAGAGCGCCTCAAACGGGAAGAGCCCGAAGTTTTGGCCCTAGTCTTGGAACATTTTAAAAGTGGGGATAAGGAAGCGGCCGAGCTCTTAGTACGCACTTTCTACCCCTATGCAGAACGGCTGGTCATCGCTTTAGAAAAGCGCGATTCCCAGAATAAGGCTCAGCCCCAAGGGGGGATCGCTCCCGCTCTGACTAGCTTAGGGAGTAAGCGCAGCGAGTTCCTCAACGACTTCTTCGCCCAATTAGTCAGCCAAGCGGGCGAGCTCGATTTGAGTCAGGGTATTAAGCTCTATATTTACGAGCGCTGTCTTGAGAGTTATGCGGAGCGCTCTAAGCAGTTGCCGGCCCCTTTAAAATTGGCGGAAGGTGGGGAGAGCAAACCAGAGCCCAAAGTTAAAAAGGCCGCCAAGGCGGGGACGGGCGGCGATCTCTTCTTTGACGACGAGTTGGCGGAGGAGGGGGAGAGCGGCGAGTTAGTAATAGCCCCCTCTAAGGGGGACGATCTCTTCTTAGACGACTCCTCCCGCTCGCCTAAAAAGAAGATCTCCGGGATCCCCGCCAGTCGCGCTCTGCCTGGGGGAGGGGAGCCCTCTCTCTCGGGAGAGTTTGAGGGTATCAATTCCAAATTGGAGGAGATCGCCTTCCCCTCCAGCTTACATAGGGCGATTAAGGCTCAAGTACCACCTGCGGCGGAGGCGGCGAGCGGCCCCGAAGAGGGCGGCGAACCCCAAGCGCCTATGAGCAAGAGGGCGCGCCTTTTGTGGCAGGGCTTAGAGCGTTTAGCGCAGACGGATACTGAAGCCTACTGGGCGGTGGCCCTGCGTTATTTCGCTTATAACACCTTTACGGACTTGAGCCGCAACTTGGGGCTCAAATCCTCGCGTGAGGTGGGCTTACGCCTTTTGGAAGGTTTATTGAAGCTGGGTCGCGAGCAGTCGCGCGGATAGTTTCAGGAGATAGTGGGGGATGGGGAACGGTGGAAGGATAGTGAAGCCAAAAGGTCTCGCACCAGAGAATTGTCATAACGAGTATATTCGGGCCATGTTGGTTCCCTACGCGGAGCGCTCTCTCGCTAAGAGCAATTGCGCGGAGGTGGAAGCCCACTTAGCGGAGTGTCCGCTCTGTAAAGAGGATGTGCGGGCGCTGCGCGAGTTGATGCGCCCCTTAAACGAGCTCTCTAAGGGCGGTTATAAGCCCCTCTTCGACGGCCATCTGAGCCACGAGCAGCTCTTTAAGTACGCTATGCATTACTCCAGCCAGACGCCCGAGGAAGCGCGCCGGATTAGGCTCCATCTACTCTTGTGCCGCGCCTGTCGGGAAGAGTTAGAGCTCATTAAGCAGGTCGATCGCGACTTCCGGGAGTTGAATGTGGGCGATAGCCTCAAGTGGACCTTGCCGCCCGTCTTGCGCAATCTGGTGGCCCCCCACAAGCGCTTAGAGGCGGCGGCTGAGGCGGATTCCACTCCGGTGGGCCTCTCTTGGGAGGAGCGCCTCCAGGACGTCAGCCAAAAGTTAAATTTGCGCTTAGCGGTCATTATCTGCCTAGTCGTCTTAGTGATCGTGGGGGGGCTGCTCTTTATGATGTGCTCTCCCGAAGAGCAAGCGGGGCCGCAGGTGGAGAGGCCGACTACCGTCACTCCCGTTCCTAAAGTGACCGTCCAGCCGTTGACGGCGGCCTGGGTAGCCCTGCCCTTAATAGACGTCGATCGCCAGCGCGCTCTCCAGGAATTGCAAAATCAGAAGATCTCCTACCGGATGCGCGGCGAGACTTTAGAGGTCAATAAGTCCCAGCGCCAGGCGGCTCAGGAGATCTTAGCCCGTCTAGCGGGGAGTAGCCCAACCCCCCAAGCTAGCGCTACGCCCCTAGAGGAGAGTAGCCCTACCCCTTTAGCGTCTGAGGAGTCGTCGCAGTCGGAGGCGGCTCCTGAAGTTATTGAAGAGACTACTCCCGTTCCCAGCCAGGAAGAGCCCGCGGCGGCCCCTGAGCCCCAGGAGGTTTATACGGAGCCCGAGCCCGAGCCCGAGCCCGAACCGGCCCCTGAGCCCCAACCCGCTCCCCAGCCCGAACCTGAGCCGCCGGTAGAGGAGGCGCCCGCGCCGCCGCCCGCCCCCCAGCCGGAAGTTAAGGAGACCCCTAAGTTTACCCAGCCGCGCATTCCCGCTCCCCCTCAGGTGAAGGCGCCCATCCATAGCGCTACCCCGCAACCGCAGGTAGAGGCCCCCTCGCGCCCCAAGAGGACCTACACCGAGCCCGGCTTCCAGGCCGCGCCCGCCCCTTCGCCAGTCCAGGCTGAACCCAGTCGGCCCGCCAATCGACCTACCCCTATAGCCGCGCCCGCCGTGCGCTCTCCGCAGGTCTCTCCGGCGGCGCCTAAAGAGAAGAGCGCGGAACCGCCCGTCCTCAAAGTAGACGAGAGTTTAGCCCCGGCGCGGGCGGAAGTCCCCTCCGTGGAGGTGGCGCCCGCTACTATAGAGCCTCCGCCCAGCGGCCATAATTTCCAAAGCGGCGGGGATACTTACAATGAGGCGGATAGCGTCACTAGTAGGGAGACTATAGAGTAAGTCTATGGGGGTACCCGTTTTGAGTGTCCAGGAGCTCCCCCCCTGGGGGGAAAGCTCCGCCGCTCTGGAGCCCTTAACTTTCACCCTGGAGGCGGGGGATATCGCCATCGCCATCGGGCAGAATCTGGGTTACAGTTCCCGCTTTTTGCATCTCTTACTGGGTCTCGATCCGCGCCGGGGAGGGAAGATCGAAATCTGTGGCCATAGCCTAAGGGAGCGCCAGGCCAAGTTATTAGTAGGCTACGTGGGAACGGAGCCCGCCCTCTATGAGGAGATGACCCTCTGGCAATTTTTGGCCCTCTTTGTAGAGATCTATGAGGTCGATCTCCACTATCGGCCCTACGCCATCTACGAAGCTTTAGAGTTGACAAAATTGACCCCCTGGAAGGATAAGCCCCTCTCCCAGGCGGAGGATCCCACCTTGCGCAAGAGGATCTCTATCGCCAGAGCTTTGGTGCACAGTCCGCGCCTTTTGGTCATTGAAGATCTCTTCCAGGGGAGCGACTTTAGGACTTGGCCTTTAATGGTGGAGATCCTCAATGGGGCGCGCAATACGGGTAAGGCCATCCTGCTCTCCGCCGCCTCCCTCCTCCACTTACAAGATCTCTACAGTCAACTCTTCGTCCTCAGCGGTAAGGGGGTGCTCCTCTATGGCCAGGCCCCAGAGATTACCTACGATGTCGATAATTACCACTTAGTCCAGATCCAGGTCTTAGAGGAGACGGTAGACGTCCTCTTGCCCCTTTTGGCCCAGACGGAGGCGGTTTTCGATCTCTTACAAAAAGAGGACGACTGGGGGGTCTTGCGCTTCTTCTTTAAGGGTTCTCCCAGCCAGTTAGAGAGCCTAGTGGCCCAGTGGCAGCAGGCGGGGGCGGCCATTATCTCCTGTCTGCGCCTCGATAATTTTTGGGGCCGTTCCCCTACGACTTAGAGGCTAGAGGCGGGAAAGTCCCAAATTATGCGCCTAGGGAAGGATAAGACTGCCCCTTGTGGAACTTCGCCCATTAAGTTCGCTCGCAGAGCGGGCCAGAGAGGCGCCTTCCGCTTACGAAACGTAGGGGTTGTGGGTGGAAGGCCTCTCAGGGGCTGTCTGATTAGGTCCCGTCAATTATTCTAGATGGCCCTTGAGGGCCGAGAAAGCGAGGGGAGTAGGCTAAATGCGTAAATTTACAGCCACGCTCTTCCTGCTGGCCACTTTGTCGCTGGGCTGCCTGGCGGTAGGTGCTGCGCCAGCTATGGCGGAGGAGAGCCTAAAAACTGTGAACGTAGTGACTGAGTTCGGTCCCTACAGTTACAGTCTTTATGAGTATCCTTCTTACAATACTAGCTTTTTCTTCTATCCTGAGAGCTACGTAGAGTTCGATTCGATCAATGGTAAGTTCTGGAGAATTGAGGCTCCTAAGTTCAATCTCCACAACCAGTCCTCTAAGCCCGGGGATGTCCTTTTGGGCACCAACAGGACTTACGACACCATTGAGGACTTCACTGTAGTCTTTTACGCTCCCGATGGGACGGTGCTCGGCACTCAGTACAACGCTCGAGTGGGCGACTCCTATAGCTTCCCCCGCAAGGGCGACTTCGATCGGGTGCGGGTACGCATCGAGTCTCGGGCTGCACAGAACATCGACGCCAAATTTATCGTTTGGGAGCCGGTGAACCCCGTAGTGGCTAAGCCCTTGGAGAAGAAGTAGTTCTCCTAGAGAGATTTAGAAGTCTCAGAACGGAAGACAAGCTTATTCCTGACGAGTTTTACAACTCGAGAAGCGGGTAGGCTTGTTTTTTTACATTTCTAGGGACGATTCTAACGCTAATAAAATACTGGGCCACTATAATTAGTCTCGAATTTTTTAACTTTCCTCGCTGAAGGAGTGATCTGTATGGCTCAAGAGACTTTTGAATTCCAAGCCCAAGCGCGCCAGTTACTCAATTTGGTCGTCAACTCTATCTACTCTAATAAAGAGATCTTTTTGCGAGAGTTGCTCTCCAACGCTTCCGACGCTTTAGATAAGTTGCGTTTAGAAGTCTTGCAACACTCCGAGTTGGAGGCCGACACCTCCGATCTGCATATTACCTTAGAGCGCGACGCCCAGGCGCGGACTTTGAAGGTTATCGATAACGGTATCGGTATGAACCGCCAGGACCTCCAAGATCTGATCGGCACTATCGCCCGCTCGGGGACGGCGGAGTTCCTGCAGCAGGCTACGGAGAATAAGAGCCAGGCTCAGGCTTTGATCGGCCAATTTGGGGTGGGCTTCTACTCCGTCTTTATGGTAGCCCAGCGAGTCGTTATCGAGACCCGCAAGTTGGGGGAGAAAGAGGCCTACCGCTGGGAGTCGGCGGGCGACGGCTCCTACACTATTGAGGAGATCCCCGAACACGCTCAGGGGACTACGATCACCCTCTACCTCAAAGAGGCCGACGAAGAGAACGAACTGGCCGACTATACGCAAGAGTGGGTCCTGCGCGATCTGGTGAAGCGCTACTCCGACTTTATCTCCTACCCCATCCGCATGTTAGTGACCAAGCGGGAGACGGAGCCCGCCGCTGAGGAGGGCCAGGAGCCCAAGACGGTGGAGCGCCAGGAGTTGGAGACTTTGAACTCCATGAAGGCCCTCTGGGCGCGTCCAGAGAGCGAAGTCGATCCCCAAGAGTACAAGGACTTCTATAAGCGCATCGCCTACGATTGGCAGGATCCGATGCAGACTATAACCCTCAAAGGCGAGGGTACTTTCGAATTCCAAGCTCTGCTCTTCATCCCGGCCAAGGCCCCCTACGATCTCTATATGCCCGAACAGAAGCGCGGCGTCCAGCTCTACGTCAAGCGGGTCTTCATTATGGACGACTGCCAAGAGTTGGTCCCCTCCTACCTGCGCTTCTTGCGGGGCGTCGTCGACTCTAGCGATCTCTCCTTGAACGTCTCCCGCGAGATCTTGCAAAAAGACCGCCAGATCCGGGCCATCAATAAGAGTATCGTGCGCAAAGTTTTGGGCGTCTTCAAGAGCTTATTGAAAGATAAGCCCGAGGAGTACCGCGAGTTCTGGGCGGAGTACGGTAAGGTCCTCAAAGAGGGGTTATATAACGACTCTACCCAACGCGAGCGTCTCTTAGACCTCTTATTGGTTGCCTCCACTAAGGGTGCGGAGCTCACTACTTTGGAAGATTACGTAGCTCGCATGGTCGAGGGCCAGGAGGATATCTACTACATTACGGGCGAGAATCGCAGCGTCTTAGAGAAGGCGCCCCAGATGGAGGCCTTCCGGGCTAAAGGGGTAGAGGTCTTACTCTTGAGCGATCCTATCGACAGCCTGTGGGTGGAGATGGTACCCGAATTTAAGGGTAAGAAGTTGAAATCTATCTTGCGCAGCGGCCTGGAGTTAGGGAGCGAGAGCGAGAAGAAGGCGGCGGAAGAGAAGTTAGACCAAGAGAGTAAGGATCTGGCCTCTACCCTCGCGTGGTTGGGCTCGGCCTTAAAAGAAGAGGTCAAAGAGGTTAAGGTCACTAACCGCCTGACCGACTCGCCCGCCTGCTTAGTCTCCTCTGAGCACGATCCTAGCCCCTCCATGGAGAAGATCATGAAGGCTATGGGTCAGGCCTTCCCGCCCGTCAAGCGCATCTTGGAGATTAACCCTGAGCATCCCCTCATTAAGCGCCTGCACCAGTTGCAGAGCCAAGAGGGAGAGAAGGGCGAGTTAGAGGATATCGCCCGCCTGCTCTACGACCAAGCCCTCTTAGCCGAGGGTGGCGAACTGCCCGACCCCAGCTCCTTTGCGGCGCGTTTGAGTAAGGTTTTAGGTAAGGCCTTAGGTTAAAGAGGCTGACTGGCGGTTTAGTTAACAAAAACTTATCTAAATCGGCAAGATAGGCCGCCCTTCCCTGCGAAGGGCGGCCTATTACTTGTAGATGAGAAGATTTAGGAATACTTTACGATGAATAGTAATTCACGTGCTTTTTTATTTTTGCTTTTAGGTCTCTTGACGGCCTTTGCGCCTTTGATGACCGATATGTATTTGCCCACTCTACCGGCTATGGGCCGCTATTTCCAAACTTCGGCTTCCATGGTCCAGTTGGGGCTGAGCGCTTCCATGTTGGGATTGGCCATAGGCCAATTGCTCTTTGGCCCTTGGAGCGACCGCGTGGGGCGTCGCCAGCCCTTATTGATCTCCCTCTGGCTCTTTGTAGTAGCCACTTTCCTCTGTATTATCTCCCCCTCCATCGAGTTCTTTTTGGCCGCCCGTTTGGGGCAGGGCTTAGCGGGCTCCGGGGGGATCGTCTTGGCCCGCTCTATCGCCGCCGATCGCTTCTTGGGCGCCCAGCTAACTAAGGCTTTAGCGATCGTGGGGGCTATCAACGGTTTAGCGCCCGTCTTAGCGCCCATCGTGGGGGGCTTGTGCGCCGATTCTTTGGGCTGGCGGGGTATCTTCGCTATCCTCTTGGGGTTGGGCTTAGTGATCTTAGCCCTCTCTTACCGTTACGTAGAGACCTTGCCCCCTTCTCTGCGCCAGAGCGAAGGGGGAATGCGCCAGTTGGGTCGCTCTTTAGCCCAAGTGGCCGTCCAGGCCCCCTTTAGGCTCTATACCCTCCAATTGGCGACGGCCCAGGGCCTGCTCTTTGCCAATATCGCCTCCTCGCCCTTTATTATCCAAAGCCACTTTGGCCAGAGCCCTATCATTTTTAGCCTCTGTTTTGCCCTCAACTCTTTGGGGATCACCTTAGGCGCGGCCTTCGCTCTGCGCTTTGCTAGTTTAGAGGAGGCGATTACCTGGAG
This sequence comes from Vulcanimicrobiota bacterium, assembly GCA_944322965.1. Classification (GTDB taxonomy): domain Bacteria; phylum Vulcanimicrobiota; class Xenobia; order Xenobiales; family Xenobiaceae; genus Bruticola. Next base: position 97,424 of record CALUQR010000001.1, read on the forward strand.
CTCGCGGGGGCTCATGGTAGGCACTTTGGCTATTGCCGGACTCTTAGCGGGAGGGGGCGGCTTAGTAGCTTATGAGATCCTCATGACCGCCGTCTGCTTCTTCTTGGGGATGACCTTTACCGCCAGCACCTCTTTAGCGATGGACTTAGTGCGCTCTCAGGCCGGAGCCGGGTCGGCCCTTTTGGGGGCGGTGGGCTTTGTGGTGGGAGGAGCTATCGCTCCCTTAGTCGGTTGGGGTCAAATTACGGTCTCTACTCCGGTCGTTATGGTCAGTATGGCCTTAATTACCGCCCTTTTAGCCTGGCGGGCTAGAAGGGCGCTTATAGAGGCTAAGGCATCCCTCTTAGTAGAGGCCGCCTAAAGCCAAAAGTTATGGGCCCAGGCCTAAGGCCTGGGCCCATAACTTTTTTAAGAGCGCAACTCTAAGAGTTTAGGCTTTACCGTGCATCCACTTTTTGAGGAGGGGGGTCAGTAAGATTACTAAGACTCCGGCTCCCAGCGAAGAGCAGATGAGGAAGAACCACATATCGATGTGGAAGCGGCTGAGAGTATGCTCCAAGATACCGGCGCAGTAGTTAGCGGCGGCGGAGGAGAGGAACCAGAAGCCCATCATGAGAGACATGAAGCGCTGGGGAGAGAGTTTAGAGACCATGGAGAGGCCTACCGGGGAGAGGCAGAGCTCGCCCATAGTGTGCAGGAAGTAGACGGAGACCAACCACATGGGACTGACCTTGGCGCCATCGGCCGCCAAGTTGCTGCCAATAAACATGACGATAAAGCCCAGCCCTAAGATGATCATACCGATACCCATCTTAGCCGGTACGGAGATAGCGTACTTGGAGTTATCCCACTTGAGCCAGAGGATGGAGAAGAGCGGGGCGAAGGTGCAGATGACGAAGGGGTTGATCGACTGGAACCAAGAGGCGGGGATGGTGAAGAGCTCGCCATTTAAGAAGTACTCGCGTTGCGTCTGCTGCTCGGCGAAGAGGGTCATCGTGCCGCCCGCTTGTTCGAAGCCCATCCAGAAGAAGGTGACGAAGAAAGCTAAGATGACGATCACCGCCAGGCGGTGGATCTCTTCGATGGTCAGCGGCTGAGACTCTTGGACGGAGTCCGTCTCGCCCTTAGTTTGGGCGTCGCGCTTTTTGGCATAAGCCGCTAAGCCTAAGGTGATTAAGACCGCGAATAAGACGGCTAAGGGTAAGGGGGAATCGAAGAGAGCCTGCCCCGCTTGCTGCCACAGGCCGTGGGAGAGGAAGGTCAAAACGATGATGCCGCCAATCCAGCCCGCCACTTCTAAGTAGTCCTTAGTATGCAAGTGGGCCTCTTCCACCGTCCCTTTAAAGTTGGGCGGCATACCGGCGCCATTAAAGCGGCTCTGACCCAGATTGAAGATAATCTGGCCGATGATCATACCGATACCGGCGGCTACAAAGCCCCAGCCCCAGCCGAAGCTCTGTCCTAAGGTACCGCAGACTAAGGGCGAGAAGAAGGCGCCCAGGTTAATACCCATGTAGAAGATGGTAAAACCGCCGTCGCGCCGCGGGTCATTTTCGTGATAGAGTCCCCCTACAATATTGGAAATATTGGGTTTAAAGAAACCGTTCCCCAAGATGAGTAGGGCCAAGGCGGGATAGAGGAGGCTGGGGATAGCTAAGAGCAATTCGCCTAAGGCCATAGTACAGCCGCCGATAATTACCGCTTTGCGGGCCCCTAAGAAGCGGTCGGAGAGGTAGCCGCCGATGAGGGGGGTGAGGTAGACTAGACCGGTGTAGACTCCGTAGAGAGCCAGAGCATTTTGACGCTCGTACTCTAGTTGGTTGACTAAGTAGAGGACCAGAATGGCTCGCATTCCGTAGTAGCTGAAGCGTTCCCAAGCTTCGGCGCCAAAGAGCCAATAGAGTCCTTTGGGCTGCTTCGTCTCTAGCTGTCGGTTCTCAGTAGCGGCCTCAGGGGTCGGACTGGGGGTAGAGGCCGGCTCGGATGGAGTCTGGCTGGGGGTGGGAGTAGAATTTTCTGAAGACAAACGACCATTCCCCTTCTCTTATGAATTGATAGGTAAAGAGAAAATTTTCGATCTTTTATAAGTATACCCTGCCTAGCCCTAGGGCGGAGCGGAGCAGGAGCCCCTAGGGCTAGGGGCTCCTGCTACTGAGAAAGAGCGAAAGGGGAGGGGTCAATAGATCCCGTAGAGCGTAGCTTGCAGGGAGGTAGCGGGGGATTTCAATAATTCGCGCAGACCGCTGCGGTCGCCCAGGCGGTAGACCTTAGCCCCTTGGAGATCGATCTGGGTAGAGGCGGCCGGGTCCCCTTCCTCTATAGCTGAGAGCAAGAGCCCCTTAAAGATGAGCTGATTCTTGGGTCCAGCCTTTAAGCTCAAAGTGTGGCCCGCATAATAGGCGCCCTGGAGATCGAGGGTTTGGGGGGATAAGGCCCCATAACGGCCGCGATACTCACGCCATTGCTCTTTTTTGGCTTCGCTCCAGCCTGGAGGTTGGAGGCTAGGGGGCAGCTTTCTCAGTTGGGGGGTGAGGTGGGCGGCGGGGCCTATTTCTATCCCTTGGCCCGCGTAGAGGGAGACGCCCCGCCTAGGATCGCTCTCGCTCAAGAGGGCGCCCTGACAGTGGATAAAACGCTGGGCGTTGACTAGGCCGCGCCCTAAAAGGGGCCCCTCTAAGGCGAGGGCCTCGGCGCTGAGGGCTGGGGCGGGGGCGTAGAGGCGGCAATCGTTAAAAAGGAGACGCGGCCGGGAGGGGCGGCCCTGCGCATCCTCGGCGCTCAGACTAAAGGAGCCTTGGGCGTCTTGGGTGGCGATGCGCAGGTCGCCGCTAATAATTAAGGTGGGGGACTCGGAGTGGATCGTCAGGGGGCCTAAGGAGAGGGCCCGAGCCAGGCTGGGGGTCTGGGGGAGCATGACCGGACTGCCGCTCTGAGGGCGGCGCTCATACTCTTCTCTTTGGGGGTAGCGGTAGAGGGTATAGCCCTTCTCTCCCGGGCGCAGGACGTAGTGGCCGTCGGCTAAGGTGTAGGCCCGGCGGTTAGCTTGGCGCACTTGGGAGGGCTTTAAGGGGCGCAGGGCCTGGGAGTCGCTTTGGAAATGGGCCCAATGGACGGGGGAACTGGAGTCGCTCAGAGTGGCAGACTGGCTGGCGTAGAGGGCGGAAGCACTGGGATTTGTGGGAGGCGGCGGAGCGGAGCGCGGCGGGGTGGGAGGCAATTGGAGGGCCTCTAAATGGAAGTAGCGCTCCACAAAGCGCCTAGTTAAGAGGCGAGTCTGTAAGGTCTGGCGCTTCGTTTTGGCGCGCCCTTCGGTGAGGGAGGCTACCTCTTCTAAGCTCAAATCTTGGACGGCCGGTCCGGCTAAACCTTCGACGATAATAGAGCATAAGCCGGGATCGATAGCGTAAGCTCCGCTCAGAGGGGCTTCGGCGGGGGTGGAGTTGAAGGGGCGTCCCATGACCTCTTGGGGGACGATATTAAAGAGATTATTGCAAGAGACGAGCTCTAAGGGGAGGGGATATTGGCTATCGGGCAGACCGTCCGCGCCCCCCGGCCCATCTTCATAATTAAATTTAAAGCGGAAGAAGGAGGTCTCTCCGTAGGGGGCCACTAGCTTGCCGACGACGTTGCCCTGACTCTCCCAAATCTCATACCTCTCCCCTTGCAGATGGTAGGGCTGGGAGGGGTTGGCGCGCCAGTAAATATCTTGTTGCAGGCGGGTAAAGGCGTATTGAGTTCCGGAGTTGGCCGCCATGAGGGCCGTTTCGCGTTGGAGCATGGAGTGAGCTAAGCGCCAGTCTCCCAAACTGGAGCTGACTACCGAACCTACCAGCATAACGACCAAGACGATCATCAACATGGTAGTTATGAGAGCAAAACCAGCTGGCCTAGATCTGCCCATCCTGGGGCCTCTCACTCTCTCCCGTCAACTTTGCCAAAAAGTTACAACCTCCCACGCAAGGAAGGATATAATAGCACATCTCCTCCCCAAACGGAAAGCTCCCAGGCCCGGCCGCTCGAAAAAAGATGAAAACAGAAAGGGCCCTCCGTAAGGGGGGGCCGCATTCTGGAGGGCGTTAGTAGAGGGAGAACATGGTCCTCTTTAACTTGCGCTGACCGTTGGCAATAAAGAGGCTCATATAGTCGGGATCCATAGTCAAACCCACTTGGCGGGCTTCGATCTGGATCTTGCCCTTATCTTGGACGGTAGCCGGGAGCCCCTGGGGGTCGCCTCCGTAGGCGATCATCCCGCCCGTCAGATTGAGGGTGCTGTCGGAACCAATATTGACGTTGATATTGCCCCAGGCGTAGATGACCCCGGAAATATCTTGGTCGCTATAACTGAGCGTCCCGTAACGGTTGAGCAGTTCGTTGAGCTGCTGGTCCTTGTAATCCCGGAAATTGTCGCTCGCCGACTCCGGATCGACGTAATCTTGGACGTGTTCAATATCTTCCGGTTTGGTAATATCTACCTGTTCGTCAGTAATCTCAGACTCACCCTTATAGACGTATGACTTAGGGTCCGCGACAAGGCGAATTAAGTCATCTCGATCTTCCAGAGCCTCGGGACCTCCGCCAGCCGCATTGAAGGTGTACAAATAAGCGTCGGTGACTCTCCCCCAGTCGAGATTATAGTTTTTACTCACCTCATCAACCTTGTTGGACGTCTTTGACCCTTCGCCAGTAATAACGGTCTCTTTAAAACCTTGCACCACGTTACTGAAGAGTACGTTAAAAGCGGCGTAGATATTTTGGTTTTGGCCCGTCCCGCCAATTTTGCGGTAAGCTTCATAGAAGCGAGCTTTCATGTCCTCTTGCAAGTCGTCGATCTCTTTTTGGGCCTCTACGGTAAAGGCGTAATCGTCGGGATTGGTAGAACTAGGATTTTCCGAGTTATTGGGGCGATTTTGGGCCTCTTCTTTGACGTTATGGCTATAACTTTCGATCGGCAAGAGGGTGACGTCCCCCTTGGCGTAGATAGAGACCCCGATGCCCGGGTCGGACTCCAAGATGGAGGGGCCCTGCAGGGAGATGGAGCCGGCGCTAGTGATAGAGCCGCCCCCTAAGGTGGCCCCTTGGATGTAAATATCGCGCTCCGAACTCATGACCGGATAGGAGTCGGTCGCCTTATCGCGCAGGAAGGTCAAGATGGGACGGCTGACTTCAGAGTTGCCATCGGTGCGCAAGATAAAGCTCTCGTCGCCCAATTTGACGTCTTGGAGGATGCTAATAGTCGCCTTCTCAGTATCGACCTCCACCGCCCCTTTGAGGCCGCGATAGACGTTGCCCTTAGCCTCCTGGGGGATAGCCTGGTCGGCGGGATAGTACTTATCGTAGTGGAGCAACTCGTAACCCGCCTGGGGATTTTGGGCGTCGCGCAGAGTCCAGACGTAGGTGCCGCCCGGCATATTGACGTACTTGCGCCCTTCTTGGCCCGCTTTGCGCACCTCTTCCCATTTGATCTTGGTAAAATTGTCGCGCGCCGTCGAGCGCTGCACCTTGTAAGTGGCGTCGCTCGGTAAGGAGGTAGAGCCGTTGAGGGCGTAGCTTTCGCCATAATAGATAGTGCCCTTATCGAAGTTGAGGGTTTGGGTCTGGAGGTTGACGTTGGCTAAGCTGCGCATATTGGGGGAGATGGCGCCCTTAGCGTGGTCGATTACCACGTAGGGGGAGTCGATATCTAAGTCGCCGGCGGCGCAAGCTACGGAGTCGATGAGCCCTTCCTCATTGTCGATCCCTAAGTAGACCTCTAAGACGCGGTGGGCTACCCCCGCAGGTAGGCCCTCTTTGAGGTTGAGGGAGGCGATCTGCCCGGTATCCCAATCGCGCAGGCCGTTGCCGCTAAAACCCTCCACTAAGAGGCAGCAGGTGGCTTTAGGGATCTGGTAAGAAGCTTGACTGAGGGGGCGCTGGCGCACCTTGCCCCACTCGTCGCGGTACTCTTCGGTAACTAAGCGCCCCGTCTGGGGATCGGCGTTATAGACCCAGGCGGGCACGCTATTATAGAGGTTATTGACGGAGACCCAGGGGGTGGGGATGGGACTTTCACTATCGGGCAGGCCGTCAAAACCGTTCTCCCCATCTTCGTAGTTGAACTTGAAGCGGAAGAAACTCTTATTGCCGTCGGGGGTGAGGATCATTCCCACCACGTTGCCGTCGTTTTCCACCACCTGGAGACCGCCCTGAGTACTAAAGTCGGAGGCTTCCTTCTCCGTACCCTTCCAGGTAATATCGTTCTCTAGGCGGCTGACCGCATACTGGAGGCCCGACTGGGCGGCCATGGTGGCCTCTTCGCGGGCCCGGAAGGTAGAGGTGAGACGCAAGCCGCCGATATTAGAGTAGACGATGGCGCTAACTAACATTACCACTAAGACCAAGGTCAGCATGGTGGTAATGAGCACTATACCCTGCTTCGCTCTCCATTTAAGCATCTATCTAAAACCCCATTGTCAATACAACTGTAACCCCCACCCCTATCTTATTCCATTTAAAAGGCAAGTCCAGAGCGCAGTTTTCGGGGTTGGGAGGCTAAAAAAGGGGCGGCAACAAAACGGTAACCGTTATTAATACGGTATAATAGTCTTAATTTGGGATAATTTGAGCTAGAAGGGATAAAATGAGGGAAGATGGGGCTTCCTAAAAGGCGCTTAAAGAGGCGGAAAGAGCGCAAAAAATAGGGTATGTTAATTTTTAGAGACTTTTCTAAAAATGGCGTCTCTTACTGCCCTTTTTTCCTTGCTTATTGGGGGGTAATTTATTACTCTGGTACCAATGCAGGGAAGGGTCTTTAGATTAGGACTAGGACTGGTTTGTTCGGGAGCGCTCCTCCTAGGCGGGGGAGAGGCGGGAGCTCAGGAGAGCCCCTCTAGCCGGACGACTGGGGGCCCCTACCCCCCGCAGTCTTCTGTCAGGGTATATCAAAAGAAGAGTGAGGCATTTATGAATATCAATATTGAACGTTCTGATCTTTTCCGGACTCAAGCTCAGACCGCTTCAGCCCCCCCAACTCAGGCTCCCCTTCCGGAGAAAGCCGCTCCCTCGGCCCCCGTCGATAGCTTCGCTCCCGAGAGCCGCTCGGCCGCTCCAGAGCCCAATTTAGCTAAGGTAGCCTTCCAGGCCCAAGCGCAGCCGGAGAGCGCGGCCCCTACCCCCGAGGGTAAGCAGAAGGTACTCTTCCAATTCGATAGTCGCGGTTGCCCTGAAGTAGATAACGTAGGGTTAAAGGGCTCCTTCAATACTCAGACTGGGGTCTACGATCGCCACTGGAATGGCGACGCCATCCTGCCCATGAACGACGAAGGGAAGAATGGGGACCTCAAAGCGGGGGACGGTATCTATAGCGCCAGCGTCGACCTCAAAGCGGGCCAGAAGGAAGAGTTCAGCTGGGGCGTAGTGGGCGACATTAAGCGCCAAGACGGCTCGGTCCAGAACGCTCAGTGGTTAGTGATGAGCGAAACTAACCCCACCTTCAGCTTAGAAGATTCCCCCGTCCAGACTTACGCGCCCATCAAGAATCACATCTTCGGCGTCAATAGAGAGGGCGAGAATGGGGTGCGCTTCCAGACCTGGTCTCCCGGTTTGGGCGAAGGCAACTTAGAGAATTATCAACTTTACGTAGAGATCTCCGACCCCAAGACGGGGGAGATCGAAGAGCGCCTGCCCATGGTCAAGGACGAGCAGCATGGGACTTGGTCTTATGAGAGCGCCGACGGTTGGTCGAAACTCAAGGGCAAGACCTACCAGTATGCGGCCCTCAACGAGAAGGGCGAAGTCCTGCGCAATAAGTGGGGCGCGGAAGTGCGCTACTCCGATCCTCACGCCCGTTACGTCCAGGGCGAGCAGCGCGGCGTGGAGCGCATCTTCGTCGATCCCGTCTTGGGCTTTGAGACCGGCTGGTACGACGATAGCGGCAAGGGCGGCCCTAACTACGCCGATAACCCTCAGTGGGGACGTTTCACCGTCGACGGCCATCCCCAGGCGGAGAGCGTGCGCTTAGTCCTGCGCGATGAGAATGGGCAGCAGCTCAATAAGGAGCAGCTCTTAGCTAAGTTGGGCGAGCCGGAACTCACCCCTTACGAGGAGGCCCAACCTGCCGATAAGCGCGACGTCGACGTCTTGCGCAGTTGGAGCTTAGATAAGACGGAGCCTATCGACAAGTATTCCTGGTTACACGGAGTCAATGAGGACGGCTCCATCGATATGAAGCGGGTCGACAGCCCCGGCGCGGGTACGGCCTGGGTGACGGCGGTCAACAACTTCCCGGAACTCATCGGCATGAAGTACGAGTTCCAGATCATGGAAGACGGCAAGTTGGTGGGCGACACTAACGCCGATGGCAAGCTCTCCTCCGCCGAGCGCATGGCTACCCCCTTTAACGATCCCTACACCAATACTATCCAGCCTAAGCCCGGTTCGGCCCGCAAGTCGCTGATCCGCGAGTCTAGCTTTGAATTCCTCTACGACAACACCCCTCGCCGCCAGACTAAGCCTGAAGATTACGTGATCTACGAGGCTCACGTAGGCTCCTTTATGAGCTCTAAGGATAACGCCGTCCCCTCCACCTTCCAGGATATGATCGCTAACTTAGATTACTTCGCCAGCCTGGGTGTGGATACGATCGAGCTGATGCCCACCAACGAGTTCGGAGCTAAGCGCGACTGGGGTTATACCCCCGACTTCTACTTCGCGGGCGCCTCTACTTACGGCTTCGAGATGGACCGTCAGGACGCCATCGACCGCAAGTTGATCACCGCCGACGAGCAGCCGGGCGCGGAGAAGGTCTGGATCTCCGGTACGGACGCTTTGAAACTCTTCGTCGACGAGAGCCACAAGCGCGGCTTCAACGTCATGGCCGACGTGGTCTATAATCACACCTCCGGTAAGCCGGACGCCGACGATCCGCTGGGTCGCATCGACGGCGACGATCGCTCCTTCTTCAACTGGTGGGGCCGGGGCGAGTCCCATACCCCGTGGGGAGCTAAGCCCAACTTCTCCGACCAGAATGTGAAGGATTTCTACTCCGACAACGCCGTGCAGCAGCTCTCCGAGTTCGGCTTCGACGGTATCCGCTTCGACTTCACCCAAGTCTTGCACTCTACGGGCGACTCGGCGGAGCAGATCGAGGGTATGAATACCCTGCGCCAGATCAACCGCACCCTGCGCCTGGTCAATCCGGACGTCTACACCGTGGCCGAGGACTTCTCGGGCAGCTGGTTAGTAGCCGCCGATATGGACCGCTCCGAGTGGCAGGGCAGCGGCCAAGGGGCCTGGGAGAAGAAGGGCATGGGCTTCGATGGGGTCTGGAACGACCGCTTCCACGACGACCTCTTAGGTATGGCCCAGGGCGTATGCAACGCCGACCGCTTGATGGAGGCCCTCACTTGCCACGTAGGCGTGACCGACTGGAGCCGGGCCGTAACTTACGCCCACAGCCACGACGAAGTGGGCAATACGGGCAACTGGATCTCCCGCGGCGCGGCGGCCTCTAAGGACGACGACAAGGTGATGGAGCCCTATCCGCGCTCTATCGCTCGCACCGCGGCGGCGGTCACTCTGACCGGCCCGGGCGTGCCCATGCTCTTCCAGGGCGAGGAGTTCTTAGCCAATAACGACTTTAAGCATGGCTTGACCTCCACCTGGGGCGCGGAGTTAGATTGGGTCCACTTCCCGGTCACCCCCGACCGCTTAGACCACTTCGCCGAGGTGGCGGCTATGGACGTCTCCCAGCGCGAGGTAGAGCGCTCGCGGATGGACGCCGAGGAGCAGAAATTATTCGACAAGTACTGCCAGATGAATCCTGAGCAGCGGGCGGAGGCCGAGGACCTCTCCAACCAGGTAGGTCAGTTCGTCCTCACTCGGGACTTGATCGCTATGCGCCGTACCTCTCCGGCCCTCAACGCTACGGGCGAGACTAGCCGCGTCTACACCCACAACGACGATCGCGTCCTGGCCTGGAAGCGTGCCGGCGGCGACGATGAGTTCGTGGTGGTCTCTAACTTCGCCAATACGGACCGCTCTGGCTACAAGGTGGGCTTACCTCCGGGCCAGTGGAAAGAGGTCTTCAATACCAACGCGGTGCGCTATGGCGGTAACGGTGCGGGCAACGGCGGGGCCACCTTCAATGGCGACCAAGGGCTATTCCTCCCGGCGGGCGGCACCATTATCTTGCAAAAGCAGTAAGCTATAACTAGAGCCCGCCGATAATCTGGCGGGGTTAGAGGGCGGCCCTCAAAAGTGAGGGCCGCCCTCTAAATTTATCCCCCGGCGCCTCTAAAGAGGCGCCGGGGGATAAGGGCCTTTTCAATAGACTTTTAGTCCTTAGAGGGGGCGCACGAAGGGGTTAGAGCGCTTCTCTAAGCCTACGGTCGTGGTAGGGCCGTGGCCGGGGTAGAGGGTAGTAGAGTCGGGGAGGGTATAGATCTGGCGGCGGATAGAGTTAGCCAGTTGGCGGGAGTCGCCGCCAGGGAGATCGGTGCGCCCCACCGAGTTTTCGAAGATAGTGTCGCCACAGAAGGCGCAATCGCCGCAGAGTAAGACGATGCCGCCCGGGGTGTGGCCCGGGGTAGCTAAGACCTTAAATTCCAACTGGCCGGCCTTAAAGATCTGGCCGTCCTTTAAGTAGCCCGTAACCTTGGGGACCTTAGTAAAGGACAGGCCCAGGAAGGAGGCGTCGGCGGCGCTACCCTCCAAGGTGGGGAGGTCGGCCTCGCTCAGGTAGAGGGGCAAGTCTAAGAGCTCTTGGAGCTGGGCGGCGCCTATTAAGTGGTCGCAGTGGCCGTGGGTTAAGAGGATAGCCGTAGCCTTAATTTGGCGCTCTGCCAGGACTTGGGCGATATGCTGGGCCTCGCCTCCGGGATCGATAACGACGCCCACCCGGTCCGGTCCGAAGACTAAGTAACAATTGGTCTGAAAGTCGCCTACGGGCAAGGTAATAATTTGGGGATTCATCTAGGTTACTGCTCCTTAAGATTGTTGGGCTAGAGGGGAAATGGGGAAGGGGCGCAACTCTTCGAAGCGGCGTCCTACCTCTAAGATGAGGCGATCGCTGCCGCGAGGACCGATAATCTGCAGCCCTAAGGGCAGGCCCTGGGGACCTAAACCGGCGGGCAGGCTCAGAGCGGGTTGGCCCGTCAGATTGAAGGGGTAGGTGTAGGGGGTCCAGCCAAAGAGGGTCGTTATGGGGCGGCCGCCCACTTGGGCCGGGCGCTCTAGCTTAGAGTCGAAGGCCTCTAAGGGCATGGTGGGGGTCAAGAGGAGGTCGTACTCTTCAAAGAAGCGGTCCATCACATAGTAGAGCTTTGTGCGCTCTATAGAGTCTTGGCAGTAGATGTAGGCCGGGAGTTGCATACCCTCTTTAATAATATCGACCATCTCCGGGGTGAGGAGCTCGGCAAACTCTGGCTTTAAGGGGGCGTAGCGGGAGGCGTAGACCGTATTCCAGATGTGGAGCTCAATATACTCGGGATCTTTAGGGATGGGGGGATTGGCTTCCTGGAGTTCGTAGCCTAAGTCGCGGAAAGCCTCGGCCGCCTGGCGCACTAGGGCCTCTACTTGGGGCTCTGGGGTAGCGAAGTTGAGGGTGGGGCTATAGGCTACTTTCAACTTCTGATTAGCTTTTTTAGGCCAATCGTGGGGGCTCATACTGAGATCGTCGTGGGGACTCTCCCCGGCTAAGACCTCAAAGAGGAGGGAAGCGTCCTGGACGGTGCGCGCTAGGGGGCCGGTATGGCTGAGCGTATAGTAGAGGTCGGGGATGGGGTAGCGGGGGACCATAGCGAAGCTGGGTTTAAAGCCTACCACTCCGCAGAAGGAGGCCGGGATGCGAATGGAGCCCGCTCCATCCGTCCCTTCGGCTAAGGGGGCCAGGTTGGCCGCTACGGCGCTGGCGCTGCCGCCCGAAGAGCCGCCGCTGTGGCGCTCTAAGTTCCAGGGGTTGCGGGTCAAGCCGAAGAGGCGGTTATTGGTGATCCCCTTGTAACCGAACTCCGGGGTATTAGTCTTACCCAAGATTATGCCCCCCGCTTGACGGATGCGGGTGACGGAGATGGAGTCCTCTTGGGGGACGTAATCCTTGAGGGTGAGGGAGCCGCAAGTAGTGCGCATACCGGCCGTATAGGAGAGATCCTTAATAGCTACCGGCAGGCCGTGCAGGGCCCCGGAGGAGGGGTGTTCATCGGCCTTACGGGCGGCCTCCAGAGCCCCTTGGGGATCTAAGGTGACGAAGGCGTTGAGGGAGGGATTAAATTTATCGATACGCGCCAGATAAGCTTGGACGACTTCTACGGAAGAGATCTGCCGCTGGCGCAGGAGGCGCATCGTTTCGGTGGCGCTAAAATTGCAAATAGACATGGGGGACGCTTTACTCCCAGACTCTCTCCCTCCTGCCGCATAAAGGCAGAGCGAGGCGAAGGGCTTAGCCGCTCTGTACCGAAAATCGAGCCCATAAAGAATCCCTAGAGGAGGGACGAAGTGCCAGAGATCCCCGCTCCCATTCAGCAACTTTACACCTTAGGGAGCCAGATGGCTCAAGAGGGACGCCAACTCCCCTTACCTAGCAATCTGCTGCTCAAAGCGCGCCAAGCTCTAGGTTACGAAGAGGTCAGTCTGCGCCGTTTCGGTTGGGATATAGCCTGGACGGAGAAGATCGCCTCCCTGATGGAAGAGGGGCGGGAGGAGATTGAGGCCCACCAGCGGGCCCTGCAAGAGATAGAGGGGGCTTTAGCTAGCGATAATTGGTTAGACTTAGAGAAGGGCTGTCGCGATCTGCGCCTGAGCGCCGAGGCCTTAGTGGGCGTTTGGGTCCAGCTGACCCGAGAGGCGGGGCGCGGGCAGGTTCTCTCCCCCTATCCCGTCTACGATCAGCTCTTAAAGGTGGCCCAAAATATTCAGGCCGGCCGGGTAGAGCCCAAGATCTTGCGCAATTTCTATGCTCCCGCCGTAGAGTTCACCCTGCGCTTAAGGGCCGCCGTCAAGCGTTTTGGCCTCTTTTATGGACCCTCCCCCCTCTTGGAAGCGGCCCAGCGGGTGATGGATAATATTGAGGCCGGGATGGGGGCCCTCGACCTCTACTTAGAGAAGGGGGAGGAGCGCCCGCTGCGGGAGGGGAGCCAGCTCTTAGTAGGGGCCACCCTAACCATGTATACGGTCATGGCCGATATGGGCCAGTGGGCGGCGGCCGAACGCCGTTACGCGCGCCATCCCTTAGTGGAAGAGCTCTTTAGGGCCCGGGAAGTCGGTTTAGAGGGTCAGGATTTAGAGACCCTCTGGAAGGCGGTGGAGGCGGCCCTCAAGTTGGAGTTGACCCAAGTCCAAGTCTTGCTCCAGCATCCCTTAGCCGTACTCTGCGAGGTCCATACGGAGACCCTGCGGGCGGGGATGGCTCGGGTGGGCTCCATCGTGCGCCAGGCGCAAAAGAGGCCTTTGAACGAGGTCAATCTGCCTGAATTAGATATTATGCTCACCAATCTGGACCGCTTGATCAAAAACGATCTGACCCGCATCAATGTGGAGTGCCGCTTAGTGGCGGGAGCGCCCAACTTTGAGGAGCTCCTAGTTAGCGTAGGTCTCATGGCCTCCGGCAAGTTGGAGGCGGGAGCCTTCCAGGTCATCTTGCAAGAGGTCTGGCAGTCTATAGAGCGGGTGCGAGAGAGCTTAGGCGCCGCTATCAACTGTCTGGAAGCTAAGGATTTAGAACTTTTAGAACACTGTCTGAGCGTCCAGTTGGATAGTTGCCAACGCTTATCCCAGTGGGAGCCGGGTAGCGATCCCGCCCCTCTGCGCGAGGCCTGGCGGCGTCTGAGCGAGACTCTGCCTACTACTAAGCGCCTCAATAACGAGTTGCGGCGCAAGTTGGGGGTAGAGAGCGCCCCTCAGGCTCCCAGCGGGGCGACTTGTATGCGCTGCGGCCACCTCAATCCGCCCCAGGCGCGCTTTTGCAGCAAGTGCTCTTCGGCCCTCATCCAGATGGCCCCCAGCGCCCCTACGGAGTATATGGACCTAGAAGGCGGAATAGATGGTCCCAAGAGCTCTAGCCACATCCTCCAGCTGGAAGCCTTAGTCCAGCAGGTAGAGAGCGGCCAGGCCTATAAGGACGAGGTAGCTAGGGTCCTGGAACCCCTCTTAGAGAGCGCTTACGCTTATCGCGGCCTCTATGAGCGCCGCGTGCGTCCGGCCTTGGCGGAGCGCAACTTGAGCCAGGAGGTGGGGGTTCCCTTTGAGGAGGCTATGGAGACTTATATTGGCGGTTTAGAGATCTGCCAAGCTTACCTAGACGAGCCCAATATTGAGTACCTCTACCAAGGCCTAGAGCAGGCCGCTCTGGGGGCCTCCCAATTGCAGGCTCTGGAGTCCGATCTCCAAGCTTACTATTGAGAACTGACGTCAGGCGGGGGCCTACTGAGGACCGGGGCTAGAGGAGCGCTGGTCCTTCTTCGATTATTAGAGTGAGGCAAGATGGGTTGGTCTTTTAAAATAGGGCGCCTGTGGGGGATAGATATCTACCTGCACGCCACCTTCTTCTTACTTTTAGCCTGGATTTGGACGAGTCGAGCTTCGCGCGGGGGTTGGGAAGTGGGCTTAGTGGCGGTAGCTTTGACGCTTTTAGTCTTTGCGGTCGTCGTCTTACATGAGTATGGCCACGCTCTGACCGCGCGCCGCTTCGGGATGCCCACCGAGCGCATTACCCTCTGGCCCTTTGGAGGGATCGCCTCCGTAGGCAATCTGAGCTGCAACCCCCGCCAGGAGATAGCGGTAGCTATCGCCGGGCCGGCGGTCAACTTAGTCTTGGCGGGCTTAACTTACGCCCTTTTAGAGTGGGGGCTGGGCCCCAACTTGGGCCGCTTCACCCCCTTAGCGGGAGCCTACCTCTGGGAGTTTGGGGTCTGGTTTATGTGGAGCAACCTGATCTTAATGGGCTTTAACCTCATCCCCGCCTTCCCCATGGACGGAGGGCGCGTCTTGCGCGGCCTCTTGGGGTTCAAGTACGACTTAGTAGAGGCTACGGGGAAGGCGGTGACGGTCAGTCGGGGCTTAATTATCGGGCTGGGGATCTACGGTTTAGCCTACGGTCAATTTATGCTCTTTATTATCGCCGTCTTCTTATGGATGAGTTCCGCGGCCGAATTGCGCCAAGTCATCTTTGAAGAGCGCTTGCGCCGAGTCCAGGCGGGCCAGGGGACGGTCGAAGATTATTTGCGCTTAGGTTTGGGCGAGGGCTTAATGGGCCAGGTCTTAGGGAGTATGTTGGGCGGTCAGCGCAATCTGAGCGCGGCCGATCTCTGGCCCCATCTGCGTCCCGCCGCCCCCCGGAGCGCCCCCAGGGAGAGCGGGCCCATCTATGAGGCGGAATATGTCGATAAGGGGGAGCGCCCCTCCCAGTCCGCCCCCGACCCCCTCTCCTTAGAGAAATGAGGTCTTAGAGTGGATAGAATGGCCCGCGCGGCCTTAGTACAAGAGATCTTAGAGCGGCTCTACCCGAACCCTCAACCTAGTCTCCACTTTTATAGCCCCTTCACCCTCTTAGTGGCCGTCGTCCTCTCCGCCCAATGTACCGATTTGCGGGTCAATCAGGCTACGGAGCGACTCTTTAAAGTGGCCGATACCCCCCAGAAGATGGCCGCCCTGACCCCCCAGGAGATCTACCAATATATCTTTTCCTTAGGGTTAGCTAAGAGTAAGGCTCAATATCTGGCCCGCTTATCCCAGCAATTGGTAGCGGACTACGGGGGCCAGGTCCCCTCGGCCCTTAAGGAGTTAGAGAAGTTGGCCGGAGTGGGGCATAAGACGGCTTCCGTCGTCTCCTTGCAGGCTTTTGGGATCCCCGCCTTCCCGGTCGATACCCACATCTTCCGCTGCGCTAGGCGTTGGGGCCTCTCCCAGGCTCAGAAAGTAGAAGGGGTAGAGCGCGACTTAAAGGGGCTCTACCCGGCTAAAGATTGGGGGCGCCTCCACTTACAGATCATCTCTTGTGGGCGCCAGTATTGTAAAGCCCAGGGGCACGACCCTGGGCTCTGTCCAGTCTGTTCCTTACTGCTGCCAGTCGGGGACCACGTTGACCCAGGAGGAGGAGCTGACCGTAGAGGAGGTGAGGATCGGTAAGCCGCTACTCAATTCCTCGGGGATCAGGCGGTCGACGGAGGCCTCGGTAGAGCCTTGGACCTTAAAGAGGAGGGTACCCGACTCGCCCAAGGCTAAGTCCTGTAAGAGGGAGAGCTGGTGCTCCATGCGCTTTAAGGTAGCCTCTTTATTGCCGTCGTCTTTGGCTTTGCCGGTCCTGCGCATCTGGGCTTGCAGCTGCTTGTAAGCCTCTTGGCGGGCTAAGGTAAACTGGTCTTGGAGGGCCTCGATGCGCTTAGTGGCCGTAGCCGGCGTGCGCTGCCAGACCTGGTAGATGAAGGCCATCGCCTTAAGGTACTGCTTGCGCTCCATCTCCGTATCGGCCCAGGCTTTGAAGGCGGAGCGGTGGACGAAGATAGAGTCGGGGCCGGAGTAGAGCAGAGCCTCGCGGCAGGCCTTCTCGCGCAAGGCCAGCTGCTTTTGGGTATAAGCTGCGTAGAGGGAGGCCAAGGGGCTCTTCGATTCGGCCAGGACTTTGAGGTCGTCCGGGGTCAGGCAGGCTTCGCCTTCGGCCGTCTTGCCCTCCTCTAAGTAGATGAGAGCCCGCCCCATCTTGGCGGTAGCGCTCTGAAGGGGGGTAATGCCGCTCATGGAGGCCGCTTTCTGGTAGGCCTCTAAGGCCGCCTCCGTCCGTCCGCCCTCTTCGATGAGGGAGGCCAGCTGGTAGTGGAGATTAAAGTTGTTGGGGTCTTGGGAGATGAGCTGCTCGTAGTGGCTGATCCCATTCTCTAAGTGGCCAGCGCAGAGGAAGAGCACTTTGAGGGCGGTGTGGATGCGCCTATCGGTGGGGCGCAGCTCTAAGGCGGTCGTATACTCCTCTTGGGCGCCGTTGAAATCGCCCGTCGTCTTCTCTAAGTCGCCCTTATAGAGGTGGAGGAGCGGATTGCGGTGGAAGAGGGCCGTCAAGGCGTTGAGCTGATTGAGGGCCGGACCCGTCTCGCCCACGGAGGCGTTGGCGAAGCTCTGCCACAGTTGCAGGTACTGGTTATTGGAGCGTACGGCCAGACCCTCGTCGAAGAGCTTCTTAGCTAAGGTATAATTGCCGCCTATGAAGGCGTTGATGCCGTTTACCAACTGCTGGGTGGCGGAGGTGGGGTCTAAGGTGCGAGTCTGCTCCCAGGCTTCCATCGCCTTGCGGAAATCTTCGGGGTCGTTGCTGGCGCACCAGCGCTCAAAGTAGGCCGTCCCTTGGGCGAAGTAGCAGCCCGCCCGAGCTACGCGGAATTCGCGCTGGTCCCATTTGGGCATAATCTCTACGCCCTTATTGGCTAAAGCTATGGCCTCTTCGGTGCGCCCTTGGTTGAGGTGGTAGACCGCCTGCTGGTTGATGGCGGCGTAGGAACCGGCCGCCCGGTGATCTTTGGGAGAGAGTTTTAAGACCAGCTCCAAGCGCTGCAGAGCCTTAATAAAGTGGCCCATGCGGTGCAAGATCATCGCTTTAGCGTACTGGGCTTGGACATCTTTAGGATGCTTGGCTAAATACTGGTCGATGAGCTTATTAGCTTGGGGGTAATTTTTGTGATTGAAAGCCCGCAAGGCTTCGTTTACTAAATTCCCTTGGGCCTGCACGGGAACGGTCAGGGCGGCCGTAGACATGCTAGCCGCTAGGGCCAGGGTTACTAAAAACTTAGGGACTCTCATGGACGCAAAACCTCTCCTAAAATAATAACTGTTACCAATTTCGTTAACAATTCGCTCCCGCCCCGTTTAAATCCTAGGTTCCGAGGAGGAGAGTTGGGAGGTAGCTTTCGCCTCAGCCTCTTCCTTAGAGGAGGCGGGGGAAATCTCGCTCTGGGGGGTAGGGGAGGGTGCCTGGGAGCTATCCTTAGGCGCAGAATGGGGGGCGCTAGAGGGCTCTAGGAGCTGGGGCTTTAGGAAGTGGAGGACGATAATCTTGACCGTGGCCACGATAGGCGAAGCTAAGACCGTACCCCAGAAGCCGAAGATATTAGAGAAGATCATCATCCCCAACATGAGGCTTAAGGGGTGGAGCCCTAAGGTGTCGCCCATAATCTTGGGCACTAAGAAATTATTTTCGATCTGTTGGATAAAGACGTAGATAACGACTACCACGAGGGCTAAGGTCAGGCCCCCCTCTTCGGGGATAGCCAGGGCCAAGATGACGGCCGGAATGGCGCCCAAGATGGGGCCCACGATGGGGATAGCCTCCGTAATCCCGGCGATGAGCCCCAGGACGATGCAATATTTAGGCATGACGAAGGCCAGAAGGACGGTAGTCATGGCGCCCACCACTAAGCAGAGGATAGCTTGGCCCTTAATAAAGCTCTGCATAGCTTGGTGGATTTGGCTGACCACTACGCGGGCCCCGGGACGCCGGGCCGGGGGGAGGAGGTCTAACCAGAATTTAAATAAACGCGGGCCGTCGCTCAAGATGTAGAAGGAGATGAAGGGGACCATCACTAGCGCCACGGCGATCCAGACTACGGCCGAGGAGATGGTCCCCGCGTATTGGAGGGCCCCGCCCACGAAGGTTCCGGCTAGACTAGTCATCTGCTCTAAAGCGTGGGTAATGCGCTCTTGGACCTCTAAGTGCAGCGATTCAAAGTACTGGTGGCGGACGCGATCGATAACCCCGATGGCCTTTTGGGTGATATAGGGGAAATTATCGGATAAGATTTGCACCTCTTCCACTAGACGGGGAGCGATAATAGCTACTAAGGCTATAATGAGAGCCAAGATTAAGAGGTAAGTTACGATCAGGCTCTTGGTGTAGGAGAAATAATGGCTGCCCGGCAATTTGCGGACCTGGTGCAAGATAAATTCGACTAGGGGATTAATGACATAGACGAAGATCAGCACCAATAAGAGGAGGGGCAAGACGGCCATCACATCCCCCACTACTTTCTGCGTCCAGGGATGGAAGGAGGCCAAGACTAAGACTAGCGCCAGTAAGACCCCTCCCACGTATCGGACCGCTTTCAGTAAGCGGCGCGCGGTGAGCTCACTCACCGGACGGACGTTAGGCTCTGGGAGGGGTGGGGGGGCGGGAGCCGACTGGGAAGACAAAAGGGCACCTCTCAGGATAGGTAAGTGTAGCTATTGAGACTGTGACTAAAGTTATTGAGTAACTTTTGCGACATCTCTAAGGTTATATCCTGGTTGGTGAGGGCTTCTTCACACTGTTGGCGCATGCGCTCTAAGAGATCTTCGGGGTTATATTGGAAGTAACTTAGGACCTTGCCCATCGTATCTCCGCGCACTACGTGTTGGATCTGGTAGCCGTGGGGGGTCAACTTAATGTGTACGGCGTTAGTATCGCCAAAGAGGTTATGGAGGTTGCCCATCGTCTCTTGGTAGGCCCCCAAAAGGAAGATGCCCAGGTAGTAAGGGCGATGGCTCAAGCGCTCCGCCGTTTTAAAACCTTGGTTGGAGGTATAAAAGTGGGTCTGGGGGCCATACTCCAGCGGATGGACTTGCAAGAGGGGACTATTATCCTCTTTGAGGTCGATAAACTTATCGATCTTGCCGTCGGAGTCGCAGGTCAGATCGGCCAAAGTCACCTTCTCCGTGGGGCGCGTATCGAGGCGATGGAGGGGGACTATGGGGAAGAGCTGATCGAGGGCCCAGGAGTCGGGGGCGGATTGGAAGACGGAGAGGTTTATGTAGTAGGTGGTAGCTAAGAGCTTATCGAGGGTCTCGTAGTCGTCATTCTCCGCGTGGGGGCCCAAGAGGTGGTGCAACTTGAGGCAGGTCTGCCAGTAGATAGTATCGGCCAAAGCCCTCTCTTCTAAGGAGAGGATCCCCAGCTGGAAGGCGCTGATAGCCTCTTCCCGGTACTGGACGATGTCGTGGAAGGACTCTTGGGCGTTCCCTAAGGTCACCCCTTCGTAAATCTCGCGCAAGGTGGCGATGAGGTGGCTCTCCCCCTCCTGGGCGGGGGGAATGGGGGCCTCTTCCACTTTGCTCTGGCCCAAAATATCGAAGACTAAGAGGGATTGGTGGGAGGCTAAGGCGCGGCCGCTCTCGCTAATGAGGGTGGGGGGAGCCACTTGGGCCAAATGGCAGGCGTCGTGGATCTCGGCTACTACGTCGTTGGCGTAGTTTTGCATATTGTAGTTTTTAGAGGCGTAGAAATTGCTCTTAGAGCCGTCGTAATCGACGGCTAAGCCTCCGCCCACGTCTAAGTAACCCATGGGAGCGCCCATCTTGATGAGCTCGGTGTAGAGGCGACCCGCTTCGCGCAGAGCCCCTTTAATGACGCTAATAGACGAGATCTGGGAGCCAATATGGAAATGGAGCAGGCGCAGGGAGTCTAACATCTGATTCTGCTTGAGGATCTGCACCGCCTGGACCAGATCGCCAATACTTAAACCAAATTTAGCCCGCTCGCCCGTAGAGTTGCCCCAGTGGCCCTGACCCTTTTGGGAGAGTTTGACTCGGAAGCCAAAGGTAGGCGGAATCCCCAGCTCCTTAGCCGTCTTGACCGCTAAGCAGACCTCGTCTAATTGCTCTAAGACTAAGATCACCTGCTTGCCCAAGCGCGAAGCTAAGATGGCCGTCTCCATATAGTCGTGATCTTTATAGCCATTACAGATAATGAGGGGCTCGCGGCTATCGATAGCGGAGAGGGCGATCAGCAGTTCCGGCTTGGAACCGGCCTCTAAGCCGAAATTGTGGGGCTTGCCATAATCGACTAACCCTTCTATGAGGTGGCGCTGTTGGTTGACCTTAATGGGGAAGACCCCCCGGTAGACGCCGGCGTAATTGTACTTGGCGATAGCTCGGGCGAAGGCGGAATTGAGGCGCTCGATGCGATCTTGGAGAATATCGGGGAAGCGCAAGAGGATGGGGAGGCCCAGCCCGCGCCCTTTGAGAGCTTGGATCAGCTGATAGAGATCGATAGTCCCCCCTCGTTCACCCTGGGGGGAGACGGTCAGGTGGCCCTGAGAGTTGATAGAGAAGTAGGGCGTACCCCAGCGTTTGAGAGCGTAGAGCTCCTCACTCTGATCGATATTCCAGCTATTTGCATCCATGGGGCGGGACCTCCGAGGGGGGACGGGGACTGACTAGGCGGGGCGGGCGGCCAGTTGGGGCTGGCGCTCTACCCAATAGGGGGAGTGGCGCAAGGAGTTTAAATAGGGGCGCACCGCTTCTAAGAGGACGGGATGGAGGGGGCGGTTAGTAGCTAAGATGTCGCGATAGTGGAGGAGGTGCTCTTGACCCCAGAAGTCGCTAATAATTCCGCCCGCCTCTTGGACTAAGAGACGCCCGGCGGCCACATCCCAGGGGGAGAGACCCAATTCCCAATAGGCGTCGAAGCGGCCGCAGGCGATATAAGCCAGATCGATAGCCGCCGAACCGTCCCGGCGCACGCCCCGGGCCTGGAGGATCATATCGCGGAAGATGGCTAAGTTGATTTCAGGGGCCGAATTTAAGTTGTAGGGGAAACCGGCTACTAAGAGGGAGTCCTCTAAATTGTCCGTCTGACTGACCTCAATAGGATGGCCGTTGAGATAGGCCCCGCCCCCCAAGGTAGCGTAAAAGCTCTCGTCTTGGCAGGGGTCGTAAACTACGCCCACGATGACTCGGCCCTCAAACTCTAAGGCGATAGAGACCGCGAAGCAGGGGTAATTTTGGGCAAAATTGGTAGTGCCGTCTAAGGGGTCGACGATCCAGCGGTAAGGGCTACTCCTCTTAGTGGTCTGCCCTTGCTCTTCGCCTAAAATAGTATGTTCGGGATAATACCTCTGTAAGGTAGAAAAGATCAGCTCCTCGCTAGCCTTATCGACTTCAGTGACGAGATTAATGCGCCCCTTTTTGGCAATCTGGTGGCGTTGGTAACGGGCGCGGCGAATGAGTTCCCCCGCTCGGTGGGCCGCTTCTAGGGCTACGTCTAAGTAAGAGTGGTAAGGTAGGTCGCTAGTAAAACTCTTCATAGTGGGAGGGCAGTTCTTTTAGTCTGGCAGGAGCCCTTCCTAAGAGTCCGCCTTGGGAGCGGGGAAATCGCAAGAAAAAAGTTTGTCCCCGGGCCCTAAGCTTTCTTAAAGCTTAGGGCCCGGGGACAAAAGGGCGGGCTATTTAACCTAAAGGCTTAGGCTTTTTCCGGACCCTGGTAGTCGTACTCCATGGCCTGACCGATATTGAGGCGAGCTCCGCTGGCTACTTTGCCATCTAAGCTCTCTAACTTATCGCCGCCCTCCATGAGGCGGGTCATCAGCTCCTCATTGGACATCTGGGGGTCCATGGCTAAGAGCAGACCGGCGGCGCCCGTCACGTGCGGGGTGGCCATAGAGGTGCCGCTCAAGACGGCGTACTGACCGTTGGGATAGGTGGAGAGGATCTCGTGGCCGGGGGCGGCGATATCCACATTCTTCTCACCGTAGCAAGAGAAGCTAGCCAACTGGTCGTTACGGTCGGTAGCGGCCACCGCGATATTGTTGGGCAGCTCGTAGTCGGAGGGGAAGTGGGCGTAGACGTCGTTATTGGTGCCCGAGTTGCCGGCGCTCATCATGTGCAAGCCGCTGGAATACTCCTTGAAGGCTTCGTGGACCGCCGGGTTGTAGGGACCGCCGCCCCAAGAGTTGGAGGTCAGACGGGCGCCCATATCGTTGGCGTAGTTGATACCGCGGATGATGGAAGCCGCATCGGCGCCGCCGTCGTCAGAGAAGATCTTCACCGGCAGGATGGAGGCTTCCCAGTTGACGCCGGTCACGCCTTGGCCGTTATTGCCTACCGCTCCGATGGTGCCCGCCACGTGGGTTCCGTGGCCCTGGCGGTCCATGGAGTCGCCATTCTGCAAGTGGGCGTTCCAGCCGTGGTAGTCGTCTACGTAGCCGTTGCCATCGTCGTCGATACCATTATTGGGAATCTCGCCCGTATTGGTATAAATATTGGCCGCCAGATCGGGGTGCTTAAAGTCTACGCCCGTATCGATAACGGCGATCAAGGGGCCCTGACCGTTGGGGGCGCCCGTAGTTACCTTCCAGGCGTCGGAGATATTCATATCCGCGCCCGGGGTACCGCCGTCTTGGCCTACATTCTTAAAGTCCCACTGCTTGGGGAAGGAAGGATCGTTGGGATCGCCCTGGGCGCCCTTCACATCCTGCTTAGGCAGGTCGACGATCTTGGCGTCCGTCTCTTGCTTATCGAGATGGTAGATCGTATTGGGTACCGCATACTCGATCGAAGGATCCTCAGCCATCTTGGCCAGGGCCTCTTCGGTACTCACTCCCTCCGGAAGTTGCAATTGCAGGAGCTTACTATTGTTGCTCTCAACGCTCGTTCCGCCTTTGGGACTCAAATTATCTAAGACGGTAGCCCCGTAGCGGCTGGGTACGTCGTCCATCAAGAGGGAGGGCTTAGTCTTAATAATGACTTGGCCGGGTACGAACTCACCCAGACTCTCGCGCTGGCCGCCTAAAGAGACGGAATCGCTGCCCACCTGAGGGCTAGTACTCTCTTGGGCTTTAGCGGGCGTAGCGGGCGCGCTATGCTGAGGGGTGCTTTGCAAGGCCTGGAGATGATTAGAATTAATATTAGAGATCATGGGCTCCTCCTGGGTTCTGTAATCCAACTACTTCTGGGTGGTGGGCGCAGCCCCTGCGCACTTGAGGCTAGAGTCACAGGCCGACGATAGCTTACTTTTCCTTTATACTATACCTAGCTAGCGCCTTTTGTTATGTGAACAGAGTGTTAATATGACGACAGATGGCGCCTTTAAGGTCCGGGCCTCCGAGAGTCTTATCTTGAGGCTCCAAGAGAAGAAGCGGGGAGCATTTTAGGTACCCCGAGAGGGTACTGTAGCGAAAAAATGCTCTCCGCTTCCAAAGTGATATTTCCAGCTGGAGGGCTTAAGCCCCTGGAGATTTTTGATAATTCTCAATAATTGAATCGTAGTAATTGAGAATCTGGCGCACGTACTTGCGGCGCTCGGAGTAGGGACCGGCGAAGAAGCTGCGCTTAAAGCCGTAGACTATAGTGTCGCGCAGCTGGCGCAAGCTGAGGTCGAAGGTCTTGAGGGCCAATTCCACTTCGTCGGTGACGGTGGTGTGGCTCACCAAGCGGTTGTCGGTGCACAGGGTAGCCGAGAGGTTGGCCTCTAACATCTTGCCGAAGGCGTGGTTGTGAGGGTCGCCTATAGCGGGGTTAGTCTGTAAGTTACTAGTCATACAGACCTCAATCGTTAAGCGGCTGTCGGCTATATGGCGCACCAAGCGGTCGACGTACTGCTGAGGATCGGCCACATTGGGACCGCACAGCTCGGGGGAGAAGAGGTGGTAACCGTGGCCGATACGGTCGGCATGGAGGTCGGTAATAGCCTGGAAGATACTCTCCGGGCCGTAAGCTTCGCCCGCGTGGACCGTCTTGTGAATGAAGTTTTTATGGATAAAGCGGTAAGCCTCTTCGTGATCTCCGGCGGGATAACCGGCCTCCGCGCCCGCTAAGTCGAAGCCGACGACGGGGATCCCCTCTTCATCGCGCAGGCGCACTACCGCTCGGGCCAGCTCTAAGGAGGCCATGGGGTAGATCTCTTTGACGGGGGTCTCCCGGAAGACTTCCATCAACTGGGCGTAATAGGGGGAACTCTGGGCCGTAAAGAAGCGCATAGCGCAGACGATGAGCCCGTAATAGAAGGGGGGCTGTTCCTCTTGGGTGACGGCGGGGGAGGTATTGTACTCTTGCTGGGCTTTATGGAAGCCGCGGTTGATAGCTAAGATGACCTGGTCTAAGGTCAGATTCTTATTGATGTGTAGCTGAGGGGCGAAGCGCACTTCGATATAGCGCACCCCTTCGTGGATATTGTCCCAAGCTAACTCGTAGGCGCTGCGCTCTAAGGCTTCCTCGTCGATGAGGACGGCGCAAGTATAGTCGAAGCCCTTGAGATACTCCACCAAGCTATTGTAGTGGGGGCGGAATACCAACTCGTTCATGCCCTCTTCCGTATAAGAGGGCAACTCTACATGGCGCTCTTTGGCCATCTCGATGAGGGTCCCCAGACGCAAGGAACCATCCAAATGGAGATGGAGATCGGATTTCGGCAGCGCGGCAATTATCTCGCGTGGTAATAACATACGTATCTTCTTCCTCCGTTTTGACCCCGCCCCTTCGCGCCGGAGATCGCTATACCTCCACATTTATAAATAATAATTATGGAGATAATGTTGCAAAAATATGTACAGTAGGATAAAATGCGAAAAGGACGGGCTTTTAGAGAGGATTACTCTGGGGGAAATATAGCACTTAAATAATAACGCTGTGTTCTCAGGCGTTCGCTATGTCCGCCTTTGGCGGATAAATTATAGGAGAGAGTGAGATATAAATTGTGAGGGAAGATCAACACTCGGTACACGTAGAACGTGAGGAATCTCTGTGCTCTAGCGTGCGCCAGTTATCTCGTTCAGTTACCCGTTTATATAATAAGCATATGCCCAAGGTTATCGTGGAGCGTCTGCGCGTGCCTGGCGATCCGAGCACCGCCTTTAAGGTCGAGGTCCAAATTAGGGTCACCCAAGTGGCCGTTTTGGAAGCCCTTTGGGATCTGAGTTGGTGCGCCGCCGGCAGCGAGGCTCCGGGCGTCTCCCAAGTGGAATTAGCTACTTATTTGGGAGTAGATACGGCTACTATGTGTCGCAATATGCGCGTTTTGGTCAAAGAGAACGGTTGGGTGCAAGAGGTTCCCAGCCCTTCGCTGCGCGGTAAGCTTTTGAGCTTGAGCCCCGCGGGTAGGACCGCTCTCTTAGAGGCGCGTCCCCAGATGGAGCATATCGACCAAGAGTTGAACCACCTGATGACGGAACGCTCCATCAACGTACCCGTATTTCGCTCTAATTTAGATACCGTCTTAGACGTTTTGGAGAAGATGGCCAGCTAGATGAACGATTTAAACAGCGAGTGCTATTGTATGTGGGCCGCCTCTTCGAGGCGGCCCTTTCGTTTAAGGGGCGCTAGCCTTCCTAGTGGAGGAAGAGCTGAGCGAAGGCCTTAGGACTCAATTCCTGACCCGTTACCCGTTTGACTAACTCCGGCCACGGGTAGCGGTTGCCGGGGGCGAAGAGCTGATTCTTTAAGAGCTCTCCCGCTTGGGGCTGGGCGTAGAGGGAGGGGTGTTGGGCGGGATCGAGTTTTAATTTCTCCAGTAAGTGGGCGTAGATTTGGGCGGCAAAGAGGTCGCCTAACATATAGTTGTGGTAGTAGACGGGGGCGCCCACTACGTGCATCTTAGCCCCATAATCGGCTCCGCTCAGCTCGGTTGGGGGCTCTTGGAGTTGGTAGCGCTTCTTGAGATCCCACCACAGGCGGTTGAGATCCTGCTCGGGGTTAGCGTACATCTCCTTTTCGAAGTGGAGCATAGTCTGGGTCCAGCGACTAAAGACTAAGCGCTCCGAGCGCAATAACTTCCAAGAGGCCTGGGCGTAGGGGGGCAACTTGGAAGCCGGTACCTCTAAGACTTGGGCCAGGAAGTCGGGAGTGCGAGTCATCTCCCCCATCAACATGGCTAAGCCCTCCGTCGTCAAGATATGGGCCGGAGTGCGCAAGAGGTAGGGCAGTTGGGGATCGATATGTTGATCGTAGAGGCCGTGGCCCAGCTCGTGGTTGACCGTATCCATCCACAGGGCGTTGGGCTTGACGTTACATAAGACCCTAATATCTTGCTGGCGGTCGATACAAGTCTCAAAGGCGTGAGGACTCTTGCCCGGGCGCTCGTAGAGATCGCTGCGCTCAATAATGGCCTGGGGATCTAAATTGAGGGAGTGGTAATACTTAGTAGAGAGCTTAACCGGATCTTGGCCCTCGTAGAGATCGTCTAAATTGATCCCCGCCGTCTTCAGTTCGGGGGCCTCTTGGAAGAAGAGATCGCCCAAATGCCAGGGACGGAGGGGCTCTTCCTCTTTAAGCTGGAAGCGCTGGCGCTGGTAGGCGTCGATCTCCCCCTTGAGCTCTTTAAAGGGAGCCAAGGTCAAGCGATCGAGCTCTTCGAAAGTGGCCAAAAGTTCCTGGGGCTCGAACTCCTGGACGGCCAATTGCATTAAGAAGTAATCCTTATACCCCAACTGGCGGGCCATCTGGTTGCGCAGCTGGACCAACTTCTTTAAGGGCGGGGCCACCTTGCGGCCGACGGCCATATAGCCCTCCCAAGCGGCTTGGGCCTGGGCGCTATCGGAAGTGGTAGAGAGGATCTGGCGCACTTCGTTCTCAGTCAGCTCTTTAGAGCCTACCCGACTGCGGTGGGTATTGAAGATCTTATCGACTTCCGTCTCCAGGGCGATAATTTGATGGGTGACTTGGGGATCGGCCTGGTAGGGCAGGAAATTGAAGTACATAATTTCCAGCTGGCGGGCCTCTACGGGATCGGCTAAGGGCTGGCCCTGGCGCAACTCCTTCAACTGGGCGAAGAGCTGGGGATCTTGGTGCAACTTGGCCATAGCCTTTTCCGCCGCTTCGCGGCGGGCGTAGGCGGCGTCAGAACCGGTAGTAGAAGACTCCCACCAGGCCTCGTTGGCCTCTTTCTCTAGGGGCTGGATGGCGCTCACGTACTTATCGCGCAACTGGGCGAAGCGCTCTTGGGGGCTCTGGGAGGAGGCCTCCGATAAGGTAGGGGCTAGGAGCGCTCCTCCCAAAGCGCAACTGAGTAAGGTCTTGTGCAAGATATTCATCCTTTACTTATTCCTCCATAGGTCGCTAGTCATGAACTCTAATTAAATATTGGCGGGCGCGGGCGATGAGTTGGGGCTCGACCCCCAAAAGTTGGGCGATCTCCAGAGCGTCCGAACTGCCCTGCTCGGGAGGGGCGGGCCAGATGGTATAATCCATAAAGCGATCTAACTGGCGCCAGTCGGGGGGCGGAGAATCTTGCTCGGCGTAACGCTGGGCCAGCAGTTTCTGTTGTAAGCCCCCCATGCGCCAGTAACTTACCCCCTCCAAGCGGGCCACTTGGCGGAAGTGGGTAGAGAAGAGGGCTACCACCTGGGGGCGGGTCGCCAACTCCGCTAAGATGGCGGAGAGCAGCGCCTCGGCCTCCGTAGAGTTAGTAGTGCGGGCAAACTCATCAAAAAGGCAGAGGGAGGGGGCCGCAAAATGGCGCCAGGCCTCCAAAAATTGGCGCATCTCAAAGCCAAAGCCGGAGAGACCCTGGCGGGCCAACTGGCGCGGATCTTCGCCTACATAATGGAAATGGTGGAAGAGGCGGGTCTGGAAGGAGCGGGCCGGCACGAAGAGGCCGTACTGGGCGGCCAATTGCAAGAAGGCTAAGGTCTTGAGGGCTATAGTCTTGCCCCCCATATTGGAGCCAAAGAGGACGTTACAGGAGTCTTTGAGCTCTAAGGTGAGAGGCTGATAGGGGCGCCCCTCCTGGCGGCAGTACTCTAGGCAAGGGAGGAAGCGACCCTCTACGATGGAGATGGGCCCCTCTCCCAAGGTGGGGCGCACCAGATCTTCCTCTTTAGCTAAGATAGCGCTAGCTAAACTGAGGTCGAAGGTCGCCAGGCGCTGGGTATAGAGCTCTAAAGTCTCCCAGGCGCTATTGAGTTGGGCGCTCAAACTGGCCAAGACCTCTTGCTCTAATTGGCGCTCCTCCTTTTGCAAGAGGGGGCGCTTCAATTGGAGTTCAATCTGGGCCGGGGTAGAGCGCAAGCGCACTAAGCGCTGGAACTCGTCGTAAGCCTCGACGCTCAAAGCCGGATCTTCCCCGGCGCTTAAGGGGAGCGCCTCGGAGGGTACTAATAAAAATTCGCGCCCTCCAAACTCTAAGGAGTACTTTTGGGCTAGCTCCGCCCGCTGTTGACTGACTAACCGCCCCAGCTCCTCCTCTAATTGGCGCAACTGGGCCCGCACCTGGGCCAAGGGGAGGGAGTAAGCGTCGGTTACTAAGAAGGCCTCGCTATATTGGCGCCCTCGGCTGAGGGCCTCCTCTAGGGGTTCTAAATTAAACTCTAAGCGGAAGGCCTGGCGGGCCTGGGGAGAGAGCGCTTTGAGAGCCAGCCGATAATTGTAGATAAACTTTTTAAAAGCGAAGATCTGGCTCTCATCGAAGAGGGGCTGGGGCCTAGGCAGGCGGGGGAGGCGCTTTAGGTGGTAGCTGAGCTGACTGAGGGCCGCGGGGCTGAGCTGCTCTAAGATCTGGGCCGCCAACTCCGTCTGGTCCCACAGTTCCTCTAAGGGAGCGGCCTCCGTCAGCGGGCGGCGGGCCTCTTTAAGATCCCGGCCCCAGGGGGTTAAGGGATTGAAGCGCTGCCAAAAATCAGCAAATTGAGCGTAATAAAGGAAACTATCCATGGGCGGTAGAGGCTAAGGGCTGTAAGAAGAGGGGGAGATGGGGGAATTGGCCCGCCCACTCTAGCAACTGGGCGGGGGAGAGGTGGCTAGCCCCTACTAAGATGGCCAAGGGGCGCAAGGGGCGGGCCCAAAAGATCTGCCCTTGACTAGCTAAGGCGTGGCGCTCGTTGGGGGTGAGGAATAATTTGCTGACATCCTCTAAGCGCAAATAGCGCCAACGCGGGGGCAAGTTGGCCAATTGGGCCGAGGATAAGGGCCCCTGCCAGTCGACGGCCCCCTCTAAGGGGGCGTAACTTTCCCGCCACTTTAGGTCGGTTACGACTGGGGTCTGGGCGGCCCACTCCCAGAGGGCTAAGGGGGCGCAATTACTCTCCAGAGTGTGGGGCTCTAGGCGCAGGGTGAGCAAGAAATCTAAGCCTTCCCAGGCGGCGGCCGGGGTCAAGCGGTGGCTGGCTCCGTCGATAAGGACCGTGCGGGCCAACTGGCGCTGGCGTACGAAATTTACGATGCGCTCCAACTCGCTCAGATGTTCGGGGCCTACTAAACTGAGCCGCCCCGGGCGCTGGACGCGCCCCAAAATGAGCCCCCCTAAATTGCGCCGGGCGGGGAAGACCTCTAAGATCTCTACCGGCAGGTGGGCTCGCTTAATGTGGGCTAAGGTCGTCAAGACGATCTCTCCGCCCCGCAAACGGAACTCGCCCTCGGGGAGCTCTTGGCCCCCCTTGAGGGTCCGTTCGCAGCCGATGCTCAAAAGGGCTACCCCGCCCGCCTCAGCCTGCAAGTACTGGGCCAGGATGTCGACCGCCGTCGATTTGCCCGACCCCTTGCTCTGACCGAGTAAGAGTAGGTCGCGCCCCCGGCAGCGGCTAGCTAAGCGGGGCCATCCGCCCTCCCAGAGCATCGAACCCTTAAGGACGGCGCAAGTTGAACATGCGGCGCACGTCGTCGGGGGTAGCTACCTGATCGCCACAGGCCCGCACGATATTGGCGCAGCGCTCTACTAACTCGGCGTTCGATTTAGCCAAACGACCGCGCTCGTAGTAGACGTTATCTTCAAAGCCTACGCGCAGGTGGCCGCCCATGGCCAGAGCGCCTAGGGTGGCGGGCAGACAGGCCCGGCTAATGCCGATAGCCGTCCACTGAGCCCCTTCCGGTAAGTAGCGCAGGGCGGTCGCTAAGAGCTCCGGGGTGTAAGGCAGGCTGCCGGGGATATTGAAGCCCAAACCAAAGTAGCCCGGACCGTCCAGGAGGCCCTCCTTCATGAGTTGGCGGGCCGAGAAGATGTGGGAGATGTCGAAACACTCCAGGGTGGGACAGACCCCATACTCGCGCATCGTCCGGGCGAATTGGCGCATAATGGGCAAGGTATTGACGATATAATCGTCGCCGAAGTTAGTCGTACCGCAATCTAAGCTGGCCATCTCCGGCCGCAAGGTCACGGGTTGGAGGCGCTCCTCCGCGCTCATGCCCACCGCGCCTCCGGTCGTAGTCTCAATAACCATATCGCATTTGGCCCGCACCAGCTCGATAGTCTCTTTAAAGACTTGGAGGTCCTGGGTAGGTTTGCCCTGACGGTCGCGCACGTGGAGGTGGAGGATGGAGGCCCCCGCTCGGTAGGCTTCGTAGGCGCTATCGGCTATCTCTTGGGGGGTGTAGGGGACGGCGGGATTATTCTCTTTAGTCGTCTCCGCACCGCTGACGGCGCAGGTAATAATTACTTGGCGCATATCTCTCCTCGGGAAAATCTCAAGTGGGGGAGCCCTCTAGTAGGGGAACTCGCGGGCCACGATCTCTAAGCTCTGGCCGATAGCCTCCAGGGCTACTTCCAGATCGCGCTGGGTGTGGCGGGCGGCGATATACCAGTGGTGGTAGGGCTGGATAAAGAGGCCGCGGCGGATAGTCTCCGTGTAGAAGCGGGTGCGCCGCTCCTTATAATGGTTGTCTACCCGATCGAAGGTGATGTAGGGCATGGGCGGGATGCCGGAGACGGTGCAGGGTACGCCGCTCTGAGCTACTAAGCGCTCCAATTCCTTTAAGAAGAAGGAGCCCTTCTCCCAGAGTTCATCTAAGACCTTATCGCGCTCCAAGATCTCGATACACTTCAAGGCGGCTACCATCTCCAGAGAGTTGGGGAAGAAGGTAGAGGAGATGAAGACCTTCTTTTCACAGACCTTCATAAAGCGCTCTTTGCCCACTACGGCGCTGATAGGATAGCCGTTGGCCATAGCCTTACCGAAGCAAGAGACGTCGGGGGTCACCCCGTAGCGCTCTTGGGCCCCGCCTAAAGCTACGCGGAAGCCGGTGCGGATCTCGTCGAAGATGAGGACCGCCTGGTACTTATCGGCTAAGGCGCGCACTCCCTCTAAGTAGCCGGGGGGAGGGGCGATGATGGGTTGGGCGCCGGGGTGGCCGACGGGGGTAATGATGATCCCCGCTACCCGATCCTTATGCTCAATGAGCTTAGCCTCTAAGGCCTCCAGGTCGCCATAGGGGAACTCGACGGTCAGATCTTGGACGCACTGAGGGACGCCGCCGTGGGTCTCTACCGCCCAGTCGTGCCAGCCGTGGTAACCGCAGCGCAAGATAATATCCCGATCCGTATAACCGCGGGCGATGCGCACCGCCACCCCCGTAGCGTCGGAGCCGGTCTTCACTAAGATGACCATCTCCGCGGAGGGGATGAGCTCCACTAAGCGCTTTTGCAATTCATTTTGGACGGGCTGCACCAACGAGAAGCAGAAGCCCTTATCCATCTGCTTAATAACTTCTTGGTTGATCTCTTTCTCGTCATAACCCAAGATGATGGGGCCGTAAGCGCAGAGCATATCGATATAATCGTTGCCGTCGACGTCGACGATGTGGCCGCCATAGCCGTGGTCCAGGAAGATGGGATACTCGCCGATTACGAAATTGTAGGGGCGCCGGATACCCATCATACCGCCGGGAGAGAGTTTTAAGCTCTCCTCGTAGAGGGCCATCGACTTTTGTAAGTTGAGGTGGGGGTACTCGCGATTTTCCAAATATTTAGACATAGCGTTCCTCAAAGACTCTCCTTAAAGCGGGATTTTCGCGCAACTCTTCCAAGGTGATCTCGGCGTGACCTTGGGCGTAACCGTTGCCGATCAACATATCGATATCTTTGCCCACCCCTTCGGCGCCCAGGGCGGCCTTGGTGAAGCTGGTGGCCATGGAGAAGAAGTAGACCGTACCCCGTTGGCGGCAGGGCAGGATGGAGGCCATCTCCGTATTGGGGACGTTGACGCAATTGATAACTAGATCGTACTCGCGCCCCTTATTGGCCTCTAGAGCTTTGCGGGTGAGGTCCAGAGCCTGGGTAGCGTCCGCTAAGATCGTCTCGTGGACTAAGTTCAATTCATTTAAAAGGCCCGGAGGATCGTCTATTAAGACCGCCCCTACTACCCGGCCGGTGGGACCGACTCTCTTTTTAGCTTCGTAGGCCACCAACATCCCCGATTTGCCATTGGCCCCGATAATGAGGACCGAATCCCCAGGCTTAACTAGGCGCGCCGCTTGGGCGGGGGCGCCCGCCACGTCGAGAGCGGCCAGGGCTAAGCCCTCGTCTATATCTTGGGGCAACTTAGCGTATAAGCCCGACTCAAAGAGGACGGCCTGACCTACGATCTCTACCCGGTCGATCTCGGGATGGATCTTAATAATCTTCTCGATGCGTAAGGGGGTGAGGGAGAGGGAGACTAAGGAGGCGATCTTGTCGCCCGGGCGCAAGGGGCAGTCCTTTAAGGCGGGACCGACCCAGCGGACGGTACCGATAAACATCCCGCCCGAGCCGGTGACCGGGTTTTGCATCTTACCCCGCTGAGCCACAATCTCCATAATGGCTTGAGCGATCTTCTCTAAATCTCCGCCCGCCTCTTGGGAGATCTGGGTGAAGCTGGCCGAGTCGATATTGAGAGCGCTGACATCGACTAAGATTTCGTTGTCGTAGAGGGTAGAAAAGTCGTTGTTGACCCGCAGGGCGGGTTGGGGCAGAACGCCAGCCGGTTCCAAGACGCGGTGACTTCCGTATTTGCAGCCAATGGACATAAAAAAGAACCTCCACAGAACCTAAAGGCCTATAGAGGTTCTTTTTGGGGCAGGCTGGGCCCTGCTTTAGGGTTACTCCTCTTGGGGCTTAGCTCCCCAAGCGTAGAGGAAGGGGAGTAAGGCGCAGAAGGCGCAGCCCAAAAGCATCATAAAGGCGTAATCCCAACCGTGATTATCTAAGACGTGGCCTAAGCCCCAGCCGGAGACGATAGAGCTCAAATAACCGAATAAGCCGGTCATCCCCACCGCCGTAGCGGCCGCCTTCTTAGTAGCTAAGTCGGTAGCCATTACCGCCACTAAGAGTTGGGGGCCGTAGATAAAGAAGCCCACCATAACTAAGACCGCCGTATAGAGCCAGGGACTAGAGTTCTGAGGGATCTTCCAAAAGAGCAAGATCCCCAAGAAGGAGGCCGCCATGTAAGCTACGCAGACCGGCGCCCGCCGCCCCTTAAAGAAGCGATCGGTCAACCAGCCCGCCAAGAGGGAACCGGCGATACCCGCCAACTCAAAGCAGGCCATAGTGACCCCGGCGTTAGTTAAGGGGATGCCCTGATCCTTTAAATAGGAAGGGCCCCAGGTGACGAAGCCGTAGCGCAAGATGTAGATAAAGAAGTTGGCTAGACAGATAGCCCAGATATAAGGGTTATTGAAGACATGCTGACAGAGGAAGGTCCAAAATTCGCCCCAACTCTGCTCCGTCTGGGCCGGGGCCTCTCCCTCAGCCGCCCCCTGCTCCGCCTCCGCCCCCTCGCTAGCCGCAGCTGGAGTAGAGGTTTGTTCGCCCTCCGCCGGGGCGCTAGGGGCGCCGCTACTAGCAGAGTTGGGCATTTTAAAGGGATGTTCGCCCGTATAGACTTCCGGTTCCGGCAGGCCCAAAGAGGCGGGGGTATCGCGCAGGCGCTCTAAGAGGAAGAGGGAGGTCAGAGCGGCGATAGCGGCGGGCACGTAAAAGACCCAGCGCCAGCCGAAATGTTCCCCTAGATAACCCCCTAAGACTAGGACTAAGGAGAGACCTATCTGGTGGGAAGTATTCCAAAAGCTCCAGTAAGTGCCGCGCTCTTTGGCGGCGTACCAGTGGCAGATAATGCGCGAACAGGGCGGGGAGCCCATCCCTTGGAACCAGCCGTTTAAGACCCAAGCTACTAAGAGCACCCCGAAGGCGCTATTCATACCGAAGAGGAAGTTGGCTAAGGCGGAGAGCAAGAGGCCTACCGCCATAAAGTAGCGGGCGTTACAGCGGTCGCCTAAGAAGCCGTTGACGAACTTGGAGATCCCGTAGACGACGTCGGAGATAGAGACGATCGTTCCAATTAAGGCCTTACTCAAGCCCAATTGGGACTCAATGAGGGGGATAGCGATGGGGATATTCTTGCGGACGAAATAGAAGACCCCGTAACCTACGAAGGTAGAGTAGAGTTGGCGCAGCCGCCAGTACTTGTACTGGCGGCGCATCCCGGCCTCGTCCTTATAAGTGGGCGGGGCCGGCGGGGCCGGAGCGAAGATAGCCAGAGGATTGAACAAGGCCTACTCCTCCAACATGGGGATCTTGACTCCGCGCTCCCGGGCGATCTCTTGGGCCTTGGCGTAACCGGCGTCGGCGTGGCGAATGACGCCCATAGCCGGGTCGTTAGTTAAGACGCAGCGCAGGCGCTCGGCCGCTTCGGGGGTGCCGTCGGCCACGCAGACCATACCCGCGTGGAGGGAGTAACCGATCCCTACGCCGCCGCCATGGTGGTAAGAGACCCAGGTCGCC
Source organism: Vulcanimicrobiota bacterium (assembly GCA_944322965.1). GTDB lineage: Bacteria > Vulcanimicrobiota > Xenobia > Xenobiales > Xenobiaceae > Bruticola. The sequence goes on from CALUQR010000001.1 coordinate 132,585, forward strand.
CCGGAGGCTACGTTAGTGAGGGCGTTTAAGATGGGCCAGTCGGCGATAGCGTCGGAGCCGTCTAACATAGCTTCCGTCTCCCGGAAGGGGGAGGCTACCGAACCGCAATCTAAGTGGTCGCGGCCGATGACGATGGGAGCGCTGATCTCGCCTTTAGCTACTAACTCGTTAAAGACTAAGCCCATCTTGTCGCGCTCTTTGTATCCCAGCCAGCAGATGCGGGCCGGCAGACCCTGGAACTTGACCTTTTGGCTGGCGTAATTGATCCAGCGGGCTAAGGCCTTATCCTCGGGGAAGGTCTCCAAGACGGCCCGGTCGGTGCGGGCGATGTCGGCCGGATCGCCGCTCAGAGCCGCCCAGCGGAAGGGGCCCTTCCCTTCGCAGAAGAGGGGACGAATGAAGGCCGGCACAAAGCCCGGGAAGTTGAAGGCGTTTTGGACGCCCTGTTTTTGGGCTTGGGTGCGGATATTATTGCCATAATCGAAGACGACGCTGCCCTGCTCTTGGAAGCGGAGCATAGCCTGGACGTGTAAAGCTACCGTCTCATAAGCTAAGCGCTGGTAGTGAGCGGGATCCTCTCGGCGCAGGCGCAGGGCTTCGGCGAAGGGGACCTGGTAGGGGACGTAGCCGCCCAACATGTCGTGGGCGCTAGTCTGGTCGGTTACGACGTCGGGGACGATTTGGCGCTTTAAGAGCTCCGTATAGACGATAGCCGCATTCTGGACGATAGCTACCGATAAGGGGCGCTTAGCCTCCATAGCCTCCTTACACCAGGCCAGAGCCTCGTCTAAATCTTCCGTCAAGCGGTCGCAGTAGGCTTCGTCTACCCGGCGCTGGGCCCTAGCCTTATCGACTTCCGCGCACAGAGCTACGCCCTCATTTAAAGTGACGGCCAGAGGCTGGGCGCCGCCCATACCCCCTAAACCGGCGGTCAAGACGAGGCGGCCGGCCAAAGTCCCCTGGAAATGTTGTCTAGCTACCTCGGCCAAAGTCTCGAAGGTGCCCTGTAAGATCCCCTGGGCGCCAATATAAATCCAGGAGCCGGCCGTCATCTGCCCAAACATAGTGAGGCCCAAACGCTCGTACTCGCGGAAATTCTCCCAGGTCGCCCAGTTGGGAACGAGGTTGGAGTTGGCGATGAGGACCCGGGGGGCGCGCTCGTGGGTGCGCAAGATACCTACCGGTTTACCCGATTGGACGAGCAGGGTCTCGTCATTCTCCAATTGGCGCAGAGAGCGCTGGATAGCCTCAAAGGCCTCCCAGTTGCGGGCGGCGCGCCCGGTGCCCCCGTAGACGATGAGATTATCGGGATCTTCGGCTACCTGGGGATCTAAGTTGTTCATCAACATGCGCAAGGCCGCCTCTTGCTGCCAGCCTTTGCAACTAAGCTGTCTGCCCCGCGGGGCTCTAATCTCTCTGTGCATCGCTGCCACCCTCTCTAAAGTATCTCCCTAAAAGAGATAGAAAATTACGGAGAGAAGCTTTCCTCCCGCGTGCTCTCTTTTCCCTGCTAAGGTGTGGGAAAGTGGAAGAGCCAAAATGGGCGGGCCTACTCCTTGGCAAGTTCCTCTATAAGGAGTATAATCTCCCCCGACTCTATGCTTGGCTGACCGGTAAGCCTCTACCGTCGGCTCAGGATGGGGCGTCTTTAGAGAAGGTGCCTCCCCTCTAGGAACGGGTGGGAGAGCGCAGGAGGAAAGTTTCATGGAAAAGCAAGAAATCGTCCAGAAATACAGCATTCGCGAAGGGGATACCGGTTCGCCTGAGGTCCAGGTAGCGATCTTCACCGACCGCATCATCCACCTCACCGAGCACTGCAAGCAGCATCCCAAGGATCACCACACCCGCCGCGGTCTTTTGCAGTTGGTCGGTCGCCGTAAGCGCCTGCTCAGCTACCTGAAGAAGGTCGATGTGGCCCGCTATCGCTCCCTGATCGAGCGTTTAGGTCTGCGCCGTTAATAGGCTCCGCTGAGCGTAGACGACAGCTAAAAAATCTTAGGGCTTGTGCCCTAAGATTTTTTTCGTTTGGGCAGGTTTCTAGCGGAGGGACAGGAAAACTTGGGGCCTAAAAAAAGAGCAAGTCTAGTTTTAAGTACGGGTGGATAGATACCCTTCGTAGGCTCAAGTCATCCCCTAGAACGGGCGAGCATTTTTGTTATCGAGAGAAAAGCGTCAAAAGGAGTAACTCATATGAGTAAGTTGACCGACGTGCTTTCTAAAATAGAGAAACATGTCGTCGAATGTAAGATCGGCAACCGCACGATCCGCATGGAGAGCGGCGAGCTGGCTAAGCAGGCGGGCGGCGCCGTAGTAGTGACCTGTGGCGAGACCGTAGTGATCGTGACGGTCTGCGCCAGTCCTACCCCGCGCGAAGGGGTCGATTTCTTCCCCCTGACCGTCGATTACGAAGAGAGAATGTATGCGGCCGGTAAGATCCCCGGCGGTTGGATCAAGCGTGAGAGCCGTCCCCCGGAGCGGGCTATTTTGGTCTCCCGCGTCATCGATCGCCCCTGCCGTCCCCTCTTCCCCGAAGGGTTCCGCAATGACGTGCAAATTATCGGGCTCTGCACCTCCGTCGATCCGGAGAATAACCCTGACGTCTTAGCTCTGACGGGCGCCGGCGCGGCCCTCTCCATCTCCGATATCCCCTTCGACGGTCCCGTAGCCGGGGTGCGCGTAGGCTATATCGATGGCGAGTTCGTAGTCAACCCCACCGAGACGGAGCTCAAAGATAGCGCCCTCAACCTCATCGTGGCCGGTACTAAAGATAATATCAATATGGTGGAGTGCGGCTGCCATGAACTGCCCGAATCCCTCTTAGTAGAGGCCTTTGAAGTGGGCCACGCGGCCATTCGCACCTTGATTGGGGCCATTGAAGAGCTGGTCGCCCAGTGCGGTAAGCCCAAGGGCAATTATCCCATCTACACCCCCAGCGCCGATCTGGAAGTCTTGGTGCGCAAGTACCAATTCGCCGACTTGGCCAAAGCGATGCGCGTCACCGAGAAGCAGGCCCGGGAAGCGGCCTTCGACGCCATCAACTTAGAGAGCCTCAAAGCGGCCCTGGAAGCCGATCAGAGCCTCAGCCCCGAAGAGCGCGAGAAGGCCTTAGAGCTCTGCGCTCAACCCAACGTAGGGCGCGACTATGCGGCTATCTCCAAGCATATTAAAGAAGACGAGCTGATGACGATGATCGTCGAGGAAGGGATCCGTCCCGACGGGCGTCAGGTGACGGAGATCCGTCCTCTCTGGGCTCGGGTGGGCGTTATGCCTCGCACCCACGGCTCGGCTATCTTTACCCGCGGCCAGACCCAAGTGCTCTCCGTGTGCACCTTGGGGACCCTCTCCGAAGGGCAGAGTTTCGACAATATCTTTGGCGAGACGAGCCGCCGCTACATGCACCACTACAACTTCCCGCCTTTCAGCGTAGGCGAAGCTAAAGCCCTGCGCTCGCCCGGCCGGCGCGAGATCGGTCACGGCGCTTTGGCGGAGCGGGCCTTAGTACCCGTCCTGCCTACCCCCGAAGAGTTCCCCTACGCCATCCGCGTGGTGAGCGACGTCTTAGAGTCTAACGGCTCTAGCTCTATGGCCTCCACCTGCGGCAGCACCCTGGCCCTCTTAGACGCCGGCGTGCCTCTGCGCGCTCCGGTAGCGGGGATCGCCATGGGCTTAATTAAGAAGGGCGACAATTACGTCGTGCTGACCGATATCCAGGGCATGGAAGACGCCTTCGGCGAGATGGACTTTAAAGTCACCGGTACCTCCACCGGCGTCACCGCCTTGCAGATGGATATTAAGATGAAGGGCGTGACCATGGAGATCTTGGGCCGAGCCTTAGAGCAGGCCAAGGCGGCGCGCTTAGAGATCTTAGAGATGATCCACGAGGTCATTCCCGCCCCCAGAGCCCACCTCTCCAAGTACGCTCCTAAGGTCTTGACCCTCCAGGTGCAGCCGGAGCGCATTAAAGACGTGATCGGGCCGGGCGGCAAGATGATCAATAAGATTATCGCCGAGTCGGGCGCCAAAGTGGAGATCGAGAACGACGGCAAGGTCTTTGTGGCCGCTCCCAGCAGCGAAGCCGCCGATAAGGCCTGCAAGATGATCAACGACTTAGTGCGCGAGGTCCAAGCGGGCGAGATTTACGACGGTACCGTCATGCGCCTCATGGACTTTGGAGCCTTCATTGAGATCTTGCCCGGTCGCGAAGGGTTGCTCCACGTCTCCAAGATTAAGCCTTACCACGTGCGCAGCGTCGACGACGTGCTCCACGTAGGCGATAAGGTGAAAGTTAAGGTCGAAGAGATCGACAATTTAGGGCGTATCAATCTCACTTGCAAGGGCTTGTGGAGCGAGGAAGATTTGGCTAAGGCCGACCATCCCGCCGATTTAGGCGAAGGGGTCCGTCCCGAGCGTCGCCCCCGCGTCAGTCGCCCCGAGCGCAGCGAGCGGCCGGAGCGCGTAGAGCGCCCTGAGCGTTTAGAGCGCCCCGAGCGTCTGGAGAGAATGGAGCGCCCCGAGCGGGAAGAGCGCCCCGAGCGTTACGAGCGCAAACCGCGCTCCCGCCGCGAGCCTGAGCGCGCCGATCGCGCCGCCGCCCGCGTCCTTAGAGAAGAGCGCTCCGTCGCCCCCCGCTACCAGGAAGACCTCTATGACGACCGTCCCGTCTCCCGCCGCCGGGAGTCGGTGATGCGCGAGCCCATCTACGAGGAGCCCTTACCTCCGCGCCGTCGGGAGCCCGCCTTCGAAGAGCGGACCCCGGTCGCCCCGCGCCGTCGCGAGCCCATGATGCGCGAGCCCCTCTACGAGGAGCCCCTGCCCTCCCGCCGCCGCGAGCCCCTCTATGAGGAGCGGACTCCGGTCGCCCCGCGCCGCCGCGAGCCTATGATGCGCGAGCGCCTCTACGAAGAACCCGCTGAGCGGGGTGAGATGGATATGCCCACCCGCCACCGTCGGCGCCGTCGCTCCGACATCTAAAGGGGCTAGCGCCTCAGTCTAGGGAGCTATACTAAATAAAATTCCTAGGCTGGGCGGGCTCCAGATCTCCCCCGCGCCCTTCGGGCGCGGGGGATCTTTTTTTAGCAAAGCTAGAGGAGGAGGGGCGCTCAAAAGAAAGGCTCCCCACCATGGAGAGTACAGGCTTTTACGAGCGGGTGCGCCAGGTCTTTACGGAGCTCTTACCCCAACTGGGGCCTTTCCAAGTGCGATCTGGACAGTTAGAGATGGCTTTAGCCGTGGCCCAAGCCTTAGTCAATAAGGAGGCGCTACTCGTCCAAGCGGGGACCGGGGTGGGGAAGACCTTAGCTTACTTAGTGCCGGGACTACTCTGGCGCCTAGAGTATGGCGGCGACCCGCTCTTAGTAGCCACCTATACGACTAACCTCCAACAACAGATCGTCGATAAAGATTATCCTCTGCTGCGCGAAGGGCTGGGCTGGTCCTTTAGATTGGTCCAAGCTTTGGGGCGGGGGCGCTACCTCTGCCGCCAGCGTTTCCAACGCCTCTATAAGAGGCGTTACCACTACCCCCACTGGCGCGAGCTCCTGGAAGGACTCCAAGAGGTCATAGAGTCCGAATCCTACTCCCTCTTCGATGAGGGCTGGGATATGGCCCCGCCCCTGCGCGGGGTGGCCTGGGAATTTAAAGAGCGCCTGCCTTCTGGACTCAGTTGGAACGAAGAAATATGGCCGGAGATCGCCTCCGAAAATCTCAACTGCCTCAAACGCTCTTGCCCCTTCTTTAAACGCTGCTACTTTTACCGCGAACGCAACTTAGTCTTAGGGGCCGACCTCTGCGTCACTAACCAAGCGCTCCTCTGCGCTACCCTGCGCCAAGGGGCCCTGGGGCGACTCTTACCTAAGATTAGCCTCTGCGTAGTCGATGAGGTCCACCACCTAGAAGAGGTGGCCATCAGCCAGTTCTCTAGCGCCTTCGATAATTATACTAGCTCCGAATTCTTGCAAAGCTTAGCTAGGCCCGCAGAAGAGCAACCCTCCACCCTCCATCTAGAAGGGGAAGAGTCTAGCCTCCAACTCTTTAATCCCCAACCCCCTAGCCTCCCCGCCCCTGAAAACCAATCTATCTCAGGGCCCCAACATTACCCCGAAGGCTGGTTCGCTCGGGTCCAAGAGGCCCTCGACGATTTAGCCGAGCACTACCCGCGCCTCCAGATCCTCGAGTTGCAGACCCAGCTGGCCCAGCTCTATTGGGATAACCTCAATACCCTGCGCCAGCGCTTGCAGCTCTACCTGCAAAACTTAGAGCGCTACTACCGTGAACTGAGCGGCCCGGAACCCCAAGCGGGATACGCCTCCGTGACCCTCCTCCAAAGCGACTGGTTGGCCAGTCAAGGGGAGGTAGGGCGCGAACTGGAGCGGGCGGGAAGCGCCGTGGAAGAGGCCTTGCTCAGCTTTAGCGGGGGACTCTACGCCCTCCATAACCTCTGGCAGAGGCTGGCGGAGCGGGTCGGACTCCAGGAGGAGGATCACGCCCTGGGAATCTTGCTCCAAGGGGGGCGGGAGCAGCTCGACAAGTTCCTCGATAATTTCCTGACCTGCCATCGCGTAGGTAAAGAGCCCCAGGTGCGCGGCCATTGGCTGGAGACGAGCCGCGGACAGGTTAGGTTGCGCTCCGCCGCCCTGGAAGTGGACCGCTACCTACTTGAGAATCTGCTCCAACCCCTGCCCACCCTAGTCTTTACCTCGGCTACCCTCAAGTTGGGCGGCGATTTCCAGTTCTTCCAAAAGCGACTGGGGCTCCAACTCTTACCCGAGAGCCGCCAACGGGCCTTGAGCGTGGCCAGCCCCTTTCGTTACGCGGAACAAGTATTTTTAGGGGTAGCCCAAGACTTAAACCGCCTCACCCACGGCCAGCCCGCCTCCCAAGGACACCTGCAACAACTAGCCCAATTTATCTGGGCCGCCGCCCATATCTGGCAGGGGAGGACTCTAGTCCTGGCTACCTCCCGCCACGAAATGGAAGGGCTCTACCAGCGCCTGGCCCAACCTCTAGCCCAAGCGGGGATTACCCTCCTCAAACAGAGCCCCGCCGCCCGAGCCCAACAGATCGAACGCTTGCGCCAAGCGCCCCAGCGGGGCGAAAAGATCGTGCTCCTGGGGATGGACTCCTTCTGGGAAGGGGTAGACGTGCCCGGAGCCGCCCTCTCCTGCGTCATACTCCTGCGCCTGCCCTTCAGCTCGCCCGATAGCCCCCTCTCTAAACTGAGGGCCCTCCACCTAGGCTCCCAACATTTCGCCCAATACGCCCTGCCCATGGCTATTCTCAAATTCTGCCAAGGATTCGGGCGGCTCCTACGCTCCGAACGAGACCGGGGCGTAGTCTTCCTCCTCGATAACCGCCTGAGCCCCCACCTAGGCAAAAACTACGCCCGCCAGTTCCTCAACTCCCTACCCGGCTACACCCTAGACATCGCCCCCGCCAAAGAACTACTCCGCCACGCGCGAGAATGGCACTTTCGATCAATGCGGAATGCGTAATTCGGAATTCGGAATTAGGGGTGGCGCGGCGGAGGGCGGGGCGTGGCTCTAACTTTAGTTTCGGCGCTGACTTAGGTGCGAGGTGGCGGAGACTTAATAGCTTGCTGATTCCGATAGGCACTTAGCTTGGGAGAAAATCGTAAGAGATGTGCGGCGCGGGGCGCGCCGCGGCCATGAGGGAGGCGAAGCCTCCTGAGATTCTATCATAGGCTCAGCTACTCCCGGATCCGTCAGCTCACTAACAAGCGCCATTTAATTCCGCATTACGCACTAAGCATTTCGAATTAGATTTAGCGCGGCGAAGCCGCAACGATTCTTACATAAGCCAAGTTACTTCCAGATCCGCCAAGCTACTAACAAGCAGAAACCTAATTCCGAACTACGCATTAAGCATTCCGAATTGACTTCTGCCAAGCCACTAACAAGTAGAAACTTAATTCCGAATTATGAATTCCGCACTCCGCACTGCTAAGCCGCGCCCCCCAACTCCGAATTACGCATTCCGAATTCCTAATTATAAAAAAGAAGACATACTTGGTTCTGTTTTGATACTTGGAGGCGGTAGTCTTTGAAGCCGGCGTGTTGGGCGGCTTCTATTAGTTGGTAGCGGGTGAAGGTGCGCATTCCTGTGATGCGGGCCATGTAGGGGGCCATGGCTTGGGGGTCGTCGCTATCGACGCAGACCATAAAGAGTCCCCCGGGGGCTAGGACGCGGGCTACTTCGCGGAAGTTAGCTACCAAATCGGGCCAGAAGTAGACCGTCTCGGAGGCGGTAACTACTTGGAACTGGGCGTCGGCGAAGGGCAATTTCTCGACGCTAGCTTGTAAGACTTTGATCCTCCCTTGGCGCACCGCCTTCTTATTGTAATTGAGGGAGGCGCGCACGCTTAAGGGGGAGATGTCGACCCCGTAGACGGTGGCGGTGGGCTGTTTCTTTAAAAGCTTAGCCAGATGGGCTCCGCCGCCGCAGCCTATATCTAAGACTTGGGCCTGGGGTGGGATGCGGTACAATTTACGGGTGAAGTCGATGAGCGAGCGGTGGCTGCGATTCATCTTCTTGAGGGTGAAGTTGGCCCCGTAAGCCGCTCCGGGGCAGGCGCAATTCTGTAAGACGTCGAGGGGTAAACTAGATTTAGTAGCCATAGATAAAACTCCTTAAAATGGCAAGGCCCTAGAGGCAGCTTGTCTTCCTCTAGGGCCTTAACTTTCCTCTTTTCCCCGCCCCTCTAGGGGAGGAGCAGGAGTTAAAGGTAGGAGCTTAAGTCTCGCTAGGCGCTTCCACCAACTTAGTCTCACAACCCGTCCAGTAGGCGATAAGGCGGGCTAAGTAGGATACGGGCACTACGCTGAAGGTCAGAGCTAAAATCTTCAACCACTCCTCCCAAGAGATGCGGGTGGTGCGGAAGATCTCGCCGATGGGACCGCCGATACTCACTAAGAGCACCTGACCCACGAAGATAACGGCCACGATCCCCAGGAAGGAGTAGTTTTCAAAGAGCTTCGTCCAGGGCCATTCGTCGTGGCGCAGGGTGCGGCAGTTGAAGATATTCCAGAACTGGAACATGACGAAGGTCGTGAAGAAGACGGTCTGTTTGATCAGATTGGTATTGGCGTCGCCCTCTACGAAGCTATCGGTCATCAAGATCCAATAGAGCACGCAGAGCTGGAAGACGCCGACCACTCCCATATTGATGGCCATAGCCGGGGTAATAATGTGGGCCTCGCGGGAGATGGGCTTCTGGTGCATCGTACTCTCGCGGGGCGGGTCGGTGCTCAGAGCCAAGGCGGCGAAGGTATCCATAATGATATTGACCCACAGGAGTTGGGGCACGGTCAGGGGTAGATCGTAACCTACCAGCGGTCCCAAGAAGGCGGCCAAGAGGGCTACCACGTTGACGGAGAGCTGGAACTGGATGAAGCGTTGGATATTCTGGTAGAGAGTACGGCCCCACCAGACGCCGGTCAAGATGCTAGTGAAGTTATCGTCGACCAAGACGATATCGCTGGCCTCTTTAGCCACTTCGGTGCCGGTAATACCCATAGAGAGGCCCACGTCGGCCGCTTTGAGGGCGGGAGCGTCGTTAGTGCCGTCGCCGGTCATAGCTACTACGTCGCCCATCTTATGTAAGGCTTGGACTAAGCGATACTTATCCATGGGGGTAGAGCGGGCCAGAACCTGGAGCTCTTGGGCTTTGGCGGGCAGATCGGCGTCGGAGATCTCATTAAACTCTTTGGAGGTCAAGATGAGACCGCCCGGCTTCAGAATCCCCGCTCCGGTGGCGATGGCGCGCGCGGTAGGCAGGGCGTCGCCCGTAATCATCTTGACGTCGATCCCGGCCGTAGCGCAGCGTTTGACCGCGTCGGGCACCTCTTTACGCAGCGGGTCGGCGATACCGACCATGCCCATAAAGATGCGCTCTCCATTCTCCAGCTCTTCGCGAGCTTTGGCGTCGGCGCAGGCGGTAGGTTTGGTCTGACTGAAGGCGATGACGCGCAGAGCCTGGTTGGAAGCTTCCATAATACCGGCTTCGATGGCCGCGCGGTACTTTTCGATAGGCTCTACTTGGCCGCCGATGCTCACTAAGCTGCAGCCCGCCAAGATGCGCTCCGGGGCGCCCTTAATGTAGGCTACGTCTTGGCCTTCCAGCTGGATGACGGCCACGGAGCGCTTGCGCTCGGAGTTGTAATCTAACTGCCAGACTTTGGGGAAGCGCTGGCGCAAGCCTTGGAAATCGATCTTTTGGGAGTGCAGGAACTGGATGAGCGCGCACTCGGTGGGGTTGCCCACCCCTACCCACTTGCCCTCTTTTTGCTCCAGCTGGGCGCCGGAGTTGACGGCGATATTGCGCTCTACATCGGCCCATTCGGCGCACTTAGTCACTTGGGCTAAATCGTCGCCTTGGAAGGTCTTCATATCCATGAAGAACCAGACGGGGGTCATCTTATTCTCGGTCAGGGTGCCAGTCTTGTCGGTGCAGATGACGGTAGCGCTGCCGATCGTTTCGGAGGCGATGAGGCGGCGCACCAGACACTTTTGGGTGGCCATCTTGCGCATATTGAGGGCCAAGCTGACCGTAACCATCATGGGCAAGCCCTCGGGCACGGCCACTACGATAATGGTGACGGAGACGACGAAGGCTAAGAGCAAGTGGCGCAAGAGGGGCATAGCCACGTCGCGCAGGCCGGGGGTGAAGAAGGCCCACATGCAGGCCAAGAAGACGAAGCTACCCACGATCATGGGGATGGCGCTGGCGACGCGCAGGGCGGGGTGCTTGAGCTCCACATCCATGCTGGCCAGGAACTTTTTCAATAAGGTCTCGCTGAGGATAACCCCCAAGACGAGAGAGACTAAGATTAAGCCGCTAATTAAGCCTACGCCGCCTTGCTGGCTGAGAATGCCCATAATCTGGGACTTAATGAGGGCTTCGACCCCCATCACTACGAAGATGACGGTGGCGCTGGAGATACCGACGACGCTGATGAGCTTGGCTAAGCGGGCCAACTTCTGCTTTAAGGGGGTCTCCTCTTCGCCGCCCGTTTCGGCGTCGCTCTCCGCCAACTTGCGGGCGATCTCGCCCATCTTGGTAGCGTCGCCTACGGCGGTGACGATCACTTGGGCGTGGCCGTCGGTAATCATCGTCCCTTTGGCTACGCGGTTATCTTCTTCGGCCTCTTGGAGATTGGAGCCGGTAAAAGCTTTCTTCTCGGCGGGTACCGATTCGCCGGTGAGCATAGCCTCGTCGATATAGATCCCTTGGGTATCGATAATGACGCCGTCGGCGGGAACCTTATCGCCCATATCGACGCGAATGACGTCGCCCACTACTAAGTCTTTGATGCCGACCGTCTGGAAGACGCCGCCGCGCACCACTTTGACGCTAATATCCTCTTTGACTTCGTTGAGGAGCTCAAACTCGCGGGCGCTCTTCTGCTCGCTCAGATAACCCACCCCGGTAGCCAAGAAGACGGCCAGGAAGATACCGATCGAATCGTAGAAGCTGGCCTCTTGATTCCCCAAGACGTAGCGCTCGATCCCGGCCATAGCCAAGGAGATGAGCGCGGCGATGAGCAAGATTTGGATCGTGAGATCGTTAAACTTTTCTAAAAGGAGTTTCCACCAAGGATCGCGCTGAGGGGGAGTGAGGGCGTTGGCCCCGTATTTGGCGCGCATTTCCTGAACTTGCTGTTCGTCTTTTAGACCGATGGCGGGATCGATCCGCAGATCTTCAAAGACGAAGGGCTGGCGTGGAGATTGGTTACTATCTGCCATATCAGTCTGCTCCAGATCTTTCTAATTGAGAGGCATGGGGTCTTCCTCGCAAGCGAGACTCCATGCCTATTTTCAGTTCGCCCCTTCTTTAAGCTGGGGCGGAGGCGGCAGAGGGTTCAGTGAGGATACCATAGAGGCTAGCTCGAGCTACGATCTGTTCCGCCCAGCGGGCGTGGGTAGCCGGCTCGCACATGGCCCCGTGCATTTGGAAGACCGCCGCGCGATTGGGGGATAATATTGCCTTAGCAGCTTCGAAATCCTCTTGAGAAACCCGGTATTGCCCCTCAATTAGCGCAATTTGTTGGGGATGTATAGCCCCTTTCCCGAAGAGTCCGTGGACTAAGTCTAATTGGGTCTCCCGCTCCAGCAACTGGGGGGCGGAGATAAAGTCGCAGACCGGCCCGGTGAGGTTGAAACCGTAGGGGCGAAAGGTATTGACCAACATGCTGATCGTCTGCCCCAAAGAGGTCTCGTAGATAGTCCACGAGCGCTCGCGGCGCATCCCCAGATAATTTAAGAGATCGTTACCCCCAATGCGCAAGGAGAGGATGCGCTCTCTATAGAGCGGAGAGAGCATCTTCTGGCGCAAGAGACGCATTTCGGAGGAATCGAAACACTCTTGGGTCTCCAAGGTGGGCATAACCCAGAAGGGGTCGTGGCGCTGGAATTGTTGGAGATAAGAGTCTAAGTTTTGTAGGGTGACTTTGGGTAAGACGAAGCCGTTGATCTTAGAGATGTGGGGTAAGAGCAAGCAGCGGTCTAAGATCTCGGGGGAGCGGACCCTAATAAAGCGCAAGAGGGGGGGGTGGGGGATCGTCTGGCGCAACATGGCCGCCAAATTGTCTAGAACTTGGGGCAACTCTTGGGCCTGGACGCTATCTTCAGTACAGAAGATGACCGAATGCAATTGGGGGTACTTGCGCCCGTCGGCAATTTCTACTAGCTGGGAGCGGTGGCCGGGCACGTAGAGGGAGGCGCCTAGGCGGAGGTAGGGAGGGAAAGAGGGTTTATTACTTAGCATTACTCGATTCTTTCACTTGGCGAATGAGGGCTACGGCGCAGTAGGGGAGGTTAGGATCGATTTGGACGGCTACCCCTTTCTCCAAGGCTAGGCGCTCTAAATGGGCTACTTCTGGGGTTCCGCTTTGGCGCAAGAGCAAAAGTTGGGGCCAGCGGCGCAAGAGGACGCGCGTCGCTTCCCCGATGCCGGGTTTAATGTGGTGCAGGGAGTTTATTTGGTAGCGCTCCTTAGTCTCTGCTAAGAACTGGCTACTCACCGAGCGCAATCTCTCCCGCTCGGCCTCGTCTATCAAATGGGGCTCATCCTGCCAGAAATGGGCGGGTAACTCTCCGACGCTCTCCATCAGGACCTCAATAAAGTAGTTGGAGAGGTCTTGGAAGGCGAATTGTTCGTAGTAGAGGCAGCCGTGGAAGTCGCCCGGTTGCAGGTAATCCTTATTTAGAATAGAGCGAGAGATGAGTCCAGAGACTACGCTATTGAGGATAGAGGAGGGGATGAGATAATCTTGGGAGGTGGCGGCCCAACCCGAGGTCCCGCTTAAATCGGCTACTACGGCCAGGCGGGAGTCTAAGTTGAGCCCCCATTGACTATTGATCTGGCTTATAGAGGAGAGCAACTCCTGGGAAATGACCCCTTTGCCCGTCCAACCGTCGACGAAGACTAGGCTCTCTGGGGGGCGCTCCGCCCGCTCTAAGATAAAGCGCAGGGCCTCTAAGTCTAGGCCCCGGTCGCGCACTATAGAGATAGAGTAGTGGAGGACGTCGGGGTGGGCCAGGGGACCTTGGAGGATCCTCTTTAAGAGGACCCCAATGGGGGTACCGGCCCTAGCTAAGGAGACTAAGGTCAGCGAGTTGGGGAATTCGCGCTGCAGCTGGCGCGCCAAATGGACCAAGTCGCCCGCTAATTGCAGGCGGTGGCGCTCTAAGGCTTGGTGGAAGAGCTCTAAATAGACGGGCGAGGGCGGAGATTCATAGGTAATCATCTCGCTATAATGGCGCTGACCGCTCTGGATCAGCTCCTCTTTGCGGCTAATATCGGTAGAGGGGAGGTCTATGACCTTTAAGAGGAAGGTCACATCGGATGGCGGGTAGCTGCCGCTAAACATCGAATTTCTCTCGGATTAAAGTCATTAATTGACCATTATTGGGACTGAGGGCGTAGTCGCAACAGCTCATAAAACCTAGATCGCTGCGACTATCGCCAAAACCTATAGTGAGGATCTCTTCCCCCCAACGCTGGCGTAAATAATCTATCATATACTTGACCGCCCTCTTCTTCTCTAAGCAGCGCGGGACGATGGCCAGGTTATTATCGTTAAAGTGTAGGTAAAAGTCGGGATGGGGAAAGTGGGGGACCAGTTCCCGGTAGAGGATCTCTAACTCCTTACTCTGGGGATCTTGTTGCTTAGTGACTAGGTAGAGATCCATCTCAAAGTCGCTCACTAGGCGGGTATAGACGGCCAGTTGGCGGCGCAAGCGGATCTCTTCTAAGATCCCTAAGAACTTTTGCAGTTGGGGCTTGAGCTGCTCTAACTGGGGGCGCATCTGTCCTTCCCACTGGGGCTCTTGTAAGCCCCAGTCGTCTAAGATTACCCCTCCAAAATCGATAATGGCCGGCCCCTTAAAGGAGAGGAGGGTGCGGCGAAAGGCGGAGTAGCTGCGGGCCGTAGTGGGGATACAGTAGGCCCGAGAGAGGAGGAGCTCGGCTAGGGCGCGCTGCTTGGGGGTCATAAAGGAGAGAGGCGCCCCTTGGCGGTCCAGGGCCGCGGGGTAGAGGGGCGTTCCAGGGGGCGCCTTGCGGCGCGTTTGGAAGAGCGTATCGTCTAAATCGACAAAGATATAAATGCGCACCTTATTTTAGGTAAATTCTACTATCTCTAGGGGTAACTGGCGGGGGAGATCGTGCTCGGGGACGGGCGGGATCTCGTAGGCTATAAAGAGGCGGTCGTAAAGTTGAGGATGGACGTTGTATAAGAAATTGGCGATCCCTTCTCCATAATTATCCTTAGTCTCTAAACGGGAGGCGATCCCCGCCCCTAAGAGGATGGGGGAGCGGGTAGTAGATTGCCAGTGGACGGAGTAACCCCTCTGCTCTAAGGCTTCGGCTAAGAGGAAGGGCAAGTACATAAATTCGCCGCTCCCCAAGACTAAGAGGCGCTGACCCGGCTGGCAGCGGAGTTTAGCTAAGAGGGGCTCTAAGTCTAATTGGAGGGCTTGGGTCTGGCCCGCTCGCCCCCAGTGGAGGGGTAAGTGAAGGTCGAGGGGTTGGGCGGGGGGATTGACGTCTACTAAGGGGCCGCAATCGAAATGGGGGTCGGCTTCAAAGTGGAAGGCGCCCTGGAGAATATTAATAAATTTGAGGCGGCGAGGGGCGAAGACTTCAGTCAATTCGGCGCGCCTCTGCGGGCCCAGCCAATCGGTAATACTAACTAGGTAGATCTCTTCCACCTGGGGGTGGGCTTGGAGGTAATGGCGGGCCAACTGGGCCAGGGTGCGGCCGGTACTCAATTCGTCGTCTACTAAGATTAAGGAGCGGGCCTGGGACCAGAGCGCTTGGGCTTTAGGATCTAAGGGGGCGTAGAGCCAATGTTGGGGGGCGTGACTGTGGCTCTCTTGGAAGGTCAAGGCTAGGGGGCGCGGGGCTCGGTAGCGAGTAGAGTGCATAAAGAGGGCCGGAATCCCGGGATGGAGGGCCAAATAACCCTCAAAGACCCCTTGCCCTAAGGCGACCGCCGTTTCGGCTAGAGAGATAAAGAGGGCAGGGGTTGCTACTTCTCCTAAACCTTGGGCTAGCTGGCGATAGATAGCCCTACTCTGCCCGGGGCGGGCCGGGTAATGTTTACCTAAGACCTTAGAGACGAAGAGGAAAGAGCGCTTCTTATTGCGCCTAGTAGCAAAGGTGCAGAGCTCCTGGAGGGGGTAGAGGGAGCGCTCTATCTCTAAGTGGAGCTCTCCTCCGGGTAAAGTGATACTCTCTTTTATCATAACGATCTCTTTTAAGCTTGGCGCCAATCTAGGCCGAACTGGAAATGGCGGTCGGCCTGGGCGTGATCGCTAAAGTAGAGTTCCTGGCGCTGCAGTTGCTGGGTAGAACCCTGGCCCTGGAGGGTAGCGATAACGCAGAAGGGAGCGTGGGGACGGGGCTGGAGGAGGGGCAGAGTTTGGACCTCCCCTTGGGGGGTGGTAACCTCTAGGCGCGCCCCTAAGCCCTGGAGGGAGTCCCCTCCCTGCGCAAAGCAGAAGAGGAGTAAGCGCTCGATAGTAGCGGGCTTATAACAGGTGAGCTTTTGGGAGCGCGGGGGGCCCGCAGAGGTAGCGAGCGTAACGTAAGGGGCCTCTTCCTTAGCGCCCCACAGCCCTCCCAACTCTTGGAGGACGTACTTAGTCCCGCTAGTCAACTGGAGGAGGGCCCCCAAATGGAGGAGGGGCGCATTCCCCGTCCACCCCCAGGCGGGGCGCTGGATAGAATGGAGTTGGAATTGCCAGGGAACGAGCGCCCGCTGGGGACTTGGGGGCGCCGGTTGAGGAGCCTCGTCCTGAGGATCCTCGGCCGCTACGGAGCCGCCAAAGTAGATTAAGAGGGCTTCTAAACCGCCATTAAAGCCCTGGCCTCTAGCCGCCCAACGCCAGAGATCCTTAAAGTAGAGCTCGGCCAGAATGAGGGCCTTCTCTTGGGCGTAATCTTGGCCGCGCAACTGGAAGCGGGCCAACTCTCTACCCCCCAGCTCGCGCAGGAGGATGAAGCCCTCCTCGATCTGGCTCATCTGGCCGGGACCGTCGATAGTGGCCACAAAGGAGAGTTTTGTGATGGAGGTAGGGAGGGCGGCTAGGTTGAGGGCAAAGCGCTCTTCTAGGCCGGGGGCCGGTCCCAACTTGCGGATCTCGCCCCCCGGAGATTGGGGCTGATTATAAAAGACGAAGTAGCGATCGTCTTCTAATTTATCGCCAGCTGCCAATCCAAAGCAGGCTATATCTAACTCTTCGGGAGAGAAACCTACGATATGGACCTCTACTCGCAATTGGAGTTGGGAGCTCAAATCGCTCAATTTTACCTTTTGGCCGCGTATTAACTCCATGTAACCTCCTTCCTAGGTCTGGGGCGGACGAGGGGCGCTAACTAAAAGGACCAGATCCCCCTAGGGGGCCTAAGTCCGCCCGCAGCGGAAATGGCGTCCCCTTAAGTAGGGAGTCCAGTCCTCAGAGAATAGAGTTCGAAGCTAGAACTCTGCTAGCCGATATTTACCCCATAAGCCCGGGCTAAAGGCCCTAAGCCGCCGTCATAACCCTGACCTACGGCGCCAAATCTCCACTCCCCGCCGTGGCGGTAGAGCTCGCCGAAGATCATAGCCGTATTGGTGGAGGCGTCCTCAGAGAGGTCGTAACGAGCGATCTCTTGGTTAGTGTCGGCGTTGACGATGCGGATATAGGCATTGCTAATCTGGCCAAAGTTCTGGCGGCGCACATCGGCTTCGTGGATGGTCACGACGAAGGCCAACTTAGCGACGTCGGCCGGGACCTGCTCCAACTGGACCATGATCACTTCATCATCGCCCTCGCTATCGCCGGTGCGGTTGTCGCCAGAGTGCTTTACCGAACCGTCGGCCGATTGCAACTGATTGTAAAAGATAAAATCGGCGTCGCTGCGCACTTTGCCGCTGGCGTTGAGCATAAAGCAAGAGGCGTCGACATCGAAGGGGGCGCCATCGGTGGCGCGGGCTTCCCAACCTAAACCTACGTGGACATTCTTAAGCCCCGGGGCCTCTTTCGCCAGAGAGATTTTCCCGCCTTTAGACAAACTAACAGCCATTATTCCGTCTCCTTATTTATGGTCCGGCCGATCTAGGGAGCGGCCCCTAAGGGCTGCCCCGCTCCCCATACCAGCTCGCTTCCTCGGTAAAGTTCTGGCGTCAGTAGATAGCCCCTCTTTTTTGGACCTCTTTAATTGGCAAATTTATCGCTACTGGGAGAGGACATCCCTAAAAAGGCCGCCTTTTGGGCTTGGATAGAGGGCCAGGCGGCGGGCTCGATCCCCCAGTAAGGGGTGATGAGGCGGGCCTGCTCCTCTAAAATTAGGGGCGAGTCCCCGCCCCAGGGGGAGTCGCTCTCTAAGAGGAGGCGCTGGGCGGGGATAACCTGGGCCCAGGCCCGCAGGCGTTTAACCCCCGCTTCGCTCCGCCCGTTCCTCTCTAACCAGCGGGGGCTGAGGGTCAGATAAAAGCCCCGTTTTACTAAATCTAAGGCCAGAGCGGGACTGCTATTGAAGGCGTGGCAGAGGTGGAGGGGAGCGGGAGGAGCTTCCCGCCAGAGCTCTTTTAGAGCGGCTAAGAGCTCGGTATAGGCGCGCACGCAGTGGAAGAGGCAAGGGAGGGCGTAGCGTTGGGCCAAACGGTATTGGGCTTTAAATAAGGAGAGCTGGGCCCCGCTAGAGCCCAGATGGGCGGGAGAGCGATCGAGGCCTATTTCGCCTATCCCCCAAGGGGCGGGGCGCCAGGAGAGGGCCTCCTCTAAAGAGTTTAGGGCGAGGCTTAAGTTGGCGGCTTGGCCCCAGTATGGGGCCTGCCAGGGGTGGAAGCCCACTAGGTAGGGGTTACCGCTCTCCTGGGCCCAGCGGCGCAGTTGGCTCCAAGGGCGCTCTAAGCTGGGCGCCCCTAGGCCGGGCCACGAGGAGGGCTGGAGGGACGGGGAGAGATCGAGGGGATGGAAATGGGCGTCAAACAAGGGGCCTCCGCGGGGAAAAGAGAATGGGCCGCCCCATAATATCTTATAACGAGCTGATCCGGGAGGGTATGCGCGGTGAGTGGCGGTTGGAGCTGTTTTATCTGTGGTCGGGAGAATGAGTTGGGAGAGCGCTTCTGTCCCTGTGGGGCGGCCCGCCCGCGCATCTACGATTTTGCCGCTCCCGCCTCTGCAGAGCGGAGTTCTAGTAGCTCGAGCGCCCCCGCCCCCCAAGCGGTGACCGAGAGTCCCATGCTCTCAGGTCTAGCCATGTGGGTCAACCAGGCGGCCTGCGGCCAGTTGAGTCCCAGCCAATTTGCCGACAAGGTCCAAAAGGCTCAGAGCCAATTGGAGGGACTCTTCTCCAATATGTTGCGGGAGTTGAGCCAGGTAGACGCCCACGGAGAGAAGGCTTATTTGCGCTCTATTACCACCAGTTTAGAGGATGCGGCCACCCTCTTCCGCATCGCCCTCTCCTATCTAGCTAAGTTCGGGCAGAGTAAGAAGACCGCCCACTTGCGGGTGGGGATGATGTTAGCGGAGCGGGCGGAAGAGGCCTACGTAGGGGTAGAGGAGACCTTAGCCCAAGACGCCCAAGGCTACAGCTTGCGCCATCAAGGGGATGTGGTGGGCCGTTTGGCCCAAGAGGTTTTAGCAGGGCGCATGACTTTAGAGGAGTACCGCTCCCAGCTGGACGAGGTCGATAAGGCGGCCCACTTCTGGCTCCGAGAGGGGCAGAAGAGTATGGAGTCCGGGTTAGCCGCCGCCCGAGCCTTTACGGGACGAGGGGCGGGCTTATCGGAAGAGGCGGCGCGCCGTCTGGCCCAAGCGGCCCAACAGTTAGGCCAAGTCATCTTAGCCCTCTACTCGCGGGAGGAAGTAGAGCGCGTAGCGCAAAGCCAAAAAAGCTAGACTTATGGTACAATAGGGGGGATAAAGAGAGAACGACACTTATTAGGAGAGTTGGCCGTTATGAATCTAGGTGGAGTAAGAGAGGTCCTGGGAGCGTCTGGCGCGGGTAAGTATATCTATCAAGCGAGTCGCGCCGCCCAAGATTTGGGGACTACCACGCCCTTGACCGTAGGTCTAGATTTAGCTTCTGGCACGCTGGGTATAGCCGACGCTAAGAATCCGGAGGCCGTAGTTAAGGCTGGGTGTAGCTTAGCTAAGGGGGTTACGGGCGGCTTAAAGATCTCTGAGGCGGGGCAAGTCGCTCAGGTGGCGGCGGAGATCTCTCCCATCGTCTCCCGCACGGCGGCCGGGATAGGGGTCGTCTTGGGGACCGTGGAGGTGGGGCGCGGTATCAAGAAGTGTGTCGACGGAGCCCATCAAGAGGGCAAGAATAAGATTATCAGCGGCGCTTGCGACATCGTCACCCAGACGGCTCTGGGGATCGCAGCTGGCAACGATGCGGTTATCGCCGGGGTGCCGGTGGCGGCGGTAGCCTTGGGGATCGCGGGCACGGCGGTCGCGGGCAAGTATATCTATAAGTACCACGAACAGATTGGGGCTTTAGCCCACCAGGCGGGGCAGAAGGTGGCCCAGGCCGCCCACACCGTGGGGCAAAAGATCACGCAGACGGCCCAGACGGTAGTAGGCAAAGTAGGAGACGGCGTCAAGTCTATCGCCCAGAGCGCTCAGGAAGTCGTCCATAAGGGGCGCGAGAAGTTGACGAGCGTCTTCTCCGACTCTCCGCCTCCCCCTCAGGAATGAGGAACTTAGCAGCTTAGAAAGGGGTTGGCTTGGATGAATATTTCCGAAGCTATTCGCGCGCGGCGCAGCATTCGTCGTTATAAACCGGGAGTGGAGATCCCCCGGGAAGATTTCCAGAAGATTTTAGAAGCGGCCATGATGGCCCCCAGCGCCTGCAATTCGCGCCCTTGGGAGTTCGTAGTCGTCACCGACCGCCAGATCTTAGAGGGCATCACTAAGGGGATGACTTACACCCAGATGTTAAAGACCGCTTCGGCGGCTATTATCGTCTGCGGTTTGCCCCAGGCCCAGGCGGGGATCTCCGAGGGCTTCTGGCCCCAAGACTGCGGAGCGGCCATCGAGAATATCTTGCTCCAGGCCCTCGATTTAGGCTACGGGACCTGTTGGTGTGGCGTCTATCCCAGAGAGAGCAATATCGCCGCCGTGCGCCAGTACGTAGAGACGGAGGGCGTACCCTTAGCGGTCATAGCTATTGGCGTCCCCGACGAGTCCCCCGCCCCCCGCGGTCATTACGAAGAGAGCAAAGTTCGCTTCCTTTAAGAACCCTTAGAGGCGCCCCTAAGGGCGCCGAGGGCGGAAGGAAGAGGAGCGCTGGATCCCTTGAGGGTTGCGGCGCTCTATAACTTTTAAAAAGGCCTCCACGCAGCGGGGATCGAAAGCGGAGCCCCGCCCGCCCTTAATAATCTCACAGGCCTGGGTGGGGGTGTGGGCCCGCCCCTGATTGCGGCTATGGACTAAGGCGTCGTAAGCGTCGCAGACGGCGATAATGCGGGCCGGCAGGGGGATCTTCTCGCCCGCCAAGCCGTCGGGGAAGCCCTTGCCATCCCAGCGCTCGTGGTGGGCGCGCACTACGGGACAGACGAAACGCAGGCTTAAGAGCGGATAGAGCATCTCTTCGCTATGCTGGGGGTGGCGGCGCAGCTGTTCGTACTCTTCGGGAGCGAGAGGGCGCACCTCTTGCTGCATCCATACGGGGGGCTGGAAGGCTTCTAAACCTTGGGAGGCCAGATCTTGGCGGTACTCATCGGAGGCCATATAGAGGGAGATGGCCTCTTGCTTCTCCTCCGGCTCCTGTTGGAAGAGGAGGTCGGTCTCGCCAATATCTTTGAACATGGCCCCGTACTCCACTTTTTGACGCCCCTTCTCGTCGCGAATCCCCAGTTCTGCAGCCACATCTAAGGCCAAGTCGACGATGCGCGTGGAGTGGGCGTAAGTCTCTTCGCCGCTCAATTTGAGCATCAAGATGGCCCCATTAATCGCTTCCGTCTGGGCGTCGGGAGAGGCCGTCTGGGAGGCGTAGATCTGTTTGAGCATGGCCGAGGGCATCTGGGAGACGGCTTGATGGTCGCGTTCTAAGGCGTACTGGCGATCGCTAGCCCTCTTATCTAAGTTCTGCATGACGGAATCGAAAGCGGAACCGGAGGAGGCCAAGCGGATATTGCTCAGGTGGATCATATCGTTGAGGGAGAGGATCAAGCGCCCCGAAGCGTCCAGCTTGGGCTTATGGTCGTCATAAAGGTAGGAGGCGCTTCCCCCTTCCCCCTCGCCCTGGGGAAGAGCCTGTTCTTGGAGGGGATTGCGCTCTGCAAAGAGGCTAATGCGCTTAGCCACGGGGGTATTTAAGCCGACGGGCTGGTAGTCGGCGCTCAATTCGCGGGCCTGGTTTAACTTGCGCAAATTCTCCTGGGTCAAGCTGGGAGCGGCCTGAGCGCCCGCCGAGCCCGACCATTGGGGGCGGCCGTAAGTATCGGGATTTAGACTGCCTACGGAGCCGGAGAGAGCCATCTTGATGGGGGTACTGTGCTTATCGAGCTCCTTTTTGCTCCTGGGCTGGTACATAGCGTCTAAGGTGGGCGAGTAGACTGGAACCTGAGAGTTGGTGGGACGCCCGCCAAAGGAGAGGCCTAGGCGCAGGCGCTCCTTAGTAATGGCTATATCGGCCGACTCTTTCTCTTTAATATTGGAGCGCTGGACCGTAGTACTATTGGCGGCCAGAGCGTTCATCTGCGCATTTTGGAGAATGGCCGAGTTGGGGTTAGTGAGTAGATTTTGGGCGGCCTGCTGTTGGGCTACTAAGCCGGGGTTGAGAGCGGGGGCGGCCCCCGTCAGAGCCTGGGGATTGAGGGCGGGAGTAGCGCTGGGGGTAATAGTCGGCGCTTCGGGAAGGGGCGCGGCGGCGGGAGAGGTGTTAATAGAGGGTAAGAGGGGGATCTGCCCCCCCTTGACGGGTGTAAAGGTAGAGGCAAAGACTAACTTGGGAGCCGCCTGCTCCGCCCCTTTGGCGTTGGGGGAGCCCTCCTTAAAGGGCGACTTGCTCAACTGGTCCATAATTAACTTACTGGAAGTAGCTTGTAAGTTGCCAGGAGCGTTGGGATTTTGCAGAGGGGTGGTCACCAAGGGGGTAGCGGGAGCGCTCTTGCCGCTATGGGCGAAGGGCGAATTAGTATTCAATTTGGGTATAAAGGTTTGGCGCTCCGGGGCTTGCTGGCGCACCGTCTTGTAGGGCAGCGCCTCTTGGCGCAAGACGTTTTTGGCCCAGACCGTACCCTTATCGGCGGCGCTGACCTCTATCTTCTGGCGCGCGGCCGTCTCGTTGAGCAACTTTTGGGCCTGGTCTAACTCTTTTTGAGGGGCGACCCCTTTGAGAATATCTTTGACGTTAACTTGGTCGTTTAAATTGACGGGCTGAGTGGGGGTAGGAGCGGTGGGGGCGGAGGGCTTGCTCTGGCCCAAGGTAGAGGCTAAATTTTGGGTGGCCGTCGAGCCGCTAGTCGTGGGCGCGGAGGCCGTCTGGCTAGAGGAGCTCATATCGCGCAACTTCTTTAAGTTTTCGGCGCTAAAGGAGTCGCTGGGCGCCGCCTGGGCGCTACTCTGAGCCTCAGAGGGCGTATCTTTAACGAAGGCCTCTAACTTAGAGCCTATCTCGCGGTGGGTCTGCAGGAGCTGTTGGGGGGGGAGGCTAGCGGAAGTGGACTGGGGCGACCCTAGCGCCGCCGTTTTATTGAGAGAGGCGGCGCCGGTCGTATCCGCATTCTGACTTACGGCTTGGGCGAGAGTATTACTGACTTCAACGCTGCCAAATCCCATCTATCTTCACCCCTCGTCGCCGCTCTCAAAATCGTTAGGATTGAGATTCTGAATGAACTGTTCTAAGGCCAGATCGTCGTCTACTAGGCTATCGCTCTCCTCTTCGGGGGGAGCGCTCTCCTCCGCCTCGGGCGGGCGGGGGCCGGAAGTCTGACCGATATAAAAGACGTCTTCGTCGGAAGCGGGCACGTCGAACGTGATCCCCTTGATCCCCTCCGCGTAGAGGAGCTCCTCTTCCGCGTAGATGGGAGCGTTGGCGCGCAGAGCGATGGCGATACTATCTGAGGGGCGAGCGTCTATCTCTAACTCCGTACCGTCTTCGCGCACTAAGACTAATTTGGCGTAGAATGTGCTGCGCACGACTTTGGTAATGACTACTTCGCGCAGGGTGGCCCCCAGGCTATCGATGACCGTCTTGATGAGATCGTGGGAAGTGGGACGCGGGACCTCCGTGCCCTCCATAGCTAGGGCGATGGCGGTGGCTTCAAAGACTCCAATAGTTATGGGTAGGCTGTGGGTTTGGCCTTCATCGGTTAAGATGACGACTGGATCGTGGGCGATGAGGTCGATACCTAACTTGTAGACTTGCAACTTGTGAAGAGCCATGGCCTGACCTTTCTCGCGGGGCTCGACCGAGATTCCTAACAGAGCCCCCTCTTAATAAAAGGTATTTTCGACCGTACCTAGATTAATCCTAGTGTCTTAGGGGAGGAGTTGGCGTAGGAGAGGAGCGGTAACAAGTGCTAGAGTCTAAGGAAAGAGCCGTGCTCTGGGGATGGAGCGAGGGCTTTATCGCCTGGGGCCTGCAATTGGCGCGCAGAGACTGGCCGCTAGGGGCCGTCCATCTCCCGAGCGCTCCCGAATCCTTGGCTAGCGTCTTATTATTGGGCTGTCCCGCCTACTTAGAGTTCTCAGATTGGCTCCAAGCCGGCCCCTTGCGGATGGTAGAGTACCCTCCCGCCCCCAGGCTAGAGCCCTCTTGGCCCCCTCTAGCGGAATGGATCGCCTCTTTAGACCCCTCCGCCAAGGCCCGACTCCTCCTTATCCATTGCGGAGTTGAAGATGAGGAAGCTCGCGCTTGGCGGCGCCAAGCGAGCGCCGAGCCGGGCGGAGAGTTACTAAACTTTTGGAGCGTAGAAGGTTTAGACACCCAGAGCGGGCGGGATATTTTACAAGTAGAGCGCCTAGCCGCTTTGACGGGTCACGAACCTGCGCCCCGGGCCGATTACCCTCTAGCGAACTTATCTTTAAAACGCCACGGTCCCAGTTCTCCTCTCTTAGAAGCTCTGGCCCTCTCTTTGGAGGGAACTCCTGGCAAGAGCTGCGGCTAGAATAGAGAAGGTCAGGGGAGATTTTTATGTGGGTGAGGTCAGGGTCAGTTGAGCGATAGATTTTCGGTGGCGGTAGTGACGGAATGGACGGGTACGGCGGGGCCAGCCATCTGCAACGCCCTCGTCCAGGCCGGTTTTAGCGTCTTTATTAACGGCCCCCAAGAGGTCCTCTTCAATATTCCCACCCCTTCCGATAGTATGGGCAAGATCTTGGCCCAGCCCTTCGATCCCACCGACGAAAAGGAGGTGCAGCAGACCTTTTTGACCTGCGCCAACCATTTGGGGGCTATAGACGTCTTGATCAACAATAATTACTTTTGGAATGACGCCGCCCTCAACGATATTAGCGAAAGTATGTGGGAAGAGGTCATCAATAAGGGGCTCAAGAGCACCTTCTACTGTAGCCGCGCCGCCAGTCGCTTTATGAAGGCCCAAGGTTTTGGCAAGATTATCAATGTCATTAGCTCCTCGGCCTTCAATGGGGTCTACACCCAGTTTGCCGCCGTCTGCGCTGGGATCCACTCGCTCACTAAATCTTTGGCCCGGGAGCTGGCCCCGGAAGTGCGCGTCAATTCGGTAGCCCCCGGACTTATCGATGAGCCCTGGATCGACGAAGGGGGCAAAGAGTTGCGCCAGATGTTACTCAAAGATATCCCTTTGCAGCGCCTATGTACTAACGAAGATATTGCCGAGGCGGTCAGCTATTTAGCTTGTGGGGCCGATTTTATGACGGGCCAGATGTTAGTTCTCGACGGAGGAGAGGGGATCTAATGTTCGCTCTCCCAGGCGGCAAGTGGCTTCTACTGTGGGTGAGCCTCTTCTGGTGGGGGCTGGGGGCTCTAGCCTGGGGAGCTCCGGCGGCTAAGGGTCTGCCCCCCAGCCCTCAGGGGATCCAGCTCTTAAAGGTCGAGCCCCAACCCCGGGGGGAGTCGGCCCGCCTGCGCTTGCGTTGGCGTTACAACTGGCTGGAGGTCTACGACGCCCATTTGGGGAGGGTGGTAGCGAGTCGCCCCTACGCCAATGTAGATGGGGGGCAGGTCGCTTTAGGGCCCCAGATCGTCCTCAGCGGCCCCGGATTTATCGAGGCCTTTTCTTGGAATTTAGAGCCCCTCTGGCGTCTGGCGCGCCCTCTCCAGTGGGGGAGCTGGCGGGCGGCTCAGTGGGGCGGGGCGCGCGGCCCTTTAGTTACCATTTGGGACGGCCCCCAGGGGGTAGAGATCTTAGCCCTAGATTCGCAACGGGGTAAGATCTGGGCTCAGGAGCGTTTGGAAGGCCACTTGCGCTGGGCGGAGTCGGGCCCTGAGCGCTGGGCTTTAGTAGTAGAGCAACCCCGGGGGGCGACCCTCTTTTTATGGGATCCCAGTTTGGGCCTCACTCCGGGTCCGGCCTTGGGAGAAGTCCAAGTAGCCAGCTGGTGGGGGGCAGAACTAGTAATAGTTAGCCGCGGGGAGGGGGGAAAGCGGACGAAGGTCGCCCTCTACAGTAGCCAAGGGCATTATCTAGAGGGGTGGACCTGGCCCTGGGTCCCCCATTACCTCTACCTGCCGCCCCACTCTAATTGGGGTTGGTGGGTCGCTTGTAGTCAGGGAGGCAGTTGGCGTTATGCGGCCTTTAATAGGCGGGGGGCGCCGCAGAGCGCCGGTCAGGGGCGTCCGGAATTATTAGCCTTAGCCCCCGCTGGACAGGGGTTATACTACTTAGCTTTGGGGGAGGCGGGCAGCCTGAGCTGGGGGGAGCTAGCCGCCTCTACTCCGCACCTTTGGGGGGCGCGCCCGCTCCCCAAAGGGGCGGAACCCCCGGAGCTTTGGAGCTTAGAAGGGGGAATAGCCTTAGTAGAGCGGGGGAGTCAAGTCTGGACGGGGGAGGCGGAGAGTAAGATCTCCTTCTACCCTTATCCAGGCAGCAGCGTGCGCTCTAGCCCGCCCTTGCGCGGTCAGATAGAGAGCGCGGAGAGCCTACCGGAGGGGCAGTTGTGGGTTAGCGATCTCAGCCAACTCTACTGGTGGCAACCCCTGCGGGGGATCATGGTGCGCACCCTCGATCTACAGCCCATTGGCGACTGGACGAAATGGCCCAATCTAGCGGGCGTACTCCTCTTAGGGGGAGCGGTAGCCTTCTTCATCTTCCAAGCCCAGAGGGGTAAGCAGCTCTACATTCGCCCCTTAGCGGGGGTCGAGGCCATAGAGGAGGCTATAGGGAGGGCTACGGAGATGGGGCGTCCCGTCCTCTACTTGACGGGGGTAGGCGAGATAGACGATACGCAGACGATGGCGGCCCTCTCCATTTTAGGTTACGTCAGCGCCTCCTGCGCCGATTACGACGTGCCGCTCTCCGTACCTAACTGCAGTCCGGTCGTTATGTCTATGGCTCAGGATATCGTTAGCCGGGCTTACTTACAGGCCGGGCGCCCCGAGTCGTACCAGAGCGACTCCATCTGTTACCTCTCGGGCGAACAGTTTGGCTTTGCGGCGGGGGTCTGCGGTCTGATGGTGCGCGAGCGGCCGGCCGCTATCTTCTATATGGGCAACTTCTTGGCGGAGGCTCTGATGTTGGCGGAGACCGGTCACGCTACGGGAGCTATCCAGATAGCGGGCTCAGCTAGCGCCTCCCAATTGCCCTTCTTTGTGGCGGCTTGCGATTACACCCTTTTGGGGGAGGAGCTCTACGCGGCCTCAGCTTATCTCTCCCAAGATCCTCTGCAGATAGGCTCTCTCAAGGGGCAGGATGCGGCCAAAGCCTTAATTATGGGGCTCATTATCTTAGGGGTAGCGGCGGTAAGTTTAGGTTACCATTTCTGAGGCACAGAGTATGAAGCGCAGCGTACCTTTAATTATCACCTTCGTAGCGGGTCTGGTCATGATCGTCCAGTTCTATAGCTACCCTCTCAATTGGCTGGGCGATCTCTTCAATAATTTTTATAATATTATCCTCACTTGCGCCTACGTCTTGGGGGCTTTGAGCCTTTTAGTAGTCAATGGGAAGAAGATTTACCAACAGGCGCCCGGCTGGGGGTATAACTTAGTTCTCTTACTCTCCTTAGGTATCACCTTAGGGGTGGGCCTCTTCTGGATCCCGACGGGGGGTACCCCTTTAGATGAAGGGACCCCTTTTAGTTGGATCTTTAATCACGTATTCACTCCCCTTTCGGCAGCTACCTATAGCCTCTTGGCCTTCTATATCGCTTCGGCCTCTTTCCGAGCCTTTAGGGCGCGTTCTCGGGAGGCTACCTTGCTTTTAGGGAGCGCTTTTATCGTAATGATCTTCCGCGTGCCTTTGGGGGAGTATCTCTGGCAGTCTATCCCTTGGTTGGGGGAGTGGAGTATCAGCGCCTTTATTGAGGACGTCTTGCTAGGAGGTTTTAACGCCGCCGGACAGAGGGCGATTATGTTGGGGGCTTCGGTAGGGTTGATCTCCGTCTCTTTAAAGATCCTTTTGGGGATCGAACGCTCATATCTGGGGAGTGGTGAATGAGAAGATGTTAGATTATCTAGCCAACTTAGATAGGCGTTGGATCTTTTTGGCTCTGGCCGTAGCGGTCATAGCCCCTTTGCTCTGGCCCTTCCACTTGCCCGTAGAGCCCAGCCCTTTGAGCCGCAAATTTTACCAGACGGTAGAAGACTTGCCCTCTAATTCTTTAGTCTTACTCTCCTTCGATTACGGGCCGGGGACTAAGGTAGAGTGCCATCCGATGGCGGTAGCTATGCTCCACCATCTCTTCCGCAAAAAGTGCCCCGTAGTCTGTATCGCCCTCTGGCCCGAAGGGAGTATGTTCGCGCGCCAGGCGCTACAGGAGGTCGCTCCCCAATACGGGGCCCGCGAGGGGATAGATTATGTCAATTTGGGATATAAGAATGGCGGGGAAGTCATCTTGCGCGGGATGGGCGAGGATATTCGGGCCATCTACTCTCACGATCTGCGCGGTCAGGCTTTGGCCGATCTGCCCTTAATGGAGCGCGTGCGCGGTTGGGATTCCTTTGCCTTAGTCTGCGACTGGTCGATGGGGCGCCCGGGTTTGGCAGAGTTTGTGCGCGTCGTCTCGGGACAGTACCGCCGCCCTCTCTTAGCGGGAACGAGCGCGGTGACGACTCCCGAAGCCTACCCCTTCCTCAATGCCGGCCAAGTGGAGAGTTTATTGGGCGGGATGCGCGGAGCTAGCGAGTATGAGGTCTTACTGGGACTTAAAGATGGGCAAGCTACGCGCGGGATAGACGCTCAATCGGTAGCCCACTTTTTAGTGGCGGGCCTCATTATCCTGGCCAATATCGTCTATTTTGCGCAAGAGCGTCGGCGTCGGAAGGCGGAGGGGTAGGCGAAGATGGAAGCGCAAAGTTGGGGAGATCTCTTGGGGATGTGGTTGGGGGTGGCCCTCTCGCTCTTTATTTTTAGCTTTCTCTACAAAGACAACCCCCTCTATAAACTGGCGGAACATATCTTTGTGGGGGTCTCGGCCGGCTATTGGATGTGTATCGGGTACTGGCAAGTCCTCCATCCCAACCTCATCTTGCGCCTGCAGGCGGGCGATTGGCGCTATGGAGCGGCGGCTATTATGGGGGTAATGCTCCTCATGCGCATCTACCCTCGCTGGGCCTGGATGGGACGTTGGCCCCTAGCCTTTATGGTGGGAATCTTCGCCGGCTACAATATCGTCTACACGATGCAGGCTCAAGTCTTGCGCCAGATAGAGGCCACCATCTTACCCCTCTGGGGCGCGGGACTCACTTGGTACCAGTGGTTAATCAACTTAATCGTAGTGGGAGGGACCCTCTGCGCGCTCCTCTATTTCTACTTTTCCAAGGAGCAACGCGGCCCCCTCTGGGGGCGAGCGGCTCGCGTCGGTATTTGGGTCTTGATGGTCTCCTTGGGAGCGGCCTTCGGATATACGGTCATGGCCAGGCTCTCTCTCTTTATCGGCCGAGTAATGTATTTCCAGGATGTCTGGCGGGCCACCGTCAATTTCTTTAGTTGAGGTTGGGAGAAGGGTTAGAGGTTAACTAGAGTGAGTAAGAAGAGTAAAAAGAAGCGCTTAGAGGAGAAGGCCAGCTCCTCAGTCAGTTGGCCCTTAGTCTTAGTCAATCACCCTGCGGCCCGGCGCCCCTGGGTGGCGGTCTGCGTCGTCTTGCTCTTAATCTTTATGGTCTATAGCACCATTAGCAACCGCCAAGAGTGGGGGATCTTAGTGCCCGCCTTGCTCTTAGCCCTCTTGGTACATAGTTTAATCCCCTTCTTTTGGGCCACGACGATAACTTTTACCCCTGAGGAGATTAGCGTCCAGCGCTTTGGCAAGCCGGAGATCTTTAAATGGGACGATTACCGCTCTTACTCCGTCCAAGATAATGGGGTCGTCCTCTGGATGGAGATGCGCCCGGCCGGGGAGAAGGCGGGCTTTGGAGCCTACTTTAAGAGTCTGCGCCGTTCCGTCTTTTTACCCTTAGCTAGAGAGGATAGGGGGCGGGCGGAGGAGATCTTGGGGCGCAAGTTGGTGCGCCTCAGTTAGAGAGGGGGATAGATGGCTATCAACTGGAGTAATATGTGGTCCTTGGAGGATGACGCTTCACCGGAGGAGGCGCGGCAGATGGAGGGCGCTATAGAGGAGATAGCCCAAGGTCTGGCGGCTCGCCAGTTGGGGACGCCCGCCTTATGGTTGGTGGAGTCCTGTCAGCCTCTGGCCCTCCTAGGTAGTCAAGCTATGATCTTCTTTCAACCCGTAGCTCAGATCTTAGGTTTAGGCTTACCTTGGCAGCGTTGGAGCCGCCTTCTAGCCCAGCGCTCCCAGGTAGAGGCCTTAGCTAGACGTTTAGAGATTTTAGAGAGTGAGCGCTAAAGTGGACTTAGAGCGGATCCATTCTATTGTGGCTACCGACTGTGGGAGCACGACGACCAAGGCCATCCTCATTGAGCGCGGGGAGGACGGTTTCCGCTTGCGCGTGCGCGGAGAGGCGCCTACTACCGTGGAGGCTCCGGCGGAAGACGTCACCCAGGGGGTGCGCAACGCGCTGGCGGAGGTGGGCGAATTGGCGGGTCGCCCCCTCTTAGATGGAGAGGGTCAACTCATTAAGCCCGACGACGGCCAAAAGGGGATCGATCTCTATCTCTCTACCTCTTCGGCGGGCGGGGGCTTACAGATGATGGTGGCGGGGGTGGTAGCCAAGATGAGCGCGGAGAGCGCTCAGCGGGCGGCTTTGGGGGCGGGCGCGGTAGTCATGGAGGTCTTAGCGGCCAACGATAAGCGGCCTAGCCACCAGAAGATAGAGCTCATTCGCCAATTGCGCCCCGATATGGTCTTGCTCTCTGGGGGGGTAGACGGAGGGGTTCAGAAGCAGGTGGTGGAGTTGGCTCAGCTCTTCGCGGCCGCCGATCCGCGCCCGCGCTTAGGTCACAATTATCGTCTGCCTTTGATCTTTGCCGGCAATAAAGAGGTACGTCCTCAAATTGAGGAGATCTTGGCTTCTAAGGTCGATCTGGAGATAGTTGACAATCTGCGGCCCACTTTAGAAGAGGAAAATTTACAGCCGGCCCGTCTGAAGATCCAAAATCAATTCTTAGAACATGTCATGGCCCACGCTCCCGGTTATCCGCGCCTCATGGAGATGGTCGACGCTCCCATTATGCCCACTCCGGCGGCGGTAGGGGCCATTATGGAGCGCATCGCCCAGGAGAGGGGCATAAATATTATGGGGGTCGATATTGGGGGAGCTACGACGGACGTCTTCTCCGTCTTCCAGGGTCGCTTTAATCGCAGCGTCTCCGCTAATTACGGGATGAGTTACTCCATCTCTAACGTCTTGGCGGATGCGGGCCCGGCGGCCGTCAAGCGCTGGCTGGCTTTAGATGTCGATGAAGCCCTCATGCGCAATACGATCAAAAATAAGATGATCCGCCCCACCTCTATCCCCTACCTTCCCGAAGATTTGGAGGTGGAACAGGCGCTCTGTCGGGAGGCTTTGCGCCTCTCCTTCGCCCAGCACGAGCTTTTGGCGGGGGAGTTACAAGGGGTCCAACGTCAGAGTGAGATCGGGGCTATCTTCAATCAGCAGCGCCGCCGCTCCCTCATCGATCCCTTGGCTTTAGATATGCTCATCGGTTCGGGCGGGGTCCTCTCCCACGCCCCTAAACGTTGGCAGACGGCGCTCATGCTCTTAGATTCTTACCAGCCTTGGGGAATTACCCAATTGGCGGTCGATTCGATCTTTATGATGCCCCAGTTGGGAGTCTTAGCCCAGATTCTGCCCCAAGCGGCCACGCAAGTCTTCGAACGGGACTGCCTAATCGAGCTGGGGACTTGTGTCGCCCCCTTCTTCGTGCCGGGTCGGCCCGGTAAATGGGGGCAGCCGCTCTGTCGCTTGCGTTGGGCGGGACGGGAGGTAGAGCTCAAAGTGGGGGAGATGATGGTCATTCCCCTAGAGTGCGGACGCCAGTTGGAGGTAGAGTTGGAACCTATACGTACGGCCGACGTGGGGCGCGGGGCGGGAGTCAAATGTAAGACCCTCTTGCGGGGAGGGGTAGTGGGGGTGATCGTGGACGGGCGGGGGCGCAATCCCTTCCTCTGGCCGGCTGAAGGGCCCCAACGTTTAGGTTCGATGCGCACTTGGCAGCGCGTCATGGCTGGGGAGGTGGAGCGTGGCTAGCGCCTACGTGCCGGGGCTCAAAGTGAGTTCCGCTTTAGAGTTACATATTGAACGCCGCCTCCCTTTGGAGGGGGAGATCGCCGTCCAAGTGGGAGAGGAGGTCTCCTGGGATACGGTCGTAGCTCGCACCTTCTTGCCGGGAGCGGTAGAGTTGGTCAACGTGGCGGCCCGGCTGGGGATAGAGCCTGCCGAGGTCGAGGGGGCGCTCTTAAAGCGGGTAGGGGAGCCGATTAAAAAGGGTGAAGCTTTGGCCCAGACTAAGGGTTGGTGGGGTTGGGGGAAGCGGACCCTCGTTTCCCCTTTGGAGGGGGTGGTAGAATCTTACTCGGCGGTCAGCGGCTCCCTCATCGTGCGCGGCCCTCAGCGTCCGGTAGAGTTGAAGGCCTACGCTCCCGGCAAGGTGGAGCGCCTCTTAGATCGAGAGGGGGTAGTCATAGCCTCTCGAGCCGCTTACGTCCAGGGGATCTTTGGGATAGGGGGCGAGACGGCGGGGGAGTTGCTCCTCTTTACCCCCGATCCTCGGGGCGAGATGGCTGTAACTAGTTTGGGGCCTCAGCATCGCGATAAGATCTTGGTGGGCGGGGCTCTCGTCTCCTGTGAGTTTTTGCGCCGCGCCGCCCAGCTGGGGGTCAAGGGGATCGTCTGTGGGGGGATCTCCGATACTGAACTGGCCGCCTTCCTAGGTTATGATCTGGGGGTGGCTATTACCGGTTCCGAAAAGTTAGGCTTGAGCCTCGTCATTACCGAGGGCTTTGGAGCGATGCCTATGGCTTATAGGACCTTCCAGTTACTCAAACGTTACGCCGGTCGTTGGGTCTCCCTTTCGGGAGCTACCCAAATTAGGGCGGGGGTCATCCGTCCGGAGGTAATTATTCCTCTGGGGGATGGAGAGTTTAAGCGCTCTAGGGAGAGTCAGGCCCCTCTCTCTGGGCTCCAGGTAGGCAGCGCGGCGCGCTTAATTCGCCAGCCCCATTTCGGGGCCTTAGCCCAAGTGGTGGAGTTGCCTTTAGAACCTCAGCCTATCCCTACCGGAGCCAAGGTGCGCGTAGCGGTAGTGGAGCTAGAAGGGGGAGGGCGCTTAACCTTACCTCGAGCCAATTTAGAGTTGATTGAGGCTTAAAAGGGGGGCTAATTTAGCAGGTATCTGCCTAAAAGGGGAGTAGGAGGGCGGATAAATTAGCTTATAGATAGCGGTGGGATAGAGAAGATGACACTGGTAGAAGAGCAGAAAGCGGTAGAACATTTCGATTTAGGGGCTGGATATCCCATCAGTAAAGAATTTCAGGAATGGGCGCAAAGTACTCCCCTCAAGACCCTGCCGGAGATGATTAGAAGTACCGTCGACCAGTATGGCGAGTGTAATTATCTCGGCCACCGCGTCGGCGATGAATTTAAATTTAGGACTTACAATGAGGTCTATCAAGATATAGTCTTCTTCGCCTCCGCCCTTTTGGGGATCGGCTGTCAGGTGGGGGATCGGGTGGCCAACTTCTCGCCTAACTGTTTAGAGTGGCCGGTCGTCGATTTTGGCTCTACCCATGTGGGCTGCGTCCACGTTCCCATGTACGCCACCTTGAGCCCCAGCGAATTGGCCTATATCGTGCGCGATTGCGAAGCCAAAGTACTCTTTGTCTATACGGAAGAGCAGCTGCAAAAGGTGCTCTCGGTAGAGAACGAACTGCCGGCGCTTAAACATATTATTACGTCGGTAGCTACGGCCAATAAGGCGAGCTCCAAGCAATTGTGGAGTTGGAGTGAATTCCTCCAATACGGGCGCGTCCATCTCAGCCGCCATCAAGGGCGCATCGAAGAGATCGTAGACTCCTTATTGCCGTCCGATGTAGCCTCTATTATCTATACTTCGGGAACGAGCGGAGACCCCAAGGGGGTAATGCTCATGCATGGCAATTTCTGTAGTCAGGTTATCTCCTTAAAAGATGAAGTGCAGATGACTCATACCGATCTCCACCTCTCTTTCTTGCCCGTAGCCCACGTCTTTGAGCGGATCTTCCTCTACTTAGTGAGTTACGTGGGGGCTTCCGTCGGCTTTGCTCAGGGCTTAATTACCGTCTTACAGGATATGCAGGTCCTGCGCCCCACCACCTTTACTAGCGTGCCCGCCCTCTACGCTAAGATCTACGAGCGTTCTACCTCCCATATGACCGGCCTCAAACGTAAACCTTTTAACTGGGCCATGAAGGTGGGGCGCTCTTATAATGCCAACAAGCGTTTGGGCAAAGTCGATCGGGCGGGCAAGATCTTACACGCCATTACGCGCAAGATGCTCTTTAGCGATCTCTATAAGCGCTCGGGGGGACGCATCCGTTTCTTCATCTCCGGTGGAGCGCCGCTGCCCGCCGACGTCTGCCAGTTCTTCTTAGATATCGGTTTCGTCTTGCGCGAAGGTTACGGCCTCACCGAGACCGCTCCCGTCTTGAGCCTCAATCCCGGCCAAGCGATGCGTCCCGGCTCGGTGGGCAAGATTATTCGCGGGGTGGAAGTGACTATCGCCCCCGACGGGGAGATCTTAGCCCGCGGCCCCAATATTATGCGAGGTTACTTCAAACAGCCGGAGATGACGCGGGAAGCGATCGACGCTGAAGGTTGGTTCCATACCGGCGATGTGGGTTATATGGATGAGGGTTACTTAATTATTACCGATCGCAAGAAGAATCTGCTCATCCTCTCTAATGGCAAGAATGTCGCCCCCACGCAGATAGAGAATGCTATCTGTCAGAGCGATTGGATCTCTAAGGCCGTCTTAGTGGGCAATAATCGCATCTGTGTAGGCGCTATTATTGTGCCCAATTTCGAAAAATTGGAGGCCTGGGCTGAGAAGCAGAAGTTGGGCTGCGCCAATATGGCCGAACTCGTCCAGCATCCCGCCGTCCAAGAGCTCATCTGTGACGAGATCAATAAGGGTTGCGCTCCCTTCTCTCCTTATGAGAAGGTCAAACGCTTCTGTATCTCGCCGCGCGACTTCTCCTTTGCTATGGGCGAGCTGACCCCCACCCAAAAAGTGAAGCGGCGGGAAGTTGAGAAAAACTTCGCCGCCGAGATCGAAAAGATGTACGCTTAAAGGGAAGAGCGCGCCCGCTTAAGCGGTGCGATAGTGGGCGCGCAACCAGTTCATAATGGCTAAGAGGGCGTAGACCCCGGGCGTAAAACCGCGGCGGGCGCAAGCGTAGAAGAAGCGCCAGTGGAGGGGCATGGGGGAGAGGTCTAAATGGCGCAAGGCGCGTTTATAGAGGGGATGGTAGAGGAAGCGCTGGAGCTCGCGGTAGCGTTGGAGGATATTTTGGGGGCTAGCCATGATATTTAGGCCCAATCCTATTAAGCATAGGGCCCGCCTATTGGAGAGAGCTTCTCGGAAAGAGTTATCTAAACTGTGGGTCTCAATAAAGCGCTCCATAAGCTGGTGGAGGTTGTACCAGCGCTGGAAGAGGTTGGGGATGAAGCTAGAGGAGAGGGATGAACCTTGATGTCGCCAGTGATAACCCCCTTGGGGAAGGTAGAGAGCTTGGCGGGCGTAGTAAGTATAAGAGAAGTTGAAGAGGGTATCTTCAGAATAGATCTGGCGGAAGTCGGCAAAATGCAAGTTATGCTCTTTGATAATGGAGGTGCGATATAGCTTACCCCAGACGCTCACTAAACTGTCTATCCATTGCGGTTTGTCTAGTTCCCTTCCCAAAGGGCCACAGAAGCGGCGCATAAAGTGGCGCACGGCTGGGCCTGCGTAGAGGACGGGCTCTGGACCCAGGACTTGGCGCAAGAGGGAAGCGTTGGGAAACTCGCGCCTATAGGCCCAGATAATGAGATCTAAGGGGGCGTGTTGGCGAGCGGCGGCTAAGCTTTGAGCTAGGATATCCGGCTCTAACCAGTCGTCGCTATCGACAAAAGTGGTGAACTCGCCGCGAGCTCGCTCGATCCCTAAATTCCTGGCCGCTGAGGGGCCGCTGTTAGCTTGCGTCAGGACCTCTAGACGGGGCTCGCGCTGGGCGTATTCTTTTAAAAGAGCCAGACTATTATCTTGGGAGCCATCGTCAATAGCTATTACTTGGAGGGGCGCCGTTTGGGTAAAGATACTGTCGAG
Source organism: Vulcanimicrobiota bacterium (assembly GCA_944322965.1). Lineage (GTDB taxonomy): Bacteria > Vulcanimicrobiota > Xenobia > Xenobiales > Xenobiaceae > Bruticola. The sequence continues at coordinate 168,929 of CALUQR010000001.1, forward strand.
ACAGCGTTCTAAGGTAGAAGCCCTATTGTAAACGGGTATAATAATTGAGATCAGTCCGTCCATGGTCTCCCCTTTTTCGTGAGGGTGAATAGTTGCCCTGTTAAGAGGATGAGAAGCGTTACTCATGGCGCTTAAGTTGTTGGTATAGGTAGAGGAAGGCTAGACAGAGAGGGGTTAAACGGTAGCGGGCGCAAGTATAAAAGAGACGGCGTCGAGGGGCCAATTGGGAGAGTGCAAATTCTTTTAAAGCCGCTCTATAGGGCGGATCATGGAGTATGGCGTGGAAGGCGGCTAGCTTTTGGGGCCAGGAGAGGGGGGTGCGCAATAAGTTTAGACCTAAGGCGGCTAGACTGAGGTTCCGACGATTTTGGAGCGCTTTACTGTGGAGGGGAGAGAGGTGGCGGGCTTGTAAAAAATCTTCCATTAAGGTGTGGAGTTGGCGTCAGCGGCTAAAAAAGTGGGGTCTAAAGGCGCTGGAGAGGGAGTGAGGGTTAGTCTTGCGATAGTGGTAGTAGGGTTGGGGGAGATAGGGAGCGGCATTATAGACGGGTAGGATAACTGAGATTAGGGGTTGAGCCATAGCCCTATTTTCCTAAGTCCACTCTCCTACTCCTGTAGATTATGGCCTGAGAGTAGTCTAAAAGCTCTAGAGAAGGTCTTCCTTATATGTTTGCCCCACTTTTGGGGTATGGTGGATAAATGTGGAAAAATATGGGTATATGTGAATAAATATGGGGGTCTAAAAGCTCTAAATGGCGGGTTTTCACCTTTAAGCTGGGAAAATTGGGGAAAAAGTTGGAGAAATGTGGAAAACTCTCCAAGGAAAGATATAAAAAAGCCCCCCCTGGTTAGGGCCTAGGGCGCCGAGAGCCAGAGGGGGGCGGCCGTTTTAGGGGCTCAATTAGAGGCGCAAGCTGCGCATAAACCGTAGAGGACTACGATATGCTCTTCCACGCTAAAGCCGGGGGGCAGAGAGTAATCGTGGGCCTGGATGCAGCAGTCGACTTCGTAGACCTTGCCACAATTGCGACAGCGGAAGTGATCGTGATGGTGCTTGCCGGAGAGCTCATAGCGCAGGCCCTCGCCCGGCAGTTCTACCATCTGGAAGGTCCCCTCTTGGGTCAGGTACTTGACGCTGCGGTAGACGGTAGCAATACCTAAGCGGGGCAAGTAGACCTGGGCCGCCGCCAAGATCTCCTGGGGGGAGAGGGGGCGGTCGGCTTGAGAGACGACCTGACAGATAATCTTGCGCTGTTGGGTGTCGCGGCGAACGGTCTCTTTAGTCATAGGCGGGCTCTAAACTCCTAATTTGGAGATCGCCTCTCTCTAGGAAAGGCTTAGTAGGGGTGGTCGAAAGTGAACTTTTGGTCGTCGGCGGTGAAGCGCTTATTCCAAGTCTCGGAGCGCTCGCGCACGCGCCGACCTCTAGTGCGCCAAGTGACGGTAATATTGTAATATTCGCCCAGTTGAGCGTCGTCGCAGCGCAACTCTTTATAGACGTCGCCCGCATCCGTCCACCAACTATTAGACCAGCGCTTACCTTCGCCACCCGATTGCTCGACTTCGATCTTATAGACAAAGAGGCGGCGCTCGCGGGGACCGACGCGCATCGAATTAGCCCGGACGGTGAAGTCGCCCCGCTTCTTCTCTTCGCTGCGGCGCACGGAACTGCGTCCTGTTCTGCTAGGCAAGACGACGCGAACGCTCTTGGCCTCGCCGCTAGCTAAGAAGACGCGCCCCGAGCCGGTATTGTAACCGCTCTTGGAGACGGCCAGACGCAATAAGCGCCGGGTGGGGACGTTGGCGATCGAGAAATCCCCTTGGGAATCGGTATAAGTCGTTTGGCCATTACTTAAGAGGACTCGGGCCCTACTCAAGGGGTTATCGTCTTCGTCGGTCACTTTGCCATAGACTCGGCCGCGCCCCCCACCGGCTCCGGGCAGGGTAGGCCAACCTTGATTGATAGCGCCCCCAGCCTCCGAAGCTTGGCGACTGGCTTGGAGCTGTTCGCTCACCTCTTGGAAGCGCTGGGAATAGGTAGATTGGGCTTTAGCCGTAGGGGCGGCCGGAGGCGTAGCGCTCTTTTTAAGCGTGGGAGCCGGAGAGCGGCGAGTGGCTGTCGGGGCCTCGAGGGTTCCCGGGGTATCGGGCATAGCTAAGCCGCTATCGACATTGCCCAGGTCGACTTGGATATCTTTAATGCGCTCGTCGATAGGGCTGAGAGTCTTAGCGGCCGGAGCGGCGGGGGCCTTCTTAGCTACCGGAGCCTTAGGGGCGGCGGAGCTAGATTTAGGCAGACTGAGGCTCTGAGCTATACTCTTAGGAGCGGCAGGCGGGGAAGCTACAGGGGCTAGAGCTTGGACGGAGGTAGGATTAGTCCGGCCGGCTGGGGTCTGGAGGGCCAACATTTGGGGCTGGCTGGGATAGCCGTCGACAAAGACGCGCACCGCTCCAGAGGCGACCCCCTGCCGGGGCAGGCGCACCTTAATAAAATTATCGTGCCACTCCACTATATGGGAGCGATCTAAGGGGAGGCCGGCTAAAGAGAGGGAGCCTTGGCGCCCATTGCCCAGATGGCGGCCCTTAATAATGAAGGTTTCCCCGGCTTGGACTTGGGCGGGAGAGAGCTCGCTAATCTGGGGGGCCTTACCTTGGGGAGGGGCCCAGTTCCAGTTGAGGGTTAGGGGTTCGTAACAGTAAAAAGTAAAGATCTGGCCCATTTCGAGGTGGGAGCTGACTTGGCGTCCCGTCGTCTGCCATTTCCCCTGGGCGAAGGTATAAGCTAAGGGCGAGAACCAACTGCCCTGGGGCAAGGCTTGGGGAGATTTGAGATCTTGGGGATCTAAAGTCTCTCCCTTTTGGTTGGTGAAGGTCACTTTCCCGGTAGCCATAGAGGGGGGGGCGGGGAAGCCGATCACATTCCAACCGGGGTTGAGTTGGGTCACTAAGCCCACGCCAGCCTTATGATTGCCCACAAAGTAGAGGCGGGTAGGCTGGGGAGTATAGGCCAAGTAGGCTAGGCCCGCTTCTAGAGATTGCGGATTATTGACGGGATCGATAGCTACGTAGCGTCCGTCGACCAGTTTATAGAGCTGGTGCTCTAAACCCCAGAAACCGGTAACCTGGCGCACGGGAAAAGAGATCAGCTGCCAACCGGCGCTAGTCTCAATAACCTGACAATTGGGAGGGGGAGGGGTATTGAAACGGTGCTCGATGGGGGGCGGAGGGGATGAGGGTAGGGCGGGCAGCTTGTAAGGCAGGGCCTGAGCGCCTACTCTACTGGGCAGCAACAGGACGACGAGCAACCAGCACAGCTGGAACAAGGCACCCCAACGGGCTGGAGCGCAAGACATCAAATTTTTCACGGACTCTTTTCTCCCCGGCGAGAGCCATCGGACCCATAGCTACCAAGGCTTTAGGGCGAGGGATGGCGTTATCCCTTAAATTCTACCAAGAACTCTAACTTTCTTGAAGGGGCGCAGGGTTAAAAAGATCGAGATCCTGATCGTCAATCGTCAAGCCGAAGAGGCGCGTCTCCTCTTCGGCCAGGGCCTTAGCGGCCAGCTCCTTCGCTCTAGCTTGGGCTTGGAGATCGTCCTCTTCCTCATTTTTAGAGAGAGCGGCGCTCTCTTGGGGAAGTCCGGGAGCGTGGATGGTGGCCGGAGTCTGGAGGCCGCTCTTTTGGGCCTCTTGGGCCGCTCTGGCGCGCGCTTCCTCTTCCGCTTTGAGGCGGGCTTCATATTCAGATTTAATGATGAGATGGAGGCGTCCGATAGCTTGCTCCATAAATTGATTGATCTTATCGATTAAAGCTTGGCTGATATTGGCGTCGTAGACGGAGCCGCGGATGAGGATCGCCTTGCGTTCGGCGCTGCCAGTAAAGGATTTGAGCTCTAAAAAACCGGTAATCTCTTTCCAGGTGACGATCAACTCGTGGCTGGTAATAGCCATCACTTGGCCGGTGAGGGGCATACCGTTGGCCAGGCGCAACTTAACCTCGCTACCTACTTCGCCTATAGCTCCGCTCTTAGTGAGCCAAGTCTGTAGCCCCTCCGCTTGGCGGTAGTAGTACATGAGGCGATCGTCGTCGTAAGGCGCGGTAATAATAGTAAAGAAGGTGCGCCTATTCTTACCCCAAAAATTCTCGAGGTAAGTTTTGAGCATCGCCAAAGACATCTCCCAGCCCGACTTGGCGTCCCCCGCCCCCTCTTGGCCTTCCGCTCCGGGTCCCGTCTCTACGATCTCTACCCGACAGCCCGTCCCGTAGGGGCGCAGGGTGATATTGAGGGTCTGCATCCCTAGGCCCGGGATGAGGGATTTCATAATTACCTTCTTGTGGGGGATAATAGTGGGGAGCGTATAATCCATGCTGAAATTGAACTTCTCCCAAGTCATGGTCAAAGTTCCCCCGTAACCGGGCCAACCTACCACCTTGTCGCAGAACCAGCGGGCCAGATGATCGGGCTCCGTCCAAGCGTCGAAGACCCGCTCTGGGGAGGCGGTAGTAATGATATGACGTCTAATTTCAGGAACGCGCATGAGATTCGCCCGCCATTTCGCGTAGCGTCACTTTATTCCTATTTTGCCTCTCTCCAGCTAGGAACTTTGGCTAGATGTGGAAAGGGGGAAGACTTTTATCAGAAAGGTGGACTCCCCCTTGACTTCTCTCTGCGCCTTACCTATCTACCATGCTGGAACTTGGCCCTACCGGGAGCGCGCTCGCCATAGTCTTCCGATGCGCCTCAAGGTGCGCCTCCGCGTCCAAAGCGCTTGGGGGGTGCGTTCCATTTGGGTGCGTTCCGCTCCGGAGGGAGAGGAGATCTTAACTGAGGCCGTCCCTAGCGCTCCACCGCCAGGAGAAGAGGGAGTCTACGCTCCCGATTGGGAGTGGTGGGAGGCCAACTTAGAGGCCCAAGTCCCCCAATTTACCTACCGCTTCCTCATTGTGAGCGCTAAGGGGACTTATCACTATAACGCCTGGGGCCTTTCAGAAGCTACTCCTTTAGATCTGGGGGATTTTAAGGTCAATGGGCGTGAGAATCCTCCCCTCTGGGTCCAGGACGCCATCTTTTACCAGATCTTCCCCGATCGCTTCTGGATGGGTAATCCCAGCCACCGTGTGCGGCCGGGAGAGGTAGTGGTTAAGGATAAGCCCGCCCAAGTGGCGGAATGGGATGAGCCCGTCGATCCCCAAGCGGGCAACGCGCTCTTTTATGGGGGCGATTTAGAGGGGGTAGTGGAAAAACTGCCCTATTTAGAGGAGCTGGGTATAGACGCTATCTATTTAAATCCTATCTTCCTCTCGCCCAGTAACCATAAGTACGACGTGGCCGACTACTTTAAGGTCGATCCCCATTTGGGTGGGGAAGAGGCCCTCATCAGCTTGCGCCAAGCTACCCAAAAGAGAGGGATGCGTTTAATCTTAGACTTTGTGCCCAACCACTGTGGCGACCATAACCGTTGGTTTTTAAAGGCCCAGAGCGATCCCCACTCCATAGAGTATACTTACTTTACCTTCTATAATGGCGACCCGCATCAGTATGAAATGTGGTTGGGAGTCTCTACTTTACCCCGCTTAAATTATACCTCTTCCGCTCTGCGGGAGGTCATCTACCGCGGCCCGCAAGCCGCTATGCGCCATTGGTTGCGTCCCCCTTACTCTATAGACGGTTGGCGTCTCGATGTGGCCAATATGTTGGCCCGCCAAAAGGAGTCCCAGCTGGGCCATGAGATTGGGCGAGAGATGCGCCAGGCGGTCAAAGAGGAGAATCCCCAAGCCTGGTTGGTGGGCGAGCACTTCTACGATTATACCCCCTACCAACAGGGCGATGAGTTTGACGCCGCCATGAATTACCGCGGTTTCTGTATGCCCCTCTGGCAGTGGATGGCGGGTTGGGACTTGCGCGCTTTTAAAGGGGAGCGGGCGGGCAGTAATAATTACCTCTCGACTGAGGCGCTACTGGAGCAGTTGCAGACCTTTAGAGGGGCGCTGCCAGAAGAGGTGGCTCTCAATATGCTCAACTTGCTCTCTAGTCACGATACCCCGCGCCTTTTGACTATCTGTCGCGGTCAGGTGGAGAGGGTGCGGGCCTTAATGGTCTTCCTCTTCGGTTATCAGGGCGCCCCTTGCATTTACTATGGCGAAGAGATCGGTTTAGAAGGGGGCGCCGACCCTCTCAATCGGGGTACTATGGATTGGAACCGAGACCACTGGAACTTAGAGTTGTGGGACTTAGTGCGCCAGCTCATAGAGCAGCGTCGCCGCCTCCCCGCTCTGAGGCGCGGCTGCTTACAGTGGCTAGGGGCTAGTCGGGATAGTCTGGCCTTTTTGCGCCAAGAGAGCGGCCCGCGCGTCTTGGTGGCCGTAACTCGCGCTCAGACCGACGAGCCTAGGCGAGAAGAGCCCGCCTGGTTACCTTTAGAGGTACGCGCCGGGGCCTTGCCCGAGGGTTCTAGATGGTTAGGGGTACTGAGTAAAAAAGAAATTAAGGTTAGAGAGGGTAGATTGGAAGCTCTGCCGGGTAGTTTGGGAGCCGAAATGTGGGTAGAAATTACTAAAATGTGAGAAAATATTTTAGTAATTTCTTCTCGGTAAACAAAAGGCGTCTTTACATAGCCTTAAGCTGACGGTACAATATACTTGTAACTAGGTCACGAGTGGCCGACGGTTAACTACCTCTCTCAGGAGAGGAAGTTCAGTTGGAAAGAGAGGGACAGAGTATGAAGTATAGTAAGCTGGCGCTAGGCGCCCTACTGGCAGGAATTTGGCTATGCCCCGCTCAGGCGGCGGTGACGGATGTAGAGGGCGGCGACGTCCAACAGGTTTATAACTTCAGAACTACGATTAAAGCCGATGGTCACATTACTATTGGCGGTAAGGATTTCTACTATGAGGGCGGTCAAGATGTGACCCTCCATGGCGACATCTCCGACCCCGCTGTCCAGCGGCGGATTATGAAAGAGTGGAGCAACCTCTTTAATTGGGCGGTAGCGACTCGTCAAGATTTGGTAGCTGAGGGCGAGACTACCGAGATGATCGACAAGCTGAAGGTTACCAATCACACTACGGGGCAACTTAGCCGTGGACGCCATGTGCGCGATAGCGGCGGTTCTTTCTTCGGCAATGGGACCGATTCCGTCTCCGCTTACGGCGGCGGTATGGACTTCCAGATGCATAGCACTACCAAGTCGGGCGCTGAAGCCGCCGGCAAGGTAGAGGGTAGCGTCGGGTCCATCTTAGTGGGCGACGTCGACAACTTAGCGACCGCTTACGCAGCTCAGGGTACCTTCACCCAGGAGATCCATAAGTACGAAGTCTATCAGATCAACCTCGACGGTATTATCTCCCCCATCGTCTTAGACTTAGATGGCGACGATAAGATTCAAGCTTCCAACGGCCTCCATCTGCCCCATCCCACCAGTTTTGATAAAGAGAGCGCCGTCTTCTTCGACTTCCACGGTAACGGTTTCGCCGTAGTGACGGAGTGGGTAGGCCCGCAAGACGGTCTGCTCTGCCGTCCGGAAATGGGTAAGAATATCGACGGTACCCATCTCTTCGGTATCGCCAATGGCTTTAACAATGGTTATGAGGAATTAGCTTCTTTAGATAGCGATGGCAGCGGAGCCTTAGAAGGGGCGGAATTGAAGGGCCTCTTCGTCTGGCAAGATCTCAATCGCAACGGCGTCAACGAGCCCAATGAGTTAAAGAGCTTAGATGAGTTGGGCATCACTTCGATCGGAGTAACCCATCGGAATATGGTGGGCAGCTACACGAGAAATGGCAAGACCCATCGCACCTTCGACTGGTGGCCTACGATCCGCGACGTGCGGAAGATGAATATCAATAACCTCTAAACTCTATCCAACTAGGCGCCTATCCCCCTGAGATAGCTAAACTCCTAGGAGTGGTCCCCCAGCCAGTATAAGAAGGGCTGGGGGGCCTTTTTTATCCCTAAAATGCTTAAAAATTTCCTAGAAATAGGCAGGTAAGCGGCTGAGGATGTCTAAGGGGAGCAGGCATCATTTCTGGAGTGTAAAGTCAACTGTGACTGATATTATGCTTAACCAAGTAAAAGAATTAATTACCAAGTTAGAAGCTAACCACACCGACCTCTATAACGACAGCTTTTTCATCACCTGGCGTTATCCCCAGGAGACGATCAACGCCGTCCTCTTAGTGGCCAAGGCGCTCATGACCTTGAATCGCGCCGGCAAGTCGGTGCGTTGCTTCGACACTGGGCTGGGGCTCTCTATCTTTAGGGATAAGTCGACCCGCACCCGCTACTCCTTCAAGTCGGCCTGCAATATGTTGGGCTTAGGGACTGAGGAGTTAGATGAGAGCACCTCGCAGATCGCTCACGGCGAGACGGTGCGTGAGACGGCCACCATGATCTCCTTCCTCAGCGAAGTGATCGGTATCCGCGACGATATGTATATTGGCGTCGGTCACGCCTATCAGAAGGAGTTCTCCGACTCTATCCAGGAGAGCTACGATCGCGGCATCCTGCCCCAGCGCACTTCGGTCGTCAACTTGCAGTGTGACTTAGACCATCCCACCCAGGCTTTAGCCGACTTGAGCCACATGATCGATTACTTCGGCGGCGTGGAGAACCTGCGCGGCAAGAAGATCGCCATGACCTGGGCCTACTCTCCCAGCTACGGCAAGCCCCTCTCCGTACCTCAGGGTATTGTGGGCTTGATGAGCCGCTTCGGGATGGAAGTCAGCTTAGCTTACCCCGAAGGGTACGATCTCTTAGACGAGCCGGTCCAAGCGGCGGAGAAGTTCTCTAAGGAGACGGGCGGCAGCTTCACGGTGACCCACTCTATGGCGGAAGCCTTTAAGGATGCCGACATCGTCTATCCCAAGAGCTGGGCCCCCTTCACCGTCATGCAGCAGCGCACCGAGCTCTTGAAGGCCGGGCGCAAGGCGGAGTTGATAGAGTTGGAGCAGCAGGCTTTGGCTCGCAACGCCAGCCACAAGGATTGGGAGTGCACCGAAGAGCTCATGAAGTTGACTAAGGGCGGCAAGGGCCTCTACTGCCACTGCTTGCCGGCGGACATCAGCGGCGTGAGCTGCAAAGAGGGCGAGTGCGCGGCCTCCGTCTTTGAGCGCTATCGCTTAGATACCTATGCCGAAGCGGCCCACAAACCCTTCGTCATCGCGGCCATGATTCTCTTGACCCGCTTCCCCAACCCGGCTAAGGTCTTGACCCAGCTCATGGAGCGGGAGCGTCCCCGCCGTCTGGTCTTAGACTAAGCTATTATAGACTGAGATTCCGCGGGCCCCGCAGGGGCCCGCGGAATACAGAAAAGTGCTAAATGCCCGCCCCCCTATCGGGGGGCGGGCATTTAGCACTGGGGCAGAAATCTAAGCTCTAGTCTTCCGCCACTTGGCTATCGTCGCTATCGTCGGCTTGGCCGTAAGTGCTAGTATCGATTAAGCAATAGACCTGGATGAGGCCGCGCTTAGCGGTAATCAGGAAGTGCTTATCGCTCTTCACTTTGGTGAGGGCCTTAGTCAAGTCTTCGGCCTTCAAGATGGGCATCTTATTGATGTGGGTAATGACGTCGCCCACGGCCAGACCAGAGTTGGCCGCCGCCGAGCCCTTCTCGACCTTAGTGACTAACATGCCGTCGCGTCCCAAGAGGCGATACTCTAACTCCATCGTAATGGTGATCTCGTTAGCTACGAAACCGTAACTAGTATCGATATCTTCCGTCTTGACGGAGGGCTGGACGGCTAAGACGACCGTCGTATTGTACAGCTTGCCGTCGCGGAAATACTCGATGGGGACCTTAGCTTGGGGCAGGAGCTGGGCCACTTCCAACTTGATGCGGTTGAGCGCTTCATCGGTATCGACATTGACCTCATGGCCGTTAAACTTAGTAATGACGTCGCCGCTGCGCAGACCAGCTTTGTGGGCCGGACCGTCGGCGGGGGTATCGCTCACTAAGAGGCCGCGCAAGGTGGGATGGCCGATAAAGGCCGCGTACTCTTCGGTAAAGGGCTGCATAAAGACGCCCATCCAACCGCGCTGGATCTTACCTTCGACCTCTAAGCGATTGTCGACATCTTTGACGATATTGGCCGGGATAGTGAAGCCCTGACCGCGGCCCATACCCATAGAGTTGATGCCGATCACTTCGCCGTCCATATTGATGAGGGGACCGCCCGAGTTGCCGGGATCGATCATGGCGTCGATCTGGATGAAGTCGTTAATTAAGGGGACGCCATTGTCGGCGCCGGGTACGAAACGACCCTTACCGCTGACGATACCGAAGGAGACCGTGCGATCGAAACCGTAGGGGTTGCCGACGGCTATCACCCACTCGCCCACTTTGACCTTGTCGGAGTCGGCCAAGGTAGCGTAGGGCAGGGGCTGGGGGGCCTCGATCTTTAAGAAGGCCAAATCGGTCTGCTGGTCGTCGCGCACGATCTTAGCCGTATACTTGCTCTTGTCGTCTAAGATGACGGTGATGAGCTGAGCTTTATCGATGACGTGGTAGTTGGTGACTATCTTACCTTCCGGAGAGATAATCAAACCGCTGCCCGTAGTCTTACGGCGCTGATGGCCCACCTTGGAGAGGACTTCGATGTGGACGACGGTCGACTTGATCTTATCGGAGACGTCGATGATATGGTCTTGGAGCTGACTGAAGAGAGCTCGTCCCGGCGAAATGGCGGGCGCGGCGCCCTCCGCAGCCGGAGAGGGCTGAGCCTGAACGGGGGTGCCCGCTAGGCAGATAGCCGCTGCGAGGGCGCCGCTGAGAAAGGCACTACGTAAAGGAGAAAGGGAAGTCTTCATGGTGGGTGGGCCATTCGCAGAGGCCTCTTCTTTACCCTGCAATTAGGCTCTCTTTTCCCAGCTGGCTCCTAAGAGCTAGTGCTTCCGATCCTGGCGGCGTCTCTCGATATTCTTACTATTTTTAGGGTTGGGATGGTTGGGCTTAGAGGAGCTAGCCTTCATCTTGCGGGGGACCTCCAAGATGAGAGAGGGAGCGCCTTCAGGGCTAGCGCTAGCCTTACCCTCCTGTTCTTCCGTCTGCTCCTTATTCTCTTTCTGGGCGGACTTAGCCACACTGACCGACCCTTTAGCCTGAGTCTTCTTCTCGGCAGGGGCCGGGGCGGGGGACTCGGGCTGCGGGTGGAGCTCTAACCAACGCCTCCCTAACCAATCGATCATGCCGGGCGGGGCGATGGTAGCGATCTTAGCGCGCACCTCTCCGCCCTCTCCGACGACTTTGGCGATCTGCTTCTCCCAGGTGGGCCAGCGCGACTCCAAGTCGCGCTCGAGATTAGGTTTGAGCTTTTTGATTTGATTTTCTAAATCTAAACTGCGGAAATAAGAGCGCGGGCTGGAGTGGTAGGGTTCCACTTCGCTCGGTTCCAAAGCTTGGAGCCACTTATCTAAGCCCATACTGCCCATCTGCTCTTTGCGCCAGTTTTTGAGATTCTGGTAGAAGGTATTCTCTACGTAGAGGGCTTCGATGGGATTAGCGTAGATACTCAAGACGGCGCGCAGGGAGTTTAAGCTGAGCCAACGGTTGCTAGTCAGCTGGTTGGGACGCTCTTCAGAATCGCTGATCTTCTCCGCCAAGATGCCCATCTTAAAGGCCAAGGCTAAGAGGGAGGTTATCTCTCTATTCCTCTTATTATCTAAGGTGTAAAAGCTATTGAATTTAATATCCTTGCGACTGTGGACCGCTCGGGCCTCGCGCCCTAAAGAGACTAAGTAGGCCTCCTTATAGTCGTCTAAGTCGAGACAGTCTAATTTAAAGTCGCTGCAGGTACGTACTAAATCGATAGTCTCCGCCTGAGGGTTAGCTACGATAGTCACGGGCACGGGGAAGGGGCCCTTCTCTAAGGTAGCCGTCAATTCGTCGGCTAAGGCTTGGCGTTGACTATCTAAGGGATCGAAGTCGGAGGCGGGCGGACGCTGATCGAAGGCCGCATAGAAATTGCGGCGCGGCACCTGGCGGGAGAGGGGGACTTGCAAGCTATCCTCAAAGGGCGAAGTCAGATTGAACTCTACCGTCTGCAGGAAGGCCAGCAACTTGTGGCCGGGATAGTATTGGTGCAAAGTCTGTAAGACGTGGGGGTCGGGCAGAGGGTAGAGAGAGTCTACCGTGGCGCGCAAGAGCTGGAGCCACTCCTTCTGGGTAAAGCGTTGGGGCAGATTGAGGATCTGGTAACCTAAGCGCAGGTCCAACTCCTTGAGGATATAGGGCAGATCGGAGGGCTTAGAGTGGGCGTCTATGAAGTTTGCCGCCTCTTTAGTACTCAAAGCGGCCAAGTCGGCGTCGCGCAAGATCTGCGTGTAAGCGTCGTGCTTAATCTTACATAAGATCTCTTCCGAGGTATTGAGATACTCGCGCAGGCGCTGCAAACTCTTTTTGGCGTCCTCGCAGGCGTTGAGCATTTCGAAGAAGGCGTTGGCCTCTTCGCGCCCCACAAAGTTTAAAAGGATATTGGAGTAATACTCTTGGAGTAATTGGAAGGCCGCCGATATGGGACTATCGTCCTCCTTATTGAGTACTTTGCCCATGAACTTCTTCCAAGCGGGCACTTCGTAATGGATGAGCTCGGCTACAGCCTGATTCTTGAGCGGAGCTAAGCGGGCGGCCTCCGCCTGGGCCTGGGTAGAACGTTCGTGGAGGGCGCTCAAACTGATGGAGAGTTGGTGGCTGAGCTCGTCTAAGAGGCCCAACATGGTGACCCCGTTGTGCTTATAGTCGACGATATTTTGCAGCTCAGTCTTTAAGCCCTCGTGGAAGAGGGCGGTCAACTCCTTAGTGCAGGAGGAGAGGCTGACGAAGAAGTCGGGCTCCGTCTCGCAGTGGTCGACTAACTCCTTAAAGTGGGCGTCGCAAGTGCGACAGAAATTCTCTAAATCGCGCCCATAACGGGGATTCTCTTGCAACTCTTGCAGCTTGCCCTCTAAGTAGCGACGCACATTGTAGAGGCCGTTATCCATCTCCAGCCAGCGCTTTTGGTAGAGGGTGTGGATGGCCTGGGAGTCTAAGGAGCGGGTAGCGATAAATTCCTTGGCGAACTCCTGACCGCGGATGCGATCGGTATCGATATCCTTTTCAAAGAGCATCTGGCGCAAGCCGGTCACCACCGTGCGGCTAGCTAAGGCGCGCACCACGTCTAAAATGCGGCGGGTGGGATTGGCCAGTTGATAGGAGTTGGCTAAGAGGTAGTCGCCGCTCTGACCGTCGCGCGCCAACTCCGCGCTCTCTTGGGGGGTATGTTGCAAGAGCTGCCAGAGCTCGGGGGCCTCAAAATACCAGTAGTGCCAGCGCACCATCTGGCGCGCCAGGAGCTCGACCTCTTGCTCGTCGTCAAAATCGTCTAAGGTAGAGAAGATGACCTCGCAGAAGGGCGGATTGGCGGTAGAGGAGAGCTCGACGTCGTACTTGACGGGCTCTTCATTGGCCTTATCTTGGGCGATCTTTTCCTGGACCTTCTTGAGACCGGGATTGACGTTGACCACGTCGTCGGCTAAGCGAATATCTAAACTGCTGAGAATGGCGGCCGTCGAGGCGTCGTGGCCGTGGCGCTGCTTCTCGCCCTCGGGATCGTCCCAGAGGGGATACTCATCCATATCGACGGCGAAGGTGTAGAGGGTCTTGGGATTCATCCAGTGGTTGAGCTCCACCAGGCTGGCGTAGACGTTGGCGGCCACGCTCTCGGAGGGGGGGAGATTATTGGAGAGGGGCAAGAAGGCCCGCATCCGGTAGGAGAGGGGGCTAGAGCTGAGCATCGATTGGAGCAGATAGGCTACCTCGATGTAACTAGAGCTAGTCCCTCCCCCCAGAGTGGCGCAGAAGAAGATCTCCAGATGGGGCAAGGATTCGCTGGGAGTCTCCTCATTATTGTAGCCAGGAGCTAAGAGCTCTAAGAGGCGATCTAATTGGGCCGCCAGGCGCGGAATGTTGATAATAAAACTTAAACGCGCCAAGGCTTTATTGCCAAAGAGGCCATGTTCCGTCTCCAGGGTGACGGGGAAGTTGGGCCACCAGCGGTAGAGGACGGGCGACTCTTGGCGCACTTGGATGGCGCGGGCGCACTTATAAGGATCTAGGCGCAGCGGCGTCAGATTGGGGGTAGCCTCGTGGGAGGCGATATTAATATCCGTATCCAGGAGGAGAGCCTGAGCTCCGTTAGGCTGAGCCTGAAGTAGGGATTCTAGCGCTCTTCTCACCGCTTTACATCCCACATTGCCGAGACCGATTAATAAGAACTTGACATTTCCTTCGCTCACAGTTGACTTCTCCACCTTTCTAGGTAGCTGGTAGGGTTAACTTCCAAGAGGGGCTGGGCTATCTTCAGTCAGGAGGTGACTGAGGCGGGGCCCAAAGAGACGGATAGCATTCTGGGAAGTGATCTCTAGGATCTCCTCTTCCGCTCGCTGGCGGACGGAGGCCAATTGGGTCAGAGTATAGCGGATCCACTGGGGCAGGCAGCGCCGCCCCCGGTAAGGGACGGGGGCTAAGTAAGGGCCGTCCGTCTCAATTAAGAGGCGATCGAGGGGGGAGCGCCTGGCTACTTGGCGCAACTCCTCCAATTTGGGGAAGGTGATCATCCCCGTAAAGCCCAGGTAGAAACCTAAGTCTAGATAGCGGCGGGCCGCCTCCCAATCGGAGCTAAAGCAATGGACGACCCCTCCCGCGGGCGGCAGTCCCCAGCGCTTTAAAAGGGGATAGGCCTCTCCGTCCGCTTCGCGCAAGTGCAAGATGAGGGGCAGATTGAGGCTGTGGGCCAATTCTAACTGGGCCTCTAAGACCTCCAACTGGCGCCCTGGGGGAGAAAAGTTATAGTGAAAGTCTAGTCCTATCTCCCCCAAGGCTAAGGCTTGGGGCGCCAACTGGCGCAGGCGCTCTATATCGCCCTCTTGGAAAGAGTCCGCTTCGTGAGGATGGATCCCTATGGCGGGTAGGATGGCGCTAGAGAGTTGGGCCATCTCCAGAGCTCGGCGAGAGGTAGGCAAATCGGTACCGGGTACGATAAAGGCGCGCACCCCCTGCTCAGCCGCCTGGGCTATGAGCTCTCGCCAATCGGAAGCGTACTGGGAGTCGTTTAAGTGGATGTGAGTATCGGCTATAAACATGGGGCGCTAAGCGGGATTGGCTGGACAGTGCTCCAGAGCTTCGGCTAAAGAGGGGAAGATAGGGACTAGGCGATCGATAGCCGTTAAGGAGAAGAGGCGCAAGATGAGGGGCACTTGGGTGACGATAACCATCTTGCCGCGCCTCTTGCTGAGCTGCTTATAGAGGGTGATCAAACTAGCCATGCCTACGGAATCGATGTAGCGAGCTTGGGAGAAATCGAGGACTACGTAAAAGACCTCGTTGGTCACCAGAGGGGAGACGTAAGGGAAGAACTCTTTCTCCGTGGTGTAGGTATCTATATCCCCGCGCACTTCGATAACTAAGAGATCGGGGCGGGCGTAGCGATGAGAGAGGTGTAAGAGCCTCTCGCCACAATTTTTATTCTCTTCCGACACAGGCGCCTCCCAGATCTGGAAAAACTACGTTCTCCTCATAAGATTACAAGGCGGAAATTCGCACTCCTGGCGCTTATAACCTGCTCCTAGCCCATTTGCTAAGCCCTTTGGGCGCGGTGGAGCCGTCTGAGAAATTAACTTTCGCGCATCAAAATATCGAAATTTATGTTATATATTTGCAAACAGAGGGGGAGATAGAGAGCTGGTGGGGGATAAGGGCTTTATGGACGGAAGAGTGTGGCAGTCGGGTTGGCTGCGAGTGCGCGGATGGGCGGGGATCTGGCTTATAGCCATTTGGCTGGGCTTAGGGGGGATAGCTGGAGCTGAGAGCGGAGGCGAGTGGGAAGGGGCGGAGGGGGTGGCCCCGGTGCCTGTCGCTATTCCCGTATCTGATCCCGCGGGCGAGAGCGCGCCCCCGGCTAAGGCTACCCCCAGCGCCCCCCACGTCCAAATGCCGCCCGCCCCGCCTCCTCAGCGGGTGACCCCTGCGCGCAAAAAGACGACTTACCGGCGCACTAAGAGCGGCGGCTTCCCCTGGGGTAAGTATAAAGAGAAATCCCCGGAGATCTTCAAGGATATGCCCCCCGCCCCCCCTCCCGTCCAGGGGGCTAAGGACTCTTCTAGCTCTTCTTCCAAATCTCCATCCCAGGCTAGCGGTCGGCGCGGCCGTTACGATTCCCACCACGCCTCGCCCGAAGGGCCGCGGGAAGTAGTAATTGGGGCCTCCCAAAAGATGAAATTTAAGGTCAAGGAGAAGACCTTCACCTTAGAGGTGCGCTCGACGGGGATTGAAGACGAGTACTTGACCCCCGTCGCCTCTAGCTCTTTAGCGCAGATCGCCTCCCTCTTAGGGGCTACGAGCTGGAAGTGGCAGGCGGGAGCGCGCCGTTTAGAGGCTCAGACCGCTAAGGCTAAGTTACAACTCCAAGAGGGGCAGAGCCAATTGCCCAGCGCCCTGGGAGGGCGCCAGTTAGACGTGCCTTTACAGCGCCTAGAGGGGGGCTATTGGGCGCCTATTTCCATCTTGGAAGACCTCTTAGGGGTGCGAGTAACGGTCAATAGCGCCAAAAAGGAGGGCTGGATCGAACCTCTCATTACGGCGGTGCGTTTAGAGGGGAGCGGGCGCCAGTTGCGCTTGCATATCCAAGCTACCGCTCCCGTAACTTACTCTACCTTCCGCCTCTCGCAGCCCGAGCGCTACGTTATCGATTTGGCGGGCGGGGTCTTAGATACGACTAGCTTGCGCCTCAACCACCCCGAACTGGGGGACGTGCGGTTGGGCCAATTTACTTTGGGGCCCGCCGTTTCGCGCATCGTCATCCCCACTGCTCTCAAGGTGGAGATTACCGCGCCCGCTACTAAGCGCTCCTCCCAATTTAACTTCGCCCTCCAGCTGCCCCAATCGGCGCAAGCTATCAATTATGAGCAAGAGAAGTTACAAGATTTCCAAGTGCGCAGCGGGCGCCAGAGCGGCCAAGATACGGCCCAAGTTAAACTCAATTTTAGCGGTCCGGTCCAGTACGAGTGGCAGCGTCTGACCCAAGGCCAGGATCGCTTCTTAATCGATTTTAAGCGGGTAGTCTATCCGGCCACTAAGGGCAGCCAGACCGTCTCCGGACCGCTCCTCAAGGGGGTGCGGGTCTCCCAATACGCCTCTAAGCCCCAGCCGGTGACCCGCGTCGTCTTAGAGTTAGAGGGGGCGCGCGATGTGCGGGTCAGCAAGGGGGAGGGTACGGATACCCTTTTACTGGAGATCTTGCCCCAAAAGGTCGATCTCCAGATGGCCGCCCTGCGCGGGAGCGGCTCTTTAGTGGGGATCCCTCTCTTGGGCGGGGGCGGGCGCACGATCTGTTTAGACGCTGGCCACGGAGGCTCTGATCCCGGTTGTATTAGCCCCAGCTTAGGGACTATGGAGAAGGACGTCTCCTTAGATATTACGCTCAAATTGGCCCAGATTTTGCGGCGCAACGGCTGGAAGGTCTACTTGACGCGCGAGACCGATCGCGACGTCACCTGGGCGGGCTCCTCCAACACCAAAGAGCTCAACGCCCGAGTGGAGGTAGCCAATCGCAATGGGGTCGACGTCTTCGTCAGTATCCACTGTAACGCCGCCTCTAGCGCCGCCCAGGGGACCTCTACCCACACCTTTAAGCGGGGCGATCGGGCCTTAGCCCAAGCGCTCCACCCCGAGCTCATTGCGGCCTGCGGACGGCCCGATCGCGGCATTCAGCAAGATCGCTTCTACCTCTTAGTCCACTCTAAGATGCCGGCCGTCTTAATTGAGACCGCCTTCTTGAGCAATCCGACGGAGGCTAAGCTCCTGAGCGACCCTCAGTATAGGCAGAAGTTGGCCGAAGGGATCGCCCGCGGTCTGGGGGCGTACGCCAATAAGTACTTACAGAAATGAGGAGACGCCGGGGAGGGCAGGAGCCCAGGAAGAGAATGCGGAATGCGCCCGGACTATGAATAGCATTCAACGTATGCAAGCCGTCTTGACGGGGGCTGAGGTAGATCGCCCCCCCTTCTCTTTTTGGTATAATTTCGGTTTACAACATATGGGGGGCGAGGCTCTGGCCCAAGCCCACATCGCTTTCGCCCAGCGTTTTGAGGTCGATTACCTGCGGGTTATGAACCCCTACCCCTATCCTTTGGGGAATATGCGCAGCTTTGAGCGCTCCAGCGACTTTTTACAGATCCCCGCGGCCGTGGCCGACGAGGGGGGCTGGGGACAGCAGCTCAAAGCCTTAGAGCTCATTACTAAGGCCCTCAAAGGTAAGCGCTTTATCTTGGAGTCGATCGATAGTCCCTGGACGGTCTTGACTAAGCTCTCTAGTCCGGAGTTAGTCTTGCATACGGCGGTGCGCTTCCCTGAGCTTTTGCGCTCCGTCTTAGAGAAGATCTCTCTGGCCCAAGTTAAGTACGTGCAACGGGCTCTCTCTTTAGGTATTTCCGGTATCTTCTTTACGCTGACCGAAGCGGGCCACGACGCTTTAGATCCCCTCTTACATGAAGATCTCTGCGTAGCCCACAACCAGCGCGTTTTAGAAGCCGCCCAGGGAGCGGAGTGCAATATCTTGCGCTTAGAGAGCAAGCGCCCTTACTTCGATACTCTAATCGACGCCTACCAGACCCCGGTCGTCAGTTGGTCCCACTTCCGGGCCAAACAGTCGCTGCGTAGCGGTAAGGAACAGTGGAAGCGCTGCGTTTTAGGCGGTATTAACCACGAAACTATCGCCCACGAAGATCCCAACTTCTTGCGCTCTTACTTCGATAAGAATGCGGAAGAGTTCTTTATGCCGGGTCTCATCTTGGGGCCCAGCGGTATCCTGCCTAACGACATCTCCCTCTACGTCTTAGACGGCGTAGTAGAGGCGGTGCGCTCCTTAGCTTACGTCTCTCCGGCGGTCCGTCAGCGGGCGGCCGAGCAGCGCCACAAGGGGGCCAACTTAGAGGATAATTACCAGAATATGGCCCCGGCGGAGGAGTTGCGCAATTATGGGCGGCGCGAGCGGCGTCCCCAACTCCAGGTAGCCTACGCGCCCGAAGCGGAGCGGGACTTAGAGGAACAAGATTTTTCCGCTCCCGCCGCCGTGGCCGCTCCCGCCATGGAAGAGAGCGCCCCCGCGCCGGAAGCGCCCCCAGAGCGAGATACAGAGCAAGTCGCCCCCCGGTATGGGGCTGGCAACGGCTCCCCCAGCGCTCTGCCCTCCTCTTTAGAGGAGCAAAAGTTAGAGCGGGCGCCGCGCTGGGCCGCCTCCCGCTTCCAGCGCCGAGATTATCAGCGCGAAGATCGGGATAATACGCGCGAGGGGCGGGGCTCCTTTGAGCGCCGCTTCGATATGGCTTACCGTCAGGACGAGGAGCGCGGGGAGCGGCGGGGTCGACTCTTGCGGGAGCGGGGCGACTCACTTAAAGAGCGCTCCCCCAGACACGGCGATAAGAGGCGCTCTGAGCGCTCCGGCGAGCGCGGTTCCTGGCGCTCCGATCGCCCTTACTCCGGGCGTTCTAGTCGCTATGGCAAGGAGGGCGCCGCCGGCGGACGCCACGGGCGCGGAGGCTCGCAAGAACGCTATAAGGCCCGGGAAGCCAAGCGGCAGCGGGACAATTGGGGCGCGCGTCCAGCTAGTTCCAAGCCCTCCAAGGCGGGCGGCGAAGGCGTCAAGCGCTTGCGCATCCCCCGCAATCGCTAAGCCTTAAGGGGTGGAGGCCGGAGAGGGGAAGGGAGAGGTACTCTCCCTTCCCTCCACTTGAGCCTGAGCCCGCAAGACCCAGCCGCAGAGGGAGGCGTAGAGGGGGACGTGCAGGAGTTGGGTGGGCAAGGAGGCGGAGGCGATAGTGATCCAGCTTAAGAGTAAGGAGGGGTTAGGCTGGTAGAGCAGGTGGTAGCCTAAGGGGACTAAAATGAGTTTGGTCAGCCCCTGAGAGCAGGCAATAGCCGCGCAGAGACGCCGCCAAGAGGGCGCGCCGTTGCCGCTCCCCCCTAAAAACCAAGCGGGCAGGGCCCCCGTCAGGGCTTGGGTTAAGGTAAAGAGGGGGAAGTAAGGGCCGCTAGGATAGAGGAAGTAACCTAAAATGTCGCTCAAAGCTCCCACCCAGAAGCCGGCTTTAGGCCCCAGGATGAGGCCGGAGAGGATGAGGGGCAGGGCCACTAGTTTGAAAAAACCGTGGGTAGGCGGAGGGGAGGGGACGGCCCCTAAGAGTAGGGCCAAGGCCACAAAGAGAGCCATATAAGTCAGGCGCTGGGTGGGGGTGAGAGTTTTTAAATGATTTTTAGAAAACACGGAAAGATAAAAAGGTAATTTCGTTAATCAGGGGCGGGAGTGGGTTCGGTCCTTCTGGTCCACGCAGTCGCCCGCCTTGAGGCCCCCTCCGCAGAAGGGGCAATCTAAGTCGATATGGAGAAAAATAGGCCGCACAAAGCTATGAATCTCTACTATAAATCCCAATGGCCCGCTCTCTGTCTATTGACATTGAGTTTAGTGTGGGGGATCCCCCCGGCCGCTCACGGTTCGCCCCCAGCCAGTGCGGACCCTGCTCTAGCGGTACAGACTCCTCAGGCCCCCTCGGCCCAGGCAGAGGAGCTCCCGCCTTCCGCCCCCAACCCAGAGGAGAAGAGTTTGAGCCTCTACCAGGCGGAAGAGTTGGCTTTGCGCCACAGTCCTACGCTGCGCTCCAGCCGTTACTCGGCCATGGTCACTCACGAGCAGTTGGGCCAGTGGCTCTCTAACGTCTACCCCAGCTTCTCCCTCTCCAGCGGTTTTAATCATAGCGGTACTTTGCAGGCTAGTCGGGAGAGTACGATCGTCGACCCCACCACCAACCAGACGATTAAGGTCGATTCGGGGGGCAGCACCCGCTCCAATTCCCGCTTTACGGTGGGTTTAAATGTCAGTCAGACGCTCATAGACCTCACCCGCAAGCCCCGTCTGCGCCAGGCGGAATTAGCTGAAGTCTCGGCCTTAGCCGATTTAGAGGCTGAGCGGCAGAATGTGCTTTTAGAGGTGCGCCGGGCTTGGTTTACCTGCTATATCGATCAGACCCTGTGGGATATAGCCCTAGAGGTAGTAGCCAACCGCCAAGTGCGCCTGCGCGAAGCGGAGGAACATTATAAGACGGGGCTCAAAGCGCGCTCGGAGGTAGTCTCCGCCCAAGCCGATCTGGCGGCCGCCCAACATGAGGCCCACAAGGCGCAGACCCAGCTCTTAGTCGACTGGGTGGCGCTCAATCAAGCTATGGGCCTCTTTAGCGACGAGCCTTACCGTTTGGAGCTAAACCCCTACTGGGAGCAGGTGGGCGAATTAGACTCGGAGCGCTTGGTAGCCGTAGCCATGAGCCAGCGCCCCGAGCTCTTGCGTTTGCAGGCCCAATTGCGCTCGGCCTTAGCGGAATTAGATATTATTAACGCCGAAGGTTGGCCCACGCTGCGCGCTAGCGGCAGCTTAGGGGCCAATGGAGCCCTCTCCCCCATCGAGGGGACCTGGAGCTTAGGGGTCAGTCTCAATTGGTCCCTCTTCGACGGCTTTATGCGCCAATACCAAGAGAGCGCCCAGAAGATTCGGGCCCGGGCTTTGGCGGAAGATTTTGAAGCCCAGCGCTTGAGTATCTACCAAGAGGTAAAGAGCGCGGAGGTGGCTTTGCGCCAGTCGGAGACCTCTATCCTCTCCGCCGAAGCCTCCTTAGCCTCCGCCCAGGAGAAATATCGTTTGGCGGCGGCCCGCTATAAGGTGGGGGTAGCCGACAGCGTGGAGGTCTCGGACGCGGAAGTGAGCTTAGCCCAAGCCCAAGAGGAGCACGCTCAGGCCCTCAATACTTTGCGTTTAGCTAAAGCCCAGATGATCAAGGCTTTGGGCGTAGACGATATGGATCGCTTGCCGCAAGATGTGCAGCCTATCACCTTAGACGCTCTACCCCCTATGCCCGATACCCTATTTAACGACGGTCAAAAAAATCCGGAATACTCATTCCCGCGCGCTGGAGAGGAGAGATAATGAAGCGCCTTATATTGGTAGCAGTCGCAATATGTCTGGTGGGCGGGTTGATCTACTGGTTGATCGCCTCCCAACAGGAAAGTGGTAGCTCTCCCTTCCGCACCGTAGAGGCTAAGCGGGGCGATATCCAGTCCGTAGTTACGGCTACGGGCGAGTTGACGGCGGTCACCGCGGTCAAGGTCGGCGCCGAGGTCTCGGGAGTTATCGATACTATCTTTGTGGAGCATAACTCCAAAGTCAGTCGGGGCCAGCTCTTAGCCCAGATCAATCCGGAGACGATGCAGGCCCAGGTCGACAAGGCTGAGGCCCAATTGGCCAAGTCTAAAGCATCTTACGATAGCGCCGTGGCTCAGTATAAGAACTCCTTGGCCTCCGTAAAGAGGTACCAAGCTAGCCTCATCAGCCAACAGGCGGCTTATAAGAAGGCCCAAGCGGCGGTAGTCAGCGCCCAGGCCGATGTAGCTAACTCCCAAGCCCGGGTGATCAACTCCCAGGCGGAGGTCAAGCGCTCGCAGGCGGAGTTTACTAACCAAGATAATAATTACCAGCGCTGGCAGAAGCTCTTTGAGGAAGATTTAGTTTCGCGCTCGGAGCGGGACGACGCCTACACTAGTATGTTGACCGCTAAGGCCTCCCTGGAAGCCGCTCAGGCCTCCCTGGAATCGGCCCAAGCCACCTTGCGCGGCAGTCAGGCCTCTTTAGAGTCGGCGCAGATCAATTTGGAAGGGGTAGAGGCTGAAGTGGAAGCCGCGCGCATCCAAGTGGAAGCCTCCCAAGAGCAGGCTCGGGCCTCCCAAGCCTCGGTGGCGGGAGCCAAAGCCGATATGAGCCAGGCCGAAGCTACCCTGACCTCCGCCCAAGTCGATTTGGGCAAGACCTCTATCACTTCGCCTATCGACGGGATCGTCTTGAGCATCTTGGTCTCTGAAGGCCAGACCGTAGCTTCCCAGTACCAAGCGCCGGAACTCTTCCAGTTGGCCCAAAACTTAGATGAGATGCAGGTCGAGGCCATAGTTGACGAGGCCGACATCGGCCAGATCCAGCCCGGCAATCCCGCCAACTTTACGGTCGACTCCTGGCCCGAGCGGGAGTTCCACGGTCAGGTCCAAGAGGTGCGCAAGGCGGCGGAGACGACTAATAACGTAGTCACCTTCCCGGTCATTATCTCCACCAAGAACCCCGATCTCTGCCTCATCCCGGGTATGACGGCTACGGTCAATATCGATACCGTGCGCCACAGCGACGTGCTCTTAGTGCCCAGTATGGCCCTGCGCTTTAGGCCCAGCGATTTAGTGGAGATCGTCGAGACTACGCCCCAGGCGGAAGAGAAGGAAGAGGAGGAGGCTAACGAGACGGTGGCCGGCAATAAGTTGGCCCAGGAGATGAAGGCCGTGCGCGCCCTCTACGTAGTCGATCCCTCCGCCCCCCGCCGTTTAAAGAGGATTGAGGTCCAGACCGGTCTGACCGACGGCAATCGCACTGAAGTCTCTTCGCCCTTACTGAAGGCGGGAGACCGGGTGGTAGTCGGCAGCCACGATCGCTCTTTAGTGCGCTCTAGTTCTAATAACCGGCGGCGCGGCGGTCGTCCCTTCTAAAGGAGGCTAGCTCATGAGCTGGTTTATGATATTTCGCATCGCCGGTAAGGCGCTCTTGCGCAATAAGATGCGCTCTTTCCTGACGATGTTGGGTATTATTATCGGTGTGGCTACGGTCATTACTATGTTGGCCCTGGGGACGGGTACGCAGAGTCAAATCCAATCTAATATCGCCAGCTTAGGAACGAATACCATCACCATCTCCGCCTGGTCGGTACGTCAAGGCGGGGCGCGCAGCGGGGCTTACAGTAGCTCGCGTCTGACTATAGACGACGCCCAAGCTATCGCCCGCTCCGTCCCCAATTTGACGAGCGTCAGCCCCATCACCCAGAATACGGCCCAGATCATCTACCAAGAGGAGAACTGGTCGACTTCGGTGGTGGGCTGCTCCGAGGATTATCAGATTATCCGCAACTGGGAGCTGGCTAGAGGGCGCTTTATTACGGAAGAGGATGTGCGCGGCCGAGTCAAGGTCTGCGTTTTAGGAGCCACGGTCGCCGACGAGCTCTTTCCCAACGTCAATCCGGTCGGTCAGACGGTGCGCATTAACCGCACCCCGGTGCGAGTCATCGGCCTCTTGGTAGCTAAGGGCGAAGGGGGCTTTGGTCCCAGCCAAGACGATACGGTCTTAGTCCCCTACACCACGGCTATGTACCGCCTCTTTAAGTTGCGCAATATCCGCAATATCCAGTGCTCGGCCGATAGCGAGGAGAACGTCCAACCTTGCGTCGACGAGATTACGGAGATCTTGCGCATCCGCCACCGCCTGCGCGACGATCAGGAAGACGATTTCCGAGTGCGCACCCAGGCGGAACTCTCCCAGATGATGGCCGAATCTACCCAGACCTTCACCCTCTTTTTGGGGGGTATCGCCTCTATCTCCCTCTTAGTGGGCGGTATTGGGATTATGAATATTATGTTGGTCTCGGTGACGGAGCGTATCCGAGAGATCGGCATTCGCATGGCCTTGGGAGCCAAGGGGGACGACATCTTGCGCCAATTCTTGGTGGAATCGCTGATGCTCAGTCTAGTGGGCGGCGCTTTGGGGATCTCCCTCTCCTTCGTCTTCACCTTATTGGCGGCCCATTTCACCACTATGAGCATGCAGATCTCCCTCTTCTCGATCATTATGGCCTTCGTCTTCTCCGCCAGCGTGGGCGTCTTCTTCGGCTTATATCCTGCTATGCAAGCCTCCAAATTAGACCCCATCCAGGCCTTGCGCCACGAGTAGCCTGACGCCAGCTAGAGAGGATTCGCCCTCTCTCTGGCGTAATTTCGGAACTGCGTGTTTTCTATAAATCGCGGGCAGATGGGCACAACCTGGAGGCGTTAAATGGCGACGAGCAGCAGCCAACCTTTGAGCCAGTTGGTAAAGATCGGGAGCGGAGCTAAGAATCCGCTCAACTTGGCGAAGGTCAACTTTAATCAGGAGTGTGGCCAGGCGGGCGAGAGTCGTTTCCGCCCCCTCTCCCCCCAGTTGGAGGCCCTGCGCCTCTTAGCCTCCTGGACTAATCGCGGGGGGAGCGTGGCCTTAGCCGGCATCTTCGGTAGCGGCAAGACTACTCTGCTCCATTTCTTGGGTCGTGCCTTAACTCTGCCCTATCCCAGCGAAGATTTTAGCGCCCATATGGCTTCTCTGGGCCAGGCGGCCGCCGCGCGCGAGTTTAGTAAGTTGCGCAAGAGCGGGCGGCGCTGGCTGATAGTCACCCCCGTCTTGACGGAGTTTAGAAAATTTGAAGAGGCCATGCGCCTAGCTTTGAGCACGGCCTTAAATGAGGTGGGTTACCGGGCTTTCCTGGGTAATAACCTGCCCCTCTTGGATACTTACCGCGAGGCGCTGGAAGGGCTCAAAGAGGAGTCGCTCTGCCAAGGGATCGTCATCCTCTTAGACGATATCGACCAGCTGATGCGCGATGCGGGGAGCGCCACCCCCTCTATGGAAGCTCAGGACTTGCGCTTCTTCACCGAGGCTCTGCGGCGCGATCCGCGCGGCATGACCTTGATCGTCACCCGCAATGGCGACGACAATTCGCTCCCCCCCCAGGATGAAGAGCGCCTCTGCGACGCCTTCAGCGAATATATCGCCCTCGATCCCTTGGGCCGTCCGGGAGAGTGGGAAGAGCTGATGGCTACGACCCTTATCTCCCACAATACGGATGAGGCCTGGCAAGAGCTCTGCGCCCATCCCGACTTTGAGAGTTTAGGGAAAGAGGTGGAGGAGCGCGGGCTCTATAGCTCCCACGATTCGGCCTGGATCAAGCGCTACATCTTGCAAGGCGCCTATCCCCTCCATCCGGCGGTCGTCTTCTCCTTGCCTCGCTTAGCCATCCAGTTGGCCAGTCGGGAGCGGACCGTCTTCAATTTCTTCTCCGACTTAGCGCCCGGCGGTCTCTCTTACTGTGTGCGCAACTTTACGGTAGCCCAGGCGAGCGGGCGTCTCAACTATTACACCTTAGATTCTCTCTTCGCCTATTTTGAGCGCTCCTTCAGCCAAGACGGGGAGCATACTAAGCTCTTGCGGGCCCTCAATAACGGGGTCTTGGTGGCGGGGGACATCCCCCAGGCGCGGCGCATCTTGCGCATTATCTTGCTCATCCAACTTTTGGGCGACGCTCGCTTGAAGAGCACGGCGCGCAATATCTTGTGGGCTATGCATTTGGGAGAGCGCGAGAGTAAGGTGGCGGCCAATAGTCTCACCTTGTTGCGCATGAAACAGGTGCTCAACTATAACGCGGAGAGCGACGAATACCTCCTGCCCATCGAGCCCCGCCGGGCGACCCTCGACGAGGTCTTGCCCCGCTTGCGCAATCGCTACCGCAGTCAGCTCAATATTGGAGCCATCGTCTCCCGCCATCTGCCCTTTAAGCGCGTGGAGGCCAAAGTCTTCAATCGCACTTATAAGGCCGATCGCTACGCCCAAGTGGAGGTCTATCCGGCCTCTAAGTTGCTCTGCGCCGAGCACTTTGTGGAAGGGATGCGCGAGCGCTTCGCCCGCCTGCGCCCTTACCGCGGCGATATCGCTTTAGTCTTGGCGGTTCCCGAGAGCAAAGAAGAGTTTGCTATTCTAGAGACTTCGCTCACCCAAGGGGCTTTTGACGACGCCCATCTCTTGGTGGCTTTGCCTCAAGGGGTGGCCATTTTGAGCGATCTGGCTTTAGAGGTGCGAGCTTTAGAGCGCCTGAGCGCCAGCTGCTATCCCTTCGTCGACCCTCTCTCTGAGGAGAGGCGCCAGATCGCCCAGCGCCTGCAAGAGGCTAAGGAGCGGCTGCGCGAATCGCTGCGGGCCATCTTAGATTTGCACAACTGGCGCCTCTACTACCAGGGTCAGAGTTATAGCGGCTTAGATCAAAAAGGTTTAGAGCGCCTCATCGACGAGCAGATTACCTACTTAGTCGGTAAGAGCCCGCGCTTAGAGGAGGCGCAGCTCTGCCACTGCCAAGAGACCCACCGCGACAATCGCGACCGTTACGCCCTGCTCAATAATATCTTGCAAGGTCAGAGCGATTTCTTAGTCGCTCCTCCGCACACCCGTTGGGTAGAGGTGGGGCGGGCCGCCTTGGTAGCTACCGACATCTTGTTGGAGAAGAAGGCCCGGGGCGGTTGGTCTCGCTTCCAAGTTAACCACGAGGATCCGGAGACGGAGGTCGGGTTAGCTTACAATTGGATCTGTAAAGAGCTGATCGGTCAGCGCGGGGAGCGCACCCAGACCTCGGCCGAGCATTTGGTGAGGACCTTGGCTTACGCGCCCTACGGCTTTACCCCGGCGCTCATCGAGATCTTATTGGCCTTAGCTTGTTGGCAGTTGCGCGGGTTATTGACCCTCTCCTCAGGCTATGGGGAGCCGGTAGAGATTAGGGCTCAGGCCATTAGGGACTTAGTCACTAATCCTCAAGGTTGGGAGTTTACCTTCGAAGATTGTACGGAGGTCCAGGCCCGCTTCTTAGAGGGGCTCTTAGATTTCTGCTGTGCGGAACTGACTATCGAGTCCATCTGGAAGGTGACTTGCGACGCTTTGGCCGGTTATTACGAGGCCTTGCCGGAGTTGGCCAAGGTGGCGGGGGCCAGCGGTTCAGAGAAGATCGAGCGCTTGCGCCAGGCTTTGGAGGTTATCAGCCAAGAGCGTCCGGCCGATCCGCGCCTCTTCTTGGCCGTCGAATTGCCCGCGCTCTGCGGTTATGGCACTAAGTTCCGCTGGGAAGAGTATTCTGACGATCTCTTAGAGCAGGTCGAAGAGGGCCTGCGCCAATTAGAGATGATCCCGGGCCAGGTGGCCCATAAGCTCGGTAACGATTTGGGCGAGCTCTTCACTTTAGAGGGGGCGGGCGAGGACCTCTCCTGGTCGGTTAAGGCTGAGCGTTGGTACCAGGCCCAAGATTTTAAGGGCTTGGAGGAGCGTTGGTTCTCCGAGTTGGAGGGCTTGCGCAGCGTCTTCGGTTGCGTCAACTCTAACCGGGCTCTCTCCCTCTTATTGGAAGCCCTCCATTATCCGCAGTTAGACGAGTGGCATGAGGATTGGAGCGCCGAGATCTTAGAGCGCTTCAAAGCCCTGCGCTCCGACGTCGCT
The DNA here is from genome assembly GCA_944322965.1 of Vulcanimicrobiota bacterium. Taxonomy (GTDB): domain Bacteria; phylum Vulcanimicrobiota; class Xenobia; order Xenobiales; family Xenobiaceae; genus Bruticola. The sequence continues at coordinate 197,085 of CALUQR010000001.1, forward strand.
TGGCAGAAGTACCGTCCCACTCTCTCCGATCCCGCGCCCGAGGCCTGGGCTTACGCCCAGTTTAGGCCCCTTTTATTGCAAGCCCAATTGAGCGACCTGGAGCCTTTCCTCTGCGGCGAGTTGGAGTGGGCCTCCTGGCCGGAGATGACGCGCCGCCATTTAGAGCCGGGGAGCGCCAGTCCCGATCCCGGCGACGATCCGACCTGGCACTTTAAGGGCTCGACTTCGGCCCAGGTGGAAGAGATTCTCGAGGCTTTGAAGCTGCGCCGGGCTAAGAATCCTACCCCCATCCCCCAAGAATTAGATTGGGTTCCCGAAGAGTTCGATCTCGGTCTCAATTTAGACGATCTGCTCGTAGCTCAGCCCGCCCCTAAGGGTCCTAAGGGCACCTCGCGCCGCCAACAGAAGCGCGAAGAGGCGGAGAGGGCCAAGCGCTTAGAGCAGGAGGCTCAGGCCCAGGCCCCGGAGGAGGCTCCTAAAGAGGAGAGGCTGGCCCCAGAGGCTGCGAGCCAATTTTTAAGCGACCAGCAGCTCTTGCCTCCGCGTCCCGCTTTGGCTGTGACCCCCGAGATAGCGGCGGTGACGGAGCGCCCCGAAGTCTTAGAGCGGGAACGGGTCTTAGTCGGTCCTGCGGCGACCTGGTCGCAAGCGGCTAAGAGCGAAGAGCCGGCGTCCTCCGCTGCGCCTCCGGCCTCTTCTACTCAGGACTTGGGAGAATTGGCTCTCAAGCGAGAGTTTGGATTAGACGATTCGGCTTTGGAGTGGTTTTAGCCTAATTTCAGTTTAGTTAGTTAAGAGGTAAGTAGGGTGGCCAAGCTGGAAACCCTCACCGCGCTGGATATAGGTACCAGCAAGGTGGTATGCGCTATAGTTGAATTTTCGCGGGATGGTGAGGTCGATATCGTAGCCAAGGGGGTTCACCATTGTCGGGGCCTCTCCGGCGGCGCCTTGATCGACTGCGCCGCTACGGTAGAGGCTATTGAGCGCGCGGTCAGCGAAGCGGAGAAGTCGGGCTATACGGTGGGGAACGTGGTGGTGGGGGTCTCCAGCGAGAATCTGACCTCCCGCTACAGTCAGGGGACGGTGGCGGTTAGCGGCCTCGATCAGGAGATTACCAAAGAGGATATTAATCGCGTCTTGGGGGCCTCGCGCCAAGTGGGGGTCCCGGCGGGCAGCGAAATCTTGATGGTCGTGCCGCGCGGTTTTGCGGTCGACGGCCAGCGAGGGATCGTCAATCCCGAGTCGCTCATCGGCAATCGCTTAGAGGCGGAGGCTTACGCCTGTTTAGCTACTTCGGCCCACTTGCAAAATATTCGCAACGCGGTCGGTAAAGCGGGCTTAGATATTTACGATAAGGGTTTAGTGCCCGCCGCTCTGGCCTCCTCTTTAGCCGTCTTGACGGAGGAGGAGAAGGCCTTAGGGGTGATGATGGTCGATATCGGCTTAGGGACTTCCGACTTAGCTATCTACAGCGAAAATGAGATCGCCTATTCGCGCGTCTGTGCGATGGGGGGCGGACTCTTAGCCTTAGACGTAGCTAAATCTTTTAATATTTCGCAAGCCGAGGCGGAGGGCTTGATCTTAGAGGAAGGGCTGGCCGGGCCCCAATACTTGCAAGGCCAAGAGGGGAAACAGCTCACCGTGCAGTCCGTTTCGGGCGACGTCAAGGTGACCCTCACTAAGCGCGAGTTGGCCGAGGTCATCGAGGCCCGCATCGACGAGTTGGGGGAGTGGATTAAGGAACAGATGGAGACGGCTCGCGAGCGTTTAGATCTCAACGTCTCGGGCGTCGTCTTGACGGGGGGCGCCTCCCAGCTTTTGGGGATGCCTCAGAAGTTGCACGCCCTTTTAGGGGCGCCGGTGCGGGTGGCGGCTCCCTGCTATCCGGCCCGCCTGCCTCAGAGTTTGGCCTCTCCCATCTACTCTACGGTAGTGGGCTTACTGATCTACGGGGTCACCTGTCTCCCCCAGAGCGAAGAGCGCTCTAAAAAGACGGGTAATTACTCGATGAGTTGGGTTCAGTGTGCGGCTGAGTGGCTCAATAAGGTGTTCTAGTGCTCTGTCCTTTTTGTAATGGAGTAGAGACCAAAGTGGTCGATTCGCGCTTGGCGGAGGAGGGGCGCGGGGTGCGCCGTCGCCGCGAGTGTTTAGTCTGTCGTCGGCGCTTTACGACTTACGAGCGCTGCGAAGAGTTGCCTTTGTGGGTGATTAAGGCCGACGGGCGCAGGGCGCCCTTCGATCAGCGGGAATTATTGGGCGATCTACTTTTAGCTAGCAAGAAGCGCCCCCTCTCTTACGAGCGCTTGAAAGAGGTGGCTTTGCGGGTGGAGTATGAGCTGCGGTTGCAGGGGTACCGGGAGGTCTCCTCTAAGCTCATAGGGGAGAAGGCTCTACAAGCGCTCTTGCCCTTAGATCGGGTAGCCTATTTGCGCTTGGCTTCCTATTGTAAAGATTTCCAAAATCTCGAAAGTTTCTCTGAAGAGATAGCCTCTTTGGAGAAACGCTAATTTTAATAGCTTAAGGAGTGCGGCTTAGATGAGTAAATCTACTCTCAGCGAGATGATCGCCGATGCGGTCAAAGGTATTCGCAAGTATACCGATCTAGTACCCGAGATCGCGATGGTCTTGGGCTCGGGTCTGGGTAGCTTAGCTGACCAGGTCGAGAACCCGGTGGAGATCCCCTATAAGGATATTCCCGGCTTCCCCGTCTCTACCGTTCACGGCCACGTGGGTTCGTTGGTACTGGGCGCCTTAGAGGGCCATACGGTAGCCATTCTCAAGGGGCGCATCCACTATTACGAGGGGCGCAAGATGGAAGAGGTCATCTTCCCGGTGCGCGTCCTGCACGCCTTAGGGGCCGGAACCTTGGTAGTCACTAACGCTGCGGGCGGCATTCGCGACGATCTGCAGGTGGGCGATCTGATGCTCATTACCGACCACATCAACTTTATGGGTACCAACCCTCTGATCGGTCCCAACGACGATCAGATCGGTCCGCGCTTCCCACCCATGTCTAAGGCCTACACTCCTAAGTTGCAGGAGCTGGCCCGCTCCTTAGCTAGGGAGCTCAAGATGCCCTTAGCGGAAGGGGTTTACGTGGCTATGTCCGGTCCCTCCTACGAGACTCCGGCCGAGATTCGCATGCTCAAGAGCTTTGGGGCGGACGTGGTCGGCATGTCTACCGTCCCGGAGACTATCGCCGCCGTCCACTGTGGTATGCAGGTGGTAGGTATCTCTTGCGTCACTAATATTTTGCACGCCGGCCCTTCCTGCGACACTCACGAGGACGTCTTGTTGGCGGCGGCCGCGGCTAAACCGCGCTTTATCAATTTGGTGCGCGGGATCGTGCGCGAGTTCCAGAGCGTTTAGGCTGGAGAGAGGAAGTTTTTAGAGATGTTGAGTCCTTACCAATTTATTCTCCGCAAGCGCAATCGCTTAGAGCATAGCGCGGAGGAGATCCGCGACTTTATCTTGGCTTATGCGGCCGATAAAGGGGTCGAATCTTACCAGATGGCGGCTTGGTTAATGGCCGTCTGGTTCAACGGGATGACGGTGCCGGAAGTGGCGGCCCTCACCCAAGCGATGATCGACTCTGGCGACGTAGTCGATCTCTCCAGCCTGCCCGGCGTCAAGGTGGATAAGCACTCTACGGGCGGCGTGGGCGACACCACGACCCTCATCTTGGCCCCGCTGGCGGCGGCCGCCGGAGCGATGGTAGCCAAGATGTCGGGGCGCGGCTTAGGCCATACGGGCGGCACCTTAGATAAGTTGGAGTCCGTCCCCGGGATGCGGGTCAGTCTCACCCCTCAGGAGTTTTTAGATCAGGTGCGGCGCATCGGCGTGGCGGTCATTAGCCAGACGGGCAACTTAGTTCCGGCCGACGCCAAGATGTACGCTCTGCGCGATGTGACGGCTACGGTCGACTCTATCCCCCTCATCGCCTCTTCGGTCATGAGTAAGAAGTTGGCCTGCGGTGCGGATTGTATCCTCTTAGACGTCAAGTACGGGCGCGGGGCCTTTATGACTACGGTAGAGGACGCGCGCATCTTAGCTCGCCAGATGGTCGACTTAGGTAACCATATGGGCCGCCGGGTGCGGGCCGTAATCTCCGATATGGATCAGCCCTTAGGGACCTTGATCGGCAACGCCCTGGAAGTGCGGGAGGCTATCGAGATCTTGCGCAACGAGCGGCCCGGCTCCGCTTTGGAGACGGTCTCTGTAGAGTTGGCGGCCCATCTCTTGCAGATGGCTGAGATCTGTCCCACTTTAGACCAAGCGCGGGAGCGCGTGCGGGAGCTCTTAGTGAGCGGCGCCGGTCTGCGCAAGTTGGCGGAGATGTTCGCCGCCCAAGGCGGCGACGCTAGGGTCACCGAAGACCTCTCCCTCTTGCCCCAGGCCTCTATTATTGAGCCCGTCTTGGCCCCGGAATCGGGTTATGTGACCTCTATCCACGCCCAGAAGATCGGCTTTGCGGCCACCGCTTTGGGCGCCGGCCGTCAGCGCAAAGAGGATCCCATCGATCCGGCCGTAGGCTTAGAGATGACCCATCGCGTGGGCTCCAAGATAGAGAAGGGCCAGCCTCTGGCCATCTTGCACGCCAATAAGCCGGAGACGATCGCCCCGGCTCGGGAGCTCATCTTGAGTTCCATCACCATCGGTCCGGAGCGGGTAGAGCCCCACAAGTTGATCGAGGAAGTGATCGAATAGAGATACTCTCGTCCAGAGAGTAGCGATCTAGAGGTCGAGCGGAAGTTCTAAGCCCCCCTTAAATAGCGGGGGCGCCGCTCGATCTCTCCGGGGCTCTCTAAGAGAGAATTAAAAGTAGAGAGTCGGCGGTTTTCAAGTCCTGGCACAATCTAGTAGAGAGTTTGAGGGTCTGGCGTCCGCTAGAGTTTGGCGGCTATAGGATGCTCCCAGCGGGTGGGGGGGGAGGGAGCTTACGAAGGGGAGTCGGTTAGCTTTTTAGATTTTGAGAGAGATTCCCGAGAAGACAGAGTTTTGCGTTAGAGCCAGAGCCCGTTTTGAGAGATTGTAGGGGCCTTTAGTTAAGTAGGTGGAGGTTTAAAATTTTTATATGATGCTTGGCAGTACCCCAGGGGCTAAAGACGTCTTAGCTTCCGATGTCTCTCCGTGGCATTTCATGGAGAATGTGGCCATCGAGTTGGCCGAAATTTACGGTTACCAAGAGGTGAGGACTCCCATCTTTGAGCCTGCCGAACTCTTTGCGCAGGGAATGGGTCCCGATTCGACCTTTATTGAGCGCGATCTGTGGTTAGTTAACGATAAACAAGGGCGGCGCTTAGCCATGCGCGGCAACTTGCTCTTGCCCGTCATTAGAGCCTTAAACGATCAGCAGATCCTCAACGTCAAGAATACTGAGCCCCAGAAATTCTATTACTTAGGGCCGGTCTTCTCGTGTCTCAAGGGGCGCGAGAGCGTGCCTTTAGAGAGCCATCGCTTCGGAGTGGTAGCTTTGGGCTCTACCCTGCCCAGCTTAGATGTCGAAGTCTTGATGGTAGCCTACGACTTCTTTACCGCTCTGGGCCTCTCCGATCTGAAAGTCCAACTCAACTCTTTAGGGTGTAAGAAATGTCGGGCGGAGTATGAGCGGGTGCTCTACGATTACTTCTCCCGCCGTTCCGAGGAGCTCTGCCCCCAGTGTCAGCGCCGCCATCGCACCCATCCCATGTGGACTATGGGCTGCCCTGAGGAGCGCTGCCGTCAATTAGCCCAGGTGGCCCCCTCTATCTTCGGCTACCTCTGTCCCGACTGTCGGGACAACTTTGAGGCCGTGCGCTCCTACCTGCATGAGCTCAAAGTGCCCTACCGCTTGTCGCCCCTCTTAGTGCCCGACGTCGAGGATTATAACCGTACCGTCTTCCAGATCTCTTGGGGCGAGCACCTTTTGAGCGCGGGCGGCCGCTGCGACTCCCTCTCCCATATGTTGGGGGGCGCCGACGTGCCGGGCGTCAATTGCGGGGTCGATCTCGATCTCACCTTAGACGCCATCCGGGAGGCCAATTTAGTGCCGGAGCAGCAGCGGGAGATCGACGTCTGCTTGGCGGGTAGCTCCCAGGCGGCGGTAGCCTTACTCTTGCCCGTCCTCTACGCTCTGCGGCGGGCCGGGATCTATGCGGAGTTAGCCTATCCGCGCTCCGACGATAGCGACGCGCGCCAGGCGGCCTCCAACTCCCAGGCCCATTTCGTCATCTACTTAGACGAAGCTTCGCTGCGCCAGCGCATCGTGCGCTTTAGAGAGTACGCCGGCTTCCACGATATGCGCCTCAACGACGCCTTGCATCGCATTGGGCGTTGCTTTGGAATTGAGAATTTAGAGGACGAGCTGCGTCCGGTGGAGGTGCGCAAGTTCTCTATCTCCCGCCGCCAGCCGGCCAGTATGCGCCAGAGTTACGAGCTCTTTGAGCCCACCCGCCAGCCCCCTAAAGCGACGGCGGCGGTGGCCGATGTGCTCGTTAAAGAGAGCGAATCTAATGGGAACCGCCGCCGCAGGCGGCGGCGGGGCGAGGTAGACCAGCCTGAAGAGCAGGCGGAGGTCGTCCTCCTCGAAGAGGCGGAAGAGCCGGAGGTTGAGGTAACGGAAGTTGAAGCTCAGCCGACGGAGGTGGAGAGCAAGGTCGAAGAGGAGATGGAGCCTCGCAAGCGGCGGCGCAGACAGGCGCGGAATGGCGAGAACGCTTCGGAGCGCGTCTACTCGCAGGCTTGCGCCATCGCTTCCGCGGTGGGCGGCGTCTTGGGAGCCCCCCAAGGGGAGGAAGAGGAAGAAGAGCCTCTGCCTATCTTTATAGAGGTTGAGACCAGCCCCGAGAGTGAAGAGGAGCCGCCCGCCGCCCGGCGGGGCAGTCGTCTGCGCCCCTTGCGGGAGTCTAGCGCCAAAAAGAGTAGCCCGAGAGCGGCGGAGAGCGCCGCGGAAGAGGGCTACGAAGCCCTCGAGGAGAGCGGCCGGACGGAGCGCGGCGGACGGCGCGCCCGCAGCCGCCAGAGCGAGAGTAGCCCCGCTACTCGCCGCCGTCGGCAACGGCGCAACGAGGACTCTTTAGAGTGCGAAGGCGTAGCGGAGAACGAGTACTCCCCGGAGCGGGCGGAGATGGCTATCGGTTACTCTTCGCCCCAGTTAGAGGAGGCTCGGGCCCTTGAGGAGACCCGAGCGGCTAGAGTGACTCCCGAAGCGCGCGAAGTAGACGCTATTGCGGAGATCAACGCCTCCCAGTATGCGCTCAATGACGAGGAGATCGAGGCCTCCTTGGCTCTGCCCAAGTTGGAGGAGCAGGAGTACCAAGAGATCTCCGCTCCGGACTTGACCCCCTCCTACCGGCGGCGCTTCCATAATGGCAGCTGTCAGCGCGAGTTAGACTCTGAAGAGGTAGAGGCCAATCGCAAGGCCTACGACCGGGCCTTTATGGCTCAGGGACGCAACTATCGGGAGGAGAAGGCTCCCCGGCGCGGGCGCCGCTTGCGCCAGATCGCCAAGACTGAGGAAGAGGTAGCGGCCGAGGCCCCGGTAGAGGTAGAGGCGGAGAGCGCGGTTGAAGCTCCCGCCCCGCGCCAGCGCACGGCGCGCCGCTCGCTGCGTAGGCGTAGCGCCGCCCCCGTGGAGAGCGCTCCCAGCGAGTACGACTACCAGGAGCGGGAAGAGTATGCGGATTACGCTCCCGCTCCGGAGAGGGAGTACCGCTTAGAGGAGTCCCAGCCCCAAGATACTTATGGAGAGTACGCCAAGTACTACCGCTCTCAGGGCGGCGTCAGCGCCCCGGGCAGCAACTTGAGCGGCGACTATCCGGGCTACGACTCTTACGTAGGCTCCGCTTATCTGAGCCACGATTTCTATGGCTCTAACCCTTCCCTCTACGGGGTCAACGAGCTCTACGTAGACGGCGCGCGTTATGGGAGCGCCTCCCCTTCTAGACGGCGTTCTAGCTCCAATAGGGGGCGGGATACTAATTCCTCCCACTCGCGCTTAGGGAGTAGGAGGCGGCGCAACGCCCGTTAAGAGGTGGCGGAGAGCTGCTCTAGCCATTGGCAGGTAGCTCTCCGCCCGTGCTCCTTCTCGTAGGCCAAGATCTTATGGAGCATGCGCCCCAGCATAATATCTTCGATGCGCTCCAATTTGCGGGCCTCTTGGGGATGCTCGTGGTCTAAGAGGAAGTGGTATTCCACCCAGCGGGCCATCCCTTCGCGGTAACCGCGCAGATGGTTGAGGAGGGCCCGCTCGCTCTGGTAGGCGTGGGTCAGTTCGTGACAGAGTACGGCCTGGAACTTCCAGCGCTCTAGCCCGGGCAAGATAGTGATCATATGGGCGGGCATCTCCCCCATAGGTTGGGTGTAGTAGTTGCCCACGTGGCGGAATCTCGAAGTCCAGCGCCATTTCCAGGACTTAGTTTGGGGGCGATCGAGGCGCACGACGATGGGATTGCGCAACTGGATGCTGAACTTACCTTTGAGGTAGCTGCGCACCTGGCGCAGAGCCTCCTTAACTTGCAGGTCGTGCTCGATGAGCTCCACCCGCTGGGTGGAGGTAGTATGCAAGCGGAAGTCGCTCTGCCCGGTCAGAAGGTACTCTAACCAGCGGCCCAGCTTATTGAGAAGGGTAATGAACTGCATGGGGGGCGGGGATAATTTCTAGCTAAAAAGTATTATTCTTGCTCCCAGCGGGGCGGAAGTAGGCGGTGGGGGAGATTCTACCATTTAGAGGAGGTAGAGCTGATGCTCTCTTTTAGAAAATTGCGCCATTGGTTGATGGGAACTTTAGGGGTGGCGGTCTTATGTTGTACTTTGGCTGGGGCGGCCCAGGCCCAAAAGAGTAATGAGGATCTCTCCCCCCTCTACCGGATCAATGCCGCCCAAGCTCGCTTCCAGCCGCGGGCTATGCTCAAGTTGGCGGTAGAGGCGGTGCGCCTCAAAAGCGATCTCCATCCGGAAGTGGGGATCGTCCTAGGTTCGGGGTTAGGCGATCTGACAGACCTACTCCAAGATAAGGTGGAGATCCCCTATGCTAGTATCCCCGGCTTCGTAGTCTCTACGGTGGAGGGCCACGCAGGCTCTTTAGTCTTAGGCAAACTGGAGGGGCGGCCGGTGGTCGTCATGCGGGGGCGGGTCCACTGTTACGAAGGCTACCATATCCGCAACGTAGCCTTCCCCATCCTTTTGATGAAGGAGCTGGGAGCTAAGACCTTAGTCGTCACCAACTCTTCGGGGGCTATCAGTCCCGGTCGCTATTTGGGGGAGATCGTCTTACTTAAAGACCACTTGAACTTTTTGGGAGCTAACCCCTTGGTAGGCAATAACGATCCTAAGTTGGGGCCGCGCTTCGTCGATATGAATAAGGCCTACACCCCCAGCTTGCGCCAGAAGGCTTTGGCCCAGGCTCAGAAGTTAGAGATCCCCTTAAAGGAAGGGGTCTATGCGGCCATGTTAGGTCCCTCTTATGAGACTCCGGCGGAGCGGCGCATGTTGCGCTTAGTGGGGGCGGATGTAGTCGGTATGTCTACCGTCCCGGAGGTTATCGCCGCCGTCTATAGCGGAATGCAGGTTATAGGTTTCTCCTGCGTGACCGATGTGCCAGCCGATATTCCCTCCGCTAAAGGTGAGAAGGCTCAGGCGGCTCCAGCGACTACTAACCACCAGCAGGTTTTAGAGGCGGCCCAGAAGGCGCAGCGCCAGTTGGGCCAATTGATTCGGGCTCTCATTCCGCAGCTCTAGGGCGGGGAGGGGAGTGAAAGTAGGTTAGAGGCTAGGAGGGAGAGCTATGCGGAGTTGGAGTTTTAAGGGGCGAGGGATGGCCTGGCTCCTCTTATGGGGCTTGTGGTTTATGGGGCTGCAAGCTCCCGCCCATCCTCTAGAGTTAGATCCCAACCCTGAACCTACGGCCGCCGTCGACGTCCAAAGTAAACGTTTGGGCTTTACGGCTAAGGTAGAGCTCTCGCGCAACCTCGATCCCGTGGCCGCCCAGGAGATGGCCTACCACATTGCGGAGTTAGAGGGGCTCTACCAGTTGGCTTTGAGCTCTAAAGATCCGCAGATCGAAGAGGGGCGGGTCACCTGGGACGTCCAAGCGGGGGGATGTAAGTATCTGGGTTGGCTGGCTCAAAGCCAGTTCTATCGCCAGACCCTCTCCTCGAAGACGGTGGCGGCCAACGTCAATAATATTACCTGGCTCAACTATAGCTCTAACCCCCAGCAATTGGCGGATCGCCTGCTCTATAAGGGCGACTTCGATAAGGATGGGGTGGAGGAGACTATCTACCTCAATCCCGACACTAGCCTGACCGTCAAGCGGGGGCAGCGCGTCATCGGAGCCCTCTATCCCTTAGGCTCCTTCCAGGCCATGCGCTTAGAGCCCCAAGTTACCTCCCAAGTGGCCCTGCCCTCCTCCAACTTTATCTCCTATACCTCCGTCAAGACCGTCCAAGAGGTGAAGTTACAGGGCGATAAGCTCTATTTAGAAGTCGTCACCTTAGAGCGCGAGTCTAACTTTGGGGTCTGGGCCAGCCAACAGACGAAGCGACGCGCTTATACTTTGCAGATCGCGCGCGGAGAGCGCTCCCCCTTCGTCAATATCGTCGAGCCCCAAGGGGATAGGGTGGCCAATCCCCAGCAGGTCAACTTTAAAGGGCAGATCGAAGCCCCGGCCGGCTTATTGCGGGCTAATCTCCAGCTCAATGGGCGCAGTCTGTGGCAGAGTCCCGTCGGCTTAAAGAGCGACAAATTGGAGATCGACCTCTGTCTCGACCTCCAACCGGGGGTCAATACGATGGCCATCGAAGTGCGGGATTTAGAGGGGCGCAAATTTATCAAAGAGATCAAGCTCTACGCCACCCCGCCCACTAAGGAGCGCCAAGTGCGAGCCCTCTTAGTGGGGGCCAACTCCGGGGCCGATAAGACGGGGGAAGAGCGGATCCAGAAGGTGCGCAGCCTCTTCTTAGAGCGCGGCTATAGCGTCAAGACCTTGGCCGGGGCGGAAGCTAGCTTAGCTAAGATCGAGGCCGGTCTGGCCCATTTAGCCAGGGAGAGCGCCCCCAGCGACTTAGTCTTACTCTACTTAGTGGGCCCGGGGCGTCCGGCCGCCGAAGGCTGGGATTTTGTCAGTAGCGACCGGAAGAATCTTACCCCCCAAATGTTAAGCGACTTTTATAAGCGCCTGCCCGGGGCACGTTGGGCCTTGCTTTGGGATACTGTGGGCGAAAATCCCAGTCTCAACGGTTTAGGGGGGCAAGAGGGGCTCTTTAGCCGCCAGTTGGACGGGCGCTACTGTACGGCCTTGCTCGGTCAGAATCTGAGCGCCCCCTTCTTAGAGAACTTGCAGGCTAGCTCCGGGGATCTCTTTAGAGCGGTGCGGGCCACCTACCCTCTGCTCTGCTCGCGCGAGTTCCAGCGGGCCAATAGCGAGCGTCGCCCCCCTCAATTGCCCGTCTTTTTGACCTTTTAGGCTCTAGAGGCCAGCTAAAAGCTTAGCGCCAGTAAGATTCCGCTCCTAAGGGGGCCTGGAGGATGAGCTGGACTATCTGTTGGGCGGCCGCTAAGCCGAAGGCCCCGGTCACGAAGCTGGCCGTGCCGCAGCTAGGGGCGTGGCGTCCGGCGCCAGAGATATAGCGCTCTACCTCTTCGTAGACGTCGGGATCTTCGTAATGGGGCTGGCCCGGGCGGGTCTCTAATTGCTCTAAGTCGGGGGCGGGTAGCTCTAGCTCTCGGGGCGGGGCAGGGGTCTCGGGCGAATAGACGGCCGGGATGTGGAACGATTTATTGGCCGGGAAGGCGTAATCTTTGCGCAATTTTTTGCGCACTTGGGTAGCCATAGGATCGACTTTAGTGTGGGAGAGATCGCAGACGCGCACTTGGGTGGGATCCCAGCGCCCGCCCGCCCCCGTGGAAGTGATGATAGCTATTTTATGGCGGTAAGCCCAGTCGAGCAGATGGCATTTGTAAGTTATATTGTCGATACAGTCTAAGACTAAGGGGGGCTGGAGGGCCCAGAACTGGGCGGCGGTGGCGGGAGAGTAGACCATAGTCAGAGGTTGGAGCTTAGTCCAGGGGCTAATGGAGCTCAGGCGCTGGGCTAAGGCCTGACACTTGAGTTGCCCTACATTTTGGGCCAGGGCTACCAATTGGCGGTTGAGGTTGCTCTCCTGGACGCAATCGAAGTCGACTAGCCAGAGGAGTCCCACTCCGCTGCGCACTAGGGCCTCCGCCGCCCAGGAGCCCACCCCTCCTAAACCGACGATAGCCACTTTAGCGCGCTGTAATTTCTCTAAACCTTCCCGCCCCACCAGGCGCCCTAAGCGCTCGAAGGAACGTAAGAAGGCGGGGGAGAGGGGGTGCTTCATAACTTATTTCTCCTCCAATTCGGCCAAAGCGTTGGGCCGCCGCCCCAGATAGAAGCGGGGGATGTGGGGGGGCAGAGAGGTCAAAACTTCATAATTTATGGTCTGGAGATGCTGGGCCAGTTCGTCGGCCCCAATGTAGTCCGCCCCTTGGCGCCCCAAGAGGACCGCTTCGTCGCCTGGACGGACCCCGGGGATGTCGGTTACGTCTACCATGCACAGATTCATGCAGACCCGGCCGATAATGGGGGCCCGGTAGCCGCGGATGAGCGCTTCTCCCTTATTGCTGAGCAAGCGATTGACCCCATCGGCGTAGCCTACGGGCAGGAGGGCGGTAGTCGTAGTGCGGTGGCAGGTAAAGGTGCAGCCGTAACTTACGCAGCTACCGGCGGGCAGAGTCTTGACTTGGGAGACTACGGCTTTAAAAGTGAGAGCTGGGCGCAGGAAAGAGAAGCGGGGGCTATGGAGATACTGTTGGGTGGCAAATTTGGCCGCTTCGGGATTGGCGTCTACTTGGCGTTGGGCCAGCTGGTAGAGGTTGAGTTCGCGCCCGGCCATGAGGGTCGCCACTTCGGGCGAGGGCCACTGGCCGTAGAGGGCTATACCTAAGCGCACCAGATCGAAGTGGGTGGCGGGGAGGAGGATGGTAGCCGAGGAGGCGGCTAGGTGGCGATAGGGGATCTTGATGCCCAATTCTTCCAGGCCCTGGATAGTCTCCAAAAAGAGTTGGTACTGCTTTTGGGTATAGCGCTGGTCGAGGCGGTCGGCGGCGGCCAGGTGGGAGTAGATCCCTTCGATCTCTAAATTGGGCAGGCGGGAGAGGGCGGAGGCGAAGGAGAGGATCTCCTGGGGGCCTACGGAGACGCGCCCCATACCGGTGTCGACCTTGAGGTGGACTTTGGCCGTCTTGCCTAAACTGATGGCCTTCTGGGAGACGGCTTGGGCGAATTCAAAGTCCATAATGGGCAGGCGCAATTCTAATTTGAGGGCCTCTTCGATTTGGGCGGCCAGAATGGGGGTCAAAAAGAGGATCGGTTTATTGAGGCCCACTCGGCGCAGGCGGCGCCCCTCCTCTAAACTGGCGATGGCAAAACCCCAGGCCCCTTCTTCGTTAGCTACTAAGGCGACGGCTTCTAGACCGTGGCCGTAAGCTTCGCTCTTGACTACGGCCAGAGCTTGCGAGTGGGGAGCTAACTGGCGCAGGTGGCGAAAGTTGTGGCGGATGGCGTCTAGGTCGACCTCTATCCAGTAGCTGTAACGGTGTGAATTGAGCATAACGCTCCCCAATTCGCGCTCAGTGAGGCGGGGCCTTTACTAAGGATGAAGACGAGTTTAAGAGGGGGCGCCCTTTAAGGCGTAGACTTTAAAGCCCAGATCGAGCCCTAGGTGGGGATGGCTTTCCTGGAGTTGGGCGGCCGCTCGGCGTAACCTCTCTTGGGCGAGGCGGCAGATATTGGCATAACCGCTCTGGGCGGCTGGGCTCTGGGGAGGGCAGATCTCCGGTAATTGGATGGCGATAGAGCGCCTCTTACCCCCATCGAGAGCGTTGAGATTCCAGAGGGCGTGGGTACTGGCTCCGGAGCCTGAGAAGAAGTCGAGGAGGGTAAAGGAGCGCCTATGCTCCCCCTTTTGGGGGTCATAGAGGAGGGAGAAGAGGTACTCTAAGAGGGAGAGGGGCTTAGGGTAGGGGAAGAGGGGACCCCCTAAGAGGGTCTGGAACTCGTGGGTAGCCCGTTCGGAGGTCCCCACGGAGCGCCCAAAGCGGGAGCAAGTGGCTAGGGGGTGGCGGGGGTTAGTGAAGATCAACTGGCGGGGGGCTAGGGGCGAGGAGCGCCGGGGAGGGTAGAGGGCCCGAATGGCTAGATTGGGGGATTTAATGATAAAGGTCGTCCCTTGGGCCAACTCCTCTTTTAAATTGGCCGGAGACCAGCGGGAGCGAAAGCGCAGGCTGAAGGGTTGGAAGTTATAGCCCGCTTCTACGATTAGGGGGCTCAAGAGCTTATAATTGGGACTTTGGCCGCTAGTATAAGTCCCGTCGGCTAGGAGGCAGCGCACGCTATGGGCGGGGAAGGTCAGGATCTGTTCGCGGTTGGAGCGATTGAAGAGAGGGGCGTCCTCTAAATCTCTCTCGTGGCGCTCTACTAAAAGGCGAGGTACGGGGGCGGAGGGCTCCACCTTAGTGTAGCAGAGGATAAACTCGGCGTTAGAGTAGATATTGCGCTTTTGGCGGCCGAAATGTTGGCTCTTCTCCCACAGGAAGGAGCCTATAAAGTTGTGGCTTCCCCAAACTTCATCGGCGATTAAGCGCAAGAGGGCCTGCTGGCGGTCGTCGATACTCATAAAGAGCACCCCTTGGGGGGCCAAGAGGGGGTAGGCGGCTAGGAGCCTACTGTAGATGAGGCTACACCACTGGGCATTAGAGCGCGCGTCGGCGTAGAGGAAGGGCTTACCCGTATTGTAGGGGGGATCGATATAGATAGCCTCGACGGGCTGGGAGAGGCGGCGGCGCAAGTAGTGGAGCCCCAAGAGATTATCCCCCTCTATATAGAGATGGTCCGTCCGCTCCCAGTTGAGGCTGCGGCTGGGGCGGGGGAGGGCCTTATAGCGGGGCGGGGTCGTAGCTAGGAGGTAGGCCTCCTCTTTGCCGGGCCACTCTAGGAGGCATTCCTTTTTAGCCATGGCTAGCCTCGAGGGGGGCTGGCTGGGAGCTCAAGTGGAGGTAGGCTTGGAAGATCGCTTGGCGGGTGATAACCCCTAAGAGGCGGCGCGAACCTCCGGCCTCTAAGATGGGGAGGCGTCCGCTGCGACTGCGCCCCATGAGGTAGAGGGCGGAGGCTAGGGAGTCGTTGGGGGTCAAGTAATCGATGTCGGTGCGCATAATCTCCCGCACTAAGGTCTTTTGGGGAAGATGGGGGTGGCAGCGCATGCGCCAGTAGGCGACGTCGCGGCGATCGACTAAACCCTTAAAGGCCCCCTGCTCGTCGCAGACGGCCCACACCGCTTGGGGATTGCTTTTTAGGAGTTCCATCAATTGGGCGACCGTCGCTTGGGGGGAGATGGTCAGATAGTCGTCGCTGAGATATCGGCCCACAGGGGCCGTCTCCAGGGGCTCTAGGATCGGAGCCTCCCCCGCTTGGAGGGCTACGATGCCTCGGCTCAATTTGAGGGTATAGAGCGAATCGCGATCGAGCACGGAACTGACTAGGGCCGAGACGGCGGTAGTGAGGATTAAGGGGAGCAGGAGCTGGTAATTGGCGCTCATCTCAACGATCATAAAGGAGGCGCTTAAGGGGGCGCGAGCCGCCCCCGCAAAGACGGAGCCTAAGCCTAAGAGGGTGTAGGCGGCTAGGGAGCTGGGGGCTAGCGCCATCCAATCTTGGAGGAGGAGCCCGTAGATTCCGCCCCACATGGCCCCTAAGAAGAGGGAGGGAGCCAGATCGCCGCCCGCCCCGCCAGAACCGAGGGTGCAGGCGGTAGCGCCAATCTTAAAGATTAAGAGGGCGGCCATAAAACTTAAGGAGAATTCTCCCACTAAGGCCCGCTCCATAGAGTCGTAGCCGCTCCCCATAACTTGGGGGAAGAAGATGGCTATCCCGCCAGCTAATAAGCCGCCCAGGGCGGGGCGGCTCCAGGCGGGGAGGGGGAGGCTTTGGAAGAACTTTTCGCTCCCGGCCAGAGTGCGCATAAAGGCCGTGCCTACGCAGGCCGCCCCTATCCCTAAGCCGAGGGCCGCCAGTAACTCCCAGCTCTCTAAGGGGGGCAGGGGGGGCGCTTGGAAGTGGAAGAGGGGGGTAGCGATAAACTTAGTGCCCAGGTAAGCGCTCAGAGAGCTCAAGATGAGCAGGCCGCTGGCGTGGTAACTGAAGCGGGTCAGGATGACCTCTAAGGCCAAAAAGACCCCCGCTAAGGGGGCGCCAAAGGCGGAGGCGATGCCCGCCGCGGCCCCGCAACCTAAGAGTAAGACCGTCTGCTGGTGGGTCAGTTGGAAGAGCTGGGCGATTTTGGAACCTAGGGAGGCCCCGATCTGGACGATGGGCCCCTCCTTGCCCGCCGAGCCCCCGCTCCCCAAGGTCAGACTGGAGGCTAAGAGCCCCAAGAGGGCCTCGCGGCCGGGGATCAACCCTTGCCGGGCGTAGACGCTGGCGATGACCCCGCTGATCCCTCTCGTCTTAAAGTCGGCGGCCCGCCACCAGAGGAGGAGTCCTACCGCCAAGCCCCCGGCCGCTAAGGAGCAGGGTCGAGCCCAGCTTTGGGCCAGGGGGAAGAGGGCGGCCAATCCCATCCCCACTAAAGTGATGCAGCGCTCAAAGGCCCAGGCGGCTAAAGCCACTATTACGCCCACCCCCAAAGCTAAGAGAGCTTCGCGAGCGAGCGTATTGTAACTGAGCAGGGAGCGCTGCCAGACTCTTAAGGTATCTAGGCGCACGGATAGTTAGGCGCTCTCTATAGCTTAAGAGACCCCTAGATTAATAGGGGTTAGTAAAACCTTTCATCTGGTTAAACATCGAGTCGTCTAAGCCGCAATTAGTCTGCAGACCGGTATAGACCCGGATCTTAGTATTGACGTCATTTTCAAAGATCTCAATCTTTTTGGGGAAGAAGCGCCCATCGGGCAGTTTGGTGATCTCTTTGTACTGGACGCGCACTAAGATCTTCTCCTTATCGCTAATGCGGGTGAGGTCGTAGCGCAGGGGCACGCGCCGCTGGGCGTCGATAAAGACGGTCTTAGTGTCGTTGGGGTCTTGGGGGTTCTCAATGAGCACTTCGTAGGTAGAGACCCCGTCGATCTCCTTCTTACCTTTGACCGTATATTTCTTGCTGGCGTCGATGGGATACTTTTGCACGTAGAAGGGCAGGTTGAGCGTTCCGCTAGGTTGATCGAGGGCCTTCTTTACTGGGTACTGGCCCATGCTGATATAGTTCCAGACGTTGACGCCGTCGCGGATAATGATAGCTTCCTTCTGGTCCATGGAGCCGCCGGGATCGTTAATGACGGCGTCGATGCGCAATTTATTGGGGTACTTATAATAGACTTTGTCGGTGGAGCCCAAGACGAACTGGTTGCTCTCTTTGGAGAGGTCGTAACACTCTAATTCGACTACCAAATCGCGCAGGGGCATGACGCCGGCGGGGGCGTAAAGCTGTTCTACCAGTTGGCGTCCATCTACGGAGGGCACCGCCCAGAGCGTAGCAGAGGTTAGAGTGAGGAGGAGGGCTACTAGGGTAAGCCCCAGAGTGAAAGTATGAGATCTAGAGAACACGCACATCCACCTTAAACTTTCTGCTGGGATAAGACTGAAAGTTTAAATTTTAGAAAAAAAGGTTCGTTCCTGGTTGGGCTGAGGTGGGAAGGCTTCCTTTAAGAAGCGTTTATTTTTGAGAGGGCAAGGAAAAAACTAAAAAATTTGCGAATTTGAGGGGGTCCCGCCGCAGTTGGGGGGCGTTACTTTTAGCAGCTGGGAGGAGTCTGTGCTCTGCGTTAAGTGTGGTAGTGAGAACGAAGCGGAGGCCAAAGTCTGTGCGCGCTGCGGGGCGCTTCTCCCGCGCTACCTAGAGGAAGAGGAGGCTGCGCCCGCGCCTCAACAGGAGCCCATCCACGAGCGCCTCCAGATCTTTGAAGAGGCGGTAGCTAAGCTGCAAGAGGGGACCTGGTCCTTAGAAGAGTTCTCTAACTTCTTAACTGAGACCGCCGCCGTCTTAGCGGAAAAGGAGCGGGGTATTAAAGAGATCGAGATCCCCGAGGAGGCGGCCGCCGACTTCCAGGAAGAGTTGCGCGTAGGTTTTGCCGGAATCGAACTTTATAATCGCGGTATAGAGTCGATGTTCGCCTATTTGGAGGCTCAAGACCCCCAACTTTTGGAGGAGGGGCTAGACTCTATCCGCCAAGGTAACGAGCGCATCAATGAGGCTATGCGCATTAACCGCGCCAACCGCGATAAATTAGAAGAGGCTTGCGGGGCTTCGGTCCTTTAAATTTTTAGAGATAAGAGGGGAAATTAGATGGCGGGGGCTGCCCATCGGGCAGCCCCCGCCATAACTACTAGGACGTTAAGGACTTTAGGGAGGGCCCTCTCGGGCCCCAGCCTTTTAACCGCCTCTAAAGACGCGGCTCCAGCCGTGCATCGCCCTATCGAAGGTGGAGGCGCGGTTAATCATCGCCTCTTGCATAATGTCAAACATGGCGTTCTGGGTGTCAGAGAGGATCTTCCACAGCTCCGTCATCCATTTGGCCCGGTCGGCCTGCATCTGGGTCAGAATGGAGAGGGCCTGCTGGCGGTCGTTCTCCAAAGTCTGGTAGTAGGCCATGCGCTCGGCCTCGGTGGGACCGTTGGGACCGAAGGGATCCTGAGGACCCTGGGGGCCTTCTCCGGCGGGCGGGGTCTCGCCAGCGCCCTCTTCGGGCGGAGGCACGCTACCGCCGATGGGATTGCCCTCGTCATCTAAGAGGACGAAACCGTATTCATCCTTCTGAGGTTCAGTCTTGGTCTCATCGGCGCCGGGGGTAGTCCCGTCCGCTACCGGCTCCTCTACGCCCTGAGAGCCCTCGGCGGGGGTTCCGAGATCCTCGCCTACCTTTTGAGAGTCGTCAGCTTCATTCTGAGCGGCTCCTACGTGGGTGGCATTCTCTTGCGCTTCCTTACTAAAAGAGACGCCATCAGAGAATTGCACCTGATCGGCGCTCTGAGTCTTGGGATCCTGAGCTGCGCTGGGATCGACGTCTTGGCGGCGCGTGACCTGGCTCTGTCCGCCAACCTGCTGCATATTGCGCATAGCGTTGGCTTGGGAGTAGGCGTTAGTATTGATTCCAATAGGGGCAACCATGTACCTGTGGCCTCCTTATAGGCTCGGGCCAGATATTCTGGCTTAGACGCACTAATTACTTTTGCAGCCATTATACCGGTTCTAAAACTTTAAAAAAAGGGTAACATGTTGCCTATTTGTGAAATTCGCTCAACTTTGGCCCCTTTCTGCCCCGCCCCGACGGGGCGGGGCAGAAAAGAGGTTTAGGCGCCTAAAAAGACCTTCTGCCAATTCTTATGCTGCTCGGCCATCGACTTCTGGCGCCTCAGACTGGCCTCTTGCCAGAGGCGCTGCAATTCGGTGCGCAAGTCGGCCCAGATAATCTGGCGCTTGGCCTCTTGCAATTGGCGCTCTACCTCCATGCGGGTGCGGATCTCCTCTACCTCCAACTTTTGGCGCTGCTCTCTCTCTTGGGCTAAGGCTTTCTGCTGGGGCGTCTCTGGGGGAGTCTTCTCCTTCTTACTTTTGGCTGCGGACTTAGAGCGCCCCTTAGCGCCTAAAATAATATGCGACTGGCTGGGGGAGCCCGGGTCGGCTCTCAAGATAAAGCCCTCGCTAGGTAAGAGGGAGAGAGAATTTTTAGAAGGGGCTAGAGGGCCCGCCTCCACCAGCCCCTGAGGGTCGAAAGCTAAGAGGGCGGGCGCCGCGGCGGTCTTCGCTGGGGTTTCTACCGAGGGGCGGGGCGCTGGCGCGGGCGCAGGCGATAGGGCGACGGCTAAAGGAGGGGCTGGAAGCTCTGAGAGCGGTTCTTTAGGCTCAAGGGTGAGAGCGGGGTTAGAGGTTATCTCTGGAGAGGGCTGCCAACGGTCTAAGGGCTCGTTAGTTAGAGAGGGAGGGGCTGGAAGAAGGGCGGGGAGGGAGGAGGGGCCCTTTATTGGGCGGGGGCTCAGCGGGGAGAGATTAATTTGCATGGCCAAGTACCTACTACTTTCTAAAATCTCAGGCGGATTGGGTTAAGCGCGGATGTAGTCGTCCCACTTTTTGAAGAGCTTATCTTGGGTCTTGGCCCGGTTGACCGTGGTCTCTTGTTGGATCTCCATAATCTTAGTTTGGGTATCGGTCGCGATCTGCCAGCGCTGCATCTCTTGGCGTTGGGCTTGGGCTTGGATTTGGGTATAGATAGTCTGGGCGTTTTGGAAGTCGTTAGCTTGCATCTGAGCCCAACTGGCGGCTCCGGTTAAGGCGAATGTCATTTGGAATAGTACCCCCTTACTAATTTGGAACTATTTAGAATATAGCCGGGCCAGGTAACGCTCTCTTATGCTATTATCGGACTGGGATGTTACTTAAAAATTAGAGAAATATGAACGGGCCGCCAGTTTCTAACTGGCGGCCCGTCTAGTGTCGGGTGGGGGAGGGCTCTTTTAGGCCAAACGATCGAAATCGACCATACTCTCCTCTTCCTCTACCTCGGGAACCTCCTCCATGGGTACCGGGACTCCCAGCTCTAAAAGTTGCTGGGCCACGCGTTGATTATTCTCCAGGAGGGTGTAGGCGGTGGCGTCGCGGGCGGCGGTCATAACCCGCTCCATGACCCCTACGATC
Source organism: Vulcanimicrobiota bacterium (assembly GCA_944322965.1). Lineage (GTDB taxonomy): Bacteria > Vulcanimicrobiota > Xenobia > Xenobiales > Xenobiaceae > Bruticola. The sequence continues at coordinate 217,766 of CALUQR010000001.1, forward strand.
CAACCGGCGAGATCGACCTCTTCGCCCGCCTGCAGACGCTGGCTGAGGTTAGCCGCTTGCCAGTCGATATTCTCCTGACTGCGCTGCCAAGAATCTTGGTACATGCGATTGAAGGTGGTGATCATCTCTTCAGGGCTCAAACCTACGCGCGCTTCTAATTCCATCTAGCCTTCCTCTTGTAAAGGGTCAGGGCTGGCGCTCCACTCCTCTGAGGGGACCCCGGCCTAGACCGGGGCCGTTCCCTCTTAGAATTGGACCATACCCACCGAATTGACGTTGATCTTAGGGGCGATTTCGTTCCACGAGAGAACGACCAGGTTGGGGAAGGAGCGCTCCGTCAGCTTGTGGAGCGCCGGGCGGATCTGGGGGGCTACCAAGAGGATGGGCTGCAAGCCGCGCTCTTGTAAGGCGTTGGCCTGGGTGGAGATAGCTTGCAAGATCTCTTGGCCCACGTTGGGATCTAAGGTCAAGAAGGAGCCCAACTCGTTGCGCTGGATGGCCCCTTGGATCATCTGCTCAATGCGCGGATCGAGGGTAATGACGTTAATGGTGCCGTCATTATTACAATAATCCTTACAGATGACGCGGGAGAGGGAGACGCGGCAGAACTCGGTCAACATCTCCGGATCCTTGGTAATATGGACGTTGTCGCCCATAGTCTCTAAGATGGAGACTAAGTCGCGCACGGAAACGCGTTCTTTGACCAAATTCTGGAGCACCTTTTGGATCTCGCCCAAGCCCAGAGCGTCGGGGAAGATCTCCTTGACCACCGCGGGGTGGGTCTTCTTGACAGTGTCGATGAGGGCTTGGACCTCTTGGCGGCCCAACATCTCGGCCGCGTGGGTGCGCACCACTTCTGTCAATTGGGTGGCGATAACGCTCACCGGGTCGAAGATCATGCAGCCCAAGCGCTCGGCGTCGCCGCGCTGTTCGGGGGAGATCCAGACGCCGGGCATACCGTAGGTAGGATCGACCGTCTTTGTACCGCGCAAGTTTTTGAGCTTCTCTTCCGGACCGATAGCTAAGAATTGGTTGACCTGGACCTCGCCTTGGGCCACTTCGATCTCTTTAATCTTAATGACGTAGGCGTTAGGTTTGAGTTGCAAGTTGTCGCGGAAGCGCACGCCCGGCACCACGATACCCAATTCCAAAGCGATATGGCGGCGGATGGAGGTGACGCGATCTAAGAGCTTGGCCCCTTGGTTGGGGTCGACCAGAGAGAGTAGACCGCGCCCCACTTCCAGGGAGATGGGGTCCACTTGCATGAGCTGGACCACGCTCTCGGGCTTCTTCTGCTCGGTCTTCTTCTTCTGCTCTTGGGTGGAGGTAGCGGCCACGACCACCTCTTGGGTCTTCTGACTGACCTGGAAGCCCAGATAGATGAGGGCCCCGCCGATACCCGACAAGGTGACGACCATCAAGAAAGGCAGACCGCCGAAGAAGGCCAATAAACCTAATAGAAGCATAAAGCCGCCGCCAATCTTCAGAGCGTCGGGCTGACCGGAGACCTGCTCGACAATATCTTTACCCAGGTTAGCTTCGGAGGCCGCGCGGGAGACGACCATACCCATGGCCGTAGACATCAAGAAGGCGGGGACGGTAGTGATGAGGCCGTTGCCGATAGAGAGAATGGCGTAGGTCTCCAGCGCGTGGGCGGCGTCCATACCGTGATAGACGATACCCATCCCTAAGCCGCCAATAATATTGACGCCCATAATGACGATGGCCGCCATAGCGTCGCCCTTGACGAATTTACCGGCGCCGTCCATAGAGCCGTAGAAGTCCGATTCGCGTTCGATCTCTTTGCGCTTTTTGCGGGCCGTGTCGGCGTCGATGTTGCCGGCGTGTAAGTCGGCGTCGATAGCCATCTGCTTACCGGGCATAGCGTCCAAAGTGAAGCGGGCCGCTACCTGAGCGATACGTTCGGCGCCGTTGGTAATAACCATAATCTGGACGATGATCAAGACGATAAACATGATGAAACCGACGATCAAGTTACCGCCTACGGCCACCTTCCCGAACATCGGTATGAGGTGGCCCGCTCCGATGGGCATCTTGGTGACGGGGTCGATCTCGTTGCCATGGAGCAAGATCATACGCGTGGCGGAGATGTCTAACGCCAAGCGGAAGAGGGTGGCTACCAAGAGCGCGGTGGGGAAGACCGCGAATTGTAAGGGCTCTTCGATGTAGATCGAGATAATCAAGGTGATGATGGCACAGGCCAAGTTGAAGGCCAGGAAGACGTCTAGTAAGTCGGGGGGCATGGGGACGACCAACATCAAGACGATGCCGACCACCACAATAGCGATACCGACTTCCGAAGAACGCGCTAGTTTATTTACTAATCCATCAGGCTGGGCGCCCATGGTTACTCTTCTCCGCTATCTTAAAGTCTGGGTGATAAAGAGAATTCGCACTCGCCGGGGCTCTCTAAGGAGCTACGTAGCGCGTGCGAATTATGGCGGGTGGGGGGCGGCCCTAAAGGGCCGCCCCCCAGACCCACTCAGCGCCTTCCCGCCGCCATCCCGCGCGCTGAGAACTGGGGACGGGGCATAGAGCGGGGAGCGCTGGCCGCCCGCCGCGGAGCGGCGGGGGCGTTGCGAGCCTGACGCCTACGGCGCAGGAGTTCCCGCTTGCGTTTCAATTTAATGACGTAAGCCAAGACTTCCGCCACCGCTTTATACATCTCGGTCGGTACCGGCCCGGAGAGTTCGCAAGCCTTAAAGAGGGCTCGCGCCAACTCCACATTCTCCACGATAGGCACGTCGTGGTCCTCGGCCATCACCTTAATCTGGAGGGCTAAGAGGTTCTCGCCCTTAGCGACCACGATAGGCACCGGATCTTCACCTTGCTTATAGCGCAGAGCCACCGCCAAGTGGGTAGGGTTGGTGACTACGGCCGAAGCGTCGGGTACGGATTGGGCGGGGTTCCCTCCGCCTTGGGCGTTCTGGCGCATCAACTGGCGCAGCTTACCCTTAATCTGAGGGTTACCTTCCGTCTCTTTGTACTCATCTTTCAAGTCTTGCATACTCATGCGCATCTGCTTCATGAATTGCTGCTTTTGGAAGATGTAGTCGACCCCCGCGATAGCTATCATACCCATCAAGACCTTGGTTACTAAGCTCTTGACGGTCAAGCCTACCAACTCCAAGGTGCTCATTAAGGGCATAGCCGGAGCCGTCTGCAGTTGGGGCAGGGCTTCGCCTACCACCTTGTAGCAGATGTAGCCGATAATGCCCAATTTGGCCAATTGCTTGAGGAGTTCCACTAGAGATTTGACGCTGAAGATGCGTTTAAAACCTTCTAGGGGATTGATCTTGCTGAGACTGGGCTTGAGGGTCTCCGTAGTGAAGATGAATTGGACCTGGGCCAGATTGGCGGCCAAGGCCATCATAAAGGCCGCTCCCAAGAGGGGAGCTAAGACCAAGAAGATGGTGATCATCACCTGGGTAATGTCTCCACCGATACTGCGATCTAAGATATTGTAGGTGGGGATTTGGCTCCACACGTAAATAGTTATCTCGCGGATACGGGAGAGCATACCCGAACCGGCGGCGTATATCGCTCCAGCGGTCGCCAGCAACAGGCTAGTGGAGATGACCTCCTGGCTCTTCATTACCTGACCCTTTTTGCGGGCTTCTTGTAACTTATGCTCAGTTGGCTCTTCAGTTTTGTCGCTATCCTGACCACCCATCTAAATCACCTCCCTAGCGGCATCATCATTTCTATACATTGTAACAGACTCTCTAGGCTGAGTTCAAACTGTAAGCCCAAAACTCTCATAATTAAGGGGTAAGAGAGGCGCAGTAAGATCAAACCTATGGCGATGTTGAGGGGGAAGCTCAACATAAAGATATTCATCTGGGGCGCTACGCGGGCCAAAAGACCCAAGGCGCATTGAGCGATAAAGAGGGCGGCCAAGGCGGGCGCGGCGATCTGGGTGCCGATGACTAAGAGATCGCTACTCAGGCGCAAGAGCTGCATGGCCAGATCCCCCGACATGCTGAAGTAGGTTAAGGGGATGACTTCGTAACTTTTGTAGATGGCCGCCAGCAGCTGGTGGTGCCCCCCTACGATGAGGTAGAGGTTCATCGAAGTGTAGAAGAGGACTTTGCGCAGGAGGTTGATGGCGCCGTGGCTGGCGGGATCGAAGGAGGCCGCGGAGGAGAGGCCCATTTGGATGTCTAGGAGTTCGCCTCCGAACTGGGCGGCGGCGATAATAATAAAGGAGACGAAGCCTATAACTAGACCTACGCAGGCCTGGGTGAGTAGAGCCCCAAAGAAGGGGAAGAGATCGACGGGCATGTCGGCCGGGATGGGCAAGTGGGGAAACATGGAAGCCGTAACCGCCACCGCGCAACCTACCAAGATGGGGTTGGGGATGTGGTTACTACCGAAGATGGGGGCCTGCACGAAGATGAGGGCGATACGTGTGAAGGCCAGGAGTCCCACGCCCAGTAATTGTAAGGCCGGGTCGCTCATCATGATCGTTTACTCTTAAGGACCCAGGCGAGCAATATCGGCAAAGGTAGAGATGGTGAATGAGGACAACATGTTGAACATCCAGTTGCCGCAGAGCACGATGGCCATGAAAGTGGCGATAATTTTAGGTACGAAAGAGAGGGTCTGCTCTTGGACCTGAGTCGTAGCCTGGACGATACTTACCAAAAGACCGACCGACAGGGCCGACAAGAGCATGGGGGCCGAGAGCACTAAGACTAAGTAGAGGGCCTTAGTACAGAGGGCCAAGACGAACCCGTCGTTAAAGACTTCCGCTCCTAGGACTAGCATTAATTTCCTCCTCTTTCTTTTATCTCTCTCAGGGGAGAACCCGTCTAGGTGCGCGGGTAGTTAAAACTCTCGACTACGCCCTTAATAATTAGGTGCCAGCCGTCTATCAGGACGAAGAGTAGTAATTTAAATGGCAACGAGATAGACATGGGCGAGAGCATGAACATACCCATAGACATCAAGACTGAGGCCACTACCATGTCGATAATCAGGAAGGGCACGTAGATCAAAAAGCCGATCTGGAAGGAAGTCTTGATCTCCGAGAGGACGTAAGAGGGGAGCAGGATGTAGAAGGGGATATCCTCTCTCTTTTTGATATTCTTCACGCGCCCAATATCGAAGAAGAGTTGAATATCCTTCTCTCGGGTCTGGTAGAGCATAAACTCTTGGATGGGTTTATACGCTTTGGCAAAGAACTGGTGTTGGGGGATCTTGCCCGCTAGGTAGGGTTGGAGAGCGTCCTTATTGATCGATTCCCCCACGGGCGCCATGACAAACATCGTCAAGAAGAGAGCCAAACCCATCAAGACCTGCGTAGGCGGCACCTGTTGGGTACCCATAGCCGAGCGCAGGAAGCTCAAAGTCATGGTAATGCGGATAAAGGCCGTACACATGGCCAAGATGTAAGGGGCCAGGGAGAGGATACTCAATCCTCCCAAGAGCAAGAGGGTGGTGGAGAAAGTCTGCTTCTCGCTAGCCTTCTGCCCATTAATGGAGATATTGGGCATATTGAGCTGGGGGAAGGCGTTTTGAGCGGAGGCCGCCTCCGCAACTAACCACAAGGTGAATCCCACCGCTAGAAGGATGAGACCTACTTTCAGCAGGGGGCGCAATTTTAGCTTCAACATCAGTCTGGCGTCACTCTCTCTCAGGGCTCTGGGGAGCCAAGCTCTCCTCTTAAGCTTTCCCACTAAAGCGGGGCTCCCCTCTCAATTAAAGGGGATGGTTATTAATTTTTGACCAGGAGAGGGAAGAAAGATGGTTCTTTACTACCTCTTGCAGGAGGTTGGGCGGGGGAGTAGGTTTCTCTCCCTCCTTTTCCGGCTCGGGAAGAGCCTCAGGGGCGGGTTCGGTCTGGGCGGGAGTTGGGGAGGGAGCGGGCGGGGGCTGGAGGTGGGCCAGCGTAGTTATCTGCTGGTCGGTCATCCCCAAAAGTAAGCGCTCGCCCGCCACTTCTACTAAATAGAGGGCTTTATTGGGACCTAAAGTCTTATGCTCTAAGACTTGGAGGCGACTCTCCGCCTTAGGACTGGAGCCTCCCCAGCGGTTGAGTAGGGGACCGGCTACTTTGAGGGCGATCCAGATGAGGGCGCAAGTAAAACAGAGGACGAAGAACATAGAGCCCAAGCGGGGCAAGAAGGTAGACTCCACGTGGGTCGTCCCCTGATGGCTAGAAGGGGGCCAGGGCTCGTCTAAGATGGAAGGGCCCCTGGGAGTGGAGGTCGGGGCGGGGGGAGCGGCCGCCGCCGGGGGCTGGGGGGTAGCCGTAGGTTGAGGAGTTGCCTTAACTGGCTGGGCCAGAGTAGCTTTAGGTTGAGGAGCAGCCTTAACTGGTTGAGTCGGAGTAGCCGTAGATTGAGGGGCGGCTTTTAGCGGCTGAGTCGGAGCGGCCACCGGCTGAGGGGTAGCCGCTGGGGGCGAGGCCAAAGCGCGCCGCCAGAGATCGCGGCCCGTCAAGGGGGAGGCGCTGGGCGAGGGTTGGGGGGCGCGCCCCACCTCTTGGGAGCGCCAATAACCTAAGCCTACGACTAGACCTAAGGCCAAAAGACACAAGACCCCCAAGCTAATGAAGGGGCGTCGCCTGCTCTGATAGGTATCTTTTAAATGTTGAAAGTCGATCACGAGTAGACGAGCTCGGTAATGCGCACCGCATAGCAGCCGTCTAATTCTACTACCTCACCGCGGGCGATGAGATGGCCGTTGACTTTGAGATCGATGGGAGCCCCCTCTTCCTTATCTAGTTCCAAGAGGGAACCCGGGGTCAGTTTTAAAATCTCTAACATGGGGCGGATCGTGCCGCCCATCTCCGCTTCGACAATAAAGGGGACGTCGTAGAGGATATTGAGATCCTCCACTTCCGCGCTGCGACCGATACTGAGATTGACCGCCGCCTTCTGACTGCGGCGGGCGCTGCTGGCTAAACTGTCCAAAACTTTCTAACCTCCCGTCTCTTCCAGCCAGTTAGCGAATGATCTCGGTCACTCTAATGCCGTAGCGGCCATCTATCTCCACCACTTCCCCGCGAGCAATCTGGCGATTGTTGACGATCAGATCGACGGGCGCCCCCGCCTCTTTATCCAAATCGATGACCGTCCCCACCGTCAAACGCAAAATATCGCGCACTAAGCGCCGGGCCTTGCCTAACTCCGCCTTGACCTCCAAGGGTACGTCGCGCAACAGATCGATACTGGAGGCGGAACCGCCCACGGGACTGGAATTCTCTAAGGCCCCAAACTGTACGGAACGCGGTCCTTGCTGTTCATTCATCGAGTTCTTCATCTCCATCTTGTAATACGCGGCTTATTTTACAAGCCAATTTGGAATCCTTAGTACCCGGATGGCCCAGGAATTTAGTCTGTCCGCTCACTTTGACGCGCAGAGGCTGCGAGATCTCCGTATCTAAGCGGATCGTATCTCCTACTTCCAGACTGAGCAGCTCCTGGAATAAGAGCTCCGCTCTCCCCAAACTGACGGTAATAGGTATCTTGGCCTTCTCGATGTGCTTCGCCAACTGGGGGGTAGCGGGGGGCTGAGGCGTAGTGGGGACGCTCGTCTTGGAGAGCATAAACTCATCGAAAGAGGCCTTGGGGATGCAGTCGCGCAGATAGTGGAAGGGCAAGACGACGTTAATAGAGCCGTGCGCTTCGGCCAACTCCGCCTGGAAGGGGATGACGAACATCAACTCCGAGGGGCTGGCGATATGGACGGCCATAGGATTAAATTCCACCGAGAGCAACTGCGGCTTGACGGGCTTAAAATCTTTCCAGGCCTGGGTATAGGCTTCCAAAAACTGAGTGAAGGGCTTCTGGAGGATGGCCTTCTCTAAGTCGCTAAAATAGCGGCGTACATCGGGCTGAGGGGGCTGACCCTTGCCGCCCATCAGACGGTCGAAGAGGGCGAAGGCCAGATCGAAATCCATATCTACAAAGCCCTTGACATCTTGCTCTAAGCCGAAGATGAGCATGGGGGTCGTCTCCGCCAGCGAGTTGAGGTAGGAGACGTAAGTGCGCGGGACGCTGGTCATGAGCTGCATGCTGAAGCGAGCCTGGAGCATGGGCGCTAACTTGGTGATTACCGTCTCCGAAAATGAGACGAAGACCCGCTCGATAAATTTTTTCTGATCTTGGGTAAGCTTCTCCGTCTTGCGAAAATCGTAAGCGGAGGCCGTCCCCTCCACCCTACTGCGCGACGAAGTTAAGCGCATAATTTCATCGTAACTACCGACATCCTGGCGCAATGGCTTCCTCCCTGGGCCCGCCTTCAGGCGATCCCCTGCCCAATACGCTCCTCCCTTCGCTATAGGTAGATTAATTCCCTCACTTTAAAAGATTAAGGTCTCCCTCCACCTGAGACTGCGCGGTGGGGGAAGACCTCCCGTAAATTGGGCTAGCTGGCGACTAGCGCCGCTTAAGTTTAGCGGACTAAACCGATAGCGGACTCCGTCAACTTGTCCATAGCTCTAAAGGCCGCGAAGTTGGCCTCGTAATTCTGCTTGGCCATACCGATAGCCGCCGCCTGCTGGGCGAAGTCGACGTTAGCCAACTCTAAGCTACCAGCCGCGATGCGTCCCATGGCGCCCTGACCAGCCACGCCCACTACCGCTTCGCCAGAACCTTCCGTCTTGCCGAAGGTGGTGGTGCCCGTCTTCTTCAAGCCGCTGGCATTGGCGAAGGAGGCGATGGAGACCTGAGCGATAGGCACGGACTCGGAAACGGTCTGGCCGGTGATGGGGTCGGTGATGGTCTGCTCGCCGTAGAGCTTACCGGTCTCGTCGAAGTGGTAACCGGTGTACTTGCCGCCGTAGAGCTTAGTGGCCGGATCGAGATGTAACTCGATGGGCTGAGGATCGCTGCAGATGTTGCCCTGGGCGTCTAACTTGTAACCCATGACATTCTTGCCTTCGCTATTGGTCAACATGCCGTTGTTGAAGGCGAAGCGACCGTCGCGGGTGTAGTGGGTCTGGCTGCCGTCGCTGACCATGAAGAAGCCCTGACCGTCGATAGCCAAGTTGGTGGGGTTCTCCGTCTGGAAGAGCTGGCCCTGACTGAAGATAATGCCCGCGGCCTGAGTCTTAGCGCCGCCGCCACCCATCGTCTGGCCCATAATATCGTTGAACTGCACCGTCTCGGCCTTGTAACCAGGGGTGAACTGGTTTTGCAAGTTCTGGAAATAGGAATTCAGCATCGTCTGGTTCTGCTGAATAGCGTTGGCTGAATTGTTAAAATCAAACATGATCTACCTGATGCCTCCTTGAACCCGTCGGGCGCTCCAACTTCGGCCTTTTACTAAGCTCGAGAGGAGAGTACCCTCTCTTTCTCAGGCTAAGAATATCAATCCCTTGTTGTGGCCCATTAAACATAGTGTTACAAAAAAGTAAACAAAGGCTTCCAAAGCTGTAAAATCGAGCTTTCAGCCGCTGGCTTTTAAGCCAAGGAATCGACCATCTCCACCTCAATCTGGCGCAGGCGCATACCCTTACCTTCGATATGCTCGCGCAACTGATTGCGGCTCTCCGTCAATACTTCCCGAGTCTCTTCGGAGTCGGTGATAAATTGGGCGCTCAACTCGCCATCCTTAGTCTGGGTCAACTTGATCTTCAATTCGCCCAAATACTCGGGGTTGAGGCGGAGTTGCAGCTCATCCTTATTGGCGAAGTTGCGAATCTCCATGTGGGTCACGATCTGGTCGATCACCTGTTGGCGCTTCTGGGCTTGGGTCAGCTGCTGGGTCTGCTGGCTGCGCTCCACTTGGCCGGCCTCTTTGAGGCTAGAGGAGGCGGCGTTCTCCGCCCCTTGACCCTTATTGGCCGCCGAAGCCGCTTGGTTAGCTTCCACCGTCCCTAACTTGGAGCTATCCTCTTTGCCCTTACCCTCCTTAGTCAAGAGAGCCTCAAAGGTCTGGGCCTTCAATTGGCTAGCCTCTTTACCGGGCGCTTGGGCCAAAGTGGGGGTAGAATTTAAGTTCTGGCCCGCTTTGTGGTTGGGATTTAGGCGAGCGTTCTTCTGGGCCGTATCTAGCTTCAGAGCCTGCTTTTCCGCCATATTGAGCGTATCGGGGTTGCGATAGATCATATCGTAGAGGAAGGCCTTGCCGCTCATAGCCTTGGGATTTTGGGCCAACTTAGCTTGGGCCGCCTTAGCCTGAGCTTGGGCGTCCGCCTGCTCCGCCTTCTGGCGCTCTTTGATCTCCTCTTTGCTCTCTTTAGCGGAGATGAGATCGGTTTCCGTCTCTTGCGAGTCGGAGGTCGCTTCCTCTAAGCAGTTGCTAAAACCGCGAGAATCGGTGGCAGAGGCCTCTTTCGCTCCTTCGCGACCCTTCTGCATAGCGGAGGATCCGAGCATGGATATTAAGAGTTGATTTTCCATAACTACTCCTTTACCTGGGGGAGTTACTTGCCCTTATGCCTCACCGGCCCCCATCCTATGTGGCAAGGTCTCTACTACGGGGAAAGGCTGGGCTTAAGCTAAACCCTTGCCCTCTTGGTAGTAGCCTAAAACTTTGTCGACGTACCCTTGGGTCTCAGCGTAGGGGGGGACCCCGCCGTAATGCTGGACCGCCCCGGGGCCGGCGTTGTAAGCGGCGATGGTCTTAGTTAAGTCGCCGTCGAACATATCCATCAACTGGCTCAGGTATTTAGTGCCGCCCATAATATTCTCGCGCGGATCGTAGGCGTCTTTCACTCCCAGATCGCCGGCGGTAGCCGGCATGAGCTGCATGAGACCTTGGGCCCCACAGTAAGAGGTGGCCTGGGGATCGAAGGCCGACTCTTGGCGGATGACCGCCTTAATGAGGGCCGGATCGACCTTATACTTTTGGGAGGCCTCTTGGATGAGGCCCTCAAATTGAGCGGGCGCAGCCGGGCCAGAGCTAGTGCCCAGAGGGGCGGAACTGGCCGCCTGGCTGGGATCGAAACGCTGACCGGCGCTCATGCTCTCAATCATGCTCTGGAAGGAGGCGGACTCAGCGGCGGTAGGCGCCTTCTTCTGAGTCGCCGGGGACTTAAACTCCGCGTCCAGAGCGCGCTCTAAAGAGCTCATCTGGCGCTCGATCTGTTCCATTCTGGCGAATATCGACATTTATGTAGCCTCCTCTTTTTGATTCCCGAAAGTCGCTCTAGGTGCTGGCTTCCCTGGCGTACTTGAGGGTGGCCAGCTCATCCAACATCTTATTCTCTTCCTGCTCTATCTCCGCTAACCACTTTTCGTGGTTCTTTTCCTTATTCTTTTCGTAACTTTGCCTCTCTTGAGCCGCTTTGAGCAGGTTCTCGCGCTGTTGGGCGATGCGGATAGCGATCTCTTTGAGGCGCAACTCTTGGTTGACGATCTGACCTTTGACGAATTCGATATGCTGGGGGAAGAAGCGCAGGGCGTTGATATCGAGCGTACCGTTGGCCTGCTTCTCTTTGAGCTCTACCCTAATTTGGACCAACTTCTGCTCCAACTGGGCTTTGATGGCCTTCTCTTCCTCTTGCTTTTGTAAGAGCTTGGCCAACTTCTCTTTCTCGTCTTCTTCAGCTTGAATCTTAAGGTCTAAGATCTGCTGTAAGCGGTAGCGAAATCTCTTCTGGGCCATACCTTAATTCTCTCCGAACATCTCCAAGAGGCGACGGCGGGTCTCTTCAAAGGGGGCCGGTTCGTAGATCCCTTGGCTCAAGAACTTCTGCACTTCGTCGATCTTGGAGATGGCAAAGTCTACCTTGGGGTTGGAACCTCTTTGGTAGGCGCCGATATTGATGAGGTCTTCATTCTCTTGGTAGGTAGCTAAGACGTTGCGCAAGGTACCAGCCGCCTTTTGCAGCTCTTTGGAGTTGATCTCCGTAAAGAGACGGGAGACGGATTGCAGGACGTCGACCGCCGGGTAGCGGTTCTTGTGGGCGATCTTACGGTTCAAGACGATGTGACCGTCTAAGATACCGCGCACCGTGTCGGCGATAGGTTCGTTCATGTCGTCGCCTTCGACCAAGACGGTGTAGATGGCGGTGATGGAACCGCGGGGAGAGGTCCCCGCCCGCTCCATGAGCTTAGGTAAGAGGGCGAAGCAGGAAGGGGTGTAACCTTTGGTAGCCGGGGGCTCGCCCACGGCCAAACCTACCTCGCGTTGGGCCATAGCGAAACGGGTGACGGAGTCCATCATGAGCATGACGTCGTTACCCTGATCGCGGAAATACTCGGCCAGAGCCGTTCCCGTATACGCCCCTTTGAGGCGGACGAGGGCGGGTTGGTCGGAAGTAGCCACCACTACTACGGAGCGGCGCATACCCTCCGGGCCCAGGTCGCGCTCTAAGAAGTCGCGCAACTCACGGCCGCGCTCTCCGATGAGGGCCAAGACGTTGACTTGGGCCGCCGTATTGCGGGCGATCATGGAGAGGGTCGTCGACTTACCGACGCCGGAACCGGCGAAGATACCGACGCGCTGACCCGCTCCGAGGGTTAAGGTAGAATCGAGCACGCGCACCCCCATGGGCAGGGCGCGGGTAATGCGGGGCCTAGTGATGGGGTTGGGGGGCTCGTTGTAGATGGGATACTCCGCCTCATACTCCAGAGGACCCAAACCGTCGATGGGGTTGCCCAGACCGTCTAAGACTCGCCCCAAAAGCTTGGGACCTACCTTGACGGAGAGGGGCTTACCCGTAGCTCGCACCTCGCATCCTGGGCTGATACCGCCCATATCCCCCAAAGGCATGAGCATTACCTTACTGCCCTTAAAGCCCACCACCTCCGAGCGGATAGGCTTCGTGCCCTCCTTCTCATAGATGAGGCAGAGCTCGCCCATCTTGACGTCCGGTCCTTCGGATTCAATCGTCAAACCGACGACCTGACTCACGCGCCCGTGCATGCGGATGGGACGGCAGCGCTCTAAAGCTAAGTGGTAGCTGGGGAAGGTAATGTGGGGGAGGGGCTCTATCTCCGGTAATGGCTGGGCTAAGAGCTCTTCCTTTTGGGCTAACTCTTGGGGGGAGATAGCGGCCGGAGCCGGGGGAGGGGCGGCTGGGGCGCTGGGAGCCGGAGCGGCCTCCTTAACCTCCGCTTTTTCTACCGCCTCGGCAGCTTCAGCGGCGGGCAGAGGTTTGGCTGCTTTTTCTAGGGGCTTGCGTCCTAAAGCGGGGCGCGGAGCCGTCTTAGTTGGCATTTGCGCCATCGTCTCCATCCTCTCCGTTAGCGCTGCGATCGAAGGCGGTTCGAATGGCCGCTAACTGGGTCTCTAAGCGAGCGTCGATATTGCCCAGGTTGGTCTCAATAATACAACCGCCGCGGGCCACTTTGGAGTCGACTGAGAGGTCGAAATCCTTGAGCCCCTCCACCATGCGCATGAGGGCGGAGCGGTCGTTATTGACGATATGGTAGTCGTCGGGGTTGACGCGGATGCGCACTTCCTCCCGATCCTTCATGTCGGAGAGCGCCTCTTTGACGACGCCCATAATGACGTCGCCGCTAGTGCTGATCTCTAAGCCGATAATCTTTTCAGCGATGTCTATAGAGAGTTTAGCTAAGGCCGGCTCCGTAGCTTCGATGAGTTGGCGCCGCTCCTTAATGGCCTGCACGTAGAGATCGCGAGCTTGCAACATGAGATCTACGTACTGCTGGTGGGCTAGCCTCTGACCCTCCTCTATCCCCTGGCGGGTACCCAACTCTTTAGCCTCCTGGCGCTTCTGTTCGGCCTCTACCAGAGCTTGTTGTTGCAACTGCTCGATCTGGCCTTGAGCCTGCTGGAGGAACTCTTGGGCTTTGGCCTGGGCTTGTTGGAGGAGCTCTTGGGCCTTAGCTTGGGCGGCGGCGATAATCTTTTCATCGATAGGCTCGGGCGGCGGAGGCGGCGGGGCTTCCGGCTCCTTGGGTTTAGGGGGCTCGTCGCCGGTGGGGACGCTGATAGCGGCCGCGCTCAAAGGGGGCAACTTCTTCTCTACCGCATCTTGGCGGCGGTAACCGAAGATCTTACCTACCCCTTCCGCCGCCTTCTGGGGAGGCAATTGGGGATGGAACTCTTCCACGGGCTGGGCCCCTTGGCCGCGGAAGATGCGACCCGAGCCGCCTTCAGCGACCTTAGTAGCGCCAAAATTAGTAGGTATAAAGTCCTCTAGCTCCTCCCCCCCAGAGATAGGGGTACTGGGGCGCTGTTTAACTAAAGCCGAGCGCTTAGGCTGGTTGGCCGCGCCGCCACTAGATGTGCTATTGCCCTTAAAGAGTGCCACCTTTACTTATACCTACCTTATCTTTGTGAAGCTGGGGGAGGGGGTAGAGAGCTTACTTAAATTTGACCTTGCTCAGAGTGACTAAGCCGCGCAGAATATTGCGAATAGCCTGCTGGGCTTGCTTAATCTCATTCCAGGAGACTTGGCCTAAGCTATCGACGTCATCCTTTAAGGCCCGGGCCACGTCGGGGGAGAGGAAGCGGTAGATGCGCTCGGAGAGGTTGCGATCGGCGCCTTTGAGGGCTAAGACCAGGTCGCGGAAATCGGTGAGGCGCAAGACTTGCTCCAGGGAGGCGTCGTCAATATTGTTGAGGTCTTCAAAGTCGCAGAGCTTAGTCTTGAGGTCGGAGACTAAGTGGGGATTCTTGGGGGCCAAACTATCTAAGACGCGCTCTTCAGTAGCCCGGTCGGCGTGGTTCAAAATGCTAATTAAACTCTCTTTGCCATCCGACTGGGAGTAGGAACCTACCTCCAAAGCGTCGTGTAAGCGACTCTCTAAGACGCGTTCCAGTTCGGCTAAGACTTCGGCGTTGACGGGATGTAATTCCGCCAAACGGCGGGCGATCTCCGTCTGGACTGCGGGGGGCAAGTCGCCCAAGATGGCGGAGGCTTGGTTGGGCTGTAAGTAGGAGAGGATGACCGCTATCGTCTGGGGCAGCTCCTTGCGGATAAGTTGCAAGAGTTGGCGGGGGTCGACTCGGCGCAAGAAGTCTAAGGGGCGGCTGCTAGTGCTGGTGGCGGTCATGGTGGCGGCGGGATTGAAACCGCCCAAGGGGCTGCCCAGGCCGCTGGGGGGACCCATGGGGCGCCCTAAGCCGCCCAGAGCGGCGAAGGGGTGGCCGCCGTCGCCATTATCTTGATTGAGGAACTCTTGGATAACTTGGGAGCGGGTCTCGGGAGAGATCTGGGGTAACTTTGAAATCTCAGTCGTTATGGCTTGGACCTCGTCCGCTCCCAACTCCTTAAAGATCTCCGCTGAAATCTCTGAGGGCAGAGACATGAGCAAGATGGCCGTCTTCTGTCTGGGGGGCAAATTAACCGACATAAACTGAGAACTCCTTTCCGAGACGAGGGGGAAGGATAGAGGAAGAGCGCCCCGGGGCTCAAGGCCCCGAGGCGCTCTTCCCGTTGGCGCCAGGGGGGCGCTCTCACGCTAGGAGCTAGCGCTGCTGCTGTTGGTCGCTGAGCCAGGTATCCCGGATCATGGCGGCCAACTTGTTGGGACGCTCCTTAGCTAAACGCTCCAACTGATCGGAAGTATTGACGCGAGTCTCGCCCATAGCTTTGGACTTGCCCGACTTCTCGTTGAGGAGGTCGGCGATGTCGGAGCTGGCGCCGGAGGTATGGCCGCCCAGTAAGAGCTGGGACTGAGCCTCGTGGACCTTGCGCTGGCGAGTTACGAAGACGGCTACCAAGGCCATTAAGAGGACGGCGGGGATGAAGGCGATCGCGGCTACGGTGGAGGTGCTGATCCCGCTGGTAGGAGGAGCAACGGGGGTTTGACCAGCGGCCATACCGGCGGCCATTTCGCTGTAGACGCCGTCTAAAGTGGCGGTGGCGAAGGGAACGCTCTTGACGGTTACGGAGTCGCCGCGGCTCTCATTGATACCGATGGCGTCCTTGACTAAACCGGCAATCGCCGCTTCCTGATCGGGTTTCAAGTTATCGACAGCCACCGAGACCGTGAGACGCTGAATGCGAGGAGAAGTATCTACATTCTTGGAGATGGTCTTGTTGACTTCGTACTTTTCGGATTCTTCAGTCTTGACGTAAGTGCCCTTCTTCTCAGCGCTGCTAGTAGACATTTGCACTGCGCCGTCGTCTTCATCTTCGCTGGAAGAGCCGTTCTTGTTGTACTGCTCGACGCGCCGCTGGCCGCCTACGCGTACCTTACCGTTATCGTCGGGACCGCCCACCACTTCACGCTGCACTTCGTTTTGAGAGAAATCGACTTCCGCAGTGACTTGGGCGGCGAACTTCTGAGCGCCGAGTACGGTAGCTAACTGCTGCTCCACCTTATTCTTGAGGTGCTGCTCTAAGGCCAATTTGTACTCCAGCTGAGAGCTGGGAGCCATACCAAACTGATTGCCGTTCAGAGGCAGGTTGGCGGTCAGATCCTTACCGTTCGTATCTACAATCTTGACGTTCTCAGCTTTGAGATCGGGGACGGAGTAGGCTACTAAGTGGACGATACCGGTAATCTGCTCGCGATTGAGTTGAGAACCGGGCTTCAATTTTAGCATCACCGCCGCCTTGGCAGCTTCCTGGCCGTTGTCGAAAAGGGTCCGCTCCGGCAAGCCCAACTTGACGTAAGCGTCGGCTATGCCTTCCATCTGGCGCATAGACTCGGTGAGCTCGCCCTCTAAGACTTGCTTGCGAATATCGTCCTTCTCTTTTTCGGACATGGTATTGAGACCGCTGGAATCGGGCTTGGTAGCAGCGGTCATGACCGCGTGGCGGGGCAGGCCGTGCGAGGCCAATTGGGCCTGAGCGCGCACCTTATCTTTGGGAGCCACTAAGAGGTTGTCGTTAGTCTGAGAGACCTGGTGGGGAATATTCCACTCTTGGAGTTTCATGGAGACGTCTTTGACGTCATCTTCGCTGAGCTTGGTAGCGTAGAGCTCCACAGGTTTGTTCGCGGAACTGTAGACGTTAAAACCAATAAAGCCCACAACGAGAAGGACCACTGCGCACATCAGAGCGATCCTCACCTTGGGGTTCATGCCCGACCAGATGGCGCCGAGCTTGCCCAACGGGCTGCCGCTACCGGCGCCACCCGGAGGTTTGCCCAGGGGACCTCTTCCTGTGGTTAAGGGACCACTACCTGTCCGCATGCCCGTCTGGATACCGGTGGCCATAGTTTATTCTCCTTCCTACAGGGGAACTAAATCCGGAAGTCCCCCGTTGCCTGTAGGCCGCCAACCCCCTTAAGGTCGACCGCCTACAGGACCACGGTTCCGAATACAAATCCCATCAATGCACTTTGATTATAATTGCATTTGGAATAAAGTGGTAGCCGAAGAACAAAGTTTAGAAGCAATTTGAGTAGTAAGGTGGAGCATGACCTCCGACTTGGCTCCGGCGATCGTCAAGTCGTGCAAGTTCTCTAAACGCCCATTTAAGAGGTTGTTAGTCGCCGTCTGCGAGGCTTGCATGGTGGAGTTGACGCTGCCCAAGGCATCGCCCAAGAGATTGGAGAAAGACTTAGCGTCGCTCTCGGAAGGGGCGGAGATAGAGGGCAAGCTGGTGGAGATAGAGCCCACCGAACCCACGCTGGAAGGAGCGTTGAGAGAATTCATCTGAGACGCTTGGTTCAGACTGCTGACGCCCTGAATGGCAGAAAATGGATTTTGCATATCGGAAACCTCCTCGAAATTAGAGCCCGTAGGGAAGAGTTCGTCCCCCTAGGAGAGAGTTTACTTCTGGCCGATCTCCAGAGCCTTCATGGACATAGACTTAGAGGCGTCCAAGAGGGTGGCGTTGGCTTCGAAAGCGCGGCTGGCCATCATCATGTTGGTCATCTCGGAGATGACGTTGATGTTGGGCATGGCCACGTAACCCTTGTGTTCGCCGCTCTGTTGGGCTTTAGGATTGGAGGGATCGTAGACCCAGCGGAAGTCGGAATTGTCAGCTTGGACGCTGGAGACTTCTACGCCCTGCATTTGAGGGGTCTCGTCATCGAAGGAGCAGGCCTGGAATTCGTTCTCAAAGTCGCCGATCTGCTTTTGGGTGACCACGGCCACCATGCGGCGGAAGGGGGTGCCGTCAGCGGTCTCAGTGGTATTGACGTTGGCGATATTGGCCGCCGTGACGTCCATCATCTTGCGCTGGGCGGTCATGCCGCTGGAAGCGATATCAAAGGTGTTGAAAAAACTCATGCTAATTCCTCCTACTCTTCTTAGCTGTCCGAATCTTTAGGACCTAACGGCCGGCGCTATCGATGACGTACTTCAAGGTGCCGTACATCCCCGAGATCTTATTGACCAAGGCGTTGTACATAATCTGGTTTTTGGCCAGATTGCTCATCTCTTGGTTGATATCTAAGGGACCGTTCTGGGACTCTACGGTAGCCTGGAGGCTGTCGCGGGTATAGCCGCCGCTAGAGCCGAGGCGGAACTCGGCGTCGACCGCAGTGTTGGCCACATCGGCGCCGTAATCGTCGCTCACTTCGTTCTCCAGGTCCATGACCTCGCGCAAATGGCTCTCGAAGACTACGCGCTTAGCTTCGTACCCTTCGGTATTGACGTTGGCCATATTGCTAGAGATGACCTGTTGACGCAAGGAGGCGGCATCCAGGGCTTTCTCAAGGAAAGTGGTATCGACTAATCTTACTGGCTGCATCGGTTTCTTCTCCTCTCTATCGGCATTCCGCACTGACGGAATATAGCGGAAACGATACTCTCTCTCGCTACCATACTAGGTCTCGCCTATTGCCCAGAGATTGTAACAATGTTAAAAAGATTTAAACAACCGCCTCCGAATTACGGAGAGTAGGGCGCCTGGCGCTCCGTTCTATTTAACCCTCGAGCGGAAGGTACCTGCGTTATCTCTTTTTTTTATTTACTTTTAGGCAGAGAGGTGGGATAACAGAGGGGCTAGAGAGTATTATTGGGTATTATCCCAACGGTAGGGAGGGGCTGGAGTTGGGATCTCTTAGATTGAGGTTGGAATCCTTTGGATCATATACAGACTGGTAATTTAGCCTCTTTTTGTAGCGGGCTCTTAGGCTTACAGAAACAGAAACTCAAAGAGGCGGGCATGAGCAAGACTTCGGCTGCCGAGGCGGCGGACGACGTCTTCTTCTCCTCGGAGGCCGCGCGCACCCAAGAGGCTATGGGCTTAGGTCGGGGGGCGGGGGTAGAGGCCACCCCCCAAGAGCGCTTTCTGAGCGCTGCAGCTAGCGAACTTTCGAAGCTAGACTCTAACTCGGAGAGTTTTCTCTTCGATTCGACCGCGGTCTTAGTGCGCTCCGCGCTGAGGGAGACCTTTGGCCAAAAGTTAGAATCTAATCCCGGCTATCCCCAGATGCAGGCCAAGATAGTGAAGACTATCCTGGAAGAGGATCGCTACCGGGAGATAATCGAAGATTTCTTAGGCGATTGGTGCAAGTTAGAGGCCTACTATGCGGAAAATCCGCTCCCCGAAGAGGCGGATTTGGAAGGCTTTGATCCTTTAGATTTGGAGTGAGCGGGGGCTAAGTAGTATGGAAAGTTTACAGAGAGCCTACGTTCCCGAGTTAGAGCCCGGGAGCGAGGAGTTGGCTATTACTCGGGTGATCTATAAGCATCTGCAAGCGCAAAATTGCTTGCGTCCCGGCGAGAGGGAGAGCGTAGCTTACCGTCTGGCGGAGTTGATGGTGGCCGCTAAAGATCTCTACACGGACGTCTTGCCCCATCTTTTGCAGGGGGGAGAGGACGATTACGACCCGCAGACGGAAGGGGAAGAGACCCCCATCTTCCGGGAGTTGAGCGGGGTGCGTATGGCCCTCATCCATCTGCGCGATCTCATTGCCGATTTTGATGAGTCCTTCATGGAGGCTATGGCCTCCCAGCGGGAGATAGACGCCCAAAACCGAGCGGAGGAGGACGAAGAGGAGCCCTTGCCTACCGCCCTGGAGTTCGATGGAGAGCTGTGAGGCCCGCCGTCAGGCGCGAGAGGTCCTGGCCCAGGTCTTTGGTTACCACTCCTTCCGCCCTCCCCAAGAGGAGATTATCGAGCATCTGATCGCCGGGGGGAGCGCCCTAGTCTTAATGCCCACCGGGGGAGGGAAGTCGCTCTGCTACCAGATCCCGGCCTTAGTGCGTCCGGGCATGGGCCTAGTCATTTCGCCGCTCATCGCCCTCATGCAGGACCAGGTCAACGCCCTGCGCGCCAACGGGGTGCGGGCCGCCTTTTTAAATTCGACCCTCTCCGCAGCTGAGGCTAGGCGCGTGTGGGCGGCCCTCTACGCCGGTCAGATCGATATTCTTTACGTCTCTCCCGAGCGGGCTTTGATGGAGGGCTTCCAACAAGTCTTGCAAGAAGTACCGCTCTCCCTCATCGCCATCGACGAAGCCCACTGTATCTCCCAGTGGGGGCACGATTTTAGGCCGGAGTACGTCCAGTTGGCCCAATTGCGCCAACTCTGCCCCCAGACGCCCCTCGTGGCCCTGACCGCTACCGCCGACGTAGCCACGCGCCAAGATATTATCCGCTATCTGGAGTTAGAAGAGGCGCGCCACTTTATTACGAGCTTCGACCGGCCCAATATCCGCTATTACGTCCAAGCGCAGAGCGCCTCCCAAACTGAGATTAGGCGGCGCTTTATCTCCTTTGTCCACGAACGCCATCCCCAAGATGCGGGGATTATCTATTGTCTAAGCCGCAAAGATGTAGAGAAGACTTGCCAATGGCTGCGCGATCTGGGCTTTAACGCCTGGCCTTACCACGCCGGCCTCAGCGCCGAAGAGCGGGCGGCCAACCAAGAGCGCTTCCTCCAAGAGGAGGCGGTGCTGATGGTGGCTACCGTAGCCTTTGGGATGGGGGTCGATAAGCCTAACGTGCGCTTTGTGGCCCACTTCAATCTTCCCAGTAGCCTCGAGGCCTACTACCAAGAGACGGGCCGGGCCGGGCGGGACGGCTTGCCCTCTTCGGCTTGGCTCTCCTATAGCCTCAGCGATATTGCGCTGCGCCAAAATTTTATCGAGCAGTCGGAAGCGCCCGAACAGCAAAAGCGCATTGAGCGGCGCAAGTTGCGGGCTCTCTTGGGCTTTTGCGAGACTACTACCTGCCGCCGTCAGGCTCTTTTGGAATATTTTGGGGAAGAGGCGCCCGACCATTGTCAAAATTGCGACAATTGCTTAGAACCTCCCCGGGCGGTCGACGGCCTGACTTACGCTCAAAAGGCCCTCTCTTGCGTCTACCGCACCGGCCAGATGTACGGGGTAGGCCATCTAGTCGATATTTTGCGCGGAGCTAAGACTTCCAAGATCAGCGAAAAACATCACGATGAGTTGAGTACCTACGCCATCGGGCGCGACTTGAGCGCCTCCCAATGGCACTCCATCTTCCGCCAGTTGACGGCGGCCGGTTACTTGCGCGTCGATCTGGCCGGCTATGGGGGGCTCAAATTGACTAAACGGAGTAGAGAGATCTTAACGGGCGCGGCCGCGGTCTCTCTGCGCTTAGAGAGCGAAGCCCCCAAGGAGAGGAAGAAGAGAATGGGGGCTAGCGTAGGGATTAGGGAGGGCGATAGCGAGTGGCCCGCCGACCAGGTGAGTCAACTCTTAGCCTTATTGCGCCAGAAGAGGATGCAGTTGGCCCGAGAGGCCCACCTGCCGCCCTACCTAGTCTTACACGACGCTACCCTCCTGGCCTTAGCCCAAGGGCGGCCCCACAGCTTAGAAGAGGTAGCCCAGATCAGCGGCTTTGGGGCGGTCAAGTTGCGCCAATATGGGCCCATTATGCTGAAAGTTATCCGCGACTTTGAAGAGGGGACCCTCTTGGCTCCATCTTAATAAAAACCATAGATTGGCATTTAAGGGGGTCCTCCAGGGGGAGGAATAGGCTCTTGACTTGCAAACAGATCCCCATCTTCTACAGTCTTTAATGAGATCGAGGGTGGGTGGAGAGAGATTTTTTTTGCAGTTAGGAGCGAGAGAGATGAGCGCTACCCCCAGTGCCGTGCGGCCGGTATATCGTGGAAAGAAGGTCGGTAAGCCGACCATTTTGCTTACTTCAGTCTTTGGACCCTACGCCCAAAATGACGCCTTCGGCAGCAGGGCCATTAACCCCATGGAGCTCTACCATAACCAAGTGACGCGCGTGCAGGGGCCCTTCTCCTTGCGCATGTTCCATCGCTCTTGGGGTTTAATGCTCATCCAAGAGAATATCGGAGCCCCCTCCACCCTTTTGGATTTCCCCTCCCAAGAGCGCTTTATCCGCGAGTTGCAAGAGGGCGATTACGATATCGTAGGTATCAGCGGCATCGTAGCCAACGTGGGCAAGGTGCGCCGGATGTGCGAATTGGTACGTCGCCACTCCCCCAAGAGTCAGATCGTGGTGGGCGGTCACGTGGCCTCTATCTCCAACTTAGAGAAGATGATCGACGCCGATTATATCGCCCGCGGCGAAGGGATCAGCTGGTTCCGCCATTTCTTAGGGGAGGATGAGACGGCGCGTATCGTCCACCCCGACATTCTCTCCGGCTTTGGTACGCGTCTCTTTGGGATGGACTTTAAAACGCGCTCCCAAGATACGGCGGCTACGGTCATTACCTCGGTGGGCTGCCCTATGGGTTGTAATTTCTGCGCTACCTCCGCCCTCTTTGGGGGTAAGGGCCACTCAGTAGTCTTTTTCAAGAACGGTCAGGAGCTCTTCAACTTGATGGCGGGCTTTGAAGAGAGGTTGGGCACTAGCTCCTTCTTCATTATGGATGAGAACTTCTTGCTCGACCGCCCGCGCGCCCTGGAGCTTTTGGAGTTGATGGAGCGCCACGGTAAGGCCTGGTCCCTCTACTGCTTCTCCTCGGCTAACGCTCTGCGCCAGTATACCTTCGATGAGCTCCTGCGTTTGGGCCTCTCCTGGTTGTGGATCGGCTTGGAAGGGGAGGATAGCCAGTATAGCAAGCTCAAAGGGTGCGATTCGGTCGATTTCGTGCGCCGCTTACAAGAGATTGGGGTCAAGGTCTTGGGCTCCAGTATTATCGGCTTAGAGAATCATACGCCTGAGAATATCGACCAAGTTATTGAGCGGGCGGTGCGCCACAATACGGATTTCCACCAGTTTATGCTCTATACCCCCTTGCCGGGTACCCCGCTCTTTGCCGAGCAGCAGGCCAAGGGGACGATGTTAGAGGACGTCGATCTGGCCGATATTCACGGTCAGTATCGCTTCAATTTTAACCATCCCCACATTACGCCCGAACAGAGCGAAGAGTTCTTATTGCGGGCCTTCCAGACCGACTATCGGGTCAATGGCCCCAGCGTCTATCGGGTCATTCGCACCATCTGGAAGAGTTGGCGCAATTACCATAACTACCCGGATAGCCGCGTGCGCCGCCGCTTAGAGCAAGATTCCGCCAGCGTGCGCCACTACGCTCAAGGGGCGCTCTGGGCTATGGAGCGCTACTTTAAAGAGTCTAATCGCCAATTGCAAGAGAATATCCAGGCCTTGCGCCAACAACTCTCGCGCGAATTTGGCAGCTGGGCTAAATGGCTGGGGATGGTCAGCGGTCCGCTCCTGTTGGCCTCTATCCAGCGCGAAGCTAAGCGCTTAAAGAACGGCTTTACGGTAGAGCCGCCCACCTTTGTAGAACGCCGCAATTGGGCGGGTATTTAACTAAAAACCTAGACTTAAGGCCCCCGGAACCTACGGTTCCGGGGGCCTTAAGTCTAGGTTAGAACGCTTAGAGCTTAGTGGTCGACGTGGGAGCGGCGCTCATTTTTCCGTTGCTCTAAGGTGTGGATATACTTCCTCTTTTCGGGATGTTTAATCATCTCCTTACAGCGCTCTATGAGAGCGACGGCGGGGCCGTAGTCGGGATCTATATCGACTACGCGCTGAGCTTCAGCCTGGGCCTCTTGGAAGGCGCCGGAGAGGAAGAGGGACTCCGCCAAGTGGAAGCGCAGGTTGGTACTCTCGGGAAGCTCCTTTAAACCGCGGTGGTACATAGCCCGCTCTTTCTCAAACTCTTGCTCGAAGTAGTGGAGGCTAGCGAGCTCCATATAACTCTCTTCTAACTTAGAGTCTAAGCGCAGAGCCGCTTCAAAACACTCCCGCGCCCCCTCTAGGTCGTTAGCGTGGATACGCTCGTGACCCTGCTCGTGGAGCGCTACCGCCTGTTGGTAGATCTTGTGGCGCTCTATGGCGGGGGGGATCAAAAAGACGGCCGCCACTATAGCGATAATAGCGCAGACGATCTCTACGATCTGTAAGACCTTCTTTTTAGGATCGGTATAATGGGTTAGGAAAGCCATCTCTTAACGATGGGACCTCCTCAATTGTCAGCCTCCGTTGAGGTGGGGTTACCCGTCTCTTGGCGGCGCGGTTTCATTAAGGGGAAGAGCAAGACGTCGCGGATCGAATCTTGGCCGGTAAGTAACATTACCAAGCGGTCGATCCCGATACCCATACCGCCCGTGGGGGGCATGCCGTACATTAAGGCGTTGAGGAAATCTTCATCTAAAGGATGGGCCTCGTCGTCAATATCCTTATGGGCTTGCTGCTCTTCAAAGCGCTGGCGCTGGTCGAAGGGATCGTTGAGCTCGCTGAAGGCGTTAGCCAACTCGCTGCCACAGACGAAGAGCTCGAAGCGATCGGTCAGAGTAGGATCGCTAGCCTTGCGCTTGGCCAGGGGAGAGAGCTCGATGGGATAGTCGATGACGAAGGTGGGCTGGATCAGATGCTCCTCGCAAGTCGCCTCAAAGATCTTATCGATCAAGTGGGCTAAGGTATGCTCTTTATTACCCAAGTTGATCCCTAACTGCAGGGCCTTCTCCTGGGCCCGCCCCGGTTGGCGCAACTCCGCCAGCGAAATGTGGGCGTACTCTTGGAGCATAGAGTCCATAGTGCGCCGCGGGAAGGGGGGACGGAGATCGAGTTCGCGCCCCATGAAGGTCACTTGATGGGTCCCTAAGACCTCCCGGCAGCAGGTATCGATAATTCCCTCCGCCAGAGCCATCATCCCCTGATAGTCGCTCCAGGCCTCGTAAACTTCCAGAGTGGTAAATTCGGGATTGTGGCGCGTATCGATCCCCTCGTTGCGCAAGATGCGCCCGATCTCATAGACCTTCTCTAAGCCGCCTACGATGCAACGCTTGAGGTGGAGCTCGGTGGCGATGCGCAGGTACATGGTGGCGTTGAGGGCGTTGTGGTGGGTGATGAAGGGGCGGGCGGCCGCGCCGCCGGCCAGAGTAGAGAGCATAGGGGTCTCTACCTCTAAAAAGCCCAGGTTATCTAAATAGCGGCGGATGGCGGAGACGATGTGGCTGCGCTTAATAAAGACCTCTCGCACCTCGCGGTTGGCGATGAGATCGGCGTAACGCTGGCGGTAACGCAACTCGACGTCGCTCAAGCCGTGCCACTTCTCCGGGGGCGGATTGAGGCTCTTAGCGGCGATCTGCCACTCGTGGACGCGCAAAGAGATCTCGCCGCGCTTAGTGCGGAAGACGTTGCCTTTGACGGTAATCATATCGCCCAAGTCGGCTAAGGCCAGGCGCTTATAGGCCTCTTCCCCTAAGACGTCGTATTTAAAATAGAGCTGCAAGCGATCGCTCAGATCGCTCAGATCGAGGAAAGAGGCCTTGCCATGGCCTCGCCAGGCGGTAATGCGCCCCGCTAAGCTGATCTCTTCGGGGGCCTCTTGGTCGGGCTCTAAATATTGGTAGCGCTCCTTAACTTGGGCGGCGCTCATGGTGCGCACGAATCTGGAACCGTAAGGATTCAACCCTTGGGCCTCCAACTGGCGCAGGTGGTCGATGCGGATCTCTTGTTGTTCGCTCCAAGAGAGCTCCGGGGCGGCTGCCCGCTCGTTCTTTTTCTCTTGACTCATTCTCTTCGCTCTAATTATCGCTCAATTTATCTTTAGCTAAAGCCAGCTGGATATCTTCGATCTTCCAGGTGATGACGCCGCTGGGGGTACGCACGTCGACTAAATCGCCCACCCCGTGGGAGATTAAAGCCTCGCCCAGAGGGCACTCATTGGAGATGCGCCCGCCCTGAGGATTCGTCTCGCGGGTACCTACTAACTCCAGAGTGTAGCGCTCTTCGGGGGCGCCCGGAGGGGTATTGGCGTTGACGATAGTCACCACGGTGCCCACGCTGACCTCGTCGCAACTGAGCTCGTCGGTATCGATAACCTTGCAATTCTGCAAGACGCGCTCAATTTCGCTGATCGTACCCTCGACGAAACCCTGTTCCGCTTTGGCGCTCTCATATTCGGCGTTTTCCGAAATATCGCCGAACTCGCGCGCCGTACGGATGCGCTCCGCCACCTGCTCGCGCTTAATAGTCTTGAGATAGGTAAGCTTTTTCTCCAGATCGATCTTACCTTGTTTAGTGAGAATGGTGGGTTTTTCGTTAGCCATTACGTCTTCCTCCGGCTAAATATTTTCGGTTAAGCTCTAAAACTTGACGATTCGGGGCTGGAAGCGGAGGCGGCGGATGAGTTCCAGATAATCCTGGGGCTGGACCTCCTCCCACTTCTTGCCCAAGAGGGAAATGAAGACCGCTTCCATAACGTTCGTACCAAAGGAACGTCCCTTAAACTCAGGGGTGGTAGTCACCAAGTAGGCCGCTCCGCGCTGGCGCAGCTCTTCCAGGTCCTGAGCGGTCACCGTATTGGTGATGATCGCCTTGCCCTGTAAATCTTGGGGTAAGCGGCGGCGAATGAAGAGAAAATCACCCGCAATAATATCCGCTTGGGCGTAGTACTTATCGGTCATAGGGGTGGGCTCGATGAGCGCCTGTTTAGAGCCCGTGGGGTAGACCATACTGATGGGCAACTTGCACAGATCGGGCAAAAGCTTGTCGGCCCGTTCCGCGAGCTCGTCGAGGGTCAAGATGGGTTGATCGACTTCCAAGGTGAAGATCAGATCCCCATACATAGCCTTGGCCCCCGCCTCTTCTAAGGCCTGGGCCATACCGAAGCGGTCCATAGCGCAGACCATCAAGACGCGCCGATCGCGGAGCGGGAAGGGGCCGTTCTCCGCCAATTGGCGAATCACTTCGCGCTCTAGGGTATTTTTGAGACCGCTGCCGTCGACGGCGGGGGTCTTCTGAGCTAAGGCCAAGAGTTTGAGGCCGTCGCGCAGGGCGTAACGCTTCGTCTTACTGTAGAGATAGACGTCTAAGCCGCCCAGACCTATAGCGTCTACCTGGCCGTCTAACTCCTGGATGAGGGCCTTAGCCCGGCGCAGATCGCCGTCTACGCCGCGGCGCTCGATGAGAAAGGGGACCCCTAAAAGCTCAGTCTCCACCTGGTGGTCGCGCTGAGAGGAGCCCAGACTGATACTTACTACGTGCTTACTCCCGGCCGGGAGGGGGGAAGGGGTGCTCATACGGGAAAGGACCTCGCATTCTTCAAGCGCTCCTGGGAGAGGGTGCGCACTTGTTCGATGCGCTCCGGGGTGATGGGCTCATCGAAAGCTCGGAAGCCAGCCAGCTTAAAGCCATGCTTTTTCGCTAAGCGGCTGATCTCTTCGACCTTCTCTATTTGTAACCCCCGCCCGATGGAGAAATCTTCGAAGCGCCCTTCTAAAGTGAGGATCATAGTCTCCGCCATACAGGCTAGACAGACCCCCTCCGGGAAGCCGAAGTCAAAATTGAAGCGCGGATTCTCGCCCGGCGCCACGCAGACCCCGCCCTCAATAACTAAGACGTCGGGGCGCAGCTGAGCCACCTCGCGGCAGACGTCGTGAGGGACGGCTACGTCGCAGATGACGCTGCCCGTTTGGAAGATGGACGGTTGTAAGATGTCGCCCCCCGAGGAGGTGCAAGTAACTACTAAGTTGGCGCGATGGACGCCGGAGGCGATGTCGGTCGAGATCTCCAAGTCGACGCCGGGGGAGAGGGCGTGGATCTCCTCCGCCACCTTAGCCAAGCGCTGGTCGCTGCGCCCCAAAAGGATGAGCTTGCCCACCCCGGAACGGGCCAAGATCTTAGCGCAGACCCCGCCTATAGAGCCCGTAGCTCCCACCACCGCCGCCGTAGAGCTGGCTACCTCCAGATCTAAGAGCTGGCAGGCCTTAGTCGCCCCCTCGATGGCCGTAGCCACCGTATAACTATTGCCGCTAGTAATGGCGATATCCATGGCGTTGGCCACTTGCTGACCCGCCGAACCTACTACGGAGGTGTAACCTCCCAAACCTACGATTTGGGCCCCATCTTTTTCCGCCAGGCGGCAGGCCTCCAGGATGCGATCGAGGACGAACTTGCGCTCTAAACCGACGATCTGCTGCGGGAAGAGGGGGACCGTATAGAAGTCGCCCTCAATCTGGGAGCCGTCGTAAGCGGAGGTGACGCCCGTAATGTGGGAGGCATGGTAAGCCGGAGTCCACTCTAAAACCTTCTTGACCAGAGAGGGACGTTTACCGGCTACGTTGGGGAGATGGCGCGTAATATCGCGCATCCCCAGGGGATGGATCAGAAAACCGAAACGATTCACAGTTATTCCGCACCCTCGAGCCGTTTTTTGAGGCTCTGGAGCATCATATCCGAATTCTCCGTAACCTTAATCTCTAAAACTCCCCCGATGAGGTGGACTAACTCCGGAATGCCAAAGTCGTAATCGACGGTCAGCGTAATCTTGCAACCCTCGGGACAGGGCTCAAAGATCCACTGCCCCTCGAACTTATCGAGATCGCCGTCGATGAGCTTATAGGTGACGATCATCTGCTGGTCGTCAAAGTGATCCTCTTCGGTCCAGATGATCTCCGTACCGTCGATCTCCGTCACCCAGTCGGTGATGGTCATATTCTCTCGGCGCTCTACGACCTCCACGCTCTGGACGTCGGGCATGAACTTGGGGAAGCTCTCCATATCCTTGGTTAGCTCATAGGCGGCGCGAGGATCGCCGTGAGCGACGATACTGCGAGAAATGTAACTCATAATTCCTCCAATAGGGGCTTAGGGGGTAGGCTGGGTAGCGAACATCTCGCGGGTCTTAGTCAAGGAGGCCTGCAAAGCTTCCAGGCAGAGATCTAGATCCCGACGAGAGATACCCAGAGCCGGCTCAAAACGAATAACTTTAGGCTGGTTGAGGGTGTAAACGGCGATCACGTGGCGGCGCGACATTTCGGCGATAATGGAGCCTGCGTACTCCTCCTTGACCGCCTCCAGACCCAATAAGAGGCCGATACCGCGCACTTCCCGGACGAGATCGGGGAATTGGGCGGCCAGCTCCTCTAAGCGGCCTTTGAGATAGCGCCCGCTCTCCTCCGCCTTGCGGCAGAGATCTTCGCGCTCAT
The DNA here is from genome assembly GCA_944322965.1 of Vulcanimicrobiota bacterium. Taxonomy (GTDB): domain Bacteria; phylum Vulcanimicrobiota; class Xenobia; order Xenobiales; family Xenobiaceae; genus Bruticola. Next base: position 246,911 of record CALUQR010000001.1, read on the forward strand.
AGACTTCCAAAGTAGCTAGGCCGGCCGCGCAGGCGATGGGGCTGCCTCCAAAGGTAGAGGTGTGGATGGTGGGACGCCCCTTAAAGGCCGCCCAGACTTTGGGGGTGCCGACTATAGCGCCTATCGGGATGACGCCGCCGCTCAAAGCTTTAGCTAAGACCAGAATATCGGGGCAGACGTTCCAGTGGTTGACGGCAAACATCTTGCCCGTGCGGCCGAAACCGGTCTGGACCTCGTCGGCTATGAGCAGAGCGCCGTGGCGGTCGCAGAGCTCGCGCATCCGGGGCAGATAGTCGGGAGGGGCCACGTGGATTCCGCCTTCCCCCTGGACGGGCTCGACGATGACCGCGCTGACCGTCTCATCGATAGCTTCCTCTAGGGCCTGGAGATCCCCAAAGGGGATGTGGCGTACTTCGGGCATGAGGGGCTCGAAGGGGGTGCGGTAGTTGGGACGCCCGGAGACGGCCAAGCCGCCCGTCGATTTGCCATGGAAGGCGTTGTGCATAGCTACGAAGGTAGTGCGTCCGGTAGCCAAGCGCGCGATCTTTAAGGCCCCCTCCACCGCCTCCGTACCGCTATTGCAGAAGAAGGTGTAGCGCAGATCGCCCGGGGTCAGTTCCGCCAATTTCTTAGCTAAGAGCGCCTGCCCCTCAGTAAAGAAGACTTTGGCCGAGAGGGCCATCTTCTGCAATTGGCGGGTCACCGCCTCGACGACGTGGGGATGGGAGTGGCCCACACAGAAGACGCCGTATCCGCCCGCCATATCTAAATACTCTTCCCCCTCGCTATCCCAGACGTAAGAACCTTGGGCCCGCTCTTCGATGGTCCCCAGCCCGGTAATGCGCATCATGCGCGCCAAGTCGGGATTGACATAATCCCGGTACATCTTCGCCACTTCACGGGCGCTCAGCTTTTCACTCATAGTCTCCAAATCCTATCCTTTATCGAGACTTCTAATCGTTGGCTCTCCAATAAGCAGGCCGCCTTTCGACAGTCCAAAAGGGGTTCCTCCGCTTGGCGGAGGGCAGGAGCGGAGCAATATCTCCCTAAATTTCCCCAGTAACGGGTCTAGAGGATGGTGTAGCTCCTAAGAGAGTGAATCCACGTGAGGGGAGAAGAGATGGAGAGGCTACTTAAGAGGTGGGGGTTAGGGGTGTTCTTAGCTTTAATCTGTCTCTGGGCGGGATGTAGCGCCCCCGCGGGCCCCCCTGCGCCCCAGCGCGCCACTTTGTGGGAAGCGCCCTATGCGCCCGGTACCGGGGAGCGCCCCCTGCGCGTCGTCTCCTTAACCCCCAGTCTAACGGAGACTATTTGCGATTTGGGGGGCCAAGATCTCTTAGTGGGGGTGACGGATAATGACGACTACCCTCCGGCCGTGCGCCATATTCCCAGCGTGGGGGATATGTATCCCAATTTAGAGCTCATAACGGCCGCTAAACCCGATCTCGTAGTCTATGACTCCACCTTAGTCTCGGCCCAATTGCAAGCCAACTTGCGCCGCTTAAAGGTGCCCCACCTGGGCTTAGCCCAGCAAAACTTAGACAATTTGCGCCATAATCTGCAAGTCTTAGGGCAGGCCCTCCAGTTAGGGGCGGGGGCTCAGGCGGCCCAAGAGCGCTTTAACTCCTACTGGCGGCGCTTAGAGCGGGGACGCCGACTCTTACCCCAGCGGCCGCGCGTCTTTTTAGCTATCTGGTTACAACCCTTAGTCAGCGTGGGGCGCTCCTCTTACTACCATCAACTCTTAGAGCTGGCGGGGGCCCAAAATTGTACGGCCGCCATCGCCGACCCTTATCCCGTCCTCTCCCTAGAGGGGGTCTTGGCCCTCCGCCCCCAGGGGATAGTCTTAAACTTTGAACCCTACCCCGACCTCTCCCAGAAGCGCGTCTGGTCGGAATTAGAGGCGGTGCGGGCGGGACGGGTCTACCATATCCCCTCTAGCTCTCTGCAGCGCCCCACGCTGCGCTGTTTGGAGGGAGCTCTGCAGTTACAAGAATACTTAGTGCGGGACTTTGGGGGGCGGCCGCAGAAGGGGTGACCCCATGCGGCGTGCGGCCCAATTCTCTTTCGCCCTCTCCCTCTTGGGAGTAGCCATAGTCCTAGCCTCCCTCTGGGGTTCGGTACCCCTGCCCTGGAGCGATTTTTGGCTCTTAGTGAGCGACCCTCAAGCCTTACCCGAGGCCAGTCGGCTAATTATTAGCCAATTGCGCTTACCGCGCATCCTCTTAGCGGCCTTGGTGGGGGCCTCTTTGGCTCTGGCGGGTTGCGGCTTGCAGGGGCTTTTGCGCAACCCTCTGGCCGACCCCTATATCGTAGGTACCTCTTCGGGGGCCTCTTTGGGGGCCACCTTAGCCATCGTCTGGAATCTCCCCAACTTGACCCCCTACCTCTCGGCGGTCCCGGCTATGGCCTTTATCGGCGCCTTGGGGGCTATGTTCTTAGTCTACCGTCTAGCTAAGGTCAATAATTTCTTACCCGTAGAGACCTTCCTCTTGGCGGGGGTGATCGTCGGCTCTTTCGCCGGGGCCTTAGTCAGCTTGCTCTTGACGATGGCCGGCCAAGATTTGCAGCGGGTGATGCTCTGGCTCATGGGGACTTTGGAACAACCGGAGGGGCCCGCTACCTTTTGGCTCTTGCTCCCTTACTTAGTGGGCGGGGGAGCGACCCTCCTCTGCTGCGCCCAGCCTCTCAATCTCTTAGGGTTAGGGGAGGAGAACGCCCAGGCTTTGGGAGTCAATGTGGAGCGGCTCAAATTGTGGGTGGTAGCCGCCTCTTCCTTAATGACTGCGGCCGCCGTCTCGGTGGCGGGCATGATCGGCTTTTTAGGCTTAGTCGTTCCCCATCTGACTAGGCGCCTAGTGGGTCCCGACCATCGCTGGCTCTTACCGCTCTGCGCCCTCAATGGAGCGACCTTTTTGATCGTAGCCGATATGATAGCCCGAGTAATTATCGCGCCCCGCGAATTGCCGGTGGGGGTTTTGACCGCTTTAGTAGGCGCCCCCTTCTTCTTCTTTATCCTCAAATGCCAGAGGTCTAATTAGAGATGGCTCCAGGGTTACTCCATTTAGAGGGGGTCGGCTACTCCTATGGGGAGAGGCGCCCGCCCGTCTTAGAAGATCTAACCCTCTTAGTGGAGAGCGGGGAGTGGCTCAGCATCTTGGGAGCCAACGGGGCGGGGAAATCTACCCTCTTGCGCTTAATGGCCGGGCTCCTCTCCCCGCAGCGGGGGCGCGTCTTATTGGAGGGTGAAGATTTGGCTCAACTTACTCCGCGGCAGCGGGCGCAGCGCTTGGCCTTTGTGCCCCAAGATGTGCGCTTATCTCTACCTTTTACTTGTCAAGAGATCGTAGCTATGGGGCGCTACGCCCACTCTAAATTTTGGGGCGGCCAGTCGGAGGGCGATCGCCTAGCTATAGAGAGGGCTATGCAGGATACTTCTACCCTCCATCTGGCTCAGCGCCCCATCTCCCAGCTCTCAGGGGGAGAGGCTCAGCGGGTGCGCATCGCCCAAGCCTTAGCCCAAGAGACGAAACTCTTACTCTTAGATGAGCCCACCTCCCACTTAGATATTTGCTTCCAGCTAGAGTTAATGGAGCTTTTGCGCCGCCTGCAGCGGGAGCGGGGGATGACCATTATTATTATCTTGCACGACCTCAATTTGGCCGCCCATTACAGTCAGCGTTTGGCCTTTTTGACAGGCTCCCGTTTGGCGGCGGTAGGAACCCCCGCCCAGACCTTGACCCCCGCCTTTTTGCGAGAGATCTTCAAAGTAGACTTGCGCGTCGAAGAGGGGGAGGGCGGGGAAAAGAGGGTCTCTCTCTTTTAAAGCTTAAGTACTGGCGGGGGAATTTACATGAGCGGGTGGCTTAAATGATGGTCGAGAGCGTAGGGCGCCGAGCGCGGTTTTATAAATGGTTAGCGGGAGGGTGGCTCTTAGTTTTCCTCTTAGTCTTCCTCTTAGGCAGTCTGCCCGCCTGGGCGGCCATGATCTCTACGGAGAAAGAGATTGAGATCGGGCGCTCCTCCTCCCAAAAGATAGAGGCCCGCTATGGACTCTACCGCGACGCGGAGGCCAACCGCCGGATCCAAGCTTTAGGGCGGCTCTTAGTCAAAAATACTAGCCGCGGCCTGACCTACCACTTTAAGATTCTCAACCAAGATATAGTCAACGCCTTCGCCTTCCCCGGGGGGTATATCTACCTCACTAAGGGGATCTATAAGGCTATGAAGACGCGCGAATTGGCCTTCGTCTTGGGCCACGAGATTACCCACGTAGAGAAGCGCCACTCGGTCAAAGAGATGGAGCGGGCGCTGATGACCCAGTTGGGCGGGGGGATCTTAGTGGGCCTTTTGGGAGGGGACCATAGCCAAAGGCGCAAGCTCTCGACCTTAGTGGGCATGACCGACTTCGTCATGGGCAATCGCTACAGCCAATCGCAAGAGAAGGAAGCGGACGAGGGGGGCATGATCCTCATGACTAGGGCGGGGTTCGATCCCCAGTATGCGGTAGAGGCTTTGCAGGTTTTAAAGCAAAATGACAAAGGTCAAGAAGATAGTCAATTTGTCAATTCTCTGTTGAGTAGCCATCCTCTAACTAGCGACCGCATTGAGGCCGCCCAGGGGCGGGTAGAAGGGTTGCGGCAGGAATGGGGAGTCGCCCCCGGGAGCGCTCCCAAAGTTTGAATTAGGGGTGGAGGTATATCCCATTGTGAGTGAGTTGAATGAAGGCTCGGCGGTCAAGCCCTATGTGGCCCCCGAGCAGACGATGGCCGAATTTACTCTGAGAGCTATTCTCATGGGGATCTTCTTTGGAGCCCTCTTTGGAGCGGCTTCCGTATATCTAGCTCTCAAAGCGGGGCTGACCATCTCCGCGTCGATCCCCATAGCCGTCTTAGCTATCTCCTTAGGCAGGCAGCTCTTTAAGACGACTATCTTAGAGAATAATATTATCCAGACTACCGGCTCCGCCAGCGAATCGATCGCTTCGGGCGTCATCTTCACTCTGCCCGGTTTCCTCTTCCTCAGCGCCGGAGCCAACGGTCCCGCCTTCTTTAATTACGGGGAGATCTTTGTCATCGCCCTCTGCGGCGGACTCTTGGGGGCCTTAATGATGATCCCCCTGCGGCGCAGCCTCATAGTCCACGAACATAAGACCTTGCCCTATCCCGAAGGGACGGCCTGCGCCCAAGTATTAATCGCCGGCGATAAGGGCGGGGAGTTCGCCAAGAACGCCTATTGGGGTGTAGCGGTGGCGGCGCTCTACGCCTTATTGCAGAAGGGTTGGCATTTAATCGCCTCCACCCCCAGTCTGGTGACCTCCGTCAAAAACCGCTTCTTACCCGCCGCCACCGTAGCGGGAGAGATTACGCCCGAATATTTGGGCGTCGGTTATATTATTGGGCCCCGCCTGGGCGGGGTCATGGTTGCGGGAGGGGTCTTAGCCTGGTTGGCGCTCATACCCCTCTTGGCGACCCTCTTGCCGATGGAGGTCATCGCCCGCCAGTTAGTCAATTTGGGGGAGTTAGCTAGCCTGCAGGCGGCTGGAGGCTCTTGCGGGTGGGACCCGGCGACTCAGACCTTTAGCGACGTGCCCGGGGCTATATATCGGGCCTACGTGCGCCAGATTGGCGCCGGGGCGGTAGCTTGCGGCGGCTTCTTGACCCTCCTCAAGACTCTCCCCACTATCGTCTCCTCTTTTACTTCGAGTTTTAAAGCGCTGCGCGGAGGGGCCGAGCGGGCGAAGGTAGCGCGCACGGAGCGCGACCTCTCCATCTTTACCGTCTTGGGCGGCTCCTTAATCATGCTCTTAATCTTAGCCTGTCTGCCTTCGCTGCCCGTCCAAGGGGTGGGAGCGCGTCTGCTCTTCGCCTTCTTGATCTTAGTCTTTGGCTTCTTCTTTGTGACGGTAGCTAGCCGCATCGTGGGCCTTATCGGCTCTAGTTCGAGCCCCATCTCGGGTATGACTATCGCCACCATTATGGGGACCTGCTTAGTCTTTATCGCCTGCGCCTGGACGGGCCATTTCTATGAGCCCGCCGCCTTAGTGGTGGGCGGCATCGTCTGCATCGCGGCCGCCACCGCCGGAGCTACGAGCCAAGATCTCAAGACCGGTTTCTTGACGGGCTCTACCCCTCGCTACCAGCAGTTAGCCCTCTTTATCGGGGTGAGCGTCTCCGCCCTGGTGGTAGGATGGACGATCAACGTCTTAGACCATCCCACTTTAGAGATGCAGGCTCAAGGGATCACCCACGCCATAGGCACCGCCCAGTTCCCCGCCCCTCAAGGGACTTTGATGGCCACCCTCATTCGCGGTCTGCTCTCTTTTAACTTAGATTGGCAGTTCGTCTTGGTGGGGGCCTTCTTAGCCTTGACTATCGAATTGTGCGGAGTCAACGCCCTCTCCTTTGCGGTGGGCGCCTATTTGCCCCTCTCTACCACTTTGCCCATCTTTATGGGCGGTCTGGTGCGGGGAGCGGTCGAGTATTACCAGAAGCGCCAAGGGCGCAATGATGACGGCGAGTTGGGGCGGGGCAGCTTATTCGCTACCGGTTTAGTAGCGGGCGGCGCCTTGGCGGGGGTCTTGATGGCTCTGCTCTCCGTCAACGAGACGATCTTTAGCTGGTTAGAGCGGGTCAGCTTGCAGCCCCGCTTAGAGGCCTGGCTGGGCGTAGGGGGCTACCACCTCTTAGGCTGTCTGGCCTTTGCCAGTTTGGGCTGGATCTTATTTAAGTGGGCGGTCAAGGCGCCGGCTGGGGACGAGCCCCCGCAAGCTCCAGAGGCGGAGCTCAAGGCGGGCGAGGACCTGGTCTTAGGCTTAGAACCCCAGGCGCCGACCTCGAAATAGTTAGCCCTAGCCCCCTACCAGCTGGAGAGAGGAAATTTGTGCTGCAGCTGGTAGGATTGGGGCGCTAATTTTCGCTTACCTAAGACTTAGAATTTTAAAAGATGACGGAACGTATATTGGAGTTTGCGCCTGGACAGCGCATTATTAACGAATCGGATCCTCAATTAGGTTTGGGCTGCGTCGTAGCCCAAGAGGAGGGGCGCTTAGTGCGGGTCTTCTTCCCCGCCAAAGAGCAAGAGTGTCTCTATCGCCTCCAGAGCGCCCCCTTGCGGCGCATTATCTTGCGCCCCGGGCAGGTAGCTACTAGTCGTTTGGGGGTGCGCTTTGAGATTGAGCGCCTTACGGAAAAGGAGGGCTTAATTACCTACTGGCACGGAGAACAGTCGCTCTGTGAGACGGAGTTAGAGGATAAGGTCCCCTTAGCTAGCTCCCTGGGGAGGATGGGCTATGGGAGCGTAGGTTACCCTGAAGATCTGCCCTTGCGCTTAGAGGCCCACCAGTTGCGGGCCCAGATGGCCGCTTCACCCAGCTACTTTATTGGGGCGGCGCGGGTCAGCTTATTGCCCCACCAACTCTACGTAACCCAGCGCGTCTGCTCCCTCTTACAACCTCGGGTCATCTTGGCCGATGAGGTGGGGTTGGGTAAGACTATCGAAGCGGGGATGATCTTTAGCGTCTTGCGGGCCCAAGGTAGAGCGACGCGCGTCTTGATCGTCTTGCCCGACAGTTTGAGTAACCAGTGGTTGGCGGAGATGGCGCGCCGCTTCAACGAGGTCTTTAACTTAGTCGACGCGGAAGCTTTAGAGGAGAGCGATCCCTATCTGGGGGCCAGTCGGGCCATTACCCCTTGGAGCGCCCTCAAAGGGGGGCTCTTAGAGCAGGCCCTCCAGTACGAGTGGGATCTGCTCATAGTCGATGAGGCCCACCACCTCCATCCCGGTCAGCGCACTTACGAGGCCGTCCACCGCCTGGCCCAAGCCTCTAAGAGCGTCCTCCTCCTGACGGCTACCCCCTCTCGGGGCGGTCTAGAGACGGAGTTCGGCCTCTTGCACTTAGTCGATCCCGGCCGCTTCTCCCAATTTGAGACCTACCAAGAGGAGCGCCAAGCTTGGCGACGCGGTTCCCTCTTGGCCCAACGCTTACAAAATTACGCCCAATTGACGGAGGAGGAGTGGGCCGAGCTCTTCCAGGCTTTAGGGGAGCACTTCCCTCACGATCAGCAGTTGGCCCGGATGATAGCCTCCTGTAAGGAGACCTTAGCGGCGGGGCGAGATTTAGCGCCCGAAGCGCGGGCTCTAACTAACGCTCTGATCGATCGCCACGGGCCGGGGCGGGTCTTCTTCCGCAATAGGCGCAGCCGCTTGGCGGGGCTCTTCTGCGGGCGCCAGATCCATCCCGTGCCCCTCTCGCGCCAACCCCAAGAGAACCAGTTCCCGGCCTTGCGGGAGTTGAGTCCCGCCGCCAGCCGCCAAGACCCGCGCGTCTTGTGGTTGGCCTCCTACCTTTTGAGCCACCCTCAGGAGAAAGTAGTCTTAATCGCCAACCGTCAGCAATTAGTAGTGGCTCTGCAAGAGCGGCTGCGCGAACATTTCGGCCTCTATGCGGCCGTCTTCCATGAGGGTTTGAGCGTCTTCGAGCGGGATAAGCAGGCGGTATGGTTTAGCGATCCCCAGGGGGTCGATCTCCTCTTATGTAGCGAGATCGGCAGCGAGGGGCGCAACTTCCAAGCGGCACATACGCTCATCTTTTGGGATATTCCCCTGCAGGCGGACGCCATCGAGCAGCGCATCGGCCGCCTCGATCGCATCGGGCAAAAAGAGCCCGTCCAAGTCTACGTCTTGTACTTTAAAGGCGGTAAAGAGGAGCGCCTCTTCGCCTGGCACCAGGCGATAGGCTCCTTTGCCGGTCCCGTCGACGGGGGGGCGGAGATCTCCGAAGAGGTGGGCTTAATTGAGGCCTTGGGGGCGCCCAACTTCCGGGAGGTGCTCCTCCGTTCTCGCGCTTTGGCCCAAGACTATAAGCGCCGAGCGGAAGAGAATGTAGACTACTTAGTCGATCTCAACTCTTTCGATCCCCAAGAGGGCGAGAAATTGGCCTTAGAGATCGCCGCCGAGTGCCAACATATTAAGCTAGAGGGGGTGACCTTAAAGCTCTTAGAGCGCTTTGGGGTCAATGCGGAAGAGCTGGACCAAGCGGGCCTCTACCACCTGAGCCCGGGCAAGAATATGCAAGTGGAGGGCCTATCGCGCCTGCGCGAGGGCGGGATGTTAGCTACCTTCCAGAGGCCTCTAGCCTTAGAGCGCGAGGAGTTGGAGTACTTGAGCGGCTCCCATCCCCTCTTACAGGAGATCCTCTCCTTTACCTTAGACGGCACGGAGGGGAGCGCCTCCGCCGTCACCTGGAAGAAGGCCCCCAGTACCGGGCTCATTATCCAGTACCTCTTTATCTTTGAGGCTTTGGGCCAAGATAGGCTAGATTTGGGGCGCTACTTGCCCTCTAAGCCCTTCCTCATAAACGTCGCCCTCCAGGGGCAGATCTATAAAGGGGCCATTCCTCCGCCCTCGGAGCTCAAGCGCATTAAACCGAATACGGTCACTAAGCTCTGGGGTCAGGTGGGGGCGCGGGTAGAGCAGTTGACGGAGAAGGTCATGGGTTTAATGCACAACTCCGGCCAGGGGGTGCGCCAAGAGGCTCTGCGCAAGGCCCGGCAGATCCTAGAGGGGGAGAAGGGGCGTTTAGTGGAATTGCACAAGGTCAATCCTTTAGTGACCGAGGCGGAGATCGCCGCCCAAGAGGAGCTCAACGAGCGCGTCTACGCCGCCTTAGCGGAGGCCAGTCCGCGCTTAGACTCGGTGCGCTTAGTCCTCTTAGAAGGTCCAGAAGCTTAGGAGGGTGAGTGGAAGATGGAGGGAGTCTCCTATCCGCGCTACGTAGAGCGTCAACTCTGCCGCGAGAGTACTTTGGTAGAGGGTGGCAGCGATCACAGTGAGGATGTAGCCACTTGGGTCTCGGTGCGTTTAACCCCGGGCGGAGGTACGGGAGAACTCTACGTCCTGCCGGGCCACGAGTTGTACTTAGCTTGCGGCCTGACGGAAGAGGGCGGCAAGGTGCGCCTAGCCTGGGAAGAGTGGTTGGCCTCCTTAGGATACGGGCGCTCCTTTATTGAGGGGATCGGCTCTACTTTGGGGCAGGAGGCCAGTATCTTGCGGGTCTGGGATATGAGTTTAAATCCCTTTGAGAGCCTCTCCGCTCCCCAGCCGGAAGGGTGGTCTGAGCCGCTCTTAGAGGAGATCGATCGCCTCTATGCGGACTTTATGGCCCAGCATCAGCCTTTAGAGGTAGAGCCCCAGCGCTTATCCGCTCTGGCGCCCTACCGGGTGCGCCCTGAAGATCTGCAGGGTCCTACTTGGGAGGAGGTGGCTGCGCTCCACTGGGCCCCTGACGCCCCCCGCACCCAGTTGCCAGCCTCCATCCCCCATCTTTTAGCTTTAGGGTGCGGGGTGCAGTCGGTTACCTCTTCCCTCTTGGTCCTTTCGGAGGGGGGCTCTCAGGGCGAGTATACTTCCGCTTACTTAATCCGTCCGCCCCGCGCTTCCGAGTTGCCGGCGCGCCTCTTCGCCCAGACGGTCAGCAAGGGTGGGGTCAGTGGCCTCGCCCGAGCTTGAAATTATCTATAGCGACGAGTACTTGCTGGCGGTAAATAAGCCGGCCGGTCTGCCTATGCATTCCAACTTAGACCCCCGGCGTCCTAACTTAGTCTCCCTCTTACAGGAGAGGCTGCGCCAGTCCGGGGAGAGCGACTATTTAGCCCTCCACCAGCGCCTCGATCTGGGGACCTCAGGGGTAGTCGTCTTAGGGCGCCGCCCGGAGGCCAACCCTAGCTTAGCGGAACAGTTCGCTACCCACAGGGTAGGCAAGTATTATTGGGCTATCGCCTGGGCTAGCGGCCATTTGCCCTCTACGCGCTGGGAGTGTACCTATCCCTTAGCCGCCCCCTTGCAGCGGGGCGGGCGCGTGCGTTGGCGGCGCGGGGAGGCGGAGGGCGATTTTAAAGGGGCGGTCACTAAGTTTCGCCTCTTGCGCCGGGGCGGCGGGGCCCTCTTAATAGAGGCTAAATTGGAGAGCGGGCGCAAACATCAGGTACGGGCCCATCTGGCCGCCCAGAAGATGGCTTTAGTGGGGGATAAGCTCTATGGAGCCCCAGTTGAGGAGGGGGACAAGTTTACCCCTTACCCTCTGCTCCACGCTCTGCGCTTAGAATTAAAGCACCCTCTGAGCGGGCGCCCTTTACTCTTTACCGCCCCTCCGCCCCTAGAATTTAGGCGTCAGATGGGGCTGCGCCATTTGGGGAGGGTCGAAGATTATGAGTGAATTGTGGCCCGTAGTTGCCATTATGGGGCCTACCGCTTCGGGTAAATCGGGGTTAGCCCTAGAGTTAGCCGGCCTTTTTAAGGGCGAGATTATTAGCGCCGACTCGGCCCAAGTCTACGCCCCTTTAGAGATCGGGGTGGCTAAACCCAGCCCTTTAGAGCTAGCCCAAGTAGTCCACCACGGGGTCGGGCAGCTGGGGTTAGAGGAGAACTTTAGTTTAGCGGCCTTTATAACTGAAGCCCAGCGCCTCATCCCCGCCCTCTGGCGGCGCGGCCAATTGCCCTTAGTAGTGGGGGGTACGGGGCTCTACGTGCGCGGCCTTTTGGAGGGTTACCTCTTAGAAGAGGCGCCCCCCGACGAAGGTTTACGCGCTTCTCTCAATAGTCAACCTTTAGAGTTACTCCTAAGTCGGGTGGCCTCTTTAGATCCGGCTACCTATAGGCGTCTCGATAGGCGCAATAAGAGGAGGGTGACGCGCTCTTTAGAGCTCATCCTCCAGCGCGGAGCCCCCTTAGTAGACTCGCCCCGCCGCCCTCCGCCCTACGCCGTTCTAAAATTGGCCCTGCGCTGGGAGCGGGAGGCGCTCTATAAGCGCATCGACGAGCGCCTAGAGGCCATGTTAGAGCGGGGCTGGCTGCAAGAGGTGGAGGGCTTAGTGCGCGCCGGGTGGGCGGAGCGCTTACAAGAATTGCGCATCTTGGGCTATCCCCAGCTTATAGAGGTCGTCTTAGGGCGGCGCACCTTAGAGGAGGCGCGCCAGGAGATTAAGTTCGCTACCCACCGCTACGCCAAGCGCCAGGAGACTTGGTTGCGCCGCGAACCGGGGGTGCATTGGCTGGAGGCGAGCGACGCCCCCTTAGAGAGAGCGCAGAGTTTAGTAGCCCAATGGTTAGAGAGTTTGCCCGCTGAGCTCCAGGAGAGGCGAGGCGCGGGGCCAGTTTAAGGAGGAAGAGGGGAAAGATGGCGGAGTTAACCTTTTATAAGTGGCAGGGTCTAGGTAACGATTTCGTCTTAGTAGCCGGCGGCCCGGAGGGGGATAATGGGAATTTAGTGCGTCGACTCTGTGCGCGGCGCTGGGGGGTAGGGGCGGATGGGGTCGTCTATCTAGAGCGCAGCCCTAGAGAACTTAAGATGCGCATCTTTAATAGCGACGGCAGCGAGGCGGCTATGTGCGGGAACGGTCTGCGCTGTGCGGCCGCCCAGGCCCTGCGCTGGGGCTGGATCGGAGAGGGGGAAGAGGTCCCCTTTACCACTTTAGCGGGCCCTAAGCGGGCGACCGTCTGGGGCCAAGGCCCCTCCTTTAAGGTTCAGGTGGAGATGGGCGCAGCCGCAGGGGTAGAGGAGGTCGACCTGCCTCCGGAGAGTCCCGGGCGGCGGGGGATGGCCGTCAATTTGGGTAATCCCCACCTAGTCGTCGAGGTCAAGGAGTGGCCCCAGCTAGCCTCCTGGGGGCCGCGCCTAGAGGAGTGGGGAGGAGGGGCCAACGTAGAATTTATGCGCCCTCTCGATAGGAAGCGGGTAGAGATGAAGGTCTGGGAACACGGGGTCGGCGAGACCTTAGCCTGCGGTACGGGGGCCTGCGCTACCTGGATTGCCGCCCGCCGTTGGGGCTTAGTAGAGGAGAGGGTTACCGTCCAGTTGCCGGGAGGGGAGTTACAGATTGGGGGGAGCGAGGAGGCTCTCGCTATGGAAGGGGAGGCCCGCTACGTCTTTAGCGGCCGCTGGCCCCTCCCTTAAGGTAGAGGAGAGCGCCCAAGTCTCGGGAGAGTTAAGAAAGGGGAAGTAAAGTATGGTCCAAGCTAAAGTGGAGCGCCTGCGCCAACTCCTGCGGGAATTGAACTTAGAGGGCGTTATTTTGAGTAGCGCTGAAAATATCCGTTACTTTTCGGGATTTACGAGCGCCGACGCCTGGCTCTTTATTAGCCAGGATCGGGAAGCTCTGGTAACCGACGGGCGTTATTGGGCCCAAGCCCAAGCTGAGGCCCCCCAGGTAGAGCTCATAAAGTATAGCTCCCAAAAGTATACCTCCTTGGCCCATTGTTTAGGAGAATGGTTGGCGGACTGGCATTTTAAAGGGGCTTTGGCTATTGAGGGACGCAGCCTCAGCTATGAGGCCTACTTACAATTGGAACGCCATCTTTTAGAGCGCGGGGTCGCTACCTCGTTAGAGAGCCATTCCGCCCAGCTGGACGGTCTGCGCCTCATTAAGACCCCTGAGGAATTGGCGGCTATCGGGCGGGCTTCCCAAGTGGCCGACGCGGCTTGGGCCCAGACGGTCAAGCGCATTGAGGCGGGGATGCGCGAGTCGGAATTGTGCGCCGAGTTAGAGTACCAGATGCAATTGGCGGGGGCGCGCAAGCCCTCTTTCGATACTATCGTAGCCTCTGGCCCCAATGGGGCCTATCCCCACGCCCAGGTGACGCAGCGCCCCATCGGGGAGGGGGAGTTGGTGACGGTCGATTTTGGCTGTATCGTCGACGGTTGGTGTAGCGATATAACCCGCACCTTCTGGCTGGGCCAATTGGAGCCTCACTTAGTAGCCCTCTGGGAGACGGTCAAGAGGGCCCACGACCGGGGGGTGGAGGCGGCCCGCCCGGGACTTAGCGGGGGAGAGTTAGATAGCGTCGCCCGCCAGATAATTACCGAGGCCGGTTACGGTCCCTACTTTAGCCACAGTTTGGGCCATGGCGTAGGCTTAGCGGTCCATGAGGGGCCGGGGATCAGGGCGGAATCGAGCCTCATCTTGGCCGCGGGCATGACCTTAACTATTGAACCGGGCATCTATCAACCCGGTTTGGGCGGTTGCCGCATCGAGGATCTCTTATATCTGACGGAGGAAGGGTCGGTCACTTTGAGTCGGGCGCCTTACCAGATCTTGGGCCAAGCCCATCCGCGGGAGGCCTATAGCGCCTAAGAGAGGGGGGCTCAGTCGCCCTCTCAGAGCTAGAGAGGAGCTCCCTCAGAAAGGGCAAAAGAGGGGGCCGTAATTTCGGATAACTGACTTTAAGAAGTCGAGGAAGATAGAGTTATGGCAGATAAACTGCGAATTGGCATTATGAGCAGCGGAGGCGACGCTCCGGGCATGAACGCCGCGGTGCGCGCTATCATCAAGAGTACCCTGCGGGCTGGGGCGGAGATCTACGGCATCTACGACGGTTACATGGGTTTGCAACATCCCGAGCGCGGTATAGTCAAGTTAGACTCCTCCGCGGCCCGCGGTATTTTGAGTTTGGGGGGCACCGTCTTAGGGACGGCTCGCTGTAAGGAGATGATGACTAAGGAGGGGCGTCGGCGGGCGATCCACTCCCTTCTGACTTACGAAATCGACCGTTTAGTCTGTATCGGCGGCGACGGCTCGCTGACCGGCGCGGAGACTTTGAGGACGGAGTGGACGGAAGCGGTCCAGGCCCTCATGGCCGACGGCTCCTTGCCGGAGGATACCTTAGAGAAGCACCCCTGCTTGAGCGTAGTGGGCTTGCCGGGGACTATCGATAACGACCTCTGTGGCTCTGATATTACGATCGGCGCCGACACCGCCCTCCATCGCATTGTAGAGGCTATCGACGCTATCTTCTCTACCGCTGCCAGCCATCAGCGCACCTTCGTAGTCGAGGTGATGGGTCGCCATTGCGGTTACTTGGCGGTTATGGCCGGACTCTCTACGGGAGCGGAGTGGATCTTAATCCCCGAGGCCCCCTGTCCCGACGGTTGGGAAGAGAAGATGGGCGCGGCCTTAGCTCAGGGTAGAGCCGTAGGTAAGCGCGCGGGGATGGTCATTATCGCCGAAGGGGCGCGCGATATTCACGGTAAGCATATTACTAGCGATTACGTGCGCCAAGTCCTTATCGATCGTATGGGCGAAGATACGCGAGTTACCATTTTGGGCCACGTCCAGCGCGGAGGCTCCCCTTCCGCTTACGACCGCAACTTGAGTACCGTCCTGGGGCGGGAGGCGGTGACTTTGGCCTTAAAAGAGAAGATCGAACCTTCGGTAGTGATGGGGATCCGCGGCAACCGTCCCGTGGCCGTGCCCTTAATGAAGGCCGTGGAAGATACGCACCGGGCCCAGAAGGCCTGCACCGATGGGGACGAAGCGGCCGCCTTCCGTACGCGCGGAGAACATCTGCGTAGGGCTTACGACCTCTTCAAAGTGGTCAATTCGGCCGGCGTCCACGGCGCTACCCCCAATCCCAAGCGAGTAGGTATTATCCACTGCGGCGCTCCGGCCCCGGGTATGAATATGGCGGTGCGCACCGTCTCGCGCCTGCTCATCGCCAAAGGGCACGAGCCTATAGCTATCCATGGCGGTTTTGACGGTTTAATCAACGCCAAGTTGGACTCCCTCAACTGGATGGACGTCTCCGGTTGGGCCAGTCTGGGCGGCGCGGAGATCGGCACGGCCCATACCGTCCCCTCCGGCCCCGAGCTCTATATGGCGGCCCGCGCCTTGGAGGATCACAAGATCGACGCCCTGATTATGATCGGCGGCTGGTCGGGTTATAGCGCTATCAACTGCCTCTACCAGGAGCGGCGCGACTATCCGGCCTTCAAGGTACCCATGATCTGCTTGCCGGCCTCTATCGATAATAACTTGCCCGGTACCGACTTCTCTATCGGCGCCGATACCGCTTTAAATGTCATCGTCTCCGCGGTCGACAAGATCAAGCGCTCGGCGGTAGCCAATAGGCGCTGCTTCTTAGTAGAGGTCATGGGTTATGAGTGCGGCTATTTGGCCCAGATGAGCGGCATGGCCTCGGGCGCAGAGCGCATCTACTTGCACGAGCAGCCGCGGGTGGCGGCCGATCTCTTGCGCGATATCGACGATCTCAAAGAGCAATTCGCCCACCAAGGTCGGACCGTAGCTCTCATTATCAATAATGAGCGGGCCAATCCCATCTACAATACGGGCGTCTTGCGGGCGATGTTCGAAGCGGAAGGGAAGGGCTACTTCGACGTGCGCCAGGCCATCTTAGGCCACATGCAGCAGGGCGGAGATCCTACCCCCTTCGACCGCACCTTGGCCGCCCGCCTCTCCAGTTACGCGGTAGAGCGCTTAGATCAGATCTTGGCCGAAGGGAGCAATATCTGCGGCTTCGTAGGGAGCACTAAAGACGGTATGCGCCTCTTTGAGTTCCACGACTACGAGCGCCTCATTGACGATCAGTACCGCCGTCCCCGCCACCAGTGGTGGATGGACTTTGTGAGCGTCAACGAGGATCTCGTCTAAAGTTTATAGAGAGTTACCCTTCCCGCAGCTTATGGACTTTGGCTATAAGCTGCAACTTGGCCTCTAGCAGTCTAGGTGTCAGGGAGATGTGGTAGATGTGAGGACTGCGCATACGCAAGACGCCGGTATCTAAGTGGTTTAGATCTTCCCGGCAGCGGGTGCGCAGCTCTTCTAAGGTGGGGCGGGGTTGACGCCGTCCGCCTCCCTCCCAGACCCTCTCTAAGAGGGGCTCGATGCGGCTAATGTCGGAGCGCTTGAGGGTGCGACTCACCCCTTGGATAGCCGGATGGTGGAGGGTGAGCGTCTCTTGGGAGGCGGGATCTTCGTCGGAGAAGCCGATGAGATCGGCGGTGGCCCGATCCCGATTGTCGTAGATGCGCCAGGCCTTCTTGTGGCCGGGATTGATCAATTTGGTGACCGAGTTGGAGTATTTCATAGCCGGCTTCCACTCGCCCCCAACTTGGAGGGCCACCAACTTATAGACCCCTCCCAGGGAGGATTGGCCGGCGGAAGTCACCAGGCGAGTGCCCACCCCGTAGGTGAGGCGGCGGATGACATGTTCCGCATTGACCCCGTTGCGCTCGGAGTCGTCGCGAATCTGAGCGTGGATCTGCAAGATAGTCATCTCATCTAAGTCGTTGGAGAGGACGATAGAGGCTTGGGGGAAGCCGGCGTCGTCTAACATCTTAGAGACTTGGATAGAGAGATAAGCTAAGTCGCCCGAGTCTAAACGCACGCCCAAGGGCTCATAACCCTTACGGCGCAGCTCGCGGAAGACGCGAATGGCGTTGGGCACGCCGCTATTGAGAGTGTCGACCGTATCGACTAAGAGGAGGCAGCTGTCGGGATAGAGGTCGGCGTAGGCTTGGAAAGCCTCTAATTCGCTGCGCCCCATAGCCATCCAGGCTTGGACCAAGGCGTGGGAGTGGGTCCCTTTGGGGGGAACGTCCATCACAAAGGAGAGGCCGGCGTTAGAGGAGTAGTCGCAGCCTCCGATGAGAGCCGCCCGCGAGGCCTGATTGCCGCCCCAGCCGTGGGCCCGACGCAAACCGAATTCCATTAAGAGACGGCTGCCGCAGCTGTGGCGAATGCGAGCCGCTTTGGTGGCGATGAGGGTTTGGAAGTTGAGAGAATTGAGGAGGGCGGTCTCTAAGATCTGGGCCATGGCCAAGGGGCCCTCTACGGTAGTGAGGGGCACATTGGGATGGACGACGCGCCCTTCAGCGATAGCTTGCAGCTTCAACTTTTTAAAGTTGCCTTCGCGGCTGAGCCAATGTAAGAACTCCTCTTTGAAGACGGGACGCCCCTCTATATCGCGCTCTCGGGCGAGGTGATCGAGGGCGGGTTGATCGAAGGAGGTATTCTCCATCCAATCCAAGAGCCAGTCTAAGCCGGCCGCGATGCAGTAACCGGCTTTATGATCGCCATAGTTGGGGTAGGAGCGGAAGAAGTGATCGAAGTGGGCGGGGCGCTCGTGGATGCCAGCTTCAAAGTAGACCTGAGCCATAGTCAGCTGGTACATATCGGTAAAGAGGATGCCCTGCATTAAGTGGAGATCGCGCTCATCCATATCTTTATTCTCTAACTTTGTCCTCTCTGGCGGGAAGGGAGCTAAGCTCCTCTCCTGGAGCCTAATTTTCGGGACGACTAGCTTGGGCTAGGGCCGCGTAGGCAGAACCTACTAAGTTGGCGTCTTCAATGCGAATAATAGAGAAGGTCTGCTGGGGGGAGATCAGCTGGGGGAGGAGGTTGGCCACTAACGGGGGGAGGGCGGGATCATTCCAGTAACGGCTGCCCTCGGCGGTAATGCAGACTCGACCCTCTTGGCCTAAGACTTTGATGAAACCGGCCAAGCCGGCGGCTATCAATTGGCCCGAACGGGTCAAAATGGCGGCCGCTAAGTCGTCATGCTGGCGGTCGCGTAACTCCACCAACTGTTTACTGCCCTGATAGGGATCGAAATCTTGGGCCAGGGGATCGGCCAAGGCGTAGAGGAAGGGCAGATAGTAACCCGCCAGGGCCTTTTCAAAGCGCTGGTGGCCGGGGAGATCTAAGCGGCTATCGAGGAGATCGTCGTAGCGATTGAGATAGGGCGGGGTGAAGTTGCCCGACTCTAAGTTGACGGCCATGGAGGGCTGCTTCCAGGGGAGGGAGCTCAATTTATTGTCGGGACGTACCGGGACGAAACCGGCCATATTGGTGCCCGTACCGGCGATGAGGCCGATAAAGTGGTCGTACTGGCGGCTATTGGCCCCGGCGCCCGCTAAGAGGGTGGCTACGGTATCGTTGAGGACGGTCGCCTTGCCCGCCTGGTAACCCAATTGGGCCAGAGCCTCTTTGAGCATTTGGCCTACTAATTCTCCCTCCACCCCCTGGACGTGCATATCCTTAGTCCAGTGGAGGAGGCGGGCGTCGGCTTGCGGGGTAGAGGCGGCGGGATAGGAGAAACAGTAACCTAAGGGGAGATCCGCCTCGGGATTTAATTGGAGGGCCAACTCCGCCTGGGCGCGGAAGAAATCTTGGGCGCTGACCGGTTCGCTCTGGCGTCCGGTGGGCACTTGGGCCTGCAGGGGGCCGGCCACTAAGTTGTGGGAGCCGTCAGCTCGCAACTCGATGATGGCGGCGCGGATATTGGTACCCCCGGTATCGATCACCAAGACCCGCCCACAGATCCCCTGCGGAGGCGGGGCCAGATAGGTGGGGATAGCCCGCACCTCTTGACCGTCTTGGCGCAAACCCAAATGGATGCGCTCTTGGAGCGTAGTCGCTATTTCCTGCAACTGGGGTAGAGTCAGCTGAAAACTGGCTAAGAGATCTGGAGTATGCGCCATAATATCAATACGCCTCAACTAAAAAGTTCCAAGACCCGCCCTGCAGCCACAGCTAACCCCCACTCCCAAATTAGGGGGCGCGCCGGCGGACGAGTGAGCGGGTACCTTCGATAGAGATGGTGGAATTCTTTGAGCAGAGCCCAGAGCTGTCCTTCTAGACGCCCCGGCAGGGCGGCCGGAGGGAGGGCTATAGGATCGCTTAAGAGCTTTTGATACCTCTCGCTTAGGGCTAGGAGGGCTTCCAACTGGGCGATTAGAGCCCGCTTTTGGTAGAGCTGCTGGGGGGTAGGGGGAGCGACTTCTCGAGCTTCTCCCCCCCTTTCTAGCCAGGTGCGGCGCGGAGAGAGGCGCAAGTAAGCTAGGCTTTGGTAGAGAGCGGGGGGCTTCCAGCGGGGGAAGAGCTTAGAGAAGGGGGGAGAGCTTAAATTAAAAGATGTAGTTGCAATCTTTTGTAGGGCCCTAGGGGTAAAGCTAAAGGACCAGAGCCCCGCTCCCAGGGCGCGGGGGATAAAGAATTGCTGCGGGGCCTCTTCCTCCCCCTCCAGGGGTAGAGACCAACTACCTTGGAGCTGGCGCCAACTCTCTTGGGCTAGCTGCGGGCGGCCGGCGTACTCCCTTTGGGCCCAAGTACAGAGGAGGGCGGCGCGATCCCAGCGCTGAGGGTGGCCGTCGCTGAGGGAATCCTCTAGAGGAACGCTGGAGGGGAGGGGGAGTCTTCGCTGGAGAGCGCTAATTAGGAGCCGACGCATGGGGGTAAACCTCGCAAAATTTTAGGGGCGGTACTTATGAAGGGCGACATCTTTGATCCCAATCTCTATCCTGAGCGCGCGCAGTTGGTGGCGGCTCTCAAAAGGGAGGGCATCCCCTGCAGCCACCGTTTAGCGGCCCGCTTAGAGTCTTTGGGTCGACGCCAGATCTTCTTCTCTTACGCCTTTTTAGAGGCCGCAGGCGAAGAGGAAGCCTACCGTAAAGTTTTGCAAGACGGGCGCTGGCAGAGGGTCTCCGCGGGGGATGAGGCGGAAGTAGCCAGTATTGTAGCCCCCTGCGGGGCTTGGACTCAAGCCCAAGGGGCGGGGTTGGCCGTTTACAGCGGAGAAGAGCGCCGGGAGGAGAGTCAGCTGCCCGCCCCCTTAGGGGAGGAGCGCTCTTTAGTAACTAGCGTCTTAGGGCCGGTCGATTGGGGGGCGCTGGGGGGCGTACTCTGGGACCGTCAGCGCTTAGAAGAGGCCTCTTTGACCCTCTTAGACGGGGAAGACATAGAGGAATTATTAGCCGCTTTTCGCTACCTCTTGCGGGCCGCTTTAGCCTGCCGCCAAGATCCGGCGGGCCTTTTGGTGACGGCGCTCAAAAGGAATAAGCCCGCTTTGACGGCGGAAGTAGCCCGCCAAGTGCGCGATAACTTAGACCGCGATTTGGGGCGGGCCTTAGAGCAACTTTTGAGCGGCCAGGCCGCTCAGTTTAAAGAGGCTCTACTCTACTTTGCCGCCCCCCATCCCCAGCGCTTAGAGCCCATCTTAGGCTATCTCCTGTGGCCCTCCCTCATCGCTTTGGCGGGAGAGGAGAAGGCCCGCTCCTACCTTTTGCCCTCCCTCTCGACGGTAGCCCCGCTCCTAGCTCGCTTCCAGAAACTCTCCGCTAAGGCTGAGGACGCCCCCCAAGGGCTGCGGGAATTATTAGATCTCCTGTTGGACGCCTTAGATAGTCTCCAACTGGTAGAGCGCTTAGCCCTCTCAGCCTTTATCTATCAGCTCGCCCCCCATTTCCCGGAACTGGGCGCCTACCTTTGGCATCGCTTCCGTCTCAGCACCCAGCCCTCTACCCTGGCCTTTCTCGGTAATCTCTTGGCCCGTCTACCCCAGAGGGAGGAAGATTACCAGGAGCTCAAAGGGCGCTTAATCGCCCTCTGGGTGGAGAAGGGTCAGGAGGCCTGGCTGGCCCGCCGCCTGCGCGCGACTTTCAAATTGTTGGGCTCAGCCGTCTTAGTCGATCTCTCCCAAGCCCCATTTTTAGACTCACTCGACGAGGGGCGGCGCTTAGCGGTAGTCCAGCTTTGGCAAGACTTTAAACGACCTTGGACCTTAGAGGAGGGGCAGAGTAGGGGGCGCCAGTTGCGCCCCGAGGAGCGCGACCGTCTCTTTGTAGAGTACGTGCGCGGGCGCTTGGCCAGCCAAGATCGAGCTTCTTTAATCTTTTTGGCCCACACCGACCAGTTGCAGGATCCGCTCCTTTTGGGGATGTGGGAACCCTGGTCGCCAGAGAATCTAGCCTTAGCCTCCTTCCTCCTGGCTCAAGCCGCTTTGGCCGCCGAGCCTGAGCGCCAGCGCCTCCTCAAATTATTAGCCGCCGGAGGGGAGCGGGCCTTAGAGTGGAGTTTTAAAAATCTCCAGGGGCAGTTGACTTTGGGGGCGAGCGTGGGGGTCAACCAGTTGGAGGCCTGGGCTACTCTACTCCACCTTTTGCCCCCGAGGGAGGCGACGTCCCAAGCTAGGCGGGAAGAGATGGTAGCCCAAATTGCCGCTTATCCCGCTCTGCAGCCGGAATTCTTAGCTAGCCAAGGCCACTTAGTGGAGGGCTTCTGGACCGTTTGGGGTCTTTTAGGTTCCGCGCCCGCCCTCTCCGACGCTCTGCGCCTCCAATTTGTGGAGCGTTTGCAGAGCGACTTAGAGGCTGGCTCTAGCGCTAAGGTAGAGGCTTTAATGGCTATCTACCGGGTAGCTTCGCGCGCCGTGCGCCTCCACTTGGAGGGGGAGTGGCGGCGCCTCTTGGGGGACGCTAAGCCGCAGAAGAAATTATTGAGCGCCCTGCTCTCAGCTTTGCGCCATTTATTGGAGGATGGACCCTTATTAGAGGAGCCCCAAGCCCTATTGGGGGTCTTATGTCGCACCGTCTTGCAGCGGGGGGCGGAGCCCAATTTAGAGCTCTTAATGCTTAAGACCCTGGCCCCCGGAGAGGAAGGGGATGGGGTCCAGCTCTCCCAAGCCTGGAGTTATAGCGACAAGTTGGAAGCTCTGCGCCTTTTGGGGGCGGCCGCTAGCCATCCCCAGGCCTCCCAGCGACTGCGGGAACTCTTAATCTATCGCCTCTTCTCCTTTTTGGACGATTGGTTTGAGGGTCTAGAGAAGGGGGATAACCCTTACGCCTACCGCAGCAATCCCCTCTGGGCGGCTCTCACCTCCTTACTAGAGCGCGAGCGCTCCAATTTTACCCTAGACTTAGCGCGCCGGGCGGCTCTGCGTTTAGTTAACGATTACCGCCGCGCCGTGGCGGGGGTCGATCTCGTCCAGAGCGAGGGGGCCCAAAAGTATCTCCAGAGCGTCTTACAACTCAGTTGGGGGGTCAAGATGGAGCTTCAGGGCCAGAAGGTGGAGGTGGACGAAGTCTGGTTGCAGACGCTCTTAGAGGTTGCCCAAAAGTCGCCTCCCGAGAATCGCTCCGCCCTCACCCTCTTACACGAGCTCCTCCACGACCGCCATTTGCCACCCGAACATAGGATAGAGATCGAGCTCTTTTTAGCCCCGTATGAGGGACATAGCTAGAGCTAGAGGGGGCTGGGACTGGGCTAATACCTGGCAGGAGAGGGACTCTGGACCCTAGAAGACGGACGGGATATTGCACCTCCTGGTGCTAGTGAGCTGGAAGTAAGATGACGACCTACACGGTGCGGATTGGCGATTTAGTTTTGGGCCCGGGCGCCCCGGTGGCGGTGCAGAGTATGACTAATACTTGTACGGCCGATATTGAAGAGACGGCGGCCCAGGTCTTGGAGTTGGCGCGCGTCGGCTCGGAGCTGGTGCGCTTTACGGTAAAGGACGAAGACGACGCCCGCGCCGTCCCTTATATCCGCGATCGGGTGCGCCAGGCGGGTTGTAAGGTCCCCTTGGTGGGCGACTTCCATTATAACGGCCATCTACTCTTGAGCCGTTATCCCCAATGTTTAGAGGCGCTCGACAAGTTGCGCATTAACCCCGGCAATGTGGGGGCGGGGGAACATCACGACAGCAATTTCCGCACTATGGTGGAGCTTATCGCCCAGGCGGGCAAGGTAGCCCGCATCGGGGTCAACGCCGGCTCTATCGATAAGGATCTCTTAGAGCGCGGCCGTCGGGAGAATGAGGCTCAGGGGAGTCCGCGCAGCGAGCACCAAGTCTTTTTAGAGGCTATGGTAGAGAGCGCGCTCAGTTCGGCGGCGGCGGCTCAGAAGTACGGTCTGCCCCCTGAGCGTATCGTCTTATCGGCCAAGATCTCCAATGTTCCCGACCTCTTGTGGGTCTACCAGACTTTGGCTGAGCGTTCGCCCTACGTCTTACACGTGGGTTTGACGGAGGCCGGGGGCGGTTATAAGGGGGTCATCAGTTCGGCCGTAGCTTTGGGAATCTTGCTCCACGAGGGGATCGGCCAGACTATCCGCGTCTCCCTCACCCCCAGACCGGGTGACTCGCGGACCCAGGAGGTCTATGCGGCCCAAGAAATCTTACAGAGTTTGGGCTTACGCCAATTTATGCCCCAGATTACCTCTTGTCCCGGCTGTGGGCGCACTTCTAGCAATCTCTTCCAGAGTATCGCCCAAGAGGTCGAGACCTACTTGCGCCAGCGCGTCCCCCAGTGGCAGGCTGAAGGTTGGCGCGGTTACCAAGAGCTAAAAGTAGCCGTGATGGGTTGTATAGTTAACGGGCCGGGGGAGAGTAGGGACGCCAATATAGGCCTCTCCTTACCCGGTCGCGGGGAAGACCCCCAGGCTCTGCTCTTTGTAGATGGCCAGAGGAGAGAGACTTTGAGCGGCCCTCAGTTGGCTCAGCAATTTATTGAGCGGCTGGAAGAGTATGCCCGTTTACATTATTCCCCCCCAGCGGGGTCCTCAGGGACTTCAGCTTCTCAGGAGGTTCGATAGGTGGCAAAACTTGGTTTTATGTTGACCCGCTCTTTAGCGGCCAACGCCGGCTCGAGGGCATTTACCTTGCTATCGGCGGCCGCTCTGGCCAAGGAACATCAGGTGGCGGTAGTCTTTACCGCCGACGGCGTCTACCAATGTCTGCAGCGCAAGAAGAAGCGGCAGATGGAGAGCGAGGACCTAGGGCCGCGCCTCCAAGCGCTCACCCAAGGGGGAGCGGAGTGTGTGGCTAGCTACTCCTGTTTAGAAGCTAGGGGAATAGAGATCAATGAAGTCTGCTCCGGGGTGCGGGTCGTAACGTTAGAGGAGATCGCGCGCTTAATGGGCCAAGTAGATCAGGTGGTGTGCCTATGAGTTATCCTCGTCCGTATCCGCGCAAGAGGATTTTGATCTTTATCAATCGCGTCAACTTTGGCAGCGATAGCCTGGTGGAGGTCCTGCGCATGGCCGTGGGCCTTTCCGGAGGCTTAGCCCAGCACCAGGTGGCCATCGTCTTTATGGGGGATGGGGTGACGGAGTGTCTGCGCTCCCGCCTCACCGAGGCGGCCCAACCCTATATGTTGGCCGCGCTCAGTGGCCAGGTTACTTTCTGGGCCGATAAGTATAGTTTAGATCTGCGCGGGATGAATCCTGAGATGCTCTTACCCCAGTGTCAGATCTTAGCTCCCGAGGAGCTCTCCCAATTTATGGGGCGGGCCGATATTCATGTGAGGCTGTAGCGGATGAGTGCAGAAGAGAAGAGAGGGCTCTACGTAGTAGGTCGCGAGTCGGTAGTTGAAGCTCGCCGCATGTTGGGCTTTGACCCTCAAGCGGACGTCTTTTTAGTGGGCCGCGGACTGCTC
The DNA here is from genome assembly GCA_944322965.1 of Vulcanimicrobiota bacterium. Classification (GTDB taxonomy): domain Bacteria; phylum Vulcanimicrobiota; class Xenobia; order Xenobiales; family Xenobiaceae; genus Bruticola. The sequence continues at coordinate 271,914 of CALUQR010000001.1, forward strand.
TTGCCGGTCAATATGTTTAGTAATCGCAAGATCTACGCTCTGCGCGAGGAGGCGGAGGCTATCGGAGTAGGCGACAAGGTAGGGGAGGGATTGGAGTTAGTCGACGCGGCGACGATGATCGACATCTTGCTCCAGCACCAGATCTATAACTTCAGCTAGGGAGGGTTCAGGGCGGTGGGTTCGATCTTCTTTTATAATAAAAAGCAGGGTCTCTTCTTCCAGTGGCACGGCCAGCAAGATTCGACTCCCCGCCCCTCCGTAATTGAGGCTTCTCCCCAAGGAGCTCCCCCAGCGCCGCAGGAAGGGGCGGCGGAGAATAAAGCTGCCTCGACCGCTACAGCGTCCCAGGCGGAATCGGGAAGCTCCTATCGACGCGAGATTGAAGAGGATGGGGAGCGCGACAAGCGCTTTAGCTCGGAGAGCGTAGAGGACGTCACCGCCAAGCTAGAGGCCCCGGAGATAGAATTCTTCGACCGGCTGCCGGAATTTGTCGTCAACTCCTTTACCGATCTCTTGCAGCGCGACTTGCGCGGTTACTTTATCGTGCCCGAAGAGGAAGAGACCCGCTGGTTTGCGGTATTTAAAGATCGCCTGCAGGAGTTAGGGGCTACGGAAGTCTCTAAGCATAGTCAATGGCTGGCGGAGTTGGCCCGCTGCGATACGGGAGGGATCACCGTCCAGACTCCAGAGTTAGGCGAGCGGCGCTATCGCTTGGAAAATAGCATCTCCTTCAATGAGTTTGGGAGCCGCCTCTTTATCCAGTTCTTCCAGGAGGGGCGTTTCAGTTGGGAAGAGTCGGTGACCCACCGCATGGAGAATGTGCGCTTAATCAATAAGTTTAAGCCCTCTTCCTGTCTGACCGCTAAGAATGAGCGCGATATTGCCCGTGTGGCCGAGGCTAACGCCTGTGAATTGGCCTTTTTGCGTAAGTGTCTAGAGTACGGTTTGGTAGAGGAGCCGGAGCGTCCCTTAGAAGAGATTAGCGGTCCCCTCCTCTTGGAATTCTTGCGCTCCCACGTCTTCCCGCGCAAGATGGTAGCCCAAGCCTTGGCCGACGCTTTGGGAGTGGAGTTCGTAGACGCCGAGGATGTGGAATATCGGGAAGAGGTCGTGCGCATGGTAGAGCGGGAGTGGTCCTTAAAGGCGCAAGCCGTCCCTTGGACTATCGTCAAGGGGACCTTGCAAGTGGCCATGATGGATCCCACCGATAAGGAGAGCTTGCAATTTATTGAAGAGAAGACCCAAGCTCCCGCCAAGGCCTTTTGCGCCGCCGGCCAGGATATAGTCTCCTTAATTAATAAAGTCTACGGCCATCTGGGGGACCGCCCGATGGAGTGTCCCCTCGTCTATTGAGGTGAAGAGTTTGAATTTTACGTACAGTCCTGTGCAGCCCTTAGATCGGGAGTGGCCTGAGCGCTGTTGGCAGTATCTCAATCGCAAGAGTATCCCCCCGCGCTCTTTAGGTTATTTAGAGGAGATCGCTGTCCAGGTGGCTACCATCCAGCGCACCTTAGAGCCCGATCTGGGCCACCCCAGCGTAGTTATAGCCGCGGGCGATCACGGGGTCTACGCCGAGAAGGTCAGCTACGCCGCTCAAGAGGTCACTTGGCAACATAGTTTGGCCTTGGCTCGCGGCGAGGGGGCGGCGGGCTTGTTGGCGCGCCAGTACGATTTGCCTTGCCAAGTAGTAGATGTGGGGGTCAAGTACGATTTCCCCGTCCAGAGCGGGATCCTCAATTGTAAGGTCGTTTGGGGCACGGAGAATATCGCCCTCCAACCGGGTATGAGCGTCGCCCAGACGCTGCAGGCTATGGATTACGGGCGCGATTTTGTGCGCCTCTTAGCTTTGGCCGGTCAGAAGGGGATCATCTTGGGGGAGATGGGGATCGCCAATACCACTCCGGCCGCCGCCCTCACCGCCCACCTTTTGGGGCTTACCCCTCAGGAAGTAGTCGGCGAAGGGACGGGCCTCTCGCCCGCCGCCCTGGAGAATAAGCGCCAAGTAGTGGGGCGCATCTTGGCTCGCCATAAGGGGATTGAAGATCCCATAGAGGTTATGGCCGCTATGGGCGGGGCGGAGTTGGCCTTTATTGCTGGAGCGGCCTTAGAGGCGGCCGGCCAGGGGCTAGTCGTCTTAGTCGATGGGGTGATAGTCACTGCGGCCCTCTTAGTAGCTCAGCGGATAGACGCGGGCTTGAGCTCTTATCTGATTGCGGGCCATCAATCTCCGGAGCCGGCTCACAAGTTGCAATTAGAGGCTTTGGGATTGCGCCCCATCTTAAAGTTGGGGATGAGGTTGGGCGAGGCCTCGGGCGCTTTGGTAGCTTGGCCTATAGTGCGTTCCGCTTTGACTATCTTCCGGGAGCTCTCTACCTGTGCGGAAGAAGGGATGGGCGAGGTGGCGGCCGATATTCTGGCGGCTAAAGAGGGTCGGGACTCTTAAAGATGCGTCTGGGGGCTACCAGTATGATCTACCCCGGCTCTTTAGTAGAGAATGTAGAGCTTTTAGCCCCCTACGTAGACGATATAGAGCTCATCTTTTATTGGACTGAGGACGATTTAACTAATTATCCTACCCCTCGGGAATTAGAGCGCCTGCGCGAGCTAGCGGAGCGTTGGCGGCTAACTTATACCGTCCATCTGCCCTCTTATTTAAGGCCTACCCCTTGGGATGAGAGGCGCTGGGAGAGGGACCGGGTCCGCAACTTGCGTTTAGTAGAGTTAGTAAACCCCCTTAAGCCTTGGAGTTACCTCATGCACTGGGAGCCGGCCCTAGCGGGGAGAGAGCCCGCGCCGGACTTTGCCGCTTGGTTAGAGTGGCAACTCCGTCTAGTAGAGAGCTTAGTAGAGGAAGGGGGGGTAGCTCCCCGAGACTTAGCTATAGAAAATTTGAGCTACGATTATCGCCTAATAGAAGCTCCCATTGAGGCTAGAGGGTTGGGAGTCTGTCTCGATCTGGGCCACTTATGGCAGACGGAATGGGGGGCGGAGGAGATTTTAGAGTGGGCTTTAGGGAGGGCTAGGGTCTACCATCTGCACGGGGTCCTCAGTAAAGGGCGAGACCACGTCGCTTTGCAGGCCGCCAACTTACCCGCTTTAGAGCGCTGGCAGCGCTTACTCTCAGCTAGATACCAAGGGGAAGACGATTTTGTACTCACTTGGGAACTCTTTAGCCAGAGTGACCTCCGCGCTTCCTGGGAGCTCTTAGCCGCTTGGCAGCCCGCCTGGCGCCAGGAAATAGAGCCTAGATTGGCTAAATGGCGCAGCGCGCCCAGAGAGTAGAGCGCATTAATCCCAGCTTCTAGTTTCGGCGGGAAGGACGAAGATTTTGATTACCTTAGTTTTGGGCGGGCGGCGCTCCGGTAAGAGTACCTGGGCGGAAGAGTACGCCCGCTCCCTCTATCCCCAGGCGGAGGGGTATTACTATTTGGCTACGGGAGTGGCCTGCGACGCGGAGATGGTGCGGCGCATCGCCCTCCATCAAGAGAAGCGGGGCGGTCTCTACTGTACGGTCGAAGAGCCCTACGACTTGGCTAGAGCTCTGCGCAATCTGCCCTGCGAGGCCAAAGTGGTCTTAGTGGAGTGCTTGACGACTTGGTTGGGGAATCTCTTCTATAGGGGCAACTTATGTAGCGGTCAGCCCTTAAGTAGCGCCCTGCGCGAGCGCAACCTGGCCCTCATTGAGCGCTCTATCGCCGAGTTTTTAGAAGCTTTAGAAGATTTTGCGGGGGAGGTTATTTTAGTCTCTAACGAGCTGGGTTGGGGGGTTATCCCCAGTGAGTGGGAGGCGCGCCTCTTTAGCGATTGGCAGGGGCGCCTCAACCAGCGCGTAGCCCAATTAGCCCAGCGGGTAGTCTTAGTAGTAGCCGGTTTGCCCCTCCCCCTCAAGGGGAGTTTACCGGAGAGAGCGTAGGGCTGTGACTCCCACCTGGTTGCGCGATCTGCGGGCGGCGGTTCAGACCTTTACTATCTTCCCCTGGCCGGGGCAGGCTTCCGCTCCCGGCGGTCGGATCTTAGCTTGGTCGCCCTTAGTGGGGCTCTTTTTGGGAGCTGCAGCCTCTCTGCCCGCCTGTTGGGCCTTAGAGCTGGGGGGCGCTACGCGAGAGGGCCATTGGGGAGGGGCGGCTTTAGGGGGCCTTTTCTATGTGGGCGGTTTGGTCTTAGGGACTAGAGGCTTCCATTTAGACGGTTTAGCCGATACTTGCGACGGTTGGGGAGGGGGCTGGACGCGGGAGCGGACCTTAGAGATTATGCGCGACTCCCACTTGGGGACCTTCGGGGCCTTAGCTTTGGGGTTAGCCCTCTTAGCGAAATGGCTGGGCGCTACCCTCATCTTAGGCTTGGGGGGCTGGCCTTTATTGCTCCTTATCCCCCTTTGGAGTAGGGTCATAATGGTAGGGCAGGCGGCGGGCAACGCCTACGCGCGACCGGAAGAGGCGCAGCGCCTAGCGGGGCTAATCGTTAGCGCTACGGGTTGGAACCATCTCTTAGCCGCTCTGGGATTAGCTCTCTCCTTAGTGGGCTTAGGCTGGTTAGCGGGGGGAGAGCGCCTGGGGCCCCTCTGGTGGTCTAGTAATTGGCGCTTTTTAGGTTGGGGTGGGATAGCGGCGCTCCTCATAGCCTTGGGGGCCCGGCGGCGTCTAGGCGGGGTGACTGGCGATATCTTGGGGGCTACTTTAGAGGTAGCCGAGGCGGTGGGATTAGTGGGGGGCGCCCTCTATCTCTTAAGTTTAGGAGGGGCCCCTGGAGCTCTTTTAGGGTAGGGTAGCGAACTCTTCATTGAGGGAGAAGGCCATAATCTTCCCCTTTAAGGTTACGACTTGCAACTTCCACTGGGGATAGAAGAAGACTTCCGTCCCTTTATGGACCCCCGCTTGGCGCTTAGCTGGAGAGCCTAAGACTTGGAGTAATCGCTCCTCGGAGTCCCCTTTTTTGAGGACTTCTTGACCCTGGCGCTCAAGGCGACTGCCGACTACGGCGCGGACGCGATCTTCACGGAAGGTAATTTGGGGATCGCTGACTCCGGAGGGTGCGCCAGGACGGTTGCGGTAGTGCCAGGATTTTTTCTTTTTGGCGGTAAAAGTGGGGCGGCCCAAGCGCTCTTCTACTTGGGCTCCACTCCAGCCCAGAGAGACTTGGCGAATGGAGTAAGGGTTAGGGGCGGGCTCTTGGGCGTTTACGGATAGGGTCCCCCCCAAGAGGAGGCCTACTAAGAGGAGGGCCCAGAAATAATTTTTAGCTTGCATCGTACTCTCCTAAGTGAGGATGGTCGTCTGAGAGGTGGAAATCTTCTCCCTCTCCCGGAGGGGACCCCCTTTTTAGGAGAGGATAGCGCGGCTAGAGAAGGTGGAATAGGGATGCGTTTTAAGTTGTGGGCTTCGTGCGCTTTGGGGTTAGAGGCCGTAGTAGCGCGCGAGTTACAGAAGTTAGAGGTAGCGGAGATCCAGACGGATAACGGTTGGATCTCCTTTGAGGGCTCGAATCTCGACCTGGCCCGGGCTAATCTGTGGCTGCGGACGGCCGATAGGGTGTGGTGGGAAGTTGCCTCCTTCCCCTGCCGGACCTTTGAAGAGCTCTTCCAGGGGGTCAAGGGGATCCCGTGGGGCGAGATCTTGCCCGTCGACGCGGAATTCCCCATGCAAGCCCATACCTATAAGTCGCAGCTCACCAGCCTGCCCGCCATCCAGCGCACCGCCAAAAAGGCGGTAGTAGAGGTCTTGCAGAGCCACTATCGCCGTCTGCGCCTCTCGGAGGAGGGGGACCATTACCCCTTAAAGGTCTTCTTAGTCGCCGACCGCTGCCGCGTGCTCTTAGATACTTCCGGTTCCGGCCTCCACCGGCGCGGCTACCGTACCTGGAATGCGCCCGCCCCTCTGCGCGAGACTTTGGCGGCGGCCTTAGTCCAATTGAGCGTCTGGAATAAAGAGCGCCCCTTAGTCGATCCCTTCTGCGGTTCGGGGACGATCTGCTTAGAGGCGGCGATGTTGGGCTTAAATATGGCTCCCGGCTTGACGCGCCGTTTTGCGGCTGAAAAGTGGCCTATCGTAGGGCGCTCCGCCTGGGAAGAGGCTCTAGAAGAGGCGGAGTCGGCCTTCGATGAGCGTACTCAACTAGATATTTGCGGCTACGATAACGATCCCCAGACCCTAAAGTTAGCCCGCCTCCATTTAAAACAGTGCGGCCTAGAGGGGCGCGGCATCTCCTTTAGAGAGGGCGACGTGCGCCGCTTGCGCTTAAAGGGCAAGTACGGGGTAGTTATCACTAACCCGCCTTACGGACAGCGCCTCTTAGAGATCAGGGAGGCGGAAGAGCTCTACTCCGTCTTGGGAGAGGTCGCCGCCCATAATCCCACTTGGTCTTACTACGTTATCTCCTCCCACCCTAAATTTGAGGAATTCTTTGGGGTCCGGGCCCAGCGTCGCCGCAAGGTCCATAACAGCATGCTGGCCTGCCAGTACTTCCAATTCCCGGGCCCCAAACCCCCTAAGGGGGAGGAGGGCTAGGACCTTAGTCCTGCAACATCTCGATCAGTAATTTGGCGGCCGGGTCGTTAGGGACCAACTCCGAGTAGCGGATGAAGGTGGCCCGGGCGTCTTTAAATTCGCCCATGCGGTATTGCATGAGTCCCATATTGTAGAGAGCCTCGCGGTGGCCGGGATCGAACTTGAGCGCCAATTTAAACTCGCGCAGAGCCTGATCGATAAAGCTGGAGGCGTCGGACATAGAGACGCCCAAGGTGAAGTGGACGTCGGCCTGTTTGGGATCGACCCGCTGTTCATCGACGCCGCCCTTCTTAGCGAAGAGCCCTTTGAGCCAACGCAGTACGGGGGATTTCTCTTCTAAACTCTGGGGCTCCGTCGAGGCTTGGACCTTAGATTTTTTAGTTTCGCCTCCGCCCCGGGTGCGATGGGTACCCTTGGAGCTCTTGCGGACTTTGAACTGGGGCTGGGCGTCATACTCTTTGCGCTTTTGCGTATCGTTAATGACGTTATAAGCCTCGATCAATTCCTTCATCTTGCGGTCGGCTTCCGCTTTATTGTCAGGGTTGGCGTCGGGATGATATTTCTTGGACAGAGCCCGGTAAGCTTTCTTTATCTCATCGGGTTGGGAGTCGGGCGCCACGCCTAGCACTGAGTAATAATCTCTCTTAGCCAACTTTCTGCCTCTCCTTTATCTACTGTGAGGTCAAACGTATCTCGAAAATCTGAATAACTTTTTTTTCGCCAGAGCGCGGGCTAAGCCCTGCCTTGGAGGGAAGGGGAGGGAGCTAGGCTGGAAGGGAGAGGAGTTTCCCCAATTGCTGGGAACCCCAGACGGGGGGCGGACGCTTAGATGGGAGTATTGGTATGGACGCTAAGGTGGCCTTATGCGCCGACCCCGAGGCCGGTTTGACTCTGCGTAAAGTTCTCAATAGTGATCTCTCGCTAATTGCGGAGTGGCTTAAAGATCGAGAATTAGTGCGTCTGGCTTTTGGCGTAACCCAGCTCTCGGAGTCAGAGCACCGCTCCACTTGCGAGTACTATATGCGCATGGTGGCTAGTCCCCACCCCAATTTTAAGATGCTCATTATTGGCGACCAGGGTTTAGAACCTCTGGGCATCGTCAAATACGACCAGCGTATCATTCCGGGAGTAGGCAAGGTGGCCTTCGCGGGGATCATGTTGGGGCGGCTCGAGGCTTGCGGGCGAGGCCTAGGCAGTAGGGCGCTCTTACTTTTGGAGCGCTATCTCTTTGAAGAGGCCCATTTCGATCTAATTGAACTAGAGACCGCCGATTACAATTTGGCCGCCCAGCGCAGTTTCCATAAGTGCGGTTTTCGCGACCGGGAGAGTCTTTATAGCCTCCAAGGTATAGAAAATTACGGTTTGGGTCCCCTGGACGCTCCCAAAATCTATATGGCTCTCAGTAAAGAAGAGTATCGGGAGCGTCAAGAGGGGCAAGCTTAGGGTTAAAGGGCTAATTATCTAAGAGATCTTTGGCCGGCTCTAAGTACATTTTGTCGTCAGTTACCGTCTGGTAACGCGAATCGCCTCGGTTGTCGTTCCAGCCGGTGGGGACGCGATAGACCTCCTCCGTATCCGTATCGTAGACCCTGTCGTAACCTAAAGTGGCGTCGCTCTGCTTCTGACTGGCGATCTCCTGGCCCATAGAGCGCTTATCCCAGGAGTCCATCAACCCTTGGGCTATTTGATTAGAGGTAGCGCTAATGTAGTTGGCTTGGCGCAGGCGTTGGTCGTTGCCCTCCTGGACTTGGGCCATAAACTGGGGGGTATACTGGATAGAGGTGAAGCTGCGCAAGAGAGGCTCGCGCCAGTGGGCCAATTGGGTAGGGGTAGAGGTAATAGCCAAGACGTTATAGGCCATGTAGTAGCCTAAATCTACGCCGCCCCCGGGTATCTGACCAAAGTCGACTACGGAAGCGGAGAAGAAGCCCTCTCCCCGGCGTCCGCGCTCTTGGAAGGAGGCGTGGAGCAGTTGGTCTTTGATCGCATACTGGCGCATGGGGCTCTGGGAGGGGAAGGTCTGGAGGACTTTAAAGTTAGAGAAATGGGGGATATTGATAGAGGCGTAGAGGGGCTCATTATTCTGAATGAGGCTTGCAAATTGGGGCCAAACGCGGAAGAGGTTAGCGGTAGAGGGATTCTCTAAGACCGGGTACTTAGCCATCAGAGCGTATTGGGGGCTGTAAGAGCCCAGCTGGGCGGCCATCTGTTTGAAGCGCGGGTCGTGGAGGAACGCCTCCGCTTTGAGGACGAAGAAGAGTTGATTTAGAGGCTCTTGGGGATCGAAAACGCGCAGGCCGTGGAATATCCCCACTCCGCCCTCTTGGACCTTCCAACCGCGCGGGATCTGCATACTCAAATTGGGCGACTGGTAGGGCGCCATAGCTACGGAGCTAGCGGGCGCCGCGGGTTGGGTAGGCCGCTTAGAAGTGGGAGAGGCGGGAGCAGAGGGGCGAGTGGGGCGGGCTGGCTGGGCGGGGAGAGGGGCTCCTTGGTAGGGTTTGAGACTAGTCTCAAAGTTATACTCTTGCCCGGAAGAGGTCTTGACCTTCTCTTTTCTCAAATTGCCTGCCGCAGGGGGGGACGCCTCTTCCTCCTCCCACTCTTCTTCCTCTTCAAACTCCTCTAGTCCGTCTGGGTCCTCACGCTCTAGATTTTGACTAGCGGCCGGAGGGGGAGCGGATTGGGCTTGCCTATCAGAGGGAGTGGGAGCGCTAGTGCAACTGCAACCTAGGAAGAGACAGAGCAGAGCGACTAAATAACGAGCGGGGTGACGGTACATATTCCCTCCTTGAGCTAGAAACTAGATTAAAATTTTAACATTTTCCCCTATCTAGGGGAAGACCTTCCCTTAAGATAGCAGGCCCCGGCTGGGGAGAAGAGAAAAGAGGCTGCTTTGGGGGAGGTACATGCCTAGATTGTACTAGTTGTAGAGGAGACGAGAATATGGAGATCGGGAAGAAGATGTTTTGGGGTTGGGGCCTGGGAGTCTTACTCTGTTGTGGCGCTTGTACGGGCTTAAATACCCCTCCCAGTACTCCGGAGGCCGCGGAAAAAAACGCTCCCGCGGCTACTCAGTCCCCCAGCAAAGAGGCGGCTTTGGCGCCGGCTAAGGAGAGCGCCCCTGCGGCTGGAGAGGCGACCCCCGCCGCTCAGCCTAGCGCCGGCCCCGGCTTAGAGCTCTATGAGAATGAAGCGTTCACCATGGAGATCCCCCAAGGTTGGGAGGTAGCCGCCGCCGGGCGCGGGCTCTACCACGTGGTGAGGGTCTACGATCCCCGGGAGCCCCTCAAACAGATCTTTACCCTCCTGCAGGCGGAAGGACTCTTACACAACCAGATGGCCAAAACGGCCTGGCATGAGGCCGCCCAAGATGATCCGCAGATGTCCCTCTTGGCGGAAGCGCCCGTCTTAGATCCGCCTAGCGTAGGCAACTTCTATCAGATCTTCCCCCAGTACGTCCACTATATTAGCGCCCAGGAGCCTTCCTATACCGGTTTCTTCTTCCCTCGCTTTGAGGGGCTAAAGATCGTAGCCAATCAGCCTTTGCAGCTCAATCGCCCGGAGAAGGTCTTAGATTCTCGCCTCTTGCAGGCCACTTTCTCCCAAGAGGGTAGGATCGGGGAAGGCCTCTTCTCGGCGGCGATCGTCGATTTTGGCGAAGTGCCGATGGTTATGGAGATAGATAAGCGCCCCCGCAAAGTAGATGGCGGTTACTATTTAGCCTACGATATCGCCGCTATTACCGCTCCCCAAGGACAGTTGGGAGAGTGGATCGAGACTATGAGCTCTAGTTTGCACAGTCTGCGCTATAGCGATAAATTTTTGCAGAGCTTAGCGCCCGACTCGGAAAAGGAAGAGGCCTCGGCTCCGGCCGTAATCGACCATGCCGACGTTATCTCTCAGGCCATGCTAAAATTCTGGAAATCTAAGCCCCAAGCCGCTTCCCCTAAGGGCGAGGCGACTCAGGAGAAGGCCCCTAAGACTGAGGCTCAGTAGTCTTCTCAGGTCCGCTCTCCGGAGCGCCCTCCACTTTGAACCACAATTGGCTAGGCGGAAGCTCGGCGCTGGCTGGGGGGAGTACCCCTCCGGCAAAGGTCCAGCTTAGCGTTGGCGCCTGGGGTTGAGCTTGGCGCCACCACCCGCCCCAGAGGAGAGGGGAGGGGCCTTGGGGGAGGGTCAGAGTCGCTGGGGAGCTGGGGTTAGGGGCGGTAGACCAGCTCAGAAGGTCTTCCTGGCCTTGGGGGGCGGGTAGACGAGAAGCGTGGGCTTTCTGCCAAGCTTGGCGCTGGGCGGCTCCCGCAAAGGAGAGAGCTATTTGGGCCGGACGGCGACCCTGCCAACTTTGGGCCCAATGGCGGACGCTGAGGTGGAGTTCGGGGAGAGGCTCTTCCTCCCAGGTAAAGGCTAAACGCTGGGGAGCGTCGGCTGGGGGAGAGTTCCAGCCGTAGTCGGGCAGGGAGAAGAGCTCCTGGAGGTCGCGCGTAAAGAAGAAGCCTGCGGCGCGCGGGACGAGGGGTAAGGCCAACTCTGAGGTTTGAGGCAGGGAGGCCGCTAGCTTTTGCAGAGAGGCGCGATACTCGGCGGGGAAGCGGAGGCGCCCTTCATAGTGGCGGGCTACCCCCAGTTGGCGCCAAAAATTGAAGGTCACCCCCGCCGGTAAGCGTACGGGCCACTGGGAGAAGATGGTCTGGAAGCTCTGGGCGTCTCCCGCTACTTGCAATTCCGTTTGGGCTGGAGAGGCTAAGGTTAGAGGCTGGGCCGGGGTAGATTTTAAAAGCTCTTGGATAGCCTGGGGATGGGGGGACCAGAGTTGGAGTTGCGGGTAAGCGGGGAGGGTGAAACAGTTGGGAGCCTGAGCGGTGAGATTAGCGATAGCTATAAAGAAGGGCTCCTTCAACTTGAAGACTTGGGGCAACTCTTGGAGAGAGAGGGGCTGGTTGCGCTCTAAGTAGGGGGCAGCCTGGGGCGCCGCTAAAGTTAAGCTATCTTGGTAGAAGGAGACGGGAGGCGGATTTTGGGAGTCCTTCCATTGGCTGTGGGCCAGGGAGGAGAGGTCGCCTTGGGCGATAGCTTGGGCCACGCGGGGGTTATCTTGGAGCTCAGCGAGGCGCTGGGCGGCTACCTTTTCCGGGGCGCGCTCGCCGCGCTCCGGTAAGTTGGAGGGGGCGGCCGCTTGGGCGGTAGAGGGGGTAGGTTGGGCTAGGGCCAGGCCGCTGCGAGAGTTATAAAGGGAGCGATGTTGGGGACCTTGGCAGGTGAGCGTAAAGGTGGCGCCGTCGCTCTGGTAGGTCGTCTTCCCCTGGTGGGGGCAGCCCTTAGAGGGCTGGAATTGCTGCGGATAACTCCTCTCCTTATTCCAAGTCTCCTCTAACTGGCTGGCTAAGCGCGAGAGGTAAGTCTGGCAGAGGGGGTCTACCCCTTGGGCGTTCGGTAAGATGGCGACTAGGATGCGAATTTGAGGATCGTCGGCTAAATTCTGATATTGGGCGAATTCAGCTACTAGATCGCAATGTTGACGTAAGACTTGGGCTACCGCGCGGGGGCTTCCCTCTAAAGCCAAAGGGGTGGCGGCGGGCAATAATCCGGCAAAGGGCGAGGGGGGTAAGGGGCGATTCTGCCACCAAGAGAGGCCCAGCCAGAGGGCGCCCGCAACTAAGAGGAGCAAGCAGAAGCTAAGTGAGAGCAGGCGCTTCCAGTGGAGGCGCCGTTTGGGGGTAGGTTTCATTAATTACGTCTCGAGTATATTAATTAACTTGGAGTTAACACTCAAATTCTAAAATATCCTAATCTTAGGAGAAGGATAGGGAGATATTTAGCTTCTCAGAGGGTTAACTCCTACGTAGGGCCCTAGCTGCGCATGGGAGGCTCAATCTGGAGAATAGAGGGTAGGCGCCGATGCTTCTCTTCAAGACGCGGGTGGTGAGAGCCGTCCTTTTCGATGTGGGCGGGGTCTTCGTAGCGGCCGACATGGAGCGTTACGTTCCTATAGGTTGCGCCCTATTTCGCACTACCCCTGAGCCCCTGCGGCGCAAGGTCGCCGCCCATCTGCCCCTCTTAGAGCGGGGAGGGATGACTTCGGCCCAGTTTTGGCGTTTAGTAGGCCAAGAGTTGTGGCGGGATGGGGAGGGCGAGGAGTGGCCCCTTCAGGATACTAATTTCTGGGAGGATATCTTCTTAGCTACCCTCCAAGTGGACGGTTCCTTACTCCACTTAGTAGACCAATTGCGCTTCCAGGGGGTAAAAGTGGGGGTCTTGAGCAATACTATCGCCGATCACGCCCATATCTTAGAGACTCTGGGCTTTTATCGGCGCTTCGATTTTAGCGTCCTCTCCTGCAAAGTAGGTTTGCGCAAACCGCAGCGGGAGATCTATTGGCTGGCCGCCCAGATGGCGGGCTTCCCTATTGAAGAGTGTCTCTTAATAGACGATCAACTACCTAATGTGCGGGCCGCCAAAGGGCAAGGGATGCAGAGTTGGCATTACCGGGACTTTAAGGGCCTAAGGCGCGAATTAGAGCGGCTGCGCCTCCTCAATTAGGGGCTAAAAATAATCCCGGGCCTGAAAGGCCCGGGATTATTAGTCTTAAGGCTGTACCGTTAAGGATTTTACTTGTCGGCCGCCTTAGCCGCCGCTTTTACGGCCTCTTCGTAGACGGGATCGGGCTCGGCGGCCTTCTTTTCACGCTCGCGGCCATAGGTAGCGGTCATCTCCGACAGGCGCCAGAGGATATGCTCAGTGAGCATTTCGCGCCTATAGCGCCAGGCCCAGTTGCCGCGCGCCCGGCCGGGATAATTCATGCGCCCTTCGCTCCCTAAGCTGAGCAGATCTTGCATGGGCACGATAGCCATCTGGGCTACGGAACTAAAGACCCCTCTAATTAAGGTCCAGGCAATATCCCAACCGTCGGTAGAGAAATAGCGGCGCACAAAATCTTTGTCGTATTCGGGCGCATCCTCTTCGTACCACCCGCGCGCGGTATTATTGTCGTGGGTGCCGGTATAGGCGATACAATTCTGCTGGTAATTGTGGGGGAGGTACTGGTTCTGGGCGTCGCTGCCGAAGGCAAATTGTAATATCTTCATGCCCGGGAACTGGAAGGAGTCGCGCAACTTGACGACATCGGGGGTAATAACCCCCAGATCTTCGGCGATAATGGGCAACTGGTTGCCCAACTTCTTCTGGATAACTTTGAAGAACTTCTGTCCCGGGGCCTTGATCCAGCGCCCTTGGCGGGCCGTCTTCTGGCCGTAAGGGACGGACCAATAGGCGGCAAAACCGCGGAAATGGTCGATACGCACCAGATCTTGGCGCTTGAGAGCCGCCTGGAGGCGCCTGATCCACCAGGCGTAATCCTCTTTAGCCATCTTCTCCCAGTCGTAGAGGGGGTTACCCCACAGCTGGCCGTCGGGGCTGAAGCCATCCGGAGGGACGCCCGCCACGTGGGTGGGGGTCAGATCTTTATCAAACTGGAAGAGGTGGGCGTTAGTCCAAGCGTCGGCGGAATCCATAGCTACGAAGATGGGCAGATCGCCTATAATCTTGATCCCCTTAGCGTTGGCGTAAGCGCGCAACTTGCTCCACTGGCGCTCAAAGACCCACTGGATGAAGGTCGAGGCGTAAATTTCGGGGGCCAACTCCTGACGCGCCTCTTGGAGGGCCTTAGTCTGGCGCAGGCGGTAAGGCTCAGGCCATTCCGTCCAGGCTTTATCTTCAAATTTCTTCTTGAGAGCGCAATAGAGGGCGTAATCCTCTAACCACTCCTTATTCTCGCGGCAGAACTTTTGGTACTCTTCCTGTAAGGGGGAGGAAGTCTGGGCCTGGAACTCGGCGGCCGCCCGGCGCAAGAGGGGCAATTTCCAATTGTAGAGAGCGCCAAAATCTACCTCGTCGGGATTGGCTCTAAACTCGGTGCTGCCCAGAGCCTCTACCAGCAGTTCGCGGCGCAGAAGGCCCTCGCTCACCATCTGGTCTAGACTGATGAGGTAAGGATTGCCGGCGAAGGTACTGCTGCTCTGGTAAGGACTATCCCCGTAAGAGGTGGGACCCAAAGGCAGAATCTGCCATAAAGTCTGCTGAGTCTTCTCTAGAATGTCGATCCATTCGTACGCTTCCGTGCCAAAAGTCCCCACTCCGTACTTGCCAGGCAGGGAGGTAGGGTGGAGTAAGACTCCGCTCGAGCGCTCTAAATCCATAAATTACCTCGCGAAAACTCTATAAGATAAAGATACTCTCTCCCGCCTCGCTGGGAGAGGGGAGAGAGGAAAGACCTCTAGCTAAAGGGTCCTTTTAGCTAACCGTCCACTAAACCTTTAGTATATTGGCAAATTTGAATGAAAGCATTCTTCTTGTCGCACAGCCCGCCCATAGGCCCGCTGCGGCGGCAAGAGAGCTCCTCTAATCCCAACTTGCCTACAAAGTAATTGTGAATCTGGCGCTGGTCCTCTTTAGGGATACCGTCGCAGAGGTCGCTGACTTGCTCTAAGAAACCGGGGGTATGGCTGGAACAGGTGTGAGCGATATTGACCGCCTCCGGATACTTATTAGTAATATCCTCCACCCAATCTAACTGTTGGAAGCCTCTCCAGCCCAACTTTTCTAAGTCCCACTTGCGGATAGCCTGATTGGCCTCCTGCATAACGGTGCTACTGGAGACGCGGCTAGTAGCTTGATCGAATCTATTGACGCCATTGAGAGCTTGCATATGTACTCCTTTGTCGATTACTCAGTTGGTAAGGGGCGTAGACCTCTAACCATCTTATTGATGGGGCAATTATACCATTCTTCGGAGGCCTAGAGTATAGATAAACTAACTATTTCTGGGGGAGGCTATGCCCATACCAGACTCGCGCCAGGGCCAAGAGGAGATCGCGCGTCTCCTCTATCTCTTGGACGCTAGTCCACTCTAAGCGGGAGTGGATATTATGTTGGGCGCTGGAGAGGTTGGGGGTAGGGAGCCCCATCTCCGTCAAACCCGAACCGTCGGTACCGCCGCGGATAATAGTCAATTTAGGGGTGCGTCCCAGACTGGTCATAGCTTGGCAGGCGTACTCTAAAGCCCTCGGATCCTTAACTAAGCCGTCGCGCATATTGCGGTACTGCTTGCGCACGTCTATAGAGATCGTAGCCCGCGGGTACTCGGCCCGCAGCGTTTGGGCGATAGATTCTAAGAGCTGGGCGTACCTTTGGAGCGCCGCGGTTTCAAAGTCGCGCAAGATAATCTTAATTTCCGTATAACCTACCGTCCCCTCCAGAGAGTAGGGGTGGAGGAAGCCCTCTCGGCCCTCGGAGGTCTCGGGGGTGAGCGTCGTCTTAGGGAGGCGGGCCACAAAGTCGGCCCCGATCTTAAGGGCGTTCACCATATGCCCCTTGCCGTGGGCGGGATGGGTATTGATGCCGGTAATATTGACCGTCGCTAAGTCGGCCGAGAAGGTCTCGCTATCGATCATGCCCACTCCGCCTCCATCTAAGGTGTAGGCCACTTGGGCGCCGATGCGCTCGGGGTTGAGGTGGAGCGTGCCCGCCCCTACCTCCTCGTCGACGGAGAAGCAGAGTCGAATCTCGCCATGGGGGATCTCGGGATGTTTCAGGAGATATTCCGCCGCCTCCACGATGGCGGTGAGGCCCGCCTTGCAGTCGGAGCCCAAAAGGGAGGTTCCGTCGGTAGTAATGAGGGTGTGGCCTATAACCTCTTTGAGTTCGGGGAACTCTTGGGGATCTAACTTCTGACTGGGATCGCCCGGCAAGGTGAGGACCTGACCCTGATAATCTTCGACTACCTGAGGCTTAATAGCCACGCAGGGGACCTCGGGGGAAGTATCGACGTGGGCCAGCCAGGCGATAACCGGTACCTGGGGGGCCGTAGCGGGGATAGTAGCCGTCAAGATCCCAAACTCGTCTAAGTAGACGTCTTGGCAGCCTATAGCTATTAACTCCTCGCGCAGGCGGCGATTAAACTCTACCTGGGTGGGGGTGGAGGGGTAGGAAGTGCTCTCCTCAGAGGACTGAGTATTGAAGGCCGCGTAGCGGCAAAAACGCTCGACGATAGACATAGAGCCTGCTTCGCCCCCTCAAATGAGCTTCCTACCGCTCTACTCTTCCTCGAGAGGCTCGGGCGCGGGCCATTCCTGGGGATCGAGACTGGGATCGGCCAAAGTGGGAGCTAAGGGGTAGGAGAAGGGCTCGTGGGGGGTGAGATTGATAGTGCAGACCTCTAAGCGCGCCTGGCGGGTCTCATTGTGGAGGGGAGGGTACTGCCAGCCGTAGACCTGCTCGCGCTCTAAATTGTATTTAGGCTGGGGTAACTCCACTAAACTCTGGCCCAGGCAGTAGTAAGGCTCGTCATTGAGCAGATTGCGCACCAGACAGTCGGCGGGCTCCACCCAAGCTTGGGAATCGGCGCACTCCTCTATTTTGGGGGCTACTAACATCATATCCGACTCCCAGTAGAGACCTTGCAAGCTCAAGAAGAGGTGGACCCGGCAGGGGGGCAAAGCGGCTTCGACCTCGACGGGCGGGGTGATAATATTCTTAGGATCGAAGGGGTAGTACCAGGGCTCATTTAAAGGCAGTTCGATGACCTTCTCCACGCGCAGCCACCGGGGGGGCGTCTCCAGCTCCGAGGGGGCGAAGAAATAGTAGAACTTATTGTTGAGGAGGCCCAGGGGGCCCAAACTACTCTCGACCTCTAAGGCTACCCCCGACTCCGCCTCTTCCCCTTGGGGGAGGGTGAGCTGCAGGCGCGGGGGAGCGAACTCCGCTAAGAGTCCGCCCTCCGCCAACTCTTCAATTAAGGCTTGGGGCGAGGCGTACTGCCACATGAGCTCGCGCAGACTCTCGCCATCCGCCTGGCGATTGGCGGGGGAGAGGAAGCGGCAGGAGAGGCGCCAGCCTGTCGTGCCTCGGTCGAGATACTCTAAGAAGAGGCGGGCGCCCCCCACGTTGACCTCTTGGAGGAGGTGGTAACGCTGGGCTTCCTCCCAGGCGCCATTGTGGCGCGGGCAGTCGACGTGGAAGGCCCAGCAACCGGCTATAGTGCCCAAGGGGATGGCGGCCATAGGATCGTCGGGCTCTTCCCAAGCCATAATATGGAGCGCCTGGTCGTCGCCGTAGGGGGCGAAGGGGTCGATGAGGGGATGGAAGTAAGTGTGGCCCGAGCCCGCCGGTTCCAGGCGCTGGATCTCCAGGCGCACTTCGCGCGCCTGGGGGGAGAGGGGGCCGAAGACTAAGATCAGGCGATGCTCGGGGTAACCCGTAGCCTGGGCGCCCTCGGGAGAGAGTTCTAAGACCTCCACCAAGGGTTGGGCCCGGTCGCAGTCGTCCTTAATCCAGGCCCTAGAGATTTGGCTCTCCCCTAAACTGGGCCAGACGCGCACTGCGGCGTAAGTGCGGATAGAGTCGTAGAGGATCCACCCCAAATTGAAATTGAGGGCAAAGTCCTCGCATTCCGCTCCCAGGCGGACGAAGGCGCCCAGAGCTTGGGCCCGCTCTAAGCCGGGAATGCGCTCTATATATCTCATATTGACGCCGCTCCTTAAGTAGTTAGGTTAGAAGTTAAAGTGGCGACGGGCGCGCCCTAAAGCCATCATGGGGAAGTAGTGGCGGTACATGGCGTAATTGAGCATAAAGCCGCGGCTCAACTCCTGGCCCTGATCTAAGACCTGATCCTTAGTCAAGGCGCTGCGGGCCCCAAAGCCGTAGCCGGGGAAGCCGGTACCCGTATACTCCTTCTGCTCCCAAGTGCCGTCCTTTTGGGTGGAGACTAAGTATTGCAGGCCCCGGGCTATGGCCTGATCGTAGCGGTGGTCGCCCATGGCTAAGAGGCCCATCAGAGCCCAACCCGTCTGACAGGGGGTGGAGGGACCGACGCCGCGCAGAGCTTGGGACATATAGGAGGCGCAGCTCTCGCCCCAGCCGCCGTCGCTATTTTGATGGTCTACTAACCACTGGGCGGCCTTCTCCACCCACGGGGCCTGCATATCGACGCCGGCAGCTTGGAGACCGGGCAGGACTAAGCCCGTGCCGTAGACGTGGTTGACGCCCCAGCGCCCGAACCAGCTGCCGTCCTCCTCCTGTTCGCGGCGGATGAAATCTACCCCTTGGCGCACTAAGAGGCTATTGGAGAGGTTCTTGCCGGCGGCCGCCAGGGCTTCCAAGACGTGGGCGGTGACGTCGGTAGAGGGGGGATCTAAGACCTCGCCAAAGTCGGCGAAGGGGATCTGGCAGATAATCTGTTGGTCGTTATCTTTATCGAAGGCTCCCCAACCGCCATTGCTAGACTGTAAGGCTCTAATCCAGCGCAGGCCGCGTTTAATGGCTCCATCCATCTTCTCTAAATCGGAGGCGGCCCCGCGGTAGCCGAGGAGAGCGCTCAAAGCTACGGCGCTATCGTCTATATCGGGATAGTTGTCATTCTCATACTCGAAGGCCCAGCCGCCCGGCTCCACGGAGGGAGGGGTGTTGACTTGCCAGTCGCCGCCGCGGCGGATCTGCTTGCGCAAGGTGTAGTCGACGGCCTTCTGGACCATCTCCTCGCGGCTGGAGACTTGGCAGTCATGCAGCGCGACTAAGCTGAGGACCGTATCCCAAACGGGGGAGGTGCAACACTGGAGGTAAGTGCCGCGCTCCGTCTTGTAGGCCCAGGGCTCATTAAAGGCCTCTAAGCCGGCTTTGAGGACGGGATGGTCCAAGGCGTAACCTTGGGTGTAGAGGCCGATGAGAGCGTAGATCCAGGGGGGTTGGATCCCCGCCCAGCAGCCGTCCCGCTCTTGGCGAGCGACGACCCACTCCGTACAGAGCTTAATAGCCGTCCGACGCCAGGGTTTAAAGGGGGAGTAACTCGTATACCAACCTAAGAACTTATCCGCCCAGGCGAAGAAGTGGCCCCAAGGGGTCTTAGCCGGGGGCAGGGAGTAATCTAAAGCCTGGCGCCCTTGGGGGAAGAGTTCGTCTAAGCGCTTTTCCGGGGGCAAGGGCTTAGAGGGGCGGTCGGCGGAAATGAGGCACAGGGCGGCTATAGTGGCCCGGCCCCAACTGGCGAAGGTGTAGAGATTGATGGGGAAGGAGGGGGGGAGGAAGATAAATTCGGGAGGCAAGTTGGGGCACTTCTCCCAGGGCCACTCTCCCAAAAGGGCCAGCCAGTAGCGGGTGAAGACGCGCACTTTAGAGAGTCCGCCGTGGCTCAAGATCCAACGCCTAGCGGCCTCCATATGGGGTTCTTGAGGGGAGTGACCGGCGATACGCAAGGCGACGTAACTTTCTACGGTAGCATTAATATCTCCCGTGGGGGCGTTGTAGTAGACCTCCCAGGAACCGTCGGGGCGCTGTTCGCTCAAGATGGCGCGCACTACCTCGGCGTATTTGGGATCGTCCTCGATCCCTAAGTAGTACATGGCCATAATCCACTCCGCTTCGATGGCGGAGTTGGTCTTGAGGAAGCCTACCCAGTGGCCATCCTCATATTGATTTTGGCGCAGCCACTCTACCGAGTCCTGGATGGCCTTCTCTACGCCTAGGCCCAACTCGCGCCAGTCGGGGTTAGGGGGCGTAGGAGCGATCGGGGCCAAGCTCTCCGGGACCGGAGGCGGAGCGAGAGGGTTGCCGGGCTGGTCGGCGTGGCAGTAAGGCGCCTGGGGGGAGGGGTTAGACATATACGTTCTCCTTAGTCTTGAGGTTGCCGTTCTAATTTAGAAGGGTCGATACTATCTAATTTTTGCAGAGCGGGGCTAAGCGCAGGATCGGCCCCATTATCCATTAAGAAGCGAGCGATGCGCTGTTGGTAAGAAGCTTGTAAGGCCTTGAGTCTCCCCCACACGTCGAGCAAAAAGGCGACGATAAAGATTAGGCCGCAGAGGACGATCTGGTCCCACTGAGCGTGGTAAGCGCGCAGGGCCGCGGCCTCAGGTTGAGCCGCTCCCGGTTGGGGAGCGCGCAAAAATTGGGGGTCGAGGTCGAACATCAACCAGGCCATAAGGAGCAAGATGGCCACTTTAAAGACGCGCACTAAGTAGGGCCAGGACCAGAAGGTAGCGACTATCCCTTGCTTCTTCTCCTTTTGATAGAAGAAAAAATCGCTCAGGGCCATGCTCAGAGCGATGACCAGCAAAATAGCTGGGGTGACGTAAACGACTATAATCTGGACCATAAGGGGGTTCCCCTTCTTGCCTGGGGAAAGGAGCTCCTCTTCTTGATGTTAGAGTAAGCCCGCCACCCGATAGATGTAGACGGCGGCCGGACGGTTGCGCAAATAGATGGTGCGCACCGCTTGGGCCCGCACCCGCTGGCGGTCGAGACTATCGGCGCAGACGAAGGTCTCGTTGGGGTAGGCCCGGGCCAAAGATTCCAGGCGAGTCGCTCCGGAGAGGACTTCGCGCAGAGTGTCGGCGTTGAAGGGACCGCGCACTAAGCGGGGATGGAGGCGATCGGTATAGATCCCGGCCGAGAGAGGGGGGACGGAACGTAAATTTTGTTGTTTATGCAAGTGGCGCAGGCCCATGCGGGCGCGAATAGCCGTCTGGATGGCGCGCAGTCCGGCCCCTTCGTCGAAGAAGGCTACTTTGAGGCTATTATCGGCTTTGACGAGACAGACGCCGCCATTACCCAGCGCGGCCTCCTCCATAATCTGGTAGACGCTATCGGTGAGCTCCATGAGGTCGAGGGGCGAACACTCCGGGAAGAGGCCGGCTAGAGAAGAGACGCGCATCACTAAGACCGTCACTTTAGGGGCCTCGGAGGCGGTATTTTGGGGCTGGCGGCGGTGCAGCGGTTGGGGGCGCGGAGGGGTGGGATCTTCAATAGGCAGGAAGAGAGACTCGGGCACGGAGACGATGGCCGAGGGGCGCTGGAGTTTCGCTTTGGTACGGGTCCCTAACGCTGGGGCGGGTCGAGGGCGAGCGGCGGGAGGCTCCGGGGGCTCAGAAGCGGGGAGGGGCGGGGGCGGAGTAGAGAGCGCCCTAGGCAAGAGGTCGGAATTATCCCCTAAGGTGGGAGGCTCGAGCGGGAGCTCCGTAGGAGCGGGGGGAAGGGGAGCCGCGGGCAGAGGGGTAGCGCTAGCCGACTCCAAGGGATCGGACTCTCGCGAGGGGGGAGCGGGACTTTCCGCCTGCAGGTAGTGGACCGCGCCCACGTGGAGGAGGCGGATAATCTGGACTAATTTCTCTTTGAGAGCTAAGGCGGTGGCCGGGCGGTAGCGCGGATTCTTATTCATCAGCCACAAGATGAGGGCTTCAATCTCCAGCGGGAGCTCGGGATTGACTTCGCAGGGGCGCTCCGGCTCTTGGTGGACTTGCATATACAAGACTGTGGTAGGGTCGTCGGCGGAGAAGGGGGTGAGGCCGCAGAAGAACTCGTAGAGGATGACCCCCAGAGCGTAGAGATCGGAGCGCTGGTCGGCCTCTTTGCCCGTAGCCTGTTCGGGGGCCATGTAGGAACAGGTGCCTAGAGCCGTCCCAGAGCGGGTGAGGGCGGTCAGATCGGGATTGAAGCTGAGGCGGGCCAGGCCGAAATCGAGGACCTTAATGCGGTGGAGGTGGTTGACGAAGATATTATCTGGTTTTAGATCGCGGTGGATGACCCCCCGGCAGTGGGCGTGGTAGAGGGCGTCGCAGAGCTCTACCATGAGACCCAAGAGCTCCTCGGGGGAAGGCTTATGGCGGCGGATAAATTTGCGCAGGGAGAGGCCCGTCAAGAGCTCCATGACGATAAAGGGCTGGTGGCGGTACTCGCCAAATTCGATGACGCGCACGATCCCGGGATGGTGTAACATACGCGCCGCCTGAGCCTCGCGGGCGAACCTCTTGCGAGATTGCTCGCGCTCGCAGAGTTTGGCATGCAACATCTTGACCGCGACATCTTGGCCGGTACGCTGATCGAGGGCGCGAAAGACTTCTCCCATACCGCCCTCACCTATGCGCTCTAAGAGCATGTAGCGATCCTTTAAGACGAGGCCTTCCTGATCCATCTCAGCTCCTACCTAGCGCCCCCTAGCGGCCTGAAGGCCACCCTAGAGCTCAAAGCGACTCTCCTCTAGATACATCTCCAGCTCTTGGCTGGGGATGCTGATCTTGACTACTTTGCCCGTCTCCAGATCGAGATAGAAGATCATCCCCTTCTCCGTATCTAAGCGGGCGGTCTCCAGCGTCTCCCCGTTGGGCATAGTGAGCGACTCGTCGACGTCGGCGCGTTGTAAGGTCAACTCTTGGAGGCGCAGAGCTCCGGGAATGAAGGCGTGGAAGGTAAAGGTCTCGCCCTCATCCTCCGTACTGGGGGTATTGAAGGTCCCGGCCCCAGTCTCGCCCGTAGGGGCGCCCGTCGAGGGGGTAGTAGTGGTAGAGCCGTCAGCATCTTTCTCTGGGGCCGCGGAATCGGCGCTGGGCGGGGCGATAATCTCGCTAGCCCCTACGATCCCCAGATTGGGATCGACTTGGGGAGCGCCCGGCAGGGAGGCGGCGGCGCTAGAGGGGGGCGTATCGTCTTGGACGACTACCGCGGGACTCTGCTCTACGACTAAAGCCCACTGGGAGAGGAAGCGCTGATCGATGAGGTAGGTCCCGATAGAGTAAGGGATCTGGCGCCTCTTAGGCTCGTGATCCTCAATGGGCTCCTCCCCGCTAGCGGAGTCAGCCTCCTTTTTGGCCTTATGGTCGGCCTGCTCCCCCTTAGCGGCGGGGGCGGTAGCCTTCTGACCCTCCACCTTAGGAGAGGGCGCCTCTTGCTTAGAGGTAGCCTCTAACTCGGCGGCTGCAGCTTGCGCCTCCTCTTGACGGGCGCGCTCTAACTCTTGGCCCTCCTCGTAACAGGCCATGATCTCTACTAATTGGGCGCGGCGCTCCTTAGTAGCCTCTTCCTTAGCTTGGGCGGCCGCTTCCTCTTCGGCCTTCTGGCGCTCCTCGGGGGAGATCGCCTCTTGGAGTTGGGTCGAACCCTCGTCCGTAGAGGCGGAGGCGGCCTCCTGAGAGTCGCCCTGAGCGGCTTTATCTAAACCTTGGGCCAGTTGGGCCTCCTCGGGGGTAGCCGGAGTAGCCTCCTCCTTCACCTCTTCTTGCACTTCCTCTTTAGGGGCGGCTGCGGCGGTAGAGGCGGCTTCGCTAGGAGAGGGAGTAACTACAGGGGCGGCCGGCAGGGGGACCGGCTCTAAGGCGGGCGCGGTAACTTCCTCTTCGGGCTGGGCTTCAGCTTGGGCGGCCTCCGCCTCCGCTTGGCGCTTCTCTTCCTCTAAGCGGGCCTTGGACTTGGCGGGGCGGGGCAGAGAGGGGGTGGGCTTTAACTCTAAGTCTTGCCAAATACTATTGCCCTGGAAGGTGAAGGCCTCGCTCTGAACCCTAGTACCATTATCTTCGCTAGAGCGGAAGGCTACGGGCAGGCCCTGGGCGTTCATAGTCAACATGCTCTCAAAGATGAGAGGCTTCTCCTCGCGCAGGAGGACGGACTCCGACTTAAAGTTATAATTCTCGCCGCTAGCCTCCACCTCCATATCGTACATGTGGGAGCTCTCCAAGCCGATGAGCTCGCCCTTATGGTAGATGGAGTAGGTGCGCTTCTCGCCCATAGGCCATTTGAGGGGCTCTTTAAAGTAGCTCACCGTACGCGGAGGACGGGGAGCGAACTTTTCTACGTAAATATCCATGGCCTGCAGATCGCCGCTCTCCCAGAGGGCGATGTGGCTGGCGTTGATGAGTCCCGACTCGTTAGTAGTGGGATCGAAGGGCACCCAGCCCTCCTCCGCCCCAAACCAGGCCTCCACCCAGCGATGGGCCACGAAGGCGCCTCGACGGTAGACTAAACCGCCCACGCTGCGGGCGGGGATCTTGAGGGCGCGCAAGAGGGCTACCATCAATAAGGCCTTACTCTCCGGATTCCCCACCTGGTTCTCTAAGGTCTGGCGGGCGGAGGGCAGCGCCACCCCTTCCGCAATCTGGTTGGCGACGTAACCGTTGATACGGCTGGCAGCTTGGAAGGCGTTCTCCGATTTCCACGTGATCTCTAAGGCCTTAGTCTTTAAGGCCCCCACTTCCAATTCTACGCCAGGACAGGCCTCCAGATATTTCTGCAATTCCGGGGGCGTCTCTTCGCGGAAGGGGAAGGGGGTCTTAGGCTCTTGGGCCCCTAAGGAGGTACTGACTACGGCCCGCCCGTTCATGCGCCCCTCTTTGAGCTCTCCGTAAAATTGCTGCTTATAATTTTTGACTTCGTGCTGGGCCAACTCCCCGCCGCGCAGGCGCAGATCTAAGAAGGCCTCTAAGTGGGAGAGCTGCTCGGGATCTTGGAAATAGACGTTAGAGAGTTCGGCGTTAGCTTTAATGCGCTGGCCCGAGCTCTTAGCTACGGTGGGAACGACCGCCTTATTGGAGCGGCGGAAGGTAAAACCGGAGCCGATCTCTTTAATCTCGGCCAATTGGTAATCTTTAGCGTAGAGGCGCACGTAGGCCAGGGGGGCGGAATTGACGTCCGTGATGCGGTAGACGAGCGTCGTATGCTTCTGGCCCTGCGCGTCGGTCCACATCTCTTTAATGGGCTTATAGACGATAGTCTGGCCTATTCCCTGCAAGATGGGATCGTAAGTCTCTAAGACGCCCCCTTCCGCGGCCGCGCGCACTAAGAGCCAGTAATGCTCGGGGAAGGTATCTAAGTGGCCCCAGAGGTTATTAAAGACTAAGAGAGGGGGCTGGCCCTTGGGAAACTTCTGCAAGTAACCTTGGGTCTTGCCGGCATAATCGTTATTCTGAGCGATAAAATCTTCCGAATATATGCAATTGACGGTCATAGCGTCTTTAGCGCTCTTATCTTTACCCTGGACGCAGAGGAAGAGGGCGGGGCTCAAAGTCTTTTTGTCGATTTGAGCGTTGGCCGTAAATTGCAGATCTTGGACGGTATCGATACCCAATTTAATGCGCGAGGAGGAGTCTAAGACGTAGGTCGACTGGCCCCCCAAGGTGAGCAGGCGGTTGATGCGGAAATGGGAGTAACCGACGAGCTGGCCGGCATACTCAATAGCGAAGTAATTATCGATGCCGACGGGGAGGTTATTCTTAATGACTCGCTCCCCCTGGGGCGTCTCCAGGGCGGGCAGAGGCTGGGCCAGCTCCAATTTGGCGGGGCGCTCTTTGACTTTGGCCACATTCTTCTTGCGCTTGACCGGACTGGGGGCGGGCTGATACTTATCCCAAGGGTTATCTCCCGTAGCTCTAGGGAGATCGTCGTCGACGCTGGGGGCTCCCTCCGTAGCGGCCGGGGTAGGCATCTGGGTCTCTTTCTTAGGGGCCGCTCCGGGTTCCGCTTGGTACTTATCCCAAGGGTTGGCACCCGCCGGGGAAGGGGCGGCGGGGGTACTCTCAGTAGCGGCCGGGGCCGTGGGGCTAGAGGGCGCCTTTTGAGCGGGGGCGGCTTGGTACTTATCCCAGGGGTTAGAGGTAGCAGGGGTAGAGGGGGTATTAACCTTCTCGGAGGCCGCCGCTTGGGCCAAGGAATGGGGATCGAACTTAGGTTCTTGGGCTAAGAGAGGCCAGGGGCTCAATAAGAGCAAAGTGACGGCGGTAGTGAAGGTCAGTCTGTTCATAGGGTCCTCGTTTTCCTGTTTTAGAGAGCTAAATCCTTTTGAGGCGGGGGGCTCCCTCTAGGAGGCCTCCTCCTGGAATAATTCTTCTAAATAGGCGTACATTTCGGGATCGCGCTGTTGTAAGAGCGGGCGCAAATGGGGCTGGAAGAAGCCCTCCACCGACTCGGCAAAGTACTCGGCGGGATTGGTGGCCGCATATTGGGAGATGAGCCCCGTGCGCGTATTGCGGAAGCGATTCCACAGTTGGACGGAGAGGGGCAAGCGGCGCCCGTGTCCCTCGCTGAAAGCGTTGTCGTAAGCGTGGGCCATCTCGTGGCGGGCTACGGAGTGGTCGGGGCGCCCCAGCTGCTCTTCGCCTATGACTAAGAGGCGGCGGGAGGTATCGTAGAGGCCGCGCACCTGGGACCAGGGGCGCCCGTCGAAGGTCTTTTCCGAGGGGGCCACGACGTACATATTCTTGATCTTCAACTGGGTCAGCGCCTGGTGGCGATCGAGGACGATAATATGGACTCCGAAAGCTTTGATCTGGGAGATAATCTTGGCCCCCATCGGTTCTAACTCGTCCTGGACCTTCTCGCGGTCGCTATCGTTGGGGGCGTAGTAGATCATGCGATTAATATTTTCGCGCACGGGCGAATAGAGGCGCACGGAGCGGCGGTGATGGGCCCCGGGCACGAAAGTAGAGAGCTGGATGACGCTGGGGAAGATCAGTTTCTTCTGGGGCGGGCTCTTACTCTGTTCCGCCTCGGTGCTCTGGCGGCGGAAGGTATCGAGATCGCCCAAGAGCTCCTGGAAATTTTTCTCGGGATGCTCCTCGTCCTCTTCTTCCTCTTCCCATTGGCCGTACTTTTGCAATTTCTGGCGCAGCTTCTTCAAATAGGCCTTAGCTTCGGGAGAGAGACTGACCATATCTTCTAGATTGCCCTGCAAGGCCAAGGCGATCTGGTCTTCGATATTTTCGCCTACCTCGCGCAGGACGTGCGACTTGACGCTGCGGGCCATCTCGCGCTGGACGGCCTGCAGGTAGCCCGGGTCATAGCGGCCCAAATTGGGTCCCTGAATTCCTCCCATACCCATAAGGTCTCTCTATTCGCTCCTCCTCAAATCCAAGATCTACTCCCCCCGATTGTACATTATAGCCCCCTCCAAGGTAAATTTAAAATAGTATTCCCCCGCCAGTTTTGAGGTTCTAACGGGGGAATAGGGGTTATAAGGTTAGGCTTTAGCGGAAGCGGTTAGTAATGGGCAGAGCGCGGTCCGTTCCCAATAAGCAGGAGGAGACCTTGAGTCCCGTGGGGCTCTGGCGCCGCTTAAATTCACTACCCTCTACTAAGCGCACGATGCGCTGGACCTCAGCTAAGGGGAAGCCGGCGGCCGCAATCTGGCCGGGGGTCTGACCCCCTTCTAAATAGAGCTCCAAGATGCGATCGAGGACTTCATATTCCGGGAGGCTGTCAGAGTCTTTTTGGTTGGGGCGCAATTCCGCTGAAGGGGGGCGATCGATAATGGCCTGAGGGATTAGCTCGCGCCCAGAGATCTCGTTGATATGGCGGCAGAGAGCCCAAACTTCCGTCTTATAGAGGTCGGCGATGGGGGCTAAACCTCCCGCTCCGTCGCCGTAGAGGGTAGAGTAACCGCAGGCCTCTTCCGACTTATTGCCCGTACAGAGCGCCAGCCAACCAAACTTATTGGAGGTAGCCATAACTAAGATAGCGCGCAAGCGGGCTTGCAGATTCTCCTCGGTGAGATCGGCCGCTCGATCCGCAAAGAGGGGGGCTAAGAGCTCTTCTACGCTCTGGCGGGGCCCTTCAATGGGGAAGGTGTGGAGGTCGATACCCAAGTTGCGGCAGAGCTTAGCCCCTTCGTCGTTGCTGAGATCGCTAGTGTAGCGGCTGGGCATAGCTAGGCCGTGGACGCGCTCGCTCCCCAAGGTCAAGACGGCTAAAGCGGCGCAGAGGGCGGAGTCTATCCCGCCCGAGATGCCTAAGACTACGTCGCTAAAGGAGTTTTTGCGCATATAGTCCCCTAAGCCGCATTGTAAGGCGGCTAAGTGCTCAGCCTCCCTAGAGGGGAAGGGAGCGCTGGGGGGAGCGGCGCCCTCTTCTACTAACTGCCAGAGGGCCTCCTCAGCTTTAAATAGCGAGGCTCGGGCGGCCAGGCGCCCTTGGGGGGTAAAGAGAGCGGAGCCGCCCTCCCAGATATACTGGTCTTGGCCGCCAGCTAGATTGAGTTCCACTAAGTAGGAGGCGTTCTGGCGCGCCTCTCGGGCGGCCGCGTCGGCCCTCTCTAACCAACGTCCGTGGACGTAGGGGCGAGTAACTAAACGCACGATGAGCGCTGCTTCCGAGAGCTCAGCTCGGGCTGCAGCCAGTCGCTCGCAGGAGGTTGGAGTGCGCTCTAAACCGACCAAAACGGGCAGGTCGAGTCCCTGGAAGCGCAAGATGGGGCTGGGATCGTCCTCCCCTAAGGGTAAGTACTTGGGCTCCGCTCCCGGCTCCCAGAGGATGAGCCCCCGCTCCAGGCGGCCCTGACGCCAACGAGAGTAACCGGTTAAGGCGCTAGTATGGCGACAGTGGCTGGCCAACTCCCTAGCCAGTTGACTCCAGCGCTCTTCAAAGTCGGAGCGCCAGAGGCTGAGTTGGTCGCTAGGAGCCCCGCTCAAGGCCTCGCCGGGGAAAAGGAGTAAGGGGGCTCCCTCCCTTTGAGCGCGCTCTAGAGCGGCTAACATGAGCTCAAAGTTCTTTTCCAGAGCGCCCAGAGTGGGATTGAGTTGGGCTACGAAGAGAGCGTTTTTTAACATAAAAAGGCACTTCCTAGCCGCCGCAGCGGACTTTATTTACTCTTCAGGAGCGATGGGCAGAGCGCGGAAGACGGGCGCAAAGGACTCGTCGTCCGTACCGATAAAGAGTTGGGGCTGATCGTCGGAGGGTAAGCTGGGGCAGATAGCCTCCACTTTGAGACCGTCGAGACGGTAGATCTCGTGGGGTTCGGCGTCTAAATCGAGATTTACGCCTTGAGGTTTAATCTCTAAGGTCCCTACGCGACAGATACTAGAATAGAAGGGGCCCAAGTCGCCGTGATCGTTGGCGGCGGCAAAGAGGACGAGGTACTTATTGGGGGCTACGGGCTGTAAGGCCAGATCGGAGCAGCTGCGCCCATTATTGGTGAAGGGGCGCAAGTCGATCTCGTGGCGCGCCAACTCCTTAAACTTTAAGTCCTTATCTAATTGGCCCAAGATCAATTGGCCCGGGGTCTCCTTATTGCCGCGCAGGCCTAAGAGCAGGAAGGTCGTCTCTTCTCCATCTCGCACCGCGGCCGCCCCTTCGATCTGTTGGGCGTCTTCCGTCTCGCCGGAGGCGGGTTGGGGCAAGGGTTGGAAGATATCCTCCACGATAGCCTGCCAGCCTTGGAGGGGATGGTGTTCGAAACGGACGACGAAGGCCCGTCCGCCGCTCTTCTTCCAATAACCGCTCTCCAGAGCGAAGTAGGTATTAGGTTGGCCCGGTACTTGGCAGATAGCTTCTAAGTCGCTAGAACGGGTGAGCTTATCATCTTGGGTGGCGTCGGGTAACCAGCTGTCGATACTGACCGGCAAATAGTGGACGCCCTTGGCATCTAAAGTGAGCACGTGGAAGCGGGGCTTCTCCGATTTAGCTTTGGCGTCGGTGACGGTTACAAAGCTCTGGGGGCCCAATTTCGCCATACCGCTAATATCGCTGGGGTCGGCCTGAGCAGGTATCGCGCAGGCTACACACAAAACTAATCCAGCCAGGGCTGTAGAAAATTTAGACATGGTGGCATGCTCCTTCCGAGGATCTGATCCGATAGGGGCTCAAATTCGCACTGAGCTCCCCTTTTCCCCTACTTTGCGGAGAAGAGAAGGGGGCGCCGGAGGGGGGGAAGGGTGAGAGGATAAGTTATGGCTGAGGAGTGGAATATCTTAGCGACGGGGGGAACGACTAAGGAGGGGATCGTGGGGGTGGCCGTGGTGGGGGAGAAGGCCTGGCTGTGGCGCCGCTCTTCGGCTGCAGAAGAGGTCCAGCTAGAGAGCGAAGATTTCGCCCCCTACCTTTGGCTGCATGGAGGGGCGGTCGGTAACCTCTTGCAAGCCGCCGGAGGCCACGCTTACCAAGTTTCGCCTTTAGAGGGGGCGGGCTTTTACGATACTCTAGTGCGGGCGGGGAGTATGGAGCTTCTAGAGCGCTTCAGTAAGGATTTAGCTAAGGAGACGGCCATCTCCAGCGGCAGTCCCAACTCCCCTCAGCTCTATTTAAATGACGGCCCTTGCCTTTATATGATGGAGCGAGGCTACGCTTACTACCAGGGCTTAGCCTTAAACGGGGTGCGCCGCTTGAGTTTAGCCTTAGCTACCCAGAGCGGCCAGTGGTCCGATTTGGGCCACTTTGGCGATCAGCCCCTAGAGAGCCTCTATTGGGGCCCCTCCCACGGGGAAGCTAAAGTTTGGCGGGCGGAAGAGTATGGCGGTGAGAAGGGGTTGTTGCAGGCCTTGCAGGAGGCTATCCTAGCCTACGATCCCGATATTATCGAGGGGCACGGACTCTATGACGATCTCTTGCCCTACTTAGTAGCCCGCGCCCAGCGGTGGGGTCTCAAGTTAAATTGGGGGCGTCCCTTGCCGCCAACTTACAAAGTCCCCAAAAAGGCCCAGCGTTTAGAGCTTAAAGGGCGCAAGACTTACACCCAGATCGCCGGCAAGCGCTTCGACTACCTGGCCTGGGAGATTTGGGGCCGAGAGTTAGTAGATACCCTCTCCTTAGCGCGCTTGCGGGATGTGACCTCGCGCGAGTTGGAGACCTTCACCTTGCCCGAGGTAGCTACCTGGTTAGAGCTAGTCCCAGAGGGGGAGGAGGGTGAGTGGGAGGGGGCGCGGGCTCTCAGTTACTGGGGGCCTATCGTGGGGCGGGTAGTAGAGATCTTACTCTACCCCTTCTTTGTGCAAGCTAAGTACTTCCCCCTCTCCTTGCAGAATACGATCTTGCGCGGCTCCGCTACTAAGATCAATTATCTCCTTTTAGAGAGTTATCTCCACTTGCGGGCCGCCGTCCCAGCTAGGCCGCAAAGTTCAGAGTACATGGGGGCCCTAGCTTCGATGGAGCGCCAGGGCTTCATTCGCGGG
Source organism: Vulcanimicrobiota bacterium (assembly GCA_944322965.1). Lineage (GTDB taxonomy): Bacteria > Vulcanimicrobiota > Xenobia > Xenobiales > Xenobiaceae > Bruticola. The sequence continues at coordinate 303,106 of CALUQR010000001.1, forward strand.
GTAGCCCACTGTGACGTCCAGTCCCTCTATCCCTCCATTATGCTCTCTTACGCTTTGGGACCGCAGTCGGATGGGCGAGGGGTCTTTTTGGAACTCTTGCGCCGCCTCTACGATCTGCGCTGGCAAGCTAAGGAGGCGCTGCAGCGTGAGCGTTCCCAAGTTCCCGTCGATGCGCAAAAGGTCCATTTCTACGACGTCTTACAGGGGACTTTTAAGATACTCATTAACTCTTTTTACGGCTATTTAGGTTTCGCCCAGGGTAATTTTGCCGATTTTGAGCGGGCGGCCCAGGTGACGGCGCGCGGTCGAGAGATCTTGGAGCTGCTTTTAAAGCTCATTCGCCAGGCGGGAGGAGAGATCGTCGAGTACGATACGGATGGGGTCTATTTTAGCGGCTGTCCCCAATTGGAGCGGGAAGAGGAGCGTCGGGCTTTAGCGGAGCGTCTCAATAGCTCTCTGCCCCCGGGGATTAAGGTGGCGGTGGACGCTTACTACTTAGCTATGTACTCCCAGTCGACCAAGAATTACGCTCTCCTCAAAGAGGGGGGCGAGGTCTCCTTTAGCGGGGCCACTTTTAGAGCCCGTTCGCGAGAGTTATATTTGCGCCAGCTCTTGCAGAGGGTCGTCAGCTGGCTCTTGCGCGGGGATGAGGGGCGCGCTCGAGAGGAGGTGGCGCGCGTGCGCTCCGAGTTGAGTCGCCATCGCCTTCCCATCGCCGCCTTAGCTAAGACGGAAGTTCTCAACGATTCGCCGGAAAATTACCAGAAGAAGATCGCCCAGAATAGCCGCCACCGCTCGGCGGCCTATGAGATCGCCCTGCGCGCCCCCCGTCCTTACCGCTCCGGCCAAGCGGTGAGTTACTACATTACGGGTACTAAGAAGAGCGTGCGGGCCTTCGATAACGCCAAGGCTCTAGAGGAGTACGATCCCCAAAATCCCGACGAGAACCAGGCTTACTATGCGGCCAAATTAGAGACCTTCTTGGAGAAAGTCTTGGGCTCCGAATTAGCTAAGCGCCTCCAGGGTTAGGGGCGGCCTAAAGCGGGGGCGCCTAGGGCTTTAGCGCAGCTTATAGCGCTGGAGCTTGCCATTACTAGAGCGCGGGAGATCGGGCACAAAGTCTAGCCAGCGGATGTGGAGGTGGGCGGGCTGGTCGGCGTTGGCCTTGACCTTCAAAGTGGCGGCCATCTCGGCGCTCGGTTCTAAGTTGGGCTTGAGGACTATGTAAGCCCGGAGGCAAGTCTTATCGTTTTGGTCGATAGCGTTGACGACCGCCGCTTGGGCGACTTCGGGGAGAGAGAGCAGGTTGGCCTCTACGTCGCGAGGGGAGATCCAGCGCTCATCGATGAGGATCATATCTTCGCGCTTGCCGGAGAAGAAGTAGTAACCCTCCTCATCGACGATACATTTATCGCCCGTATCGAGCCAGGGGCCGAAGAGCAATTTGGCGTTGCGCTTCGGTTTCGCCCAGTAACCTACGGTCGTAGAGCCCCCCAGGACTAAAAGGTTCCCTATTTGGCCGGGGGCTACGGGCAGACCGTACTTATCTTCGAGGCGCACTACGTAGCCGGGGGCGACCTTTCCTAAAGAGCCGATCTTCGTCTCTCCGGGGCGGTTGGTGATGTAGGCGTAGAGGGCTTCGGTACTGGTGAGGGCGTTAATAATCTCCAGTTGGAAATATTTTTGCCAGTTGAGTTGGGTGGCTAAGGGGAGGGCCTGGTTGGTGGAGACGCAGGCGCGCAGATTGGCGAAGACCGCCGGCTCGTGCTCTTGTTCTAGGGCTTGGAGCAAACCGTGGTAGACGGGAGGGGTAGAGAAGAAGACGCTAGGTTGGTGGCGGTTGATGAGCTCTAAAAGTTGAGCCGGTTCCACCTCTTCGTCGCTGGCGATTATGGGGGTAGAGCTATAGAGGGGGAAGAAGATCTTCTCCATAATCCCCTGGCTGCTATGGAGGGGAGAGGTAGAGAAGAGGACGTCTTGCGCAGTGAGTTGCAAGATCTGATCGGCAAAGCTAGCGCAACTATAGAGCGGGGCTCGCTGCAGATGGAGGGTCGCTTTGGGAAAGCCTGAGGTCCCTTGGGTGTAGACCCAGAAGGCTATATCGTCGGTGATAGTATTGGCGGGCGCCAAGTCGCTCGAAGATTCGACCAGCTCCTCTTGGAAGGAGGTGTCGGCCGCTTGGGGGAGCGGGGAGGTGGGGATGACCTCCGTCTTCCAGGGCAACTCGCGGCACAACTGGTTTATCTCTAGGTAGTATTGGGGATCGACTACGGCTAGAGCGGGGCGGCTCTCATCGAGTAAGTAGCGCCATTCGTGGGAGCGCAAATTGGGGGGCAGAGGAACGGGTATAACGCCTATCTTGATAGCCCCTAGGAAGAGAGGGATGAAGTCGGCCGCCTCTTTCACTAAGATGGCCAGGCGCCGCTCGATGCCCACTTGGTGGGCGCGTAAGAAATTGCCCGCCTGATTGAGGCGCTCTTGTAACTGGCGAGCGGTCAAGATCTGGTCGCTGCTAATGAGGGCCAGGCGTTGTTCCTGTTCCCCTTGGAGCGAGCGCTCCAAGCGAGTAATGAGATTAAACTCGCGCTCGACGCCTAAATTGAGCGCTTGAGGATTATCGGCGCTGCGCACTAGAGAGGCTAAAATTTTGGGATCGAGGGAAGTACTGAACTCGTTCACCTGGGCGAAGACTCCTTAGAGGCGTATTGCTGGCGCAGTCCATCCATAGCGCGCTGAGCTTGGGGATCGCGGGGGCTGAGATAATTATAGATCTTTTGGGCCTCGGCCTGACGCCCCTGGAAAGTATAGATGGCGAAGCGGTTATAAAGGCTGTGACTGAGGGAGGGCACGATCCCATCGACATGGTCTAAGACCTTAAGCGCCTGCTCATAGCGCCCCAGATCGGTCAGGATCCTCGCTTTAAAGAGCAGATAACGGGGGTTGCGCGGATCTAAGGCTATGGCCATATTGACGGCGTGGGGAGCCATGGGAGCGCTCTGAGGTTGGAGCATATAGATGGTAGCCAAAAGCTCATAGAGGAAGGGCTTATGGGGCGCTAAGGCGATAGCTATCTGGCAATTCTCCTTAGCTTGGAGCCAATTGCGCGGCCGCTGTTCGGGGCGACCGTATTTAAATAGACTGAGATAACTATTACTCATCCTCTGATGGTAGTGCCAGCCCATCCAAGCGGGACTAAAGTTAGCCGCCTTTTGGAAGAGCGCTAGGGCCCTATAACTTTGCAACTCTCCTTCTAGGGAACGCGGCGGCTGGGCGGCAAAATCGGCATCTGCGCGATTACTGGCTTCTAGTCCCAACTCTCCCCAGCGCAAGCTACTGAAGGATAGGGCCGCAGCTAGAGTGGCGCTTAAAAAGATGATGAACCCCACGCCGATAGCCAGCTGAGCGCGTGCAGGGAGCTCCCCCAAGCTGCCGGTATCGGGCGAGGGAATGGGATCTGGAGCGGGGCGAGAGTAGAGGCTAGCTAAGGCTACAATAAAGATCCATAAAAACTCCGCCGAAACCGTGCCGGAAGTAAAGAGGTGGGCCGTCCAAAAGGAGACCGCCGCCCCCAAGAGGGCGGCCCTCATCTCTATATTTTGGATCTGGCGCAGACTGAGGGCGAAGAGGACTAAGGTAGCGAGCAGGAGGAGGAAACCCGGCCAGCCGGCGCAGGCTAGAATATCTAAAAATTGGTTATGAGCGCTATCGGGGGTACGCCCTTGGGCTCTAGTAGCTAAGGGCTCCAACTCGCGGTGGAGGTAAGCGGCGCCCTCCTGCCCCCCAGGGCCCACTCCAGTCAAGGGCCAAGCCCAAGCGTTGCGCCAGGCCGCCTGCCAAAAGAAGAGACGGGCGGAAATGGAGCTATCTCCAGCGGAGCTCATGCTGCTCAGCCGTTCATGGGTGTCTAGCGAGGGGTGTTGGACATTAGCAAAGCACAGGGCTACATTGAAGGTTACGACTAGACCTAAGAGTAGTAAATATAAAACGAGTCTCTTCTTGGCGTGCGGCCAAAAGAGGAATAAGATGGTAATCGCTAAGCCCGCAGTAATACCTAACCAGGTAGCTCGCCCCAAGGTAAAAAAGAGGGCCGTCAGGGATATGAGCCAGGCGCCATAAGCCACGAAGAGCCTTCCCTTAGACCAGGAGCGAGTCTGCAGCCAGACAAAAGCTAAGGGCAAGACGGTCGCCGCCCAGGCTCCGAAAAAGATGGGATTGCCAAAGGTAGAAATAGTGCGGACGTAGACCAGTTTATCGTCGTTCCACTGCAGAGGATCGGCGAGGGGGATCCCCAAAAGGCTGAGATTCCAAGGGGTCAGGCGTTGGAGGTAAGCGTAAAGAGAGGCTAAGAGGCAAGCTAAAGAGAGGTAGCCGATGAGCGTCCAGCCGTAGTTGAGGCGCCGTCTCTCCCAGTCGGCAGGGGCTTCGGTCTCCTCCTGGGCAGTTTCTCCGCCCCTAGCTCCATTCCAGGCCCAAAAGAGAGGGGAGCTCCAGAGAGAGTCCCAAGCCCAGAGTAGGGCGCCCCCCGAGAGGTAGAGGAGGGCGTCTTCGCGAGCGTGGAAGGGCATCCCCTGCCAGAGGCCGCTAGCGGCTAAGAGGAGGAAGAAGGCGCACCCCACCCAGGTCAGAGGGGAGCTAGGGTAGGGTCGACAGTAACCGGCTAGGGCGCCTACGCTCCAGGCCCAGAAGATGGCGACTACGCTCCATAGGGCTAAGGTTAGTTTGGGGGCTTCGACGGCGTTGTAAAAGCCCGTCCAAGCACAGAGCGGGACCCCCACTATGAGGATGAGGGAACCTAGATTACCTAGGTAGCGAACGAACCGCATAGCGTAAGTCCTCGCGCCTTAGATTTAGGGGGCTATTAAGAGGACGTCATCCAATTTGCGCCGGGGGGTGGCGACGGGCTCATCCGTAGGATAGCCGAAGCGCAAGACGATCTGGGGCCAATCGGTTAAACCTAAGAGGCGCTGCAGGCGTTGGCGCAGCTCGGGGACGACGACCGTCTGATTGAGGAAGGAGGCCTGCACCCCTTGGGCGGCGGCGCTGAGCAGCAGGCGCTCCAGAGCGCGCCCACAGTCGACCCAATCTTTAGGGGTATCTTGAGGGGTAGTTAGGACCCCCAAGAGGGGAGCGGCGCAGGTTAGAGCGCGGTCGCTGCGGGCGAATTCGTCCGTATAATTGAAGACGCGGTGGGTGAGGGGCGCCAAAACCCCCTCCACGGGATTGGTATCGGCCAGCGCGTAACCGGGAACTCCGTCTCCAGAGAGGCCGGAAGAGCGCATCCAGGCGGCGTACTCCTTGCGAGTCTGGACGTCGGCGCCCAAGTCTTTATCCCCTTCGCTGATCATCCCCGCCAAGGCCACTTGGGTGCTATTGCAGGTGATAGGTATAAACTCACACCCTCCCCCTTGAGCGGCGCTCTGCATATGCTCGATGACTTCGGCCGGAACTTCCTGCTCCTGGAAGGGTTTGCGATAGGAGTGGCGCTGCAAGATGGCGCGGAAGAGTTTATTCTCCTTAGCGCTCGCCTCGCCCGCAGTCCAGGTCACTTGGGCCAATAAGTTTTCCTCCGAGTTGGGAGGCATAATCTCCGTTTGGGTCTGGAAGCCGAAATGGTGGAGGGCGATCTCTAAGTTGCTCAGAGCGGCGCCGCAAGAGATGATATTCTCTCTCCCTTGGGGATCGCGATGGCCCTGGAGGCGCTCGGTGTCGTGGAAGAGCTGGATAGTGCGTTGGTGAATTTTAAAGAGCCAAGGTTGGGCATTCCAGGAGGAAGGGGCTAAGATAGCGTAGCGCAGGAGGAATTTGATCTTACTTAAGTCGTCTCCAGTCTGGGGAAAATCGCTCTCTTTAATAGTCCAAGACTTTAACGTAGCCATAAAACCTCTTTTTATTTACCGTATAACGTGGCAAGCATAAACCGCCACCAGACCGCCTTTGAGCTAGATCTTTTCCCTATAGAGACCGAACAGCCGTTAGACAGCCCGCAAGAAAACTAAGTAGTTATAATTTACTTTCAATGTCGGAGGCTAGTTTTTGAGCTGGAGAGGAACTCCCCTGCTAGGCTGGGAGGGATAGGTTATTTTTTTTAGGGGATTTTTTATAGGAAATTGAGGGGCGAAAGCCTAATTACATCTAAGAGTGAGAGGGGCCCTCTGGGGAGCGCAGCAGCCGAGAGGGTCGACTGAGCCAGCAGGGGAGCACTAGCTGGCGAGGGTGTGGAGAGACGGGGCACGATGAGTAACGAGAGAGAGCTAGAGCGCCTAGAAAACGAACTCAATAGGGAACCTAATAATCCTGAACTCTTAGCACAGTTGGGGAAGATGTACCTGCAAGCCAATCGAGTGGCGGAAGCGGTCGTCAACCTGAAGAGGGCGGTGGCTATGGGGGGCGCCTCGGGCCATACTTACTTCAGTTTAGGTTTGGCGCAAGCTTTGGCGGGCAATATTAGCGAGGCTGTGGAGGGGTTTGTAGGGTCCGTCGACGAGGAGGGTGATCCCGACCTCAACTACGTCTTAGATGTCGATGAGCTCACCCGAGAGCGCGTGGCGCGTTCCATAGTCAAAGACCTTTCCGTCTTGGCTACGCCAGGCCAGACCTTTAATTATGGGGCCGCCCTGACCATAGTTAACGCCTTTAGCGAGTCTTTAGTCCTCTTCGATCGCCTCCAAGATCATGAGAGCGCGCTCCCGCAATTGTCCCTGTGGCGGACTTTAGATCTCTGGCGTTTGGGCTATACGCGCGACGCTTTGCAAGCTGGCGAGCGCTATACGCAGCGGGCCCCTAAAGACGCCTTCGGCTTCTACCTTTTGGGGTTAGTGCGCTTTGCGGCTAAAGATCACGCCCGCTCCATCCAGGCTTATCAAAAGGCCTTAGAGTTGCGCCCCGGCTACTTAAAGGCCAGTTTGCGCTTAGCCCAAGGGTATATGATGGCCGAGCAGTTCCCCAAAGTGGAACAGCTCTTGCGCTCTATCTTGGCCGCCCACCCCGATTGTGTCGAGGCTTATTTCGGGTTGGGGAAATGTTTAGAGAAAGAGTATCGCATAGACGAAGCTTTGGAGATGGTCAAGAAGGCCGTCGAGTTGGCGCCCGGGGTGGGGGAGTACCAGTTGACGGCGGGGCAGCTCTCTAAAGCGTTGGGGCGCAATGACTTGGCCTTAGATTATTTCCGTCAGGCTAGTAAATTGTCGCCCCAAGATGGAGAGATCTATTTCAATTTAGGCTCTATCCTCTGCACGTTGAACCGCTATAGCGAGGCCATCCCTGAATTAGAGAAGGCCGTGCGCTTCGATAAGCGCAATGGTTACGCCTACTACAATTTGGGGGTCGCCTACGCTCGGGCCAATCGTCTGGAGAAGGCGGTCTCCGCTTTTGAAAAGTCGGTAGAGTACAACCCGCGCGAGCTAGAAGCGCTCTACGAGATGGGGGTCCTGCAGTACCGCTTAGGGGAGTATACTAAGGCGGAGGAGACCTTGAAGCGCTTTTTGGCCAACGCTCCCCACGATGTGCGCGCTCCCTATTACTTAGCCCTCTGCCACCGCAGTCAGGGGCAGGCCAGTTCCGAACAAGAGCTTTTGGAGTCGGTGGGCGCCAACGAGAGCGAAGAGATGGCCGGTTATCGCCTCTGCGCCGATTACTTACATCGGGGCCAGGCCCGCGCGGCGGCTTCGGCCTTAGTGAAGGGCTCGAAAGATTTTGTACCTACTCAGAAGCGGGATTTCTTTAGCTCCGCCCTCTTGCAATTGTGGGGCAGTAAGGTCATTGAGTTAAACGATCGCCTGCGCGAGGAGCGGGAGTACGCCAATAATATTGAGGATAGCCTCTTCCAATTTATGAGCGTCTTGGCCGCCCTCTCCGATCTGCGCGACGCCTTCTGCCAGAGCCACTCTCAGCGGGTGGCGGTCATCGCCGACCTCTTAGCCTTGGGAATGGGGGTGGGGGAAGAGCTGCGCAACGGGATCCACGTGGGGGCCTGTCTGCACGACGTAGGTAAGATCGCCCTGCCCGATATGGCCATGTACTATTCGGAAGAAGAGGGCGAGGTGGCGGCGGAGTGCAACTCGCTCTATGAGCAGCATACCTTGTTGGGCTACGATCACGTCTCCCGCATCCCCTTCCCCGAAGGGGTAGTGGAGGCCATTCAGTCCCACCATGAAGCGTGGAATGGGAGCGGCTTCCCGGAAGGGCTCAAAGAGGACTCCATCCCCTTAGCGGCCCAGATCGTGGGAATCGCCGACTATTTAGAGCGTCTCTTGACGCGCGGGGTGGGAGGGAGCCCCTGCTCTCCCCAAGCGGCCTTAGATATTATTAAGGCCCAGGTTAATATCTCTTTCTCTAAGCCTTTAGTAGACGCCTTAATAGCTAAGTATCCGGAGATTATGGCCCAGTTGCAAAACTTTGAGGTTTAGGCTGAGCCTTGCCCTCCCTCCTCTACGTAGCTTTAGAGAATATGGTCTGGATCTCTACCCAGACCGCGAGAGAGTGGGGGCGCTACTGGGCCGCCCCGTGGTGGTATAAGCTGCGCGGGGCCCTAGCTTGGGCCTGGTTGGGCAGTTCCCCCAATTTAGCTATCGCTCGCTATTGGCGCCGGACTCATCCCGACGAACCCCTGCGCGGGGGGTTGCCCGAAGATTGCGGGGACCTGACCTACGGAGAGCTCTTGCCCGGGGCGGCCTGCCAGCTCTTAGAGTGGGCCCAATTGAAGGCGGGAGAGCGGGTCGTCGATTTGGGATGTGGGCGGGGGATCTTGCCCTTAGTAGCCGCTTTGGCCTACGCCCTGCCCGCCTTAGGGGTCGATATTATTGGAGAGTACGTCGACCGGGGGGAACGGGCCGCTAAATTGATGGGGGTGGAAAAACTCTGTCAATTTCAGGTCCTCGATTTTTGCCAGGGACCGCTGCCCTCGGGGGCGCTCTACTTTATCCCCGCTACCTGTTTAAGCGAGGAGAGTTACCGGGCTCTGGTAGCGCAGCTGGGGGCGGTCAGCGCGCCGGGTCAAAAGTTCTTTTCGCTCTCCCGCCCTCTGCCCTTTAAAAAGTGGAGCGCCCCGCAAGTGCGGGAGATACCCTGCACCTGGGGACCGGCTCGAGTCTACTACCAGTATCGCCTCTAGCGGATCTGCCCCTCGCCCTCTACCAGGTACTTATCGGTAGTGAGGGCGCTCAAACCTAAGGGTCCGCGGGCGTGCAACTTTTGGGTGGAGATGCCGATCTCAGCCCCAAAGCCGAATTGGCCCCCGTCGGTAAAGCGGGTGGAGGCGTTGACGTAGACGGCGCAGGCATCGATAGAGCGCTGGAAGAGGCGGGCTACGGTCAGGTCTTGGGTGACGATAGCTTCCGAGTGGCCGCTAGAGTAGCGCCTAATATGTTCTAAAGCCTCTTCTAGCCCGGAGACTACCTTGACGGCTATCTCTAAGGCTAAGTATTCGCGCTCCCAATCTTCCTCGGTAGCCGGTTGGGCGGCGGGGTAGAGTTGGCAAGTCTGGGGGCAGCCGTGGACCTTAACTGGAGTCCACTGGGGATCTTTAGCTAAGAGCTCTAAGAAGGGGGCGGCGATCTCGCGGTCTAGGAGCAAAGTCTCGAGAGCGTTGCAGACGCCGGGGCGTTGGGTCTTACCGTTAATGAGGATCTGGCGGGCCATCTCCAGGGAGGCCTGGCGGTGGACGTAGAGGTGGCAATTCCCGACCCCTGTCTCTATAACTGGCACCCAAGCTTGGCGCTTAACCCGCTGAATGAGGGCCTTATTGCCGCGCGGGATGAGGCAGTCGACGATCCCCTCTAGCTGGGCCAATTCGTCTACTAAGTCGCGTCCGCCCTCCAAATTTATGACGGCCTGGGGGGGCAGATCGCACTGGACTAAGGATTCTTGCATAATCTGGGTCAGGAGGCGATTGGAGTGGGCGGCGTGGGAGGAGCCGCGCAAGAGGCAGGCGTTGCCCGCCTTGAGGCAGAGGACGGCCGAGTCGACGGTGACGTTGGGGCGGGCCTCATAGACCATAGCTATGACCCCTAAAGGTACCTTGACGCGGCGAATTTGTAAGCCGTTGGGGCGCGTCCAACCGCTCTCTTGGCCCACGGGATCGGCCAGTTCGACGACCTTTAAGGTACTCTGGGCCAACTCTTCGATACGGGCGGGGGTCAGGAGGAGGCGATCGAGGAGGGCGGGCGGCGTATCGTGTCGTCGGGCGCGCTCCATATCTTGGGCGTTGGCCTCCAAGATGCGATCTTGGTGTTGGAGGAGGTTGTGGGCGATGCGCTCTAGAGCCCGATTTTTGAGGGCGGTAGAAGTCAGAGCCAGCTGGGTGGAGGCGCTGCGCGCCTGGAGGGCTAAGGTGCGTATACTATCCATAGAGGGTTCCTTTATATTGTAAGTAGGGTAGATGGGGATAAGTCCGCTACTTTAAGATTGGGGGGCTCGGAAGACTAGAACGAAGAGCTCGTGCTCATCTTTATGCTCTCTGGCAGGCCAGGTCTGGAGCCATTGCCAATCTTGGCGGAAGAGCAACTCGCGCATCCTCCGCTCTTGGGTGGGGCCTACCCCCTCTAGGAGCAGGTAGCCGCCCGGTAGGATGGCTCGGCGCAAGGATTGGAAGAGCTCCTCCCACTCCTCTAATTCGCGCCTACTCTCGCCCCAAGGCCTGTAGGCGGTACTGAGGTGGACGACCTGGAAGGTCTGGGGAGGCAGGTGGCAGTCGTTAGAGCTGCCTTCCACTAGGCGCAGGGGCTGCCAGTGGAGGGGGGCGAAGGCGGCCAGCCGCTCCACGAGGCGGGCCTGGGTAGAGTCTAAACCTACCCCCCAGAGGGTAGCCTTGGGGCCCAGGGCCTGGCGCAAGGGGCTAAAGAGCTCTCCCTCCGCGTAACCTACTTCCGCCCAGGCCATTTGGGACCAGGGGAGATCCTGGGGGAGGAGGGAATGCAATCTCTCCCAGGAGGCGCTCTGGCGGGGGTGGGAGGTATAGAGGTTGCGGAAGGCTTGGAGGGGTCCTTGGGGGGTAGGCCCCAAATTGAGCCTATTGTGCAGCTCCATCATAGCCTCCTGATCCTGGCGGTTGAGCGCCAGGAAGATCGCTAGCGAGGTAGCCAAATTGGCCTTAGCGCGCTGGGGGTCCCAGTAAACGGCGTAGACGGCCTCTTGGTAGGGGGTAAAGGAGAAGCGGCCCGGCGGGGAGGCCTGGCAGAGAGCGGCTAGAGCGCGCAGAGGGTAGCGGAAATGGGCTAAGTTCTGTAGCTCGGTGGGGGTGAGCGAGGAGATGCGGGCGTAGCTAGCCTTTAGAGCCTGGAGAGCCTTCTCCTGGGCCTGGGGAGGGCTAGTTAAGGCGCTCTGGGCCTGGGCGATTAAGTTTAAAAGCTCCTCTTGGCGCGGGCTCAGCTTAGGTTTGGCGCTGGGCTGGGCGCTAGCTTGGGGGGCGGGGGGCGGAGGGAGGGGGCGGTACAGCCTAGCCGCATGGAGCCCCATATAAAAACCTACCCCCACCAGGATGCCCATCAAAAAGAGTATGAGAAATTTAGAGCGTTTCCACATAGCGCGCTCAATCTAGCTCTTCGACCATCTTTTCCCAGATGGCGCTCAGTTGGCTATGTTCCTCCTCTTTAGCTTGGTATTGGTCGCGCAGCTCCTTCATCTTTTGCGGCTGGCTGTAGAGCTCCGGATTGGCTAGCTCTTCCCCTAAGTGGGAGAGCTCCTCTTCTAATTGGCAGATGCGCTTCTCTAAAGCGGGCAACTTCCAGCGGAAATTGAGGGCTGCGGCGGGGGGCGCAGCCGCCTTTTGGGCGGCCCGCTCTTGGCGGTAGGCCTCTAAATTAGCTTTGCGTTTTTTGGCCTCTTGGGTCTTAGTCAAGCCGGAGGGGGCGGCGGCCTGCAAGCGGGCTTGAGCGGCGCGCTCCTCCTCTTGGGTCCGTTGGCGCAAGTAGTCGTCGTAGTTGCCCAGATAGCGGTAGGGCTGACCTTGGCGGATCTCGACTACCACGTCGGCTAATTCGTTCATAAAGAAGCGGTCGTGGGTGACTAGGACGATAGTCCCGGGATAATCTTGGAGGGCCTCTAAGAGGGCTTGGCGGGACTCGATATCGAGGTGGTTAGTGGGCTCGTCTAAGAGCAAGAGGTTGGAGGGGCGCAAGATACAGCGGGCTAAGGCGACGCGGCTGCGCTCCCCGCCGCTCAGGACGGAGATCTCTTTATGGACCTCGTCCCCTTCAAAGAGGAGGCAGCCCAAGATAGTGCGGATGCGCGTCTGATCGACGGAGAAGTCGCAAACCGAAGCTACTTCCTCTAAGATAGTGCGGTTGACATCTAAAGCTTCAGCCTGATGCTGGGCGTAATAGACGGGCTCTACCTTATAACCGGCCTTCACCTGGCCGCGATCGGGCTCTTCGATGCCCGCTAAGAGGCGCAATAAGGTGGACTTACCCACCCCATTGGCCCCCACTAAGGCTAAACGTTCGCCCCGCTGGATCTCTAAGGAAAAGTCGCGCAAGACCTGGCGCTCCCCGTAAGCTTTACTGACCTTCTTGATAGAGAGGACCGCCTGACCGGAGGCGGAGGCGGCGGCAAATTGGGCCTTGAGGGAACGATCGAGGCGCTCGGGGGCCTCTACCAAATCGCGCTTTTCGATAGCCTTGATCTTACTCTGGACGCGGGTCGCTAAGCTAGCCTTATAGCGGAAGCGCTCGACAAAGCGCATCTCCTGTTTGAGGCGCTTCTGCTGGTTTAAGTAGAGGGCCTCTTGCTGGGCGCGGCGGCGCTCGCGTTCCTCCAGATAGAAGCTGAAGTTGCCCGCGTAATCGTAGATCTTGGCGTGGCGCAGCTCTAAGGTGCGGCTGACCGTATGGTCTAGGAAGTAGCGGTCGTGGGAGACTAAGACGATAGTGGCCGAGCTGGAGCGGATATACTCTTCTAACCAGCTGGCGGCGTAGATATCTAAGTGGTTGGTAGGCTCGTCTAAGAGCAAGAGGTCGGGCTCGCGCAAGAGGAGGCGGGCCATAGAGCCGCGCATCTGCCAGCCCCCGCTAAACTCTCCCGTCAAGCGGTGGAGATCGCTCTCTTGGAAGCCCAAACCGTGCAGGGTGGTGCGGATTTTGGCGTCTATCAATTCGGGCTCGCTCTGCTCTAAGCGCAGGCGCAAGCGTCCGTAGCGATTGAGGATAGCCTGAAGGCGCTCTTTATCCTCCTCGCTTTGAGGATCGCCCAGCTGGGCCATCTCCTCTTCTAACTGGCGTACCTCTCGCTCTAAGCGGTGGACGTCCTGGAAGACCTTCTCCATCTCTTGGTAGAGGGTCAGGGAGTGATCTAACTGCCCCTCTTGGCCTAAATAGCCTATCTGGCAGGAGGGACCTAAGACGTAGCGGCCGCTATCGTAGGGCTCTAGGCCGCAGAGGATATGTAAGAGCGTCGTCTTTCCGCAACCGTTGCGCCCCACCAGAGCTACCTTTTCGCCCGGAGGGATAGCAAAATTGACCCCCTCTAAGATAGAGTGGGATCCGAAAGACTTACTGAGATCGATAACGTGAATCACGCCGTAGATTCTAGCAACAACGGCTTGAAAATAAAAGTTCCCCAGCCCAAGGGAGGGGCTTAGACCATCTGACGCCGGGCCAACTCCAGCATCTCTTCCATACTCTCTTGTAAGAGGGAGTAAGATTGCCAGTTGAGTTGGAGAGCCCTATTGAGCATCTTGGTGGCGCTATCCGCCGCCGCTAGAGCCTGTTCGCGGTAGTGGGGGGAGGCGGTGCGAGCGTAATTCTCCACCTCGTCTAAGGCGCGCAGGAGGCTCTCTAAACCGATGCGTCCCACTTGCAGCTCTTCGGCGATCTCCGCCTTGACCTCCTCGGCCACCTGCAGGTTGGCCAGGTCGCCCAAGGACTCTTTATAGAAGTCGCGCTTACTCTGGACGCGCTCTAAGAACTCGGGGAGCTCTATAATCTGGCTATCCCAGAGATCTAAGAGTTGGTGGATATCGAGCAGAGGGCCGTTCTGGTAGGGCGGGGTCTGCTGGCGATCGGGCAGGGGGGCCTGGCAGTGTTCACAGCGGCTAGAGTCGGCGCTCAATTGCCCACAATTAGTACACAACATAATAAGCTTCCCATTTGGGCCTAGGAAGGGCAAATCCTGCTCTTAAGGGCGGCTTATCAGGGCTTAGCTAGAGGCGCTGGTTTTCTCTAGGAAGATCGCCTATTAAAAAAGCAGGAATCTCCCCTGGGGGAGGGTATTAAGCCTTACTTTGAGGGGGATTCAAATTTTACTAAGTTTGTTAACCAAAATATCGTAGACCGTCTGGCGGGCGGAGGTCCGCTCCGTTCGCGCAGGCGGGAAGGAAAGGCTGAAAGATGAGTTCGGAAAATTGGCGCAGTAAACTGACCAATGGCAAAGCCACTTACCAGTTCGAAGAGGGCAACGCCAGTATGCGCGACATTCTGGGGGGCAAGGGCGCCAACCTGGCCGAGATGACCCGCATGGGAATTCCCGTGCCTCCTGGGTTCACGGTCACTACTGAAGTTTGTAACATGTACTATGAGTTGGGCAAGATCATGCCTCCCGGCTTAGAGCAAGAGATCGAAGAGCAGATCGCGCTGTTAGCCAAGAAGATGGATAAGGGCTTCGGCGATCCTCAGAACCCCCTCTTAGTCTCCGTCCGCTCCGGCGCCAAGTTCTCCATGCCCGGCATGATGGATACCATCTTGAACCTCGGTCTCAACGACGAGACGGTCAAAGGTTTAGCCCAGCAGTCTAACGACGAGCGCTTCGCCTACGACGCTTACCGCCGCTTCATCATGATGTTCTCCGACGTGGTCATGGATCTGCCCAAGTCCGAGTTCGAGAAGATCTTGCGGGCCAAGAAAGAGGCCGAGGGCGTCACCGAGGACTCTAAGCTCTCCGCTCAGGCTTTGAAAGAGGTCGTGGAAGAGTACAAGAAGCTCTTCAAAGAGGAGAAAGGCTTCCCCTTCCCTCAGGATGTGCACACCCAGCTCAAAGAGGCCGTTTTGGCCGTCTTCCGCTCCTGGATGAACGAGCGCGCCATCATCTACCGCAACCATGAGAAGATCCCTCACAACTTAGGCACCGCGGTCAACGTTCAGGCTATGTGCTTCGGTAATATGGGCGAGAACTCCGGTACGGGCGTAGCTTTCAGCCGCGACTACAATGACGGTACTAAGCGCTTAGTGGGCGACTTCCTGCTCAACGCTCAGGGCGAGGACGTAGTGGCCGGTATTCGTAAGGTCTCCCCCATCGACGAGTTAAAGCGCATCATGCCCGAGAGCTACGAGGCTCTGGCCAAGATCGCCCACAATTTAGAGCTGCACTACAAAGACCTTCAGGATATGGAATTCACCATCGAGAAGGGCCGCCTCTTTATGCTGCAGACCCGCAACGGTAAGCGCACGGCGGCTGCGGCGGTCAAGATCGCCGTCGATATGGTCCACGAGGGCTTGATCACTAAGGAAGAGGCGGTTATGCGCGTCGCTCCCGACCAGCTCGATCGCTTGCTCCACCCCTTCATCCCCGAGCAGATCAAGAAGCAGGCTAAGGCTGAGGGCAACATGTTGGCCAAGGGTACGGCCGCTTCCCCCGGCGCCGCTTGCGGTCGCGTCGTCTTCGATAAGAGCGAGGCCGTGCGTCTGCACGCCGAGACCCCGGTCATCTTAGTGCGTATCGACACCACCCCCGAAGACGCGGCCGGTATGTTGGTCTCCAAGGGTATCCTGACCTCCACCGGCGGCCCCTCCTCTCACGCCGCTCTGGTAGCTCGCGGCTGGGGTATCCCCTGCGTCGTAGGTTGCGAAGCATTACATATCGATTTAGAGAATAAGACGGTCACCGTCGGCGGCAAGATCTTCGGCGAGGGCGACTACCTGACTATCGACGGTTCGACCGGCGAAGTGATGTTAGGCCAACTGCCCTTAGAGGAGCCCAAGGACTTGACCCCGGAGACGAAAGAGCTCTTAGGTTGGGCCGACGAAGTTAAGCGCCTCAAAGTTTACGCCAACGCCGACAATCCCAAGGATGCCGCCCGGGCTCGCGCCTTCGGAGCGGTGGGTATCGGTCTGTGCCGCACGGAGCACATGTTCATGGAGCCCGAGCGTCTGCCTTACGTGCAGGATATGATCCTTATCGCCGGTCAGGCTGAGAGCGGCAACCGCGCTCGCCAGGCTCTGGTGCACGAGATCGCTGAGGCCAGCGGCCGTCACAAAGAGAACCTGGAAGCCAAGTTGGCGGAGTTCGACAAAGAGCATCAGCCCGTCTGGAATCGTTACCAAGAGCTCTTAGCTAAACTCTTAGAGTTCCAGCGCGGCGACTTCAAGGGCATCTTGGAGGCCATGCAGGGTTGCTGGACGATTATCCGCCTCATCGACCCGCCTTTACACGAGTTCTTGCCTAAGCACGACGCCCTCTTCGAGGATGTAGTGCGCCTGCGCACCCTCAAGGAAGTCGACACCGCTAACTACGAGCTGGCCTTGGAAGAGATCCGGGCTCGCCGCGGTAAGGATGTGACCTTCGAGAGCTTAGTAGAGCTCCTGGGTCGCGTAGAGAAGATGAGCGAGTGCAACCCCATGTTGGGTCTGCGCGTCTGCCGTCTGGGCATCGTCTTCCCGGAGATCGTCAAGATGCAGGTCCGCGGTATTATGGAAGCCGCTTGCAGCTTAGTTAAAGCTGGCGTCGACGCCAAGCCGGAAGTAATGGTCCCCGGCGTCGGTACGGTGGAAGAGATGCGCTGGAACCGCCAGATGATCACCAGCGTGGCCGAGCAGGTCATGAAGGAGCAGGGTGTGACCGTGAAATACAAGGTCGGCACCATGGTTGAGGTTCCTCGCGCGGCCCTGACCGCGGGCGACATCGCCACCGAGGCCGAGTTCTTCTCCTTCGGTACTAACGACCTCTCTCAGACCACCTTCGCTTACTCCCGCGACGATGCGGCTAAGACCTTCGTGCCCATCTACTTAGACCTGCACATCTTGAAGGCTGATCCCTTCCAGGTCTTAGATCAGGTAGGCGTAGGCCGCTTGATGAAGATGGCCGTCAAAGAGGGCCGCGCCACCCGCGGTCCGGAGATGGAGATCGGCATCTGCGGCGAGCACGGCGGCGAGCCTTCTTCCGTAGCCTTCTGCCACGAGTTGGGCTTGACTTACGTCTCTTGCTCCCCTTACCGGGTGCCCATCGCCCGCTTAGCGGCCGCCCAAGCTGCGGTTCGCGAGAAGCGCAACGGCCAGGGCGCTAGCGTCGATATCCGCTAACTCTCGCTAGCCTAAAGGCTATAAAGCTAAGGTTTGGGCCCGCCCCCCGTCAGGGGGGCGGGCCCAAACTATGGGAGGGTTTTAAATTTAAGCGCCCAGCATATCTATTTAGAATCTGAGGCCGACTCTAAAAAAGCCCCGGGCCGGGACTTTAAGGCCTGGGAGTTTACTGGCAGTTTAAGGGGCGACGTTCCGACCCCTTAATTGGATTCTGTCCCCTCTTCAGCGGCTAGGGCTAAGCGCTCTTTAACTAATTGGAACCCGATCTGATAAGCGGCCTCCAGATCTTTAGGGAAGTCCTCTTGGCGGGAGCGCTCCTTTTCGGCGGCGTTAAAGTAGGAGCAGCGGTATTGGGAGTAGTCGTCAAATTGGAGGGTATTGTAGGCTGCGTAATATTGGCTACTCCCTCCCAGGCGCTGCAAGGGGAGGAGCTGCCTTTGGAAGAGGGCCTCGTAGCCATAATTTTTAGCCAGGGTAGCGGGGATGTTCATAGTGTAGAAGAAAGCGCTATCGATGCGCCCCGGGAAGAACTTCTGCTGGGGATTATCGTAGGTCAAGGTGATAAAGCCCAGGCGCTCTAAGAGGTTGCGCATCTGGCCGGTGACGTCTCCAAAGTAGATGGGGGAGCCCAAGAGGAGAATATCCGTCTGCAAGATCTTCTCTAAGATGGGGGAGAGGCCGTCTTTAAAATAGCAATGGCAGAGTTTACTATTGCGCCTCTTGCAGCCAAAGCAGCTGATACACCCTTTATAATTGTAATCGAAGAGATGGAACATCTCCGTTTGGGAACCGGCTTCGCGGGCTCCGCTCAGGGCCGACTCTAAGAGTTGGGCCGTATTCCAACATTTGCGGGGACTGCCATTTAAAGCTAAGGTGCGCACCTCAAGTAACCTCCAGAAGGGATAGAGTGGCCGGGGACTTTAGAAGAGCTCCTCCTGTTGGGGGGTCTCTTCTTCCTCCTCTTCCGCCGGGGGGAAGAGTTCGGGTAGGGAGGGGGAGTCGCTCTCTAGGGAGGGAGCCTCCTCTCTCTCTAAGGCTTCTACCTTTTGGGAGAGAGCGGAGAGTTGGTTTTGGAAGTCTAAAAATTGGTTATAGAGGCTGTCGTAGAGGGAGCTAGCGGCCGCCTTCTTGCTGAGCAGGGAGCGCAATTGGCCTAAGTCGTCTTGGAACTGGCGCAATTTGAGTTGGAAGGAAGGGGAGGCGACCGACTCTAACTCGGCCTCCAACTGGCGCCTGCGCCTCTCCCGCCGCTCCTCTAAGCGCCAAGCGGCAAAGATCTCTTGGAATTGTTGATCGAACTCTTGGTTCTGCTTAAATAGGCTGTGCCATTGGCGCAGCGTCTGGGGGCTAATTTGCAGGGAGCGGTAGCAGAGGGCTATCGTCTGGGAGTCGAGATGGGCGATCTTTTGGGCCACGACGGAGACGAATTGGCGTTGGACTAAGCTCAGCTGGGCGAAAGAGATCTTGACGAAGGTCTTACTAAATTGGGCGGCCCAGAAGATCTGCAATTGGCGGCGGCGGGTGGGCTTATAGAGGCGCTCTAAGAGTTCCAGTTGGCGGGTGGGCAGGGGGCGCTTACCGATGCCGATGGCGGAGAGGTAGGAGGGGGTGATCTCCAATTTTTGCGCCATATCTTGGATGGTCTCGTTGTGCTCCACGCGCATCTTTTTGAGTAGTTTGCCTAAGAGAGTCGATCGCATACTCCCTTCTTCGCGCTTTTCGGCCAGCTCCCTAGAGGGAGTTGACTCTCTAGGAGGGGAATAGCACACACCAATAGGGAGGGTGAGAGCTAGGAGAGGTAGCCCCTCTCCTCTAAAGGTTTGAGGGAGAAGATGGAGAGAGTAGCCCAATGGTGGCGGGCTTGGTCCCAGATAAAGTTAGTACAGCGCATTTTGATAGGTTTAGGGGTGGGCCTCCTCCTAGCTTGGCTCTGCCCCCAGTGGCAGTGGTTGGGCCTTTTGGGGAAGCTCTTTGTGAGCGCTTTAAAGGCTATGGCCCCCGTCTTAGTCTTCTTCTTGGTGATGGCCTCGCTGGCCCAGCATCGCACCGATCAGCCAACTAATATTAAAGAGGTCCTAGTCCTCTACTTTGTGGGGATGCTCTTAGCGGCTTTGACCTCCGTGGGGATGGATTTTCTCTTTAAGCCCACTCTGGTCTTAGGCAATATCCCCCAGGAGGTGGCCCCGCCCCAAGGTTTAGATCAGGTCTTGCATAACTTAATTATGAGTATCGTGCAAAATCCGGTGGAGGCTTTGGCCCAAGCTAATTATATCGGGATCCTCTTTTGGGCTACGGTCATCGGCTTAGCTTGTACCAAGATCAGCGAGAGCAGCCGCCAGGTCCTCTTAGAACTCTCCGAGGTCTTGAGCCGAGTTATCGCCTGGATCATCGAGTTCGCTCCCTTCGGCGTCTTGGGGCTCATCTATACGGCGGTGACGGTGGGCGGATTCCAAGCCCTCCAGAGTTACGGACGCCTGATCTTAGTCTTAGTGGGGACGATGCTTATAGTGGCTCTCATCTTAAATCCCCTCTTAGTCTATCTCAAATTGCGACGCAACCCCTATCCCTTAGTCTTAAAGTGTCTCAAAGATAGCGGCTTGACGGCCTTCTTTACCCGCTCCTCCGCGGCCAATATCCCGGTCAATATGCGCCTCTGCGAGGAACTTAAGTTAGATAAGGCTACCTACTCCGTCTCTATCCCCTTGGGGGCCACCATCAATATGGAAGGGGCGGGGGTGACTATCGTCTTACTGACTTTGGCGGCGGTCAATACCTTGGGGATTAGCGTCGACTTAGCGACCTCTATAATCCTCTGTATCTTGGCGGTCATTAGCGCCTGCGGCACCTCCGGGGTGGCGGGGGGCTCGCTCTTACTCATCCCCTTAGCCTGCAGTCTCTTTGGGATGGACCAAGATTTAGCCATGCAGGTAGTAGGCGTAGGCTTTGTGATTAGCGTCATTCAGGACTCTTGCGAGACGGCCCTCAACTCCTCGGCCGACGTGCTCTTTACGGCTACGGCGGAGTTCGCTAAGCGCCCCGCTCGGGAAGATAGCTAGAGCTAGCAGGAAAGGCCCTCTCCCTTGGGAAGGCTCTTCGGAAGTTGGGGAGAGGGTCCGGGAGAGGGCGCTCTTCAGAGGAGGTCGCAAGTGGCAGAGCGGAATTGGCGCCCAGGATGGGGTTGGGGGTTGGTCTTAGGTTTGGCCCTCTGTACGGCGTGCGTGGCTCCCGCCTCTAAGCCGGGGCCTACGGCTAGCGCCAGCGCCACCCCGGCCGCTCAAGCCGCCCAGGGCTTTTTGGGAGGGGAGGATAACCCCGCCCTGACCGCCTTGCCCCCCCAAGTGGCCAAAAAGATCCCCGTACCTGCCAGTTTAGCTAAGAATCGCCCCACTTGGGGGCAGGGGCGGAAATTGGCAGAGCAGCCCGGCTTTAAGGAGTATAGCGAAGGGTTGCGCTTAGGGCAGGCGGGGGATATGGCCGGATCTCTTAAGCTCTTAGCCCAGGCGGCCGAGCGAGGGTTAGCGGAAGCCCAGTATGAGTACTCCCTGCGCTTAGCCCAAGGTTTAGGGACGGAGGCCGATCCTCAGCTTTCCTTTACCTACTTAGAGAAGGCGGCCCGTCAGGGTTTACCCGAGGCTCAGACTAATTTAGGTATCTACTACCGCCGGGCCTTTGGGGTGGGAGCGGACGCTAAGCGCTCGGCCCAGTGGTTCCAAAAGGCGGCGGCCCAGGGCGATCCCAAAGCGGCCTACTTTTTGGCCGACTGTTATGAGCGCGGCAACGGGGTAGAGCAAAATTACCGCCTGGCCTTAGATTACTACCTATTCTGCGCCCACCATGGCAACGCTTCGGCCTGCAATACCATAGGAGCCTACTACCAGCGCGGCTTGGGCGTGCCTGCCGATTTAAAGAAGGCCGTCTCCTACTACCGTCTGGCGGCGGAGGCCGGTTTCTCAGGGGGGCAGTTCAATCTGGCCCAATGTTACGCCCAAGGGTGGGGGGTAGAGCCCAACCCTAAGGAGGCGACGAAATACTACGCTCTGGCGGCCCAAGCCGGGGTGACCTTGGCTCAGTACAAATTGGGCTTAGCCTACTTAGAGGGGACGGGAGTAGAGCGCAATCCGCAAGAGGGGGTCAAGTGGCTCTTAGAGGCCGCCAACCACGGCTCTGAGCTGGCCGCCTTCGCCTTAGCGCGCTGTTATATGCACGGAGATGGAGTGGCGCGCGACCCGCAAAAAGAGGTGGAGTGGCTGAGCAAGGCCGCCCAGATGAAGTATCCCCCCGCCCTCTATACTCTAGCCGTCTACTATAGGGACGGACGCGGGGTCCAGGCCGATTTCGCTAAGGCTACTCAGCTCTTGCGGGAGGCGGCCATTATGGGGATGCCGGAAGCGATCGCCGCTTTAAAGTTGATTGAAGAGAGTAGTAAGGCGCAGGAAAAAGGGGAGGCTACTAAGGCCGCTCCCGCCCCCAGCGCCGCCCCTCAGGCGGGGGCTAAATAGAATTTAAGAGGTCCAAAGATGCGCACTATATTGCAGCGGGCTAAGAGTTGGGTAATTAAGGTGGGGACTAGGACTTGTCTAGATGGTCACGGGCGCCTCAATGGCGCCATTCTCTTGCCCTTAGCCGTCCAGATCCAGAAGATGCGGGCCCAGGGCAAGCGTTTAGTCTTAGTCAGTTCGGGGGCGGTAGGTATGGGGCGAGAGCTCTTGCAAGTGGAGGGGTTGGGGGATACCTTACCTACGAAGCAGGCTTTGGCGGCTATGGGTCAGGTAGCCATTATGCACGACTACCAGAACCTCTTCTCCATGTTGGGGATCCCGGTAGCCCAGGTCCTTTTAACTAGGGATGACGTGGCCGCCCGGGAGCGCTATTTAAACGCCCGCAATACGCTCAACGCCCTCTTAGAACATGGGGTCTTGCCCATTATTAATGAAAACGACTCCGTCTCCACTGGGGAGATCCGCTTTGGGGATAACGACCAATTGGCGGCTATGGTGGGTTCTATTATCAATGCTGAAGTAGTCGTCAACCTCACTTCCGTCCCTGGCATCTTAATAGACGATCCCCAAAATCCCGGCCAGGAGAAGGTCTTGAGCGAGGTGCGGGCCGTGACCCCGGAGTTGGCGGCTCTCGATAAGGGGACGACTAGCCAAGGGGGCACGGGGGGCTTAAGTTCCAAGTTGCGGGCGGCCCAGATGATCATCCGTTACGGAGGGGCGATGGTCATAGCCGGGGCGTCTACCCCTGAGATTCTCACCCGCTTACAGGCCGGAGAAGAGTTGGGGACGCTTTTGGCGGGTACCGAGAGTAGGCTCAATAGTCGTCAGCGCTGGTTGGCGGAGGCGGCTCGCTCCCAGGGGGTAGTGACTATCGATAGCGGGGCGGCCCAGGCCCTGCGCCAGGGCGGGACTAGCTTATTAGCGGTGGGGGTGGTTAGTTGTGAGGGCGACTTTAAGGCGGGCGACTTAGTGACCGTCTGGGCCCAAGGGGAGGATAAACCCTTAGCCCGCGGCCTCTCCAACTATTCGCAGAGCGAATTGCAAGCGGTAGCCGGCCATCCCACTAGCCAAATAGCCGACATTTTGGGCCATCCGGGCTATGAGGAAGTCATCCATCAAAGCGATCTCATCCTCCTCTAAGTAGGGGGCCAGAAGTTAAACATAGGGGGGCTTAAGTAGAGAGGCTAGGTTTTTTAAGTGTCCTTTGTCCATTTGCATGTGCATACTGAATTTAGTCTCTTAGATGGGGCTAATCGCATCGGCCCTATGGTCAAGAAGGCGGCCCAGTTGGGGATGCCCGCCCTGGCCATTACCGACCATGGGGTGATGGGGGGCTGCGTCAAATTCTATAACGCCTGCAAGGCGGCGGGGATCAAGCCGCTCATCGGCTGTGAGGTCTACGTAGCTCCGCGCACCCGCTTCGACCGCGAGAATGGGATCGACAACCGCTATTTCCATCTGACCTTAATCGCTAAAGATCGCCAGGGCTACTCTAACCTCTGCCAATTAGTCTCCGCCTCCTTTTTGGAAGGTTACTACTATAAGCCCCGCATCGACAATGAGCTCTTACAGAAATATAGCCAAGGCTTAGTGGCCCTCACCGGTTGTCTGCGCGGCTCGGTCAATCAGGCCCTCTTGGATGACGATTACCGTCTGGCTAGCGAGCGCTTAGACTTTTTAGAGAGCTGCTTTGGTAAAGACGATCTCTTTGTAGAGCTCATGAACCACGATTTAGACGAGCAGCGCCAGACTAATCCTCTGCTCATCCAGCTGGCCCAGGAACACGGCTTGCGAGTGGTAGCTACTAACGACGCCCACTATCTCAATAAGGAAGATAATGAGATCCAAGACATCTTGATCTGCGTCAGTACGGGCAAGTTGCTCCAAGATACGAACCGTATGCGCATGCAGGGGGCGGAGTTTTACCTTAAGAGCCGGGAAGAGATGTTGGAGGCCTTCTCCTTCTGTCCGGAGGCGGTAGATAATACCCTCTTAGTGGCGGAGCGCTGCAACTTTGAGATGGACTTTGAGACGGTCTACTTGCCCCAATATCCCGTTCCCGAGGGTAAGAGCAGCGCCCAATTTTTGCGGGAGCTCTGTCAGAAGGGCTTAGTAGAGCGTTTTGGGACGACTAATCCCGGCCAAAAGTATCTCGACCGCTTGGAGATGGAATTAGAGATTATTATCGGCAAGGGGTTCCCCGACTACTTCCTCTTGGTTTGGGACTTCATTAACTGGGCCCAGCGTCAGGGGATCCCCGTAGGCCCCGGGCGCGGTTCGGCGGCCGGATCTTTAGTAGCCTACTTAATTGGGATTACTCAGCTCGATCCCTTACCTTACGACTTGCTCTTTGAGCGCTTTTTAAATCCCGAGCGCACGGAGTTGCCCGATATCGATACCGACTTTTGCGTCGAGCGCCGGGGCGAGGTTATAGAGTACTGCCGCGAGCGTTACGGTCACGACCAGGTGGCCCAGATCGCCACTTACGGGCGCATGAAGGCTAAGAACGCCTTGCGCGACGTGGGGCGCGTCTTAGGGGTTCCCTTACCGGAAGTCGATAAGTTATGTAAGGCGGTGCCCGCCGATCTCAAAGTCACCTTAGAGAGCGCCTTGCAAAGTCCCGATTTTAAGGCCCTCTATGAGGATAGCGCCCATCCGATCTACCGCCAAGTTATCGACGAGGCGCGCCGCTGCGAGGGGATCAACCGCAATTCGGGGATCCACGCGGCGGGAGTCATTATCTCGAGCCGCCCCCTGGGGGAGTTAGTGCCGCTCCAGAAGGCTACTAACGGCGAAGAGGTCTTCGTCCAGTACGATATGGGCGACTCCGCTTCGGTGGGCATGGTCAAGATGGACTTTTTAGGTCTGCGCAACTTGACGGTCATCAATAATTGCTTAAAGCTCATCGAATATTCGCGGGGTATAAAGGTCGATCTCAAAAAGGAGACGGAGGGTTTTAGCGATCCCCAGGTCTACGCTCTGCTCTCAGCGGCCGATACTAACGGGGTCTTCCAGTTAGAGTCGGACGGCATGAAGCGCTATTTAAAACAGCTCAAGCCCGATCGCTTTAGCGACATCGTGGCCTTCTTGGCCCTCTATCGACCCGGTCCCATTAAAGGCGGAGTGGTCGATAACTTTATCGCCCGCCGCCACGGACGTGGCGGCGGGGTAGTCTACCCCCATCCTAAATTAGAGCCCATCTTAGCCGATACTTACGGCTTCTTCCTCTACCAAGAGCAGGTGATGCTGACCGCCACTACCTTGGCGGGCTATACCATGGCTATGGCCGACAAGTTGCGCAAGGCTATGGGTAAGAAGAAGTTAGACGTTATGGCTAAGCACCGCCAGATCTTTTTGGAGGGAGCCTTAGAGCGCGGGGTCGACGAAAAGTGCGCCCGCAACATCTTTGAGACTATGGAGAAGTTTGCCGAGTACGGCTTCAATAAGTCCCACTCGGCCGCTTACGCGGTAGTCACCTACCAGACGGCCTGGCTCAAGACTTACTACCGCCCCGAATATATGGCCGCGCTGATGACTAGCGTCATGAACGATATTAAGAAGGTCTCCTTCTTTATCGACGAGTGTCGCCAGGCCAATCTCTCCGTCTTGGGGCCCGACGTCAACGAGTCTTTGGCCTCCTTCTCCGTCTACAAAGGGGCGGTGCGCTGGGGGATGGCGGCGGTGCGCAACGTGGGGGTCAACGCCGTGGAGAGTATCGTCCAAGAGCGGCGCGCCAAGGGTCCCTTCCGCAGCGTGAGCGACTTCTGCGCCCGTATCGATCCCCGGGTAGTCAATAAGAAGGTCTTAGAGGGGCTCATTAAGGCCGGGGCTTTAGATAGTTTTCAGGTCAACCGGGCTACCCTCTTACAAAATTTAGATCACCTCACCGAGTATGCCAAACTCTGCCAGCGCCAGGCTACGGAGGCCCAAGCTAACCTCTTTGGCGGAGGCGAGGTCGAAGATGGCAGCGCCTTAGACGACGGAACGGTCATCTACGAGCGCTGTGAAGAGTTCGATAAGAGGATCTTATTAGAGTTTGAAAAGGAGATGCTGGGGGTCTATCTCTCTGGCTCCCCCTTAGACGACTACCGCGACTTTTTGGCGGAACGTACCACGCTCACCTTAGACAAGTTGGGGAGCGCCGTGGGGCGCAGCGTGCGCGTGGGCGGCCTGGTTACTACCTGCCGGGAAGTGACTACTAAACAGAAAAAGAAGATGGCCTTCGTGACTATCGAGGATTTCCACGGTCAAGTGGAGTTCTCTATCCGCCCCCACGACTTTGAGGCTCAGATCGATAAGTGTCGGGAGGGCAAGATCGTCTTAGTCCAGGGCCTAGTAGAGGTAGACCGCGGTTTCGGGACTCCAGTTACCCCGGCCTTTGACGAGGAGGGCGAGGAGGAAGAGATGGGGTCGGCCGAGCCCGAAGAGGAAAAGTATCGCCTCAATGCCTTAGAGATTATTGACGCCAATATGGCCCTGCTCTCTACAGCTAAGATCTCGGGTAGTCTCAACGAGTCTTTAACTAAGACTTTAAATGGCCTCAATATCCGCTTCCAGTCGACCCAGCGCTCTTTAGCCAGCCAGTTGCGGGCCCTCTTACAGCGCTATCGGGGCGATAAGCAAGTCTACGTCCACGTTCCCGGCCCCGAGAAGACGGCGGTCATCGCTTTGGGGCGCAATTATTACGTCCAGGACAACTCCGCTCTGCGCCACGAATTGGAGTCCCTCTTGGGGGCGGAAGCGCTCCTCTAAGGGGGGAGCGCTTCTGTAGGGGAGGCTGGGCCTACCCCTTAGGGGAGCTCTTTATAAGAGCAGATCTTCCCCATAGCCGTACTTTTCGATGACGTAGTCCATATCTTTATCGCCTCGGCCGGAGAGGTTGACTAAGATGGAGCCCTGCTTGCGCTGGCGGGCTATCTCCATCGCGTAGGCTACGGCGTGGGAGCTCTCTAAGGCGGGGATGATCCCCTCTAAGCGCGCGAGGTTATAGAAGGCTTGCAGGGCTTGGCGGTCGTCAGCTTTGACGTAATTGACGCGCCCCAACTCGTGCAAGAAGGCGTGCTCGGGGCCTACGGAGGGGTAGTCTAAGCCGGAGGCTACGGAGTAGACGGGAGCGGGCTCGCCCGCCTCATCTTTGAGCATGATAGATTTAAAGCCGTGCATGACGCCGGGCTGGCCGTAAGTTACGGAGGCCGCATGTTGGCCCATCTCCGCTCCTAAGCCCAGAGGCTCGACGCCATAGAGCTGGACGGGGTCGTTGAGGAAGGCGCTAAAGATGCCGATGGCGTTGCTGCCGCCGCCTACGCTAGCTACGACGGCGTCGGGCAAGAAGCCGGTCATCTCTTGGAACTGCTCGCGGGCTTCGACGCCGACTACCATTTGGAAATCGCGCACCATGAGGGGGAAGGGGTGGGGGCCTACGACCGAGCCGATGCAGTAGATGGCGCTCTCGTACTCGCGCAAGTAGGCTTCAAAGGCCGCGTCCACGGCTTCTTTGAGGGTCTGCAAACCGTGGGTGGCGGGGATCACCCTAGCCCCTAAGAGCTTCATGCGGGAGACGTTGGGGGCTTGCTTTTTAATATCGACGGCCCCCATATAGATGTCGCACTCTAAGCCGAAGTAGGCGGCGGCGGTGGCTAAGGCTACGCCATGTTGACCGGCGCCCGTCTCCGCTATCAGCTTCTTCTTGCCCATAAAGGAGGCCAATAAGCCTTCGCCCATACAGTGGTTGAGCTTGTGGGCTCCTGTGTGGTTGAGATCTTCGCGCTTGAGGTAGATCTGGCAGCTGCCCAACTTATTGGAGAGGCGCTCGCAGTGGTAGACGGGGGTGGGGCGCCCTTGGAATTCGCGGCGAATGCGGCGCAACTCGCTAATAAATTTGGAGGAGTGGCAGATAGTATGGTAGGCGTGGGCGATCTCTTTGAAGGCCGGCTCTAACTGGGGGGGAAGATAAGCGCCGCCGAAGGGGCCGAAGTACCCGCGCTCGTCGGGGTAATCTTTGAGGTAGGTGGCGAAATTGACCGTAGGATGGGACATAACTTTAGAACTCCTAAACTAGGCGCCGAGGCCATAATGGGGCCGCCTTTACAAGGGGCCAAACGAGGCTCTGACAAGGAATCTACCGCCGTCCGCAGCTGCGCGCCTCTCCCTAACGGGGAGGAGAGAGATTTCCTAGATGGATCCCCTAAGCTCGCCCAGAGAGGGCCGCCGGGTCCGGAAATACATTAATTGCCAAAGTGGAGAGAAGTTTTCCGCCTCTAAGTAGCGGAAAGCCAAGCTACAGAGAAAAGGGCCCTAGGCCCAAGGCCAGAGCCAAGGGTTCTGACCGCTGCGAGAAGCTGTATGGCAATTTGGCAATCGTCTCATGGAGCCATAATAACCATTCAATTTAGCTTGTCAAGTCTAGCTAAGAGCCTTTAGTCTATCTAAAGGCGGCCTAAATCACTCTCAGATTATTAAAAGTATTAGTGAGCTGCAGCTCCTATTTAGAAATTGTTTACTCATTTGTTACCACTTAGCCCTATTTTGTTCGATTGTTCGCTTTATTTCTCTAGGGCGAAGGAGTAGGCTGAAGTCAGAAGTAAGGGCCGTGGAACTTGAAGGCAGTCTGTTTCACCTCTCCATACTCCTGGAATGTTCGTTAATTTTTGGGAGGTGCGATTATGAATTATCGTTATGGTATGCTCGCTACGGCTCTGGCCGTAGGTTTACTAGCTCTTCCCGCCAGCGCGGCGGTCAGCGATGTGACGGGCGGCTCTACTACCGTCAATACTAAGATTACTAAACATTACACTGAGAAGTACACCCACCGCACTAACGATGTCAATAGGGGCGTAGTCAATACGGTCAATAACCGGGCTGCGGATGACATCAATATTAAGTACCGGGTAGAGGGCACGCTCAATTACCACGAGACTTCGGCTATTAAGAATGCCAACGGCACCTATAGCGATTACGACGCTGTCTTGACTGGCTATAGCAGCACTTCTAGCAACCTATCTGACGCCCGCAATCAGGTGGTCAATTCTATGGCCGCTTACGAATACAATAATCAGGATGGCCGCGTAGGCGGTACCACTGGCTACGGCAACGAGTGGAATGCCGGTCCGGCTACTTATGTGAGGACGGAGGCTGGCGCCGTCGATTCCGATAGCATTATTGATTCTCAAACGAAGAAGACGGCCGATTATTATACCGCTTACCGGGAGTATCGCACCGACGTCCACCTGGATAATATTACCTCTTCCCGCGATGTCGATCTCAGCAATTGCGAGATCTTAATCGGCGACCCTGACGCTATCGCTAACGCCTACGCCGCCCAAGGTACGGCTACGGTCAACGAGTTTGTCGATAAGTATTATACCCGCACCCACAATATGGAGCGGGACCACGTTAAGGAGTATACCAAGTACAATACTTGGCAGAGGAAGGTCAATAGGACTGAGGTCTACCAGGTCAACGCTACCCGCCGTTATAGCCCCATCATCTTGGACTTAGATGGCGATGGCAAGATCGAAGCTTCCAACGGTCAGTACTTAGCCCACGATAACTTTAGCGAGCGGGTGGCTATGTTCGACTTCTTCGGCAACGGCTTCCCCTTATTGACGGAGTGGGTAGGTCCTAACGACGGTCTGCTCTGCCGGCCTACGGCTGAGGGTAAGGTTACGGGAGCTCAACTCTTCGGTACGGCTAACGGTATGGCCAATGGCTACGAAGAGATGGCCTCCTTAGACGCTGACAATAGCGGAGCTTTAGAAGGCGCCGAACTTCAGGGACTCTACGTCTGGACCGACCTCAATGGCAACGCTCAACCTGAGAAGGGCGAGTTGAAGAGCTTAGAGGAGCTGGGTATCACCTCTATCAAGGTCTCCCACAATAATTACTCCTCCACCTTCGAGCGTCAGGGTCAGACTTACAAGAGCTTCGATTGGTGGCCCAATTGCCGCGAGTTACGCAAGGTCGATATGGCTAGCGTCCTGCGCTAAGAGGCTAAGTTTTTAAGCTTAGGGCTAGCTCTAGATAGCTAGCGCGGGGTCCGGGTTAAGTAGCCCGGGCCCTTCTTTTTTGCCCCTTAAGGGGGGGAGGAATGGCCTAGAATTAGGCAAAGGGAAGCTAGTCATGATGGATCCCATCTTCATGCTCCATACTCAAAACCAGCGCATGTTGGAGAATACCCAGCGTTCGAGCGACGGCCTGCGCACTAATATGATGCGCGAGCGCAAAGAGAAGCAAGGGGTACGCAAACACCACCACGTCGAGGATACCTCTTTCGGTACCGATTTTACCGATATGGGCAGCGATCTCGACGATATGGGCGATTTCCTGGGCGGGGGAGGGGGAGCGGCCCTCTTCCGGCAGATGTGGGAAGAGGATGTGGAGGAAGAGGAGCGGCGCGCGGCTCAGCGCTCAGCGGAGACCCTCTTCGATGAAGGCCAAGGTCACGATTTATTAAATGAGCCCTTAGGCGAGAGGGAGCCCCAGCGGGAAGAGTGGCCCGCCCCCCCAGAGGAAGAGGAGGAAGACTCTGCCGCGCCCCCGGAGAGCGAAGAGAGGACTGAGGCTGAGGAACCTAGCCCGGCCCCTATAGAGGAACGGGTAGAGGAGGCGCCTCCCCCCAGAGAGTTCCCCCAAGAGGCTAGTCCCACTCCCCAGGAGCCTGCGCCTAAAGTGGAAGCTCCGCCCCCCGCCCCGCCTGCAGAGAGCGCCGAACGGGTGACGGTCAGTAAAGCGGAGTCTAGCGCTAAGGAAGCGGTAGTTAAGGTACCCGTACCTAGCTCAGAGCCCCCGCCTGAGGCGGAGGAGGCGCCGCCCGCTTTGGAGCTCAAAGGGGTCTCTTCGCTCCTCGATAACGCCCAAGGCTTTATCTTCCATGAGGCGGTACCGGAAGTTATTGAGCTCTCGGGACGCAGCTCGGGGCGCGCGGCCGAAAATCTCATTGAGGGCATCCCCCACGAATTGGAGGGGGTCTTAGATACGCTCATCTACAGTAAGGCCGATCCGGAGGTGACGGGCGAGTTGCGCTTATTGCTCAGCCGCTTCGGTCAGCCTATCTTGGAGGCCTGCGCCCAACATGGGGTCCAGGTCCATCTGCTCAGCCAGAGCGAGTTAGAGGCTAGATTGCGGGCTCTCTCCCCCCAGATCCCCGCCCAAATAGCTTTAGGGCAGGCCGCCTATCTGCCTAGCGAGCGCCAAGTCTTAGTGGCCCAAGAGCTCTTCCCCAGCCACGCCGACTACCGCGAGCCTTACGCCTTCCAGCCCGCCCTCTACTATATGGCCATGGCCTGGGACCACATTATGGGGGAGGAGGGCTTCGCCAGTCTGACCTCGCCCGTCATTAAGGCCAACGCCCAAGCTTGCCAGGTGGGCTTAGAGGGGCACAGCTCCCCCGACGCCTTGGGATGTTCTAACCCCGTCCACTACTTTGCCCAGTCGGTGGAGGCCTACCTCTCCGCCAACGATTGTCGCGAGCAGGCCTGGAATAGGGAGGATCTCTACGATTTCGACCGGATGATGTACGATTATGTAGAGTACCTCTACCAGAGGGGCTAATCTTGAGAGGAGCTGGGAAAAGATGCGCTATCTGATCTATCCCTTAGTCAAAGGGCGCGAGGGGCGGCGGCGGGGGGAATTCCCGCTGGGCATGGTAGAGTTTAGCGAGGAAGAGGGGCCCCAGATCGATTGCCCCGATTACGGTTTGCAGCGCCAATTGAGCCGCCTCTTTGCGGCCCCCATCTTAGTGCGCCACGCTCTGGGGGACGGGGTCAAATTTCTCAGTTACACTTGGGAAGAGGCCCAGCCGGGTAGCCGGGAACATTTTGAGGAGCTGGTGCATAGGCTCCACCTTTTGGGCTTGAGCGCCCGCCCCGAGGAGCTACCCCCTACTTAATGACCTTCTTACCTAAGTAGTAGCCGCCTATAGCTCCCACGAAACCGCAGATGAGGGCGGCCCACAAGATACCTAAACTCATATGGACTAAGTAGGCGGCCAAGATGTAACCGACGATAATAAAGACGGGCATCAACAATTTTTGCAATTTGTTGCCCTCTTCTAAACATTCGCGGTGGTAGACTACCAACTTGCCCTCTTGAGGGATCTCTACCCCGTTGGCCCGGATGACGTCCCGGCCGCAGCGGGCGCAGGAGACGATCTGCATATCCCGGCCGCAATCTTCACAATAGAGGGGCTTACCGCGGTGGGTTAAGGTTTGGGGCTTATAGACGTTAGTTAGGGCCACATGTTTACCGCACTTGCTACAAGTGAAGGGCTTCTTGGAGCCACACTTGGGGCAATTGCCCGAGCTATTGGTGTCTACCATCGTTCCGCACTCGGCGCAAGGATACTTAGCCATAACTACACTCCCTCGTCTTCGACGCTTACCTTATCCAAGAATCGTCAGCTTTTTAGCTCCAGCCGCTAAAAGGCTGAACTGACCTTCAGAAACTGCGCCCCAGAGAGGCGAAATCCTTCTTGGCGGGAGATTTAGGCCTTAAGGAGAACTTAAAAGCGACACCCCGGCTGGGGTGGGGAGGCAGAGTTATTATGCGGAAATTCTGGATTTGGAGTCTTTTGGGAGCGGCCTTATTCTTGGTCTGGGGCGTTCTATCCCAGCCCGCCCAGGCGCAAATTTTGATGGTCACCGGCGATTATCGGGTGACGGCCGTCGACCAGGCGGAACAGCGTTTGGGGATCGCTTTGCGCGACGCCGACCCTAACGTCACTCAGAATTGGGTCTACCTCAAGTACAATACGGAGATCGTGCGCCGAGTCTGGCTCCACAACGGCTCTTTTAAAGATCAGAAATTGAAGTGGAACGAATTCTTGAGTATCGTCAAAAAAGGAACCCTCCTGCGCGTCCACGGGGGACGCGATTGGGACGGCTCCATCGACGCTAAAAAGATCTGGTTCTAGCTCCAGTTAAATAACCCAGCTAGATAAATTTAGAAGGGCAAGGGTTGGCCCAAACTCAGCTCCTCGGGCGGAAAGGCCCAAGGGTCGGGGGTTTGGGCCAATTTAGTGCGGATCTCCTCCCAAGGGTGGAGCTCGCCCTGACCTATCCCCGGACAGCGTTTGCCGGCTAGGCGCCAAGCGGTGGGCGAATAGACGACTTCCGGCCAGAAGGGCCAGGTGCGACACTGGAGGGGGCGGGCCATATGGACCCTACAACCGCTAGGCGCCTCTGCGTTTTTAGGATCGGAGGGGCGCTGCAAGAGGATACAGTCGAAGCCAAAAGAGGTCTTAACTTCGCGCAAAAAGTAACCGCCCTTATAAGCAAAGCCCACGTAACGCAAGAAATCGTCCCAGCTTATCTTTAAAGCTTGGGCTATGGCCTGGGCCTCAGCGCGCGTACATTGGACTATCCCTGGCGGCCCCGAACAGCAGCGCCCGCAGCGTTGGCAGCTAAAACGGAGCCCCTCGTTATACCAAGGTAAGCTGGGGGAAGAGCGGTACTGTTCGGGCTTTAGTTTAGCTAACTTGCGAGCGGCCGTAGAGCGCAAGAGGGAACACCACTCGCGCCCCTGGTTTTGCGGAGAGGAAGCCATCTTAGAGACTAATATCCTCCAGGAGCAAGAAGCGGGAGGGGGTAGTAGTCAACTCGGGGTCGTTATCGAAGATTAAACCCAAATTGTAGGTGGCGCCCACCTGGTAAGCGGCGATCCCGGAAGCGAAATTGCCGGGCGCGATATTGTCGGCCACTAGGCGAGCCTGTGAAGAGCCGTCGGGTTGGAACCAGATCTGACTAGTACCCGCCCGGCGTTCGTCGGGGGTCTTAGAGGAGACTAAGAGCAAGAGGCCGCGGTCGGGCACGTGGAAGATATCGGTCAAGACGAAAGGCTCATTGATAGTGGGGTCCAGGCCGGGGATGAGCGAGGTGGGGAGCGTCTCAAAACGCAAGCGCTTTTTGCGATTAATCACATCTTGCAGGGAGATGCGGTAGATAAGGACCGATTCGTCGGGGTTGACCGGCTGGGAGAGGGCGAAATAGAGCGAATCGCTCACTTGGTCGCAGGTGACGCCCTCTACGCGCAGGCGCTCCTTAGCGTTCTCGCCAAAGAAGCCCGTACGCCGCCAAGCTAATTCCGGATCGTAATTAGTCTCCGCGGAATTATCGGTAAAGCGCTCGTTGCGCAACTCGTAATAATGCAAGACGCCTCGGGCCCAGAGGAAGCGCACATTATTCTGGACGTGATGGTGGCTGCCTACTACGAAGAATTTATTGTCCTCTAAGTTGCAAAGGCCCGTATAGCGCGGCTGAGACATGGTGCGCGGCTCCGCTAAGCGGCGGAAACGGCGGCCCTCCAAATCGAAGATGTGCAACTGGGGGCTATTCTCATCGCAAATTAAGACTCGGTCCCGACTCAAAAAGGAGATGCCTGTGGGGCGGAAATTCATCAAGACCCCGTCGTCGCCGCGCAGATCGTAGAGGGGTAACTCCTCCTGCGTCGGGGCGCTCGCCGAGGGGGTAGACTCCACCTCTACCGTAGTCTCAGCGGGCAGAGAGAGTTCCTCCTTTAAGATAACCGGCTCTTCGTTTTCCGCCTGGACCTGGACGGCCGTTTGGGCCCCTAGAGGCGCCCAGAGAGAGCCAGCCAAAGCCCAAGTTAGGAGCGCAGTATAGAAATAACGTCGTTGCATAAGTCTCTCCCCGAAAAGCAAAAGGATGGCTACCAATTCTTTTTGGCCCGCTCGAAGCCCTGCTATCTGGGGCTTAGGGGGAGGAGAGCGCCCCTCTTTGCAAAATACCACTCCCCCCTGGGGAGGGCGGCGTATGGAGGGGCAGTAACCCTAAGTCGGGGAGAGCGGAGGCTAGAACTATGGCCCAAGAGGGCGTCAACGAGAAATTGCAATCGATAGTAGATCGCATCGAAGCCTTAGAAGAGGAGAAGGCGGGCATCGCCCACGACATCAAAGAGGTCTACTCCCAAGCTAAATTGGAAGGCTTCGACGTCAAAGTTCTGCGCCAGGTCATCCGGCTGCGCAAGATGGAACAGCGCGAGCGGGAAGAGGAAGAGAGTCTGCTCTCTATGTACATGCAGGCCCTGGGGATGTACAAGAAACCGGCCGACATGTAGTTAGTAAGCCCAGGCCGGAAGTTGCCCGCCTAGCCTTGACAGGGGCCAAGTTTCGGCTATAATACGGGAGACCAAAAGATTAGTGTCGAGGCGTAGCGCAGCCTGGCAGCGCGCAACGTTCGGGACGTTGAGGTCGGAGGTTCAAATCCTCTCGCCTCGACCATAAAAAGATTGCCTGCCGTCTCTTCCCCCCCCGAGGCGGCAGGCTCCCTTTTTATTTAATGCGGAATTCGTAATTCGTAATTAGGAATTAGGGGAGAGGATTAATTCGGAATTAGGAGTGCGTAATGCGTAATTGGGGGTCGCCAACGGGAGGGGAGGTTGTGGCTCTAACTTTGGTTTCGGCAGGACTTAGGGGCGAGAGAGCAGGGAGTTAATTTCTGGCTAGTTCCGTAGGTGGCTTGGCTGGGGGAGGAGGGCAATTCCGAATTCCTAACTGTCGGAAATGCGCCAGAACGCAATCTACGGCGCGGCCGGTGGGCCGCGCCGTAGATTGCGACGATTCTTACATAGGTCAAGCTACTTCCAGATCCGCCAAGCCACTAACAAGCGCCATCTAATTCCGCATTACGCATTCCGCATTCCGAATTATTTTAAAAGTTCCCTTAACCAGGAGGGTGCTGCCCAGGGAGTCGCCGCCGCCCAGCATGCCGCCCCAGGCGCCCAGGGGGGAGGTCATGATGGACTTGCCCATTTTGGCCATGGCTTCGCCCGACTCGCCGTCCATGAGGTTGCCCATAATGTAGAGATCGAGGCCGCGCAGCTGCTCGCTGGGGGAGACGCCAGCCATAGTCGCTTGCAGTTGCCACTGGGGCCACTCGGTGCGCAATTCGTCGCTGAGATCCTCCATCTTATCGCTCATCTTGCCATCGACCCGGTAGGAAGCTAAGCGCAGAGCCGACGACTTGTTGATGGCCGCGCTGGAGAGCCCGTCATTTTCGTCATAATCCGAATTATCGAAGACGTCGGAGATGGCTTCCAATTTGAGCGCCGTGCGGGGGGCGTTCTTGATCATCTCTCGAGCTTCCTTGCGGATATTGGCCCTCTCCTCTCTAGGGAAGAGGTGGGCGCTAGACATGAGGTCGGTAGCCTGTTGGGTGATGAGGGAGATCCAGTCGGAGGAGCTCATCTTATCCTTCTTGCTGGAACTGGCCGCCGAGGAGCCGTTGGCGAAGCTGGCCGAGGAGATGGCCTGGCTGCGCTCGGAGAGGGTTACGCCCTCCTCAGGTTGGGAGGATTCCTCCGCTTTAGAGGCGGCGGAAGATTGGATCGCCTCTTGGATGGGGGTCGTCGCTTGAGTAGCAAAAGTAGATTGTATATGAGAGTTATTGAATTTTACTGAGTCCAGCGCCATAGCTCCTAGCCTCCTCTATAATAGACGCAATACCGCCGCTAAAGGGCCTGCGCCGCCGCTAGCCGAGATTAGATTAAGTACTCTAGCTTTTTCTCAGTATAATAAATAAATGTAAGCTTAAAAAAATTTAAATTGTTAACTTTTTGTGATCGAGAGATCTTTAGTTGGGCAACTCAACCTTGGAGAGCCTTGGCGCCCGGGGCGGGGGGCAGCCCTTGGGGGGTGCAGGGGATACTGACGATACAGCGTTCCGGCTTAAAGCCCAGCCACTGGGTAGTCTTCAATTGGCCGTGGGGTCCCAGGCCCACTTCGGCCGCTAGGTAGCGGCAGCCGCGCTTATAGGCCTCGCGGGCGGCATGACGCACTAACCTCTTGGCCAGCCGACCGTCCCTCCAGGGCGGGGCTACGGCGAGGTAGATAATAAAAGCCTGGGGCTCTCCGCTGGCCCGATCGATATCCTCTACGTCTAAGAGTAGGCAGCCCGCTAGGGCGCCGGAGGGGGCGACGGCCACTAAGACTAGGAAGCTAGCTTGGGTAACTAAGAGCTCCTCTAGACGGTCTAGCCGCTGCAGGACGCGGCGGGCCAAGGTTTCGGGGGAGAGGCCGCGGGGAGAGTCTTGGGCCTCTAAGAAGGAGCGGAAGATGAGCTGACGGATAGCCGAGCAATCTTCGGGGCGGGCCCAGCGGAGGGCGAAGGGGGATTGGCCCATACTCCTAGCCCCCCCTTTAAGCGTCTACTATCTCTTGGAAGGGTACGGTTTCAAAATTCGTATATTTGGGGGGCTGCAGCTCTATGAGGCGGCGCATTAAGGGCAGGCGCAGGGGGGAGGGGTCCTCTAAGACGAGGTGCGTAAAGGGGCGGTCCGCGGAGCGCCAATGGGGGGAGAGCAGATCTTGGATATCCTCTAAGCGGACGACGACATTCTCCGGCTCTCCGATGGGGAAGCGGCCGAAGAGCAGGCGTCCGGGCTTACTGAGGATGAGGGCGTCGATGCCGGGGATGACCGTGGGGCCCTGTTCCGTCCAAAAGATAGTGCGGTAGACCTGATCGCGGGCGTTCTTATCGCGCAAGAGGGAGATGCGAGGCACGGCCAAGGAGAGGCTGGCGTAGCGCTTAATAAGTTGTTGGCGGGCGTTGGCGTAGTGCCAGAGTCCGTCCGTCTGCTCTAGGGGCAGGGAGTAGAGGTTACCCTCTAAGCGCGCCTGGCGGCAGGTTTGGCGGTTAATCTCCGTCCACTCGGTGAGCAGATGGGAGGTATTGGGGCGCTTAATGATCTTCCCCACGCTAATGCGCAGCCAGTAGCAGCCCCGGGTAGCCAATTTGACTACGATGGGTAGGCTCTCGCGGGCTACGAAGGTGGGGCAGGTGCAGGGGATGAGGGCCCGCAATCCGCTGGGGCTGGCGGTAGCTCCGTCGCAATCGATAACTTCCTGAGCGGGCGGGGAGCAGATAAAGGTAAAGGTAACTAGGGTCTCCGGGTTGGAGTATTCGGCGCTCCACAGAGCCCCCCGAGCCCCGCCCTCGCTAAATTCGACGTGTTGGGAGATGGCCTCTACCTCGCGGTGTAACTCTTGGGGAGAGGGAACTGCGGCATCCGCGGGGACTAAATACTCTACTTCAAAGAGGAACACAACCTACCCCTAGTCGTCAAAAGTTGGGGGCCGCCCTTCGCTCTAGCGAGAGGACCCCTGGCCTTCTTCCCCAGCCTCTCTTTAGAGACCTGCAACCTCTTTATATTTTAACCTTCTCCCTTGACAGAGGCCAGGGAGCGCAGTAATATGTTTTGTGCGTTTGGAGGATCCTGCCTAGCAGCGCCTCCATGGGGCTTACTAGCCTCCGCCAGGTCGGGTCTTTAGATTCCGGTCGCAAAAACAAGCTCGGAACAAGCTATTGTCTAGTAGAGTTTTATAAAAAGGGAATAGAAAAGCTCACGCGCCAGCAAGAGGAAAGGCTTGGTGTGTACTTTTTTTTTCTCTGAGGCCATGTTTAGGGGACTTTTTTTGCTCTGAGTGGGACTTGGGGCAAGCGTGGCAGTCTATCTGCGAAGTTGGGAGCGCTGAGCGTGAGCGCTTTCGGAAAAGTCGGCGGCGTGGTTTGTGACGCGTAATTGCGCAGAGGAGGATCTTCTCGAATGTCGTTTCTTCGACACAAGAACGAGGCCACAGGGCGTATATCTTTTCAAAAAGTTCCGCCAGTTATGGAGCTGCCCTATCTCATAGAGCTCCAGTGCTCGTCTTATGAACGCTTTATTGAAGAGGGTATGACCGATACCTTCAAAGACATCTCTCCCATCGAGGATTTCACTGGCAACTTAGTCCTGGAGTTCTTGGAGCATAAGTTAGAGGACCCCACCCATCCGGTGGAAGAGTGCCGCGATAAAGACGTAACTTACGCCCGGCCTCTGAAGGTCAAAGTGCGCCTGACCACCAAGGAGAATGGTGAGATCCGGGAAGCGCGGGAGCAGGAGATCTTTATGGGCGAGTTCCCGGCCATGACCGACCGGGGCACCTTCGTCATCAACGGCGCGGAGCGCGTCATCGTCAGCCAGTTAGTCCGCTCGCCAGGTATCTACTACCAACACCACGAGGATCCGGCCACCGGTCTCTCCACCTGGTCGGCGGTAGTCATCCCCAACCGCGGGGCCTGGATGGAGTTTGAGACGGACGTCGCGGGCATCATCTACGTGCGCATCGATAAGGCGCGCAAGTTGCCGGCCACCGTCTTATTGCGCGCTTTAGAGTATGAGAGCGACGAAGATATTTTAAACCTCTTCGATGGCGAGCCCCTCCTCCAACCTACTTTAGATAAAGATTCCGTCGATACCGTCGAGGAAGCCCTCTTAGAGATCTACAAAAAGCAGCGCCCCGGCGAGCAGCCCTCCCAGGAGAGCGCCCGCACCCTCTTAAATAACCTCTTCTTCGAGCGCAAGCGTTACGATCTGGCCCGGGTAGGCAGTTACCGTTTGGCCCGCAAGTTGGGTCAGAAGGTAGTCTGCACCCACTGCGGCGCTTACAATATGCCCGACGACGCCAAGTGTCAGCAGTGCAGCCGTCCCTTAGAGTTCGCCCCCACCCTGCGTCGCTCCGACGTCGTGGCGGCGGTGCGCTATATGTTGGCCCTCATGAAGGCCGACCAGTACCGGCGCACGGACGACGCCAGCATCTTGGGCCAAGGCTTAAAGCTCAGCTTAGAGAACGGTTTCTTGAAGCTCAAAGCCTGCGACGAGTCGGCCTTCGACGTCTTAGTTAAGCACGACGACATCGACCACTTAGGCAACCGGCGTATCCGCGGGGTAGGCGAGCTCTTGCAAAACCAGTTCCGGGTGGGCTTATTGCGCTTAGAGCGCGTAGTGCGCGAGCGCATGTCCGTCCAGGATGTGGAGACGATTACCCCCCAGGTCTTAATCAATATCCGTCCGGTGGTAGCCGCCATTAAGGAGTTCTTCGGCTCCTCCCAGCTCTCCCAATTTATGGATCAGACCAATATGTTGGCCGAGCTGACCCACAAGCGCCGCCTCTCCGCCTTAGGTCCGGGCGGTCTCTCCCGCGAGCGCGCCGGCTTCGAAGTGCGCGACGTCCACGACTCTCACTACGGGCGCATCTGTCCTATTGAGACTCCGGAAGGTCCTAACATCGGCCTCATCGGTTCCCTGGCTACCTACGCGCGTATCAACTCCTTCGGCTTCATCGAGGCCCCGTACCGCAAGGTCAACCTCATCTTGGAGAACGAAGTTACTAATAAGCGCACCGGTCAGAAGTTTGCGGCCGGTTCCATCTTGAGTCGCGCCGACTACCAGGACCTCTTAGACCAGGAGATCGTGCCCCCGGTGCGGGTCCACGTCACCAACGAGATCCGCTACCAGGACGCCGACGTGGAAGACGAGTACGTCATCTGCCAGGCCAACACTCGTTTAGACGAGCGCAGCAATATTATCGATAAGCGCGTCGTAGTGCGCCGCAAGCGCGGCAAGAAAGAGACGATCGTCGTCCCTCGGGAAGAGGTCGACTATATGGACGTAACCCCTAAGCAGATCGTCTCCGTAGCTACGGCTCTCATCCCCTTCTTAGAGCATGACGACGCTAACCGCGCCTTGATGGGCGCCAACATGCAGCGCCAGGCGGTCCCCTTACTCTCCCCGCAGGCCCCCATCGTAGGGACGGGAATGGAGTATAGGGCGGCTACGGACTCCGGCGCCTTGGTCATCTCCAAGCACAAGGGTTACGTGAGCTCCGTCTCCGCCACGGCGGTTACGGTCACCGACGAATTGGGCCAAGAGCACGAGTACCATCTGCGCAAGTTTAAGCGCTCCAACGCCGGCACTTGTATCAACCAGCGCCCCGCCGTAGAGCGCGGTCAGCGGGTAGATGTGCGCAGCGTCTTGGCCGACGGCGCCTCCTCCGTCAACGGCGAGTTGGCCTTAGGGCGCAACGTCTTAGTGGCCTTCATGCCTTGGGAAGGTTACAACTACGAGGACGCTATCTTACTCAGCGAGGAAGTGGCTCGGGACGACGTCTTCACCTCCATCCACATCGAAGAGCACGAGTGCGAAGCTCGCGACACCAAGTTGGGCGCGGAAGAGATTACCCGCGACATCCCCAGCGTAGGCGAGGACGCCTTAAAGGATCTGGATGAGAATGGTATCGTGCGTATCGGGGCCGAGGTCTCTACGGAAGATATCTTAGTGGGTAAGGTCACCCCCAAGGGCGAGACGGAATTGACCGCGGAAGAGCGCCTCTTGCGGGCCATCTTCGGCGAGAAGGCTCGCGACGTGCGCGACACCTCCCTCAAAGTGCCGCACGGCCAGAAGGGTAAGGTCATAGACGTCAAGGTCTTCACCCGCGAGAATACGGACGAATTGAAGCCGGGCGTCAATAAGTTGGTGCGCGTCTACGTGGCCCAAAAGCGCAAGATTATGCAGGGCGACAAGATGGCCGGCCGCCACGGTAATAAGGGTGTCGTCTCCCGGGTTATGCCCATCGAAGATATGCCCTACCTGCCTGATGGCACTCCGGTCCAGATCGTCTTGAACCCTCTGGGCGTGCCTTCGCGTATGAATATCGGTCAGATCTTGGAGACCCACCTGGGCTTAGCTATGGATATGCTCTCCGAGCCCGGCCAGCCCCGCTTCCGGGTAGAGGTGCCGGTCTTTGACTCCGCCTCCGAGCGCGAGATCTCCGAGGTTATGAATACGGCCCGCCTGCAAGTCGACTTGCGCCGCAAGAACGTCTACTTGAGCACGGAAGAGATCGTCTACATCTTAGACGAGCCCAGCCGCGTCTCGCGCTTGCAGGAGTACTTGCAGAAGAAGACGGGTACTATCTTCACTACCGCCGAGGTCCAGAGCCTTTTAGATAAGGCCCCCGAGCACCAGTTGGCCCACGCCGTCTGCGAGGAGCTGCGCCAGTTTAAGCTCGATCCCCTGGAGATCGGTAAGGTCTTGCGCGAGCGGACTTTAGAGGACCGCTTAGGCGAGGTCTTGATCGGCCACCGCAAGCACTACAGCTTAGAGCAGATCCGTCAATTGGCGGAGTATATCGCCCGCTACCGTCAGCACGTAGTGGTAGACGGTAAGACGGTCCTCTACGACGGGCGCACGGGCGAGCCTTACGATGGGCGCGTGACCGTCGGTCAGATCTACATGCTCAAGTTGGCCCACTTGGTGGACGATAAGATCCACGCTCGCTCCACCGGCCCTTACAGCTTGATCACTCAGCAGCCTTTGGGCGGTAAGGCTCAGTTTGGCGGCCAGCGCTTCGGAGAGATGGAAGTCTGGGCCTTGGAGGCCTACGGCGCGGCTTACACCTTACAAGAGCTCTTGACCGTGAAGTCGGACGACATCTTAGGTCGCGTCAAGACTTACGAGGCCATCGTCAAGGGTGAGAACGTGCTCGAACCTGGGGTTCCGGAATCCTTCAAAGTGCTCATTAAGGAGTTGCAGAGTTTGGCTCTGGACGTCAAGATCTTGGGCGCTGACGATAAGGAGATTGAGATCCGTTCGGTGGAAGATCAGGAGCCGATGCATGGTAGCGCCTCGCGCGAGCTCTTCGATATTACCGGATAGCGCTCTGGCTGTCTCCTAACCCTCAAGTGAGAAGGGTTAGGGGGCCAGCTCTTACGGCGCGGCGGGGGAGAGGCTTAAGAGTTTAGCCCCTCTCTCGCCGCCAGGAGGACTCAAGTTAAGTATGGATGTCAATAATTTTGAGGCTATGCAAATTGGCCTGGCCTCTCCCGAACAGATTCGCAACTGGTCTTTCGGAGAGGTAAAGAAGCCCGAAACTATTAACTACCGCACCCTCAAGCCGGAGCGCGATGGGCTCTTCTGCGAGCGCATCTTCGGTCCGGTCAAAGACTGGGAGTGCCATTGCGGTAAGTATAAGCGCGTGCGCCATAAGGGCTTAATCTGCGACAAGTGCGGCGTAGAGATCACCCGGGCTAAGGTGCGCCGCGAGCGCATGGGCCACATCAATTTGGCCTCTCCCGTCACCCACATTTGGTATTTCAAAGGGGTGCCTTCGCGCATCGGCCTGCTCTTAGAGCTCTCCCCGCGCAGCTTAGAGAAGGTCATCTACTTTAGCAGCTACATCGTCATCGATCCCGGCGACGAGGATATTGGGATCAAGAAGTACCAGCTCCTCTCCGAGCAAGAGTACCGGGAATTGAAGGAAAAGTACCCCTATGGCGGCTTCCGGGCCGGTATGGGAGCGGAGGCTATCCAAGAGTTACTCAAAGAGATCGACTTAGACGAGCTCTATGAGGAGTTGCGCACCGAAGTGGCCGAGCAGAGCGGTCAGCGCAAGGCTAAGGCCATCAAGCGCTTAGAGGTAGTCAACGCCTTCCGCAAGTCGGGCAACCGTCCGGAGTGGATGGTCCTGACCGTCATTCCGGTCATCCCCCCCGATCTGCGCCCCATGGTCCAGTTAGACGGCGCTCGCTTCGCCACCTCCGACTTAAACGACCTCTACCGGCGAGTCATCAACCGCAATAACCGTCTGCGCCGCCTCCAAGATTTAGGAGCCCCCGATATTATCGTCAAAAACGAGAAGCGCATGCTCCAAGAGGCGGTCGACGCCTTGATCGACAACGGCCGCCGCGGTCGTCCGGTCACCGGCCCCAACAGCCGTCCTTTGAAGAGCTTATCCGATATGCTCAAAGGTAAGCAGGGGCGCTTCCGTCAGAACCTCTTAGGTAAGCGCGTCGACTACTCCGGCCGTTCGGTAATCGTAGTCGGTCCCAAGTTGAAGCTGCATCAGTGCGGTCTGCCCAAAGAGATGGCCTTAGAGCTCTTCAAGCCCTTTGTGATGAAGAACTTAGTCGATCACGGCAAGGTGCTCAATATTAAGGCCGCTAAGCGCATGGTAGAGCGTGTCCGTCCGGAAGTGTGGGACGCTTTGGAAGAGGTGATCGTCGATCATCCCGTCCTTTTGAACCGCGCCCCAACCCTGCACCGCTTAGGTATCCAGGCCTTCGAGCCCGTCTTGGTCGAAGGTAAGGCCCTGCAGCTCCATCCCTTAGTCTGTACCCCTTATAACGCCGACTTCGACGGCGACCAGATGGCGGTCCACCTGCCCTTATCGGCGGGCGCCCAAGCGGAAGCGCGCATCTTGATGCTCTCCGCCCACAACATCTTGTTGCCCGCTTACGGCTCCCCGGCCACCGTACCTACTCAGGACATGATCTTGGGCATGTACTACCTGACCATCGAAAAGCACGACTCTAAGGGCGAGGGCAAGTGCTTTAGCTCCGTCAACGAGGCCATTATGGCTTACGATAGCGGCGTGGTGGAGTTGCAAGCCCCCATCTTCGTCAGCCTCTTTGGGGAGCGGGTCTCCACTACGGTAGGTCGCCTCTTGATGTGGCGGGCCGTGCCGGACAATATCCGGGAAGATTCCATCTTGCCGGGCGACGGCCGTCCCTTAGGGAAGGGCGCCATGTGCTTTGCCGAGTTCAACCGTCCCTTCGGTAAGAAGGACGTGGTGGCCTTAGTGAAGCGCACCCACTCGGCCCATGGCAATACGAAGACCGCCGTCTTCTTGGACAACTTGAAGGCTCTGGGCTTCCGCTTTGCCACCCGCTCCGGGACCTCCATTAGCGTCCACGACATCAAGATCCCCCCGGAGAAGGGGCGCATCTTGGCTCAGGCCGACGAGAAGGTGGCGGTGGCCGATCGCTTCTTGGCCCGCGGCT
This sequence comes from Vulcanimicrobiota bacterium, assembly GCA_944322965.1. Classification (GTDB taxonomy): domain Bacteria; phylum Vulcanimicrobiota; class Xenobia; order Xenobiales; family Xenobiaceae; genus Bruticola. Next base: position 347,437 of record CALUQR010000001.1, read on the forward strand.
TCTTGACGGAGAACGAGCACTACTTACAGCTCAATAAGATTTGGGCGGAAGCTACGGATGAGGTAGGTTCGGCGATGATGCGCCACTTAGATCGCTTGAACCCGGTCTTTATGATGGCCACCTCGGGCGCTCGCGGTAACCCATCCCAGGTGAAGCAGCTGGCCGGTATGCGCGGTTTGATGGCCGACCCCACCGGTAAGATCATTCCCATGCCTATTCGCGCCAACTTGCGCGAAGGTCTGACCGTATTGGAGTACTTCATCGGTACCCACGGCGCCCGTAAGGGTCTGGCCGACACCGCTCTGCGTACGGCCGACTCCGGTTACTTGACCCGCCGTCTCATCGACGTCTCCCAGGATATTATCGTGCGCGAGGACGATTGCGGCACTAGCCACGGGATCTTGGTGGAGCCCGCGGTCAATGGTAACGACGTCAAAATGCGCTTAGCGGAGCGTCTGACCGGTCGTTACGCGGCCCAGGATCTGGATTATGAGGATAAGCAGGGCCAGATGCGCCACATCAGCTCTGGGGACCTCATCGAAGAGGAGCAGGCTCAGGATATCGAGCGTTGGCTCTCGCGCGACGTCGACGCCAACGGCTTTATCGAGGTCGATCCTAACGACCGCCACACCTGGCGGCGTCCCGGCTTCCGCATCCGTTCGGTGATGACTTGTCACGCCGAGCACGGGGTGTGCGCTAAGTGTTACGGCCGCAACTTGGCTACCGGTAAGCCGGTGGAGATCGGCGAGACGGTCGGTATCGTAGCCGCCCAGTCTATCGGCGAGCCCGGTACTCAGCTGACCCTGCGTACCTTCCATACCGGCGGTGTAGCTCAGGAAGATATCGTCCAAGGTCTGCCCCGCGTAGAGGAGCTCTTCGAGGCCCGCAAGCCCAAGAACTTGGGTTACTTGGCCGAGATTAGTGGCGTCATCACCTTAGGGGAGGAGAAGGGCCAGAAGAAGGTCACCATCTCCAGAGTCACCCCGGAGGGCGTAGTCGAGGCGGAGTTCGAGCAATTAGTGCCCCACTCGGCTCAGTTGACGGTGCGCGACGGCGACAAGGTAGTGGCCGGCGACGTCTTGGTGGAAGGCTTTATGAACCCCCACGACATCTTGCGGGTCAAGGGCTTAGAGCACGTCCAGCGCTACATCGTAGACCAGGTGCAGACCGTCTATCGGGAGCAGGGCGTAGATATTAGCGATAAGCATATTGAGGTTATCGTGCGCCAGATGTTGCGCAAGGTGCGCATTACTGAGGCTGGAGATACCAATATGTTGCCCGGCAGTCTGCAAGACGTCTTAGTAGTGGAGCGGGAGAACGATCGCCTGCGGGCTATCAACGACCAGTTGGTGGCTGAGTTGGGCGAAGAGGTAGCCCAAGAGCAATTGAAAGCTTACGCTACCTTCGAGCCGGTGCTCTTAGGCGTCACCAAGGCCTCCTTGGCTACGGACTCCTTCTTGTCGGCGGCCTCCTTCCAAGAGACGACTAAGGTCTTGACGGAAGCGGCCATCAACGGGCGGGTCGACCACCTGCGCGGCCTGAAGGAGAATGTCATTATCGGTAAGCTGATCCCGGCCGGTACGGGCATGGAGCAGTACCGCAAGGTCAAAGTGGGCTTGCGCGGGGCTAAGGTCTATGCCGCTAAGGCGGAGGTTCCCTCCGGTTATGGTGAGGGTCTCTCTCCGGAAGAGGATCTGGCCATTAGCTTAGGGCGCGACTCTTTGCAATTCTAAAGCTTTGAGGGCTTTAGGTGAGAGGGCCGGGGGCCCTGGGGCTCAGAGCCCCAGGGCCCCCGGCCCTCAGAGCTCTCCCCGGTAGCTGAGGGATCTCTAGGGATGGGATTACCCTTAAGAATCCTTAGAACTTAGGCCCTCCAGAGTGGGGAGAGCTCTCTAAAAAGAGGTTTTTTAGCCTTTTTTGCTAAGAAAAAGGGTGAAAATGTAGGTTGGAAGAGTAGGGAGATTGTTCGGTGGACGAGATTTTTAATAGCGCCAGTTTGCAGCCCATCAAGAGGCGCACCGGTATGCGCCTGCGCCGCTGCGCTCAGAGTGGCGCCCAAGCTAAGATTCCGCTGACGGAGCAAGATTGCAGGGATGTGATGGCTAGAGAGGTCTTTGAAGCCCGCAATTTGGCTGACGATCTGCGCTTCCAAGTTTTGAGACAATTAGTCCAGGTCTCCCCCGGGGGGGTCTTAGCCTTGGCTTGGCTCTGCGTCAACGACGGGGCCAAGGTGGGGCTCGATAAGTTGCGGGAGTTCGCCTTACAGCTCATAGACCCCCAGACGGTCAAGAATCTGACCCGGGACGCCTCGCGCGAGCCTTTGGCTAAGGTCCAAGCTCTCTACGCTTTTAGCGCTCTCATTAGTCATCCCGATTTCTCGCGCCTCGATCGCCTCTGTATGACCGTCTGCCTTTTATTGAGCGACTGTTTCTCGGAGGAGGCGCGCAGCGCCATGTTAGAGCGCACCTTAGAGTTGCGGGTCTTCAATAGCGCCGACCGCCGCATCCTCTGCCAGTGGGGGATGGGTTTAGACGTGGAAGATGAGATCTCTAAGGGCTTTTTGCGGGAGATGCCTCTGCCCCCTACCTTCTTAGCTCGCAAGGCTATCACTTGTTTAGTGCGGGTGGGCGAGGACGCCACTAAGGTGGTGCGCCACATCTTAGATAATATCGAATGTTGGGCCGATACTAAGCCCCTCTTACAGGGCGTTTTGGATATTATCGAATTTACGAGCCAGCGCGGCGAGGCCCAGACCTTGCCCCGCCAGCGCATCTATGAGTTATGTATTGCTAACCCCGAGGCCAGTCTGCGGCGGCGGGCCTACGTCTTAGCTTCGGCGACCGAGGGGGACGAGTTGATGCGGCGGGCCTTACACGATAAGGATCTGGGGGTGCGCAATTGGGCTATGGCCTATTTTAACGGTCGGGGGCGTTAAAGTTTAACTTAAGTTTGCCTCGGGGCGAGCGGTCGCCTCTATCCTAAGGAATGAGGAGAGTAGTCTCATGTTAAAAGTCGGTATTCTGCGTGGTCGTGAAGATAGTTTCCCGGAGGGCGTGCTCCAGGAGATCAATAAGCGCAATTGCGGAGTGGTGGCGGAGTATATCCATGTGGGCGGCACTAGCTGCGGCGAGCCTTGCCCCTATAGCGCCATCTTAGATCGCATCTCCCACGAGGTGCCCTACTACCAGGTCTATTTGAAGCAGGCCTCCTTACAAGGTACGTACGTCGTCAATAATCCCTTCTGGATGAATGTCGACGACAAGTTCTTTGGCTACTCTCTGGCCCAGAAGTTGGGGATCCCCGTCCCCAAGACGGTAGTCCTGCCCAATAGGGCCTATATGGCCGATATTACGGAGGGCTCGCTGCGCAATATGTGGCCTATCGACTGGGATGCGCGCTTAGCGGAAGTCGGTTTGCCCTGCATTATGAAGCCCGCTTTCGGCGGCGGTTGGAAGAACGTCTATAAGATCTTCACTAAAGAGGACGCTATCCGGGCTTACGAGGAGTCGGGCTACCTGACCATGACCTTGCAAGAGTTTATCTCTTGGGACGACTATATCCGCTGCCTGTGCATCGGCCGCAACCAGGCCCGCGCCATTCGCTACATTCCGCGCCCCATGGGTCAGGGCGAGTACGTCCAGGACCAAGGCGTCTTAGATCCCCAGGATTTAGCTAAGGCCGAAGAGTATTCGATCCGCTTCAATACGGCTATCGGCTACGATATGAACGCCTTAGAGTTTGCCGTTAAAGATCATACCCTCTATGCCATCGACATCACTAACTACGTCTGCGACTTCGACCAGAAATCGCTCAAAGAGGCCCACTTCCCCTGGGCGGTCAGCAAGATGGCCGACCTTTTGATCGAGAAGGCTAAGGGCGGAGTGCGCAACGACGTCACCGCCAACTGGGCCGCTTATATCTAATAGCCTTTTAAGTTAAAAAGCTAAAGTTGCAGCTAAGATATTAGCCTAAAGAAGCTCTTTTAATGGAATCTTCCCCCGCTTGCCAACCGGCAAGCGGGGGAAGATTTTTTGTTGGTCATTGTTATGTCAATTTATTGCGCAAGTATTAAAAATATTAAATTTGTATTGCAATTGTGTCTGTTTATGGATGTTTTCGCTTGTTTTCGATCTTAAAAAGTTATAAATTTTAACCAGTGCCGAACCGCCGAGATGGGGCAGTACATTGCGGAGGGCTCGGGACCGCGAGCTGCAAGTTTTGGAGGTATGGGTATGAAGTACAATTTTTCCATCCTAGCTACGGCTCTGGCCGTAGGATTATTCGCTCTTCCCGCGTGGTCGGCCGTCTCCGATGTGGAGGGAGGCACGGCTACCGATAATACTATCTTCGAGCGCCACTATACGACCCACGATCGGGGTACGCGCGTCGATAAGACGACCCACAACTCTCGCACCGACAATACTTACGAAGTGCAGGGTAAGTTGCGCTATAAAGAGGGCAACTGGACTTACGGTCAGATCTGCACCTGGCATCATTACTACGATGAGAAGGTGAAAAATTTTAATCGGGTGGGCGATAACCCCTCCAACGCCCGTTCGGATATAGACGGCGTGACCCAGGATATTTTGAATGCGGCCAATAGCTTTATCGACGGGCGCAACAATATTACTAAGGAACTCAATAGTAAATACGGCCGCAATGGCGGTATGATGCACCATATCAATACTACTAATGATTATATCTCCGATCCCAGCCTCGACGATGATTACGACGCCGCCGGCGCCAACCGCGGGGACGCTACCGTAGCCCTCTATTGGACTAAGAAGGGCGAGGGTGATACTACTACCACCCATAGCACCGAGACTAGACAAGAGGATTACCGCGGGCCCAGCACCTTTAGCAATTGGGAGCTCTACAATATCGAGTCTAAGCGGGGTATCGATGCCGAGCCCAACAGCATTATGGTTGGCGACCCCGACTCTATCGCCAACGCTTACGCCGCCCAAGGCGATGTCAGCGCCGACACCGTAGTCGATCTCTACTATCAGCGCGACGAGTATTATAAGTACGGTACTAATACGGTAATTACCGACGTAACCCAAAAACACACCGTCTATCAGGTAGAGGCTAAGTACTTAATCAGTCCCATCGTCTTAGACTTAGATGGCGACGGCGCTATCCAGGCTTCCGACGGCCAGTATCTGGCCCACGATACCTTTAGCAACCGGGTGGCTATGTTCGACTTCTTCGGCAACGGCTTCCCCGTCCTCATGGAGTGGGTAGGTCCCAACGACGGTCTGCTCTGCCGTCCCGCGGCCGATGGCAGCGTCAAGGGTACTGACCTCTTCGGTACGGCCAACGGTATGGCCAATGGCTACGAGGAGATGGCCTCCTTAGATAAGGATAATGACGGTAAGCTCCAGGGCGAAGAGTTAGAGGGTCTGTGCGTGTGGACCGACCTCAATGGCAACGCTATCGCCGAGAAGGGCGAAGTGAAGAGCCTGCAGGAGCTGGGCATTACCTCCCTCAGCTGGCATCACATCGACTATAGAGCCACCTTCGAGCGCAATGGCAAGACTTACCGCTCCTTCGACTGGTGGCCCAACTGCCGCGAGACGCGCAAGGTCAACGTAGCTTCGGTAGTAGAGAAATTGCAGAAAAAGTAGGTCTTTAGCCTCCGAAGTTATAACTAATAGCGTCTGACCATAAATAGAGGGCGGGCCCCTGCGGGGCCCGCCCTCTCCATTTCCCTCGAGGCTCTTAGAGCATTCTGAGAATCTACTCTTTTAAGGACTGGGCCAGCTCTTCATAGAAGTCTAAGCTCTCCGGGTTAGAGAGGGCTTGGCGGTTAGTGACCGGGCGGCCGTTAAAGATATTAGCCACCGCGCTCTCTACCTTCTTGCCATTGAGGGTGGCCGGGATGGCCTGGGTCTGGAAGATGAGGGCCGGCACGTGGCGGGGGGAGGCGTTCTCGCGCAAGATCTTTTTGATCCGCTTACAGAGCTCCTCATCTAAAGTGAGGCCGGGCTTCAATTGGACGAAGAGGATGATGCGCTGGTCGTCGTGATAATTTTGGCCTATAGCCAAACTATCGACTACTTCGGGTAACTTCTCCACTTGGTTGTAAATCTCCGAAGTGCCGATGCGCACCCCTGAGGGCTTTAAGACGGAGTCGGAGCGGCCGTAGTAGGAGATCCCCAAAGTGTCGGAGTGGATGACGACGTAATCGCCATGGTACCAAGTGTGGGGATAGACGCGGAAGTAAGCGTCTAAGTAGCGCTTATTGTCGGGGTCGTTGATAAAGTAGAGGGGCATAGGCGGGCAGGGGAGGATACAGACCAGTTGGCCTTGCTCGTCGCGCACCGGGTGGCCCTTCTCGTCAAAGCACTCGATCTTCATCCCTAAGCCTGGCGATTGCAGTTCGCCCGAATAGACGGGGCTCAGAGGGTTGCCGCTCGAGAAGCAGCCGTTAATATCGGTGCCTCCGGCGATGGAGTTAAAGTGGAGGTCCTTTTTGATCTCCCGGTAGATAAAGTCGAAACCCTCCTCCGAGAGGGCGGAACCGGTCTGGGAGATGAGGCGCAGGGCGCTCAAGTCGGCCGCTTGGCGGGGCGAGAAGTTGTGGGCCATCAACATGTGGATGTAACTGGCGGAGAGGCCGAAGATGGTAACCCGCTCCTCCTCTAAGATGCGCCAGATGGCTCCCTCATCGGGGTAGGCGGGGTTGCCGTCAAATAAGACTAAGCTGCAGCCGCAACCTAAGGCCGCCAATTGCCAGTTCCACATCATCCAGCTGCAGGAGGTGATATAGAGCATGCGGTCGCTCTTTTTGACGTCATTTTGCAGGGCCAACTCTTTGAGCTGGTTGATGAGCAGGCCCCCCACCGATTGGGCCATACATTTGGGTTTGCCCGTAGTGCCGGAACTAAACATCACCACTAAGGGGCTATTGGCGTCTACTTGCTCATAGTAGAAATCTTTAGTGGGGGTGGCGATAGCCTCTTCCCACAAAAGGGAGTTGGGCATCTGGGAGCGCTCAGAGCTCTCTCCGGCGTAGTGGACTAAGATAACCTTTTCTAAGCTGGGGATAGATTCCGCCACTTGGCGGGCGTGCTCTAAGACGGGGAAGACGTGTCCTTTATAAAGGTAGCCGTCGACGCTAATTAAGACTTTGGGTTGGACTTGGCCCAAACGGTCGACCGCCGCCTGGGGGCCAATATCGGTGGCGCAAGAACACCAGACGGCGCCAATGGCGGCGCTGGCCAACATGGCGATGATCGTCTCCGGCATATTGGGCAGGTAAGCGGCTACCGCGTCGCCCGGTCGGAGGCCCAATTGGCGCAGGCGCTGGGCCAAGGCTTGGACCTGGCGCTCCAGTTCGCGCCAACTTAAGGAGCGCCGTTCACTCTGCTCGCCCCGGAAGATGAGGGCCTCCTCTTCAGAGTCCGTCCAGCGCAAGATATTCTCGGCGTAATTCAACTTGGCGCCCACAAACCACTTGACGCCGGGGAAGCGTTCGAGATCGTCAGCTACCGTCTCGTAGGGACTGGAGGTAATAATATCTAAAAACTCCCACAGCGTACCCCAGAAATCTTGCGGACGCATGACCGACCACTCGTAGAGGGTGCGGTAGTCGTGCAAAAATAGGGTATACTTATCGTTGACGTACAACATGAATTGATACATGTTGGACTGCGTGCGATACTGCTCTGAGGGGGTCCACAGCAATTTTCTCATTTTTGGCCCTAAGCTCCCGACAAAAAGATGGGCTAAGCTTTAGCTAAGAGGGGCTCTAGGACCTGCTGGCCATCTCCTCTAAGGCCTTATAGACGACCTCTAAAGTAGCGCCCGGTTTATAGGCGTTCTGGGAGAGATAACGGCGCCAGAAAGTAGCTTGGCGCTGGTATTGGTAGAGCCCCAAAAGGTGGCGCACGAAATGGCTCAAAGGGGCGCCCTGGGCTATCTCCCGCTCGATATAGGGGAGGGCTCGCTCTTTTAAATACTCTTCCCGCGTCCGCTTAGGGGTAGGCAAAGCGAAGAAGAGGCGGTCCACCTCCTCTAAGAGGAAGAGATTATGGTAGAGGGAGCGGCCCAACATGACTCCGTCCACATAGCGGAGGTGGGCGGCGGCCTCCTCATTATTAGTAATATTGCCATTAATGACCCACTCTAATTGGGGATAGAGCTCTTTGAGGCGGTAGACGGCGGGATAATCGAGGGGGACTAAGCTCCTATTTTGGTGGGTATCGTAGCGCTTGAGATCGGCCTTGCGGGCGTGGACGATAAAGGTTTGGCAGCCCTCCTGGGCCAAGAGCTCTACAAAGTTTAATAATTTTTCCCAAGGGTAAGCGGGATTAGAGCCCAAGCGGCATTTAATAGTCACGGGTAGGTTAGTCGCCTGGCGGCAAGCCCGAAAACAGCGGGCTACTAAGGGCGGATCTTCCATTAAGCAGAGGCCGAACTGGCCCGCCACCCCTTTGGGGCTGGGACAGCCTATATTGAGATTAATTTCGCTAAAGCCGTAAGGGGTGGCGATGGCGGCCGCTTGGGCTAGATCTTGGGTCTCGCCCCCCGCCAATTGTAAAGCTACGGGCGCCCCTTGGGCTTGGGCGGGCAGAGTCAAAGCGTAGGTACCGCGCACTAAAGCCTGGGCGTGGACTAACTCCGTATAGAGGAGGGCCTTTTGAGAGAGGAAGCGCGCCAGCTGGCGGAAGTGGCGGTCCGTAGCCCCCAACATAGGGGCGCTGCAATAGCGATGGAGCGTAAACTGGGGCATAAGGGCAGGGCGGGGGGCCAAGTTCAGAGGTCCGGCGGCTGGGGCCGATAGCCCCAGCCGCCGGACCTCACTAGCAGCCCCTAAATCTTAGGGTCCTTACTCGACGTCGAAGACGCGCAAGCCGCTCTGGTTGTAGATGAACATGCGCTCGCCGTCGGCGGAGATACGCTGCACGCCGCGGCTCAACTCGTTGTAACCCTTGATGGGTTTGACGATCCAGCCTTCGCCTTCGCGGGCGTAGTGGGTGCGCCAGCGCTGGTTGTCCTGGCTGAAGGTGGAGAACATAGCCGTCGTACCGTCGGCGGAGAGGAAGAGGTTGCGGTAGGGCTTAGCCGTCTCGGTAGCCAAGTCGGTCTTCTTGTCGGCGTTGGCGTCGTAGACTACCAAGTCGTAATCCCGCTCGCCGCGCTTGACGGAGTAGAGGAGGCGATCGTTAAAGCCCCACATACCCATATCCTCTTGGCCCTGGTCGAAGGTCTTGAGGCTCAAGGTCTCGTCGCCAATCTTCCAGTTGTAGTAGTCAACCTTATCGCCCGTAGTCTCTACGAAGAAGGCGTTCTTAGTAGAGGTAATATCTTCGTGGTAGAAGTTGGCGCCTTGGCGCGCTTTGTTCTGAGCCTTCTGGACTTCCGCCACTTTGGTAAAGGCCTCGACGCCCGTCTTAGTGGGGTCTAAGGTGGCTACGGCGTTGCGCCCGGCGTAGTCCTGCTCGTCGTAGTAGTAACCCTGGACTACGATCTGCCCTTGGTAAAGGGTCATAACCAGAGGATAGCAGCGGAAACCGGGGGTACCGAACTTGTGCTCCATAATGGTGGAGACCTGGCCGCTCATGAGATCCAATTTCTGGAAAGTGGCGCCCGAACGGCTGGTGAAGACTAAGGCCTTACCGTCGGGGGTATAAGTAATCTGCTCAAAGTGGGGAACGGATACTTTGTAACTGCGGACGGTATTGACGCGCCCCTTGTCGTCTAAGCTCAAGATGGCGATCCGATACTTTTCGCCTTTGGCAATATCTTCCGAGTCGCCTTGGTACACGCCCATGATGGAACGGCCGTCGGGAGAGAAGCAGGCCGGATAGAAGGTCTCGGTGTCGATGCCCTGCTTCTTAAGCTGGGCGGAGGTGGTAAAAGCACTATCGGCTTGGGCTACACCGGCTCCTAAGGTAAAGGTCGCTAAACAAGCGGTCGCTAACAAAAAGTGTTTAAAACGCATCTGCGCCTCCATTAAACTCGTACTCGAAAGAAAACGGTACGGCCCTCACTATCCATAAATGACGGCATTGCCTTTAAAGCTTCCCTAAAGTTTGGCGGTTACCTTGTCTATAAATGTTAAAAAAGAGAGCACTCTAGGGGAAGAGGAAAGATCTATTAGCTAAGGCTAAGGGGAGAGGGGGCGCGTCACTTCGATCCAGCCCGCAAAGTTAGAGACCGTTTGGGCCAACTCTGAGGGAGTAAACTGGGCGATACTTTGGGAGTCGCCCCCCGCCGTAAAGACGCTAGGCCAGCGTTCTAAAGAGCGATCGAGGTAGGTAGCTACCCCTTCCGGGAGGGCAAAGGGGCAGACGCCCCCCACCGCAAAGCCCAAACGCTCCTGGGTCTGGGCGGGGGTCAAGAACTGGGCCTTGGCCTGGAAGAACCCTTTAAATAAGGGGTTGGCGATCTTGACATCCCCAGCGCAGACTATGACTATTAAGCGCTCAGGTAATTGCAAGGCCAGGCTCTTAGCGATGCGCGCCTCCTCTACCCCCAAGGCTTTAGCCGCTAAGGGGACGGTAGCGCTAGAGAGTTCTAAATGGCGCCAGCGCTGGGCTAAATCGTATTGGGCTAAGTAAGAGCGCACGCGCTGGGGGGCGGAGCGGGGATCTAAATCCATAGCAGGGGAGAGAACTTTCCAAAGCAAAATTTCTCAGCCCATTCGCGCTAGGGAGGGCGATCCTTTGTCAGAGAATATCTTAGCTAACGACTTAGAGGCCCGCCAGCGGGCCCTCGATCCGCGGCGTTCCTTTATCGTGCAGGCTCCGGCGGGTTCGGGCAAGACCGGCCTCTTGACCCAGCGCTTTTTGCGTCTTTTGGGGGTGGTGCAGCGCCCGGAGGCCATCTTGGCTATCACCTTTACCAATAAGGCGGTGGGGGAGATGCGCCAGCGTCTAGAGGAGGCGCTACGGGAGGCGGAGAGCGAGCCCTGCCCCGCCCAAGAGTATCGAGCCCAGACCTGGCGACTGGCGCGGGCCGCCTTAGAGCGCAGCCGACGCTTAGGTTGGGATCTGCTCGCTAATCCCAGCCGCCTGCAGATCCGCACGATCGACTCCTTTTGCGCCTACTTAGCTAAGAATCTGCCCCTCTCTAGCCACTTAGGCTCTTCCCTCTCCCCGGAGCCCGATAGCGCCTGGCTCTTCCAAGAGGCGGCGGCCCGAGTGGTAGAGCGCCTCTTTTATACCCCCGATCCGCCCCCCCATTTAGCTGCTTACGCCCAAAAGCTCTTAGGCCAGCGCTTCAATAACGACCAATTGCGCTTAGAAGAGGCCTTAGCCCAGATGTTGCAGGAGCGAACCCACTGGCAGGCCTGGCTACAAGAGAAGGGGGAGGGCTTGCGAGAGACTTTAGAGTCGGGCTACGCCGCCTGGCGGCGGATGCTCTTAGAGAGTTTAGAGAAGAAGGCCCGGGAGCTCTTAGAGGCCCCCTGGTCCCCGGCGGCCCGCGCCCTCCAAGCTAGTCCCGGCCCCGATTGGCCCGCCTCCCCTCTAGAGGGGACGCCCGCCCTCTGGAGCGAGCTCGCTAGCTGGACGGAAACGCCCCCTCCCGCCTGGCGCCAGTGGCGCTCCCTCAGCCGCCTGCTCTTAACTAGCGCGGGAGCTCTGCGCAAAGATTTCCGCAACGGGGCGGGGAGTAAGTACTATCCGGCGGCCGCCCAAATTAAAAAGGATAGCCATTGGCTCCCCTGGGCGGATCTCAAAGAGTGGTATAAGGATTGGCGCGAGAGTTTAGGGGCGGAGGAGGGGGAGGTGACCCAACTCTTAAATTGGGCGGCCCAAGCTTTGGGGCCTACCCCCTTAGAGCCCGAGCTCTGGCAAGAGATCTCTTCCTTAATAGAACTCTTCCAGTACGCCCAAGGGGAGCTGCGCCAAGTCTTTGGGAGCTACGGCCGTTGTGACTACGATCAGATTAGCGCGGGCGCCCTGCGCGCGAGCGACCCTTACGCTGAGGAGGGCTTAGCCCGCTTTAGCGTCGATAATCCGCTCCAACATATCTTAGTAGACGAATACCAAGATACGTCTTGGAGTCAGTACCGGCTGCTCAATAATCTGACCTCCTCCTGGTCTACCCAGATCCCCGGCTTGGAAGAAGGGGGGCGCACCCTCTTCTGTGTGGGCGACCCCATGCAGTCTATCTATCGCTTCCGCTGGGCTAACGTGGGGGTCTATTTGTACACCCTCCAGGTAGGTTTTAGCGACGACAATCGGACTTTCCAGCTAGAGTCCTTAGTCCTGGGCCAGAATTTCCGCTCTAGCTCTAATTTGGTAGATACTTTGGGGCGCTCTATCTTCCAGGGGATCTTCCCTAAGGGCGAGGCGGCCGCCCCCGAGCGGGAGGCCATCCCCTTCTCGCCCTCGGTGGCGGCGCGCCCCGCCAACTCTCTGGCCCCCATTAGAGTCTTTCCCATCATTAGCGCCGATTCGCTCTCGGAGGGGGAAGGGGAGTACGATCCCGTAGCTTACGAAGCTTGGTTGATAGCCCAAGAGTTACAAAAGCTTAGGGCTAGCCAACCCCAGGCTACTTGCGCCGTGCTCTTAGAGAGTAAGAAGCTGGGCGGGGCCCTCTTAGCCCACCTAGAGGGGCTGGGTATAGCCTGTAGCCAAAAGGAGGTCTCGCCCTTAGCCCAAACTCCGCCCATCCCCCTCCTCTGGGCCCTGACGGAGGCCCTCTTAGAGCCGCTCCAGCCCCTGCCCTTAATTATTATCTTGCGCTCCCCCTTAGTGGGGCTCAACTGGGAGGAGCTAGCTTGGGTGGGAGAGCGCTACTGGCTGGGCCAGCGGGAGGAGAAGCCCCTCTTCTCCCGCCCTCCCTACCTCTGGCAGGCTCTAGGTCAGGTAGCTAAGCTCGACTTAGAGGAGCTCCAGCGGGAGAAGCCGCGTTTAGCCTCCGTAGCGCGCCGGGTGCGCCGCCTCTATGGGGCTCTCAAAAGGGCCCTCCAGGAGCGGCGCGGCTGGTCCTTAGCGGAGAGCGTGCGCTCCCTATGGTTAACTTTGGGCGGGAGAGAGGTCGCCAGCCCCTCCGAGCGCCAATTATCAGAACAGTTTTTCGATTTTGTGGCCGCTTATCAGCGCCAGGGGCGCTGGCCTTCCCGGCGGCGTTTAGCGGAAGATCTAGCTAAGCTTAGCGCCCAGTCGCCCCTAGCTTTAGAGAATCCGGTCCAATTTTTGACTATCCACGGGGCCAAAGGTTTAGAGTTCGATTACGTCTTCTTGCCCGGTTTGGGCCGCTCCCAGGCGCCGCCCCAGCGTTCCGGGTTGTGGCGCATGGCCGAATTCTTAGATCCCCAGGGGCAGGGGCGGCAGCTCATGTTTATGCCCGGCTATTGGCAGGAGGAGGACCCGCAACATTACATTTTGCGGGCTATCGGGGGGCTCAATGAGCAATTGCGGGCTAACGAGTTGGTGCGCCTCTTTTACGTGGCCGCGACCCGGGCTCGGGAGGGGATCTGCGTCTACCCTTACCTGCAACGGGCGCAGAGTACCCAGGCGGAGGGGGGAGATTGGAAGCCCCAACATGGGGATAAGCTGCTCAATACCCCCCTCTGGCAGGTCCTGCGCCCCTTCTCCGCCCTAGATCCCAGCCAAGATTCCTTCTTAGAAGAGTACGCGGCCAGCCTCTCTAAGTGGCGCCAGGAGCGCGCTCCCGCAGAGAGAGCTCAGTTGCGGGCCCTGTCTTTAGAGTGGACGGAGCGCGCGGATTGCGTCCCGGGCTGGGATCGGGAGGAGCGCCTCCAGATCTACCAGCCCCCGGCCCCTCACTCCGGAGAGCGCCGACCCGAAGCGCCCGAAGGGGAGAGCGATTTCTACTGGCGCACCTGTTTGGGGAAGATTATCCACTCCCTCTTGGAGAATTTAGCTAGGCAGCTCCACCAGTGGCGTACCCCGCTGGACGACGAGTTGGCCCGGCGCTTAGAGAGGCAGTATGCGCCCCAATTGGAGCTCCAGTGCGGCAGCTCTCTAGGGCGGGAGGAGCGCTCCTTGGCCCTAGAGTTGGCCCGTCAAGCTCTGCGCGGGGCCCTCTATTCGCAGCGCGGGCGCTGGGTCTTAAATCCCCACCCCCAAGGGGCCTGGGAGGAGGCCTTTTACCGCTGCCTGCCCCCGGAGGAGGGCGGCGGCTACCAGAAGCGCATCCTAGACCGCACCTTCCTAGAGGGCGGGGTGCGCTGGATTATCGATTATAAGAGCAGCCGCCTCAAGGAGGGGGAAGAGCTGGGCCAATTTTATAAGCGCAAGGCCCAAGATTATCGGGAGCAGCTAGATCTCTACGCCCAGATCATTAAGCGCTGCGGCTGGGAAGGGGAGCGCGTAGCCTGCGCCCTCTATTTCCCCTTAGTAGCTGAGGGCGAGGGCTGGCTAGAGTTCTAATCCTCCTCTTCCTCTAAGGGCAGGGTCCCCTCCAATTGGCAGAGGCGTTGGAGGTGGCAGCGCTGGCAGAATTGGGGGTGGGGGGTGGGGGGATAGGGGCCGTAGAGGAATTGGGTGGCCGCCCCCTCTAAGGTCTGGCGCCAGCCCTCTAGGCGCCCTTCCCAGTCCCCTTCGATCTCCAGCTTCTGTTTGGCGGTGGGGAGGGAAGGGGCCAGTTGGGGACTCGCTAGGCTCTCGCTGCGGGCCGGTTGGGCGCTCAATTTGGCAAATTGGAGACCCTGGGCGGGCGGGTCGAGGGAGAGGGCGTAGAGGGGTAGCTGGTAATCTAACTGGCGCTCGCTGGGGGGTAGATTCCAGGCCTGGGGGGTGGCGGAACTGGCCCGCCCCGTCTTATAGTCGACGACCAATTGTAAGGGGCCCTGGGGGCCGGGCAGGCGGTCTAAGCGATCGAGGCGGCCATTGAAGGTCAGTTGGCTAGGGGGCTGGGCCCTAACTACCTCTAAGTTGGGGGCGGGCCCAGGCTCGGGCGGGGGCGGAGCGGGTAGACTAATTACTAAGCGCTCCTCTAAGGCGGCCACCTGGAAGGGGCCCCGCTGGCTCTCATAATTTTGTAGCCAATCCTCTAAGAGTTGGACGACTAATTGGCCCTCGTTAGCTAAGACGAGCGGACTAAAAGAGCGGTAGGCCTCCCCTTTTAACTCCTCTTCCTTTAAGTTCTCTAAGATGGTATGCCATTGAGCGGGGCCCAAACGGCAGAGGGTGGCCCGCGAGTCTTCACCCTCTTGGGCTAAGTCAGCCAAGTGGCGCCAGAAGAGCTCCATCAGGCGGTGGAGGAGAGTACCGCGGTCGAGGCGGACGTCTAAGCCCACTTTGGGCGGGGCTGGGTACTGGCAACCTAAGCGGTGGACGAGGAAGGCCTTGCGCGGACAGTTGAGTTGATCGTTTAAAAGGCCCACCCCGCCTTTAAAGGAGGGCGCCCCGGGCCCTTGGGCGGTTCGGTTGGGGAGGGCTGGAGGCGGGGGATAGTCGGGGCGCTCCTCTAAGAGGGAGGGGCCGCCGAGCGCTGCCGCCGGGATGGGGGGGTGCGCTTGAGGAATAGGGATCAAGGGGAGCTGCTTAGCTAAGGGGCTCAAGTTGACCTCTAAGAGTTGGCCCTCTTGCTCTAAGGCGGTCGACCAGTAGCAGCGCACTTGGGGGGCGCAATTGGTGAGGCGCTCCCATTGCTTTTGGGAGTGGGCTAGGCAACTTTCGGGAGTAGCGTAGGGCCAACCTAAGTCGGCTAAGAAGGCCTGGGGCAAGAAGCCTTTATAGCGCGGCTGGGCGGGGAAGTGGCGGTCGTTAAAGTCTAAGAGTAAGATCCGCTCCGCCCGCAAGTTGAGGGCCTGCTCTAAGCTAACTACGCGCAAGGTGGGCGAGGTCACCCGTTTGGCGGGGCCTAAGCGCGTAGTAGCTAGGCTGAGGGTCCAAAAGTAGAGGAAGTCGCTCCAACTTATCTTCTGTTGGTAGTAAGAGGCGGAGAGCTTATAAAATTGGCGCAACTCGGCCAGGTAGGTAGAGATAATCTGGGCTTGGTTATGTTGGCGGCGGTAGAGGGGGGCTAGAGGGAACCACGTGAGCAATAGGCTAATGGCGTACTCCGCCCAGGCGCTCGGTTCGCATTCCAGTTGGGCGGTAGGCAGGGTAGAGGGGAGCTGGGCGGGGAGGGCGGGGCGTTCGCCGCCGCGGCTCAACCACAGGCGGCGCTGGCGACGCCACTGGCGGCGGGAGGCTTCGACCTGGTTGGGGATATAGGAGGTAGTTTGGGCTAAGAGGGCCCCTAAGAGGCGGCAGCGCTGGCGGCGGGCCAGCTGATAGAGTTGGGCGGCCGTAAATTGGGGGCGGGGGTCGGACTCTAGGAGGCGATAGAGGAGGAGGCGCTGGAAATATTCGCGTTTGGCGCCCCAGAGAAATGAGTTGCTGAGTAGATTTAAGAGGTCCTCTTTGTCGACTGGCCCCCGATGGAGCTTTAAGAGGGTACTCAGATCGTGGCCTAGACCCTGGCGCATGAGGAGGGGGCCCGTCCAGGCCTGGTAGGGTCTAGGCATATTTTGCCAGCCTAAGTATTGGGCCTGGGGCAGGAGGGCGCGATCGAGGAGCTGGCGCAGGGGCTCGATCTTCTCTTGCAATTGGGGGACGACTAAGAGGGTCTCCCCTAAGTGGGGGCGGGCCTCCTCTAAGGCCAATTGCACCTCCTCCTCCCAGCTGGGGGTAGGGGTAGTGGGGGAGGAGTCTAGAGAGTCGGCATTTACGGCTAGTTCTATACGCTCAGTGGCAGGGTAGCGGCAGTAGCCTACTTCGACCTCTAGCCCCACTTGGCGCAGGCGCTCTATTAAGCGGGCCGTCTGAGGGACGATCTCATAGAAGTTTAGCCACAAGAGGGGCGGGTGGTCGCGGAGGTCGACTGCGCAGCTAGACCAGAAGTGGAGGAGGGCGTTGGGGAGTAAGAACTCGCTCAGCATCCCCCGTTCCTTTTGGTACTCTAAGTAGCGCCTAACTAAGTCTAAAAAGAAGGTGTGGTCGGAGCTCAAAAGATACTCGTCGGCCGTCCCGCCCTGCAGGACCTTCCAAAATTCCGCCCCTAAGGGGCTCCAGCTTTGGGGGGGGCGTTCAAAGTGGGCTTGGGACAAGTTGGGCAAGGGGGGGAGGGCGTTATAGCGGCAGAGTAGGCCCCAGCACTCTTCTAGGGAGTGGGCGGTACCGCGCACGTTGAGGAGCTCTTTACCCTCTCGGCGGCTCCATTGGCGTAGGAGTTGGCCCCAGATGAGGGTCTCGCTAAAGCGGTCGATGAGGGGCGGGAGGGGATGGCGGCGGGCGAGACTCTCCCACTCTTCTCGCTTCCAGAGGCGCAAGGTCTTGATCTTGGCTGCGGGCCAGACTTGGAGCCCTTGGGCGGCGTAGTAATTATTGAGCTCTTGGTGTAAGAAGCACTGCCCGTACTTGTCGGGGGCGACGATCTGCCATCTGGGATCGCTCTCTAAAAATTGCGCCAGTTGGGAGGGGGTAAAGTTGCGAGTGGCCATGGCCTAACTTTAAGAGGAGAGCCAGAATTATCCTCTTCCCTAGGGGCGGAGTAGGAGAGGACCCTCTGGGCCCAGGGAGAACAGGAAGGCCGATTTGGCCAGGAGGTGCGGGTTATGGAGCAACAGGGCTTATTTAGGGCTTGGGAGGAAGAAGCCCAATCCGATCCCCAGGCGGCGATAGCCGACCTCAGCGCCCTCATCAAGGGTTACGATCGGGCCTACTACCAAGAGAACGAGAGTCCCATCTCCGACGCGGAGTACGATCTCCTCAAAAGGCGCCTCCAAGAGTTAGAGAGCGAGTATCCCCAATTCGTCTTGCCCGATTCGCCCACCCAGAGCGTAGGCGGGGCGGGGGCGGCCACCTTTGCCAAGGTGACCCACTCTGTACCTATGCTCAGCATGGCCAACGCCCTCAACTTCCAAGAGTTAGACGATTTTGAGGCCCGCGTGCGCAGGGTCCTGCCCTTACCTACCCCCGTCCAGTACGTAGTCGAATTGAAGATCGACGGCCTGGCCTTGAGCCTCATCTATAAAGAGCGCCGCCTAGTCTTAGCGGCTACCCGCGGCAACGGTGAGGTGGGCGAGGACGTCACCGCCAACGCCCTGCAGATAGCCGACATTCCGCGCCAACTGCCAGCGGAGGCTCCCGACTATTTAGAAGTTAGAGGCGAGGTCTATATGGCCCGCTCCGTCTTCCAAGAGATCAACTCCACCTTGCCCCCCGGCGCCCAGAAGGCCAACCCGCGCAACTTAGCGGCCGGTTCCCTGCGCCAAAAAGACCCCCAGATGGTCAAGGAACGGCGCCTCAATTTCTTCGCCTATTACGTAATTAACCCCGTCCCCGGGGTAGAGAGCCAGAGCCAGGCCTTGGCCTACCTGCGCCGCCTGGGCTTTTCCGTAGCTAGTAGCTTGCCGCCCGGCTTTAAGGGCGATCCCAATCCCCTCTGCGCCTCTATGGAGGAGGCGCGCCGCTACTGTGAGGCTTGGACCGGCCCCAATCGCCAAAAGTTAGACTTTAATATCGACGGTCTGGTAGTCAAAGTCGACTCCTTCGCCCAGCAGCGCCAGCTGGGGGTCAACGTCACCTCGCCCAACTGGGCTATGGCCTATAAATTCCCGCCCCAAGAGGTAGAGAGCGTAGTCGAAGATATTATCTACCAGGTGGGGCGCACGGGGGCTATTACCCCGGTAGCCGTCTTGAGGCCCGTACAGATTGAGGGGACGACGGTCAGCCGCGCCTCCTTGCACAATATCCAATATATCCGCAATTTGGGCCTGCGGGTGGGGGACCGAGTCAAGGTCTACAAGGCGGCGGCCATTATCCCCCAGATCGCCTCGGTCATCGGAGCCTATACCTGGCCTACCCGCTGTCCCAGTTGTCAGCAGGTCCTCCAACATAGCGCCGACTATAAGGATACCCGCTGCCTCAATCCCGACTGCCCGGAGCGGGTAGAGCGAGCTCTGCTCCACTTCTGTTCCCGCGACGCTATGAATATTGAGGGGCTGGGGGTGAAGATTATTCACAATCTGGTCTGCGATCTGGGGGTGCGCCATTTCTCCCAACTCTACGCTCTGAGCTTAGAGGAGCTCTCCCAGGCGGCCAATAGCACGATTCTGGGCGGGGAGATTAAGGCGGAGATCGAGCGCAGCCGCCAGCGTCCCTTAGCCAACCTGCTCTTCGCCTTGGGGATCGAAGAGGTGGGCTTGGTGGCGGCTATCAATTTAGCGGGCCACTTTAAGAGCCTCGACAACTTGCGGGAGAGCGTCTTGGCCGATCCCCAAGTCTTAGAGTCTATCCCTTACTTGGGCGGTAAGGAGACGATCCCCGCCTACTTTGCCAATCCCCAGGTCCAAGAGGAGTTGGAGGCCTTGCGCCAGGCGGGTCTCAACTTCCAAGACCGTCAGGAGGGGGAGGGCTCCTCTAAATTGGCGGGTCTGACCGTAGTCTTGACCGGTACCTTAGATGGGCTCAGTCGCACCCAGGCCTCGCAGCTCTTGCGCTCCCACGGGGCTAAGGTTACCTCTAGCGTCACTAGTAAGACGGACTACCTCATAGTGGGGACTAAGCCCGGTCACAATAAGTTGGCCGACGCCCAAAAGTATAAGGTCCCCCTCCTCAATCAGAGCCAGTTGCGCGAACTTTTAGAGGCGCCCCAGGCTCTAGAGTCTCAATCCGCTCCCCCGCAGGGAGAGACTAGCGATCTTTTTACAAACTCATCAGCAGATAAAGGAGAAGTCCATGCATAACGTCTATCCTCTGGGATCGGAGATCTATTGGATCGGGGTCAACGACCGGCGCATCGATCTCTTTGAGAATCATTTCCCCGTCCCGGATGGGGTCTCTTATAACTCCTATTTTATTGACGACGAAGAGACGGCGGTCTTAGATACGGCCGATAATAGCGTCTTGACCCAGTATTTCTCTAATTTAGAGTACGTCTTAAAGGGGCGTCCCTTAAATTACTTGATCGTCCAACATATGGAACCCGACCATTGCGCCGGTTTGGCCCATCTGGCCCACAAGTATCCGGAGACGAAGATCGTCGTCAACGAGCGCACGGCTTGCTTTATTAAGCAATTCTTCCCGGAAGGGGTCGATTGGGACTCGCGCTTCCTCTTAGTGACTAACGGCCAACGCCTCAAAGTCGGTAAGCGCGAATTGACCTTCGTCTTCGCCCCCATGGTCCACTGGCCGGAGGTGATGGTCACTTACGACGCTACCCACCGAGTCCTCTTCTCGGCCGACGCCTTCGGTAGTTTCGGCGCTCTGAGCGGCAATATTACCAACGAGCGGGCCGACGTGCGCTCCCGCATCGCCGAGTACCGGCGCTACTATACGAATATCGTCGGTAAGTACGGCTTCCAGACCTCCAAATTGTTAGGTATCGCCGCCGGTTTAGACTTCAAGATGATCTGCCCCTTGCACGGCTTAGTCCTCTGCCGGGACTTTGATTATCTGATCGGCAAGTATCAGAAGTGGGCTACCTACCAGCCCGAGGAGCGGGCGGTAATGATCGCCTTCGCCTCTATGTACCACCACACGGAGAATGCGGCCGAAGTCTTGGCCCGTTACCTGGATGCGGAAGGGGTGGAGGAGATCGCTCTCTACGACGTCTCGCGCCTCTCCCAGTCCCATTTGGTGGCGGAGGCCTTCCGCTGCAGCCATATCGTCTTAGCCGCTCCCACCTATATGAATGAGCTCTACCCGGAGATGGAGCATTTCCTGCACGCTCTGCGCAGTCGCGGGGTGGCCGGACGCCAGTTGGCCCTCATCGGCAACGGCTCTTGGGCACCCCAGGCGGTCAAGGTCATGAGCGGGTTAGTGGCCTCTCTGCCGCGCACCAAGTTATTGGGAGTGGTAGAGTTTATGTCCTCTCTCAACGAGGCCAAGGAGCGCGAGCTCCAGGGCTTAGCCCAGCGCATCGCCGCCTCCTTGCGCGAAGATTAGCAGAGTACTTGGGCCAGGCCGCCCCGCGAAGTCTCTTTATACTTAGAGGACATAGCGGCGGCGGTCAGGCGCATGGCCTCGATGCAGCTATCGAGGTCTACCTTGTGGCTAGAGCTCAGATTGTCGGGGGAGATAATGCTGGCCGTCCAGGCCTTGATGAGGCCGAAGGCGTTGCGTTCGATGCAGGGGATCTGCACGTAGCCGCCCACCGGGTCGCAAGTTAAGCCCAGATGTTGCTCTAAGGCGGACTCCGCGGCATTTTCGATAGAGCGAGCGGAGCCGCCTCGATAGTGGACTAAGAGGGCGGCGGTCATGGCGGCCGCTACCCCCACTTCCGCCTGGCAGCCCCCCTCGGCCCCGGAGATGGTGGCGTTATTCTTACATAAGTAGCCGATAGCCGCCCCTACGACGATCCCTTCCCGCAAGCGGCGCAAGTTGCGCCGGTGGCGGGAGGCTAAGGCGTGGACGGTGCCGGCCATTACCCCCGCGGAACCGGCGGTAGGGGCGGTACAGATGACGTGGCCCCGGGCGTTCTCCTCGCTGACGGCGATAGCTAAGGCGGTGACGGCGGAGAGGGCGCGGTCGGCGAAGGGGCCCCCTTCGTCTTGGTAATTTTTAAATAGGCGCTGGGCTTTGCTCTGCAATTGGAGGCTGCCCGGCAAGAGGCCGCTGCGCTCTAGGCCGTGGTGGGCGGCGTTGCGCATGACGCTGATCACGTCTTGGACGAAGGCTAAGACCTGCTCTTCCGTCTGGCCGGTGAGGGCCATTTCGTTAGCTAAGAGGACCTGATAGAGGTCGCGCTGGGGGGTGACGTGGCTCATTAACTCCCGGCAGTTGGAGTAGGGGTAGGGGGGAGTAGGTTTGGGGGGAGGTTGGTAACCCTTCCACTCTATAAAGCCGCCCCCCACTGAGTAGTATTCGCGCTCTAAGATGGGGGTAGGCCCTTCGCCCTCTAGGCTCAAGCGCAGCGTATTGGGATGGTGAAAGTGGCCTACGGTAGCCCCGTAGACTACGTCGTCGACCGCCAGTTGGGTGCGGAAAGGGCCGATCTCTAAGGGATAGGGGCGGTAGCGGTCGCTAGCTAGTTGATCTAAAAACTCAGGGGGACAGTGGGCGGGTACTTGGCCCAAAACTCCGGCGACTACCGCGCGATCGGTACCGTGCCCCTTGCCGGTGGCGCTGAGGCTCCCTAAAAGGACGATCTTTAATCTTTTAGCTTGGGCTAAGAGGGCGGGATCTAGATTTTGCATTAACTTGTAGAAGTCGTGGCCAGCTAACATGGGGCCCATGGTGTGGGAGCTGGAGGGGCCAGGTCCAAACTTATAGAGCTCGCGGAGGGTAGTCTCGATCATAGGGGGCGCCCTTCGCTTCTCTTAGGGGCTAGCCTGCCTCGGAGGGCAGGCTAGAGGAAGCCAATTGCGAAGTAAATAACCACTTTGAGGGTTAAGGAGAGAGGGTAGGCTAATGGATTGGCGACTCAAGCGACTTACAGGGTGGACTTTGGCGCTTTTACTCTGCGGGGTAGGGATGGGAACTCTGCCCTTAGCGGCGGAATCGGTCCCGGCGCCCCCTCCCACGGCTGGCGACTCGGACCGACAATTGACGGTCAATTTAGAGATCTTCTTAGAGGCGGTGCGCCGCGTAGAGGATGATTGTCGCTCCGGGAGGATTAAGAATCTCCCCGACCAGCAGCTAGTCCAGAGCCACCAGATGTTGAGCCAGATCTTAGCGGCCTGCACCGAGTTGCGCCGCGAGTATGCCGCTATTCCCCAAAAAGATAGCGCTCTCGAAGGGAGGATGCTCAAAGTCCAACAGGTCGAGCGCCAGACTTACCGCGCCTTAAAAGAGTTAGAGCGGGAATTGAGTCGGCGCGGCTTAGATTTTGAGCCTACTAAAGTCTTACTTTAAAAGGTTACTCCGCCTACAAGGCTTAGGTGGAGTTATAATAGGCTCCCCCCTGGGGATTTTGAGAGAGGGTAAAAAATGGAGACGCGCTTTAAAAGGTTTCTTTTAGGGATTTTAGCTTTATAACGGCCAAAAACGCCTTAATTACGTTACAGCGTAAGATGGAAGAGTCGGTATATCAATATTGCGCCGAGCATCCGCAGGAGGTAGACGCCGAGGTTGAAGAGTTTTTATACAAATCTGAGTTGCTAATACAGCAAGAACAACAGTTGCTTAAAATCTATGAACAAGAGTTCGCTCGGCGCGGCGTGACGCCTTAAATCTCTAGAGGCGGCCCGCTAGGGGGCCCCTCTCTTTTAAGGGGGATTAACCTAGTCAAGTTGAGCTTCCCCAAAAGTAGTATACTGCGGGAGGGGTAGAGAAGGAGAGTAGATGAGTACCGAGATTGCGAACTCCATAAGTATTGGCCGCATTAAATTTACCGAGTTGGAGAGGGCGATAGAGCTAGTCAGCCAACCCTCTATAGAGGAAGAAGCCAAGAAGACTTCCGGTTTTAAGCGCACCGAATCTGAGGTGCGTTTAGAGAATATGGCCATCTTTAGAGCTTACTTAGATAATCCTCAATATAGGGTCTATGTGGCGCGCACGCCCCAAGAGAAAGTGATAGGGGTGATGGCCGTCCAAATTAAGCGCCAAGGTTTCCATCCCAAAGCTCCTCTGTGCGCCTTTGGCAGCGATTTAGCGGTCGATCCCGCTTACCGGCGTCAGGGTATCGCCCGCAAGATGTTCCACTTTTTGATGGACGAACTGCGCCGGGCGCAGGTCGAATACTTTACCTTTACCGTCCGTAAGGATAATGAGCGCGCCTTGCCCCTCTATTTAGACGAGGGGTGCCAAATTACGGAGTACGTTATGATGAAGGAGTTATAAGGGAGGATGGCTCTGCCCTTGCCCTTTCGCCCGCAGCGCTTTCGAGAGGCCCCCGAGGCGGAGCGGGGCAGAGGGGACGGCATAGAGATCCGGCGGGCGCAGGCGGAGGACGTCCCCGCCATCTTGGAGCTTTCCGAAGAGGCCGCGGTCTACTCTATGTCCCCTCTGCGCCCTAGCGATCCGCAGCGAGCGCGCCAGATTAGGCGCCAAGATATGGCCAGTCTCAAATTCCAGGTGCGCGATCCCCAGATGGCTATCTTTGTGGCCCGGACCCCCGAGGGGCGCGTAGTGGGGGAGGTGGTAGCCAAGTTAGATGGGCGCGATTTTTTGAGCGATCAGCCACAGGCCTGGATCTTTGAATTGGCCGTCCATCCCGACTTTTGGCGCCAGGGGATCGGGGGGCGATTGCTATATGCGGTAGAGTGCGCCGCCCGCGAGGCCGGTTTAGAGTGCGTGGGGCTCTCCGTTACTTGCGCCAACGAGCGGGCCAACCGTTTTTACGATTCTTTAGGCTACCAGGATGAGCGGCGCCTACTATTAAAGAAATTGACCCCCAATCTGGGACCATAGAGGAGGTTAGAGATGGAGCCTTTATATCTCAACGGTGACAATTTGAGCGTAGCCAGCCTGGTAGAGGCGGCCCAGGGGCGCCAGGTAGCCCTGGCGCCCGAGGTGGCGCCGCGCTTAGCCCGCTCGCGCCAAGTAGTAGAGGATATCGTCAGCCAAGGCCAGGTAGCCTACGGAATTAATACCGGCTTCGGCCGCTTAGCTAACGTCAATATTGAGCCCCAACGCCTGCGCGATCTGCAGCGCAATCTCATTTTGAGCCACGCCTCCGGGGTGGGGGAGTACGTCAGTCCCCAGGTGGTGCGGGCTATGATCGCTCTGCGCGTCAACGCCTTAGCTAAGGGTTTCTCCGGCTGTCGCCTGGAGCTTTTAGAGGCCCTCTTGGCCATGCTCAATAAGGGGATCGTCCCCCGCGTCCCCTCGCGCGGTTCGGTGGGCGCTAGCGGCGATTTGGCCCCCTTGGCCCACATGGCCTTAGCCTTATTGGGGGAGGGCGAAGTCACCTATGAGGGCGCCACTTGTAAAGCGGCGGAGGCCCTGCAGAGAGCGGGCTTAGAGCCCTTCCACTTAGAGGCCAAAGAGGGTCTAGCGCTCATTAATGGCACCCAATTTATGAATGCCGTGGGCAGTTTAGCTTTGGCCCGGGCGGGGCGCCTTTTGAAGGTCGCGGATATCGCCGGAGCCATGACTATTGAGGCGATGTTGGGGACGGTGGCCGATCTCCACCCCTTAGTCTCCCAATTGCGCCCCCATCTGGGTCAGGCCCAGGCGGCCCGCAACGTCCAGACCTTAACGCGCAACTCTCCTTTAGTCCTCTCCCATAGGGATTGCGGCAAGGTCCAAGATCCCTACTCCATGCGCTGCCTGCCCCAGGTCCATGGAGCGGCGCGCGAGGGGTGGCGCTTCGCGATGGAGTTAGTGGAGCGGGAGATGAATTCCGTAACTGACAATCCCTTAGTCATTCCCCCTCAAGAGCTCACCCCGCAGGAGAGGGAGGAGCACCCCCAGGGGCTGATCATTAGCGCTGGCAATTTCCACGGCGCCCCCCTAGCCATGGCCTTAGATACGGCGGCGGTGGCCCTCTGTCCCTTAGGAACTATCTCGGAGCGGCGCTGCGATAAGTTGGTCTGCGGGACCGACCGCCTGACCCCCTTCTTAGCCTTCGCCCCCGGAGTAGAGTCGGGATATATGATCGTCCAGTACGCGGCCGCCTCCTTAGTCAACGAGAATAAGGTCTACGCCCACCCGGCTAGCGTCGATACCGTCCCCACCTCGGGCGGCCAAGAGGATCACAATAGCCACGGCCCTACCGCAGCCCACAAGTTGACTAAGATCGTAGACAATTTGGAGCTCATCTTGGCCTGCGAATTAGTCTGCGCCGCCCAAGCTTTAGAGGAGCGCTTGCCGATGGGCTTTGGTCCCGGCACGGAGGCCGCTTTTAAAGCTATTCGCCAAGTGGTAGCCCCCTTAGTAGCCGATCGCCCGCCTTACCGGGATATTGAGGCCGTGCGCCAGCTGATAACTCAGGGGACCCTCTTGCAAGCCGTGGAGAGAGCGGTAGGTCCTTTAGAGTGAGGAACCACTCTTCCCTTTAGTGGGGTTGGGGAAGGTAAAGTCTTCGTAAGGCAAGAATTTTTGAAGCCTGAATTCTAAGATCGGAAGGGTTGGAGCCTTGGCCAGAAAGCCGCGCAGCAAGTCGGAAAATGAAATGTTAGATAGCAGTGCCGATATGTCGGTAGAAGGGCGTATCGCGCGTCTAGAGTCCGAACTGGAGGATATGTCTATTGTTGGCGACGCCACCAACAAGGAGATCTTCAAGTTGCAAGGGCGCTTCGATCGCCTCTCTAAAGATTTTGACGAGATCGCGGAAGGGGCCTCGGCCGAGGACCTGGCCCAAGTGCAGAGCTCGCTCGACGAGATGGGTTCGCGCTTCAAAGCGGTGGAGGAGAGCTTAGCTAGCCATACCCAAGAGGCTCAGGAGCGCGTAGAGCAGGTGCGCGGCGACCTGGAAAAATTGCGCGACGCCCAAGGCCAAGCCCAGAACAAATTTGAAGAGTTCGAGCTGGGAGTGGAGGAGCGCTTAGAGGCCGTCAAGGCGGAACTGAGCCAAGCTTCGACCTTCTTAAAGAGCGAGGACTTCGAAAAGTATCGCCAGGGCCAAGAGGAGGAGCTCAATAAAGAGCGCGACTCCCAAAAAGAGGCTCTGGAGGCTCTCAAGGGCGAGCTCAGTCAGCGTTTAGAGGAAGGGCTTAAGCGCAGCGCTGAGGATCGCGAGGCCTTGGTGGCCAAGACGGTGAGCGACCTTAAGGGCGAGTCGGAGCGCAACCTCTTCGAACTGGAGGAGCGTTTAGAGGGCAAGGCCAGCCAGCAGGAAGAGGGGCTCAAAGGTTTAGAGGCCTCCCTCAACCATCTGAAAGAGATGATGAATGGGGCCGACTCCGCCATGGAGACTTTACAGTCTCTGCGGGGCGAGGTCGATAAGTTGGCGGAGCGCATTACCGAGTTCGCTCCCCGCTGCGACGAGGCTTTAGCTCAGGCGGCTAAGTCCCAAGAGGAGGTCGAGCAACATCTGGGCGCCATCCGCATGGCTATGCGCTTAGTAGAACAGCTCGACCAGCGGGTCACGGAGATCGGCAAGAACGCCGAGTCTCTGACGGAAGCCGCGGCGGAGGCGGTGGCCGCCGCCCCCAAGATCGCCGCCAGTATGGCTCAAGCGGCTCAGGCGGCCCAAGCGGCCGGTCCAGCCCCGGTAGTAGTCGCCGCCCAGGCTCCGCGGGTAGAGGTTATCGAAGAGGAGCCTATCCCCCCGGTTACGGAGAATTTGGGCTACGACTTAGGGGACATCTTGCAAGTAGTCATTAGCCACGGGGCCTCCGACTTACACTTGCAGGTCGGCTGTACGCCTACGGTGCGCCTCAACGGCGATCTGGTGCCGGTGGGCGAGACTAAGTTGGCTACCGACGATACTAAGGCCCTCATCTACCCGGCTATGACTAGAGAGCAGCGCCAGGCGGTCCGTCAGGGCAAGGAGGTCTCCTTCTCCCACGTCACGGCGGACGGAGTGCGCTTCTTGGTGAGCGCCTTCTTAGAGCGGGGCAACTTGAGCGCCAACTTCCACATGTTGCGCACCGACGTCTTGCCCTTCGAAGCTTTGGGCCTGCCTCCCGTGCTCAAAAAGTTCTCCCTCTTCCAGAATGGTTTAGTGATCTTGACCGGCCCCACCGGTTCTGGGAAGTCGACGACTATGGCCTCCATGGTGGACTTTATCAATAATAACCGCAAGTGCCATATCGTCACTATTGAAGATCCCATCGAATACTATCATAAGACGGTTAACTCCCTGATCACGCAGCGCGAGGTGGGCGACGATA
This sequence comes from Vulcanimicrobiota bacterium, assembly GCA_944322965.1. Classification (GTDB taxonomy): domain Bacteria; phylum Vulcanimicrobiota; class Xenobia; order Xenobiales; family Xenobiaceae; genus Bruticola. Next base: position 375,071 of record CALUQR010000001.1, read on the forward strand.
CGCAGAGCTTCCGCGACGCTATCAATACCGCCATGCGCCAGGATCCCGACGTCTTAGTGATCTCCGACATTCGCGACGCGGAGACGATGATGAGCGCTATCAGCGCGGCCGAGAAGGGTTACTTAGTGATTGCGGCCCTCAATACGCCCGATACTTTGCAAGCTCTGCGGCGCATGTTGACCTTCTTTACGGGCGAGACCCAGCGCCAGTTCCGCTTGCTCTTAGCCAGCTGTCTGCGCGGTATCGTCTCTCAGAAGCTGGTGGCCCGAGCCGACGATAAGGGGCGGATCCCGGCGGTAGAGGTCTTAGTAGTCGATCTGCCCGTCTCCGAGTACATCTTAAATGACGATTTCGAAGCTCTGGCCGCCTACCAGCAGCAGAGCGGGGTAGAGGGGATGCAGAGCTTTGGCCAGTCGATGGGCGCCCTCTACGCTCAGGGCTTAATCGCCAAAGATGAGGAGATCTTCCACGAGGTCCCGGCCCCGGAATTCCCCGTCGATCCCGTCATCCACAACGCCGAGCCGCAGCAATCGGATATCGGCGATAACGACACCATTATGAATTGGTTGTAAGTTATGGAAGCGCTGGTCCAGCCTGAACTCCAGTTATCTCTGGCCCAGCGCTTGGCTCTCGTGCGGGAGCGCTTAGAGCGGGCCTGCCAGAGAGCTGGGCGCGATCCGCAGAGCGTGCGTTTAGTAGGCGTCTCCAAGACTAAGTCTCTAGCCGTAGTGGAGGAGGCGGTCCGAGCCGGGTTGCGGGATTTTGGAGAAAACTACGTCCAAGAGCTGCAGAAGAAGGCCCCTAAAGTCCCGGGGGTCAATTGGCATTTAGTGGGGCCCTTACAGAAGAATAAGGTCAAGAAAGCCGTGGCGGTGATAGATTTCGTCCACTCTCTCGACTCTTTAGATATTATTCTCTTAGCCGAGCGGCGCGCTAGAGAGTTAAAGCGCCGCCTGCAGGGGCTCATCCAAGTCCACTTAGGGGATGAGTCTACTAAGAGCGGCCTGGAGCCCCAAGAGGTCATTCCCCTTTTGGAGTCTTTAACTATGGCTCCCCCCAACTACGTCTCCTTAGTGGGGCTCATGACTATCCCCCCTCCGGGCCCGCCCGAGCGGATTCGCCCCTATTTCCGTCAATTGCGCCAACTTTTGCAGGAGATTGAGGAGCGGAAGTTTGAATTCTGGCGCGGTTGTGAACTCTCGATGGGGATGAGCGACGACTTTGAGGTCGCCATCGAGGAGGGGGCGACGATGGTAAGGGTCGGGCGGGCCATCTTTGGGCCGCGCCAGTATAAGCAACAGAGCGCGGAGGTGCAGCGGTAGTGGCCGGCATAATGGAAAAATTGAAGAAATTTCTGAGCGTGGGCGACGACTACGAAGATTACTCTGACGAAGAGTATGCGGCGGAGTCGGGCGGCAATCCCACCACTCAGAAGACCGCCGTCCACGAGAGCGTCAAAGCGCGAGGCAATTTAGTGGCCCTGCCCTCTACTAAGAGTCTCCCCAAACAAGAGATTATCGTGGTCAGCATCGTAGGTAGCAACCAGACCAAGGGGATCGCCGACTACCTGACCCAAGATAAGTGCGTAGTAGTCAATGTCAGCGCCGCCGACAAAGGCTTGAGCCGCCGGACCCTAGATTTCCTCTCCGGTATCTCCTTTGCCCGCGGGGGTTCAAAAGCTAAGATCGCCGACAATATCTATATCTTCGCCCCCGCCTCCATGACCATTTCCGCCGCCCAGAGCGACTTGAGCGATGAGGAGAACGAGCCCCCCGCCTCCAATTTAGAGGGGCGCAACGAGTATCTCTACCGCTCCTAAGGGGTCATGGCTCTACCGCTAGGCCTTTATATCCACATCCCCTTCTGCTGGCGACGCTGCGCCTATTGCGACTTTAATACTTACGCCCAGGTAGAGGAGGGGTTAAAGATCCGCTACCAGCGGGCCCTAGTTGCCGATCTGCGGGCTAGCGCCGCCTCTTTAGCCCGCAAGTTAGGGGTCGAGCGCCCGCCTTTAGGTACTCTCTACGTAGGCGGGGGGACCCCCACCTCACTACCTATCTCCTTCTTAGTAGAGCTTTTAGAGGAGGTGAGGGGGCTATTTCAGCTCTCCCCGCGGGCGGAATTGAGCTTAGAGAGTAATCCCGGTCTAGTAGAGCGCTCTGGGCTATGCGCTTTGCGCCAGGCCGGTTACAATCGCCTCTCTTTAGGGGTCCAGAGCCTAGAGCCTTCTCTTTTAAAACTCTTAGGGCGCATCCATGGGGTAGAGGAGGTGGAGGCTAGCGTAGCCTGGGCCCGCGAGGCGGGTTTTGAGAATCTCAATTTAGATCTCATCTACGGCCTACCCACCCAGACTTTAAAAGATTGGGAGCGGACCTTAGCGGGGGTCCTCTCCTTAAAGCCCCAACATATCTCCGCCTACGCCCTCTCCGTAGAAGAGGGGACCCCTTTAGCCCACAATTTAGAGCGCGGCCTCTATGCCTTGCCCACCGAAGAGGAGGTAGAGAGTTTGGAGCGCGCTCTAGTCCGCTACTTGCGCCCCGCCGGTTTCCGCCACTATGAAATCTCTAATTGGGGCCGGCCCGGTTACGCTTGTCGCCATAACTTGCTCTATTGGGCCAACGCTCAGTATTTGGGGGTGGGGGCGGGGGCCGTCTCCTACTTAGGGGGCTGGCGCTTTAAGCGCCGCAACCATCCGGCCCAGTATCTAGAGGCCCTAGAGAGGGACGGTAACCTCTACACGGAGGCGGAGCGTTTGGGGGAGCTCTCCCATCTCCAAGAGACGCTCATCTTAGGGCTGCGCCGCCAGCGCGGCATTACTTGGCGGGAATTAGAGGCCCACGCTCCCCCCGCTTGGCGTCCCCACCTGCGCCCTTGGCTAGACGACTTGAGCGCTACCCTGCCCCCCGGGCTCTTAGTCCCTACCCCTAAAGGTTACCGTCTGACGGGGCGTGGGCGCGATCTCTCCAATGAGATCTTTACTAGACTCTTCTTTTAAGCCTTTAGTCTACGCCCTTGGGGGGCTTCTTTAGCTTCTCGCTCTCCGTCAAGCTGACTAAGAAATTGACCGCCTTATCCTTAATAGCTTTGGCTACTTGCTTAACTTTGGAGGGTTTGGGATCGGCCTGCGTCTCGCCCGGGCGCTGGGCGGAATTGGGATCTTGGAGCTCTTCAGCGCGGCGGCGTTGCTCTTGGATAAATTGGTCCCTACGCACGTAACGGCTGATCTTCTTACCCCAGTTCCAGGCCTCTCTAATGCCTAAGAGGCCGCCGCTGACCGCCGCCGCTACGGGACCGCCCACGGCGATAACGCCCACTACGGCGCTGCCATAGGCCAGATCTAAAGCCCCGTTAATAATTTCCGTCTTATTCTTATTCTTAATCCCCTTCACCAGGGCCTTGCCGCCAATAAAGAGGTTGAGGGGAGCGCTAATCTTGCGGAATTGGGGGACGACCTTCTTTTGAATAAACTTGGCCGCTTTGGAGATGGCGCCGCCCATCTTGAGGCCGGCTACCGCCGCTCCCACCGCTATGCGTCGCACGCCGGTAGTAGTAGTGCGCATACCGCGGGCGGCCCGCAATTCGTCCTTCTTCTTGATCCCCTTGGCGGTGCGACTGACGCCTCGGATAATATAACCTACTCCGTCGCCAGCTACGGCCGCCCCGCCTACGGCGCTAGTCAGCTTGTGACTGACCCCCAGCAGATTGCCAATATTCTCACAGAGCTCCGTCTGATTGCCTACGCCCACGCCCGAAGTTAAGTTGTCGGCGATATCTAAAGCCTCGCTGACGCTATCTTCCGTGCCGGGGGCTAAGACGAAGGCTAAGGCCCCCATCCCGGCCGCGGCCGCCGTGCCCGCAATCCCTTTAGCGTGATCTTTAAAGAAGGTAATAGGCGAATACTCCGCCATGCGGTACGTATCGATGAGGCTCTTAACTTTGGCCTTCACCCCTTTAGGTTTGTCGGTCTTCTCTCCCTCTTCCGCCGACTCCGCCTTCTGATTATGCTCGGGATGGGGGCAAGCGGCTAGACCCGCCTTCTTCTGTTGGCGCTGGCACTCTTTTAACTCGCGCTGGAGCTTCTGGACTTCTACCTGATCTAGCTCCTCTTGGTGGAGCTTTTCATACATGTAGGCCTGTAAGTCGCCCTCTTGCAAAATATCGACGCAGCTGCCGTCGTCGCAATTATCGAAGAAGGCAGCTTCATCGCGCTGGGCTAAGGGAACGAACTCCGGCGCGGCGGATTTAGCCGCGTGAGGCGCGTTCCGAGCCGCAGGGGGCGCCATATGGAGGGAGGGACCTACAGGATTCATAATACTCTGCTAATTCTACCCTATTTAGAAAGTAAAAAAAAAGACAACTTGTTACAAGATAGTCACTTTTTTATTTTCTAAAAGGCGGGTCCCCAGGTAGTCTGCAAGACGCGCCTCCAGTTGCGGTGGCAGATCTGCTCGATCTCCCCCTGACTGAGGCCTATTTGGGCTAGGGCCTGGGGGACTTTTTGGATCTCTTGCACCCCGGCGATCTGGTCGGGAATGAGGCAGCCGTCGAAATCGGAACCTAAGGCCACATGTTCAAAGCCCAGGCGCTTCCCTAAATAGATAATGTGGCTCAAGAGGGCCTCCAACTCGCTCAAGGGGCGGTGGGGGCGCTTCTCTTTAACTAACTTGGCTAGCCCTTTAGGCGAGGCCGCGTAGAGTTCTTGGGGGTAGGGGATGGTAGCGGCGTCTTGGCCTAGAGGGCCTATGAGGTCGGGGACGTTGAAGGTGACCCCCACTAAGCCTCCGCTAGCGGCGATCTTCTCGAGTTGCTTTTCATCGAGGCCGCGGGCGCTGGGGGAGAGGGTATGGGCGCTAGTATGGCTAGAGACTAAAGGCTTAGGGCTGAGGGCGGCAATATCGTAAAAGCCTTGGGCGTTGAGGTGGGCGCAATCTAAGAGGATCCCCAACTCCCCACAGCGGGCTACTAAACGCCTACCGGCCTCCGTCAAGCCCGGGCCCTGGTCGGGAGAGGCGGGATAAGCGAAGGGTACTCCCACCCCAAAGATATTGGGGCGACTCCAGCAGGGGCCTAAAGAGCGCACCCCGGCCCGGTAGAGGGTCTCTAAGGAGTTGAGATCGCCATCTAAAGCTTCACAGCCCTCTAAGTGGAGGACGACCGTTAAAGCGGGACTGCGCCAAGCTTCTTCCAATTGGCGGCTATTAGTGACGATGCGCATCTTCCCCGCGCTAGCCCGTTCGGCCCGGAAGACGTAACCTAAGACCTCTAAGGTAGCGCGCAGGGCCAACTCCCCATCTATGGGGGGATCTAAGGGCGGGAATTTAGCTTGGGAGCGGGCGCGCGGTCCGCTGGGGGCGGGCTCTGTCTCTTCCGCTAAGGGGGGATCGATAAAGATGGCAAAGAGCCCGCCCTTAAAGTCGGCCTCTAAGGCGCGGGGGAGATCGAGGTGGCTATAGACCTCTTCGCGCTCTAAGAAGGAATAAGGTTTTAAAGGGCGGCGGCGCAAGTGGCGCGGCGGATAGTGGCGAGTAAAAGAGTCGTTATGTCCATCGAAGATCTTAGGCATAGGACGCCCTTCCTGCGTCGGGGGAGAGAACCTGCTAAGAGGGGAGATGCAGTTTGAGCTCTAGCCTGAGCTTCTGCTATAATGGCCCCCTATGTGGAAAAGATTGCCCTATCCCCTGCTCCTAGCCTCCGCCTCGCCCCGGCGGCGGGAATTATTGGAACTAGTGGGTTTACCCTTTAAAGTCGTCCCCCCTCCGCCCGAGGCGGAGCCCCCTTGCCATTTGGGGGCGGGCTTAGGGGCTTTAGAAGCCCTGGAGGCTTTACAACCCTTAGCCCAAGGGACCCGCGAATTGAGCGAGAACGAATTGCGCTTAGGGGTAGGTAAGCCCGTATACGCCCAGGCGGGGCCAGGCTCCAATCTCACTTTGCGCCTCTATGAGCCCGGCGAGGCCCCCTTCTTAGCGCAGGTCGTTCAGGCCGTCCAAGATTCGGCCCAGGCCAAAGCGCAGGGGGTAGTCTCCCTCTGGAAGGGGGAAGAGGTCTTAGTCTTAGGGGCCGATACGGTGGTCGTCTGTGGGCGGACCGTCTTAGGGAAACCCCACTCGGCGGAGGAGGCGCGGCGCATGTTGCGGGCCCTCTCGGGGCGCTGGCACCACGTAGCTACCGGAGCGGCTCTCTACGCTACCGCTACGGGCCAGTGGCGGCGGGCCTGCGCCTTGACGGCGGTCAAATTCCGCTTTTTGGCGGAGGAGGAAATAGAGGCTTACGTGCAAACTGGCCACCCGTTAGATAAGGCCGGAGCCTACGGGATCCAAGAGTTGGGCTCTCTCTTAGTGGAGAAGATAGACGGCTGCTATTTTAACGTCGTGGGCTTACCTTTGACGGTAGTTCGCTCCTTAGTGCAGAGTGTAGAGTAGTGGATTTTTTTGAGCGCCTAGTAGCTAAATTTTCGCCCGACTTAGGGGTCGATTTGGGCAGCGATTGGCTGGGTTTAGTAGAGTGCGGCCAAGCCCAATGGCGGGAAGCGGCGCGAGTAGTCTACTACCTGCCCCAGGACCAATTGAGCGCCTGGGGAGCTAAGGCCCGCCTCCTCGAGGGGCGCTTATTGCCTACCTCCAAGTTGGTCTCCCCCTTTAGGCGGGGGCGCATCTTAGATTACCGCGGGGCCTTAGAGTTGGGGCGCCAGCTCTTGCGCCGTTGCCACAATGTGGGTTTAGGCGGCCCGCGCCTCACCTTGGCCTTACCGGTCAACGCCTCCGGCTTAGAGCGCCAGTTAGCTTGCGACTGGGGGCGGGCCTTGGGCGCCCGCGCCTGGAGTATCGTCCCTACCCCCTTAGCGGCGGCTCTGGGAGCGGGCTTAGAGTTGCTCTCCTCTACGGAGGCCCACCTCCTAGTCGATATTGGAGCCCAGTCCCTGCAGGTCGCCCTCCTCAGTTGGGGAGGGGTAGTAGCGGCCGACTCTCTGCCCCAGGGGAGCGACGCTTTAGATCGGGCCCTCATCGAGTACTGTCGGGCGGAGCGGGGCTTAGTAGTGGGGCGGGCTAGCGCCGAACATCTCAAAATCGAGGGGGGCTGCGCCTGGACGCTCAAGAGGCGCGAAGAGTTTTCCATTAAAGGGCGGGACTTAGCGAGCGGCCTGCCCCGCCGCCAAAAATTGAGCGCTAAGGAGCTCTTACAGATTTATAAGCCCCACTTAGAGCGCTGGAGCCGTTTTATCCAATCCTTCTTGCAGGCCGCGCCGCCCCAGCTGGCGAGCGACATTATGGCTGGGGGCCTTACCCTCTGCGGGGGCGGCAGTCTGCTCCAGGGTTTAGAGCAATATTTAGCTAGCTCCTTAGGGCTCATCTGCCAGCGCGCCTCCGAGCCGGAGAGTTGTACCTTGCGCGGTTTAGATCGCTTAGGTAGAGATCCGCGCCTGCGTCAGGCGCTGGCCCTCAACCAAAATTTCGTCTGGTCGCCGAGCGGCCGCTAGCGGGCGAGAAGTCTATGGCGCGCGGCTGGTGGTCGGGATTGGGAGGGATCGCCTTAGGGGCCCTCCTTTTGGGCTGCCTCTTGGGGGGAGTGGGTTGGCAATTGGGCCTTTTAGAGTTGGCCCCCTGGCAAGGGATCGTAGCTAGAGGCGCCCAGAGCTTACAAGATTGGGGGGAGGGGATCTTAAAGTATCGGGAGTTGGCGCAACGCGAGCGCCAGCTGCGGGAGGAGAACGCCCGCCTGCGCTTAGAGCGAGACTACTGGAAGGGACAAGAGGCTCAAGTCTTGCGCCTGCGCTCCCTTTTAAAGCTTAAGACGGAACTGCCCGGCCAGCCTAAGATCTGCGCCCGGGTCATAGCTCGCGACCCTCAGCGCTGGTACGGGCGCTTGAGCCTCGATCGGGGCTACTTAGACGGGGTGCGCCCGGAGATGGTGGCCGTAGGTCCCGAAGGTTTAGTGGGCTTAGTGAGAGAGGTGGGGGCCAGAGCCTCTAAGGTGGAGCTTTTGTGGGGCGGAGACTTGCAAGTCCCAGTTAAGATCTTGCCCAGCCAAGCTTGCGGAGTCCTCTACGTAGAGCGCAGGCGCCAAGGTTTAATTAAGTATATAAGTTATGAGATCCCCGTGGAGGCGGGAGAGTTAGTCGTAACCTCCGGATTGGGCAATATCTACCCCGCCGGTCTGCCCGTGGGGCGCGTCGAGGGGAGTCGGGCGGGCCAAGACTCCATGTCTCAAGAGGTTACGGTCAACTTGAGCTCCCAGTTTACTACTCTCCAAGAGCTCTTGCTCTTACCTAAAGGGCCCGCTACAGCCGATCCCGCCCTCTTTAAGGAGGCTATTGAGCGCGCGAAAGAGGCCAGTAAGCGGGCTAAGGCCCTGTGGCCTAAGAAGGCGGCCGGAGAGTCCCAACCTAAAGCGGCTCCACTTAAGGCTAAACCCGCGCCTAAAGCGGCTCCCGCCCCCGCTACGCCGCCCCCTAAAGCTCCCGCCCTTCCCGAGGCGGCTAGTCCTAAAGTAGAGAGCGCGCCGCCTGCGCCCGCCCCTAGCCCTACCTCTAGCCCCGCCTTGGAACTCCCGAGCTTAGAGGAGAAAGCTCCAGAGGTCACAGAGAGCGAGCCCTCTAGCCCGGCCCTGGAGTTGGAACGTAAGGAAGAGGGGGAGGAGGCTACGGATAGTCCGGCGGCGGGTTGGTGGAGCGTAGAGCCTGCGCCCCCGTCCCTAGAGGAGAGCGCTCCTCTACCTGAGAGCGTAGAGCTCTTACCCTTAGAGGAAGAGTCTCCCGCCGCCCCCTCTCCCGAGGCGGAAGGGGCCAAGAAGGAGGAGTGGCCGCTCGAAGTGGAGGGTGGCTGGTGACTGCGGGGCCGGGCCGGGTAGCGCTCATAATCTTACCGCTCTTAGTCCTCTTTTTGGCGGGGCAAGCCGCTTGGCCTTGGAGTTGGCCGCGCCCGGAGTGGGGCTTAATCGTAGTTACGGTCATGGCCTTGCGCTATGGGGGGCGGGCGGGAGCTTGGTTCGGTTTAGCCTGCGGGGCTTTGGTAGGCCTCTTCAGTATCGGCAATCCCGGCCTCTTGGCGGCCCTCTACGCCCTCTGGGGCTTAAGTTTAGGGGGCCTTTTGAGCCCTTATGCCGATCGCCCGCTGCTCTATCCGCTCAGCCTGCTCTCAGCTACGGTCTCCATGGGGGTAGCTCTCTGGCTGGGGCGCAGTCTGGGGCTCGACTTGCCCGGCATTTACGCGGTGCGCCACTGGGTAGTCTCCGCCTCCCTGGCTAATCTGGTCGCCCTCTATCCCTTCTTGTGGTTCGTCCAACATCTGTGGGGTTACTACGTCTTAAAGCCCCTCAAAGTGGAGGGCGAGTAGAGATGGAGCGCCGGGCTTTTAAAATCTTGATGGCGGTTCTCTTAGTAGGGGCCCTCTGCTTAGTAGCCCGCTTAGCTACGATGCAGCTCCTCCAGGGCGAGGAGTATCGTCAGCGGGCCCAGCGCAATATGTTGCAGAGCCGCCCCCTCTTACCCCCTAGGGGTAAGATCCTCGATCGCCAGGGGCGGACCTTAGCCCACAACGAGCCTATCTTTATTATCCACTTTCTGCCTTACCGCTACGCCCGCCCCCAGGTCGTCTTAGAGCGCTTAGCCGACATCTTACATCTCAATCCGCAGCGCCGCCGCCAGTTGCGGGAGCGTTTAGAAGAGTCGCCCCAAGAGGACATCGTCTTGACGGAGAGCATGAGCCAGATCGCTTTGGCCCGCTTTGCGGAGATAGACGACGCCAGCGAAGGGCTGCGCTTAGAGGTTAAGGCCCGGCGCGTCTACCCGGGCGGGAGCTTAGCCTCCCACGTTTTGGGCTATGTAGGCGAAATCGATCGCGAGGAACTGGCTAAACCCCAGTACAGTCGCTATCTGCCCGGTGAGTGGGTAGGTCAGGACGGGGTGGAAAAGTCTCACGAGAACTTATTGCACGGTAAGCAGGGGATCGTGGAGGAGGCTTTAGATCTTAGCGGCCTCACCCTCTCCCAGCGCCAGATCTTGGCCGCCCAGCCCGGGGCCGACCTCTATCTCAGTTTAGATTTAGAATTACAAAAGGCGGCTGAGGCCAGTTTGGGGGTCACTCTTCAGCGTTTAGCCCGCAAGAATGGGGAGCGCTCCGGCGGGGCTATCGTAGCCTTAGAGCCGACGACGGGGCGGGTGCGAGCCTTAGTCAGCCTACCCAACTACAATCCCAACCACTTTGCGGCGGGCATTACTCAGCGCCAGTTTGATAGCTTATTGCGCGACCCTTGCGTACCGCTCCTCAACCGAGCCGTACACGGGGCCTACCCGCCGGGCTCTACCTTTAAGTTGGTGACTACTAGCGCCGCCCTCAACGAGGGGCTCATTAATAGCCATTCGACCTTCTATTGCTCGGGCCAGTACATGGTGGCCGGGTTGCCCTTCAATTGCTTTGTGCGCTTTGGCCACGGGCGTTTAAATCTTATCGAGGTCTTAGGCCACTCTTGCGACGTAGTCTACTACCAGTTGGGGACTAAGTTAGGGATCGGGCGCTTAGAGCGTTACTCCCACCTCTTTGGCTTAGGGGAGAAGAGCGGTATCGATCTGCCCGGGGAGACGGCGGGCAATATTCCCAATCCCCAGTGGAAGGAGAAGAATTTCCGCGAGTCGTGGTATCCGGGCGACGCCGCCAATTCGGCTATCGGCCAGGGCTTTGTAGCTACCTCTCCTTTACAGGTGGCTTTAATGACGGGGGCGGTAGTGACCGACGGTTACCTCTATCGGCCCCAATTACTGGAAGCTTATACCCGGCGCTCAGGAGGAAGAAGGGAGCGGGTTAATAATCCGCCCCAGCTCATCCGCAAGTTGCCCTGGCCCAGCTCTTATTTCCGCATCGTGCGGGAGGGGATGCGCTTGGCGGTAGCGGAGGGTACGGCCGCCGCTAGCGGCGGCGCCGATCTGGGGATGGCTGGCAAGACGGGGACCGCCGAGAATGCGCCGACCGTAGATAATCCGCGCGGTCTCAACCACTGTTGGTTTACGGGTTACGCCCCCTATGGAGCGAGCGCCAAGTGGCAGGGTCCGCCTTTAGTAGTGACCGTCTTCTTAGAAAAGTCGGGCGGCTACGGCGGGGAATTGGCCGCTCCCATCGCGGCCCAAGTCCTAAAAAAATGGCGCTCTCTGCAGGCTTCGCGCTTAAAAAAATAGTCCATATATTAGAGGAAAAAAGCTCTCTTCTAGAAAAAACGCCCTATATTTTTGTGACCGTACCGTGTATCGTTCGGCTGTTTATATCATTTCTGACAAGAGGTTTTCGCAGTGGATTCTAAAGATAAGGCCAAAAAGGCTACTGGTAGTTCGCGCTTGGAGTTTGAAGCCAATACCGATCCTCTCATCGCTTCTGCTTCCTATCCTCAAGCTGAGGGAGTCGCTCGCCAGAGTGGCGGTTTTGTCGAGGATCTGACCCAGTTCAACGAGCCTGCGGGTATTAAGGTTATAGGTGTAGGCGGCGGCGGTTGCAACGCGGTAGATAGCATGGTCGAAGACGGTCTGCAAGGGGTCCAGTTTATCGCTATCAATACCGACGAACAGGCGCTCAATAGGTGTAGCGCCGACGTGCGCGTCCCCATCGGGAAGGAGACGACGCGCGGTTTAGGTTCCGGTTCGAATCCGGAAGTCGGACGCCAGGCGGTAGAAGAGAGCAAAGAGGATATCCTGCGCTGGATCGAGGGGGCGGATATGATCTTCATTACGGCCGGTATGGGCGGCGGTACGGGTACGGGGGCGGCGCCCGTAGTGGCCAATTTGGCCAAACAGTCGGGGGCTCTCACGGTAGCCATCGTCACTAAGCCCTTCTCCTTTGAGGGGCGTTACCGCATGATGGTAGCCGAGAAGGGGATCGAAGCTCTGCGCCGCGAGGTCGACGCCATTATCGTAGTGCCCAACGATCGCATCTTCGAAGTTATAGAGAACGAGAGCCGGGCCGACGCCTTCAACCTCTCCAATGACGTCTTGCGCAGCGGCGTGCAGGGGATCTCCGAAATTATTACCGCTTGCGGCGAACAGAATGTAGACTTTGCCGACGTGCGCACGATTATGGCCAATAAGGGTTCGGCCCTCTTGGGTATCGGCGTGGCCGGCGGCGAGCATCGCGCTGAAGAGGCGGCCCGCCAGGCTATTAGCAGTCCCCTCTGGGAGGGCAATATCCATGGCGCTACGGGCGTGCTCTTTAACGTGGTGGCGGCTAGTAACTTTACTATGCACGAGCTCCAGGAGGCGGCCAATATTATCTACGAGGCCGTCGATCCCGACGCTATCATTATCTTCGGTTCCGTGACCGACGAGGGTATGGAACAGGATGTGCGCATTACCGTAGTGGCTACCGGCTTCCCGGAGCATACGGAGACGGAGCCCGAGGTCGAAGACGGCTTTAGCTTTGGCAACTCCCAAGAGGAGGTGGCCTTCGCCCCCCAACCGGCCGTCTTGCGCAATTCGGAAGAGTTCTACGAGCCGGCTATTAGGCGGCGCAATCGCTCTACGGGCGTAAATTAGCAACTTGAACGGAGGGCGGGGGAGAGCGTTTATCAGGTAGAAAGGGGCATTTATGGCAGCCATCACTCTAGCCATACGCAACGTATGGCGCAGGCGTGAGCGCAGCCTTCTCACTCTAGTGGGGGTTCTCTTAGCGGTGGGTACCTTCGTGGCCATGGTCTCTCTGGCGGAAGGTATGTACCAGCGCGTCTCGCTAGAGTTGGATGGAAGGGCTGTAGATGTCTACGTCTTGCCCAAAACGGCCGCTCCCTTGCCTACCGGTCCGGTAGGTACTATAGGTCTGACTTCCGACACGATCAACGTCGGTTGGTTGAAGCGCATCTCAGAGATCGACAATGTGGCCGACGTCTGTCCGGTGGTGCGCTCCCAGTGGACGGGCCAGCGAGGGGTAATTATGGCCCTAGGGGTAGAGCCCGAGAAGTGGCGCCTCTTTATGCCCGCTTTGGAGACGGTCAAGGGGGACCGCGAATTGCGCCCCGGGAATGTCATCTTAGGTCAGGGGCTGGCTGAGGCGGAGAAGCTCGACGTAGGTTCGGAGATTAAGCACAGCCAGACGGTCTATACCGTCTCCGGGATCGTGCGGGCGGGGGCCGGCTTCCAGGATTACTTCGCTTATTTACCCGTCCAAGACGCTTATGCCACTACTGACGGGCGCGGGGCTTCGGAGATCTGGATTAAGGTGCGCGACGTCCACCGGGTGCGGGAGGTTATTAGGCGCATCGAGGGCTTTAAGATCCCCGGGGTCCAAGTCCTCTCCCGCGAAGATTATTTAGGTTCCGCCAACGACTACATCCAGTACGCTTGGTACTTGCAATTCGCCATCTCCGCTATCGGGGTCTTGATCGCCATCACCGCGGCCATGAATACGATGCTCATGTCTACTTACGAGCGTATGCGCGAGTTTGCCACTTTGCGAGCTATTGGGGCCACGCGCTCTACGGTAGTCTCCATGATCGTCACCGAGTCGGTCATCCTCTCTATGAGCGGAGGCTTATTGGGCATAGTCTTTGGGGTAGTGGGCTCGGGCCTGCTCAATAGGGCCATGGTCGTCATCTTGCAGCTCTCCTTCCCCTTGGCCTCCATTACCATATCCCTCTTAATTCAGGCGGTCTTACTCTCCCTCTTAGTAGGTTTGGTGGGGGCGGCCATCCCCTCCATTCTGGTGTGGCGCTTGCAGATTATCTCCGGTTTGAGGTGGGAGTAGTATGAAGGTAGAGTTACAGGGAGTCCACAAGTATTTCACCTCCCGCAGCGGGCCGGTGAAAGTCTTAGAGAATATCAATCTGCTCATTCCCCATGGCGATTTCGTCTCTATTATGGGGCCTTCCGGTTCGGGGAAGACTACGCTCCTCAACTTGATTGGCTGCCTAGACGATCCCAGTTATGGCAAGGTGCTCTTGAGCGATCGCGATACGAGCGGGGCGGGGGAGGCTTTTAAAGAGCAGGTGCGCCTGCGTCACATCGGCTTCGTCTTCCAAAGTTACAACCTCTTGCCCACTCTGACCGTCTTAGAGAATGTGCAATTGCCCATGCAATTGGCGGGCGGTAAGAGCTACCGGGACCAAGTGGAGCAGGCGATGACCCTCTTGCGTCTAGTCGGTTTAGATGGGCGCGCTAAGGATTCGGTAATGCGCCTCTCGGGAGGGCAGCAGCAGCGGGTAGCTATCGCCCGGGCTCTCTCCAACCTGCCCGGCCTCATCTTAGCCGACGAGCCTACGGGCAATTTAGACGAGCGCTCCAGCAAAGAGGTGATGGAAGTCTTCCGCACCATCAACGAAAATCAGCATATCACTACGGTCTTGGTGACCCACGACTCTAAAGCCGCCAGTTACGGCCGCCGCATGTTGCGCTTGGAGAATTGTCGCTTAGTAGAACAAGAGCGCCTTTAGAGCGCGCCCTAAGTTAAAGCTCCGATAAGAGCGGGGTTAAAAAGAGGAATAAGGCTCTCCATTTGCGAATTTCGGGGCGGTCTGATATTAGATGGAGTTTGGCGCGCCAAGCCAGGAGGTACTTTTCTTGATCATTTGCATGCAATGCGGTCACCAGAATGAAGGCCATAATCTCAAGAATTGCCAGAATTGTGGGGCCCTACTGCCGCGTATGGATACTTCGGCCATGGTGCGCGTTGAGGAAGAGTCCGGTCAGGTTAAGCAATTCTCCGAGGCGGTAGAGAAGGTGCGCTCTGGGGAGTGGGATCAAGAGCAGTTTTATGAGTTCTTAAGCGGGGTCTTCGAGCGTTTGGGCAACTTGCGGGCGGAGATCGAGGAGATTATCGTCGAGAATAAGTACGACGAGTACGCCAACGAAGAGGTGGAGCAGGGCTTGCAGGGCATGAACTGCTTCGAGGAGGGGATGCAAGAGATGTCCCTCTACGTAGAGGACGGCGAATTGTCCCACTTAGATACCGGTATGCAGCTCATTATCGAGGGCAACTCCCTCCTCAACGACGCTAAGCGCCTCAACCGCTCCGGACGTAAAGATTTAGAGGAACAGTGGGGCACAATGTAGGTGCCTAGCGGCTGGAGGTTAGCTCTAGTTGTCTTATGGTCGGCCGGCCTAGGGATCTCTCTGACGGGGCTGGCCTTTTTATTTTTTCCCATCCTCTCCCATTGGCCCCTCGGTTGGGGACTGGGGCTGGGGGCGGGGTTATGGCTCTCCCAATTGTGGTGGGGCCCGCCCCTCTTAGCTAAGCTCCTAGGGCTCTCACATCCCGACCCTAAGGCCGAGTTGATCCCCTTAGAGGGGAAGGTCCCCTTCCTCTTTTTATGGACTAAAGGGGTCGTCTATACAGAGGGGCTAGAGCTCTCCCCGGAGCGGGCCCGGGAGTTGGAACGCCAATTGGCGCCCGGCCTAGCGGGCCGGATAGGGCGCTATCTCTACCTCTCCTCTTTAGCTGGACCCTGCCTCTTGCGAGCTTTTGCCGCCGTCACCGAAGATTACGGGCGCCTGCGTTTTGCCCAAGGGCCCCTCTGGCATTTGGGCCGCCTCTTAAGTTATATAGCCGATCTTTTAGAGGCCCCGTGGCGTTGGGGGAGGCGCCTGCCCCGGTGGTCGGGGGAATTAAAGGTTTTTATCGATAAGGAACTCTGTCAGCCCGCCCAGCGCCAGTTAGCGGCGCCCGTCTGGATGGGGGTCTTAGATCTGCTCTCGCCCCTAAGTTGGCCCGAGGTCCAGCGCGCGGCCCGCTACCGCCATTTGGGCCTTAAAGAGCCTTTATTTCCCGCCCCCCAGGCCCTGTGGGGCGCCTGGCTCCCCTGGGGGTTGGCCTTTCTCTTGGCCCTCTGGGTGATGAGCGGTCAGGGCATTTGGGGGGCGCCCGCCCTCTTTTGGGGCTTAGGGTACGTCGTAAAGATCGATAGCGAGTACCATTTGGGGGGGCAGGCGCGCACCTTAGAGGGTACTTTAGAGTGGGGGCCTTACCCCTATGAGCGCTACCTTTTGGAGGGTAAACCAATTTCTAAGGAGCGGGGCGGCGCCCTCTTAGAGTGGGGAGCTGAAGAGGGCGGGGGCCAAGTCTTACTCTCTAGCGAGTGGCCTAAGGCTTTAAGCTCTGAAGAGCGAGTGCGGGTAGAGGGCTGGTTAGACGCTAGGGATTGGCGCCTCCATCCCCTCTGGATAGAGGTTCCTTATTTAGAGCGCCGCTACAATTACTATCCGCGCTTTAAGCGCTTAATCTTCCCCTACTGGGTAGCGGGAATGGGGCTATTGTGGTCGATAATGCAAGGGTATGGGATCTAAAGAGATGGAGAGCCAGCAAGTAATTGGAGCGCGGGGGGTAGAGTACGCCTACTCCCAACAGCCCGTCTTGGCGGGGGTCGATTTTAGCGCCTATAAGGGTCAGGTCTTTGGCCTTTTGGGGGCCAACGGGGCGGGCAAGACGACCTTAGTGCGCCTGCTCTGCGGCCAGTTGCGTCCTCTTAAGGGCGAGGTGCGGGTCTTAGGTCTAGACCCTGCGCAGCAAGGGGAGCGTTTGCGCCAGCTGATTGGGGTCATGCCCGAGCAGGCGGGCCACTATAAGCGCCTCTCCCTTGTAGATAACTTGCTCTTTTTTGGGCGCATCTTCCAGGTCCCTAAACCTAAGGAGCGGGCCTTAGAATTATTGGAGCTAGTCGGTTTAGGCGCTAAGGCCCAGCGGCCGGTAGCTACCCTCTCTAAGGGTATGCGCCAGCGCTTAGCTTTGGCGCGGGCCCTTTTGGCTTCGCCGCAGCTCCTCTTTTTAGATGAGCCTACCGCCGGCTTAGATCCCCACGCCGCCCGCCAGGTGCGCCAGTTGGTGGCCGATTTCTGCCGCCAGGGGGGGAGCGTCTTCTTGACTACCCACTATCTGGAGGAGGCGGAGGAGCTCTGCGCCCGCGTAGCCATTTTGGAGGGGGGGCGGATCGTCTGCGAGGGGGCGCCGCGGGCCTTATGTCAGGAGTATCTGCCCCCTAGCGTCCAGATCTGGCGGGGCGGGGAGTTAGTGGAGGCCGCGCCGGGCTTAGAACAGCTCTTCTGCCATTTTACGAAGCGCCCCCTAGGGCAGGAGTAGCCTCCTAAACTCTAGAAAAGGCGCTTCCGGAACTTTCACGAGGTGCCCTGCTTTTGACTATTGAGCTCACTGATATTCGTCGTTTGTTTTTGGTGATCACCCTGCTCTTAACCGTAGCTTTGGGGGTGGTAGTCTTCCTAACTCAGAAGGAAGCGGATGCTCTCAACGCGCGGCGGGTCAATGTGGTAGCTTATACGCTCAAGGAGAAAGAGGCGGCGGGAGTCAAGAAGGAGTACGCCGAGAGCGGCTACACTATAGAGGTCCAGAAGGATAAGTTTAAATTCCAAGTCCCGGACGGTTTCCAGGTGGTCTTGCCCTTAGAGGATCCCGTTATGGCCCGTTCGGTGCGCGCCTCCCTCTTGCAGAAGAGCTACATTAAAAAGTTGGGTTTAGATACGGTAGACGAGGGCAAGTCCTTAAAGGTGCACCGCAAGTTCCCCAAGCGCCAGGCGGCGCAAAATTGCGCCAACCTCATTAAGAAGAAGGATAATTACGCCTTCGAGGTGCGCGAGAATTTGAAGAGCGTTCCCAAAATGGGTTTCCGCTGTCAGATCTCCGATATTCCCATTGGCGAGGCCAAAGGGGTGATGGATTATCTGAAGGAACATAAATTTAGCGATATTACCGCCGAAATGGTGCAGGTGGAGGTTTAGAGCTCTCTGGCGGCTTCCGAGCGGCCAGAGTTTTAATTAGCGATGATGCGCGTAGCTTGGGCTTTCCTGAGCAAAGATCTGCGGGATGCTTTGCGCTCTCAGAGTCTTTTGGTCATCCTCTTGGGGCCGGTCTTACTGGCGGCCTTCTTCGTGGGGGCCATGGATCGCGGGCAGGCGCCCCAGCTCTCTATAGGGGTGACGGGCGACCTCAATTCCGGTTTAGTTAACGCTTTAGAAAGTTCCGGAATGTGTCAATTGCGAATTAGCGCTGATGAGCAGGCTTTGCGGCGCGCCGTCCAGAATAGGGAGTTAGTACTCTCCGTGCAGATCCCCCCCCATTTTGACGAAGACTTGCGTCAGGATCTATTTCCCGTCTTGGAGCTCTACCTAGATGAGAGCAGTTGGGCTAAAGCTATGGCCGCTCGGGAGTTGGTGCGTACCGCTCTGCGCCAGATGGCGGGTCAGGAGGTTCCGGCCGATATTCGGGTGGAGCGGGCTCATGCTGCGGAGGGCGGCGTCGCCTTAGCCTTCCTGCCCCTGTGGATGCTCTTCGCCTCTTTGGCGGCCTTATCCGTCACCTCTTCCACGCTAGTGGAGGAGCGCGAACAGCGGACGATGGAGGCAGTACTCTTGGCCCCCGTAGGTTGGCTGGAAATTTTGGGCGGCAAGATCGCCAGCGGTACTATATTGGCTAGTGTAGCTACCCTCTTGGTAGTCGTAGTTAGTTATCGTGGCGAGGTCCAGTGGGGACCCCTCTTACTCTTAATCGTCATGGGCTCCCTAATTATGGCCCTGGTGGGGCTCATTTTGGGAATGTGGGTCAAGAGTCAGACCGCTTGCGGGGTCTGGAATTCTCTAGCTTACCTGGCTCTTTTGATGCCGGTAAGTATGGCTGATTACAATCAGAGTGCGGGGGCCCTCGCCCAGTGGTTGCCCTCTTGGTATTTGAGTCAAGGCTTTAACCAGGCGCTCTTAGCGGGGGGCGGTTGGCGGGCCGTAAGTGGAGATTTGGGGATCTTAACCCTCTTTGTGCTTCTGGGCCTAGGCTTAGGGGCTTATTCTTTTAGGTGTTGGCGTTCGCGCCTCTAATTAATACGAACTGTTGGCTGGGCGGCCTAACTTCAGGGGCCTGGGCCAGGGAGATGGGAGTTATGGAAAATCTGACCTTCGATATGTTGACCCATTACAGTAGGAGTCAACTGCAGATGCTCATTAAGGCCGCTAAGTTGAGTTGTCCCAAGCTCAGCCGCCAAAAACACGAGGAGCTCATTGAGTTTATCCTCCAACACCAAGACCAGATCGGAGAGTTGCCGCCCGTCCAGACCGACGGCCAAGGTAAGGTCAGTAGGCGCGGGCGCAAGCCTAAGTACTCGCAAGAGCATAAGGCCATTATTGAGAAGAAGGAGAATACTCTACCTTTTGAGTCCGCTCCCGTCCACGCGGAGCCCCAATTGGAGGAGTCCCCCGCTCCCGCCCCGGCCCCTAGCGCCGCCCCTGCGCCGCCCGCCCTCTCCAACCCAGAGGGGGAGGCCGCCTCGGAACCTAGGCGCTCGGTAAATACCGAGGCTCAGGAAGGTTACCAGCCGCGCCCCAGGGTGCGCGCCAGTCGCGAAGGTTGGGAGCGGCGCAGATTGCGCTCTATCCCCACTGAGCAGACGGTCCAATTAGATCCTGAGACCTTAAAAGCTTTAACGGAGGCGGCGGCTGAGGAAGAGGTAGCTACGACTCCGCCCCGGCGCCGTCCGGTCCATCGGGTCAGTATCGAGCGCCAAGCCGACTTGCGCCAGCAGGGGCGCTTAACTTACGAACCGGCCGCCCCTCTAGAGATGGAGGAGCCGCCCGCCCCCCGCTACGGACGGCGCGAGCTGGCTAGAGGTTACGACTCTCGCCCCTACGAGCAATCTTATTACGGTCCCTACGAAGATTACGCGCCCGAAGCCGACTACGAAGAGCCCGAACCGGAAGTAGAGCGCTTACTGCCCATGGTCACCGGCATCTTAGACGTGCGCGGCGACAATTACGGTTTCTTGCGCGGGCGCAGCTTTAAGATTAGCCCCACCGACGTCCACGTCAGCTTCTCCCTTATCAAACGTTACGGCCTGCGCATGGGGGATATGGTCTGCGGTTTAGTCAAATCGACCCGCCGGGGCGAAAATTCCTACGATTTAGAGCGCATCTTGAGCGTCAACGGCATGCCCTTGGAGCGCGCCCAGCGGCGCCCCTCCTTCGACCAGTTGGTGCCCATCTTCCCCAAAGAGCAATTTATCTTAGAGACTAAAGACGGCGACTTGACGGGGCGCATGGTCGATCTCTTCGCTCCCATCGGCAAGGGGCAGCGCACGCTCATCGTCTCCCCTCCCAAAGCGGGTAAGACGATCTGCCTCAAAAAGATCGCCGCCGGTATCGCCGCCAACTCTCCCGAGAGTATCCTCATCGCCCTCTTAGTCGACGAGCGCCCCGAGGAAGTGACCGATATGGAGCGCTCCATTAAGGGGCAGGTGGTAGCCTCTACCTTCGATGAGGATCCCATCCAGCACATCTTTATTAGCCACTTAGTCTTAGAGCGGGCCCGCCGCTTAGTGGAGTTGGGCCACGACGTAGTCTTACTCTTAGACTCTCTCACCCGTTTGGGGCGGGCTTGTAATAACGCCACCCCCAACTCGGGGCGCACCATGTCGGGCGGCTTAGATATTAGCGCTCTGCGCATGCCCAAGCGCTTCTTCGGTTCGGCCCGCAAATTTGAGCGCGGCGGCAGTCTGACGATTATCGCCACCGCCCTCATCGATACCGGCTCGCGCATGGATGAAGTTATCTTTGAGGAGTTCAAAGGGACGGGCAATAGCGAGATCAATCTCTCCCGCAAGGCGGCGGAGCGGCGCGTCTATCCGGCTATCGACATTAAAAAGAGCGGCACCCGCCACGACGAGTGCTTGCAGTCGGCCTCCACTTTAGAGTTGGTCTCCCTCTTTAGGCGCAGCGTGGAGATCTACGCCGGGGAGCGGGATCTGACGGAAGTGACTATCGAGCAACTCAAAAAGAGCGCTAGCAACGAAGAGTTCTTAGCCTTCCTCAAAAAGAGCAAGAGCCCCCAGCGCTCTGCGGTGACGACTAATGGCTAGGCGGGGGGCTAAGTCCGGAGCGGGCTCTAAGAGGCGCCGCCCAGCTGCGGCTAGGTACGGTCTTTTGGTAGCCGACGCTCAGGGCCAATTTGGCGACGAGCCCTTTTTAGAGGGGGCGGCCCGCTCCGGCTTTAAGGTGCGGGCCCCGCGGAGAGAGGAGCTCTCCCCCTGGATAGAGGAGGCCCCGCTCCAATTTTTGCCCGGCCGCCAGCCTTTAGCCTGGCCCGCAGGACGGGTCCAGGGTCCGCCCCGCCCCTTAGAGGGGGAGAGCTGGGCGGTAGTCACCCTGCCGCCCGCCGGTTGGGTGCGCACCTTACTGCCCGCCTGGCGGGTAACGCCTGGGGCGGAAGATCTGCCTATCTTTGGCTATACCCCGCTCTTTGTTAGGGAGGGCGAACTCTACTGGGCGGCTTTGCCCTTAGAGCTCAATCTCCACTGGGATCCTAAGGAGTACGATAAGCCCAGCTTAGAGGCCGATATTGAGGCTACTAAGCGAGCCCTACCCGGCAACCGCCTCTTAGAGCAGTTGGCTATTTGCGCTCGGGAGTATGGCTGTTGTAACGCCCAAAATATATTTTACGGGCGCTGGGAGGGGGCGGTACCCATCTCCCCCCAGTGTAACGCTCGCTGTAGGGGTTGCATCTCTAAGCAACCGGCGGGCGGCCCCCCTTCGCCCCAGATCCGCTTAGACTTTACTCCCACGGTAGAAGAGATCGCCCAGCTGGCCCTCTTCCACTTGCGCCGGGCCCCCGACCCCATCCTCTCCTTCGGCCAAGGATGTGAGGGCGAGCCCCTCTTGCAGGCGGAGCGGGCGGCGCAGGCTGTGCGTTTAGTGCGCGCCCAAGAGGGTCGGGGTACCTTACATATGAATTCTAACGGCTCCCTCCCTCAGAAGGCCCAGTTGCTCTTTGAGGCGGGGTTGGACTCGATGCGCGTCTCCCTCTGTTCGGCCTTAGAGGAGAGTTACGTAGCCTACTATCAGCCCCAACATTATAAGTTCCGAGACGTCTTGGAGACTATCGAGCGGGGCCGGGCGGCGGGGGTCTGGATCTCTTTAAATCTGCTCTTCGTGCCGGGCTTAAATGATACCCCCAGAGAGTTAGAGGCCTTGATCGAGCTCATCCAGCGCTATGGGGTCAATATGTTGCAGCTGCGCAACTTAAATGGCGATCCCGACTGGCTCTTAGCCCAAATGGCGCGGCCTGGCGAGGAGGGGATAGGGATCCCCCAGATGATCGCTACCTTGCGCCGGGAGTGCCCCGCTTTGCGTTTAGGGACTCAGAATCCCCCAGTCCGTCCTTAGAGGGGGAAAGTAGCCTGCGGAGTGGAAAAAGTAGGGACTACGTGTAAGGAGCCGCCTATCTATTATGACAATGGTCAGTGCGACCATCGGTCGCTACCACATTATTGAGGAACTGGGACGAGGGGGAATGGGGGTCGTCTATAAAGGCCATGACCCGCTGCTCAATCGTTCGGTAGCTATTAAGATCCTCTCCCAGCAATTAGTGGGCAACTCGGAGTGTAAGGACCGCTTCATCCGCGAGGCCCAGGCCGCCGCTAGGCTCAACCATCCCAATATTACGGCTATCTACGATATTAACGAGCACGAAGGGATCTACTTCTTAGTCTTTGAGTTCGTGCACGGGGTCTCCTTAGACCGCTACATGAAGGAGCACGGCCACCTGAGCGTGGAGGAGGCCCTGCAGATCTTCGTCCCCGCGGCCCGGGCTTTAGATTACGCCCACCAGCACGGCATCGTCCACCGCGACGTCAAGCCGGGCAATATTATGGTGAGCGAAGATAAAGACGTCAAAGTGGGCGACTTCGGTATCGCCTGGGTAGAGGCGTCCCAGACTTTGACCCAGCCGGGCCAGGTCATCGGCTCCTGCTTCTACTTCTCTCCCGAGCAGGCGCGCGGCGAGAAGGTAGACCGGCGGGCGGATATTTACTCTTTAGGTATCTTGCTCTACGAGATGGTGGCCGGGCGGGTGCCCTTTATCGCCGACAACTTGCCGGCGGTCATCCAGCTCCACCTGACCAAAGAGCCTGAGCCCCCGACCAATTACAATATGGCTATCCCCCGCAACGTGGAACAGGCCATCTTGCGCTGCCTCAAAAAAGATCCCGCCGAGCGCTACCAGAATGTGACCGACCTCATTAAGGACCTCCACTATGAGGAGAGTCCCGAGGAGCTGAGTATCAGCAAGGTCAGCCCCTCCGAGGCCGCCCTGCACAATATCTTAGGGAATAACTACTATAAGCAGGGTAAGCTCGACCTGGCGGTGATGGAGTGGAATAAGGCGACCGGCTTAGACCCTTACAACGCTCTGACCCACAATAACTTAGGCACCGCCTTAGACGGGATGGGCCGCCTGCGCGAGGCCATTACCGAGTACGGTAAGGCCGTCGACTTAAATCCCAATAACTTCGTGGCCCACTACAACCTGGGCTCCGCCCATTATCGCAACGGGGAGATCGAGGCCTCTATTGAGGAGTACCGCACGGTCACCGTCTTAAATCCCAAATTTGCGCCCGCCTATTACAATTTGGGTAACGGCTACTTCCGCCTGGGTAAGTTAGATTCGGCTATCGAGGAGTGGCAGAAGGCCCTCATCTTAAATCCTCAATTTGCCGAGGTCCTCTACAACTTAGGCAACGCCTACTACCGCAAGGGTCGCAAAGAGGAGGCCAAAGATTACTGGAATAAGGCCTTAGAGCTCGATCCCCAATTCGCTATCGCCCTCTATAATATTGGCTCCATGCGCATGGAGGAGGGGGAGGTAGACGGGGCGGTAGAGCTCTGGCAGAAGTGTCTGGAGGTCAATCCGGAATTCGCCGAGGCCCGCTACAATTTGGGCAACCTGCACTACGACCGGGGCGAGGTGGAGTTGGCTATCCCCGAGTGGGAGAAGGCCACCCAAGCTAAGTACGGCTTCTGGCAGGCCCACTACAATTTGGGCAACGCTTACTTCTACCTCTCCCAGTTCGACGAGGCTATCAACCAGTGGCAGAAGACGGTCCAATTTGAGGACCAACACTGGCCCGCCCACTGGAATTTAGGGAATACTTACTACTACCAGCGGGCCCAGATCGAGGCGGCCATCGTCGAGTGGCAGCGGGTGGCGGGTATCAACACCCACTACTGGCAGGCCTACTACAACTTAGGGGAAGCCTATTTAGAGCAGGGTAAGATCGAACTGGCCTGCTTAGAGTGGGATAAGGTCGTCCAGCTTAATCCTAAGTTCTGGCACGTCTACCATAACTTAGGCTCCCTCTACTACCAGCGCGGCAAGTTAGATCAGGCCGTAGCCTACTGGACCAAGGCCGTGGCCTTAATGCTCTTCCCTTGGTAGGGGAGGTTAAAAAAATTCCCCCTTTCCTTCTCAAGGAAAGGGGGGAGTTTTTTGTGGGGGGGATTTTAACCGGCAAATTTTTCAATATTCATAACTTTGCCATGAATATTGACTTCGACGTTGATCTCTTTTTGGACATTTTTGCCGTTGTACAGTCTGAAGCTGAGTTGACCGCTACAGAGCGGGGTGCCATCCGTCATATAGGGTATACAGATGGTACCGGAAGCGCTGCTAAGTTCAAAGACCGCTCCCTGTTGCACATCCTTGGGCTCTCTAACCTGAGTGTTCTCACTGCTACTAAAGCCCCTAGTTTTTATCTCCACCATGTTGGAATAATTGCTGCCAATCCTGCCGCCGCGGACTAAGGCGCCATTCTGCCAAATGCGCCACACGATAGCGTCCTCATCTTGCTCTTCTTTCTTGATAGATGCGTTGTTGCCACCAGTTTTGGGACTGTCGCGCTGCTTAACAATTTTATTATTGATTTCTAAAAAGCGACAAGATTTGCCCAGGTTGGATGTATCTTGGATGGCGGCTATACACTCTTCCACCTCACCGTTGAAGCTAGTTTGGACTTGAGAGCTGCGGAAGCGGGTCACTCCTATAGCGAGGAGGATACTCATAACGGCGATAGCGATCATGAGCTCCACTAAACTGAAGGCGCGCTGGCCCTTTCTACTCTTTAGAATGCGCATACTTGACCTCCTACTGTTCATCACGGCGCTGCTTGGCCAAATAGAAGACTAAGGCCAGACCGATCAAGACGATCAAAATTCCCAATATTAAGAACATCTTATTACTTCTAGGGGCGGGAGCGGGCTCTTCAACTTCCGCTTCGAAGCTGGGGGCTTCGGGCAGGTCTGGAGTGACCCGCCGTTTCGACTCTGGCTTAGAAGCGGCTCGGGTGGGAGCGGGCATACTCTGTACTACGTCTGAGGAGGTTTTGGGCGGTTCGGGAATTCCGCGCACGATTACGGTTCCTGTGGGGGTGTCGACGTAGCGAGGTATATCTTCCGCTTCGACGACGGCCGCCCGCACGGGGAGAGCGATCCCCACCAGGAAGAGGATACAGATGATTTGTTTCCATTTAGTTCCCAAATTTATCAATCTCAGTGCCAGTCCCTTAAAAAAGTCCATTAAATTTTACTCCCGTGTACTAGTTTTTTATGGCCTATTCATTCTATACTATAGACAAACTGAAAGGAAGAGAGGGCCGGTTGGTATGCGGTTAAAAAATTTGCGAAGAAGTGGACAGCGAGGCCTGTCCCTATTGGAAATTATGGTCTCCATTACCGTATTGACCACCGCCTTAGTGGCCTTCGCTTCCATCTTCCCGGCCGCTTTTAAGCTCAATCGCACTACCCAGGCTTCAGCCCGGGCGGGCAAATACGCCTCTATGGTAGCGGAAGAGATTAGGAACCTGCCTATTGCCGGCAATCGAGCTTTGAGTTTCGATAAAAAAGGCTATCTGGAAGGATTGGTGGGTTTAAAACCTGGCTCGGTAGAAGAGAGCGCCTACTACCTCAAGTCTGTCCAAGAGATTAAGGCCACCGAGAGGGAAGGCGATAAGAAGACTAGATCGACGCAGAGCTTTTCCCTCGATCCTATAAGTAGCGTCAGCGTCGGTACGCCCGGTATATGGGTGGTAGGTCCCAGCGGCGGCGGGGCCAACGTCGACCCCAACTTAGCCCGTGAGAATAGTTCGCGCTTTTGGAATATAACCGTTACCGTCTATTGGACGGCCGATTACAACGGCAATTACGTAGAGCGCAGTAGTACGGTAGTCAGTGCTCGCACTGGGAATAGGGAGTAAGTGATGGCTAAGTTGAGGAGAGGTTGTAAGCGGGGGTTTACGCTCGTCGAATTGATGGTAGCCTGCTTCCTGTTGGGCGGCTTGGTAGCTGTGGCGGGGTACATGATCTATTCCGGTCTACAGGCCCAAGTCTTTGAGCGCAGCGTGCGCAACGCCCAGACGGTAATTAGGACTACTATGGATCGTATGGCTGACGATATGCGTTTAGCTAGCAACGTTACGAGTTCTACTACTTATGCCGGTTACAGTTTTAACTTCGGTGGGCGAGTCTATACTAGCCCTTCGGGGGTGCTTGTCCCCAGTAGTTATGGCGAAGGTCTGCAAGGCGATGAGACTTTTATCGCTACGCGCACGGCGGATGAGGGTAAGGGTGATAAGCAAAGCCAAAAGGTCAGCTTTACCGTCGATCGCACGGCCTTTACTCGTCTGCGCGATGATCAAGAACATTATAAGAGCGCCACCCTCTCTTCCGCGGCCTCTATCGACAATTTTGTCTATGTCATCTGGGAAGTTCCGGCAGAGCGCCCCTTTGAAATTACTCGTAAAGTCTATAGAACTGAAGGCAATATTGGCTGGGACAAATCCGCTTTGCGGGACGATTTTGAAGATGAGCGCGGCTTAACTGTCGAAGCCCCCTGGTGGACGTTTAGTATCGACAAGATGACTACTCGTGGCGGTAGCCTTGCCTATGGCGGTGGCAACGGCGTCTTAAATGCGGAAGATTTTATCGCTGGCTCTCTCTTACCTGAAGAGGTGGCCAAGAACGTGGAAGCGGGAAAAGTAGAAGGGAAGGAGAGTAGGGGAAGGGGCGGAGATTTTGTCGCCACTAACGCTACGATGCACTTTGTCGTCTCTCATCCCGCCTATCGCGGCCATTCGAGTGGCGGTGGAAGTTTCAACTTGGGGGACTCTATTGAGCCCGTCTACTATACGGCTTTCGATCGCGGCCTCTTCCGCATCGATTTCTACGCTCTGGTCCATAAGGATGGCGATAGGAGCGGTTATCCCGATCTGGACAATCAACGCAGTCGCAATAGCTTAATCGCTCAGAAGTTTTTGACGGGTAAGTATCCCGATTCCCTGACCAAAGCGCGCGTCACGCAGTTGGAGATTAGCACCCAGGTGCGCGTCCAAAATAGAGATTAGAAGGTGTATAGAGAAAGGAGCTAAGTATTATGAATATTAAGTCGAGGCAGAAAAAACAGAAGGGCGTAGCCCTGATCTTCGCGCTCTTTACTATCGCTATCTTATTCTCCATTAGCACTACGGTCGTGGCTCTCTCTATGCACCACCGTCAGGATTCTCAGGTGCTAAATTATAATGATGCCGCCCTCCAAGCCGCTAACTGGGGCATTGAGGCTGCGCTCAACTACATGGGACAGCCCGGGGCCGAGTTCGTACCCTCTAATGGTACCTTTAATAGCGCTCAGGGTGGCACCCAATGGGAATATGATGCTTTAGATAACTACGAAAGTTATAAGCTGATAGAGAGGGACGGTACCGTCGCGGGTGGCGACGTTCAGGTTAGGGTTAAACGGTTAACTGATAGGGACTTAAAGAAATTTGGTTTAGATTATGAGAGGGGGAAGTCCTTGGGCCAGAGCGATAATAAATGGGAGGAGCGTGACTCCTGGAAGGATGACGATAGCCTGGTTATTACCTTTGGCAGCGGCAGAAGTGGGATAAGTTCCACGGATGCCTCATCTATTACTTATCCCTTAATGTATCCTGCCGCCGATGGCAGTAGCGAGGCGGCTTACGGGGTCGTGAACGTAGTCTGCACTGAGATCCGCACCATGAACCAACCTAGCACCTATGAGTTAGTAGCCGTATCCAATATCTATCAATGGGATAATAAGAACGGTGCTCGGTATGCCAGCTTAGATGAAACGGTTGTCAGTGATGAGGCGGATAATAAGGAAGAGATCTTAGCTAGTCGCGTGGTCAGCACCAAGGTGCGCCAGATGATGGCCTCCGACTTTATGCACTTTATCCAGAACGCTCGCTCTTGGGATGCCACGGGGGTCGATCTCTGGGAGAATGGCGTGGCTAGAGATAGGGTCTTTATCCCGGAGGGTTATCGCGAAAATGGGCGCTTGCGAGTCGATGGCTACGATACTAAGCGCAACCCGGAGCATAATGCCCTCAAGAAGATGTTGGGTCAAATGGGTTTAGATGGCGGTCTGTCCTTCCTCTACGGTAAGGGGGAACATGACATTAATACTGACCGTTACGCCTTTACTGGTGACGTAACTACGATGCGCGGAGCCGATTCCTTCCGAATTCAGGAAATCGGCAATGCTAATAGTAATAGAGAATTAGACGGTAGGACGGCTATGTTTACCGGCCAGCTGCGTGACTCTACCCCCTCCTTAGGTTTGCCTGAAGTCGGAAATTATTTTGAAAAAATTAATAATGGTGTTGATGGCCAGGCGCCGAAGGCAGATAGTAGGTGGAAGTTTGAGGTTGGAAAAGGAACAGCGAAAACTGCGGTATTTGGACAAAGTTGGGATCAAGGGAAATGCCCTGATATCGCGCAGGCTGGAGTTTGGCGCGAGTCTGGCGAGGGCCACACAGAGCAGGTAGGCTCAGCCACTCCCACTTTTGCTACGGTGCGAGTCGAGATCTTTGGCGATGAAGTTCGAGTTATGAAATATAATGCGGCCATGACGGAGAATGGCCAGTTGTTGGGCACCTATCAAGATCCGAATACGTGCCAGCAGCAGAATAAGTTCGCTAGCCGGACTGAGCTTAAGAGCGATTATATCGAACAGCTTAGACCTTGGACTAGTATTGACAAGATTCCCAATGGTATAATTAGCGTTACTGGTGGCAATGTTGAAGTCGTCAATGTTACCGAAAGAACTGGTGCGCAAAATCAGCTTTCCGAGGATTATATTGACGTCGAAGATGATAGCGGCTACTTTATGAGCGGGGCGCTGACTATCGTAGCCGACGTCGAATCGACGCGTGAGGCGGCGGTAGGCGACTTACAGGAATCGCAAGGGGCCAGTCCCGGTACCGGTGGTATCTACAGTGAGGCGGCTAGAAGACGTTGGGAAGAGGGGCCTTTTACTAATATTCCCCCCTTCAGTGCGAGGGATCTGGGAATGGGCGACAGTACGGATAAGGTTTATTGGCCTTCTCCCGCCAATAGCGCCATTGAGCGTGAGGGTAATGTAATTATCGGTAGCGACTTGCGTCAAGCTGCGGCCGGAAGCGACGGTACCCAAGCTCTGGGTATCGTAGCTAAAAACTTCGTCTACTTAAACGACAAGGGCGGCGCTAAAGATGGAGGCCAGGGGCTCAATGAGCTGGTAGTCGATGGGGTCTTAATGAGTATCGACCACTCGGTGCAGATGGACTGGAATAATATGGGTGGCAATAAGTACCATGACTCTTTGTTAACTAGGAGACGCTATGATAATGGCCAGCCATATCCCGTAGCTGATACCGTTAAAGATCCGACCGATCGTACTCAGCGCCGTTTCACCCTCAATGGGGCTATCGTCAGCGGCTTTATGGATGTAGAGGGCGACACTACGGGGGCCGGTTACTTCGATCAGAAGTTTAGTCACGACCCCAACTTGCTCTATAACTTACCTCCCAACTTCCCCAAGTGGAGTCTGACTCAGGTGACTAGTGAAGGCTGTTTCATGGACTTTATGGTTATGGAGTATAAGGATCACGGAGCTATTAGTAATCTCGGCTACGACTACTAATCCTGGACTCTAACTAGCTCTACAACTGAGGTAGCCCCCCGAGAGGGGGGCTACCTTTTTTATAAGTTATTTATGCGAAAAAGCAAAAAATAATATCACTCCAATACTATTAGAAAGAAGTTGGGGAGATAGTCTAGAATATGGCCGCTCTAATTGAACACCATTCAGTTTTTTAGGAGTAGGCTCGATGCGCTTAAACTCTAAAGATACAAAGAGAGCGAGACGGGGAGTAGCTTTAATCTTTGCGCTCTTTACTATCGCTATTCTCTTCTCTATCAGTACTACGGTAGTGGCCCTTTCTATGCACCATCGCCAGGACTCGCAGGTGATGAGTTATAACGACGCCGCTTTACAAGCTGCTAACTGGGGGCTTGAAGCTGCTATCAACTATATGGGACAGCCTGGACGGAAATTCGTGCCCCAGAACGTCTTTCAATCTACTGCCAGTCAGTGGGAGGTAGGCAAGCCGGGGGCCGGTTATGAGAGTTTTCGTTTAAAAGAACTCAACTATCCCCAGGCTACGGCGGCGGGCGGCAAAGTGGGGGTCAATGTGCGCACCCTCAACGCCACCCAGTTAGCTAAATGGGGGATAGATTATCCCCAGAATGGGTCCTGGGGGTCGCTCGATAATCGCGATCGCTGGCAGACTGGGGATAGCCGTTTAATCCAGTTTGTGCCCGCCGATGGTGGGCTCTACCCTCCCGTCTACCCTACCGTCAGCGGGGCGCCCCCCTACGCCGTGGTCAATGTCGTCTGTACCGAGATTCGCACTAAGAATCAACCTAGTACCTACGAGTTAGTAGCTATCGCTAACGTTATGCAGACCGATGACGAAGGGCATACGGAGTATGCCGACGGCAACGGCGATCCTTTGGTAACCGATATTCCGGCCCGAGATCAGTCTAAGATCTTGGCCAGCCGAGTGGTGAGCACTAAGGTGCGTCAGATTATGGCTTCCGACTTTATGCACTTTGTGCAGAATGCCCGCTCCTGGGATGCCACCGGCGTCGACTTGTGGGAGAATAGTTTAGCTCAAGACAGAGTCTTTATCCCCGAAGGTTACCACGAGAGCGGACGTCTGAGAGTGGACGGATATGACGGTCGCAAGAACCCCGAAGGGAATGCCCTCAAAGTCCTCTTAAATAGATTAGGCGTAGATGGCAGTCTGGCTTTCTTATATAAAGATAAGTTCGAGACCGATCACTACTCTTTCCCCGGAGACGTCACTACGCTGCGTCCGGCCGCCAATTTTATAACCAAACAGATCGCGCAGGATAATGCCGATAAACTTAAAGGTAAGACGGCTATGTTTACGGGCCAATTGCGCGACGCTACCCCCTCTTTGGGTTTACCCAATATCGACAACTACTTCACCGAAGTGCGCCAGAAGGTGAATAATGGCGCCGATGGCGGCAAGAAATTTGAATTTACGGTGGGCGGCAACGGTTCTAGTTACGCCCAAGATTGGCGGTCGGTGCGCAATGTCAACGGTTGTCCCGATGTGGCCCAAGCTAAGATTTACCGTAAGACTGGCGAAGGCACGTGGGAAGAGTCGGGGGCTACGAGCCCTACCTTTGCTACCGTGCGCGTCGAAATCTGCGCTAACCAAGTGCGAGTAGTTAAGTACAACGCCGCTATGACTACGGACGGTCAACTCTTAGGCAGTCAGCAAAATAGCAATGGCTCTGAAAAATCTAGTATGTCCTCCTCTGACTTAAATCCCAAGTATGTGGAGATCTTGGAGCCTTGGACCGATATTAGTCGAGTGCGCAATGGTTTAATTAGCGTTACCGGCGGCAATGTGGAAGTGGTCAATGTAGCCACGCGTGCGCTCTCTAAGAATGGCCTGTGCGAAGATTACGTGCGCAGCGATCATCCTAAACAAGAGGGCTTCATGAAGGGCGCTTTGACCGTAGTAGCTAATGTCGACGCTCAGCGCGATCAGGCTCTGGGAAATATCCAATCGAGCTCGCAGGCTACTCCCCAGAATGGAGGGATCTATAGTACTAAGGCCCGTCAGCATTGGGAGAAGAACCCTTACGTCAACGTGCCGCCCTTTAGTCAGTATGAACTCTATGGCAGTGGCAGCAGAACGAAGAATATTTGGCCTTCTCCCGCCAATAGCACTATTGAGCGCGAGGGCAATATTATTATCGGTAGCGACATCTTGCAAAATGGCGGTACAAATGCCGCGCATCAAGCCTTAGGCGTAGTCGCTAAGAACTTTGTCTATCTGAACGATAAGAATGCTTATGGAGCGGATACCGGCAAGTGGAGTACCGACGGCTCTCTCAATGAATTGCGCGTCGACGCAGTCTTAATGAGTATGGACCATTCGGTACAGATGGACTGGAACAATTTGGGTGGCAATAAGTACCACGATCGCTTGCTCGTCAAGAGGCGCGGTTATAAGACCCAAGATACGACCAAGGACCCCACCAACAGTACGATGCGCCGCTTCACTCTCAATGGAGCTATCGTCAGCGGCTTTATGGATGTGGAAGGCGATTCGACGGGAGCCGGCTACTTCGACCAGAAGTTTAGCCACGATCCCAACCTGCTCTATAACTTACCCCCCTTCTTCCCTAAGTGGTCTCTCACTGAGGTCTCCCAGGAAGGCTGCTTTATGGATTTCTTGAGTTTAGAATATAAGGACCATGGCGCTATCAATAACCTCGGTTACGAATAGAGTCTCGTCCTAGTTGGCTAATCGCCCTTAGTAAGAGTCCCCCAGGCTTTACATTCTGGGGGGCTCTTTTATAATCAGGGGAAAGGTTATTATTCTCTTATCTAAATTTTTACATTGAGGAGTCGTCCACTTGTCTAGACCAGTTTCTATCTTAGTCGTCGCCAGTTTCTTTAAAGGGAATCGCTTCCTGGAGACCTGCCACCGTTTGGGTTGTCAGGTCTACTTATTGACCAAATTGAGCCTCAAAGATGAGCCCTGGGCCCGGGAGGCTATTACCGATACCTTCTATATGCCCGAATTTACCAAGCGGGAGGACGTCTTAAATGCCGTCTCCTACCTGGCGCGGACCCATGTCTTCGACCGCATCATCCCTATGGATGACTACGATGTGGAGTTGGCCGCCTCTCTGCGCGAGCATCTGCGCATTCCGGGGATGGGCGATACTACGGCCCGCTACTTCCGCGATAAGTTGGCCATGCGCGTCCAGGCTCGGGATGAGAAGATCCTCTGCCCGCGCTTTGAGCATGTGCTCAACTACGACAAGTTGCGCCACTTTATGGAGACCGTACCCGGCCCCTGGTTCCTCAAGCCGCGCTCCGAAGCGGGCTCGATCGGCATCAAAAAGATCGAACATCCCCAAGAGCTGTGGGACCTCATCCACCAGCTGGGCGATGAGCAGAGCCATAAACTCTTAGAGGAGTACGTGCCCGGCCAGGTCTACCACGTCGACTCCATCATCTGGGACCGCCAGGTCCTCTTCTCCCAAGTCTCCCGCTACGTGCGCCCGCCCTTCGATATTTGGAATTATGGCGGCGTCTTCTGTACCCGCACCCTGCCCCACGGTTACGAAGAGGAGCCCCAGATCGAGCAGATGAATGGGCGGGTCATTAAGGCCATGGGCTTAGTGCGCGGCGTGACCCACGCCGAATTTATCCGCTCCGCCAAGGATGGCAATATCTACTTCTTAGAGATCGCCGCCCGCGTGGGTGGGGCCAGTATCGATGTCATGGTAGAAGCGGCCACGGGCCTCAACATGTGGGAAGAGTGGGCCCGCCTGGAGGTGGCCTACGCCCGGGGCGAAGAGTACCACTTGCCCCAGCAGCGCCACGACAACGGGGCCTTGCTGGTCTCCCTCTCCCGTCAGGCGGCGCCCGATACCTCCCAATTTAACGACCCCGAAGTCTGGTGGCGCATGACGAAAGACCACCACGTGGGCTTAGTCTTACAAAGTCCCAGCTTCGAGCGCTTGAGTTACCTCATAGACGATTACATTCCGCGTATGCAGCGGGACTTTATGGCTATCGAGCCCCCGGCTACCTCCGCTCTCACCTAAAAAAGCGCGTCTTTTAGCTAGATGGTCCGCAGCCCCCTCGTCGGGCGGCGGGCCATTTACTTACCTCTACTTTTTATAGAAGGTGGGGCGCAAGGGGAGGGAGAGGCGCTCTAGGTGGTCGCGGCGGTAGTAGGCGTGGGCGCAGGCCGGAGCGGTGGGGAGGACGCACAATTCGCCGCAACCCTTAGCCCCCAGGGCCCAGGGGAGAGCCTGGTCGGGCTGGGGGCGGCAGAACTGGGTGACCATCTGGGGGATCTGCGGGGCCCGCCAGAGCCCCAACTTAGCTAAAGTCGTCTGGGGGCGTCCGGCCTGGAGCTTATACTCTTCCGTCAAGGCGTAACCTAAGCCCATGACGATCCCCCCTTCGATCTGCCCTTGGGCGGCGGGTAGATTGACGGGATTGCCAATATCGAAAGCGGAGTGCACCCCCTCTACCCGCCCCTTCTCATCGAGCCAGACGACTTGCGCGGCGTAAGAGTAAGAGACGTGGCTAGTGGGATACTCCTTGGGACTATTTAAAGGATCGGTGGGGGGAGCGAACTCGGCGTAGAACTGGCGCCCCTCTAAGCGGCTGAGATCGGAACCTTGCAGCGCCTCTCGCAACTGGAGGGCCGCGCGGCGGGCCGCTTCGCCGGTAATGACCGTCTGGCGGGAAGCGCTGGAGACGCCGGAGTCGGGGGTATCCTGGGTATCCGGCTCCCAAAACTCAAAGAGGGCGGGGGGCAGATCGGAGGTAGCGCAGATAATAGTCAAGATGGCCTGGGCCAGACCCTGGCCCGTACAGGCGGCGGAAGTGCGCACCTGGACGCGCCCCCCTTCCACCACTAAACGCACTCTTCCCACGTCGGGGCGGCCCATGCCGATACCCGAATTTTTAAAGGCGCAGGCTAAACCGGCTCCGGGATGGGCGTAAAAGCTCTCGCGCACCGCCTCTAAGCAGGAGTGGATATTAGTATCGGGGGTGGCTAACTGGCCGTTAGGTAAGACTTGGCCCGGGCGGATGGCATTCTGGTAACGGAACTGCCAAGGGTCGAGGCCTACTAACTCCGCCAAGAGGTTGATATTAGTCTCGCTAGCAAAGGCCGCCTGGGCCACCCCGAAGCCGCGGAAGGCGCCGCTCACTACGTTATTAGTGTAGACCGCCCGCCCCTGGACGGAAATGTTGTGGTAATTGTAAGGGCCGGCGATATGGGTGCAGGCCCGGTGCAAGATGGGGCCGCCTAAGGAAGCGTAGGCCCCGGTGTCGCTCAAGATCTCGGCCTTTAAGCCCACTAAGTAGCCGCGCTCGTCGCAAGCGGTAGTGATCTCGATCTCCATGGGATGGCGCTTGACGTGATAATCTAAAGATTGCTGGCGGCTATACTTGACCTTGACGGGGCGTCCCGTATACCAGGCCATGAGGGCGGCGTGGGCTTGGGTGGCCACATCCTCCTTGCCCCCGAAGGCCCCGCCCACAAAGGGGGAGTGGCAACGCACCTTCTCTTCGGCTAAGCCCAACATCTGGGCGCAGGAGCGCTGGATCTCATAGACGGACTGGCAGCCGCAATAGATGAGTAACCCTCCCTCCCCCTGGGGCAGGGCTACGGCGCACTCCGGCTCTAAAAAGGCGTGCTCCTGCCAAGGGGTAGTGTAGCGGCGGGTGACCTTAAAGGGGGCCTGGGCGATAGCCTCCTCCGCCTGGCCGCGCACTAGGGTAGCGCTACTCATTAAGTTGCCGCCCGGATGGATGGCGGGAGCGCCCGGGGCTAAGGCCTCCTGGGGGGTAGTGAGCGGGGGGAGCTCCTCATACTCTAAGTGGATGAGCGCTAAGATCTCCTCTAAGTAGCGGGGATGGTCGCTAGCTACTAAGGCTAAGGCGTCCCCTACGTAACGCGTAATATCCCCCTCTCCTAAAAGGACGTCCCAATCCTCCTTGACTACCCCGATCTTGGGGTGGGGGACGTCTTCCCGGCGCAAGATGCGCAAGCAGTGGGGATGGGCTAAGGCGGCGCTACAATCGATCTTTTTAATGAGGGCCCGAGGGGCGGGGGAGAAGAGGGCCTGGGCGTAGATCATCCCCTCTAGGTGGAGATCGTCTGTGTAGAGGGCGCGCCCCGTCACCTTAGCCTCTACATCTAAGCGGGGGGCGTGACTCTCTAAATGGAGATGCTGGGCGGGCGGGGGGAAGGCGGGGGGATTAAGGCGCCACTGGGCCGCCAAGTGCACGGCCTCTATAATCTTCTGATAGCCCGTACAGCGGCAGATATTGCCTACTAGAGCCTTCTTTATCTCTTCCTGCGTAGGTTGGGGCTGACTATCTAAGAGGGCCTTAGTGGCCATTACCAAACCTGGGGTACAGAAGCCGCACTGCACCGCCCCCGCTTGGGCGTAGGCCTGGACGTAGATCTCTAACTCTTGGGGGTCGATCCCCTCTACGGTCAAGACGGGGCGCTCTCCCACCTGGCTGACTTTTAAAAGGCAAGACTTAAATTTCTTAGCGCCCACGATGACGGTGCAGGCCCCGCAGACCCCTTCGCTGCAACCATCTTTGACGGAGGTCAGGCGCAGGTCGTCGCGCAAAAAGCGCAAGAGGCTTTTGTCTTCGCCGACTCTATAATTCTGACCGTTAACTTGGAGCGTATACACCTTAAGCCTCCGCCTCTAAATCCCAAAGTTGCGTCTCCTCCGCCACGGGAGCGACGCTCTCCTGGAGGGTGGGCGGAGGGATTAGCTCTTGCAATTGGCCCAAGAGGAGCCACTCCCGCACGCTGAGAGCGTTAGCTTGCAAGTAGGGGATAATGACGGCCGCTAGATCCCGATCCTCTAAGCCCAAAGCCACCTCCGCCGTTAAGCGCAAAAGGGAGCGCTGGCACGGATAGAGGGGTAAAAGGGAGCGCAAGAGCTCCTGGAGCTCCTCTAACTTCTCGCCCTCTAGCCACAAAAGCTGGGCCCAAGCGTAGTGGAAGTCCCAGTTACCATTGCAGCGGGGCGGCGAATTGAGGATAGACTCTAAGACTTGGCGCGGGGGCAGGAGGGTAGACTCCAGCAAATGATTATTTTGGCGGTACTCCGTTAAGAGCTGGCGGGCCTTGTGCAGCTGCTGCTGGGCCTCCTTATTCTTTTTGAGCTCCCGATAGAGTTTGACCGCCCCCAAATGGGCCTGAGCCCGCTCTAAGAGGGGCAGGTCCTCATCCTTAAAGCGCCGCTTGAGCCACAACTCCGCGCTCCCCCAATCGCCCTGTTGGCTATAAAAGTGCCAGAGCTCCGAGCCCGCCCCTAAACGGGGTTCCTGGATGGCCCCGCCCCAATAGAGGGTAAATTCCACCCACTCTGGGGTAGACTGCTCTTCCTCTTCCTGCTGGTCTTTAAAGATCTGCAGGCCGTAGGGCAACTTCTGACTGCGCTCTAAGTAGAGTTGGGCCAGCCGGTAGCGGCCGGCGCAGAAGAAGGCGTCGGCGGCCATAGCGTGCAGGGGGCGACAGTCGTGGCAGACGTCGCACATGCCGCGCAAGACTTGGACTAAGCTCTCTAACTGTTCATCTTCCTTAATATTCGCGGCCCGCTGAGGGGTCAAGGCGCTCAAGTGGCGCATGAGGCGACTGTAGGCGGGCAAACCCTCTTTCATCCAGGCCGGTAAGCGCAGCTCGCGGAATTGGCGCAAGGTTTGGAGGTACTCTATCGTCTCATTGGCGCGCCGGTAGGCGGCGCTCTCAATAATGGCCCAGGGCAGGAAGGAGACTAGGTAGAGGGGAGGCAGGGAACTGCCCATCAAGGCCTCGATCCCTAAGGGCGACTGGCCCACATCGGCCAGAATATCGAGCTGCCTAGTTAAGAGGGAACTCTGGCCCCAAGCGTCTAGGGGCTGGTAGAGGGGATCGCGCAAGCTCTGGCGGCAGTAGTAAAGGGCGTGGTAATGGGCGCCCGCCTCTTGCAGGGCGTTAGTGAGGGATAAGATGGACTCTAAGCGCTGGCGGCGGTAGAGCTTATTGGCGGGCAGACTGGAGAGGGTGCGCACCCCCAGAGCTACGGCGCTACAGACGTCTATCTCTTGGCTGAGGATGGAGGCCAGACGCCCCATCTCCCAATCGGGCTGGGCGGCCAGGGCGCGCCTAATGTAGAGGGCGGAGAGCTTAGGCTCCCGGCGGCGCTTAATACCGGCGGCGAAGATGTTGGCAAAGCCCGAGTAAGGCTGGCGGCGCAAGTAGAGATCGGCCAGATCGTTAAAGAAGCGGCGCAAATTAGTAGAGCTCTGGGCGGAAGCTAAAGAGTTTATATCGAGAGCGGCCTCAATGAGGGTGGGGTTAAAGGCCAAGATGGGGGGCGCCACATCTAAGGTGCGCTCAAAGTAGGCCCGAGCCTTCTCTAAGTACCCTTCCGCGACTAAGGTAGAAAAGAGATAATTGACTCTCCGGCGCACGAAGATGCTGATCCCCCAGCGCACTAGGAAGATTACCTGCAAAATAATCAAGATGGCCAGAGCCAGATTGAAGATCATATTGTACCTTATTTTAAGGGTTGAGGCGGCGGTAGCGATAGTAGCCGAGCCCCACTAAGAAGATAGAAATTAGAGCCGCTACGATAGTACAGGCTAGGCCCCGGTAGAAGGTGTGGGGCACGAACTCTAAGATGAGCCGGTGCTCGCCCGCGGGGACGATCGCGGCCATAAAGGCGAAGTTGGCGCGGTAGAGGGGCCAGGGCTGGCCGTCGAGGCGGGCCTCCCAGGCCGGATAGGCATTTTCAGGGAAGTAGAGCAGCGCCTCGCGCTCGGTATGCAATTGGAGCTCTAGGCGCGTCGGGGAGTTGGCGACAATCTGGGATTGGCGACCCAACTTAGGGGTAGTAGTCTCTAAGTTGG
Organism: Vulcanimicrobiota bacterium; assembly: GCA_944322965.1. Lineage (GTDB taxonomy): Bacteria > Vulcanimicrobiota > Xenobia > Xenobiales > Xenobiaceae > Bruticola. Next base: position 413,623 of record CALUQR010000001.1, read on the forward strand.
GAGGGGCGGGCGGTACGACCAGCCTGCCCTCCAGGTCTTGAGGGTGGATAATACAGAGATCTTCTTTGTCTAGGCGGGAGCCATGTTCCTCTAAGAATTGGGCCAAATAGGGCGGTTTTATAGCTAAGGAGCTATGGCGCACTAGGTAGGCGCGCCCTTTAGGGTCTTGGAGGCGGTAGAGTTTTAAAGGTAAGGGCAGATCTTCGACCTCTATCTGTTGCAATAAGGGCAGCTCCTGGCCTAGGGGGTCCTGCCAAGTCTCAAAGCTCAAGAGGTGGCTGACCTCTAAGAGGCGATAGAGGCGCTGGGCGCTAGGGGAGAGGGTCGATTGGGAGAGGCCCAAGTTGCAATCTTGGAGGCGCAATTGGGCCAAGAGGAATTGGGCTTGGGCGTAATCTAAAAGGCCCATCCCCCCTTCAAATATAGTGCGGTCGCTCTCATTAGTCACCCCCCAGAGGGCGCTACTATTGGGGGCCAGGGCGGAATTGAAGGCTCCCACGCTAGCTAAAGCGCGCTGCCAGCCCTCCTTTTGGATCCAGGCCTGCCAGTAGTAACCCATATTGGGGGTCGAGAGGCGAGAACTGGGGGCGGCTAAGGTGGCGCTTAAAGGGGCATTTAAATACTGGGAGGGGAGGTAAGCTACGTAACTGGAGGTCGTCCAGTAAAAGTTTAAAGCTACTAAGGAGAGGATTAAGACCTGGCCCGAGCGCTGCCACTTGGGGCCCCAGTGGCGCTTTACCCAAAGATCCAAATTGTGCAAGCCGTAACCGGCTACTAAGGCCAAAACGACGCCAAAGGGGACTAAGAAGCGGGCTGGGAAGCGGAAGAGGTCGAAGCCCGGACAGAGCTTCCAGGGGAGCCAATAGAGGCCCGCCTGGGGGCCTAAGGCCAACCAGAAGAGGATGAGAGCCGTCGCCGCGGCGGGCCAGGGGGCGCCCTTCCCCTTGGGGGCCCAGGCTAGAGGGAGGAGGAATAAGGTCAATAAGCCGCAGTAGGGCATCGACTCCCAGAAGATGCCGGTAAAGAGGATATTCTGCCCCTCCGCCACTAGGCGCGCCGGATTCTCATAGTAGAAGGGGGTCAAAAAGAGGTAGAGGTGGCGCCAGCTGAAGGGGTAAGCCTGCAATCCTTCCCAGGTGGAAGGGGCGCCGCGGATGGAGAGTTGGGCTAACTCCCAGGTGGGCCACAATTGTAAAGCCCCCCAAGCTACGCTCAAGAGGGCGCAACCTAAGAGGGTCGCTCCCAAACTTAAGAGCCAGGTGTAACTCACTTTGCGCCCCTGGCGCCAGAGGCTGAGGATGAGGGGCCCGCAAGCGAGGGCGCCCGCATAGATTAAGACGGTCAGGCCGCAGAGGTAAGTCATATGGGGGTGGCCGGCCAAGATCTGCATCGTCCACGCGAGGGTCAAGAGCAGGGCCCCCACCTGCCAACGCCAGGGCTGGGGGCGCTGGCGGTCGGAGGCTAAGGGCAAGCGCGAGCGGCTGAAGTAGTCGACTATTAAATAAGTCGCCGCCAAGGAGAGGGGCAGCCAGGAGGCTACCTGGATTAAATTCAAATGCTTGAGGCGGAAGACTAAGTTAGGGCTAGCGCCAATAATGAGGGCGGTCAGAGCGCTAGCGGGGCGACTCAAACCCTGTAAGCGCGCCCATAAGTACCCGCCCCAGGCGGCCCAGGCCAGGGAGAGGATAATACTCCAGTTGGCGGCCCAGGTGAGGGAGAAGAGGCTAAAGAGGGGGATGGTAGTGGGATAGAAGACCCCGGCCTGCCCCTCCGCTAAGAGGGGGAAGCCGCAACCCAACTTCTCCGTCCACAAGGGCAGCTCCCCATTCTGGACTGCCTGGGCCGCTAAGTAACGCAAGGGCAAGTTGAGATCGAGGAGATCGGAGCCCGTATAGTCGCCCGCGTAGATGAGAGCGTCCCGGCCGAAACTGGGCCAGAATAAGAGGGAGACTAGGAAGACGGAAGCGAGGGCGGCCCCCAGGAGCTCTAAGAGGAAGGGTTTCAATTTGCAGGGCATGGCGTAGCGCTCCGCGGGTGGGGTAGGGTGAGGATAGAAAAGGCCAACTGGCGCCGCTGGGCCAGGGTCTTTAAATCGACTGAGGTCCAGTAAGTTTTAAGGCCGCTAGCCGAGAGGGCGGGCTCTAAGTCGCTATCGGAAGGGTCTAGGCAAAAGGTCTCCAGCCAGGGGCGGTAGTAACGGGCGACCCCCGTAGCGTCGGGCAAGCGCCCGGCCTCGTGCAACATTTTTAGGAGAGGCCCCTTAAAAGCCTTATTGCGCACTACGGGACTGACCGCCACCTTGTGGGCGGCGCTGGCCTCTATTTGGTCGCGCACCCCGGGCAGGGCTAAGATGGGTAAGATACTTACTAGAGGGTTGGAGGGGGCGATAACTAGCAATTGGGCCTGGGCTAAAGCCTCTAAGAGTTGGGGATGGGGGCGAGCCCCTTCTACCTGGCGGTACTGGAAGGAGTAGGCGCGCAATTTAGCCTTATAGCGCACTAAATACTCCTGGAAGGGGAGTAAGCCGCGCTCCGTATCGATCCAGGTAGGGGTAGGGGAGTCGCTGGCGGGATGGAGGCAGGGGACTAGCTGGAAGAGTTCCGCTAGGCGCCGGGCCACTTGGCTGAGACTTAAACCCTCCTGCAGCCAGGCGCTGCGCTGGAGGGAGAGGGCCAGATCGCGATCCCCCATCTGGAACCAAGTGGGTGCCTGGGGAAATTGGCTTAAGGCCTCTAAGACTTTAAAAGTATCGCCCTCTAAGCCCCAGCCCTGTTCTTTATTATTGACTTGGGCTAAAGTATAGAGGTTAGTATCCCAATCGGGACAGACTTTGAGGCCCATCCACTCCCAGTCGTCGCCCACATTGACGAAGATCTGCAAGCGATCTTGGGCTTTCTCCCGGGGCCAGAGCGCTTGGGGGCCGTAGTAGAGCTCATAAAAACCTTGGCTGAGCTTGGCGCCGCCCACGCCGCCCGCTAAGAGGACTACTCGAGGGGGATTAGTTAGCTCCATAAGCGCCTCCTAACGGTTAGAGGAGCGCATGTCGGGGCTCCAGACTTGGGTTCCTTCGGGGGGGAGCGGAGCTACGGGCATGGTAGGCACGGTACCCGTAATTTGGGTATCCAGATCGAGCCCCATCGCCTCGGGGTCGATACTGGGCAAGGGGGTGACCGGCTCGGGGACGCTCTCCGGGATGGGGCGGCGCGGACCTTCGAAGGTCAAGTTGACGTCGCCTACGGTAATGACGTCCCCCTCTCCCAATTGGACTTCGCCATCGATGCGCAGGCCGTTGACGAAGGTGCCGTTACTGCTCTCTAAGTCGCGCACCCACCAGCCCTCGGCGGTGCGCAAGACCTCCGCGTGGCGGCGAGAGACGGAGTCGTTACAGAGCAAGACGTCGGCCGCTACATCCCGCCCGATAATGACCTGCTCCTTATTGAGCGGGTAGGGGGAGCGAGCTACCAGACCCGCCGGTTTGAGCCAGGCCCACTGCTGCTGGAGGGAGGTCTCTTTAGGCTCGACGCTAGAGGTCAGCTTCTGTAACTGGTAGGAGATGGCGTAACTGATGAGGGCCCCCAGGAAGCCGGAGAAGATGGAGACTATAAACATAGCCTTGGGGGTATGGGGCAAATTTAAGAAGTGGACCAGGTTGGGCGAGGCCAAGATGCCCAGACTGAGGAAGGTCAAGAAGGCAATCGTACAATAGACAAAGCGCTTAAAGGCCATCCCTATACTCCACCTTTCTCCTTAGAGAGACGTAGTCGCCGCCAAACACCCCCTTCACCCTGAGCAGGGGCGGCGTATTGCCAAACTTGGGCCCCGTAACTAGCGGGGCGAGCGCCCGGAGCGCCATAGCGAGCTAAAGCCCCCGACCAGCTCTCGCCCTGGGGGAGAGGTCCGCGCAATTTTAATCCCAAAGCGTCAACCATACTCAAAGCCTGATACGTTTGAACCCAATTTAACTGGACCTCTTTCCAGGGATAGGCGCTCCCTACCTGCTCCCACCAGCCGCCGGGGGTAGCGTAAGGGGCCAAGAGCCAAGCTTCACAGTCCACCTTAGCCTGGCGCCAGGCGGAGGGGAGGCGGAGCTGGGCCAACTCCTGGGGATGGGCGACTAAGAGGGTCACCGCTCGAGCGGGGGCCTGGGCCCACTCCTTCTTTTGTAGGAGGCTAGGCGCTAAGAGGAGGCGCCCTTTAGAACCGGGGGGCGCCTTCGCAACGACTTGGACGCCGGGGGGCGGCTGAAGGGATAACTTTTCAGGCAGACCTAGAGCCCGGGCGCTCTCTAGGGGCAGGTAGTAGGGGCCGGGCGAGGCGTGGCGGAGAGTAGCCTGCCAGAACTCCCTCCAGGTGGGGAGATCGCGCTCTAAGAGGGTATAGTTTTGAGGTTTAGGGAGGGCGCTCCCGGACGCTAAGGCTTCCCAGCTCATCTGGGCGCTTATAACCGTCTGGCTATTGAGTTGGGGATTACTCCAACTGGCCCCCGCGGGCAAGGGGGAACTTATATTTAAGGGGCTAGTTAGGGCTCGCTGGGCGCTTAAAGGGTTAGCGCTCAAGATGGGATTGAAGCTCCAGGCTTCCCCCTCAGCGCCCGTCTGGCTGAGACTGCGCTGCACGGCCAAAGCGCCTACTAGGTAAGGGCGGGCCTGGCGGGGATCGGCGGGCAAGAGCAAGGCGATACTCTGGGCGGGGCGGATAGGTTGGCGCTTAACCTCCGTAAAAGGTTGAGAGCCCGCCGCTAACTGGCGGCCGGCGCTTTGGAGTTGGGCGCGCACGTTACCTAAAAGGAGGGCCAGCTCTAAATTGTCAGGCTCCGCCTCTAAGGCTCGCTCCAATTGGGCTTGTAAGGCTAAAATGTGGGGCTGGTAGCGGTAGGCGGTGGCCCAGGAGTCCCAATCATGGGGGGCGCTCTCAGGGATTAAGGCCGCCTGCCAGCGGGCGCTAGCCGAGTCTAAAGGCCAAGGGTTGGGGAGCTGGGGATTCCAGAGGCCGCTCACTAAGAGGCCCCCCGCCCCCAAAAAGGCCCAAGCTAAAGCGGCCGCCGTCCAAGCGCGCAACCTTTGGCTCCAGCGGTAAGTGGGCAGCTCCTCTTCCTCTACGGCCACGATGAGCGGGGGCTGGTAGGCCGGGGCGGCCGGAGCGGCGGCTAAAGGCGTCGGGGCCGGGGTAGGCAGGGGCGGGGGAGCGCTAACGACGCTCGTGCGTCCGCGCTGGGAAGAGTCGGGCGCAGGCGCAGGCGCAGCGGGGACGGCGGGCGCGGTAGGGAGGGGGGCGGAGGGCAAGGGGGCGGAAGCCCCGATAGTTAAGCCCAGTTGGGGGGTAGTTATGCCGCGCTCGCCCCTTTTAGCGAGGAGGAATTGGCGCAAGGCGCGCTTCATCTCCAGCATATTCTGGTAGCGCTCTTCCGGAATGAGCTGGGTGGCCTTTTCGATAATGGCCGCTAGCTCCGGAGAGGCTTGGGGGTTGAGCGAGAGGACGGGCGGGATAGAGAAGGGGTTGGGGGAGAGGGTGGGATCGTGGCCCGTCAAGGCTTGGTGTAAGGTCACCCCTAGGGCGTAAATATCGGAACGGGGGTCGGTTTGGCCATTATACTGCTCGGGCGGGGCGTAGCCCGGGGAGCCGATGCGCATCGTATCCCCCTTCTTGCTGGGGGTAAAGAGGCGGGCGATGCCAAAGTCGATCAACTTGACTAAGCCGTGCAAGATGATGATATTGCTGGGCTTGACGTCGCGGAAGATGATAGGCGCCGGCTTTTGGCAGTGCAAATAGTAGAGTACGGTAGCGCACTGGGTCCCCCAGTCGGCTACTTCCAATTCAGGCAGAGGGCCCTGGGCTTGGGCCATAATCTTACCCAGATCGGGGCCGTCGATATATTCCATGGCCAGGTAGTAGCGCCCCTGGAATTGGAAGTACTCGTTGATAGTCGGTAAGTTGGGATGGGAGAGGGCGGAGAGGAGGCGAGCTTCGCGCTCAAAGTGTTGCAGGGCCGCCGCCTGTTCCTGGGGATCGGCGTAAGTGGCCGTAAACTCTTTCATCGCCCACACCTTGCCGAAGAGATGGGTATCCTCGCACAGGTAAATATTGCTCATCCCTCCTTGGCCTAGGAGACGAACTACTCGGTAGTGGGTACCGATCATGGCGCCAGGATTTAACACCGGAGACCTCTCAACTGAGGAACATCTGGTAGAGGACGACCATCGCCCCGCCGATGAGGCAGGCTAAGATCATGCCCACTACCCACAGCCAACTGGGGGGACCGTCGGCGCTGGGGATATTATTAGTATTAAAGGAGACGCCGTTACTCGACATGCGGGCCGCCTGCTGGTAGGCGCGCACTAAACTGTTGCGCAAGTCGTGGAGGGTGGCGAAGCGATCGCGCGGATCGTTGCGCAGAGCTTTCTCCACGGCGGCCTTAGTTAAAGTACAGAGCCCGGGGCGAGTATTCTCCATGGGAGGCAAATTGAAGGTGGAGCCACAGGGGTTGATATTGGTCAAGAGGTGGTAGAGGACCGCCCCCACCAAGTAGACGAGCTTCTTATTCTCGTTACTGAAGGCGCCCGTAAATTGTTCGGGCGGAATATAACTGGGGGCTACGGCTCCGCGCAGGCTATTATTGACGTTAGTGAAGCCCACGTCCAGCATGGAGATGCGGCCGTCGTTGCGCATCACGATATTGGAGAGCTTGAGGTCGCTATAGAGGCTGGTGAGGAAGTTCTTACTCTGCAAGTAGGTGAGGAGATCGCAGAGCTGGATGCCGATATTGATAATCTCCGGCTCGGGTAGGATGCGTTTGCTCTCTAGGAGCGAGGCCAAGTCGGAACCGGGTACGAACTCTCGCACCAGATAGAGACACTGACCCTGAGCAAAGAAGTCGATCAGTTTGGGCAGACAAGCATGCTCTAGACCGGAGGCCTGGTAGGCCTCAGCCTGAAATAGTTGGCTCAGTTTTGAGCGATCCCCCGGCGAGAATCCAAAGACACTCAGCTCCTTGATGACCCAGAACTTATTAGTCAGGTGGCCATCTTGGACGACGTACAGGTTGCAGTAGTTAGTTTGAGCTAAGGGACTATGGATTCGGTACCGATTGCGGAGATTGCTTCCCACAGGAAGCAATGCGGGCACGGTTCTGACCCCCTTTGTGGTAAGCGAGTAGCGACGGTAACCTTGGTTTATCTTCCAAAAGTATAGTACGCTTTATTCTTGTTTACTCAAGCCGCCCCTCTCTAGGGAAGGGATGTTTGAGTAGTCAATCATTGCCAGGTTGGAGGGGAAAGAAGTAGGAGTGTTGCGCGCTCGGCTTAAATTGGGGGTCCATGAAGATCCCCGAGAGCCTCATCCAGGAGATAGCGAGCCGCGTCAATATCGTGGAGGTCTTGGGCCGTTACCTGACGCTCAAGCGCTCGGGCAGCCGTTACTTGGCCCTCTGCCCCTTCCATAACGAGAAGACCCCCTCCCTCTCCGTCGATCCCGACCGGGGGATGTGGTACTGCTTTGGCTGCAAGGAGGGGGGCAACGTCTTTAGCTTCCTCATGAAGATGGAGGGCATGGGCTTTCCCGAGGCCGTAGCTAAGTTGGCGGCCGAAGTGGGAGTAGAGCTTGTGACCGAGGAGGGGCGGCCCCAAGATACGCGCCTCAAGCGCGGTTATCAGCTCCTCAACCGGGTGGCCGAGTATTATAGCGAGCAGCTCTTAAAAAGGGCCGCCGGTCAGGCCGGGCGCGATTACCTCCTGCGGCGGCGCATCTCCAAGGGAATGGCCGAGCGCTTCCGTTTAGGTTTCGCCCCCCCCCAAGGGAGGGACGATTTCCTCAAAATGCTCAAGGCGGCGGGCTTTACCCCGACCGAAGCCTTAGAGTGCGGGGTGCTCAGTAAGGGACAGTACGGTCTCCACGAGCTCTTAGGGGGGCGGCTCATCTTCCCCATCTGCGACTTCCAGGGCAAAGTAGTGGCCTTTGGGGGGCGGGCCATAGAAGATCGGGGGCCCAAATATATTAACTCTCCGGAGAATCCCTGGTACTCTAAGCGGCGCCACCTCTACGGGCTCAACGTGGCCCGGGGGCAGATCGCCCGTGAAGATCGGGCCATCTTGGTGGAGGGTTACTTGGACGTCATCTCCATGCACCAAGTGGGCTTAGGTTGTACCTTAGCCTCTTTAGGGACGGCTCTAACCTCTGAACAGGCCAAACTCTTAGAGCGCTATACCCGCCAGGTGATCTTAGCTTACGACGGGGACGAGGCCGGAGCCCAGGCCATTCTCAAGGGGCACGCCGTCTTAGAAGAAGAGGGGCTCTTGACGATGGTCGTCACCTGGCCCCCGGGCGAGGATCCCGACTCTTTGGCCCAGCAGGGGCGAGAGAGGGTAGAGAGTTGTTTAGCCTCGCGCACTAGTATCATTAAGTTCCAGATCGAGCGCTTAGTGCGCCAGCTCGATCTCAAGACCCAAGACGGGCGCGAGCGCTACCTGCGGGCCATGATGCCCTTTATTGAGGGGGTCAAAGATTGGGAGCGCCGCGACGCCTACATTAGGGAGCTAGCCTACTACGCAGGCATCCCGGAGGTAGCCGTCTACCGCCGCTTGCGTCCTAAGGCCCGCCAGTTGGTCCCCACCCCCGTGCGCCCCCCCAAACCGAGCCGCAATCTAGAATCCCAAGAGGAGCTCCTCAACCTGCTCACCTGGCATCCGCTCTGGATCGCCGAAGTTAAAGACTTAGTCGAACTGGAACGCATCGAGGACCCCGCCCTGCGCCAATTCTTTACCCGCCTCTGGTCCTTAGAGATAGACGAAGATCAGCCGCTGCGGATAGAGCGCCTCTCCTATCAGGAGGATCCCCCCGCCTGGCGCCAGCGCTTGGGGGAGATTATGGCCCACAATCCGACTAAGGCCGCTTTAGAGGATGCGCGCAAGTTGGCGCGCACTATTCGGGACCGGGCTTGGGCGGCCCGCTTGCGGGAATTGCGCCCGCTCGTAGCCCAAGCGCTCAATACGGGAGAGATGGACGGTCCGCTCTTTAAGGAGTACCGTCAATTGCAAAATTACTTCCGGGCCTAAAGCGGGAGAGGGGGATAATTCCTGCTTGAAGGCAGGAATAATCTTTTTTTCTAGGTATTAACAAGGGCCTCAGAGAGGGGGGAGGGGGACTAGTAGTAAAATTGAAGGTTTCTGCTTGTTGCGCGATATAGGATAAAGGTTTGGGCATGATGGAAGAATTTAGGGGAGAAGAGCCGTTGCTAGACTCTGGGTCTGCCGCCGGGTTCGAAGATCTGGACGATCTGGACGCCGCTGCCAATGAAGGGCTGGGCGACGTTAGCGTCTTGGGCTCTTCCCTGGAAGATGGGGGCGGGGAGTTCTTCGATGAGCCCTTAGACCTTTTAGAATTGAGCTCGGAAGGGGAAGGGACCGCGGCCGACCCGCAAAAGGGCGCCAAAAGCGAGAGCCTGCCCGCTGAGCCTCCCGTGAGCGAAGATTTAGATCTAGCGGCCGGGGGAGAAGAGACGGAATTGCCGGAGGCGCCGGAATTGGCAGAACTGCCTGAAGTTCCGGAACTGGCGGAGGCTGAGCCCCCCGTCAAGGAGGAGCCCAAGGTCCGACCCGTCAAGCGCATCGCCATTAGCCAGGTCCAAGCGGCCGCTACCGCTAGCGCCGCCCCCGCGGCTGACAAAAAGGTCCCCCCGCGCAAGTTGGGAGCTAAGCCCAAAAAGAAGAGCGAGTCTTCCGCGGAAGGGGTGACCGTAGACGATCCCGTGCGCCAGTATCTCAAAGAGATCGGCCGCGTGGAGCTCTTGACCCCGGAGCGGGAGTGCGAATTAGCCCAGAGTATTGAGAGCGGCAACGAGGCGGCGGAAGAACTTCTTATCGAGCCCGGCTTCCGCGATTTAGTCTTAGACTTCCTCTATGAGGTGGGCTCCCAGCGCGAGGTGGGGGGATTATCGATCAATTTAGACGATCCCGACGCCGACTTTAACGAGGTAGAGGTCGTGCCCCCTCCCGGGACGGGCAGCTCCTTGAGCGAGGTCATCAATAAGTTGCGCACTTGCGACTTGCAAGTGTGGAAGGTCAAGTTCCGGGAGTTGATCGAGCGCCAGAAGGTGGTCGAGGAGAGTTGGGAACAGGCCAAAGGGCGCTATTACCATCGCCTCTTAGCGGCCGTCAAGGCCTTAGAGCCGGGGGCCGTGGAAGCTTTCGAAAAGTTTAAGCGCTTAGATAAGATTATCCGGCGCGGGGTGGCGGCCAAACAGGAGTTGACCGTGGCCAACTTGCGCCTAGTAGTCAGTATCGCCAAAAAGTATATTAGCCGGGGTATGCTCTTTTTGGATCTCATCCAAGAGGGCAATCTGGGGCTCATCCGGGCGGTGGAGAAGTTCAATTACCGCAAGGGTTATAAGTTCTCTACTTACGCCACCTGGTGGATCCGTCAGGCTATCACTAGGGCCTTGGCCGACCAGGCGCGCACTATCCGCATTCCGGTCCATATGGTGGAGACTATCAACCGCCTGACGCGCATCACTCGCTTGCTCTTGCAGGAGAATGGGCGCGACCCCACCGTGGAGGAGATCGCGGCCCACATGTATCCCGTCGATCCCGAGGAGCTCTGCCAAGAGTTGGGTAAGCTCTACGGGGAGGAGATCACCCCCGAAGATAAGCGCTACCAGGAAGAGTTGGATAAGCGGCAGCAGTTGGCGGAAGTCAAAGTGCGCGAGATCCAAAAGATCGCCCAGGAGCCTATCTCTCTGGAGACCCCCATCGGCGAGGAGGAAGACTCCCACTTAGGGGACTTTATTGAGGATGAGGGGGCGGTGGCCCCCGCCGACGCCGCCTCGCGCGTCTGGTTGCGAGAGCGCCTCAACGAGGTCTTAAATGGGATCTCGGAGCGCGAGAAGAAGGTCTTAGAGTTGCGTTTCGGTTTGGTCGACGGCCATACGCGCACTTTAGAGGAGGTGGGAGGTATCTTCCACGTCACGCGCGAGCGTATCCGGCAGATCGAAGCCAAGGCTTTGCGCAAGTTGCGTATGCCAGGCTCTAAGAAGTGGTTACAAGATTATTGGGACGACAATAATTAGCGCCTCCAGGGAGATGCTCCCTAGATGCGGCTAAAGACTTCGGGGCCTCCTGCGGGAGGCTCTTTATATTAGGGGAGAGTGGAAGATGAGTATGCGTAAGATCGGGAGAGCTTTATGGAGTTTAGGCCTAGTCTGGGGCCTTTTAATGGGCGGAGCGGCGCTTAAGGCCGCTCCGCCCGCTAAGCCCCCGGCCCCGGCTAAGGCTTCGACCCCCGCTAAGGCCAAGGCGGCTCCAACTAAGGCTAAGGCGGCCCCAACGGCCTCCGCCCCGGCTGAGCGGGCGACCCCCGCTCAAGAGGCGGAAGGTTTAAGCCCCAAAGCGGCCGGGATCCAGGCCTACGCCCGCTTGCAGGTCTTAATCGAATACTACTTTATGCAGAGCGGCCGCTACCCCAGTAGCCTGGAGGCCCTAGAGCGCAGTTTTAACTTAGGTCTACCCGCTAGCGCCCCCAAAGTAGATTTAGGGAAAGACCCTCTTAGCGGTAAACCCTTCCTCTACACCCCCAGCGAAGATCTGCGCTATTACACCTTAGCTCTGCCCGAGCCGCAGCTCTACGAGAGGGAAGTGCCCATCTTACACGCTATCGACTGGGGTTGGCTGGCCATAGCGGCCGAAGGGAAGCGCTTAGAGCGCCAGGCCTTAGAGTGTACGCGCAGTATCGAGGGTTTGGCCACCTTATGCGAGCTCTACGCCAAAGACCATCAGAAGGCGTTCCCGGCCAATTTAGAGTCCCTGCGCCCTCGCTATATGCCCCGGGAGTTGCGCTGCCCGGCTAGCGGTAAGCCCTACCGTTATACCTTCCGTTCCGGGGGCTATATGATCTCTTGCCCCCAGCCCCAAGCGCACGGTTTAGCCGATTTTACTTATGACTCCGAGAAGGGGTTAATTATTAAAGAGCTCCCCGCCCCCGAAGAGAAGGAGGCGGAGCCTAAAGAGGGAGCCGAAGAGGCGGCTACTTCCGCCCCGGCGTCCCCGCCAGTAGAGAAAAAGTAGAGAGTTAGAGTCTAGCCCCTATGGAACTAAAGCCCTTTGCCCAGTGGCCCCTAGAGCCCGCCTTACAGGAGAGGTTGGCCCATTTAAACTTTATCCAACCTACCCCCGTCCAAGCCGCCTGCTGGGAGGGGGTGAGCGAGGGCGGGGACCTCTTAGTCCAGTCCTGCACCGGGACGGGCAAGACTTTAGCCTTCGCCTTGCCCTTACTCAATAATCCCGCCTGCTCAGAGCCAGGCTCCGTCTTAGTCCTCTTGCCGACGCGCGAATTGGCCATGCAGGTAGCGCGGGTAGTGAGTTCGCTAGGCGGGAAGGTAGCTTTACTCTATGGGGGCGGCAGCTATAGCGAGCAGTTGCGCTCGCTGCGCCAGGAGCCAGCTTGGATCGTAGCTACCCCCGGCCGCCTCTTAGACCATTTAGAGCGGGGGAGCGTCCATTTAGAGCGGGTGCGGGCCTTAGTCTTAGATGAGGCCGACGAGATTTTAGACCTGGGCTTTGCGGAAGAGTTAGACCGCATCTTAGCCGTCTTGCCCGCCCAGCGCCAGAGTCTCCTCTTTTCCGCCACCCTGCCCGCCCAGATGGAGGAGTTGGCGGCTAAGACCTTGCGTCCGGAGTCGCAGCGCCTCTCGCTGAGCGTAGGTTTGAGCGCCGCCCAGGAGATCAGCCACTTAGCTTACGTAGTCCCCAAAACGTGGCGTCCCCAGGCCTTAGCCAATCTGCTCTGGGTGGAAGAGCCCACCCGGGCCCTCATCTTCTGCCATACCAAGGCGGAGTGTGAGGAGTTGGGGCAGAGTTTAATTGAGGCCCATCTGCCCGCCTTGACCTTACATGGAGATATGGCCCAGGCGGAGCGGACGCGCACCTTAAATCTCTTCCGCTGCGGTCAGGCCCGCTTTTTGGTAGCTACCGACGTGGCCGCCCGAGGGATCGACGTGCCCGAATTGAGCCACGTTATCAATATGGCTCTGCCCCGCCAGATAGAGACTTATATCCACCGGGTGGGGCGCACCGGGCGGGCCGGCCGCCAGGGGAAGGCTCTCACCTTCTTAGCCCCCCACGAGGTGCAGCGGGCCCAGCGTTTATGGAAAGAGGCCCACTTAAAACCTAAATTTGCCACCCTGCCCCAAGCCGAAGAGGTGCGCCGCCGCTTGCGGGCCGACTTCCACCGCCAAGTGGGCGAGCGCCTGGGGGCAGGGGTAGAGGACGATTTCCGCCTCTTGGCGAGCGAATTTTTAAGTTATCTCAGCCCCTTAGAGGCCCTCTCCGCCCTCTTAAGTCTGAGCCCCGCGGCCCGAGCCCTATTTCAGGCGGGTTTTGAGATCCCCCTGACGGCCCTCCACAAAGCCCCCGCCCGGGCGCAGAAGAGGGCTAGAGAGCTCGCTAAAGAGCTCTCTAAGGGCTTAAGCGCGGCCGCTAAGAAGGCGGGCATAGCCGCAGGGCAGGGCTGGGCCCTAGTCCAGGTCAGTATCGGGCGCAAGGAGGGGCTCGATCTTACGGGATGCTTGCGCTTAATGAATCAGCTGGGCGGCTTAAAGGCGGAAGAGCTAGGCAATATTGAGATCCGCAGCCACCATACCCTAGTAGAGGTCCCGCGGGCGGGGGCCAAATCCTTAACGGAGGCGCTCGCCAATCACCCTTGGGGGCCGCGCCAGTTGCAAGCCCGCTTAGTCCCCGCCCCCCAATTTAAGCCGGATAGAGCCCGCTCTAGAAAGGGTTCGCCTGGTCAGAGGGCAAAAAAAAGTCCTAAGGGCGCGGCGACTGGGAGTAAGGCCAGGGGTAAGGCCCCCCAGGGCAAGCGCGCCCCCAGAGGACGGAGGTAAGGGATGGTCATTGAAAATCAGATTTCGCGGCGCACGGCGGTCAAGGCGGGCTTAGTCGCCTTGGGAGGAATGGCCTTAAGCGGAGTGAGCGCGGCCTGCGCCCAGGCGGGGAAGGGGGCTAGTCAGGCCTCTAATCCGGCTAAGGTCTACTTTACCTCCAAGATCGATAGCGCCAGTCTACAAAAGATCTATAAGGCCTTGGGGCGCTCTCTTAAAGGCCAGGTGGCGGTCAAGATCTCTACGGGCGAGCCGGGCGGCCACAATTTCTTAGACCCCCAACTTATCGCCCCCTTAGTGCGCGATTTAAAGGGGACTTTGGTGGAATGCTGTACGGCTTACGCCGGTCGCCGCATGACCCCTAAAGAGCACTGGCCCGTCTTCGCTGAGCACGGCTTTAAGGCTATCGCTCCCTGCGACCTCTTAGACGATGGGGGCGAGTTGACCTTACCCGTGCGCCAGGGCTTTCACTTGCGCGAAAATTTAGTGGGCCACAAGTTGGCCCAGTACGACTCGGTACTCATGCTCTCCCACTTTAAGGGGCACGCCATGGGCGGCTTCGGCGGGGCCTTAAAGAATATGAGCATCGGTCTAGCTTCCAGTCGCGGCAAGGCCAATATCCATACGGCGGCCGCCACTTGCGAAGTCTCTAAGTTGTGGGGGATGTTGCCCTCTCAGGACGCCTTTTTAGAGTCGATGGCCGACGCTTGTAAGTCCGTCCTCGACTATAAGGGTCGGGAGAATATCTTATATATCAATGTGGCCAATAAGCTCTCCGTCGATTGCGATTGCGACTCTTCCCCCGAAGCTCCCCAGATGGGGGACCTGGGCATCTTCGCCTCCTGCGATCCCGTAGCCTTAGATCAGGCTTGTTACGACGCGGTCTTAAAGGCTAAGGACCCGGGCAAGGCGGCGCTCGTCGAGCGCATGCAGTCTCGGCACGCTATTAGGACGGTAGAGGCGGCCGCCCAACATGGAGTGGGGGTGCGCGACTACCAGTTGATCACTTTAGCCTAGGAGACCTAGCTCTAAGGGGGGGCGCTCCCAGACTCAGGATACTAGCGGAAAAGGAAGGGTTGGAAGATGATTTGTAAGGTAAAGTTACCCCACAGCGTCCAAGAAGTAGTCGTAGAGAGTACGGTGCGCTGGGCCCTCTTGCGCGATGCCGGTTACGAGGTGAGCGCCGATTTGAGCGTCGAGGAGTGCAACCGTCTGGCCGAAAAGGAGGGCTTTGTCGGGGCCCAAGTGGACGGGCAGATCGTGGAATTAGATTTCCACATTACGGGCGACTGTACGGTGGCGCCCTTGACTATCGACGACTACTTTGGTCGCCATATCGTCATGCGCAGCGCCTCCACCCTTTTAATGTATATCGCCCGCCAGGTCGCCCCCCAGGTCAGTTTAGAGGTGGGCCAATCGCTGCATAGCCAGCTCTTCTTCAATGTCCAAGGGGCCGAGGACCCCGTGCGGTTGGGCGAGCTTCTCAATAAGCGCTTTAAGGAGATGGTCAAGGGCCAAGTGCCCTTTATGATGCGCATGGTCCCCCCCTCCGTAGCCTTGCGCCGCATCTCCGATCCCGACGGGGACCGCCGGGTCTTAGTCCACTGTTGGGTGGGAGAGCGCTTCGGTTTAGTGCGTCTGGGCGACTATTACGAATTGGCCCACGGCCCCTTCGTGCCTACGACGGGTTTCTTGGAGAGTATTAAGGTGGTGGGTCTGCCGGAAGGTCTGCTCTTAGCCTGCGAGCCCGTCAAGTTGCCTAGCCCCGAATTTAAGAGCTTTATGTTGGGGGCGGCCAAACAGGCCAAAGACTGGAATAAGCGGATGGGCATCGAGACGGTGGGCAAGCTCAACGAGATGATCTTGCGCGGGGAGGGGCAGAACTTAGTCCAAGTCTCCGAGACCTTCCACGAGTTGCGCATTGGCGAGATCGCCAGCCAAATCTTAGAGCGCCCCCAGGTGAAGGTAGTCTTTATCTCCGGCCCCTCCTCTTCGGGCAAGACGAGCACCGTGCGCCGCCTCTCTACCCACTTCCAGGCGATGGGCAAGCAGACTTGTTACGTAGGCTTAGACGACTACTATTTGGCGCGCGAGTTCTGCCCTGTAGACGAGAATGGCGAACACGACTTTGAGTCTCTGCAAGCGCTCAACGTGGAGCGCATTAAGAGCGACTTGGCCTCCTTAGTAGAGGGGCGCAAGACGGCTGTCCCTCGCTTTGATTTTCCCAACCAGCGCCCCTTCCCGCCCGAAGATGAGCGCATCATGCAGATTGGCGAGGACCAGATCCTCTTAGTGGAGGGGATCCACGGCCTCAATCCCGAGCTCACCAAAGCTATCCCCCCGGAGCGGCGCTTCACCCTCTTTGTGAGCTCGATGCCCCAGTTGGCCTTAGACGCCAACAACCGGGTGCCCACTACTTACGCCCGCCTCTTGCGGCGCATTATCCGCGACCGCCGTTATCGCGGTACTACCGCCTCTAGCACGATTCGCCGTTGGCCCAGCGTGCGGCGGGGCGAGAATAAGTATATCTTCCCCTACCAGAGCTTGGCGGACGCGATGTTTAACTCCGCCTTGGCCTATGAGTTGGCCGTCTTCCGCACCTTCGCCTGGCCCTACCTCTTAGAGGTCCTGCCCAACGATCCGGCCTACGCTATGGCCCGGGATATGTTGCGCTTCCTCTCTATGGTGGTGCCTATGGATACGGAGTGGGTGCCTAAGAATTCCGTCCTGCGCGAATTCTTAGGGGGCAGTATCTACCAGTACTAGAGTACTAAGGGAGAAATACTAGGGGGGGCCGCCGGGCTAGGCTTGGTGGGCGATACACTCCGTCCCTTCGATAGCGTCCGGGAAGGCCCCCTCGAACCAGATGGTTACGGGCTGGGGCCAGATCTCTTTATCCGCCAATTGGAGGCGCAACTTATTGGGCCCCACGTCGACTACTCGCCCGCGCGTACCTTTGGGGACGGGCTCGATATAGAAGGGATCGTCGGGGGCAAAACCCGGATCCCAATCTTTAACGAAGATAATGCAGTCCCCCCGCTCGTAATGTATTAGACCCATCCGCTCTTAGCGCTCCAAACTAGCCTCGTACTCCATCTGGTAGGGGATAGCTTCGTAGAGAGCGTCCCGCTGGGCCGTATTGATCTGGTTATTTTGGAACTGATCTTCGATGACGCTAGTAATACGCTCCCAGCTCCAGGAGGGCTTGTCGTAGACGCGCCGCTGCATGCGCCAGGCGTTGACTATATCGGAAGCGCTCTCCGCTAACTCTTCGCGGGTGGCCTGGGGGTCTTTCCAAGTGTCGTGGTGGCCTACTTGGTTATGTTCGGCGATAGACCACTTGACGGAATCGCTGCGCCCAGGCAGAGCTAAGAACTGGGCTACGCGGGGCTCAAACTTGCCATTACCGGCCTCTAAGTCGTGGTTGGAGAAATCCATGCCGCGCAAGTCGCCGATGGCCCGCAGGGAGTCGATATGCTCCAAAGTCTCGTGGACGTAGAGGCGCAACTGCTCGGGGGTAGCCTTCTCCCAGCTGGGGTCGGGACTCTCCGCCTGCTGGACCCCTTCCGCCAATTTAGCGGTAATAAACTCTACCCGCTCTTCGATGGGGGCGTCGGAGCGAGCCATATCGTTGCAAACTTGGGCGATATTTTCAGGCTCTTGGGGAGTCTCTGCCGGAGCGCTGAGGGCGCTAGTCGCTATCTCTGGGGTAGCTTGGCTAGCCTGGGGGGTATTTAGGGCTAATAGAGAGTTAAACTCTACGAAATCGGGGCGCGGGGTAGTCTCCTGGCTCCAAGAGTCCTGGGGGGCGGAGGGAGCGGAAGGGGTCGCGAGCGTCGCCGGGCGAGCGGGCGCGCAGGGCGCCTGGGGGGTAATCGCCATATTAAAATTTAAAGGCGCGATGTTCACGTCTACCTCCATCTTTCCCCACTGAGGAAATAAAATTCTAACTTTGTTCAGTACAGTATATACAACTTTTAAGCAAGAGGCCAGAGAAAATAGTTAAAAATATGGGAACTATTGGTTAGCTAACTCTAATAAATTTTGACCCCTCCCACTTAGGAAAAAATACAGGAAGCTACTCAACTCACTAGAAATTGAGAGGCTATGGCCAAATTCCCCGCTTTAGATGAGAAATTCCCGCGCATTGTCCCTTCTTTCCGTGAGTTGGTGAAGATTATGTCGGAGTGCGTGGCGGGTGGAGTCAGCCTCAACTGCACGGCTTTTGAGTTCCGCCAGTGTGACGCCGCCTTGGGAACGCTCTTGGGCAAATTTATGGAGGTCCTGCGCTTAAAGGAGCTGCCTCCCGAGCAGAACGAGTCCATAGACGAGTTGATCTTGCTCTTTACGCGTTTGAGCGCCGACATGTCTAAGTTAGAGACGGCGCTCAGCATGGACGCTACGGCCGCCGCCCAGACCTGTATTAATAATATTTATAAGAATCTCAAAGAGTTAGAAGAGTCTAATATGACTCTCAAGGCGGCGGTGCGCGATCGCCACCTCTATTCGGAGGTGCCGGTAGTCGATAGTCTTTTGCGCGCGGGCCATTCCGTCATCGATAGCCAAGGTACGGAGTGGGAGTCCTTGGGGGCCCGCTTAGAGGCTCTCTTGCCCCGTTGGAACGAGATCGTCAGCGGGGAGGGGCTGCCCGAGGAGTTCGCCAAGCACGACCGGGCCTTAGATAAGTTAGTCAACGTCTTAAATGAGCGCAACTTGGAGGGCTTGCCCGCCGTCTTAGAGGAGGTCAAGCAGAGCGGCGAGGCGCTCACCAAGTACGAAGAGAGCCAATATATGGATCCAGAGGCCGAGCGCCTGATCTGTCCTTACTGCGGCAAGCGCATGTTGGAGGGGAGCAAGAAGTGTTTCGCCTGCGGCGGGCGCATCCCCGAGCCCTTCGAGGGCGGCCAAGGCGGTCCCAACCAAGAGCGCAACCGGGAGACGAAGCAGGGGGCTTATCCCGACTATATCCAGCGCATCTTAGATTTAGCCAGCGAGTTGCCAGCTAATCCCGGTCTCTTGCGTCCCTTTAAGAGGGCGGTGGGCGAGTTGCGCCGTCGGGTGGCCGACGCCAATTCCCGGCTCACCAAGATCTCTAATACCAAGTTAAAAACTACCCCCGAAGAGCAGGAGCGGATCGACGGTTTAGTCGATCTGGCCAACAATAGCTTAGCTAGTTTTAGCGAGGCGGTGGGCCTTTTAGAGAACTTTGAGACTCCCGTAGATCGCTTCCACTTACAGTGCGCTTTAGAGGTCTTGACTAAGGCGGTGGAAGAGTTGCGGGGGGTGGGCGGCTTAGCTCACAAGTATGGAATTCGTTGAGAGGATTGAGGTTAGGGGAGTCGAGCCTCGGCGGTAGTCCCCGGTCAAGGAGGAGAAATGGTAGAGAAGCTTCCCAAGCTGGATGATACTTTTCCTAAACTGCTGCCCCAGTTGCGGGGATTCGTCAGCTCGGTAGAGAGCCATCTGCGCGAGGGTAAGCCGCTGGCCCCGCTCTCAGATGAGTTGCGCCAGTGCGACATCGTGATGTCGGCCCTAGTCGTAGCCTTCCGCATGGGGGTCCAGGGTTACGACTACGACGAGCGCGATTTAGAGTTTATCGCCCAGATCTACGCCGATTTCAAAGGGATAGGCGGGGTCCTCTCCTCCCTCTTCTGCGACCTCAAAGCCGAAGACCGCGAGGGCACGGTGCGCGACCTCTGCGCCTTAGTCGATCAGCTGCGCCAGACGGAGGCCACCTTAGAGCGCCTCGACTCTTATAAAGAGAAGAAGCCCCGGGAATCGGAGTATATCCAGATCGATTCCGTCATGCGGGCGGGCAAGGCCGTCTTAGAGGGTCGGCGCGATTGGGAGATCTTAGAGACCTGCTTAGGTTACTTGCGCCCCTCCTTTGAGAAGCTGGCCGCCTGTCCCAGTCTGCCCGTCGAGGCCGAAGATTACTGCGAGGTCTTAGACGAGCTCTTCCGCACCTGCGAGAATCGCGACCTGGAGAGCTTAGGGGCTAATTTAGAGGCCTTTCGCCAAGCTAGTCAGATCTTATTTGAGAAGTACGAGTCGCTCAAAGTGGAGCGGGAGCGCGAAGAGCGCCAGCAGCAGTGGCACTGTCTCAAGTGCGGGCGAGAGCTCAATACTTGGGATAAGCGCTGTCCCCAGTGTGGCATGAAGGCCCCGGAGCGCTTAATGTGGGAAGAGGCGCAAGAGGTCGAGAATAACGTGGCCTTGCCCCCTTGCGTGCGCGCCTTAGTCGATTGCGTAGCCAGCCTGCGCTCGGGCGAAGATTGTTGGGCTGTGTGGGAAGGGGCGCTGCGCGAGCTGGCCCTCCTCATCCAAGAGCTCCAAGAGCGCTACCAGAACTTGCCCGACGAGGCCTTTAGGGCTACGGAGAATGTAGAGGCGCTCATCCTCTCCCGGGAGGCCTTGGAAGAAGGGCTGGCCAAGTTGCTCTCCGCCCAGAGTACCTTAGAGCGCATGAGTCAAGGTACTTTGGCGCCCGCCGAGATCGACGGGGCCTTAGAGGCTCTGGTAGAGGGGATAGAGCAGACCCGCCAGTTGGCCCCCCAAGAGGCTTAAGTAGCTCAACTAGGAGGGGGGGAGAGTATTGCGCTCCCAAAAGATGCCTTGGGTGTAGCCTTGGATAGTGGGGTCCTGCGCGGCCCGCTCCAAGCGCTCTTGGGCCCAGAGGCAGTATTGGGAGCTCTTTTCTATGCCCAAATAGCGCCGCCCCAGCTTTTTGGCCACTACGCAGGTCGTCCCCGAGCCTAGGAAGGGGTCGAAGACTAAGTCCCCGGGGTTGGAGCTAGCTAAGATGAGTTTAGCTAGGAGCTTCTCCGGCTTTTGGGTGGGGTGGGCCGTATTCTCCGCCATCGACCAGAAGGGGACGGTAATATCGTCCCAGAGGTTGGAGGGGCAAGTATCCCGGTAGCGCCCGCCCTCCGTCTCTTGCCAATCTTTAGGGAGCCCTTGGTGGCGGTAGGGGGCCAAGACGCGCCGCCTACATTTGACGGCCTCTAAGTTAAAGGTGTACTCCTCGCCTTGAGTGGCAAACCAAATATCCTCTAAGCCGTTCTTCCAGTTGCGGTTAGCCCCGCGCCCCTTCTCGCGCTGCCAGGTGATGCGATTGCGGATCTTGAGGTACTGGCCCAGCAAAGGGCCTACGGTCAGGCCGCTCTCCCAATCGCAGCAGAGGTAGAGGGAGCCCCCCTCCTTGAGTAAGGGGACGACTAGTTGCAGCCAAGCTTGGGTATACTCCGCGTACCTCTGGGCCTTTAATTTACTAAAGGTCTGGCCCGCATACTCTTTACGCAAGTTATAGGGGGGATCGACTACGATGAGATCCATAGAGCGCGGGGGGAGGAGGGGCAAGACCTCAAAGGAGTCGCCCCAGATGACTTGGTTGGAGAGCTCCGCTAAGGGGAGCGGCTCTACTAAGCGCAGGCAGCGCTCTAAAAAGTGTTGGCCCTCGCTTAAGGGGGTGTCGATAGTCTTATTGCGTTTGGCTTTCATAGGGCGATCAGTTGGCGTTTAGCCTCCCCGAGGTCTGGAGGTACTGGAGCGCGGTGTCGAGGTAGGGGCGCAGCTGGGCGTCTAAATCGCCCGCTTGGAAGATCTGCAGGGTCTCCTGGTAGAGGCGCTCCATAGAGATCGCCCCTTGCCCGCGCAAGATAGCTAACATGGCGTGAGCCACCTCCTCGGGCGGGATCTCCCACAAGAAGCGCCGCCCCGACCTTTGGGTAGTGGGCAGGCGGTAACTTTGGTACTCTAACCAATCGTTAGGTTTTAGCCAATAGACGTTCTCTTTACCTAAGGAAGTGGCGGTGAGAGCGCTGGGAGCTACGCGGCTCCAAGCGCGGAGCCAACGGCTGTCGCTCTCTTTTATATCCCAAGCGGAAATGAGGCGCTTCTTTAAAAGAGAAGCGCAGATCGGGGCCTCACACTCTAAGATCTCCCGGACTTGATGTAAGAGCTTAGTCTTATGGCTACCGGTGCTATAGAGGGGCCAAGAAGAGATCGTGGAGGGCCGCCATACGCGGTAAGCCTGGGGAAGGGCGGAATTCTGCTTAGAAGCGCTACTCTGAGCGGCGGTAGAGGCCGGCGCCGCAGGAGCTGGGGACTCTCTTTTAGTTGTATCTACAGGAGTGGAAGACGCCTTGGGGGTAGGCGTCGCTTTGGAGACAGAAGCCGACTTAGAAGTGGAAGTCGACTTAGAAGTGGCAGTCGCTTTGGAAGCGGGGGCTAATTTAGAAGTAGGAGCGGACTTGAGCGGGGCGGGCGCGGAGGCTACTTTGGCTAATTCTAAGAGCTGCCAATCCTGAGCGCTGAGGTAATAGTTATTCTCCTCTATCTCTTTCGGGCTAGCTTGCGGAAGCGCCTGGGGAGTGGGGGTAGCCTGGGCGGGGGAGGGGCTCTCGGTCGTAGAGGTCGAGCGGGCGGAGGCCTTCTTAGAGGTAGAGGCTACCTTGGTAGAGGCGTCCGCTTTAGAGGTGGGGGCGGGCTCTTTTTGGAGGCGGGCGAGGGTCGCTAAGAGATCCTTTTGGCAGCGCTCGCGGTCCCAGAGCCAGTCGTTACTCCAGGCGCGGTAGAGATTCCAGCCTAAAGAGCGCAAGACTTCCCAGCGCAGATGGTCGCGGTCTCTAGTCGTATACTGGCGGGCGTAGCCGGGGCCGTCCCCTTCGATAGCTAAGAGGAACTCTTGGGGCTTTTGGGGGTGGTAGACGGCCAGATCGATGGGGTATTGGGAGTGGCCCCAGAGGCGCTCGACCTTATAATCATGCTCCTCTAAGAAGAGGGCGATCTCCTCCAGCCAGGGGGGCAAGGTGGGGCGCGGGCCGCTGGTGGGGACCCAGCTGCTGCCCTTTTCAGCGTACTCTAAGAAATATTTGAGGTGGGCGGCCCCTTTGGCGCTGGTGCGGCTGAGGTCTATTTGGGTAGAGCGGATCGAGCTAAAGACGACTACCTGCTCTTGGGCTCGGGTGATGGCCACATTTAAGCGCCGCTCGCCCCCTTGGCGGTTGAGGGGACCGAAGTTTAAGGAGAAGCGCCCCTCCTTATCGGGAGCGTAGCCTATGGAGAAGAGGATCAACTCCCGCTCGTCGCCTTG
Organism: Vulcanimicrobiota bacterium; assembly: GCA_944322965.1. Classification (GTDB taxonomy): domain Bacteria; phylum Vulcanimicrobiota; class Xenobia; order Xenobiales; family Xenobiaceae; genus Bruticola. The sequence continues at coordinate 436,581 of CALUQR010000001.1, forward strand.
GACGTTCTCTAAGTTCTTGACGAAGATGGGGTCTTGGAGGTGCTCGCTAAAGTAGCTCTCCAAGTGGGGATGGCGCAGGCGCTCCTCCTCTAAGAGGTCGTCGATGAGATCGCGCTGGGCTTGGCTAAAGGTGACCACCCCGATGGAGCGGGGCTTACCTTGAGGATCTTCCAGTTCGCGGAAGATATAGTCGACCAGGGCCCTAGCCTCTACCTTATTGGTACGGCTGCCGCTGCGTTCGTAACAGCCCTCCACTAAGTTCAATTTGACGCCCAGGCGCGGGCCTTGGCGGGCGCTAGGGAAGGTGGCCAGCTTATCTTCATAATAGTGGTGGTTACTGAAGGCTATTAAACTCTCGTGGCGGCTGCGGTAGTGCCAATTGAGATAACTAGAGTAGACGCCGGCGGCCAGACATTCATCTAAGATGGACTCCAGATCTTGGAAGTCGGCGCCCGGATCGTCGTCCTCTCCGCCTTCGCCCTTTTGGAAGAAGTTAGTAGGGGGCATCTGCCAGCGGTCGCCCACCACGATCAACTGGCGCCCGCGCGCCACTACCCCGATAGCGTCCCAAACCGTAATCTGGGAGGCCTCGTCAAAGATAATTAAGTCAAAGAGCTGGGAGTTGGGGGGCAGATACTGGGCCACGGAGAGGGGGCTCATGAGGAAGCAGGGTTTGAGCTCGGAGGCCAAGTGGGGGAGCCCCTCTAAGAGTTGGCGCACCGGTTTATGGCGGGTCTTCTTCTCGCACTCCCTCTTTAAGAGGGTCAATTCGCTGCGGCGCGGATCTCTAGGGGCCAGTTGGCGGGGAATGCGGGCGCTCAGCCGGGCCAAGACTTGTAAGCGCGAGTGCTCTAAGTATTGGCGGTCGTACTGGCAGAACTGTTGGACCTTCTTATTGTGGGGCAGCGTAGTGAGGGAGCCTAAGAGCGGATTATGGGCGGCTATCTGGTTGAGCATCCTTTTAGCGTGGGCTCTATCTACCCGCTGGCGCAACTCTTTGGGATCGGGCAGCTCCCTCTCTAAGTATTGGAGGGTCTCTTGCAAGTGGAGGGGGATAGCCTCCGCCTTAAGTTGGAGGTAGTAGAGATAGTCGCGCAGGCGGGGGGCGAACTGGAGCAACCCTTGGAGGGCTACCTCTAAGGGCAGGGGGTCTACATATTTCTGGGGCTCCTGGAAGTAGGGGCCAAACTCCTGTAATTTTTCCTGGAATTGGTCCCAACTCTCTAAGAAGGGACGCCAGCTCTCGAGCCAGGGGTACTTTCCTTGAGCGTCGGGCCCGGCGCTTAAGAGGGGGCGGAAATGGTCGAGTAGGCTCTGATACTTTTGTAGATCGCTAGCTTGGGCCAATAATTGTAAGTTTTTACTGACCTCGCGGGCTTGGGCTAAGAGCTTTAAGATATGCTCCCAATCGGGATTAGAGCTAGGACAGTCGGCCCCTAAGAGCTGCTCTAAACGGGGGCGGGCCTCTTCGATAGCGCTCTGCAGGCGATTTAACTTTTGGAGGCGGGGCAAGAGCTCTTCTAATTCCCCTAAACTCAATTTCTTGCCGCCCAGCTTCTTTAAGGGTTTGAGCGGAAGTAAGAAGAGGTAGCCTTGGAAGAGGCGCCAGAGGATGAAGCTCTCTTTAATCTCCGCCACTCTACTTTGCAAGCCGGTCAGATCGAGTTGGCGGGCAAAATCTAAATTGTAGGCTTGGAGTTTAGGGCGTAGCTCCGACTCCTGGCGGTGGATCTCAGCTAGACGCCCAATAAAGTCGCTATCGCTCTCGCGGAGGGAGGGCTGAGAGGGAGGGTTGAGAGGCTGTAAGAAGTTAGCCGGTATCGCTTCCCGCACCCCCTCTAACTGGCGGCCCAGGGCGGCCAGGAATTGGAGGAAGATATAAGTGGGCTGAAAGCCGGGCAGGAAGTCTTTACAGATTTCTTGGGCTAAAGCGCGCGTCTGGCGGCTCAACTCTTCTAATTGGGCGGCGCTCTGTAAGAGCTTCTCCTCCCACATAGGGCTCCAGGAGGTAGCTTTAAGCCAATAAAGGGCCAAAAAGGCGGCCGGGGTCAGGGTCTGCCAAGCTTGGCTGAGAGAGTCGCAGAGCTCCTGGCGCTGGGAGAGTTCCAGAGCGCTTTCCGTTAAGCAATCGAGGCCCGTCAAAAGTTTAGGGTCGGCGCTAGCTATCGCGCTCTCCCTAGCTAAACAGTCGTAGGCGCTCAAGCCGTTGGGGTAGCGATGGTGTAAGATAGCTACGTACTTATTGAGCTCCTGGCGGCTCTTATCTAACATATTGATTAAAGAGAACCAGGCTTCCGGTTGCTGCTCTTCGCGGTAGGCTAGGGCCTGGGCGAATTGGGCCAAGACCTTATCTTTACCCGATTTATTAGAGTGGAGCTCTAAGCAGAAGGGGGCCAGTCCCAGGGCGGAGAGGCGGCGGTAGACGACTTCCAGAGCGGCCCTCTTTTCGGAGACGAAGAGCACCTTGCGCCCGCAAGCCAAATTGTGGGCGATAATATTGGCGATAGTCTGCGATTTGCCCGTGCCGGGCGGCCCGTGGAGGACGAAGTTCTTACCCAATTGCGAGTAGAGGACGGCCAAAAGCTGGGAAGAGTCGGCGCTTAAGGGGCAATAGAGCTCCCCTAAACTCAACTTCTCCTCTAACTGCTCCGGCGGATAGACGGCCACCCCATCCTCGAAGGCTCCCTGATTCTCTAAGAGGTGGCGCACTAAGGGGTTGGCCTTTAAAGCCTCCGTGCGCTGGCTGAGGTCCTTCCACATAATGAACTTAGAGAAGGAGAAGAGCCCCAGGCGCACCTCTTCGTGGACCTCCCAGCCGGGCCGATCCTTAACCGCCTGGCGGAAGATATCGAAGATTAAGGGGACGTCTACCCCGGAGTGGTCGGTAGGTAGAGGATCGAGACCGGGGGGGACGAGTCCAAACTGGCTGCGCAAGAGCTCCATCAAGGTGGCGTTTAAGATGGTCTCCTCTTCCAAACGCTCCAAATGGATGCCGATAGCGATGGAGGGGCGCACTAAGCGCACCGGCAGCAATAAGAGGGGCGCCCAGTAACTCTTGGCGTCCCGGGAGCTGGCCTTCCACTCCAAAAAGCCCAAGGCCAAGAAGAGGGTATTGGCCCCGCCCTCCTCCAGTTCGTTGCGACTCTGGCGGTAGAGATCGGTCAAGCGGCGCTTGAGGTCGTAGGCGCTTAAAGGTACGCGCAGACGGCCCGCCTCCAACTCCCCGTGCAACAATTTGTGCAATTGGGGCGGCGCTTGGCTGGCCCGCTTAGTATTAGTAGGCTGCGCCTGGGGGGCGATCTCTTCTAAGGGAAAGAATTTAAAAGCCTGCTGGGCGGATAACTTATCCTCTAAGAGGCCGATCTCAGTGCAGGTAATGGGGACTACGGTGCTGACCGACTTAGTATTTAAAAGGCGGTTGCGCAGGGAGAGATCGAGCAATTTCTGGGTCCAGCGTTGCAGGCGATCGCGGGTGGGCGGGGCCAGCTGGCGCAAGTCGAGATCGGCCTTGAGGGAGCGCAACTCCTCCGCGGGCAGTTGGGGGGTAGGGAGGGCGGGGGCCTGGGGTTTATAGGCGATCTCCCCTTCCTCGGAGTCGACTAAAGGCAAGGGGCGGATATGGCTCAGGCGAGCCCGCTGCACGTCGAAGGCCCAGAGCTCCGTAGAGTTAAAGAGATGGCGCTGGCGGGCCAGCTTTTCGGCCTCTTCGAAGGTATTGGCGCCCGTCAGTTGGGTAGTCTCTAAGACTAGGAACTCGTCGAGGTCGACTAGTTTGCGCACCAATTGGAGGTCGTCGGTCAGCAGATCGGGGAAGAAGCGCTCTACGAGGTGGCAGCCTAAGTAGGCGTGGCCGCTAGTGAGCATCAAGACGGGATTGAGACCGCAGCGCTCTAAGAGGGAGGCTAAGAGGAGGGTAGTGTCCAGGCAGGTGCCCTGACGGTTCTTATAGAGGTCGGGGATGAGGCGCACCCTCTGGCCGGGATCGCTCCAGGAGTGGAGGGGTTCGGTGTAGCGGATGCCCCAGCTATGGAGGGTGCGGTAGGCGGCCTGGCAGATGGCGTAGGCCCGCTCTTTGCCCTTTTGGTAACCTTCGATAGAGGGCGAACCCGTAGTGCGGCGCAGCTCTTCGGCCACTAGAGAGAGGGTCTGGGTGATGAGTTGGAGCTGGGGGGTGACATAACTTACTAAGAGCTCGGGCAGGAAGTTGAGGCCCAGCCACTGGTCGGGCGGGTAGAGGGTGAGACTATAGTTGCGGACCTCGCTGGGATGGGAGGGGAGGGTAGACTCCACCCTCAAAGCGGCGGGCTGGACGTCGCGGAGGTTAGCCAAATACTCAAAGTCTAAGGGTAGCTCCAGATTCTCCTGGAAGAGTCGCTCCCCGGCCTTGAAGGGGCCCATCGTCTCCTCATAAGGATGGGCAAAGCCGGGGGTAGCCTGGATCTTTACCTGGAGCTTGGCTAAAGAGAGCGGAGAGCGGTTATTGATCTCCAAGTTGAGCCAAGGGATCCCATTCTGCGCCAGCGCCAAATTGAGGTAAGGTTTTAAATCTAAGTTAACCTCTAAATTGGGGGAAGTTTTAACCTCCACTAACTGATTGGCGCTCATCTCTACCTCTACCGGTACATTTTTTAGTCATGAATCTTTTAGGACTAAGCTTAAGTTCCCCTCTATTAGACAATTCGGAGTGCGGAATGCGTAATGCGGAATTAAATAGCCTTTGTGAATAGCTTGGCGGATCCGAAAATAACTTAGCCTGTGAAAGAATCGCCGGAGGCTGCGCCTCCCTCACGATTCCGCCGCGCGGCCCCCGGCCGCGCACACCAAGACGATTTTCGCCCAAGCCAAGCCACTCACGGAACCCGTCAGTTGCTAACTCGCCGCTTTCTCGCCCCTAAGTCTTGCCGAAACTAAAGTTAGAGCCGCGCCCCATCCTTCCGTCGCGCCACCCTTAATTCCTAATTCCTAATTCCGCATTGTTTATCTCCGCTGTCTCTTTCCTCCTTAAAAAAAGGAGGAAAGAGACAGCGGAGATAAACACCCTGCCCATGTTGGAATTTAGAGAGATTACTTTAGCGGATCGGGAGATCTTTGCGCGTTATACGGGCCATACCCATTCGGCCTACGATTCTTTTGCTTATTGGTACGCTTGGGGCGCGGGTCGGAATATGTTATTTGCGACTGACGAGCGGGCTTTGTATTTGCAGACCCGTTATGTGAGCGGCGAGCGTTATGAGTTTGTGGCCCCTTTGGTGCGGGACCCGGAGGCTTCGGTGGCGCCCGCTTTGGAGGTGGTGCGGAGCTTAATGGGCGAGCAGCCCGTCTTGTGGACCCCGGAGTGTACTAAGCGCCTCATAGAGCGCGACTGTCCGGGACTCATGGAATTTGAGGTAGAGCGCGAATTTGCGGAGTATATTTATAGGGTCCAGGACCTTATCGAGTTAGAAGGTCACGAATATCGCAGCAAGCGCAATCGCATTCGCAGTTTCACTAAGAAGCATCCCGACTTAGTCTACCACCCTTACACCTTAGATTATCTGCAGGCCTGTTTAGATTTAGATCGGGACTGGGATCGCTCTAAGGTGATGGAGATCGTAGAAGAACAGCCGGAGCGCATGGCCCGGCAGGTGGAGCGCCAGGCTTTGGAGCGGGCTTTGGGCCATTATGAGGAGATCGGGGCCAAGGGTTGCGTCATCACAGAGGGCGAGCGGGTCGTCGGTTTCTCTTTAGGTTGCGAGACCCCAGACGATATGGTGATCATCCACTTTGAGAAGTGCCATCCCGAGTATCGGGATATGTACGCCTGGTTAAATAGGGAGTTTTTAGTGCGGGAGTGGAGCCATCTGACCTACGTCGACCGGGAAGAGGATATTGGCGATATAGGTCTGCGCACCGCTAAGTTGTCGTATCGCCCTTGCGCCTTTGCTAACCATTATCAGGGCCGTTTTGTAGGTTAGAGAGATATGGTAGAGCGGGAGTTAAAGTGGCGTTTAACGCCTTCAGCTTGGTCGGCTTTTCAATCCCAGTTGGCCCTCCCGCCCCGTCTAATCTTAGAGCAGCGCAACTACTACTTTGACGATCCGGAGCGCCGCTTGGCCTTAGGCAGTTCGATGTTGCGCTTGCGCTGGGAGTCGGGTAAGTGGATCTGGTGTTATAAGCGGGGAGTAAGTTTAGAGGGCGGCTACTTTGCGGCCGTAGAGGTAGAGACGGAGCTCAATGAGAGCCAGGCTCAGCGCCTTTTAGAGGGCGATAGTCAAGGCTTAGAGTCTACCCCGACAGCTAGAGAACTAGCGGCCCAAGGTTTAGAGGGCCCCTGGGAGCGGGTGGGGGAGATCGCCAATAGGCGCCAGGTATGGGAGGGCTCTTTAGTAGGCTTAAAGGGGGGCGAGCGTCTAGAGTTAGATGAGACCACCTTCGGTCCCGGCCTAGTGGAGTATGAGTTAGAAATAGAGACCGCAGATCCCCAAGGGGCGCGCCAGGTTATAGAGGGTTTAGCGGCTCGAGGGGGCTGGTCTTTAGAGGTCCAGCGGGCTACGAAATACGAGCGCTTTTTAAAGTACTACTATGAGCGCCAGCCTTTGGTCTCTATTTTGATGCCCCTTTACAATTGCGAGGCCACTTTAATAAACGCTCTGCGCTCGGTAGCCTGGCAGACCTTTCCCGGTTGGGAGTTAATCTTAGTAGACGACGGCTCTCAGGACGATACTTTAGAATTAGCTAAGTCCTGGTGTCGGAACGAGCCTCGGGCCAAGTTAATAGCCCAGGAGCATGGGGGGATAGAGTCGGCTCTCAATCGGGCTTTGGCGGAGAGTAGGGGCGCTTATATTGCGCGCATGGATAGCGATGACATCTCTCACCCTAAACGTTTAGCGCGCCAGTTAGAGTATTTGGCGGCCCATCCTGAGATTCAGGCGGTGGGCTCTAAAGTGCGCATCTTCCCCAGCGCCCAATTGACGGAGGGCATGGAGCGCTACCAGCGCTGGCTCAATAAGACGCTGACCCCGGAGCTCATTGAGCGCGATATGTTAGTAGAGAGCCCCTTAGTCCACCCTTCAGTCCTCATGCGTCGGGCGGCGGTGGAGAGTTTGGGGGCCTATGTGGCCGGTTCTTGGCCGGAGGATTATCACTTGTGGTTGCGCTTCTGGTCCCGCCGCTGGGCCTTAGGCAAGGTAGACGAGGTCTTATTATATTGGCGCGATAGTCCCCAACGTCTCACCCGGGTCGATCCGCGCTGTAGTCACGACTCCTTGCGCAATTTGAAGGTCGATTTCTTCTTGCGCACCTTCTGGGGCGCGGAGGAGGGGGGCTGGAGCCTCCCCCCAGATAAGCGCCGGCTCATTATTTGGGGCGCTGGTCCCAATGGCAAGGCTTTAGTTAAGACTTTGCGGGCTAAGGGTTTAGAGCCCGCCTACTTTACAGATATTCTGCCCGCCCGCCACGGCCAGACGATCTGCGGCCTGCGAGTTTTACCTTTGGAGGGTCTGCCCGACCCTAGGGACTACTTCTTATTGACCGCGGTGGGTAACCCTTACTCGCGGGAGGAGATTAGAGCCTTCTTGCGGGCTCGGGGCTGGCTAGAGGGGCGGGACTTTTACTGTATGGCCGGGATCTCCGATTGAGGGGCGGGCAGAGGCGCCTTCTCTCGCCCTTCGCTTAAGGAGACTATGACTACCCCTATACCGATAATAATCGTCCCCAGCCAGCGCATGGGGGAGACGTGTTCGCCCAGGATAGGTCCCGCTAAGAAGGCGTTGAGGATATAGGTAATAGAGGTTAAGGGCAGGGCGAAGGAGAGTTCCTCGTAGGAGAGGACGCTCAGCCAGGTGATAAAGAAGGCCAAAAAGCAGGCGATAGCCAGCCAGAAGGTGTGGGAGCCTAGAATCTGGAGAGCCAGCTCTTGGAGTTGGCTCAGCCTCTGCAGCTGGAAATTTTCGTAGGGTCGCAAGAGCTTAGCCATAAAGAGGTCGCCTAAGGTGGTGGCGCTCATGGCGAAGAGGAGTAAGAGTAAGGTTCTAACTTTATGCATGTCTATTGGTAAAGAGTTGGCGCAAGAATTCGCCCCAGGTGACTAAGTAAGCGGCGGCTATGGCGCGGAGCTTCTCCCACAGGGAGAGGCGGGCTTTCTGCTGTAGGCTCTGGGGGCCTAGGCGCTCGATCTTCTTTAAGATTCCGTGATAGATATTAGTCATAGCCCGCAGGCAGGTGCGGCTGGGGGGAGCGATATAGAGGGGCAGGTCGCGGGAGCGCTGGTAATAGCTCTCGGCGATCTGGGCCAGATGGGCGATCAAGGGGGCCATCTTGGAGGGGTTATAGGTGCGATTGAGGATAGATTGGCGGGTAATCTGGAACTGGGCCAAGATCTCGTCGGGCAGATAGACTCGCCCCTCGCGGGCGTCCTGGTCGATATCGCGCAAGATGTTAGTCAATTGGAAGGCGACGCCGTGGAATTCGGCCATCTGGCGGACGCGGGGATCGTCTTTGGCTCCGAAGATACTGATACAGACTAAGCCCACCGTAGAGGCTACGTGGTAACAGTATTTATAGAGCTGCTCGAAGGTTTGGAAATGGATCTCCTGGAGATCCATCATCGTCCCTTCGATAAGTTCTAAGAAGTAGCGGGGCTCAATCTTATAGAGGGCCACAGTGTGGCGCAGGGCTAAGAGTCCGGGCATAAAGGTAGAGGGCTCTTCCCCCTCGATAATCCGCTGCCAGTACTGGAGGCGCTCTTGGCGGTTACAGACGTTCTTGGCGTCTGAAATATCGTCGCACTCGCGGAAGAAGGCGTAGACGGCGCACATCGCTTGGCGGCGGGGCCTAGGTAAGAGGCGGATAGCGAAGTAGAAGTTGCGCGCCCGCTGGCGGGTAATCTTACAACACCAGGCGTAGGAGTCGCGGAGAGCGGGCCCTAGGGGGCTATGGGGAGCGGAGTTAAACATTAAGGGCTCCTATTTGGGACGGGCGCCCTTTTCCCTGCGCTCTCCTAGAGGGCAAAAAAAATAACCCGGAACAACTTTCCCTAGAGAGCTTCCGGATTACTTAAAAGTTACTGGTGCGGAGAGAGGGACTCGAACCCTCACGGATCACTCCATACGCCCCTCAAACGTACGCGTCTACCGATTCCGCCACCTCCGCAGGAACGGGGGTATTATATCTAGGCTACTCCCCTCTGTCAAGTCTAGGCTCAGACTTTTCCACTTCCCCTTTAGACTCAGGCTCGGGAGCGGGGCTGGGCGCCCCGTTGAACTTATTCATAGCGGCCTCCACTCCGGCCTCTAAGAGGTAGGAGAGGGCCTCGTTGGCTCGCTCTTCGAGCGCTTTGAGGGTAGGCTCGTCGCTGGGGGCGAAGCGTCCCAAGACGAAGTCGACGGGATCTAGTCCTGAGGGCGTAGGTCCTACCCCTAAGCGCAAGCGGATAAAGTTGGCGCTCCCTAAGGTAGCGATGATATTATTGAGCCCATTGTGCCCCCCGCTGCCGCCGCTCTTGCGCAGGCGCAAGCGCCCTAAAGGCAGGCAGAAATCGTCGGAGAGGACGATAATTTGGGAGGGGCTAAAGCCGTAAGTCGTACAGAGGGAGAGCACCGCTTGGCCGGAGAGGTTCATAAAGGTGCGGGGCTTAGCTAAGACGACGGGGTGGGAGCCCACCTGGCCGCGGGCGGCCCAATAGAGGCGCTTCTTCTCGCGGAACTCTAAATTATGGCGCCAAGCGAAATAATCCAACACCCGGAAGCCCAAATTATGGCGGGTGTTGGAATATTCAGGGCCCGGATTGCCCAGGCCCACCAGTAAAAAGCTAGTCGTAGCGTCCAAAGGGGAGACTTAAGCTTCCTCAGTAGCGGGAACGGACTCCGCAGTCTCGGTAGTCTCAGCGGCCTCGACGGCGGCCGATCTAGGAATAGCGATGCTGACTACGGTCTCCGAAGGCTCAGTCTTAATCTCTACGCCCTGGGGGCAGGGGATCTGAGCTACGGTCAGGTGGTGGCCTAAACCTAAGGAAGTGATGTCCACCTCTAAGTGGGCGGGGATAGCGCTGGGCAGACACTCGATCTCTACCTCACGCACTACGTGCTCTACCACGCCGCCATCTTTGACGCCCTGAGACTCGCCTACCAAGACTACGGGCACTAAGACGGTGACCTTCTCGTCCATGCGTACCTGCTTGAAGTCGACGTGCAGCAGGCGGGTACCGAATACGTCGCGATCGTACTCGGCCAGCATAGCTAACTGATCCTTCACTTGGGGATCATTCAAGACCAGGTTGATGATGGCGGTCTTACCGCTAGTCTGCAGGACCTTCTCCACATCCTTGGCGTTGAGGTCCAAGATGATGGGCTGCTCTAAGTGGTGGCCGTACAATACGGCGGGCACCCGGCCCTCGCGGCGCAGACGGTGCGCAGCGCCTTTACCAGTCTCTTTACGAACTTTCGCTTCCAGCTTAACCTGGGACATTATATTCCTCCTCGAAACCTGCGAAGATCTTATCCTGAACATCTTCTCTGGCCTGAAGTCGGGGAAACCTCGACGGTAGCGCCCCTAGCAAGCTCTCAAGCTTCACAGGTTGACACGACATGCCCTGCCGCCAACGTCCCCAGCGCCCAAGGTTGGGGCGCCGACTCCCAATTCCCATTGTCGGAGCGAGCAGAACTGGCAGGATAAATTGCCAAGCAATATTAAGCGTTTTGAGCAGGGGTGTCAAGGGTTTAAAACCCCAATCCAGGGCAGGTTGCTTATGAAAACTCCTTGATTTTAGACCGTTGGAACCCTCTAGACGAAGAGCTCCGAGACGGAGAGGTTGAAGTGGGTGCGGCGGATAGTCTCTCCCAAGAGGGGGGCTAAGGAGAGCACTTTCAACTTGCTCATGCGCTTAGCTTGCTCGGAGAGGGGGATAGTGTCGGTGACGATGAGCTCTTCAATGGAAGAGTTCTCGATAATTTCCACCGCATCTTCGGCGAAGATGGCATGGGTGGCGGCCGCGTAGACCTTAGTGGCCCCGTGGGTCAAGAGGGTCTCGACCCCTTTGACCAAGGTCCCGCCCGTAGAGATCATATCGTCTACTACGATACAAGTCTTACCGGCAATATCGCCCACGATGTCGATGACGTCCGCCTTATCCGGCTCGGGGCGGCGCTTAAAGATAATGGCCAATTTGGCGCCCAGACGCTCGGCCAAGTTGGTGGCTCGGGCTACCCCTCCGGCGTCGGGGGAGACGACTACCAGATCTTCGACGGGGATATTCTTCATCTGGTAGTGCTCGGCGATAATGGGCAGGGCGCTCAAGTTGTCGACGGGGATGTCGAAGAAGCCTTGGATGGCGGCGGCGTGCAAATCGCAGGTAATGATGCGGTCCGCGCCGGCGGTAGTAATGAGATTAGCTACCAGCTTGGCGGTAATAGGCTCGCGGCCGGAAGTCTTCTTCTCCTGTTTGGCGTAGCCGTAGTAGGGGATGACGGCGCAGATCTGATGGGCGGAAGCTCGGCGCAGAGCGTCGATCATAATCAATAACTCCATCAGCGTATCGTTGACGTGGCCGCAGGTGGGTTGGATGACAAATACTCGAGCGCCGCGCACATTCTCTTCGATCTTTTCGCGGATCTCATTATTGGCGAAGGTCGTCACCAAAGCCTTACCTAAGGGGATATTGAGGTAATCGGCCACGGCGTGGGCCAGCTCGGGGTTAGAGTTGCCATGGAAGAGCTTGACGTGGTGGGTAGGCTGGAAGACGGAATCTAAGGGGAAGGCGCTTATATTTTGGTAAGCGCTAATTCCGGTGAGGTTAGTTTCACTCATATCTACTTTTGCGAACCCTCTCTACTAGTTCTTGGGGGGCAAGGGGCGGGCGGGTACGCCTACCACTACGCTATGGGGGGGCACGTCGCGCGTGACCACGGCGCCCGCTCCGGTAGTAGCGCCATCTCCGATCTGGACGGGAGCTACTAAGCTAGAGTTAGAGCCAATAAAGACCTTCTCGCCTATAATGGTGCGATGTTTGGCCCGGCCGTCGTAATTGCAAGTGATCGTCCCGCAACCGATATTAGTACCGGCGCCCACGCTACTATCGCCGATATAGCTCAGGTGAGGGACCTTGGCGCCGCGTCCGATAGTCGAATTTTTGATCTCCACGAAATCGCCCACCTTGGCCTGGGGACCGATCTTGGCGCCCGGACGCAGGTAAGCGAAGGGCCCGATCTTGACCCCCTCTTCTACCTGGGCTTGGAGGAGGACGGAGTGGGCGATCTGGCAGTCGGGGCCTACCTGGCTATCCGTAATCTGGGTATTAGGCCCTATCTGGCAGCCGCTAGCGATAGTCGTCTGGCCGCAGAGGACGGTACCGGGCCAAATCACACAGTCGGGACCTATCTGCACGCTATCTTCGATCCAGGTGGAGGTCGGATCTAAGATACTGACCCCTTGGAGCATTAAGCGCTCTAAGTAGCGCTCTTTGAGGGTAGCGCTGACGGTCGCTAAGTCGAGGCGGCTATTGACCCCCAGAGCGCACTCGATCTTATCAGTCACCAAGGCGCCCACGCGCAAGCCATTTTGGCGGGCCAGGGCCACTAAGTCGGTAATATAAAATTCGCCCTGGGCGTTATTGGCCTCTAAGCGGGGCAAGAACTGGCGCAGGAATTGGGCTTTCGCGCAGTAGGCGCCTAAATTGACCTCCGTCAATGCGTACTCTTGGGGCGAGCAATCTTTGGCCTCTTGGATGCGCTCTACCCGCCCTTGGGCGTCGCGGACGATGCGCCCGAAATCGCGATGCTGGGGGGAGTTGGCGCTCAATAAGGTCAGATCTTCATCTCCGCGCTGGGAGGTCTCCACCAACTGGCTCAGGAGTTGGGCGTCTAAGAGCGGCATATCCCCACTTAAAATTAAGACCCGACCTGAGAAGTCTTCCAGGACGGGTAGAGCCATTTGGGCGGCGTGGCCGCTGCCGCGCTGTTCAGTCTGTTGGGCAAAGGTAATGTGGGGATCGAATTGGCGACATACCTCTTGGACCTCTTCCCCTTGATAACCTACGACTACTACTTGGGGTTGGACGTGGAGCGTGCGCAAAGTCTCTAAAAGGCGAATAAGGAGCGGCCGTCCCAGAACGGGATGGAGCACTTTGGCCAGGCGGGACTTCATGCGGGTCCCCTTACCGGCGGCTAAGATCACCGCGGCCAAAGGCGAGTTTTCAGGCGTGGACATCGATATACTTTTCCTCGTTTTAAACATTTTGGTCGAAAACGCGCCTAAGGGTTCTCTAAGGGGAGGAGCGTTCCTCTCTAGCCCCTAGAGCGGGCTCCCTTTTGACATTTTGGCCATAATGGAGTATAAGGAGTAGCTGAGCCGGGGGAAACCGCGGTTCGCTAAAAGTTTACTTTTGGCGGGCAGGGGGGAGGAGCGGGGAAGAGAAGCTCGATCTTTAGGGGAGGCGGGGGATGAGAGGCCTGGAGCGGAACGCTAGTTGCGCTCCCCGGCTGGAGGAGCGGCTTAGGAAACCGTCTCTGCCAGCGCGTTAGGTTTTGAAGGCTCCGTCCGCTTAGAGTTTAGAACCGAGAAAGTAGAGGAATACTAGAGAACATGCCTCACGTCATTACCGATGCCTGTATTACCTGTGGCTCCTGCGCCGAGAATTGCCCTGTAGAAGCTATTCACACCGCCGATTCCGAGAGTCAGTACTTTATTAATCCTGAAGTTTGCATCGATTGCGGCGCTTGTAAGAGCGTGTGCGGCGCCGACGCCATCTTCGCCGATGACGAGTTGCCCGCCGACAAGCAGAAGTTTATTGAGATCAACGCCAACTTCTTCAAATAAGCTCTGCGCTTAGAGGAAGATTTTGCTGAGAGCGGCGAGCTGCTCGCCCAAGTGGGACCGGCCTACTAGAGTTTAGGTCCTACGCTAAGGGAGCGGGGCCGCTCTTTTATATACCGTAAATAGAGAGCGTGCGGCTGGTAGAGAGCCGTTAGAAAGTTTGCAAGTAGTGATTACTTACCCCGATCCTGAGAGTTTGCGCCAATTCTTCTGTGAGAGTCCGCCCCAGGTCTCCTTTGAGTTCTTCCCCCCCAAGACTAAGCAGGGCGAAGATAATTTATGGCGGACGATCGTCCGTTTAGAGCCCCTGCAGCCGCAATTTGTGGGGGTCACCTACGGGGCCGGGGGGAGTACGCGGGAGTTTACCCACCAGACGGTAGTGCGCATCGCTAAAGAGAGTAGCTTGACCCCGGCCGCCCACTTAACTTGTATCGGTATGAGTCGCTGCGAGATAGAGGAGATAGCTAGGGATTATTGGCAGGCGGGGGTGCGCCATATCGTAGCTTTGCGGGGCGATCCGCCCCAGGGCGAGGGCCCTTACCAGCCCCGCCCCGACGGCTATCGCTACTGTTCGGAGTTGGTGGCCGGTTTAAAAAAAGTGGCCGACTTTGAGATTAGCGTAGCCGTCTTCCCCGAAGGCCATCCGGAGTCGCCCTCTTTGGAGTTTGACTTAGAGGTCTTAAAGCGCAAGATCGAGGCCGGGGCCACCCGGGCTATATCCCAATTCTTCTTTAGGGTAGAGGACTTTTTGCGCTTCCGGGACCGGGCGCAGCGGGCGGGGATCGAGATCCCCATCGTGCCCGGGATCTTGCCCATCACCAACGTCAGTAACTTGCTCAAATTTACCCAAAATTGCGGGGCTAAGTTGCCGCCCTGGATCGTAGAGCTCTTCCAAGGCTTAGACGATACCCCCTCTATCCGCAGTATGTTAGCTATGTACTTAGCGGCCAGTCAATGTTGGCTCTTGCGCCGGGAGGGCGTAGAAGCCTTCCATTTCTTTACCCTCAACCGCTCCGAATTGACTTGGGCTCTGTGTCGAATGTTGGGCTTTAGGGCCGAACCTCTCTCCGACCAAGAGGTCTTAGCTCAGAGTGAAAAACGAGGGTTAGTGTCGAATTAGCCTCTCAGTCTTATTGTTAAGAGGCGAGATCCCAAAGGAGGAGTAGATATGCGCAAAATGTTGTGTGGGTTGGCCTTGGCGGCCTCTTTAGCCGGCGCCACCCCCGCCCTAGCTCAGGAGGGGGGAGGAGAGATAGAGGTCCCCTTTACCCAATTCCAACTGGCCAACGGGCTGCAAGTTATCCTCCATGAGGATCATACTATCCCCGTCGTCCATACTAATATTTGGTACCGCGTAGGCTCTTGTAACGAGCAGGTCGGGCGCACCGGTTTTGCCCACCTCTTCGAGCATTTGATGTTTGAAGGCTCGGGCCACGTGCGCGAGGGCGAGTTCGACCGCCTCTTAGAGAGCGTAGGGGGCTCCAATAACGCCTCTACCTCTAGCGACCGCACTAACTATTACTGCTCGGTACCCTCCTGCGCTTTGGAATTGCCCCTCTTCTTGGAGTCCGACCGCATGGGTTTCCTCTTAGACTCCATGTCCCCCAACGTAGTCGACGCCCAGCGGGACGTAGTGAAAAATGAGATGCGCCAGAGCTATCTCAATCGCCCTTACGGCCGCATCTGGATGGAGTTGCCGCGCCTGCTCTATCCTAAGGACCATCCCTACAATTGGCCGGTCATCGGCTCTATGGAGGACCTCTCCGCGGCCGGTTACCAAGACGTAGTCGACTTCTTTAAAAAGTTCTATCTGCCCAATAACGCTAGCTTAGTCATAGCGGGCGATATCGATCCGGTTGAGACTAAGGCTTTAGTCGAAAAGTGGTTTGGGGAGATCAAGCCCGGCCCTGAGGTGACCAAGGTCAGCGCGGAGCCCGTCAAGTTGGAGGGGATCGTCAAGAAGACGATCGAGGATAAGGTGGCCTTGCCCTTGAGGATGCAAGTTTGGCCCACGCCCCCCCTCTACGCTAAAGGGGACGCCGATATGGATGTCTTGGCCTCCATCTTAGCCGGGGGCAAGAATTCGCGCCTCTATAAGCGCTTAGTCTATGAATTGGAGATCGCCCAAGCGGTCTCCGCCATGCAGAGCTCCTCCAACCTGGGCTCCTTCTTTGCCGTCCAGTATATCCCCCGTCCGGGCGTCAGCTTAGAGAAGATCCAGGCTATCGTGGCCGAGGAGATTACCAAATTACAGAACGAGCCTCCCACCCCCCAGGAGATTGAGCGCGTGGTCAATATGACCGAATCTTCCTACTTCGCCACCGTGGAGCATGTCTCCGAGAAGGCCGATCTGCTCAATAATTACTGGGTCCACTTCGGTAACCCCGACTCCTTCGACGCCGATTTAGAGCGCTATCGCCAAGTTACGCCCCAATCGGTCATGGAGTGCGCGCGCCAGTACTTAGACTTGCAAAAGTATGTGGAGCTGACCGTAGTTCCTGAAAAAGAGGAGGCCCCCCATGTTTAACTTTCGCCTCACCCCCCTGGTGCTCGCTTTAGGAATTTCATTGATGATGGGAGCGCAATCTATGGCCCAAGATCAGCAGATAATTCACCCCGACCGCAACCATCCCCCGGCGATCGGCCAGCCCAAAGCGGTGACTATCCCTCCCATAGTCAAGCGCACTCTCTCCAACGGGATCCCGGTCTGGTTTATTGAGCGCCAGAGCACCCCCTTGGCTACGGTAGCCCTCTTCGTGCGGGCCGGGGCCTCCGATGAACCGGCGGCCAAGATGGGTTTAGCGGCCTTAACCGCCGAGTGTTTAGATGAGGGTACGGAAAAGTATGACGCTTTGAAGTTCGCCGAGGAGACGGAGAATTTAGGGGCCTATTTAAGTATCGACCCCGCCTACTTTGGGAGCACTATCTCCTTGACCGTCCCCAATAAACGCTTAGCGGCCGGCTTAGATCTTATGGCCCAGGCCGTCCTCCATCCCACCTTCCCCCAGGAGGAGATCCAGCGCATTAAGGGCCGGGCCCTGACCTCCTTCGTACAGCAGCGCCAGGATCCCAGCACTCTGGCTAGTTGCGCCTTTATGAAGACTATCTACGCCTCCCAGCCGGAGAATAGGCAAGGTTACTCCGTCAACGGTCAGGCCGATACTTTCGCCACTTTGACTCGCGAGGATATCCAGGACTTCTACCAGCGCCACTACCAGCCCCAGCAGGCGACGATAGCCGTCACCGGGCGGGTCAATGTCGATGAGGTCTGTAAACTCTTAGAGAAGGAGTTTGGTCAGTGGCAGGCCTCTCCCAAGAGCGAGGCCCAAGTGGCCCAAGACTTTAAAGATGGGCTCAGCCAGCCGGCCGCTCAGCCCCAAGCTGAGGGTAAGGTCCTCTCCGAAAAGGGCTTTGAGCATACGATCTACGTAGTCGACCGCCCCGGTTCGCCCCAATCCGTCCTGCGGGTGGGGAGAGTAGGGTTTGCCCGCTCTACCCCCCACTTCTTCCCCTTGCGGGTTATGAATACGGCCTTGGGCGGCTCCTTTATGTCCCGCCTCAACCAGAACTTGCGCGAGGAGCACGGTTACACCTACGGCGCCCGCTCCATGTTAGTCTTTAGAGTGGAGCCCGGCCCCTTCTGCGTGGCCACCGACGTCCAAGCGGATAAGACGGTAGCCGCCCTGCGCGAGATCTTAAAAGAGATCGAAGAGATGCGGCAGCCCCTGCCCCAAGATGAGTTGGAGCGGACGCGCAACTATATCTGCTACGGTTACCCCCAGTCCTTTGAGACTAGCCTCAACTTAGCCCAGCGCATCTTAGAGATGCAGCTCTACAACCTGCCCGACGATTATTACGATACCTACGTAGCCAACGTAGAGAGCGTAGACCAGAAGGCTATGGGCCCCTTGCGCCTGACCTTCTTCGATCCGCGGGCCATGAAGATCGTAGTGGTGGGCGACGCTCAGGCTATCGCCAAGCAGTTGGAGGGTCTGCGCGGTTGGAAGATGGAGATCTTGCCCGTCGACTCCTTTATGGGTCGCGAAGTTAAGCCCTAAACTCCTTCTCTCGCCCTAGGGAGCCCGCCCGCAGGGCGGGCTCCCATTTTCTTTGCTCTAGAAGGGCTTTGGCAGCTTGACAGAGCTATTCTTTTCCCTTAAAAAGTAAACTTAGTAAGCGGTTCTGATTGAAGAACCTTGGAGGAGATTTTGACCATGTTGGACTTTGAAGATCGTTTATGGGCTCGTCGGGATCCCGAGGATTGGGAAGACGAAGATGAATATAACGACGAGGATGAAGATTGGGACGAAGAGGAAGAAGACGAAGAAGATTGGGATTGGGACGACGAAGCTGAAGAGGATTGGGAAGACGAGGATCTAGACGACGAAGATTGGGATGAAGACGACGAAGACGAAGATGACGAGGACTGGGACGACGACGAAGAGTAGTCCCTAGCCTCTAGAGGTCTAGGATCCAAAGCGGGGGCGGGTCTCGCCAAGAGGGGAGACCCGCCCCCTTAATCTTTATGGAGTTAGTAGTCTAAAATGCAAAAACGCCCCGTACCGACGCGCGAATTACAATTCCCCTTAGAGGCTCTGCCCACCCCCAAGGGGCAGTTGCTGGCCCCGCTAGGGCCAGAGAGTAAAGCCAGCGCTTACGGGGTGGCCCCGGGCGATTTGGCCCTCTGTATGGTGGGGGGCAAGAAGAAGGGGGCCCGCCAATCTTGGTTGCGCCAGGTCTTAGAGCCCGGGGTGGGCCGCCAAGAGGCCCCCTGCCCCCACTTTGGCTTCTGCGGGGGCTGCAGCTTCCAACACTTAAATTACCAGCGGCAGTTGCGCTTAAAGACGGGGGCTTTAGAGGAGCGCCTGCGCCAATTGGAGGAGGGGGTAGAGATCTGGCCCGCCCAAGGGGCGCCCACCCCCTGGTATTACCGCAGTAAGGTAGAGTTTAGCTTTATTAAAGAGGATTTGGGCTTCAATCTGCGCGGCCTCTTCCAGAAGGTTACGCCGGTGCGGGAGTGCCTCATAGCCCCGCCCCCCAACCGCCAGATCTTAGAGCGGGTACGCCAGTGGCAGAAAAAGTACGCCCTGCCCGGTTGGGACCCGCGCCTAAACGAGGGGCTCTTGCGCTACTTAATAGTGCGCTACTCCTTCTATAAGCGCCAATTCTTAGTAGCCTTAGTTACGACTACCCCCGCCCCCCAGAACCCGGCGGCCGACCCCGCCCTCTGGCAAGAGCTGGCTCAGAGCCTCATGGCTATCCCCGGGGCCCAAGGGGTGATCCACGTCTACCACGACGGCTTAAGCCCCGTAGCTAGCGGCCAGAGCGAAGAATTATTGGCGGGCAAGGAAGAGATTATAGAGCGGGTCAACGACCTAGAGTTCTCTTTGGGCTGGCGCTCCTTCTTCCAATCTAATCCCCCCGCCTACGCCCAGATGTTGGCCCAAGCCCGCCGCTGGGTGGGGCCCCAGGAGAAGATCTTAGACCTCTACTGCGGGGTGGGTTCTATCGGCCTCTCCTTAGAGGGCGACTTAGTGGGGGTAGAATCGGTACCCCAGGCTATAGCTAACGCCCAAGCTAACGCGCGCCGCCTGGGTCGCAAGGCCCAATTCCACTGCGCTAACTCTGAGGACTGGCCCGATCTTAAAGCCTCGCTCATAATTATCGACCCTCCCCGCAGCGGCTGCCACCCGAGCCTCATCCAGCGCCTCCTTAAAGAGGGCTCGCCCACCTTGCTCTATATCTCTTGTAACTTCTCTAGGTTCTGGGAGGAGTATCAGAGCTTAAAAGAGGCCTACCGTTTAGAGCGGGTCCAATTTTACGATTTCTTCCCCCACACCCCCCACTTAGAGAGTTTACTCCTCTTGCGCCGGCGTCCTTAACTTAAGGGTACAATTCGCGCAGGCGGGCCTTAGCTAGGCGCAAAATATTCTTTTCGCTCTGGTAGTAGAGCTTGCGCCAGCCCTCCTCCCAGGGGAACCAGGCGATAGCGTCGGCCTCGCCGTCGGGCGGGGTCACATTCTCTTTGACGACGGGCATTAAGAAGAAGGTCACCAGCTTATAGTAGAGGGTGTGATTATCGCGCCAGTAAAAGTAGTATTCGATCTGGTCTAAGCGGCCGGCGATAGTAGCTAGGTGGCCCGTCTCCTCTAAGATCTCGCGGGTGGCGGTACTCTCCCAGGTCTCGCCGCTCTGGAGTCGCCCCTTGGGGAGGGACCAGACGGAGCCCTTCTTTTTGGAGATGAGGCAGACTTGCCACTCTCCATTTACCCGCCGGCAGACGACGCCCCCGGCCGACTGCTGGATGGCGTGGTGGCTGTGGGGGGCGGTCCCGGGGGAGAGATCTTCCCGCTCTTTGACGCCCGCATAAGCTAGCTCTCGGCTGCGCGCGTGGGGTTGGGAGCGGTAGGCGCGCAGCCGGACCTGCAGACTGCGCACTAAGCGCCGGGCCCTTTTATGGAGTCCGGCCACCTCTAAGCTCTCTACCTGGCGCTGGTGGAGTAGACTATCGATAAGTTGGGGATTATCGAGCCAGAGTTCTACCTGGCGGTAGCGATGTTCACTGGCCCAGAGGAGGGCCATAATAATAGCTTGGTACTGGGCTTGTAAGAGCGTGGCTACCCCAATATTCTCCGCTATCTCCCAGCGGCGCCCGTTGCTACTCTCCAAGACCAAACCTACCCCGGCCATACCGGGTTGGCTGGGAGTCTGGGCGTAAGTGAAGATCTTGAGGTGCTGAGCCACGGGTTAGCGCCTACTCTCCCTGGGCCCACTGGGGCAGGGAGTGGAATCCCAAAGCCCGCAAGATGCGCAACTCGTAGTGGGCCATCTCTTGGCGCTCTTTAGGGGTGGGATGGTCAAAGCCCAAAAGGTGGAGCATGGAGTGGGCGATGAGCCAGGCTACCATAGGGCGCAGTGCCATCCCCGACTCTAAGGCTTGGCGCTGGGCCGTCTCCAGAGAGATGATAATATCCCCCAAGGGCAAGAGGGCGGGGCTGGAGTGGGGGAGGGCGTCCTCTATCCCCCAGACGGGGAAACTCAAGACGTCGGTAGCTTGGTCCTTATGGCGGTAATCCCTATTTAACTCCCTAATTTGGCGGTCGTCTACTAAGGTGAGATCTACCCCTAAAAGGAGGGGATGGTAGAGGTGGGCTTGGGGGGCGCTCTGGGGGTGGAGGGAGGCTAAGCGGGGGCCGATACCCAGACTCTGTTCTAAGATGCGTACCGACTCGTAAACGGCGCGGCGGCAGAAGCTGGGGGTAATCTCCCGCCGGTAGAGAGGGGTCTGGCGGTAGAGGGAAGTCTTTAAGCGCAGAGAGCGTTGGCGCATATTAGTAGCGATCCTTTCCTTAAAAAGTAGGTCCCTTTTAAGCCTCTTCGGCGGGGGGCTTCTCTTCCGCGGGAGGCTGGGGAGCGGCGGGGGCGGGAGGGGCCGGACCCTCCTTCTTAGCCTGGGCCTTGAGGGTCTTGGCGTCGGGGTAGGGGATACGGTTATGGTAGTGGCTAGTCAGGGAGCGCAAGATAGAGGCCTTGACCGTATTTATATCCTTGAGAGAGAGGGGACACTCATCTAATTGGTGGTTATTGATAATATTGCCTACGATCTTATCGATGAGATTCTTGAGGTTCTCCCGGTTGGGCAGGGGCAAGGTGCGGGAGGCGGCCTCTAAGCCGTCGCAGATCATGACGATGGCCGTCTCTTTAGTCTGGGGCTTAGGGCCCGGGTAGCGGAAATCTTCGGCAAAGACGGGCTCCTCGCCTTGGGCCTTAGCCTTCTGGTAGAAGAAGGAGGCCAAGTTCGTGCCGTGGTGCTGGGGGATAAATTGGGTGATCTCCGGGGGCAGCTTATACTTTTTGGCCAGCTCTAAGCCGTAATTGACGTGGGAGATGACGATCATGGCCGAGAGGGAGGGGGGCAGCTTATCCTGGGGGTTCTCTTGGCTAGTCTGATTCTCTACGAACATGTTGGGTTGGCGCATCTTACCTATATCGTGGTAGTAAGCGCCCGCCCGGCAGAGGGTGGCGTCCGCTCCGATAGCTTGGGCCGCCGCTTCCGCCAAGTTGGCTACCATAATGGAGTGCATGTAGGTGCCCGGAGCCTTAGTTAAGAGCTCATGTAAGACGGGCTCATTGGGGTTGGCCAGCTCCAACATCTTAATGTGGGTCGTCACCTTGAGGGCGCTCTCCAAAACGGGCAGGGCCCCGGCGGCTATGAGGGAGGGGAGCAGGCCGTTGATGCCCCCGTAGAAGAGGGCGTTTAAGGCCACCTGATCGAAGCCGCGGCTAGAACTTAAGGAGAAGACTAAGACGATAAAGACGTTGATAGCCCACACGTAGAGGGAGGCGGTGACGACGCTCCAGCGCTTATAAGCCCGGCGCACGGCTAAGA
The DNA here is from genome assembly GCA_944322965.1 of Vulcanimicrobiota bacterium. GTDB lineage: Bacteria > Vulcanimicrobiota > Xenobia > Xenobiales > Xenobiaceae > Bruticola. The sequence continues at coordinate 458,755 of CALUQR010000001.1, forward strand.
CGCTGACCATACCCGTAAAGATGACGATAGCCACCGCGGCCAGAGTATTAGTCATCACCCCCGCGTAGACCCCTAAGATGCAGACTAAGAGCAAGGTCAGGCGGGAGTCGACGATAATGGCTAAGAGGATAGAGGTGAAGGCGATGGGGAGGAGATAGGGGGAGATGGTCACCGTATAGCGGGAGAGGACCATAAAGACTAGGCAGAGGGCGGCCGTGCCGGCGAGGAGGCGCGGATTGGCGTAGAGCTCAGGCAGATAGGCGCGTAAGTAGTAGCAGACGATGACTAGCATCACAAAGACTAACGCGCCGTGGGTGAAGATATAACCCCAGGTGAGGGTAGGCTGGTAGACGCCCAGCGCCTCTAGGACGGGCAGATCCTCTTCGCCTACTATATCCCCTTCGCGAATGACGACTTGGCCGGGGACGATGGTCTTATAGATGGGCTCCACCTGCTCCCGGGCCTCCGCTTTGGCCTGCTGGGTGGCGGCGTAATCGACGAACTTATTGGGGACTAGGGCCGCTTGGGCCAATTCGGTATTGATCTCCGCCTGGGCTTCCGCTTGGCCGGGCAGGGAGCGGGCCTCTTGGGCGATACGCCCCGCCGCCTCTTTGAGCTCGTCTTCCCCTACGCCCGTCTGCATGACGACGCTCAAAATATGTTCGCTATTGGTATAATACTGCTCTAAGGCGGGGGCGGAGGAGTTTAAGAGGGCCTTGACCGTCTGATCCCGCAAGTTGAGGGGCACCTTCTGGGAGATGAGGTTGACCTCGGCCGAGGAGAATTTGCCATTGGGATGTTGGCGCTGGGCTTGGCGGATAATGGAGAAACTCTGCTCCAGCTTGCTCTTACTGATATCTAGCGATTGGGGGCTGAGGCGCTCGATGGGGGTGATCTGGTTGGCGGCCTGCTCCTGGGCCCGCTGCCAGCGCGACTGGTCGACTATTTGCACCGCGCTGGCGGCCTTAATATCCCAGGGCGCGGGGCGGCCTACCTCTAACTTGGCGCTAGTAGGCAATCCGCCCGCCACTAAGACTAAGACCCCCACCACAAAGGTCGCCCCGCCCACTAGCCAGTGGATGAGAGTGATATTCTTACCTAGCCCCCCGAGCCGCTCTTTCCAGGCGGCGATCCATCTGCCCATAACGCTCCCCTTGCCTCCCTCGAGAAGGGGGCTACTTCTAGCCTCAAGGCTAAATTCTTGCCTCTAGGACCCCTGAAAAGCCTTTAGCCGGGCGGCCCTAGGGCCGCCCGGCTAAAAGAGGGGCGCTCTTTTAGGAGCGCTATCTAGAGGGTCGCTCTAGTTATCGTAAGAGACCAGCTGGCCATTCTTCTGAGTCACTTTGACGCTATGGCTAGAGCGCAGCTCCTGGCCGGAGTCGTTCTCCCAGACGATATAGACGTTATAGCTAGAACCTACGGTAGCCGTAATACTCACCTCGCGGTAAGAGTCTTCAGAATCCCAACTATCGGAAGCGCGGTTAGAGTAGTCGCCCACCTCCTCAATGCGGATGGAGCTAGGCCAGTAATCTTGGCCTCCGGAAGTGCGCTTATTGGCTCGGACGGTCAACTTACTCTCGACTAAGGCGCTGTCGCCGCCCGTACTCTGGGAACCGGCCTCGCGCAACTGGACGCGCACCGTGGTGGCCTCGGAACCGGGTTTAACCGTAATTTCCGCCATGACGCTCTTATAACCGATACGACTGATCCAGCAGATATAGTCGCCTACGGGCAGAGAGTCGATAGAGAATTCACCGTGAATATCGCTCACCGCAGAGTGGCCGCTATCTAAGAGGATCTGGGTATTAGAGAGGGGGTTATTTTGGTAGTCGGTCACATAACCGTAGAGGGAACCTAAGCGGGCGTCTTTCAGGGCGTTAGGGGAGAGGCGCACCGAGAGGGTATTGCTGGGACAGTAGTTTTTGAAGACGGCCAGAGCGCCGCTCTTTAAGCCCTGGGGGACGGTAAAGCTAATGCGGGTGGGGGTCCAGGAGGTGATAGCCGCGGAATCGACGGCAATACCGGCTACGCTCAATAAGAGCTGGTCCTGCTGGGGATCGCCCAGGTTCTTACCCGTAATTTGGATACTATCCTCTATCTCCCAGGCGGATACGGGGGTGACGGTATTGAGCTGGGGAGGGGTAGTCTCCGGGCTCAAGTGGAGGACGGCTTCGTTCCAGGCGAAGATCCAGTGGGTACCGCCCATCTCCAGTTGGGCGCTGGAGTTGGAAATATCTACCATCTTAGGGGTCCGGCCTTGGGACTGGACGTAGACGTAACTATAGACCCAGCTATCATCCTGGGTCATATCTTTGGAAGAAGCCTGGGCCAAGCCGCGCAGATTGCTACCTTGGCGGGAGATAGAGATCCGCTGGCAGGGTACGTTCTCGTGATAGGGGAGGCCGATAAAGTTCCAGCCCGCCTGCAGGGGAATGTCGAAGGTCTGCTCTTCGTTGAGGACGCCGCTAGCCATAATCCGCTGGGGCTCTTCCGCGTAGATCCAGTAAGAGATCTTAGTATCTATATTCTGGGGGTTGAGGGTAGGATCGACGTGGGCGTACTGCGTGCCCTGCCAGTAAGTGAGCTGGTGGGTCAGGCCCTTAATAGAGCTCAGCTGGGCGAAGGGCAGGGAGAAGACGGACCAGCCCTTCTGGACTTTGATCTCTACCGTCTCTTGACGGGCTTGGAGATCTTTACTAGCCGCCTCATACTTAGCTACCTTGGGGGGAACGCTAGTAGGCTGGGTGGGATGCTGGGCCGGGCTGAGGATGGTAGCCTGGCCGCCCGGGGTGACGCCGGGGACTTGGGGAGGATCGGGCATATCGCCATAAGCGAGGGAGGGCATAGAGCCCGAGTCGCCGCAACCGGCCATCAAGACTAGGCTCAGAAGGCAGAGCAGCGCCCAGGAGCGCAAGCGGGAGAAAGATTTCAAAGTGGCGTGACCTCCGCTAGATCGAGTGGAATTTACGATACGTTACCCCCTAGTCTACCATAAATGGCTACAATTTTTAAGGATTCCTTTATTTTTTCTCCTAGAGAATCTAACTTTCCGGAGTGATCCTCTCTAGAGAGGGTTACTTTTGCTGAGAGCGGGGAAAGAGGTTCGCGGCTGGTGGGCGGCGAATTCTCGGCTATGATGGAAGTAGCCGAGAAAACGCCCTGTGAAATTGTGAAAGATCAGCTCTTAGAGGCCTTTTTGGGGAAGGATCTCACTCTAGAGAGTACCTCCGGACCGGAGCAAGAGGCCCAGCGCCAGCAGCGCGAAGAGGCCGGGCTCAATCTGGCCGCCGAAGAGTTGAAGCGGGACCCCAAAGTCTTCGAAGGGATCGCCTTTGAGATCTTAGGGAGCCTCATCTTGGGAGGGGTGGGGGTCGTCGATAAAGTCGCCGAGCTGATGATGGATAAGAATCCGGCCGGTTACGTCAACGCCATCTTCAAAGCGGCCGATCGCTGCACCGACGTCTACGTCAAATTTACCTTAGTGCGGGCCGTCTTCCGGCGCTACCCGGGGCGCTATAGACCCTATATCTTAGCCTTAGGCCGCGAATTGATGGGCCGACCCTTAGATAAGCGCATCTCCGATACTACCATCTGGATGTTGCATAAGTTCGGAGCGGAGATCTTGCCCGACTTAGTAGGCCTAATGCGCGGCGCCGATGCCATCCCGGAGCGGATCCGCATCCTCAAAGAGACGGCCCAGATCTTGGGCGCCACTAGCCTGCCCGTAATCACCGCCGCCGCCGACAGCGGAGTCCCCGAACTCAGCCAAACCGCCCTCGACCTTCTCCAACGTTTTTAAACTTCGGGGTAACTTAGGTTTAGGCAGGCGTCGGTTCCTCTTTTAAATTTCGGAGTAGCTTACCGACGGGAATTAACGCTCGGCCGTAACTTAGGGGCGGGCTGATGCTGGTTCCCTCTTTTTTGTGTCGGACCTACATACCGGCGGGAACTAACGCCCGATCCTGACGCGCCCGCCCCTCAATCGCCTCCAAAGCGAGCTTTATCGATAATAAGGTCAGCGCTACAAAAACTTACGGTCATAAAGCAATTATTCACCGGTCCCTAGGTCTGAGGTTAAAAAAATCTGCGATGCTCAAGTCCTAAGCCCCCAAAAAGAAGTAAGTATCGTTAGCCGCATACAAAGTTACGGCCGTTTAGTAACTCTCCATCAGATAGTAACTCCGAGGTTTAAAATTTACGGCCGTAACCTACCTCACCGTCGGTATGTAAGTCCGAGGTTTAAAAAAGGTTAGTGACGCTAGCCGCATACAAAGTTACGGCCGCTACTTACCTTCTTGCCGGATAGTAAGTCCGAAGTTTAAAAAAAAGGTTAGAGGGGCGGGGTGGCTAATGAGGGTTATTTGAATTCGTCTTAATCTTTGAGTTAAAGGAGGAACTGAGTCGGAATTTATTTCCGCCTATGTCTATACCAGCTCTAATATTTGCGCTTCTGTTGATCTTATTCTTATTGGTGGCCACGGCGGTGGCGGTGGGAGCGGAGTTTGCCATCGTTTCCGTCGACAAGGAGCGCATAAAGTATTTAGCTTCTGACAAGAAGCTTTCCGGTCACCAATCGGCTCTGCGTTTACTGCCGCACATTAAGGACAATTACACTTTAGACCATTGTGTAGCGGCCTGTCAGATTGTAATTACTGTTGCCAGTTTAGTTATAGGCGCCGCGGGTGAGAAGTACGTCTCTCCTTTTTGTGTAGTCGCTTTGCGGGACTGGTTTGGGATGAGCGAGCAGAGTGCCAGTCAGGTCATTCGCGTCGGTTTGGTCGTCTTCTTTACTGGTTTACAGGTTTTGGTGGGCGAGTTGATCCCCAAATCTATCGCCACGCGTTATACGGAGCGGGTGGCTTTATTTTTGATTTGGCCTACTGACATCGCCATGAAGTTAACTAATCCCATTATTAATTTCTTGAACGGTTCGGGTCTAGCTATTTTGCGGGCTTTGGGCATGGATACTAACGTCCAGCACAGTCAGTCGAAGACTTTAAAAGATCTCATCAACATGGTGGACATCAGCGCGGCCCATGGTTTCTTAGCTCCGGAGGAGGGCCAGCAGGTGGCTTCCGTCTTACGTTTCCCCAACCGCAAGGTCTCGGACGTCTTTCGTTCTTATCCGCCTAGCGAGGAAGAGGGCGAGCATAGCGTCCGTTTCGCCATTCGGGTGCGGATCCCGGAGGGTGGCGAAGGGATAGAGGAGTCGAGCGAGGAGAATAAGCCTCACGAGCTCATCTATTTGCGTACCGATTATGGGATGGACAAGGTCCAGGACATCTTTGAGCGTTCCCCTTACAGTCGTTTACCCGTTTACGGTCAGGGCGAGTTAGCCGAGCGGATCGTGGGTATCGTCCACATTAAGGATCTCTCTTTCGCTTTAGCTGAGGGTTTAGTGGACAAGGCTTTGGCGGAGAGTGGCGAGAGCGAGTTAGCGAAGCTCAGTTTAGAGCGTTTTGACGCTATCTATCTGGCTAAAGATCGCGCTACCCAGGAGGAGATCGATCGGGAGCGGGACGAGGCTTGGCGTTTAGCGGAGAGTAACGCTCAGGCGGAGTTACAGGCCCATCCCGAGCATCGCAAGGCTATAGAGCGCAAGCGTTACCGGGCCGCCAAGTTGGCGGAGAATACGGCTAACGACAAGGCTCGGGTCAGTCTGCTCTTCCCTCACGGTTTCATTAAGCGCGATCTGGTCGTCAATTGTCGTTTAGACGACGAGTTAGATAAGGTGCGCGAGGAGTTAGGCGAGAAGCGGGCTTCGATGGCTATTGTAGAGGACGAGCAGCGGCGCGTCTTGGGCGTTTTGACTTTGGAGGACATTTTAGAGGTCCTCTTAGGCAACAGTATTATCGACGAGGCGGACGTGCAGTATGCGGCCGTCTCTAAGAAGGAGGCCAAGCGTCGGGCGGCCTCTCACCATGGCGCCCATCCGAGCGCGGCGCGGGTCTCTAAGGATAGTGCGGTTCGTCAGGGAGGGGGCAAGAAGTAAATGGAAGAGCTACGCGAGATTTTATTCCAATTTACGGTCATCGTCATCCTCTTGGCCATCAACGGTTTCTATGTGGCGGCGGAGTTTGCGCTGCTCAGTCTGACGACTATCGAGTTAGATACGATAGCTAAGGAGGGTCAGAAGAATAAGCGTCGGGTCCCTTGGGCCGAGGGCTTATTGGCTATTAAGAACGACGCGGTCAAGTTGGACCATTACTTTACGGTGGTGCAGGTCGGTATCACCTTCTCCAGTTTGGGCTTAGGCGTTTACAGTGAGCACGCTATGGCCGGTCTCTTTATGCGCTTTGCCGAGCAGTTGGGGTTCGATACCCACAGCGCGGCGGTGGGCGGTCTCATCCATGGCGGTTCGACCCTTTTGGCCTTAGCTATTTTGACTTTCGTCCACGTGGTGGTGGGAGAGATGGTCCCTAAGACGGCGGCCCTCCATTTCCCGGTCCCGATGGCTAAGTTCATCTATAGGCCCATGCAGGTGAGCAATATTTTGCTCTACCCGGTCTCCATCTTCTTGAATGCTTTGAACAATTTAGGCCTCCATCTTTTGGGTATGCAGATCCAGAAAGATCTCACCAACAATGTCTCTAAGGAGACTTTAGATCTGGCCTTAAAGAATAGCGTCAGCGATCGTTTAATAGACGACGAGGCGGGCGAGTGGGCTCAGGAGCTCTTGCATTTCGACAAGGTCATCGTGCGCAGCGTGATGGTCCCTCGCATCGAGGTTATGGCTTTCCAGGCCGATACTACGGTCCAGGACGCCCTCTGTCAGATCCGCCAGTACCGTTGCAGTCGTTATCCTATCTACGAGGAAGATTTAGACGATACTTCCCACTTAGTTTTGGTGCGCGATTTGTACAAGGCTATGCGCGAGGGCAAGGGTCAAGAGCCGGTCCGCTTGCACAGTAAGCCTTATCCCATCTTGCACGAGCTAGTTAGCTTGCAGGCTGCCTTTAAGGAGATGTGCGCCCAATCGGTGCATATGGCGGCGGTCGTCGATGAGAAGGGCGGTATCGCCGGTATCGTCACGATGGAGGACCTAGTAGAAGAGATCGTGGGCGAAGTCTACGACGAGTTTGAGGAGGAGGAGCGTCCTCCCATCTCCTTCGACGAGGGTTGTCGCAGCTGGGAGATCGAGGGCACGGTGGCTCTCAAGGACCTGGTGGAATCGATGACCGACTCTTTAGCCGAGGGTCTCAACGAGGGTCTCTTACACGTCTTAGAGTCTAAGATTAGGCCCCGCTGCGAGGCGGAGGCGCGTCGGGTCATGGGTCCCGCCCTCTGCGCTCAGATTGGCGAACAGCGCCTCCAAGAGCGCATCGATGAACTCGTCCAGGAGGAGGTCGATCGTCTCGATCTCGACAGTTGGCTGAGCGACTTGACGGAAGAGGAGGCCCAGCGGGAGATGGCCCAGGTAGCTGAGCGCTTAGAGGATCCTCTCTCGGAGGAGAAGGCGGAGACGGTAGGCGGCTTAGTCATGTCCCTCTTGGGCAAGCTCCCTAACCCCGACGACAAGGTCTCTTACCAGGGCCTTTTGGACTTTAGGGTCTTGGAGGTCAAAGAGCACGCCCCAGCCTGGGTCGAGGTCCCCATCTTCAACCAAGAGCGAGCCGACGCTAAGTTTGAGGAACTGGTCCAAAAACTCTTAGCTAAGGCTAAGCTCTCCTAACCTTAAAGAGCTCTAGCTCCCCTAGAGCTCTGAGGTTAGGCCTTATTTTTAAGGCGCCGTTCCCTAAACCGTCAGCGCCTCCGGCGCCTTAAGGTTTAGGGCTCCAAGTAGAGAGGGGCCGTCCTTCGGACGGCCCCTATAGGCAAGGATCCCCTTGCAGATTATGGGTTCTCTATAGAGTTAAGCTTCAAATCGCCTGGCGCAGCCGCTCTACCTCGTCTAAGGGTACCCCCGTCAATTGAGCGATAGTATCGGGATGGAAAAACTGGCGCAACATAGTCTCGATCTCAGCGCACAACTCGGCGCTGAGGGGCCGCCCCAGAGGGACCGACAGAGAGGAGCCGCTCATCGCTTCCGTCCTCTCCGCTTCCGCCGCTAAGACCGCATGAGGTTTAGCAAAGTCTACCACAGCTCTGCCTCCTCTCCCTAAAATATCCCCTCTCTCCGATCTTATTTTATACTATTTTAAGCTGAAAACTAGTCTTCTTTATGAAAAACTTGTTAACCTTGCGGAGGTCAGGAAAAAGATTAGTCTTTTTTGTTACTAGGGGACGAGGAGGGTATGGTTTTCGAGGCGTTCGGTGCGCAAGTTTTGGGGCGGGGTCTGGTCTACGGGTTGGAGGATAGAGTAGGTCCAGCGCAGGGCGGGGTAGAGGAGGCAGAGGGCGAGTAAGGCCAGGGCGCTCAGGTGGAGGGGGCTGGGGGCCAGGGGGGCGGCGCGCAGGTAGAGGGGGAGGGCTCCCAAGAGGTAGGCTGCGCTCAAGAGGCTCCAACTCCAGGCTCCGGGGGTAGGCAGGAGGCGGTTCGTACTCCAGCCTAGCAGGGGCAGGCTAAAGTTGAGGCTCGCTAAGCCTAGGGTATAGAGCCAAGCTTGGCCGTCGGGCGCCCAGAGGGGGGCTAAGAGGGCCCCTAAAGCTAGGAGCAGGGAGAAGGTGGCGCTCTTCATGACCCCCCAGCGGCGGGTACTCCAACCGCCCGCAGCCAGCGCTGCGGCCGTCAAGAGTAGGGCCCCGCCTTGGAAGGGCAGGGGGAGCAGCTGGAAGATCTGCCAGCTGAGGACTGCGCCTAGGAGGGCGCTAGCTCCCAAAAAGAGGAGGGGGCGGCGGTGGCTCTCTTGCCAGGGCAGGGGCTGGAAGTGTAAGAGGGCGGAATTAAAGTGGCGCGGACTGCGGTAGAAGGCGTAGCCCCACCAGAGGAGGGCGGCGGTAGCCCCCCAGACGGGCCCCCAGCCCGGGTTGGGGTAGAAGTAGGCTAAGAGCTGGCCCAAGGCTAAGCCCAAAGGGTAGGCGGCTAAAAAGTAGCCCCAGCCCAAGGTCCCCTGCCAATTGTCGGTAGCGATCTCCGCCCCCGAGGTGAGGCAGACGGTAGCCCCGCCTAGACTTAAGACGATGAGCGCCCCCCAATGGGCGCTCTCAGAACCCAAAAGGACCCAGCTAGAGCCCCAAATGAGGCAGAGGGTTCCCGCTACGATAAAGAGCGGAGCCTTACCCCAGCGGTTCAAGAGGGGGGGCAAGAGGAGGGTGGCCAGCCCCCAAGTTAGGGCCCAGCTCAAGGGGGAGAGGGTCAAGATACCTCTACTTGCGGACCAGCTGAGGGCGGCGATAGTTAAGAATTGGCCCAGGGCGTAGAGGAAGGGATACATCTATTTCTTCTGACCCTTGCGCAAAAAGCCTAAGAGCCCCTCGCCCTTGCCATTTTCGGCGTTGGCCTTTTCAGTATCGCCCTTAGGGGAGGGAGGCTCTAGCTCTTCTTTCTCTTTATCTTGAGGTTCGCGAGCTTCCTGGGGCGGGTTAGAGGGGGCGGCGGGGGCGGCGTCCTTCTCCTGGAGGCTAGCCCGGGCGGTAATAATCAATTTAGCCCGGCCTAAAGCTACCTCGGTTGTAGAGAGTACGCAGGCGGAGGGCAATTCTAAGGCTAAGAGTTTAGCTAAGAAGGGTCGCAATTGGGGATCGGTGACTATGACCATCGTTCCTCCGCCGTCATTCAGGGCCTCTTTAATAGAGGCTATAATCGTCTGGACTAACTCTTCGCTCAGCTGGACCTCTTCGGGATGGCGGCGCAAGGCGGAGAGGCGGGCGATCTTCTCCTCTAAGGGGCGGGTGGTGACGATAACGGAGAGCTCCCCTTGGGGATTGAGATTAGACCAGCAGATCTGGCGGGCTAAGGCTAAGCGGCACTCTTCAATGAGAAGCTCTAAGGAGGGGCGTTCTACCTCTTGGAGCTTATCGCCCACCACCTCCAAGATAGTGACCAGATTATTGAGGGCCACCCGCTCTTGGAGGAGCCCCTGGAGCACTTTGCGCAAGGCGCGCAGCTGGCTGCGATCTTGCATAAACTCTTCGACCACCACGGGATGGGTAATCTGCAGGCGGGCTAAGAGGTTATAAGTATCTTGGAGCCCCAAGAGTTCGGGGGCGGCCCCTAAGACTAGGCTCTTAAGGTGGGTCAGTAAGACCTGTAAAGGACCTACTAAGACGCAGCCCATCTTTTTGGCCTTCTCTTGGAGGTCGGCGCTCACCCATTTGGCCTGCATGCGGTAGGTGGGCTCGACCGTAGCCCAACCCTCTAGGGCGGAGAGCTGCTCAAAGGAGCCGATAGCTAAGAAGCGATCGAGATAGATCTCTCCGCTGGCTATGGGGGAGCTCTTGAGGAGGACCGTATATTGGTTGGCCCCTAAGCGCAAGTTATCTTTAAGGCGCACTCCGGCCGGCACTAAGCCCGACTCGCGGGCGATCTCATCGCGCACTTGGGGCAAGGCTCCCAAAAGGGGCGCCCCCTGTTGGGGATCGAGTAGGGGTAATAAGCCCTTACCCAGTTCGAGGACGATGGGATCTTGGTAGACGTAAGGATCGATCCCCGGCTCGTGGGAGCCCTCAAAGGAGGCGGTCAGTTCGCCCTCTACCTTCCAGCCCTCATTGACTAGGCGGATGAGGGTCTGTTGTAACTCGGCGTCGAGGAGGCAATTTTCGCCCACAAAGAGTAGGGCTACCTCTTCGGCGCGGGTCAGTTTGATGAAGACCTGTTGGCCGCGTTCATTGCGTTGCCAGGGTATGAAGGGGACGGAGCTCCCCTCCAGGCAGAACAATTTTAAACTTACGGGCGACTCTTCAATCTTAGGCAACTTCATCATTTTTCTCCCCTGAGGTTAAGTGCGCTGGCGAGGGTTTTAGGAGGCGGTAGTCTTAATTGATGGAGATGGGGGTAGGCCCATCGGAGGGGGGCGGAGCCGGCTGGTCGGCCACGGGGGTGGGCAGAGCCTGGGAAGGGGCCGCCGCCTGGGGCGACTGATCGGCCGGGGCGGGGGGCACTTGCAACTCTAAGGGGGGCTGGGGCGGGGCCTCGGGGACGGGGGCCGGAGCGGGCTGGGAGGGGGTAACCGCCGCCGGCGCGGAGGTAGGCTGGGTAGTTACGGGCTGAGGGGCGGGAGCGCTCTCTGGGGCGGCGGCTTCCGGAGCGGCAGCGGCCGGTTCAGAAGCCGGGGTAGCGGCGGCCGCCGGGGGCTCGCCTTGCAGAGGCTGGCCTAAGGGGGTACCCTCTAAGGGGATCTCGATGCGCTGGGAACTGGCCGGCTTAGTGGAGGTGAGGTTAAAGTCGATGGGGGTCTCCGCTTCGATATAGGCTAAGTCGCCATTAGCGGTAGTAGCTAAGTCGGCGCCTAAACTCTCTTTGACGTAGGCGCTCAGGGCCGGGCACTTGATCCCTTTGACGTTGCCCGTCAAGACGATGACGCTACTAGCTTGGTTCTTGATGGCCTCTTGGGGAATGTCGGAGGGGGCCTGAACTAAGATGGCCTCGCTGGGGGCTTTGGGATTGAGCAAGATGAAGAAGGCTTTGAGGTGGGCGGGGGCCTGGGGACCCAGGGCGGCTAAGTATTCGCTCAGATCGGGGGCCACATTGTAGAGGGCGGTACCCTCAATATTTTCGTAGCGATCGGCGGCCGGGGCGGTCAGGCGAAAATTGCTATTTTGGATAATATTCTGGGGGTTATTGTTGGGGGTAGAGCGGCTACAAGCTAAGGTCAGAGTAGCCAGAGCGCAGAGCAAGAGGGGAAAGAGCAGGCGACATAATTTTAATTTCATTTTCTAATTGTAACCTCGGCTAAACAGCATCTTATAATCTCGGGCAACTTTCCTGCTAGAGGGAACTTATCCCTGCCTGTGCGCCCCCCTCTACGTAGGAACCTAGAGGCCTAGGCTCGAAAGTATCGGGGACATGTCTAAGTTCTATACCATCGAGGAAGTCTCCCAACTGATCAACGTCCCGGCTGATTCTATCCGGGAGTGGATCTCTGAAGGCAAGGTCTCGGCCGCTCGCAGGGCCGGGGACTTGGTGCTGCGCCACCATGAAGTGCAGCGCTTGATCTCTGAGTTTGGAACTCAAGAGCCAGCTCCAGAAGAGGAGGCCCCCACCGCTTTCGCCAATGTCGCTCCTCCCAAGCCGCCCAAGGCTCCGACGGCTAGGTACGCCTCTAAAGCTAAGGCCGCCCCTCCTCAGCAGTCGGTTTACTACGGCTATGAAGAGAGTACGCCCCAGCCTATGGAGACGGCGGGAGAGAGCGAGGCGCTGGGTAGCGCTAGCCCCAGCTTGCGCCAGATGGATAGCCCTGACGGCGAAGGGGAGGCGCCCTTAGATTACTCCTCTTTATACGACACGGACTTAGACGAATACGAGTCGCAGCTGCGTTACCTGCGCATGGAGTTGCCTTTACCTTCGGCGGCCAGCGTCTTGGCCCGCAGCGGGGGCAATGGGGCGCGCTTAGGGGGCGAGGAGCGCAGCCAGCGCTCTAAGTCGGCGGGCCTCAATCACGAGCAGGCCGAGCAGATAGTAGAGCGGGCGGTAGAGCCTTTGGCTAGAGCCCAGGCCCGTCTCATTAAGCTCTTTAACGAGACGAAAGAGGAGAACCGCAAGCCCAGCGCTTTGCCGGCGCCCGGGAGTGGGAGTGGAGCGGCTGAGAAGGGGATCGCCCGCTTAGAGGGTCAGTTAAAGCAGATCCAGGCCGCCGTAGAGGGCGAATATAGCGCCAAGGCTCTGCGTAATAATGTAGATGCGGTGCAGAAGGGCTTAGAATCGTTGACGACCCTCTGCCAGAAGCGTTTTGAGAGTTTGGCTCAGACTTCGCTCACTGTAAGCGGCAAGAGCGATCCCAAGCTTTTAGAGAGTTTGCAGGCTTTACAAAATCTACCCCAGCTCTTGGAAAAGAGGATCGGAGCGGCCTTAGATAAGGCGGGCGGAGGCGCGGTTAAGGGCGGGGGCGGTCCCGAATTGGAGAGTCTGCGCCAGAAATACGAGTTACTCAACCAAAAGTACGCCAACCTGCGGGCCGAGCATGAGCGGACGGTAGACGAGAATTCGAAGCTCAATGCGGAGGGCTCCGACTTAGAGTCGGTCCTCAACCGTCTGGAAGTCCTGCGCGCCCCCTTAGAGGCCTACGGTTTAGGGGCCAACGATTTTGCGGAAAAGGTCGTGGAGCATGTCGACGCCTTAAATGCCAATTGTAGGGAGTTAGAGGCCCGCTACGAGGCCTGCGAAGAGGAGACGAGCAGTCTGCAGGTGCTCCTCGATCGCCTCCAGAGCGACAATCAAGAGCTCAAAGAGAAGAATCAAGAGTTGCAGGCGGTAGCCCAGCAGGCGGGTAAGGATTCAGGCGAACTGCAGAGGCTGCGCGAGGCTTGCGAGCAGCTCAAGGCTAAGGTCAGCGGTTCCGACGCCGGTTATACTAAACTCCAAGATCAGTGCCTCAAGTTAAAAGAGCAGAATCAGGACTTGCAGCAGGCGAGCGAGGCCCGGGAGCGCCAAGTGCGCGAATTGCAGGCCGTCTTAGCTAAGAATGAGCAACAAGCCCAAGAGTTGGCCAAACAGCATAACGAGAGCTTAGAGAAGGCTCGAGCGGGCCAGCGGGATTTGCAAGAGCGCTTAGAGCAGAGCCAGGGCCTTTTGGCGGGGGCTAAGCAAGATCTGCGCAAGGCTCAGGAGCAGTTGGAGCTCAACCACCGGGAGTTAGAGAATCTGCGCACCCAGGCGGAGCACTCTAATAGCGCTTACGACGATCTCTCCGAAGCTTACAAGAAGCGGGAGGAGGAGCTGGAGGTCTCCCAGGCGGAGTTAGTCCAGATTCAGACCCAGATTAAGTCTATTCAGGCCCAGTCGGCGGAACTAGAGAATATGGCGGCCGACGCCCATCGGGAGGCTTCGGAGGCTACGGCCAAGTTAGGCGAGTATGAGACTCGCCTGGAGGAGGCCCAGAGCGCTCAGGAGGGCTTGCGGGCTCAACTTAAGAAGGCCGAAGAGCGCTTGCAGACGGTCCAGGTGGAGCGCGACGCCCAAGAGCGGGCTCGGACCCAAGCTCTGGAAGAGGCGGCCGAGGAGTTGCGCCAAGTGCAGCATCAGCTCCAGGAGAGCCAGAAGAAGCTGAGCGAGCAGGAGGCGGCCCACCACAAGAAGATCCAAGATCTGCAGGTGGAGTCGACTAAGGTGGAGGCGGAGAAGGCCCGACTCTTGCGGCGCATCAATACCTTGCAAGCTAAGAATGAGGCTTTGCGGGCGGAGATCGACGAGAGCCGCGAGTTTGGCGACAATTACGACGCCGTCAAGGCGGTAGAAGTGCGTATGCAAGACCAGCTCGATGCGGTGACCTTAGAGCTCAGCGAGACTAAGGCCAAGCTCAAAGAGTTGGAAAATTCCGATAATGCGGCCGCCATCCAAGAGCGGGATGTAGCCCTCAGCCAGTTGGAAGAGTTGAACCACGAAAATGAGGCTCTGCGCCAAGAGGTGGCTAAGCTCCAGAAAGAGGGCGCCGGCGGCGATCAGAGCGAGCTCCTGGAGGCCCTGGCCAATTACGAGTCGGCCAATTTGGAGAAGGAGCGCCTCTTACAGAGCGCTCAGGAAGAGCGCGCCCAGCTGCGCGAGGAGTTGGAGCGGGCTAAGCAGTTGCTCTTTGAGCAGCAGCAGCTCTATGAGCGGGAGCGCAAGGAGTGGTCGGAGATCTTGGCCAAGCAGGTCAAAGGGGAAGGGGCCGCCGTGGCCTCGCCTCTGGATGGCAACCGCCGTCCGGCTGGGTTCCGACTCTTTAAAAATCGCGGCAGTATCTGAGTTTGCTAATTGCTAGGATCGGATGCCGAGCGGGCCCTCCCCAGGCGCTTTAGCGCCTGGGGAGGGCCCGCTTTGGTATGGGCGCGATCCTCAAAATCTAAGTGAGAGAGTGAGTGGAGTTAAATGGCGCAAAAAGAGGCGACAAATTCTACGGATATTAAACAGCTAGGCCTAGTAGCCGCCCTGGCCAGTCTGGGCTACGTCTTCTGGGTGGTGGGGGCTATGGAGATGGTGGAGCGCTTAGCTTACTACGGGGTGCGCGCGGTGGCCGGTCTCTACGCTACCGCCCCCGCTTCGGAGGGAGGCTTGGGGGTTACGGCCGCCAAGTTTGGCATTATCCTCATGGTCTGGTCTGGCTTCCAGGGCTTCTTACCCATCGTAGTGGGCGGGTTGGCCGACCGTTACGGTTATAAGTTGACGATCGCCATCTCGACGGTGGTCAAGATGGTAGCCTACCTAATTATGGCCTTCTTCCCCACTTTCTACGGCTTCTTAGTGGGCGCTATCTTCTTAGCTACCGGTACGGCCATCTTTAAGCCGGGCATTCAGGGGACTTTAGCTAAGGCTACTAAGCCGGAAAATAGCTCTATGGCCTGGGGCGTCTTCTATCAGACGGTCAATATTGGCGGCTTCATAGGTCCGGTGATGGCGGGCTTTTTGCGCAAGATGGAGTGGAGTAACGTCTTCTTTGCCTGCGCGGCCATTATCGCTTTGAACTTCATCTTGCTCTTAACTTACAAGGAGCCCGGCTTAGAGGAGCGTTTAGCCAAAGCTAAAGAGCGCGAAGCTAAACATGAAAAGCAGCGCAATATCATCTTAGAGACGCTCTCTGAATTGCGTCGCCCCCACTTGTGCGTCTTCTTAGCCATCTTTACCGGCTTCTACTTTATGTTCAACTGCCTCTTCGACGTCTTGCCCCTGCACATTAGGGACTGGGTCGACAGCCGCGATGTCGTGAATACCGTCTCCCAGATCTTCGATATTAATAATCCCGTCCTGGGGTTTGTCATGATCTTGGATAAGACTAAGACCTACGTGCAGCCGGAGGGGATGCTCAACCTCAACTGCGCGATGATCATGTTTACCTGCTTCTTCTTCGCCTGGCTCTCCTCCAAGATGCGCATCTTGCGCAGTATCGCCCTGGGTACCTCCCTGGCCGCCTTGTCCATGTGCTTAATCGGGATCTCCCACATGGGTTGGTTCTGCCTGCTCTCCATCGCCGTCTTTAGTATTGGCGAGATGCTCTCTAGCCCTAAATTTAGCGAGTTCGTGGGCACCCACTTAGCTTCTAGCGATAAGAAGGGGATGTATCTGGGCTTAGGTCAGATGTCCTTTGCCATAGGCTCCACCTTAGAAGGGCTGATCGCCCCCCGGCTCTACGATATGCTCTCTTCGAAGGATACCTTCTCTCGCGAGATGCTCTTAGAACTCAAGTTAGTCACCCCCCAGCAGTTGGAAGCTATTAAACCGGGCGAGGCCTTCAATCAGCTCGTCCTGCTCAGCGGCCGGGCCCCAGAAGAGCTCACCCAATTTATGTACCACCACCACTCAGTGGCCAGTATGTGGTATATCATGGCCGGCGTGGGCTTTTTGACCGCCCTCTTGATCTTAATCTATTCCTTCTGGTGGGCCCGCACCGGTACCAGCGCCGCGGTAGTAGCCATTAATGAGCGCCAGGAAGAGAAACCGACCTCGGAAGCTCTGACCCCGGCTAGCGAGGAGAGTCCCCAGCCCTTAATCCAAGAGGGTCCCTTGGGCGAAGCCCAAGAGACGGCTCCCCCCAAAGAGGAGGACTCCCCCCAAAATTCAGGCTAGGCGGGGGGTAAGGCGAATAGTAAAGATCGTCTGACCGGGGCGGGAGGTAAAGTCTAAACTACCTCCCAGCCCCTTTATTATGGAGCGACTGACGGCTAGACCTAGGCCGCTCCCTAAACCGTGGGCCTTAGTAGTAAAGAAGGGCTCAAAGATGCGCCCCTGCAGAGGACTGGGCACCCCGGGGCCGTTATCTAAGAAGCGGAGACAGAGTTCCTCCTGGCGCTGGCTAGCGGCTATCTCCACGCGGCGGGGGGCGGGTTGGAGGCTCAGAGCCTCGCAACTATTGAGTAAGAGGTTAGTAAAGACTTGTTGGAGTTGACTCTTTTGCAAGAGGTAGAGGGGCAGCTTTTCCAATTTGAGGGAGACTTGGACTTGGTGGCGTTTGAGATGATGGCCCACTAATTGCAAGGTATCGCGCAGGGTGTGGCGGAGGTCGGTAGGCCCCAGCTGGCGGGCCTCGTCTCGAGTATAAAAGAGGAGATTTTTAATAATAGCCTGGGCCTGGAGGGTCGCCTCTTGGGCTCTCTTTAGGCGCAGGGCGCCGCCGCCCTCATAACTACTCTCACGGGCTAAGGAGTCTAAGGCCAGACGAATAGCTCCCAGCGGAGTATTCAATTCGTGGGCTAAGCTGGGGGCCAGCTGACCGAGAGCCGCCAATTTGCCCGTCTGGATGAGTTGGGCCCGCGACTCTTGGAGCTGGTGATGCAATTGGCAATTGTGGAGGCTAGTGCGCAAGTAGTCGAGGATTAAGAGTAAGAGCTCCTGCTCTTGGCGGGTGAAGCGGGCCGCTTGGGGGTGGCTGAGGATGAGGACCCCCTCTAAGGAGACTTCCGCTCCCCCCTGGACTTCGGGCCAGGGGAAGGGGAGGGCCAAAAGGGAGCCGCGATCTAAGGGGGGCGGCCCTTGGAAGCGACTGCGGCTCAGATCGTCTAAGAGGAGGGGTTGGGAGTTTTTGATTACGGCTCGGCGCAAGCCCTCTAGGCTGGCGGCTAAGGGCGTTAAGGGGGCGGAGGGGGGCGGGGATTTGAGCCACCACACCTGGCGGGCGGGGAAGGCGGCCCGCAAAAATTTAGTGAGGCGTCGGCTAAAGCCGGGGAGGTTATCTAAGGTCCCGGCGTGGCTCAATTGGCGGCAGAGTTGGACTAACTTTTTAGCCCACCGGCGCAGGGCGCGGTGGCGACCCCGCAACTGGCGCAAACTCTGCTCTTGGCTTTGCAGGCGCTCTCCCAGTCGTAAGGGTAAGCTCACCTCTTGGGCTAGCCTACTCCAGAGGGCTAAGCTCTGCTCTGGGAGAGCGGAGCCCAGACGGCGGGCCCATAAGACCCCGCCTTGGGGGATGGGGGCGGCCAGCTGCCACTCTTGGGGGGCGCTCTCTACTTGTAAGGGGGAGCGTTGGCTGTGGACTTGGGCTAAAAGGGGCAGATTTTGGGGGGCTAAATCCCAATTTTGCCAGCGCTCCGCTTGGGGGGCGAAGAAGGAGTGGGGGCGGAAGCCCAGCGCTTGGGGGAGGAAGATAACTACCTCTTGGAGTTCTAAACTCTTAGCTATTAAGGCTAGCGAACCGGGGAGATCGGCCCCTAATCCCGCTCGCTGTGGCTGGTCCCAGTATGCGCCTAGCACTTGTAAGAGATTAGCCTGGCGCTTTTGGCTCTCCAATTGGCGGTATAAGTCGTTAGAGCGCAACTCGCTGCGGGTAGCTTTAGCCTGGACCTTAGCTAAGCGCTTTTCTAAAAGGCTAGCTCGCATTTGCTCTTGGCGCTCATAGAGATTTTGGGCCCCCAGCTCGAGGGCCGCTACCCCCGCTAGGAGGAGGGCCATAGAGGTTAAGGGCTGGGCCGGATAGAGGAGGATAAAGGCGCTCCCCCAGCCCCCTAAGCCTAGGGAGAGGAGGGCTAAGCGCTGCTGGCGCCAGAAGAGCTGGGAGTCTGGGAGCGGATGGAGCCAGAGGGTCCAAAACCAGCCTCCAGCGCTATAGGCTAGAGCTATAAAGAGGAGGCTTCCCGCCTGCAGGGGGGCGGCTACCTTTAAAGAGAGCAACTCCCAGAGCAAGACGGCCCCCGCGCTAGCCGCCCCTGAGCTTAGCGCCTCTTTAAATGAGTCCGAGGGGGGTAATTTTAGGGAGGCAGCCGTTTTAGAGCCCTGACTCCAGTAGAGGCCCAAGGCTAGAGCCAGCCACCAGAGGAATTTAGCTTCTTGGAGGGCCAGCCAGAGGGGTAGCCAGAGGGCCCAGGCGGCGCTCCAGCGTCCGCCCGCGGGGAAATAGAGGGAGCGCCGCTCTAAGAGGAGGGCCCCAGCCACTAGGCCTAAGCTTAAAGGGAGGGGGAGTTTTAAAGGGGGCGGCTGAGATTGGCCTAAGCTCCAGAGGAGGCTCAGGGCGATTAAGAGGATGGGGACTAGCAAACGGACTGGGGACATAGCTACCTCCCTAAACTTTGGCAAAGTTGGCGCAATTGGGGGCTCGGTTGCAGCTGGAAGCGGCGGTGCAGGCGTTGGGCGAAGCGCCGGTAATACTCGCGCCCCAACTGGGGCTGGCCTAGGTGGAGGTAGGCCTGCAATAACTGGGCGCAGCTCTTTTCGTGGCAAGGGTCTATCTCTTGGCACCAGAGCGCCCCTAAGCGCACCTCCTCCCATTGGGCTCTTTTTTGGGCCCGCTCCAGCCAATTTTCCATACTGCGCAAGACCTTTTGCTCTAAGTAGAGGCGGTAGTTGAGGGCCCAATCCCAAGGGCTGTGGGGCAGGAAGGGGCCGCCGTAGAGGCGCTGCAACTCGCGGCTGAGGTGGGGATTCTCCGCCCCCTTTTGGCAGAGCCCCTCTACTAGGAGGGCGTCAAACTCCACCTCGAGGGAGGGGAGTAGGCGCAATTCAGAGCTAGAGGTAGTGAGAATGGGGTAGGGCAGCTCTAAGCGGCGGCAGAGTAAGCGCAGGCAAGAGAGCTGTTTGCGCAGATTGGCGCGGGCGGTGGCGGGGGAGTGGGACCAAAAGTCCTCCTCCAGGCGGGCCCAGGGGAGAGGCTGGGGAGAGAGGGCTAAGCGCAAGAGGAGGTAGAGGCTCTTACTGAGCTTCTCTTCCCCCTGACCCAAGGATTGACCGTTTAAGAATAGTTCGACGCGCCCTAAACTGGCGATCTTTAAGCGGAGCGGGCGCTGCCAATGGCTCTCCGTCCCCGCAGGGGCTAGGCGCCAGCGGGAGAGATCTAAGAGGCGTCCCACGCTATAGGGTACCTCTTGGCGCCAGTGGCTGAGGAGCTCCCGCAAGGCGCGGGAGGTCTCTTGGGAGCAGCCCCCTTTCTCCTCTAAACGCTTTAAGGCTGGGGCCTGGGCGGCTAGGAACCTAGCTAGTTGGCGACTGAGCTCCTCCCAGAGAGGAGAGGGAGGATCGGGCGCCTGGCGCCAAATTTGGGCCGCGCTATGGCAGAACCAGGGGAGGTCGCGCTTTATTAAAGAGGCCCAGCGCGGTTGGGATAATTCCTCTAAAGCGGTTTTTAAGCTCTGCCACTGGCTGGCTTCCCCCGTAGTTCTAGCCCAAGTTAAGCGGGCTAGGTGGGGCTGGAGCTGGAAGTCGTTAGCTAATTGCCAGGCCAATTCACCCCAGGGTTGGGCTAACTCCGCCCCCAGGTAGTTGCGCCCCAGGAGAAAGGCCTCCGTAGCCGTCTGGGCCCAGAGGGCCGGGCCCCAGGGCTGCGCTAAGCGGAGGGCACGCTGGAGGTAGGTCTCTAGGGGGCTATGGGGGTATTGGGGGGCGCAGAGGCGGGCTAAGGCTAAGTAGGCTTCTACCTGGATGGGGGACTCATCTTCGGCAATTAGGCTAGTAAAGAGAGCTTCGGCCTCGCCGCTAGCGCCCGCGCTCTCTAAGGCTAGACCTATAAAGAGGGCTTCGCTCTGCCCGGGGAGAGTAGCGGCGGGCGGCTTAGAAGGCTCCTCGGTAGAACTTAGGGCCCGTTGGACTACGTGACTAGCTAAATGGGGTAGGTTGTGCCAAATGGCGCTGAGGGTAGCTAAGGCGGGCTCTCCCTCCCAGGCTAGGGCGCTCTGGGCGGGGGGCAAGAGGGCTTTAAGGAGGGCCCCTAGCTCTATCTCTTGGGCTAAGGGGCTCTCGACTTGGAATTTTTGGGCTAAATGGCTGGCCCTTTGGGCGCTCTCTTGGGCGAACTTAGCGCGCTCCGCCTCCCAAGGGGAGGCTGAGAAGAGATCGACTAAGAGCTTTAAGGTGCTAGAGTAGAGCTTTTGTAGGTCCCTTAAGCGTTGGCGCTGGGCGCGCCGCCGGGCGGTCAATTGGAGCAGCTGGCCGACTCGCTCTAAAAAGAGTTCTAACTCAAAAGGTTTGTGTAGATAATCCGCTGCACCTAAACGGAGGGCTCTAATCGAATCCGCTTCACTGGCGTATCCCGTAATAACTAAGACCGCCGCCTCTTTTAGATCGTCTGCCATGCGGGCTAAGGCCTCTAAACCGTCGATGCCCGGCAGGCGCACGTCTAAAATAACTAAATCGAATAATTTGCGTGAACAGATTGCGACAGCTTCTTCCCCCCTGGCCACAGCCTCTACTTCCAAACCTTCGTCTTGGAGGACGCTCACGAGAATCTCTCGCAAGGGCGCATCATCCTCTAAGACCAGGATGCGGGCTGGATTTTTCATTAGATAATCTTATGATTGTCTTTAGGAAGGATAATTCCTGCTAATTCTTTTTAGGCCCCATTTATTTCCTAAAAATTTCCTGGTCGTCCTCTATCTTGAGAGGGAGCCTCCGCTTTAAGGGGGCGCCAGAGAAGGGGGTCAGAGGATGGATTATTTACCGATTTGGTTAGGTCAGGCGGCGCAAGATCAGTTGAGTAAGGCCGAATTTAGCGAGCGCTGGCTGGGGGTGCGCGCCCAGGTGGAGGAGCGCTGTAAGTCCCTAGAATGCGAGTATCGTGAGCGGGAACGGTCCCAATTTGGTTGCCGTTGGCGCTACCGTTGGCGGCGCGCGATGCGCGGGCTCTACCGGCAGGAGATAGCGACCTACCGCTTTTTAGAGGCTACGCTCAATACCTTTATGGCGGAGGGCGGCCAGGGGCGCCTCAACTTAGCCCGAGAGTTGTGGGGCCGCTTAGAAGAATTGTGGCGGCGCAAAGTGCGCGCCCTCTCCTCCCTCTAAAGAGGAAGGATTTAGAAAAAGTAAACTTGGCGCTTGGATTTACATAAAGAGTGTGTTAATATGGAGCCCTAAAGAGTTTGAGGCCTAGAGGCCTTATAGAGGGGGGAGGTTAGAGTGAAAGCCTTATCTGAGAGGGGCCAGGAGCGGGGAAATCTGATCTTAGCTTTATGGCTCATCGTGCTCCTACTGATCTTAGGTTCCGCTTATCTGACGACTTTAGTGAGCGAGCGCCGCTTTTCGGGCGTCCAAGAGCGCAATTTGCAGGCCTGGTATTTGGCGCTCTCAGGGCGTGAATTTCTCGACTATTACGCTACGCCCCACTCCTTAGAGCCGCTCTTAGAGGCGCCGGGCAACCTCTGTCAGGAGGCCCAGCCCTTGCCGGGCGGGGGAGTCTTGTGGGCCAAAGTGCCCGTGCCTTTAGACTCTGAGGAGTACTACTTTGAGATCTCTAAGCTGCCCTCCGGCCTGTTGGCGGTCAGGGGGGTAGTGGAGGGGACCTTGAGTAGCGCGGGGGAGGAAGCGGTGCGTTTAGAGCGCCGCCTATACTTTAAAGATAATGGAGAGGGGGGATGGGATTATGCTCTCTACGGTGAGGTGGAAGGGCCCTAAGGGCTCGCGGGGCGTGAGCCTCGTCGAATTACTGATCGCGAACGGACTCTTATTCTTAGTTTGCGCCCTAGTAGGCCAATTGGCCGTCTTCAATATGGGTTCTTATCGCCATCGCGAGGCGGGGATCGAGGCCTTTCGCGACGTCGCTCTGCGCTTAGAGAGTCTGGGCCGTCAATTGCGCTACTGTGAGGCTATCCTTTGGCCGGCGCGCCGAGCGGAGAGTTGGCGGGCGGGCAGTATGGTGGGGAATGGCGGCGAGTTTCGCTTTATCTTCCGCCAGCGAGCGGGCCCTCAAGATAGAGAGGCGCGCCCTTTAGTCGGTTTCCATTGGCATCCTCAGAGCGGGCGCCTCTATTGGGAATCTTTCCCGGCCGATTTTAAACCTCAGAGTGAGAATGTAGGGGAGCCCCAATTTCGCTTGCGCCGCGAGCTCTGGGAGGAAGGGCTTACCCACTTCCAAGTGGCGACTTTAAATTGGCGCCAGTACGGTGGCCGCCAGTTTTTGCGCCTCTCGTTGCGCTCTAGGTTGTGGAAGGCCCCCCACCAGCAGTTGCCGGGTCAATTGCAGGCTCCGGGGGAGCGTTCGGGGCCTCTCTTAGAGACTATTATTGCCATTGAGGGGGTAGATTATGAGGGGTAAAGCGCGCGCTTATTCACTTTTAGAATTATTGATCGCTCTATTTTTAGTCTTTGGAGCTAGTCTCTATCTCTTTAGCCTCTACGCCTTTGGGGCTCAGGCCACTTCCGATACCCAAGCCTTAACTATCGCTACCTTTTTAGCCCAAGCTAAGATGGAAGAGATCCAAGATCAACCGTGGTCGCCTAACTCTAGGGATCGGGAGGGTAATTTTGAGGCCCCCTACGCCCTCTACCGCTGGCAATTAGAGGTAGAAGACTTTAATGGCCATTTACAGCTCCTCAAATTGCGCGTTTGGCTCCAGGGCAGCTTTATTAATTGTCGCCTCTGGCGGCTAGGGGGCGCCCATACGGGGCTAGATGTCGAGGCCCAAGAGTATGATAGCCAGCAAGTTTGGACCTTAGCCTCTGGGGACGACCCCTTCTGGCAGCGCAATAGTTGGTTAGAGGCGCTCTTGCGGCCGCGCCCCCATCTGCCCGCTACCTGGCGGAGCGGCCAGGCAGCGGGCCACCCTGGCCAGGGCCTACTCTGGTTGAGCCACGCTTGGGAGCCTAAAGTAGCTAAGTTGACCTTCGACGGAGAGGGTGAGCCTTTGGGGGCTAGAGTCTGGGAACTGCCCGCCCCTCAACCGGGCTATCCGCCCTACTGGAGGGGTTTAGCTAGCGATAAGATGGGCTACCGAGTCTGGGGAGCGGACGGAGCCAATCGGGCCCTCTGGAGCTGGGGCGCCTCCCAGCCGATGCCTACTTCCCCCCAAGTGGGACGCGATCTCTTTATTAGCCAGCGCCTCCCTTTAGGCGATCTGCGGGGGATAGCTAGCGACCAATTTGGCTCGACGCTCTGGCTCTGCGAAGGGCGGGAGCGCCGCCTGCGCCCCTTCTATTGGGGGGCGCCCCTTAGGGGGGTAGAGGACTTAGAGGAGGCCGGAGCGGGGGCCTACTGGGGGGAACCTTTGCGCCCGCCCTTTGCGGGGGTAGGGGTCTTGCAGGGGGTGGCTTGCAATAGTTGGGGCTCCGTCCTCTATACCTTAGATAACGCCTACTTATACCTCTACCTCTTTAGCGACTCCGCCGCCGGCAGCTGGCAGCGCGTAAAGTTGCCTCCGGCTCTGCAGAGGGAGCGCCCCCGGGCCCTGTGGACCGACCCCGGCCACAGCCGCCTCTACCTCTACACTTTGGCCGGAGGGCTCTGGCAGTGGACTCCCGACAATAGAGGGCGCCTAAAGGCTGCAGCCCTCCAGCCCCTACCTTGGAGGTGAAAGATGGAGAAGATTTTACTCTATAGACAGCTAGGGGTGATGCTCCAAAGCGGGGTACCCATCGTGCGGGCCCTAGAGATTATGGCGCCCGGAGCCCAAGGGGAGAAGGGGCGCTCCAGTTGGCGGGAGGTGGGCTGCTCCGTCTATCAGGGTCAAGGGTTATACCAGGCTATGAGCCAGCGCCTCGATTACTTTACGCTTCTCGAGTTGGGGCTCATTAGGGCGGGCGAAGTAGCTTGCGCTTTAGCGGAGAGTTGCCACTATCTGGCCGATTTCTTCGCCTGGGAACAGAGGTTGCGCCAGCGCCTTTGGGCCGCTCTCCATTATCCCCTCATCGTCAGCGTAGTGATGGCCCTTTTAATTGGGGCCCTGGCGCGCTACGTTTTGCCCGTCTTTACCCCCTTTCTGGAGGGGCAGCGCTCCCATCTGCCTTGGTGTAGCCGCCTCTTTTTAGAGCTGCTCACCCTCTGCAATGGTCCCCTATGGATAGTCTTAAGCCTCTTAGGAGGGCTAGGGGCGGCTTGGGCCTACTACCTTTATATCTACCACCCCCAGGGGCGCTACCAATTGCAACATCTCATCTTAACTATTCCTCTCTTAGGGGAGGCCGTGCGCCATTTAGTCCTCTCGCGCTTTTGCCGCACTCTGGCCTTACTCCTCAATAGCGGGCTGAGCTTAGAGCGGGCCTTACCCATTGTAGGCGGGGCCTTGGCCCACCATCCTTTAGCTTTAGCTCTAGAGGGGGTAGAGGCGGAACTTAAAGAGGGGAGCGAGCTGGAAGGGGCCTTGCGAGCGGAGGAGTTCTTCGCTAACCAGGGGGCCTTAGTAGGGGCTATGCGCGTAGCCCAGGAGACGGGGCGCTTACCGACCATTTTGGAGGATTGGAGTCGCCTCCTAGCTCAGCGGGGAGAATTACAATTAGAGACTTTAAGTCAACTTTTAGAGCCGCTCTTAGTGGCCTTCTTAGGCGGAGTGATGGGATTTATCTTAGTCTCCCTCTTCGCTCCGCTCTACTCTCTTTTAAGTCAGGGTTTAAGCTAAAGAGAAACTTTTCGGGGAGGGAAAAATTATGGATAAAAAGATGCCTATCGCCTTATGTAATACTTCGCGGGGCTGGGGGGAGATCTTAGAATTGGCCTTACAGCAGGCGGGCTACGAAGTCTGCAGCTGCCAAGGTTCGCCCCAACAACTTTTGCGCCAACTCTTAGTGAGTCAGGCCCAGATCGTAGCCCTCGACTTGGGGCGTACCCCTAGGGAGTATTTGCACACTTTGCGCTGCCTCTGGGAGCGTCACCCTCAGCGCCCCCAATTGATTATGACTAGCTCTATCGAGGCCTTCACCCGCGGTCGGCGTCCCCACTACGTCTCCGCCTGCCTCTTTAAGCCCTTTACCCCCAGCCAGTTCTTAGAGCGGGTGGCCCATTGTCGGGCCACTTTAGGGAGTCCAGGGGCTAGTTTGGGGGACCGCTGGCGTCAGTTCTGGCGCCAGCGGCGTTGGCATCGCCTCTGGAAGAGGGTAGAAGAGAAGCGCCAAGCTACCCAGCGCCAACTCTATTCTTTCTTGCGTTCGGGAGAGCGGCGGCCGCTAGTAGCCTGGGAGGTCTGGAGGCGTTGGGAGTATTTAGAGTATATCTACTTATTGGCCGAGCGCCAGGTAGCCTTAGATTTAGCCGCCTTAGAGGCCTACTACGAGCTTTTGGGCGAGCAGATAGAGCGCGGCTTGCCCCCCGCCAGCTTGCATATTGGGGGCGATCAGGGCCTTTTGGGGGCCGTCTCTTTAAAGCAGTTCTTAGTCTTTTATGAGCGCTTACAAAAGGACCAGGTGGCCTACTCTAATTTCCAGCTGGCGGCTGCGGTGCGCCTCCTCCATCCGACTACTAAAGAGGCGGCGCGCAGCGAGCTGCTTTTCTTGAGCGGCGCTAAGGGGGAGGAGCGCTGGCGGGTAGAGAGGCGGCGTCGCCACCTCAATTTAGAGCGCCTGCGAGCCCAACAGAAGGTCTTAAAGAAGGTCCCCTCTCCCGCCCCGCCCCTCTATGCCCTCTTATGGGAAATATAAAAAAGCCCCGCCCGCCTAAGAGCTAGGCTATGGAGTTTCGGGAAAACAATCTGGAAAGAGGTTCTAGAGCTTTTGCAGGGCGGCTACCTCTAGGGGGGTGAGATGGCGGAAAGAGCCTCGGGGCAATTTGCCTAAGCGGAGAGGGCCTAGGCGCACCCTCTCTAGGTTGAGGACCTTAGAGTCGACGGCGGCCAACATGCGGCGCACTTGGCGCTTACGCCCTTCGTGGATGGTCAGGCGCAAATGGGAGTCGTCCACTACCTGCACCTGGGCGGGGGCGGTCCAACCGTCCTCTAAACAGATCCCTTGGCGCAAATAATCTAAACCTTGCGGGGTGGGCAAGCGGTCGACTCGCGCCAGATAGACCTTCTGGACCATGCCGCTGGGGTGGAGGAGGCGCTGGGTTAGGGCTCCGTCATTGGTGAGGAGGAGCAGGCCTTCTGTATCGCGGTCCAGGCGCCCTACGGGAAAGATGCGTTGCGGGATCTCGCGCACTAAGTCGAGTACGGTGGGGCGCTCTCTTTGGTCGCGCACCGTCGTCACGTAACCGCGCGGCTTATTGAGCATCAAATAGACGAGGGTGGGGGTGTCGGGAGACAACTCGCCCCAGCCCTCGATAGTGATCCGATCGGTTTCTACTTGGGCTCGATCGCCCAGAGAGGCCACCAGACCGTTGACCTTCACCTTACCGGAGGCTATCAATTCCTCACAGCGGCGCCGGGAGGCCACTCCCCGGGAGGCCATAATCTTCTGGAGCCGTTCAACCGTCATATTATCGGAAAAGGGGAATGCTTACCTAACTCCACAGAGAGACGCGCAGCTTGCGAGCGCTGGGGTTGTCGCGATGCTCCCAGAGGTAGATACCCTGCCACTGGCCCATAGCCAACTTGCCGCCGATGACGGGGATGGTCAAGCAGACGTTGGTCAAAGCGGCCTTGATGTGGGAAGGCATATCATCTTGACCCTCTTCGACGTGGGTGAACCAGCCTACGAAGGGGACTAAACGCATCATGAACTCTTCCAGATCGCGCTTGGCGTTGGGGTCGTGGTTTTCCTGAATGCATAAGCTGCAGGAGGTATGGCAGACGAAGATGTTGCACATACCATCGACGATGTTGCTGCGCTTGACCACTTCCTCGATCTGCTGGGTGATGTTATAGAGCCCCTGGGAAGAGGCTTGGTAAGAAATGACTTCAGAAAACATAGTGGCTGCCCTTTCCAGCCTTAAAGAGGCAATCCTTCTCTAGGAGGCTATTTCTCCGAAAAATGGTCCTCTCAATAGGAGTTGCTCCCCCAGTCTAGAAAAGGCGCCTTGTCTCTCAGAGTTTTCTTAAGATAGGGTCCTGACAAGTATGACGATGACTAAGGGGAGCGGCTCCCAGCGCCGCCGGGGTATTTCTGAAATTACCCGCTGGGATCTCTTCGTCTGTGTGGCCGGTAGGCCGGAGGGGATCTCCTTAGCCCGTCTAGCTCACGTGATGCGCGTCGATCGCGAGCGCTCGCTGATCGTCCCCTTAGGCTCTTTAGAGGAGGAGGGGCTCCTAGTCTGCGATAGTCGCGACCACTATATTTTGAGCCCTAAACCTTTGGCCCAAGAGTTGCGTACCACCTTATCCTTCGCCTTGGCCTACGGTTACGACTATAACGTCTACCTTACCGACGAGATGGCGGAGTTCTTAAAGAAGGCCTACCGCAGCGATTACTTTATGACTGACGATCTGCCCGTGAGTATGCTTAAACCTGAGCTTCTCTGTCGTCTAGTCTATAACGATCTCCTCTTAATCTACCAATACGGCCCCTTCGTCGGCCGCTTAGTCGACAACCCCTTCCTGGAAGGCTTGTGCAAGTATCTGCGCGTCAAAAAGATCTCCCCCTTCTCCTTCTTTAAGCGCAAAGCGGACATGGACGAGATCTTAGACGCCCACAGCAAGGCGGTCCAAAAGGAGAGCTCGCTCATGCTCAAAGCCGCCAAAGGGATCTTTAGCGGTCACGGCTTAGAGAAGCGCCAGTGGGGGTTGGGCGAAGTGGCCCAAGGGATTAGGGATAGCGTCGAAAAGGAAGATGCGGAGATGTTCGATCCCGCCTCTAGCGCCTGCTTCCAGAAGGCTTGGGACAAGATGCACGAGTACGTCAAGCGGAACGTACCTTTGAGCATCGAGGTCATTAAAGAGTACCATCAACTCTGCATGGCCAATACCAATTTTGGCGGGGTCTATCGCGATCACGAGGTGATGATCGCCAATAACCCCAACTTTAAGGCGGCCGCCATTAAGGAGATCCCCGAGCGCTTGAGCGAGTTGGCCTCCAATCTCTCTACCGCCCAGGCCCACAATTTCCGCGACGCCTTAAAGATCTGCGCCTACGCTTACAACGAATTTATCTATACCCATCCCTTCCAAGATGGCAATAGCCGCACGGCGCGCATCATCTTAGCCCACCTCTTAAACCATCTGCACATGCCCTTTGAGAAGATCCCCTATAGCTTCGAAGTGCGCTTCTTGATGGTCACTAAGGGGCTCAAAAAGCGCGACGATAACGAATTGCGCTTAGTCTTAGAGGAGATCTACCTCAACTGCCTCAACCGCCAAGAGCTGGGTTACGCCTTAGGCCAGCCCTTAGCGGCCGCCGCTTCCAACTAGAATTTAGAGGCGATGGAAGAGGCGCTCTAAGAGGCGCTCCTCTAAGATGACCCGGGTGGGGCGCCCGTGGGGGCAGTAGCGCGAATGTTCCACTTGGAGCATCCCCTCCACTAAGCCTTGCATCTCTCCCAAACTGAGGCGCTGACCCGCTTTAACGGCCGCCTTACAACTGGCCATAGCTCTAATTTTCTCCCGCCAGCGCTCTTTGGGGTGGGAGCGGATAGAGAGAGAGTTAGCCGCCATCTCTTCGACTAGCTGGCGGAAGGTTTGGGCCGCCTGGGAAGCGGGCAAGCCGGCGGGCACCCCGCGCAAGACGAAGCGCTCAGGCCCGAAGGGCTCTACCTGGTAGCCGTACTCGCTTAAGGCGTCGAGATTATCTTGCAAAAATTGGCTGAGCGCGGCGCCAAAGTCGCAATATTCAGGGAGCAAGAGACCTTGGGAGCGCTCGTCTAAGCCCTCCAAATGGGCTAAATTTTCGTAATTAATGCGCTCCTGGGCCGTATGTTGATCGACTAACCACAATTTGCCCCCCACCCGACAGATAATGTAGGTATTGTAGACCTGCCCTAAGATGGCGACCTCCGGTTTCGGGGCAGTCTCCGCGGCGGGGAAGAGGTCTACGGGGGGCGGAGCGCTCACGGTGAGAGGGTGGGCGGCGCTAGGGGCCGAGCCTTCTGGAGCGGAAGCCTCTAAACTTTGGGGCGGGGTCTCTCCCTCTAAGATGGGAGCTACTGGAGCGGAAGGGTCCGCCTGGGGCGGGGAGAGGGGCGCAGAGGGGGTAGGGCGGGATACTTCCCGGGCAGAGGGGGAGACTGGGGGAGGGGGAGGTAATGCGGGGGAAGGAGTGGCGGCGGGCGTATAAAGTTCTAAGTATTGGCGGGTAGAGGCGGAGCGGCGCTCTGGGGAGGGTTGGTAGGGCGGAGGGGACTGGAGCGGCGCGGGAAGGGCCTTAGGGCTGGCTTTTTTAACCATAAAGTCCAAATGCTTAGGCAAGACGCTATCCGCTCCCAGCCGCTCGAGGGCCTCTTTAACGGTGCGGTAGACTAGGGAGAAGACGGGCTGGGGGTCGGCAAAGCGCACCTCCAACTTGGTGGGGTGGACGTTGACGTCGACGAAGGCTGGATCGACGTTGAGGCGCAACATGGCTACGGGGAAGCGCCCCTTTTCTAAGAGAGGGGCGAAGCCTTCGCTCAGAGCCTGGGAGATATTGGCGGAGCGAATGAGCCGCCCATTAATGAGCAATAATTGGTAGGAACGGGTCGTCTTGGCTACTTCGGGAAGGCCGATGAGCCCCTCTAAGCTGAGCCCCTCGCGTTCCCCTACGATCGAGATAAATTTGGCCGCCGGAATCTTCCAGAGATGGGCCAAACGCTGGCGACTATCGAGATCGCTGGGGAAGGAGAAGACCTCTTGGGAGTCGGCCTGTAAGGTAAATTTGATCTCCGGCCAGGCGGCGGCTAAGCGGCCCACCAGATCGACTATCTGCGACTTTTCGGCGCTGGCGGAGCGCAAGAACTTACAGCGGGCCGGGGTATTAAAGAAGAGGTCGCGCACCGTGACCTTAGTCCCCGGAATGGCGGCGCAGGGGGTGAGGCGGGGCTCTCCCGCCCCTTCCATCTTGAGCAGATGGCCTTGGGAAGCTTCCGGTTGGCTAGAGCGGATCTCTAAGCGGGAGACGGCGCCGATACTGGGCAGAGCCTCGCCGCGAAAGCCCATAGTATAGAGGTTATCGAGATCTTCCCAAGTGCGCAATTTGGAGGTCGCGAAGCGCTGCACGGCCAGTTGCAAATCGTTAGCGCTCATCCCGTAGCCGTTATCCGTCACTTGGATGAGGGTCTTGCCCCCCTGGGCGATCTCCACCTGGATCTGGCTAGCCGAAGCGTCGAGGGCGTTTTCGACTAACTCTTTAACGACTGAGGCCGGGCGATCGACTACCTCTCCCGCCGCAATGCGCTCAGCTACCGACTTCTCTAAGAGGCGGACGCGGTCGCTACTTTCCATCTTCTCTCCCTACGCTCTCTCTAATTGGTCTACGCGCGCTAATTGGTAACCGCGCTCGCGAATGGCGGCGATGAGCCCGGGCAGGGCCTGAGCCGTTTGGGTGCGGTCGCCCCCGCCGTCGTGGAGGAGGATAATATCCCCAGGCTGCAGAGCGGCTAAGACCCGAGCTTTAATCGTCTCTACCCCCGGCTCTTGCCAGTCGCGCGGACAATTAGACCACAGAACGGCCTCCTGGGCTAAGCTGCGGCTAATCTCTAAGGTCCAAGGATAGCGCATCCCGTAAGGCGGGCGGAAATATTGGGGCGGGCGGGAGAGGATAGTCTCTAAGGCTAAAAGGCCCTTCTCTATCTCCTGGCGAGTCGTGTGCGGGGTACAGCCCAGTAAGTTGCGGTGGGAGAAGGTATGGCTCCCTACTAAGTGGCCCTCCGCTACCATAGCCCGCACTAAGTGGGGGTAACTTAAGGCCTCAGAGCCCAGACAGAAGAAGGTAGCCGGGGCCTGGGCCTTAGCCAGCGCTTCTAAGATGAGCGGGGTATTGTGGGGATGGGGGCCATCGTCAAAGGTCAAGGCTACTAAGGGCTTATCGCGCCGCCCGTGGGCTAAGACGGAGCCATAGAGGGAAGAGGCGGGATCGACGCAGGGCTCTAAGAGGGCCCCTATCCCTAAAGTAGCCATATACCCCCCCCAGACCCAAGCGGGGCGGCGGCGCAAGGGGCGACATAAACCCCAAGCGGCTAAAGCTAAGACCCCCGTCCCCAGCGCATAGGCCCAGGGATAATGTTCATAAACCCAATCGCGCCATTGGCGATACTCTTCTCTAAGCACTCTTCTCCGACCCTCGACAAAAAAATACCCCGCCCTAGGATACTATAGGCGGGGAGAAGAGGGTTGCCAAGGGGTTTTCTAGCCCGGCGCTATCTCCAACTAGTAGAGGCTAAAAGAGCGCTCCTTAAAGTGTTGGCGGATGCGCTGAATATTCTGACACATGCGGTCGTAGTCGCTAAAGAAGAAACGCTCTAAGGTGACGTGGTGGCGGCCGTCCGTAATAATGGCCTTATCCATGAGGGACTTTTGCGGCTTTTGCAAGTTGCAAATATACTGGAAATCGCGCCAGCCCATCTCCACGGGCTTACCATTACCGGCGTCATAAGTAAAGTTAGTAGGAGAGAGAGTTACGCAGCGCCCGTAATTGCGCTTGAAGGCCACGATCAAGATACCGAGGATACCCAGCGCCAAGAGAATGGGGATGAGACTCAAAAAGAGAATGTCCACTTCGATAAAACGGCGCCCGGCCATCATGCTGACGCTAGTGCCGACTAAGCCCACAACTAGAGCGATGCCTAAGACGGCCACTAGGTAAAAGTTACCCATCGAGACTCGATAGATGAGCCTCTTGGCATGGGTAGGGGCTACTTGTTCCGTAGCCTCTTCCGCATTAGCTTCTAACGGTAAGCTTTCAGCTTTCTTCTCACTCATAAATAAATTTTAGATTATCTAAAGGGGTTACTATTTGCAGTCTTGTAACAATAAACATGCTAAAATGTAAAATTTTATAGAATTATAAAATGGCAAAGAGACAAAAAAGGGACAAAAAGCTTCAGTAGATTGACGCTAGGGTAAATAGCGAAAGTGTTAAATTTAAAATAAGGCGGGGGCGGGGGGAGCGCCGGGGGAGAGGCAGGGGGCGGCTTCCCAGTGCAGAAAAGCGGTCCGTTTTTTAATTTTTGGAGAAAATAACGAGCCCCTTTTGCGCTTTAACCGATTTTCTCAATACGCTCACATCGGAGATCAATCAAGATGGAACAATCGCAATCGTACATGATCCAGGCTGAGGGCTTGAGCAAGCGCTTTGGTGAACGCCTGGCCGTAGACGACGTCTCCTTTGCCATTGAAAAGGGCGAGATTATGGGCTTTTTGGGGCCCAACGCAGCGGGGAAGACGACGACCATGAAGATGTTGACCTGCTTCTACCCGCCCACCGAGGGGACGGCCAAGGTCAACGGCTGCGACATTTTAGAAGATAGTTTTGGGGTGCGCCGCTCTATCGGCTATATGCCCGAGAATGTGCCCCTCTACATGGATATGACCGTAGAGGAGTTCCTCAATTTTGTAGCCCGGGCCAAAGCGATGGCCCATTTAGATATTCCGCGGGCTATCAATAAGACTTTAGAGCGCTGCAGCCTGGAGGGGGTGCGCGATCAGTTAATTCGCACTATCTCCCGCGGTTACAAACAGCGCGTAGGCTTGGCTCAGGCTATAATTAACGAGCCCCCCGTCCTCATCTTAGACGAGCCTACGGTCGGTTTAGATCCTGAGCAGATCAAGAATTTCCGCGAGTTAATTAAGAGCTTAGGGGGTAAGTCGACGATAATTCTCTCCACCCACATCCTCTCGGAGGTCTCGCTAACTTGTAATAGGGTCTGCATTATCGATCACGGCCAAATTATTGCCGTCGACGATACGGACAATTTAGAGCATCAGACTAACGTGCGCTTAGAGATCTTCGCTCCCAATCCGGAGCGCTTTATCGAAGCGGCCGCCCAACTGAAAGAGGTGGGGCCAGTGGAGTGCGAGGGGCAGAGCCAATTGCCAGAATCGGAACATCCGCTCTTAAAATTTGTAGTCCGCGACATTCGCGATCGGGTGGGGGCCCATCGCGCCCTCTTCTCCTTAGCCGCCGCCCAGGGGTGGGAGATTTACAGTCTGCACGACGAGCGGGTCACCTTAGAGGACGCCTTTATCCGCTTGATCAATAAGCACCAGGAAATGGGAGGTAAAAAGTAATGGGCGCCATCTTTTATCGAGAAATGAAGGCCTACTTTAGCTCGCTTTTGGCCTGGTCGCTCATCGCCGCCTTTTTGGCCGTAGTGGGCTTCTTTATGCTTTTGGGGATGATGCAATACGCTGAGATCTCCGCTTCCGCCATGCAGGGGGCTATGCCCTACAATATCAATACTTACTTTATCCCCTCTATGAGCAATGGCATCGGGCTCTTCCTAATGTTCTTTATGCCCCTCTTGACGATGCGCATCTTCGCCGAGGATAAGCGCTCCGGGATGCTGGATCTCCTCTTTACTTATCCTCTCTCCGATTGGGCCATCGTCTTAGGGAAGTTCTGGGCGACGATGGTCGTAGTGGCTTTGATGTTGGCCTTCTCTAGTTTGAGCTACATCTTCTTGAGCGTTTACTGTACCGTAGAGTGGCCTATTGTCCTCTCCGGTTACCTGTCCCTCCTCTTAATGGGGGCCTCCATGGCGGCCATCGGTCTCTTTACTTCTAGTCTCAGCTCCAGCCAGTTGGTAGCCTCCGCCCTCAATTATGGCGCCCTTCTGCTGATGTGGTTACTCTATATCCCCGACAGCCGGGACGCCGTCTATACCGCCCTCTTTGGCAAGCTCTCCATTATGAGCCATACGGAGTCCTTACTCAAAGGGGTCTTAAACGCCCAAGATATTATCTACTATCTGGCGGTGACGATCTTTTTCTTGTATCTGACCGTCTGCTTTATTGAAAGTCGCAAGTGGAGAGGCTAAGAGAAGATGAGCAATATTGAAGAGAAGAAGGCGGTAACTGAGATTACCCCTCAAGAGAACCCCTCCCCGGCGGCTGAGCCGGAAAAAGAGGAAAAGAGCGGGGGAGAGGAGTCTTCCGCGAAGACCGCTGAAGCGAAGGGAGCCGAAAGTAAGGGCGATTCCCCAGCTGAGGAGTCTAAAGAGGAAGAGGCCCCGGAAAAGGAAGAGGCTCCAGTAGAAGTAGAGGAAGAGGCCTCGGAAAAGGAGTCGACTTCTCCAGAAGAGGCTACTGAACATAGCAATGCGCGCTACCGCTTCAATTTGGCCCTGCAGGGTTTGAGCGCCATCCTCTTAGGACTCATCGCTTTAGGTTTAGTCTTAATTATCGCCAACAATAGGGATTGGAGTTACGACTTAACCGCCCAGAAGATCTATAGCCTCTCGCCCTTCAGCGAGCAGGTAGCCTGCGAGATTAAAGAGCCCATCCAGTTCTTATGCTTTATCTCCGATGGCGACGACGGGCGGCGGCGCGAGATCCGCGAGGTTGTAGATAATTATATCAAACTCAATCCCAAACAGTTGAGTTGCAAATTTATCGATCCCCGCAAGAACCCCTTAGAGGCCCAAAAGCACGGGGTGCGCAGCGTAGGGGATATTATCGTCCTCTGCGGCGAGCGCCAAGAGCGCCTCTACGACGTCAGCGAGGAGGGGGTCACCAGCTTACTGATCTCCCTCACTAGCAAAGAGAAGAGTACTATCCACTTCTTGACGGGCCACGGCGAGCGCGGCTTCGAGCAGACCAACCTCTCCCTCTCTAAGTTAAAAAAGAGCCTCTTGGCGGAGGGTTACGACGTCCAAGAGTTGAGCCTCACGCGGGCCCAAGCTATGCCCCAAGAGGTGCGCAACTTAGCTATCGTGGCCCCCAAGTTGGAGCTCTTAGATAAAGAGAAGAAGATGTTAGAGGGCTGGCTCCGCGAGGGCGGCAACCTCTTTTTGGCCTTAGAGTTAGAGACCCCCAAAGGTTACGACTGGCTGCTCAAAGAGTATGGCTTGAGCTCCCCCGAAGAGATTATGTTGGACGTCAAATTGGCCCAGTCGGGCGCGGAGCCCATCTTAGTCTTAACTAACGTCTATAACCAAGGTTCCCCCATTACGCGCGGTATGACCGTCAGTATGGGTTGCTTCTTTAAGACGGCGCGCCCCGTGGATAAGCTCTCCGATAAGATTCCGCCTACGCTCAATATCTTGCCCTTGGTGAGTAGCGACGTGGCTACCATCGCCTGTAAGCTCTCCGACTTAGGCAAATTGAATCAGCAATTGACGCCCACCCGCCAGGGCCAGCAGATGCCCATCATCCAGACCGTAGAGCGCACCTTAGACGCTCCCCCCCAGAAGGTGACGGACGCTAAGGGCCAGACCCCCAAAGACGAGGAGGTCTTGAAGGTTAAGAAGAGCCGGGCGGTCATCGCCGGCGACGCCGACTTTATGTCCAACGAGCTCTTCGACAACGCGCAGGCGGTCAATAAAGACCTGACTATGAATATCTTCTCCTGGTTGGGCGGGAGCGACGCCGCCGTACCGGTGCGGGCTAAGGATACTTCCAGCGAGCCGCTCATCGTCTCCGGACGGGTCTGGCAGATCTTGGGCTTAATGTTATGTCTCATTATCCCGGCTCTCATCTTCTTCTTCGGCTTAGCTATCGTCAAGAGTAGGGGGTAAGGGATGCGCCGCCTAGTCGTCATGTTCTTGCTGGTGGTGGGTTTAGGCGCCTTCTGGTACTTCCACGACCTGCGCGGAGTAGAGGAGGAGCGCCGCCAAGAGGAGTTGGCCCAGCGCGTCTTCCCCCAATTTAGTAGCTCCGATATTCAGAGTATCACCTGGTCCGACGGGGCCCAGACCCCGGAGACGGTGCGCGTCTACCAGCGCCTGCCCTTAGGTTGGCAAGTGGAGTTGCCCAAAGGGCTCAAGGTGCGCATTAAAGCCAATATCTTAGAAGACGCCAGTAAGCAGATAGCCAATCTGGCCCGCTTAGAGACTATCTTAGAAGATCCCACCCCCCAGAGCTTAGCCCAGTACGGTTTAGATAAGCCTAAACATCGCATGCTCATCTCTTACCGCGACTCCCAAGGTAAGGCGGCTCAGGTGGGGCTCATTATGGGCAATATCTTGGTAGACGATAGCGGTATCTACGCGCGCCTGACGGATAACGATAAAGCCCCCGTCCTGGCCGTGCCCGACCTCTTTGTGACCTCGCTCATGACTCTCTTGCGCGACTTAAGGGAGACGAAGCTCTTAGCTTGCACCCCGGAAGAGATTGAGAGCTTTAAGTATATCTCCTATGAGGGGAGTAAACCCGGCTCTTTCACCTTGACGGCCAAGGAAGAGGCCCCTCCCGCCCCCGCTAAAAATATGTGGGGCCAGGAGATTGAGGAGCCCGCTCCCGCCATTAAGGAGTGGTACGTAGAGGGCGACGGCTTAAAGGGAGAGCTCTTAGCCGACGAGCGCAAGGTCAACGATTTCCTCTGGTCCTTGCAAGATCTAAAAATTGAGCGCTTCCTCCATCCCGAAGAGCGCAAGCTGGGCAAGGTGCGGGCGCGCTACGAGGTGCGCGTTAAGGGGGCGCCCGAGCCCTTAGTAGTGGAGATTGGCCAAGCCGTAGCCGGTCAGAAGGGGCAACTCTACGCTAGCCGCAACCAACCCCAGGAGTCTTTCCAGTTGGCCTATGGCGACTTAGAGGAGGGGCTCAAGACCTTAGTAGGGCGCCGGGCCCCCGACTTTGAGGATCGCCACTTAGTGCGGGCCAAATTGATGGAGATCGCTAAGATCGACTTAGAGGTGGCCTCTAAAAGGCCCCAAGGCCCCTTCCGCTTAGAGGCCCAGCGCCAGGGTGAAGAGTGGCTGGTGGAGGCGCCTAAGCCCAGCCTCAGCGACGCCGCCCAGCGCCGGCAAAAGGTAGAGGGTCTACTCTATAACCTCTTAGATTTAGAGTGGGCCATTCGGGAGAAGGGCGCTAAGCCGGCTAACCTTGATCCCGTAGCGCGCTTTGCTCTCTACGCTGAGGGAGGCCAAAAGCTGGCTTCATTAGAAGTCTACGAGGAGAGTAAGGACCGTTTTAGCGCCTATTTGGAAGATGGTTCCAAGGTAACGCTGCATAAAGATCCGCGCGCTCCCTGGATCGAAGCCTGTGAGGATTTAGTCCCCGAACCTCCCCAGGAGGAGGCTAGCGCTACGCCTACCCCTCAGGCTACGCCTCAATCAACTCAGAAATAGAGCCCTCTACCTGTGAGCACCGAGTCGAGCGTAATCGATAATCTTGAGAAGCAGGAGCAATTTGAGCAGACCCTCTCCGATTGGCCGCGCTTAGATAGCGAGCGGCGCATCGAGCTCTTTAGAGCTTTGCCTTTAGATGAGGCGGAGGATCTCTTAGATTGCATGAATGCGAGCGATCAAGCCGATCTCTTGCGCTCGATGAGCGTGCCCGAACGCCGTTCTTGGCTGCGCTATTTAGACTTAGACGATATTGCCGACGTCTTGGCGGAGGTGCCCGAAGAGGACGTAGAGCAGTGGCTGGACCTTTTAGACGCGCGCACGAAAGATAAGGTCAACGCCCTCTTAGCCTACGCCGAAGATGATGCGGGCGGTCTCATGAACCCCCGCTTCGCTAGGGTGCGCCCCAAGATGACCGTCGAAGCGGCCATTAATTACTTGCATATCCAAGCTCAGGAGAATATCTCCTTAGAGCACGTCTACGTCTTAGATAACGAGCAACACCTCTTAGGCGAGATCGGCCTCAACACCCTCTTGGCCGCCAGTTCCGACGACGTAGTCGAAGATCTGGCCGATACTAACGTCATTACCTGTACGGAGTATATGGACCAGGAGGAGGTGAGTAACCTCTTCGCCCGCTACGGTCTGACCGCCATGCCGGTAGTCGATGAAGAGGGCCACATGAAGGGTCTCATCACCGCCGACGACGTGGTCGACGTCATCTTAGAAGAGGGTACGGAAGACGCCCAAAAGTACGGCGGTATGGAGGCTCTGGACGAGTCCTACATGCGCACCGGGATCTTTAAATTGGTCCAGAAGCGGGCGGGTTGGTTGATTATGTTGCTCATCGGCGAGATGTTTACCGCCTCCGCCATGTCTCGCTACGAAGACCAATTGAACTCCATCTGGTTTTTAGCTATCTTCGTGCCGCTCATTACCTCTAGCGGCGGTAATTCCGGCTCCCAGGCTTCCACTTTGATGGTGCGAGCTATGGCCATGGGAGAGATCAACTTGCGCGACTGGTGGCGGGTCTTGTGGCGCGAGCTGCGGGCGGGGGCTATTATTGGGGTCATCTTAGGTTGCGTGGGAGTGGCCCGCATCTTGCTCTGGACCTACCTCTTCCCCGGCGTCTACGGGGACTTATGGTGGCCTTTGGCTTTAACTATCGGCTGCTCTTTAGTAGGGGTAGTCGTTTTGGGCTGCTTGGCGGGCTCCATGTTGCCCTTTATCTTGCGCTTCTGCCGCTTAGACCCGGCCTCCGCCTCCGCCCCCTTCGTCTCCACCTTAGTAGACGTCACGGGACTCATCGTCTACTTTACGATAGCCGGTTGGCTGCTCTTCTCCTAAAAGCGAGGGCCGACTAGGGCCGAGGGGCCAGGCGGGGCCTTATTGTAGGTTTTAAGGAGGGCGCGGCGAATTATAAAGGCAGCCTCTATAGGCCTTTGGAGAGATTGTAAAGTCTACTAGTACTTAAAGTTAGAGTGCGCATCTCAGGGAAGAGGGAGTACCTCCGTGAATCAGCAAGAGAAGAAGAGTCCAAAATTACTGTTGATCGATGGCAATGGCTTAGTCTACCGTGCCTTCTACGCCCTACCGGCCCGCAAGGTCTCTCTAGGCTTCCCCGTTAACGCTATTTGGGGCTTTATCAGCTTATTGCTCAACGCCATCTCTTCGGAAAAGCCCACCCACGTGGCCGTAGCCTTCGATCACGGAGCCTTCGTCGATACGCTCACTAAGTTCCAGAGCTTCAATGTGCAGCGGGAAGAGATGTTAGACGATCTGGAGATGCAGCTCCCCTTGGTGGAGGACTTCGTCCAAGTCTGCGGTTTAAAGTCCTTCCGCCTGCCCGGTTTCGAGGCTGACGACTGTATTGGCACTATCGCCTCTAAGGCCAGCCGGGAGGGCTTTGAGACCCTTATTATCTCCGGTGACTTGGGGCTCATGCAATTAGTCTCCCCCCACATTAAGGTGATGACTATGCGCCGGGGGATCGTCGACTCCGTCATTTACGATGAAGATTTAGTCCTCAAAAAGTACGGCTTGCGTCCCAGCCAGCTGGCCGATCTGCGCGCTCTGGCGGGCGATTCCAGCCAGAATATCGGCGGGGTGCCAGGTATCGGAGAGGTGACCGCTAGGCGCCTGCTCTCCCAGTATAATAGCTTGAGCGACTTATTTGACTCCTTAGATCAGCTGCCCGCTAAGTGGCGCAATCCCCTCTCGGAGAATAGGGACGACGCCTTTGAATACTTGGCCCGCTCCACTATCCGCTGCGACTTGCCCTTAGAGATCGATTGGGACGAGTGTCGCTTCCACGGCTTCCCGGTGCAGATGGTGCAGCGCATCTTTGAGCAGGTCCAGTGCGACGGGGCGGAGCCCTTCATTAAGGGGATGGCCCGCCAGTCGGGTCCGGAGCGGGATTGTCACATTCCCAGCGCCCCTCTCTACGGGGAGGAGGCCCGCCAGGCCTTGCGCGGCTGCGTAGAGGCTAAAGGTCCGATCTCTTTAGTCTGGCTTATCGACCAGAAGAGCCGCCAGCCTTGGGGTCTCTCCCTCTGTTTAGCGGGTCAAAAGCCCTTCTACCTCGACTTAGCCGCTTGGTACGGGGAGGAGGCGGAGGGTGGGGAGACGCTCACGCGCCAGGAGATTATCGATTATTTAAATCCCATCTTCCTCGATCCCCAGCGGGTTAAATATGTAAGCGGCATTGAGCGCATCTTTGAGGCCGGTCTGCCCTTAGTCCAGGTCTACGATATTTCGCTCGTCTCTTCCTTACTCGATCTGGCCGTCTGGGACCACGCCATCGAGGCCGTCTGCGCCCGCTACGGTTTCGCCATTTACGATCGCCTCTTGCTCTTTGGACTCGATCCTAAGAGTTTGGGGGAGGTGCCCTTAGCTAATCGCATCTGCTGGACGGCGCGAGCGGCCGACGTCTTATTGGGCTTAGGGGATCTCTTGCGGGCTAAGCTCATAGAGGGCGATCTGCAGAAGCTCTATTTAGAGGTGGAGGTCCCCTTAGCGGCCGCCTCTTGGCGCTGCAATAATGCCGGTTGGAGTTGCGACCGCGAGTTGGCGGGCAAGATTGTAGAGTTAGTCGATCAGAAGTTGGCCGCCTTGCACGAGCAATTCTTTGCCGAGGCGGGGGTGGAGCCTTTCGACTTGAGCTCCGAAGAGGCGCTCTCCGACTACCTCTTTAATCATCTGGCCCTCTTGGTCCCCACCCGCCCCAAGAATGGGAGTATCCTCAATACGGAGACGCTCAAATCTCTCCAAGAGCAGAATCCCATCGTAGCCAAGATCCAGGCCTATTGCGAATTGCACGAGTTTAAAGAGACCTTCGTGCGCCAATTTATGTTGGAGGGCCAATTAGATATCGCGGTGGGCGAGCATCTCTTTAACTTAGCCTTAGTGGGCGAGCGGCGCTTGCAGATCTTAGGGCGGGTCTCTACTAAAGGGGCTACGGAGTTGATGGTGCACATGATCGCCGTGGCCGCCAATCTGGCCTGCGCCGAGGTGCGTCGTCCCTTGACTAAAGCTATAGACGGTTTCTTGCGCCCCCAAGGGGTCTCTCGTCTCATCTACCTCTCCTTCCCGGCTATGGCCCTGCGCATGTTGGCCCACTTGGCCCACGACGAGCGTTTGACTAACGATCTGCGCTCCGGCCAAGATGTGGAGTTGAGCCTCTTGCGGGAGCTCTTTGGCGAGAAGTTGGAGGAGGTAGTCTCCGCCCGCCAACTCTTCGTACAGCTCATCTTCTTCTACTTTAGTCCCGCCTGGTTGGCGCGCCGCCTCAATCTGGCCGGGGAAGAGGGCTTAGCTAAGGCCCAAGAGTATCTGGCCAAATTTGAGCGCATCTTGAGCGAGAGGTATCCGGCCAGTTGGGATTACCTGCTCAGCTGTCAGGCTAAGGCCTCCGCCATGGAGGAGTTAGTAACTCAAGCCGGGCGGCGCTGCCGCTTCGTGCAGGCGGGCAGTCGCAATTATAGCGTGCGCGAGAATGCGGAGCGGGAGGCTCGGGCCTTCGGAGTGGAGGGATCGTGCGCCGATCTCTTCCGCCAAGCTATCGTCCTCTTCTATGAAGCTTACGGCAGCGAGATCGCGGTCATGCCCTGCAATAATATGCTCATTATGATCGCTCCGGCGGGGCGCGAAGTGGAAGTGGCCGAGCGCTGCCGTCAGATCTGCCTCCAGCTGGCGGAACCTTTGGAATTGGCTGCTGAATATCGCATTCGCTGAGCCTATTTTTCCTAACTTCCTCTTAAAATTGAGAGGAGTATTTTTCTAGCGCCAGAATCATAGGCAGATACAAACCGGACAGTACTCCATAGCGGGGCTGTTCCTATTGAGCTAAGTGACAGCCCTATTATTAGGGGTCTATTAAAGGGAGTTCGACTTAACGACATGGACAACACTCAACCTACCGTTGCCGAAGAGGTCAACGTAACTGCTAACGAAGAAAATGGCCAGGATATGGCTCAAGCTCTGGAAGAGTTTGAAAGAGATATGAAGCCCATTGCCAAGGACGATTTCCTCACTGGCAAAGTCATTCGCGTAGACAACGAAGGGGTCTATGTGGACGTAGGTTACAAGACCGACGGCTTTATTCCGGCCAATCAAGTGACTAACGTGCCCGACGTATCCCCCGCGGATGTAGTCAAAGTGGGCGACGAGATCAATGTGGTGGTGCAGAAGGTTGATGAGTCTGAAGGCACCCTCATTCTCTCCAAGCGCCGGGCCGACAACGAGGCCGCCTGGAGAAATATTCTGGCTGCTATGGAGAGCGGCAAGACGATCACCGCTACCTGCACCGAGCAGGTCAAGGGCGGTCTGATCGTGGACGTAGGTATCCGCGGTTTCGTTCCCGCCTCCCACGCCGATATTCGCCCGGTACGCGACCTCTCCGAGTTTGTGGGCGAAGAGCTCAACCTCAAGGTCTTAGAGGTTGACAAGAGCCGCCGCAAGGTCGTCCTCTCCCGCAAGAAGGCTGAGGAAGAGCTGCGCCGTCACAGCAAGGAAGAGACCTTGAAGAAGTTGACCGAGGGCAGCATCGTGCGCGGTACCGTAGCTCGTTTGGCTAACTTCGGCGCCTTCGTCAATTTGGGCGGCGTCGACGGTTTGGTCCACATCTCCGAGCTCTCTTGGAGCCGCATTAAGCAAGCTTCCGACGTAGTGCAGCCCGGCCAGCAGGTAGACGTCTTAGTCTTGAAGGTCGATCCCGACGCCAACCGGATCTCCCTCTCCCTGCGCCAAGCCGCTCCCGATCCTTGGTTAATGGCTTGCGACAAGTACAAGGTGGGCGATGTGGTTAAGGGTCGGATCACCCGTTTAGCCAACAAGTACGCCTTCATCGAGATTATGCCCGGCGTAGAGGGCTTGATCCCCGTGAGCGAGATGGATCGCAGCCACGTCAATCGTCCGGCCGACCTCTTAAAGGTCGATCAGGAAGTGGAAGCGGAGATCATCGATCTCGATCGCGAGAAGCGGCGCATGACCCTCTCCATCAAGCGTTTACAGCAGTCTTCGGGCCGCGGTAACGAGGCTACCGGCAACAGCGGTCGCATTCGTCACAGCGAAGGCGGCGGCGGTACCAGCATCGGCGAGCTCTTGGCCTCCAAGATGGGTAAGGACAAGTTGAACGACGTCATTAAGACGGAGAACAGCGAAGAAGCCAAGTAGTCTGCCTTTTAGCGCAGCTGAGGGCCCCCGCAATTTGAAGGGATTCTACCTTTAAGTTGGGGGGCTTTTTTGGCCTTCTGGCGGGGTAGGGATGAGACTGACTAGAATTTGGGGCTTGACGGGGGGGATTGCCAGCGGCAAATCGACGGCGGCCGCCATCTTGGAAGAGTTGGGAGCGGCTATCGTCGATTGCGATCGGGTGAGTCGCGAGTTGACTCAGCCCGGGCAGCCCTTGCTGGCCGCTTTAGCGCGCCAGTTCGGCCCCCAGATCTTAGATGGGGCCGGCCGTCTGCGCCGCCGCTATCTGGGCGAGCTAGTCTTTGCCGATCCCCAGCGCTTAGAAGCGCTCAACGAGTTGGTACATCCCGCCATCTGGCGCACGACTTTTAAAGAGGCCGACCAGGCGGCGCGCCGCTGGCCCATCGTCTTTGTGGTGGCCCCCTTGCTCTTTGAGCATGGGGCGGAGGCCGCCTTCGACGGGGTCTTAGTAGTCGACATCTCCCCCAGCCTCCAATTGGAGCGCTTGCGCCAGCGCGATAAGTTGAATCTAAAAGAGGCCCAGGAGCGGATCTCCGCTCAGATGAGCTTAGAGGATAAGGCCAGCCGAGCTACGGTAGTAGTAGAGAATAACGGCTCGCGCTCCCACTTAGAGAGCCAATTGCGCGCCTTTTGGGAAGAGAGGATCGCCCCCGTCTATGATGGCTGCGCCCGAAGCTAAAGCGCTGAGGCAGAAGAGGAGGAGCCAGAGGAGGAAGCGCCTGCGCCGCTGGTTAGTGGGGTTAGGCCTGGGATTGGCTCTTTTAACGGGCGCTCTCTTTTGGTTTTGGGAGGGGAGAGGGGAGAGGCTCTTCTACCCTTTAAAGTTTGAGGAGACGATAGTTACCGTATCCCGCGAAGCGGGGGTGGAGCCCAGCTTAGTGGCCGGGCTCATCTTGGCGGAGAGCGGATTTAAAAGCGAGGCTCGCTCTTGCGTAGGGGCCATAGGGCTCATGCAGCTCATGCCGCCTACGGCTCAATGGGTGGCGGAGTTACACTCTCTGCCCTTCGATGCAGAGGAGCCCCAGAGCCTTTACGACCCGGAACTCAATATCTATTTGGGCAGTTACTATTTGGCCTGGCTCTTAGAGCGCTTCCAGCAGCAGAAGGTAGAGGCTCTGGCCGCTTATAATGCCGGTCAACACCAGGTCGACGAATGGTTAGAGCGGGGTTCAGTCTTGCGCATTGAAGAGATTCCGGTGGCGGAGACGCGCTTCTTTGTGCAGCGGGTCTTAGATAATCAAGAGGAGTATTGGAAGCTCTACCCTCAGTTGCGTCCCAACGGAGGGGAGTATTCTCTGTGGAGTGGGGAGTATGGCCAAAAAGAATAAAGCGGGCGCGGGAGGGGCGACTATCGCCGTCAATCGCCAAGCGCGCCATGAGTATATCTTTGAAGAGTTTATGGAGGCTGGGATCGCCCTCTTGGGGCCGGAGGTCAAGTCGCTGCGGGCGGGCCGTTTGAGCTTAGTCGACTCCTTCGCCGTCGTAGAGGGGGATGAGGTCTGGCTGAAGGGCTTAAATATCAGCCGCTGGCA
The DNA here is from genome assembly GCA_944322965.1 of Vulcanimicrobiota bacterium. Lineage (GTDB taxonomy): Bacteria > Vulcanimicrobiota > Xenobia > Xenobiales > Xenobiaceae > Bruticola. Next base: position 503,687 of record CALUQR010000001.1, read on the forward strand.
GCAGGCCAGTTGGTTCAATCACGACCCCTTGCGCCCCCGCCGTCTGCTCTTGCATAAAGCGGAGATTAGGCGCCTCAAGGTCAAGACCCAAGAGAAGGGGCTGACCATCGTCCCCACCAAGATCTACTTTAAACGCAGTTTTATTAAGGTGGAGATCGCTATCGCCCGCGGTAAGAAGCTCTACGATAAGCGCCAAGCGGAGGCCGCCAAGACGGCTAAACGGGAGATCGAAAGGACGCTGGCCGAGCGCAGATGGGATTAGAAAAGGGGGAATAGGATACTTTCCTAGCGAATTTTACAGGGACTTTTGATCTCTAAAGACGAGGGAGAGAGTGAGTTGACTGGCAGCGTTGTACCCCCCGTAGCGGGGCTGGTGATCCCCGAGAGCTTGCGCCACGCGAGCGATCCTCTGGGCTCAACCTTAGCCCTTTATTTAGGCCGCTTGGAGGAGAGTCTGCGCGCCTCAGAGGGGAGGATCGACTATGTGGCCGGGGCCTGGGCCCTGCGCGAGGTAGTCGACTTTTTAGGGGTTGTCATGGCCTCTATGGCCGTAGCCCCTCTCTCCCCCTCCGACGCTCCCTTGCCCGGTTGGCGGCGCAGTCTGTGGCGCACCGATTTTGCCGAAGCGGCCAGCGGCCTTTTGGGTTGGGCCGTCTCTTACCTGCCCAAGCGGGGCGGCAAGAATCCCTTAGTAGCTGGGATCTTAAACTTTCTCTACGCCGATTACGAGCGCAATGCGGGGGCGGTGGGGGAGGCGCGCCCTTACGCCGGTCTTTTGGGTTTAGGCAATAGTTCTAATTACGGTCAGGTTCCCTGGAATATTTGGAAGGAGCGCTTCTTCAGCGCCCGGCGGGTAGAGGAGTTGCCATCCCTAGCGGAGGGGATGCGCGGTTACTTGCCCTCATTGAGCGCGCTCTTGACGGCCTGGGAGGGCTTTATTGGCGCTTGGAAGATCGAGGTCGAAGAGCGCAAGGGCGGGGGGAGGATCGTCTTAGCCTGCGACTCTTTCCAAGAAGAGCTGCCCCCCTTCTTGGTGATGAACCCTTGTTCTCTCTGTCGCCAGGGCTTAAGTTTACAGATCTTAGTGGCCCCCTGCCAGGGGCAGCGCTTCCTCTATCGGGAGGCCCAGACTACCCATCTCTCCACTATCGAGGTGGAGCCCCTCTTTAAGAGGCGTTTCTTTACCGCTACCCAGGGCAAAGAGCGCTCCGCCCCCTCCACTACGGGGACGGGCGAAGCGGAGGTGGACGTCATCCCCTTAGTGACGGAAAGCGTAGAAGATCTGCGCGCCCGTCTCGTCAAATTCTTAGGCCAGGAAGTCTTGCGGCGCTGGCATTGGCCCCTCTTGGCCGCCGTCTGCGAGGCTCAAGAGGCGCTCCCGCTCGATCTCTTGCGCTACTCGGGCTTTGGGGTGCGCGACGCCGAATTTGTAGCCTACCGCCTCAATGGGTTGGTAGCTTTTGGGGAGGGGGACGTCGTAGAGCCGCGCAATCCGCAAGTAGTCGAGCTGTGTCGGGAGACTTACCCTGAGCTCTGCCGTTTGGCCAATCGCCAATTGGCTATGTGGGCGGAGAGCGTCTTGCAGCCGGAGGTTAAGTTCTCGCCCCTCATCACTCTGGCGGCCCGCCATTTGGCTACTTGGGCCCAGCGCTCCCAGGATGAGGAGTTTAAGGCCCGCCTCTTGCGCCAGAGCAGCTTTATGCCCGCCGTCCAGGCTTGGTTTAAGCAGGTCTTGGCCCAGGGGACGCCCGAGGAGCGCAAGTTAGTCTTAGAGGTCAGTCAAGGGCTCTTAGATTTCTTCGCCTCTGGCAACGTGGCCGAGGTGAGCGAGCCCTTAGTGGAACTCTGCCTCTTCCGCTGCGAGGCCTTTAAATATCGCTTAGAGTACGACCGCGCCAAAAAAGAGTTAGACCGGGCCCTAGAGTTTATTAAGGTTAACGATCGCAACCGTTTAGTTAAGGCCAAGGTCTTGGGAGAGAGGGCCCGCCTTAACTTAGAGTTGGAATTGCCCCGTCTGGCGGCTGAAGACGCGGCTCAGGCCGTTGAGATTTGGGCCAAATTGGCCGATATTGGGGCGGGCGCCTCCCTCTTACACTTAGTAGAGATCAGTCGCTTGCGGGCCGAAGCCCAGCTAGCTTTGGGCCAGCGTTCCCAGGCTATCTCCTCCTTACAGAGGGTGGCGGAGCGCAAAGTAAATCCCCGGACCCCTGAAGAGCGTTACGCCTGGATGGGCCTCAACTTGCAATTAGCGGAGCTTTTGGGGGAGCATAGCGCCTCCACCCGCCAGGCCCGTTTGCGCTTTGAGGACGTCTTGCGCTACTCCCAAGATCTGGAGGAGACCCCCTCCGTCTTAGAGGCCAAGGCTAAAGCCCTGCGCGGATTGATAGACGATAAAGATCATAAGCGCTCCGCCCAATATTTAGAGCAGGCCCGCCTCATCTTTGAGCGGCTCACTAAGGAGGGGCGCAACGATCTGCGGCCCGCCTACGGGGATGTCATCTACCGCCTGGCCTTCCTCATGGAGAAGATGGGGCGCTTAGACGAGTGCTTAGTCTACACTGAGCAGGCTATCGCCATCTTTACGGAGTTTGTAGCCTCTTCGGAGCTCTACGCCCACCGGGCCGCGCTGGCTAAGTTGTGGCTCTTGCGCTCCCGCATTGAGGAGTTGCGCGGCAATTACGTCGAGGCGGAAGGCTTTATCGCCAAATCCTTAGAGTATTACCAAGGTTTATTGCAAGATAACCAGGTGCGCTTTATCGCCGACTACGCCAAGGTTTTGGCTAAGCGTGGCTCTCTGCGCGTCTTGCGCCAGGAGTATGCGGCGGCCAAAGAGGACCTGGAACTCTCCATTGAAAAGTGGCCCGGCGCCCACGACCTCAAGAACGCTCGCGCCCCTCTGGCCCGCGTCTTCCTCAATTTAGCCGTCTCCTATGCGCGCTTAGGCAATATCCCCTCCGCCCTCTCCCAGTTTGAGAAGGGGTTGGTGATCTCCGAAAATCGCAACGACCGCAATACCTGCTGCCAAGTCCTCTCGGAGCGGGTGTGGGTATTTTTCTACGACGGCCAATTTAAGCGGGCGGAAGACGATTTTAGTACCATCTTCAACTTGCGCTCGGAGGAGGCTAACCAGGCTTCCCAGCTCTTAGGTCGAGGGGTAGCGCGCCTGCAGCAGGAGAAGAATCTGCCGGCCCTCTCCGACTTCTCCCAGATCTTAATGCAGGGTGAGGAGGTCAACCTCTCCGCCCTCTTAGGTTCTAGTTTGGCCCACTTAGGCCAAGGGGAGCGCGAGGGGACGCGCTCCAATGGGCAAAAGTTATTGCAAAAGGCCCCGCCCCTGGCGGAACTCAACTTAGAAGGGGTGACTAGGGTCTGTATGGCCCACTGGGTTTTAGCCCAGAGTTTAGCCGAAGACGATCTGGCCGCCGCCCTCCAGCATAGCGCCTCCGCCTGCCAATTGTGGAGCGAAAAGGCCCAAGAGGATCCCAACTACCTGGCGGAAGAGGAAATCTTTAGGGCCCTCTCCGTCTTCTTCTTGCAATTCCCGCAACTCTTATTCCGGGGCGTACAGCTCTTAGTTAAGCACGGGAAATTGGAAGGGGTGGTAGAGCCCTTGCGCTCGGCGCGCAATTTGGGGATCCAGAGCGCCATCTTTAAGTTGTTGCCCAACTACACCTTCGAGGTGGGCTTAGAGCTAGTTAAGGTCTACACTAAGCGCCGCCAGACTCTGGAATTGGCCCAGTTGACGGAAGAGTTGCTGCGCGAGTATGGGGATTCTGAGGAGAGCGAAGGGGAACATACCGCTCCGGGTACGGTAGAGGAGCGGGCGGCGATAGTAGCTGGGCTCTATCTCAATATCTTGCGCCTCCTCTGGTCGCAATGTGAGCGCCTGGAAGAGGGTTGGCAGGCGCCTGCCTCCTTTAGCTTTGACGATCTCTTGGGCTGGGCTAAGCGCGGCCTAGCGGCCTATGAGCGCCTCTCCGGTTTGGGGCTCAGTTTCCGTCAGCGGGCGGAGTTTGCCGAGTGCAACCTCTTGCGCGGCTTAATTGAGCAGGGGGCGGGGCAGTTGGTCAGCGCGGGCGCCGCTTGGGAGAAGTCTCGGCAGCTCTATGAGGATCTGCGCCAGAGGTCGGGGGGCAAGGGTTATGAGTTAGAGCTCTGTTCCGTCCTTTTAAAACTCATCTCGCTAGCTGAAAAGCAGGGGGATGGGGATCGGGCCTTCTTCCTCTTAGACGAGTTGCTGGTCAGCTTGCGCCAGTTGCCAGAGTTGCTGCGCCAAGAGGCCAATTTGCGCCAAGAGTTGGTCAACGAGCTGGCCTCTTTGGGGGCTCAGTCCTTCGTGCAGGCGGCGGGCGATCAAGATCTGATCGGCGAGCTCTTGACCTTGCCTCTCTGGCAGGAGCGGGACCTGGTCCAATTTGAGACGGCGCTCTGTAACTCTCTGCAAGGCCAGTTGCGGCGGGGGATCGTCAATATTGTGGGCCACCTGATCGTCAGTTGGTCTCAGCGCAACCAGCCCGGCTCCGAGACGCGTTTAGGGGAAAAGTTGCTCGGCCTCTGGTTAGAGCAGGCCTTAGAGGAAGGGGCGCGCCGAGGTGAGAGCGGCGGTTTGGCCCTTTTAGAGCAGTTAGTCTCTCTGGGCGAGGACCATCCGGAGTTGAGCCAGTGGCAGGAGCACTTTGCGGTGCGGGCCCAAGAGGGGGTGGCCGACTTCTATGCCAGCGAGGGTAATTATCAGACTTCTATCGATCTCTTAGGGAAGGCCCAAATGCTGGTGGGCGAGGACGGCTCGCCCGAAGCCGTAGCTTTGCGCGCCCATTTGGGGATTAGGCGAGCGGAGCTCTACTTAAAGGCCGGACTCTATACGGAGAGCCAAGCGGTCTTGCAAGAGGCGGAGCTCTCCTTACAAGGGTTGCCCGCCTATCCGCCCGGTTTTAAGGATCGCATCGACCACGTGCGCATCGATCTCTTCTTGCGCGGCCAGATGAACGCCAAGCGGGAGAAGAAGGCGACCCCGCCTCCCGTCTCGGTAGCGCCCGAGAGCGGCGATTTAGAAGAAGAATCGCCTTTAGCCAAATTAGTGCGCCAGGAGAGCAGCGCCGCCCGGGCCAGCGGAGCTAAGGAGGAGAAGCGCTCTTTAGCCGACGGCCTCTTGGCGGTAGGGAGCCGCCTCTTTGGCCGTCTGAGTGGGGATAGCTCTAAGGAAGAGGGGAAGTCGGCGGCCAGTCCTTTGGCGGAGTTGCCCTCCGTAGTAGCCGCTGAGGTCGCGCCCCCGGTAGAGGCGCCGCCGCCCCCCGTTTCGCTAGAGTCCCAGCCCCTCGAGGAGCCGGCCGTTCCGGCCCCCAGCGCAGAGGAGATCCCAGCGGAGCCCGCGGCTCCCGAACCCGTCTCGGAGGTCCCCTCTAGCTCCTCTAGGCGGCGCATTATCCCCCAAGACGTAGGGATGGAAGTAGCCGTCTATCCTGAGCCCCAGTTGGAGGATGAGCCCCCGGCGCCCGCTGAAGAGGAGGCTCCCGCTCCTGTCCCTCCCGCGCTGGAAGCAGCCTCCCAAGAGCCCGCTTGGAGCGAGCCTCAAGCCGCTCCGGAACCTAGCCCCGCGGAGGAGAGTCTACCCGCTGCGGCGGCGCCTGAGAGCGTACCTTTAAGCTCTGTGACGGCCGAGAGCGCGGCCGCTGAGCCCCTGAAAGAAGAAGCGGAAGTGGCTCTACCTTCCCAGGCAGGTGAAGAGAGCGCGGCGCCCGCTAGCGAGGAGGTAGAGTCGCCCGCCCCGGCTGCGGAAGGGGCGGAGGCGGTCGCTACTCCCATCGTAGAGCAGGAGAAAGAGCCCGAGCGAGAAGATAAGGCGCCCTCCTTGGAGGCTGAGGCGGCTGAGCCTAGCCTTGAGCCCCAAGGGCAGTTAGCGCCCGCCGTACCCCAGGAGGCGGAGCGACTATCTGCGTCTTCTAGCGCTCCCGAGGCTCCCGCCCCGGCGTCCTCTCCGACTACTAGCCAGCCAGCAGAGAAAGTGACTCCTACCATTACTACTAGCCCGCCCCCCAAAAAGCAGAAGAAAGGCGTCGACATGGCGGAATTGTCGGCCCGTTTGAGCGCTAAGTTGGCGCGCAGGTCCCGTCCTTCGCCCACTAAGTCCTTAGAGACTTTGGCGCGCGAGGCGGCCGATAACGAAGACCATCAGGGGGCTTTACCTACTACTGAGACGCGCAAGATCTCTATTAAGGGCGCGGTCTCCGACGCTCAATTTGAGAAGTTGACCCAGAAGGCGGCCGCCGCTCCGGTGGAAGAACCTAAGGTCATCGATCGTAAAGTCTATATCTCTATCCCCGACTCGGTGCGGGAGCGCATGGAGTACGAGCGCCTCATGAAAGAGCGCTTAGAAGCGCGCGAAGCGGCGCGCCAGGCGGCTCTGGAGGGGCGTCCTACCCCCGAAGAGGAGGAACGTGCAGCCCGCTTAGAGGCGGAGCAGGCGGCCTTGGAGGAAGAGGAGCGCCAGCTGGCCGAGTTTGAGGCCCGGCTCAAAGAGTCGACTCTGCCCAAGGCCCAACCTAAGGCGGCCGCTCCCACCAGCCTGCGCGAGGGCGGGGTCTTAACTAGGACTCGCTCCGGGATGGGCGGCGCCCAGAGCGGGCTCTTCAGTCGGGCGGTCGGAAGCCACCCCGAAGGGGGAGCGGCCGCGGCTGAGAGCGGGAAGCGGGTCGGTCCCGAAGAGGGCGCCCGCCGTCGAGCCCCGGCCTTAGAGGATACGCGCCGCGAGGTTCGCGAGCCAGCCAGAGAGAGCGGCGCTGAAGGAGGGCGCCGGGCTAACGGTTTGGCCCAACCTATCGCCCCCCACAAACGGGCGGCCGCCCAAGCGGCTAACGCGCCGGTAGTGACCTCCCTGCGCTCCACTTCCCCCGCCGCGGGCGAGTTGAGCGTCAAATCCATGTTGCGCAACCTGAGTACTAGTTTGGTAGGCCAAACCCCGCGCCGCCTCTCGCCCAGCTCGGAAAAGTTGGCGGCGGTAGCGGAAGAGCCCGCAGTCGCGGTAAGGCCGGCGGCCGAGCCTAGCTACGCCCCTCCAGAGGCGCAGCCTGAGCCCCTAGAGGCCGCCCCAGAATTGGCAGCCCAAGAGCTGGAGGCTCCAGAGTTGGAAGCCCCAGTTCTGGAAGAACCAGAATTGGAAGCTCAAGAGCTAGTAGACCAGGAGTCCGAGTCGGCAGAATCCATAGGCGAAGAGTCCTTTAGCGAAGAGGCCCAGCCCCCAGAGGCTGAGTTTGAGGAGCCCGCCTTCGAGGAAGAACCCATCTTGGAGGAGTCCGCCTTGGAGGAAGAAGAGAGCGCTTCCTTAGAGCCGCAACCCGCTTTAGAGGAGCCCGCCCCCGAAGAAGAGGCCGTCTTAGCGGAAGAGCCCGAACAGGGGGCGGTTAGCGCCGCTGAAGAGTGGTATCAGCCCCCAGAGGAGGCGCCCGCGGAGGTCGCAGTCGAGGAAGAGGCTACGCCTCAAGGGGCTCCGGAAGAGTCGCCAGAGTATCAGGAAGAGCCTAGCCAGGAATACGCCCCCCAGGCCAGTTTCGAGGAGGCGCAAGTCCAGGAGGAAGCCTCGCTCAGCGACTATTCCGCTCAGCCCGCTTATGGGGCCTCCTTAGGTGGAGAGCAGCGCCAGACGGCTTTAGCGGAGATCGATCAGGCCTTCGCCCAGATCGATGGGGCCCAGTTAGAGTTGGCCGAAGACGGTTTGCGCCGGGCGGGTCAGATGGTCGAGTTCTTAGAGCCTACAGCTTTAGGCGAGGTGATGGCTGGATTCTTAGAAGGGATGCATAGTCTGGGATTCGCCCTCTCCGAGCGCCAAGAGCTGGAGCGGGCCGGGGAGACGGCTACCTACGCCGCCCAGATGGGGCGCTATTGGTTAGCCGACTCCTACGACGCCGCGGCTTGGCCCTGGTGGGGCGATATTGAGCGCCAGTTGGGTCAGTTTATGGTCTCGCTGGGCCGCTTTGAGGAGGCGACCCAAGCCTTCAATCAGGCTATCGATATCTATCTGAAATTGATCGATCTCGATCTGGGCGAGCCCTCGCGCGTCGACGCCCTCAACGTGATGTTGGAGTTGGGCCAGGCCTGCGAGTATCGCCAAGATAATGACGGCGCGGTGAGCGCTTACAGCGAAGCTATTACCCAAGGGGAGACGGTCTTGACTAACGGGTTCCCCGAAGAGATGGTAGTAGCGGAGGCCTTCCGCCGCCGGGCTGAGCTCTATATCTTGGCTGGATACTGGGAAGCGGCTGGGGACGACCTGGCCTGGACCTTAGAATATTATGCGCGCGATACGACCAAAAGCGGTGAGCGCCACCTCTTAGAGATCGCCGCCGTGCGCCTGCGACTGGGTGAGGTCTACTTTATCTGTGGGCGCCAAGAAGAGGCCTTAGGGTGCCGGGAAGAACTGACCAGAATGTTAGACTATTTCCGACGCTATCGGCGCGAGACGGAAGCCCAGACCTTGGACCAGTACTTGCAACGCCTCGACGAGACGGCGGCCCAGTATATGAGCCCCTAAAGAGGGCGCCTAGGTCCCTTAAAGTAAATAGACCCTAAAATAAATGGTTGGGGGCCCTCCTGCGGAGGGCCCCCAACCATTTATCTACTGGCCTTTACGCCTAGGAACGGCGCTTCTTGCCGCGGCGCTGGGAGCGTAAAGGAGAAGCGCTATTGCCCTGGGCGTTGTCCTTGCGTTTAGCGTGGGGGCGCAAGATACCTTGCCTCATGACGATAGAGGCCTGGTGGGGGAGACCGGGCAACGAGTTGGGCAGGAGGGGCAGACGCTGGTTGGGCGGAGCTCCGGCGGGTAAGGCTACATTCTCCGCGCTATGGTGGCTGGGATGGGCGTAGCCGCCCGGGGTATCGTAAACTATATCGTAAGCGTCGTAGCTGGGACGGCCGTCGTAATGATGGTACGGGGAAGGCTCATACGCTACGGGGGCCGGAATAGTTAAAGGCACGCCGCCGCGCTCCTGATAACCGGGAGGGGTAGGTAACTCGCGATAGTGGGGTTCAGGATAACGAGCGTAACGCTGGTAATGATCGCCAGCATGCTGGTCCTGGACGGTGCCGTAAGCGGCAGAAGAGGTGGGGGTTACCTCCTCATAATAAGGTTCTTGGTAAGAGTGAGCGTAATCGACCCAACCGGCGTGCTGATAATAGCCGCCATCCGTATGAGACTCCCACTCCGAGTAAGGATGCTCATCGTAATTGATACCATCCTGAGGCCAAGAAGCCGCATCAGCATCAGCTGGCAACTCTTTTTTCGAGTCGGCGGACGTGTCCATCCCAGCGGGAGACTCTGCTGGAGACATCATATCCATCCCCGTGGGAAGTTCTGAGTCGGCGGCTTTTTTCAAGTCGGAGGCTATATCCATCCCCGCGCGAGTTTCTGATGGAGACGTCATATCCATCCCGGCGGGAAGTTCGGGTTCCTCAACGGGCTCGGGTCCAGCGGGTAACTCTGGTTCCTCGGCGGGCTCTGGTCCGGCGGGAAGTTCGGGTTCCTCAGCAGGCTCTGGTCCTGCGGGCAACTCAGGCTCTTCGGCAGGTTCCGGTCCTGCGGGAAGCTCGGGTTCCTCGGCGGGTTCCGGTCCTGCGGGTAACTCGGGTTCTTCAGTAGGCTCCGGTCCAGCGGGCAACTCAGGCTCTTCGGCAGGTTCCGGTCCGGCGGGAAGCTCTAGTTCCTCAGCGGGTTCGGGCCCGGCGGGAAGCTCTAGTTCCTCAGCGGGTTCGGGCCCGGCGGGAAGTTCGGGTTCCTCAGCGGGTTTCGGTCCTGCGGGAAGTTCGGGTTCCTCAGTAGGCTCTGGTCCTGCGGGCAACTCAGGCTCTTCGGCAGGTTCTGGCCCGGCGGGAAGTTCTGGTTCCTCGGCGGGTTCCGGTCCTGCGGGCAACTCAGGCTCTTCGGCAGGTTCTGGCCCGGCGGGAAGTTCTGGCTCCTCAGTAGGCTCCGGTCCTGCGGGAAGCTCGGGTTCCTCGGCGGGTTCTGGTCCGGCGGGAAGTTCGGGTTCCTCGGCGGGCTCCGGTCCTGCGGGAAGTTCCGGCTCCTCGGCGGGTTCCGGCCCTGCGTGAAGTTCCGGCTCCTCGGTAGGCTCCGGTCCTGCGGGAAGTTCGGGCTCTTCCAGTTTGGTAGTTACCCACGCCAAGGGTTGAGGGCTGGGCGGGGGGATGTGGGCGGAGATGGGCAGATCGCCTATCTCCGTCAGATAATCTATCTCTTCGCTATAGTTAGGCTTCTCTACGGGCGGGGGCGAGGAGACGGCCCACAGGTGGTCGAGTAGAGTAGAGGTAGATTTAACCGGATTTCTCATAGTAGTAGCGGGAGAGGGGGGAGTAGGGAGAGGAGGGGCGGATTCCGAGGCGGGACTCTCCGCGAGGGGCGGAGGGGTCGGCTCCTCACTCTGGGGAGGCGAAACTAATTTTTTTTTACGATCGGCGGGCGGGGCCAGACTCTTTAATAATTTCCCTAAGCCCTGTACTAAACCGCAGGCCAATTCCCGCCGGCCTACGGGGCGAGGGCTGGGAGAGAGAGGGCAGACGGGGATCTCCACCCTGGGCTTAGGGGGCTCCATGACGCTGCCGGGCCGCTTGCGGGCCAAAACTACGCGGCTCACCCCGCCTTGGAGCGGCTCGCTAAAGAGGGTGTCGCAGAATAAGCCCAGCCCCAACTCCCAGAGATTACTGGGAGAACTGCCGGCACAGAAGTAAGTGGCGGCCAAGAAGGGAGCGAAGAGGAGGCGGCGTTCGGGCTTGAGGACTAAGGTATAATCGACGGCCCCCACTAAACCCTTAGGTTTGAGCCAACGCCAGACCAAGTAGAGGGCCTGCTCTAAGTCGGGAGCGCTAGTGAAAGCCCCCGTACAGAGTACCGCGTCGAAACTCTCCGGCTCTAAGAGCTCCTGGGCCTCAGCTAAAGTCAAAGCCTGGACGTGGGTCATATTGCGGGCCCGGATCTCGGTGCGAGCCGCCTCCACACACTCCTTATCCAGATCGACGGCTACGATCTCCGCCCCCGTAGCGTGTAAGGGACTGAGATTTGCCCCTAAACCGCAACCAAAATTGAGGACCCGCTGACCGGGGCGCAATTCTAAAAGATTAATAGCGTTTAAGCGCGCGTCCTCTTCTCCCACTAAGCGGCGCAGGGCTAGGGTAGACTTGAAGAGGGGGCGAATAGACCACCAACGCGTCCAGTGTTGGGTGAGATGTTTAAGTGGGCGCTCCTGAGTCACGGTGTTGTGGTCCTTTCCTGCGTTGAGAAGAGAGCCAACGCAATTATATCTATCCCCTAGGACTTCGCCTTGAGGATTTTTATTGCCTTCTTGGGGGGCGGAGTGAGAAGAAACTTAACTTCCTAAAGCGAACTTAACTGACTAGTGTCTTATACGCCCGATCGGGGTTGGGAGGTGGCCTTTTTGATGCGATGTAAGCGAATTACGATCTTTTTCTTCTTATCCTTACTCTTAGCGACGGTAGCCTGCGTAGGCGTGCGCCAAGTCTATCCGGGCGAAATGGCGGGAAGCGCCGAGGGGAGCGCCCAGAATGTCGATTTTGACTTTCAGATCCGAGCTACTTCGGAAGTAGGTCAAGCGCCCCCAGATTTAAAAGCGGCTACTGCGCCTCTACCTGCCGCCCAAGCGCAAAAGTTGTGGGCAGGGGTCGACCCTCTGCCCTCCGAGAAGGTGAGCGCGGACTTTAAATTGCCTGCGCAGACTCGCTCCGCCCCCCGAGGGGCCCAGGAGATCAAAGAGAGCTTCCCCCCAGCCGCCTCTTTAGCTCCGCCGGCGCCGCCTACGCTCGACCCCCAAGCGCCCCCCACGACCGTCGAGCGCTGCTCCCCAGAAGGGGAGATAGAGCAGGCCCAAGTTATTACCCTCACCTTTAGCCAACCTATGGTCCCCTTAAATAGTATCGGGGTTACTAGTCAGACGGCGCCGGCTACTATTAAGCCGGAAGTGGCGGGAAGCTGGCGCTGGCTGGGCGTCAAGACGGCTCTCTTCCAACCGCAGGACGGCCGCTTGCCTATGGCTACTGAGTTGCAGGTACAGCTTAAACCAGAGTTGCGCGACTTGGCCGGGCGCCCTTTAGCTAAAGATTCTCATTTTACTATTCGCACCGCTCCGGTGCGCATCGTAGCGGCCGCCCCCCAAGGTTCTGGAGTGGGGCCTACGCCCTTAGCCTATGCCCTTTTTAACCAACCCGTCGACCCGCAGACTATCCTTAAAAGCTTAAAGATCGCCCCCCGCTTAGGGAAGGATAAGTACGGCTCCGGCGTGGCCTTAGAGTTAGTCCCCCAAGAGCAAGTCTCTGAGCGAGCTGAGATCCGCGTCGTAGTTAAGGAGCGCCCCTCTAATTATTGGGTCGCTTTCCGTCCCCAGGCGCCGCTCAAGGCCGATACCGACTATAGCCTCCTCTTAGAGGCGGGGGCCAAGGGAGCGGAGGGCTCTTTAAAGACGACCCAGCCCCAAGCCTTCGACTTTAAGACCTTTGAGCGCTTACATTTAGTAGCTACTAATAGCGCGGGCTGGCGTAAGGATGGACTTTCGCCCGCTCTCGACTGGCGGCTGACCTTCAATAATCGCTTAGACGCCAAGGCCCTGGCGCCCGCCCAGATCTTACAAGTAGAGCCTAAGCTGGAGGAGATGGCGATCCGCTACCGCGGCCAGAGCCTTTTTGTAAGCGGGCGCCGTCAACCTAATACGACCTATAAAGTGACGATCAACCCCCAGTTGCGCGACGTTTACGCCCAACATCTGGGGGCCAATCCCGGAGCGACCTTCAAAGTAGGGCCTTTAAGTCCCATCTTAATCGCTCCCGGTTCGGAGCTCAGCTTGCTCGATCCGGCTTCCCCCCACACTTACTCCGTCTATAGCGCCTCGCTCTCTAGCTTTAAGGCTAAACTCTTTGCGGTTAGCCCCAGCGATTACCAGCGCTCTTTAGAAGAGCCCGCCCTCATGAATTTTAGGAGTATGCGGGAGTTTAAGGGCTTGGGGCGCCAAGTCTGGGAGCGCCAAATTAAGGTAGAAGGGCCCTTAGAAGAGGTAGTAGAGACCCCCATCGATCTCAGCGAGGCTTTAAAGGGCGGGCGCGGCTTAGCGCTCTTAATCTTAGAAGCCCCCGTCCCCGGGCGTTCGGGCAATTTCATCTTTTACCGCTGGTTGCAGTCTACCCCTTGGGCGGTCGATGCTTGGGCGGATGGCCGACGCTTATTGGTGGCGGTCAACCGCTTAGAGGATGGCCAGCCGGTGGCGGGCGCCAAATTAGAATGGAATGGCCGCCAGGCGGAGACGGACGGCCAAGGTCGAGCCTCTTGGTCCTGGCCTACCACTTTAGGAAAGGTGGAGTCTAAACCCCAAGAGCGCTTACTTATCGTCAACGACGGCGCCTCCCAGATGGTAGCCTCCCTGCCCGGGGCCCTCTACTTGCGCCGTCAGGCGGGCCAGCGCCAATTATTGTGGCAGATGGCGGCCGATCGAGGCGTCTACCAGCCGGGAGAGGAGGTCCATCTCCAGGGCTGGTTGCGCTCGGTGGGTTACGGTCCCCAGGCTCAGCCCCAAATTATGGCCTCCCAAAAGCTCAAGTGGCAATTGCGCGACGCCCGCGGGGCGGAGATAGCTAGCGGCCAGATCGCTACTACCCCCTTAGGCTCCTTCCAACTCCAGTTCCCCCTGCCCGCCGATACGAACTTAGGTTCGGCCCAATTGAGCTTCGAAGCTTTAGACTTAGGCCGAGATTATAAAGAGGCGAGGCGCCACTACTACCACTTGGAGATCCAAGAGTTCCGCCGCCCTGAGTTTGAGGTCCAAACGCAGATGTTGACCTCTACCCACCTCCAGGGCGAAGAGGCCCAGATCGCAGCCCAAGCCCAGTATTATGCGGGCGGGGCTCTGGCCGCCTCTCCCATCACGTGGCGGGTGCAGGCTACTAAGACTCGTTACGCTCCTCCCGGTTGGGATGGCTTTAGCTTCGGAGAGTGGAACCCCTGGTGGGGCTGGTGGAGGAGAGACTCCCACTCCTTAACTAGTCGCCAGTTAGAGAGTCAGACGGACGCCAAGGGGCAGAGTCGCGTCCTTTTAGAGTTAGGACATAGCGCTCAACCTTACCCGGTGCGCTTGGAGGCCTCGGCCGCCATTAGCGACCTCAACCGCCAGACTTGGTCTTCCTCTACCTCCTTTGTCGTCCATCCTGCGCGCTATTACGTAGGGCTCAAGTTAGAGCGCAACTTCTATCCTAAAGCGGCTAAGCCCCAAGTAGAGCTGATCCTGACCGATTTAGACGGCCAGGCCGTAGCGGGGCAGCCTATCCAGATCTCTTTAGAGCGCTACGAAGAGACTTATGACGAAGAGGGCCAATTGGAGGAGCGGATCCTAGAGCGCCGCGAGCAGAAGGTAACTTCCGCCAGTAAGCCGGTTAAGATCCAATTGGCTCTCTCAGAAGCTGGGCAGTGGCGCCTCAAGGCTAGGGTTCGCGATCCCCAAGGTCGAGAGAACGAGAGCCTGGCTCGCCTGTGGGTAGGTATGGTAGGTCGAGGAGAGTGGCGCAATCCCCAATTGAAGGTGGAAGATCTGACGCTCATCCCCGACCGCGAGGAGTACCTCCCCGGTCAGACGGCCCAAATCTTAGTCCAAGCTCCCTGGAAAGAGGGTTACGGGACCTACATTTTGAGCCGCCAAGGGATTGCCCAGCGGGGAGAGTTCCGCCTCCAAGATGGTTGCGCTACCTTAGAGTTGCCTTTGCGTCGGGAGTGGGCGCCCAATATTAACCTGCAAGTCGCAGTCAACGGCCGCGCGCCCCGCCAGGGTCAGGAGGATAAGCTGCAGCGCCCCGCCTGCGCCCAAGCCGAGCTCAGTCTGCCTATCTCTCTCCAGGAGCGGGAGCTCCAAGTAGAGGTTAAACCCGCCCAGCGCCAGCTCAACCCCGGAGCTAAAAGTCAGATCGAAGTGCGGGTGCGCACTAGCGCCGGAGAGCCCGTCAGCGGGGCGGAAGTAGCCCTGTGGGTCGTCGATGAGGCCATCTGGGCCCTCACTAACTACCAGGTCGAATCCCCCTTAGCCAATTTCTATCCCCAACGGGAGGCGGGGGCCGTCCAGGAATTACAGCGGGCCCAGCTCTTACTGGCTAATGAGAAGGATCTGATTGGAGAGGCCCAAGAGGAAGCGGGAGCGGTCTACGCTACTAGCGCCCGCATGGAGGCGGCTAGCGACGGACTCTTAATGATGCGCAGTAACTCTATGGCGCCCCAAGCTATGGCTAAATCCGTAGCCGCCGATAGCGCCGCCGCTCCCTCCGCTAATAACGCCGCTCTGGCCCTGCGCCAAGATTTTAACCCTCTGGCCCTGTGGGTAGGTAAGTTAGCTACCGACGCCCAAGGGGTAGGGCGGGCCCCCTTCAAGTTGACCGACAACTTGACTCGCTATCGGGTCGTGGCCATAGCGGGCGACCGTCTGTCGCGCTTTGGGAAGGGGGAGAGTACGCTTACGGCGCGCTTGCCCTTAATGGTGCGCCCCAGCTTCCCGCGCTTTTTGAACTTTGGGGATAGCGCTTCTTTGAGCCTTCTCTTACAAAACCAGACCGATCGCCCCTTGCAGGTCCAAGTAGCGGCCCGAGCCTCTAACTTGACCTTAGAGGAGAGCGCTTACGCTCTGGAGTTACCCGCTCAGAGCAGGCGCGAAGTCGCCTTCCCCGCGCGTACCGTCGAGGCTGGCCAAGCCGTGGTCCAGGTGGTAGCCCGCACCCAGGCCCAGCAGGGTCAGAACTCTTATGGCGATAGCGCCCAGGTCGCTCTGCCCGTCTATACTCCGGCTACCACGGAGGCCTTCGCTACTTACGGTACCTTAGCTGGGGAGGAGACCATTGCTCAGCTGGTGGGCCGCCCGCCCGCCACCTTCCCCCAGTTTGGGGCCTTAGATATCAGCACTTCCTCTACCGCCCTCCAAGAGTTGACGGAGGCCGTCCTCTATCTCTGCTCTTATCCCTACGAGGGCAGCGAGCAGGTGGCTTCGCGCCTGATCGTCTTGGCCAACTTGCAGCCCATCTTGGCTAAATTTAAGGGCTCCGATCTGCCGAGCGCCGAGGAGGTGGCGGAGCGTATAAAGAGCGATCTTAAAACCTTAGAGAGTAGGCAGAATACGGACGGTTCTTTCGGTTACTGGACGCGCCACTCTCCGCAGTTGCCCTTAGTCTCTATCCACTGCGCCCAGGCCTTAGTTAGCCTGCGCCAAGAGGGGCATAAGGTACCCGACCGCCTCTACAATAGGGCTTTAACTTACGCCCGCCAGGTAGAGCGCGACTTAAAAGAGTACTCCCCTTGGCCCCGGTGGAGCGTCTTAGCTTACGCCGATAACGTCCTGTGGCAGGCCCAAGCCTCAGGGACTGAGCGCTATAAGAAATTAGCGGCAGAGCGCTTAAATGAGGCCCCGCTGGAGGTCCTGGCTTGGTACTGGCCCGTAGTAGCCGAGGCTGGCGATAAGGGGTTAGCCGCGGAGCTGCGCCGCCAGATCTTTAACCGCGTGGGCGAGACGGCGGGTAAGGCCAGCTTAGGCGACTACAGTTGGGACGACCAGACGCTCATCTTGAGCTCGACTTCTAGGGCCCAGGCGGTAGCTTTACGCTCTCTCTTGGCCTTAGAACCCCAGCATACTTTGGCGCCTAAGTTGGTGCGCGACCTCTTAGAGGGGCGTCGCCAAGGCCACTGGATGACTACCCAAGCTAACGCTATGGCCGTCTTAGCGTTGCGCGCTTACTGGGAAGAGTACGAAGAGGTCGAACCCCAATTCGTAGTCGACTTCTGGTTAGGGAAGGATTACGTAGGCCGCCACCAGTTTGAGGGGCGCCAGACCGCCTACCACCATAGCGCTATCCCCTTAAAGGAGCTGCCTACCCAGAGCCAGTTGCTCTTGCGCAAGGAGGGCCCGGGCCGCCTCTACTACCGTTTGGGCTTAAAGTACGCCTTAAAAGATCTCACCCCGCCCCCGCTGGAGGCCGGTTTTAGCGTGGAGCGCGCCTTCCGCGGAGCGGACGATCCCCAAGACGTAGTCCAAGTGGGACCTGGGGAGTGGCGCTTTAAGTTGGGAGCGCGCATTGAGTGTACGACTACCCTGGTAGCCCCCTCGCGCCGCGCCCACGTCGCTTTAGAAGTACCTATCCCGGCGGGAACGGAGATCTTAAATGGAGCTCTGCGCCTGACGGAAGAGCTGCCCTCTAAACCCCAGCAGAAGGTCGATTGGTGGAGCTGGCGCCCCAATCCCTTCCAGCACGAAAACTTGCGCCACCAGCAGGCGGAAGCCTACGCTTGGCGCTTAGCGGCCGGTAGTTACCAGTACGTCTTCTATCTTCGGGCCACCGCGCCGGGCGAGTACGTCTTGCCCCCCGCTAAGGCCCAAGAGATGTACGCCCCCGAGACCTTGGGGCGCAGCGCTGGAGCTAAAGTCATTATCGAATAAGCTCTAGCTTATTCCTAAATTATCCCGCGGGAGCTGCCGCTCCCGCGGGATAATTTTTTGCTTAGGCAAAATAGATAAGCGCCATAAAGGAAAGCTAAAATAGGTCTTAGAAATAGGATAAAGCTTAGAAATTAACTATTTAAGTCGGTTTATGTCTCTAAAATATATAGTAGCTAGGAGCGAGCTAAGGAGGGCGGCCCATGTTCTATGAAGAGTGCCTATTTAAGCTGAGCGTTAAGGAGGGCGATCTGGGGGATGAGAGGGCCTTGGCTGGGGAGGCCGATAGCTGCGAAAAGCCTTTAACTCCCTCCGAGGGTGAAAAGTTGTGGCAGACCCTGCCCGCTTTGCCTGAGCCCCAGGTAGAAGAGGGGCCCAACTGGCCGCACCCTCTGGAGCCGCCCGCTGCGGCTACGCTCCAGCCTTTAGCGGAGGAGGGAGAGGCTCAAGAAGCGCCTGCGCCGGCGGAGGGGGAGGCTCAAAGAGAAGAACTGTCTGCGCCGACGGAGTCGGAGGATAAGCCCCGCCTGCTTTACTATAACCCTCAAGGTAAGGTGGGGGTAGCGCGCTCTATTACCTTGACTTTTAGCCATTCCATGATGGCTTTAGGGGGCCAGTTTAACGCGGAACCGGCGCGCTTAGAACCTCCCGTAGCTGGAGAGTGGGTTTGGCGCGATGTGCGCACCGCCGTCTTCCATCCCCAGGCCGGGCGTTTGCCGATGGCCACCCCTTTCGAGATTATCTTAGATCCCTCGCTCACCGATGGGCGCGGGCGCCCCTTAGAGTTGGGATCTGAACCCCTAACTTTAGAGACGGAAGGGCTGCGCGTCTCTACCTTCGCCCCTTATGGCCGTCGCTCCGGTTTAAATCCCCTGGGATATATCATCTTTAATCAGCCCGTCGATCCGGCGCTCGTTATTTCTAAGTTGCGTCTGCAAGTACAAGGAGAGGCTATAACCTGGGAGGAGGGGCCTTCCCTACATCTCGTACCCCACCGGGAGGCCTTAGAGCTCAGTCCTACCTTGCGCAGACTAACTTGGGGCCTGGAGGAGCAGAGTTGGTTGGCCTTTAGAGCGGAGCGGCCTTTGCCTATTTGCAGACATGGCCGTCTCTCGTTGCCAGCCGATTTGGTGGGGACGGAGGGACCTTTACCCCTGGGGCGCGAGGCGGAGAGCGTCTTTAATACTTGCTCTCCTTTGAGAGTAACTCGCTCTCACTGTTGGGGTAAGACGGAGTGTCAAGGGTTAAGCCAATACACTTTTACTATCTATTTTAATAATTGCCTACGACGTAAGGCGCTAGATCCCCAATTAGCCGTGACCTCTATAACCCCTCAGCCTAGCCAGTGGCGGAGTTCTTATGAGTATGGTCACTTATCGATCGAAGCTTTGCTCGAGCCGGCTACGACTTACCAGGTGGAGCTCAATCCTCAGCTGGGCGATATTTACGGCCAACGTTTAGAGTGGGTCGAGAGGCTCCAATTTAAGACGGAGGAGCGCCCCGGACGCGCTCTCCTTCCAGGTCAAGAGGGCAGCTTCCAGCTCTTAGATCCGGAGGCCCAGGGTAAGTTCTCTCTGTGGACGATCAATATTCCCCGCTTTAAGGTCCAACTTTGGCGCGCTACCTGGGAAGATGTCGTGGGTCTGCAAATGAAGAGCGAAGCTAGGTGGCGCGGGGAATTGGAAGGGACGCTCACTTATCTGCGCCGTCGCCTACAGCTAGTTTGGGAACAACTGATAGGCGAGAATCCGCAAGAGAAATGGATAGAGACCTCCCTCTCCCTACCGGAGATCTTGGGGGCGGAGAGCGGTATCGCCTGTCTAATGGTTGAGCTCCCCCGGGAGGATGGCGCAGGTACTTACTGGACCTGGCGCTGGCTGCAATGGAGCTCTTTAGGCTTAGATTGGTGGAGCGATGGCCGGAGTTTGCAAATTTCGGTCACCAATCTCCTAGAGGGGAGCCCGGCTGCGGGGGTTACCGTAGAGTGGGGCAATTTGAAGATGGCGACCGATTCCCAAGGGAGAGCCGCTTGTCCCATTTCTGCGCAGCAGGTGAGGAGGATACTCCAAGGGGGATTGTCGCCCTCCCGGGAGGAGCTCAGCTGGTGGGGACTTAGGGCCAGTCAGCACTCGCGCCGACTCTTCGTTCTCTTCCCTTTCCACCGTTCGCCCTTCCTACCAGTCCATCGTCCTCAAGTGACGGGAGAGGTCTTTTCCGATCGGCGTCTCTATAAGCCGGGCGAAGAGATCCATTGGAAGGGTTGGTTGCGGGTCCGCGAGTGGGGGCCAGGCAAGCCGCTCTGCGTACCTGAGAGGGAGGAGAGGCTCCTCAAGTGGACTCTCAAGCCAACTCGCTATGGCGGCCAAGAGATAGCTACTGGGGAAGTCTCACTTACGGAGATGGGAGGCTGGGATTTAGCCTTTACCCTGCCCCAAGATATAGAGTTGGGCGAGCTAGAGATTACCTTCTCTCTAGCTTCTAAGCGCCGTCGCTGGGAGGATAATTCTATCCGCAATAAGGTGCAAGTAGCCGATTTTCGGACTCCCGAGTACGAAATAGAGGTGCGCTCCCTCCAAGAGCATTACGTCGCCGCGGAGAAGAGTTTAGTAGAAGCTAGGGCCCAGTATTATGGCGGGGGAAGTCTGCGCGAGGGAGAGATTACCTGGACGGTAGAAGCGGAAGCTCATACCTTCTCCCCTCCCGGTTGGTCCGCTTTTAGATTTGAACCCCCCACTTGGAGCTTTGAAAGGTACGTCTACGATTCTAAAACGTGTCGTTTGGCCAGTCGGAGTATACGTTCCCAACTTAGCTCTGAAGGCTCTTCTCTCTTAGAGTGTGAGTGGCTCCAGTTAGGTAAGTATTATTCGCGCTTAGTCAGCGTACAGGCGGCGGTTAAGGACCTCAATAATCAGACTTGGACGGGGCGCACGCAATTCCTAGTCCACCCCGCCGCTTATTACGTCGGTCTCCACGCTAAGGATACCCATTTGACCTGGGGGGAAAATTATGAAATAGAGGTTATCGTAGTCGATCTGCAAGGGCAGGTTATCCCCCAGTGGCCCTTCACCCTAAAAGCCTCTTTAGAGAGTGAAGAGGCGGGCGGAATGGAGGCGCCTATCCATCTAGAGGGGCTCTCCGCTTCCGAGCCCATCTCCTTATCTCTATCTCTCAATAAAGCGGGCAGATGGCTTATCGAAGCCCAAGTCTGCGATCCTCAGGGAGCGGTGCAGACGAGCCTCGATTTGGTCTGGGTCGAGGAGGATGAGCGAGAGGATGCTGATTCCCTGTTCAGTTACTTAAAGGATGCAGAAGATGAGCTAATTTTAAAGACTGAGGCTCAGAAGTATCATCCCGGAGAGACGGTCAAGGTCCAACTCCAGGCCCCGTGGGCGGAGGGATGGGGCTTCTATTTCCTCTTCCAAGAGGGCTTTATAGGGCGCTATCCCTTCACTATAGCGAAGGGTCGAGCTCTTCTAGAATTTAAGTGGCAGGAAGAGTGGGGGACCAAAGTCCAAGTGTGGGCTATAGCTTACGCCCCATATCAGAATTCTCAAAAGCCCAGCTGCGCCGTAGGTAGCCTTTGGCCCCAGATCTCCTCAGACTCTAAAAAGTTGCAAGTAGAGGTCCAACTCTTAGAGTGCCAGCTGCGCCCGGGTGGAGAGACGAAGGCTCTAGTTAAGGTCCAAGATCAGCGCGGAGAGGCGGTAGAGGGGGCGGAAGTGGCGCTTTTGGCGGTCGATGAAGCTATCTGGGCTTTGGCCGCTTACTCTATAGACTTTAAGGGAGACGTCTTCTATCAGCGTGCGGCAGGAATAGTCCATTGGTTACAGCGCGCGCATTTGGAAACGCTCGTCCCTAAGCCCCAAGACTCAGGTTATACTCAGTTGGATCCTCCGCATCCTTGGGATCTGGACGATGACGATGAGGAAGATGAGGAAGATGAGGGGCCGTCTGAAGGCTATTATGAGGATGATGAGGATAATAATGATTTAGGAGAGATCCCCATTTTAAGAAGTCCGCAATGCTCTCCTATAGATGTGGATTGCGAAGGGGCGGAAGCGTCGGATAGTCAGACGGCGGATACTCTGGTGCGGCAAGATTTTAATCCTCTGGCCTTTTGGGCGGCTTCCCTCTTAACGGACGCCCAAGGGCGAGCAGAGGCCTCGATCCTTTTGCCGCACAGCCTCACCCGCTATCGCGTAGTGGCGGTGGCCTGCGATCGCCAGACGCGCTTTGGGCAAGGGGAGAGTACCTTGCAAACTAGCCTGCCCTTAGTAGTGCGCCCCAGTCTCCCGCGCTTTTTAAATGTAGGCGATAAGACTCAGCTCATCTTTATCTTAGATAACCAGACCCCTCACAACTTACAATTGGAGGTAGGGGTTAGGGCTACTAATCTCCACTTAGAGTCGCCTTACCGCCAAGTAGATTTGCCCCCGCAGAGTAGGTATAAGCTCCTCATCCCCGCCCAGGCCCAGAGTCAGGGGGAGGCGCTCGTCCAAGTGGCGGCGGTCTCTAAGGCTAGGGAGGGGCAGCCTATCTTGAGAGATTCCGCCCAAGCTAAGATCCCTATTTATCTGTGGGCGCCGCGCCAAGTCCAAGACCTCTACGGCAGTTGGGAAGGGGAAGGGGCGCGTTCCCAAGAGGTAGCGAGTCCCGCAGGGTGTTGGCCCCAGTGGGGAGGTTTAGAGGTAGAACTCTCTACTACCGCCTGCCAAGAGCTGAGCGGCGCCTTTAACTACCTCTGGGAGTATCCCTTCACTTGTAGCGAGCAGTTGGCCTCGCGCCTCCTCCTCTTAGCCTCTACCAAGCGCTATTGGTCCCTTTTGGGAACCTCTGAGCGCCTCACTGAGAGGGAGATAGAGGAGGCGATAGAGCGCGATTTAGAGCTCCTCCTCAAGCGCTACAATGGGCGGGGTAACTTTACCCTGTGGGAGGAGAAGAATTCACGTATCTGGCCCTTCGTCACCCTCTATGTAATTCAGGTTTTGCTCGTCTTGCAAAAGGAGGGCTGGAAGGTACCCTCCTCTATCTGGCAAGGCTCCTTAGCTAATTTGGAGAGTTTAGGGGACTCTGAACAGGGGGCCCGGGACTTAAACTACTGGACGTTGCGAGCTTTCGCCGACAATCTGCTCTACCAGGCGGGCTTAGGGACTAAGGCCCACTATAAGGGGTTGCGGGATGAGGATTGGCGCCAGCTGCCGCTCGATATTTTGGCCTGGTATTGGCCCGTAGCTAGCCGCCAGGGCGATTTAGATTCCGCCCGAGAGCTGCGCCGCCAGATTCTCTATCGCTTAGACGAGGGGGCGGGGGAAGCCTGGGAGAGCGACTGGGGTTGGGAGGTTCGCTCTGCTTGCTTATATTCTTCCACCCGCAGCTTGGCCTTAGTCCTCTCGGCCTTCTTGGAGGTAGAGCCCCGCCACCAGCTAGTACCCAAGTTGGCCCAGTCCCTCTTAAAGAGGCGTAAACGCGGTTACTGGTCGACGACCCAGGAGACCGCCTGGTCCGCCCTGGCCTTAAAGAGATACTTCGACCTCTACGAAAGCCAGGAGCCCGATTTCCAAGTCGATCTCTGGCTAGGGGAGCGCTATATGGGGCAGGGTACTTTTGAGGGGCGCAGCGGCCAAGCTCTCAGTTGGCGGGTCCCGACCAGCCAGTTGGGGAGCGAAACCCAGGCCCTACTTTTAAAGAAGGAAGGGCCCGGGCGCCTCTACTACCATCTGCGCTTAGATTACGCCTTAGCTGGGATGGAGCAAGGGCCCTTACAAGCCGGGATGGCCCTCTGGCGCACCTTCCAGGGGTTAGACGATCCGCAAGACGCTATAGAGGTCAGTCCCAACCGCTGGCGCTTTGCGGAAGGGGTGCGCCTCAAATGTATAGTGCGCATCGAAGTCTACGCTAGGCGCTGCGACCAGGTGATGTTGGAAGTACCTATCCCCGCCGGCACGGAGTTTATCGACCAGCGGTTGGCCGTAAGCGACGCCCCTCGACCCGCAGCAGAGGAGGAGTGCTGCTGCCTACCTTACGGGTGGGGATTCGAGCGTCAGAACTTGCGCGCCCATCAAGTGGAGGCCTTTAGCTGGAGCCTCTGCTCTAGCCAAGAGTACGTCTTTTACCTGCGAGCTACCGCGCCGGGCGAGTATATCTTGCCCCCCGCCCAAGCTCACGCTATGTACGCGCCAGAGCTTAGGGGACGCAGCGCCTCCGGGCGGGTGGTAGTGGAGTGAGGGCTACTCTAGTCCCTAACTGAAGAGCTTAGGTGGGCAGGAATCGGCCTAGAGCAAGGGAATTGCCTACGGCTATGATCGAAAGAGCTATTCTCATTGTTATGGATGGCTGCGGCGCCGGTGCTGCCCCCGATGCCGAGCTTTTTGGAGATACGGGCGACTTGAAAGGGAATACCTTGGTCAATGTGGCCAAGGCGGTAGACGGGATCGCTATCCCTACGCTGCGCTCCCTGGGTTTAGGTAACGCCTTAACTTTGGTGGGCGGAGCCCCCTTAGCCCATCCTATAGGCCGCTATGGGAAATTGCGCGAGCGCTCTATGGGCGGTAAGGATACGGTAACCGGCCACTGGGAGATGATGGGCGTCACCGTAGCTAAGCCCTTCCCCACCTACCCTAAGGGCTTCCCGCCTGAGATTATCGATGAGTTTAAACGGCGCATCGGGCGCGACATCCTGGGCAACTATCCGGCCTCGGGAACGAAGATTATCGACGACTTAGGGCCCGAGCATATGCGCACCGGTCGCCCTATCGTCTATACTAGCGCCGATAGCGTCTTCCAGATCGCCTGCCACGAAGAGATCGTGCCCATTGAGGAGCTCTACCATTTCTGCCGGGTAGCGCGCGAGATCTGCACCGGCGAGCACGGGGTGCAGCGCGTCATCGCCCGCCCCTTCGAAGGTCAGCCTGGCTCCTTCCGGCGCACGGAGAGGCGTAAAGATTTCCCCCTCACCCCCCCGGAGAATATGATCGACCATCTGGCCGCCGCGGGGATCAAAGTGGCGGGGATCGGCGTGGTGCCCGAAGTCTTTGACGGGCGCGGCTTCGCCTGGAAGAAGCGCACCCAGAGCAATGAGGAGCATTACCAGGCCACTTTGGAGGCTATGGAGACCGATTGTCGCTTTATCTTCACTAATTTTGAAGATTTCGATATGCGCTACGGCCACCGCCAAGACGCTCCCGGTTTCGCTCGAGCTTTGGAGACCTTCGACGGCTACTTAAAAGAGATCATGTCCCGCATGGGTCCCCAGGATCTCATTATGCTGACCGCCGACCATGGCAACGATCCCACCTCCCCCTCTACCGACCATGCGCGCGAGTACGCTCCCATCTTGCTCTACTCCCCGCAGATTGAGGGCGGCGTCAACTTAGGGATCCGCGATACCTTCGCCGACATTTCGGCCACTTTGGCTAAAGCTTTTGCCGTAGAGCCTATGCCTATCGGGACTCCTCTCTATTAGCTTAGGAGGCTCCCCGGCCCCGCTGATTCCTAAAGGTCTACTTTTAGAAGCGGTAGGGGCTATTGGGGGCTAAGGTGGGAACGGCGGGGGGTGGAGGCGGGGGAGGGACCATCCGCCCGCCCTCTATCTCCTCCTGGAAGAGCTCGGCGTCGCTTACCGGAGCTTGAGCATCTTTAGCGTTTTTAGAAGCGGCGGGCGAGGCGGAAGGAGTGGGCGCAGGGGAGGCCGCCTTAGGGGGTGCGGGGGAGATCTCATCTTCAGGTAAGACTAATTCCACCCCGGAGCGCCGACCTTGGCGGACGGGACCCTTAGCGGGGGGCTCCTCTTCTTTAGCTTTGCTCTCAGCCGCTTCAGCTTCTTTCTGAGGGGGCTGGGGGGTAGCTGGGGCCTGGCTTCGCCCCTTAGAGGCTGGGGCGGCGGACCCCGCTTTAGAGGGCTCTTTAGCCTTTAAGGCGGCCTGCCAGCTAGAGAGTAGGTAGGGGGCTATCTGGTACTTAGGGGAGGCCTCGTAGGGCGCTTGGTAGACCCCAGCCAGAGACCATTCGCTAATAAACTCTTGGATGGCGGCTTTACTGTGGGGATCTTGGAACCAGTTGAGGGCTTGGTCGCGCTCTAAGTAGCTGACCTTGGAGGCCTTTAAGAGTTGGCGCAGGCGCGGGACGCGCTCCCTCTTCTCGCCCCGACCCAAGGCCCCTAAGAGGCGCTCCCGCTCCTGGGGTTTATTGAGGCGGTTGGCGTAAGTAAACCAGACTTGGGCTACCTGGGGGAGGAGCTGGCTTCCCAAATTGTGGGGATAGGGGCGGGCGGGAGTTACTAAAAGGTAGAGTTGGGGCTTACCCTCTAAGGAGGTCCAGGCCTTGAGGCCGGAAGGTAAGGGGCGCTCGGCGGGCCAGAGGGCTAAGTCTATTTGGCCGCTCTGGAGGGCCCGCTCTATTTCAGGATAAGTAGCTAAGGGTAAGCGGCGAATCTGGGTATTACCTTGGGAGGCTAAATAGCCTACCTCCGCTTCTAAAGAGGCGTATTGGGCGCTACTGCCGCGCAAATAGGCTAAAGTCTGGGCCTGGCGCGGAGGGGTAGCCGCCAAGCCCACTAAGCGCCAGGAAAATTGGCTGCGGTGGCTGGGGAAGGCGATCCTAAAGCCGCGCTGGCGGGGGATAGCTAAAGCCGCTTGGTTTAATTCGATGAGCGCCCCGTCCAGAGCGCCCACCTCTAAGAGGGTCAGGAGCTCCTCTTGATCTTCGCGCTCTAATAATTCGACGCGCAAGCTGGGATCGTAACTTAGGGCCCAATAAGGCAGACCGCCCGCTTCGGAGGTTAAACCCAATTTAAAGGCTTGGCGCTGGGGCGGTTTTTGGGCGGCTAAACGCTGGAGTTGGCTGCCCTCTTGGGTATAGCGCCACCAGACTACGCCCCCCAAGATTAAAAGCCCCGCTAACCAGAGGAGAGTCAGCCAGCAGCTGCTAAGTCGCTTGCGAGACATGCTCCTCCCTACCGGCCAGTAACTCTTGTAAGAGGGCCTCTACCGCCTGGCTCCAAGCGCCTACAATTTCAGGCGAAGCGGAGGATAGAGACTCTAATTGCTGGCTATCTTGGGCCTGGGCCACTTGCTGGATGAGCTTTTCTAACGCTAGAGTCGTCTGGCGATAGCGCTCTAAACTCTTTAAGGGCTGGCGCGAATGGGCCAGCGTCTCTACTAAACCCACCGACTCTACCGCCTGCTTAGAGATGGCTTGGCGCAACTCTTGGGAGCTGGGATCGGCTAAAGCGCTCTGACAGAGCTCTAGTAACTTCTGGGAGGACTCTTTGAGATGCCAGAGCTCATTGAGGATAGGCTGCGGAGGGGCGGAGGGGGATGTAGGCATATCTTGGTACCTTTCCGACTGGAAGATGGGGCGATAATCTAAATGGGCGAAGATAGGGGTCCGCTGGCGCAAATTTCGCAAGGATTCAGGATCAACCCTCCCTTGACTGAAGTCTTCGTACAATTTGTGGAAAGCTACCAAGTGGTTGCGCAACTTTTTGCGCGCCGTCTGGGCGTGTTGGCCCGTAGAGAGTAAGAGGGGCCAGTCGCAAGCTTGGGCTAACATCAACTCCCGCAAAGCTTGGTTAGTATTGTCGACCATTAAAGGATCGGGATCTTCCAGATCGGCCATCTTGTCGAGGCGGTTGGCGGCTAAAGCGGTGGCGCTAGCCACCCAATCGTTACCGCAATTGAGCCAGCGGGCCCCAAAACTGCCATCTAACCAGGAACCGCTATTGGGGACGGCCAGAGGCAGAGATTCGCGGTACTCTAGGTACTGGCTGGGGGTAATGAGCTCCAAGGGGGCTTGGGGAGCGGCCGCTAAGCGGAAGACCTCCTCTAACCAGGTAAAGCCCTCATACCATAAGCCGCCCAAAAATTCGCAATTGAGGGCCGTCGTAATGAGGGGAGGCGCCTCTACCGGCCAGGGACGGCGGGCCAACTGGCGCTGGCGGTTAGACCAAAAGACTTTAGCGTGGAGCCGGGCCAGCTCGCGCCCCTCTTCCAAATTGTAATACTCATTCTCAGGGGCGGGGCCGTTATGGAAATAACGGAAACCGGTAGCGGGGCGCTCCTGGTCGGGTAATTGGAAATCGCCCAGATCGAGCTGGGGCCACTCGTCGCTCAAATCGCGGGTCGCGTTGCGATAGGCAAAATCGGTATAGTAACCGCTGCGGGCGCTCCACAGTTCGATCTCCGTCTCGGCGTCGTTGGGGAAGAAGACGAAAGAGTTGGCGTTGCGGATGGGGGCGATGCCGCCGCAAGCGGAAGGGGGGACGGAGCCTACATTTTGGCAAGGGGTGGTGTGGGTATACTCTAAACCCTCCTCAGCCAAAAGCTCCTCTAAACCCGGCTTAAAGGCGCATTCGGGCAACCAAAAACCGCGGGGGCGGAAGCCCAAATGGCGGGCGAAGGTCTCTAGCCCCACCTTGATCTGGGCGCGAATCAAAGAGGTGTAAGGGTAGAGCAAGGGGAGGAGAGCGCTAGTGGCCCCCGTGGTCAAGAGTTCTAAACGGCCCTTCTTAGCTAGGTCGGACCAAGCGGGGATAATTTGGCGCTTATAGAGATTCTCATACTTATCTTGGTAATACTGGAGGCGAGAAGCGTAATAATCTATGAGCTCGCTCAGCTCTAACTCGAAGATACAGCGCTCCCGCTCGCGCTCCGCCAATTGGATCTTGCGCTCTAAGTATTGGGCAAAGCGCTCTTGTAAGGTGGGATCGGCCCACATCTCTAAGAGGGTAGGGGAGAGGGAGAGCGCTAAACGGTAGGGGAGGCCCTCGCTCTCTAAACGCTCCAAGAGGTCTAGGAGGGGTAGGTAACTATCTAAGAGGTGATCGTAGAACCAATATTCGTCGTTGCACCACTTGCCCCGCGGGTGGCGAATATAGGGGGTGTGGGCGTTTAAGACGAGAGCCAGTTGAGGGCGGGAGGGTAGGCTCATGACTCAGCGTGTAACCAGGAGGGCAGGGGGGCGCGGCCCAACTGTTGGTCTAAACTCTGGGCCAGACGGCTGAGATCGATCTCTTTAACTTCAGAGCTAGAGAGGGGATCTAAAAGGGGGGTCTCGGCCTGGGCTTCACGCTGTGGGTAGATCTCCGCCCACAACTGGCGGTAAGCGGCCGCCTGGGCTTTGACGTAGGCGCAAGGCATCATAGTAGCGTTAGAAGTGGTGATAGCATAAAATTGACTATTATCTAAGAGGTAGCCCAGGCGGCCATAGATGCGCAAGCAACCGTTAGCGCGCACCCACTGGGGGTTGAGGGAGAGGTAGCGGGAACGGTTGGGGCCGCTAATATCAAAGATGAGACAATCGTCGTCGGCGCCCAAATTATCTAAATGGATGGCCAGGCGGCTAGTCGCAAAGGCCGCTTCCCCCAAGATCTTAGCCAGACTATTTTGGGTCTGGTAGGAGATATTCCAAGTGGCAAAGATGCGCTCCGGGTCGACGGGTAGGAGGATGAGCAGATCCTCGCGCAAGACGTCCGGGAGATCGCTGGGCTGTCCAAACTTGGCTATCGACCAGGGTAGAGTATGGGAGCAGCGGTGGAGCATGGCGCCTCTCTTTTAGTAATGGCGGTCAGTTCCTCCTCTCTCACCTTTCTGGCCCCTTAAATTGGGAAGTTGAATTAGCAAAGGACTTGATTTCTTCTATTTAAATGCTCAAAAATAAGAGTACAAGGCCCTGAGGGCCAAACTAACGAGGAGGTGCTAGAGGTGATGGCAGAAGGTCTCAGAGCCGCGTGTCGCGCCCACTGTGAGAGCCTAATGGCAGAGCGTCTAGACGTAGGCTTTATATGGAAACCTTCCGATAGTTTCTACTCGGGGGATAGCGTAGGGCTCATTGAAAAATCACACCATCAAGTAACTCTACTCCTATCGGATGCTGCCGGTAAGGGCAGCGCCTCTTCACTTTTAAGTAATCGTCTCGACCTGTGGGCTCGGGACTTTCTTTTAGATACCCACTGCTCGCCCGCCCAACTCCTGGCCCACTTAAACGCCCAGATCTGCCATCCCCCTCGGGGCGACCACTACCCGCCCCCCATCCGCCAGAACTTGGCTCCCTCCTTTTGCAATTTGGCCAGTATGCTCTGCGTAGAGATCGATTTGCAAGATTCGAAGCTCACCTTAGCTAACGCCGGCCACGAGCCGCTCATCGTCTGGTGGGAAGGGCAAGAGCCTATGCCCATCTTCGCGGGGGAGGTCTGCGACTTCGCTTTAGGGATGGTCGACGAATACCAATACCATCAGCGCATCTTAGATCTCAAAAAGGGGTTTGGGATCTTAGCCTATACCGACGGCCTCACCGAATGTACCCGCTTCCAAGGAGGGGGGCGCTTCGGTCACCAACGCTTGCTCGACCTTTTGCGCCAATATTGGCGCCAGACCTGGCAGCGTGAAGCTTATCCCAAAGCCCAGCGCCTGGCCTCAGCTATCTACCAATGGGTAGACGAATTTACGGGTAGTATCTTCGAAGACGATATGACCCTGGTAGTCCTAGCTTGTAAGGGCTAAGTCACCTCTAGAAAGGGGCCTCGGAGCTAGCCTTCTTCCTCTTAGCCGGGCTCTTAGCGGGCGCCGCCTTAGGAGTCCATTCCGTCTCAGCCTCGGCAGCCTGGGGGGCAGCCTGCTGCGGGGCGCTATCCTTCTTCTTAGTAGAGCGCCTCTTAGCCGGAGCGGCGCTTTTTTCTATGGGGGCGGCCTCCGTTTCCGCAGCCGCCTTTTTAGAGCTCGCGGCCTTTCTAGTCCTCTTCTTAGGGGCGGGAGCCTCCTCTGAGGGGGCTTCTGGAGCGGCTTTTTCCGGGGCGGGGGGCTCCTCGGGGCTAGCGGGCGCCGCAGCGGGGGCGGCCTCCTTCTTAGTTCGCTTCTCAAATTCAAAGCGGTACTTGCCGCTTAAAGGATTTAAGATTAAGTAGCCTTTAAAGGGCTTATTATAGCGGGAAGTAAAATTATCTAGGAGCTCGGTGCGCCCTGCCTCTAAGAGGGTCTTTAATTCCGCGGGGGTCAGAGGGCGCTGGCAGATGACGCGGGCGATATTGAGCCCGTACTTGTGATGGCCGTGCTCCACGCATTTCTTCTGGCAGGTGTAGGCCGTGGGGGTCTCTACTACTTGGCACTGGGGATCGAAGGGGCAGGCCCCTAAGATCTCGCCGCTCACAGGGAGTTCTACCGTAGCGGGCAGGTTGACCCCGTGTTCTGGCTCTAACTCTAAGTTGCCCTGGCGCAGAGAGAGTTTAGCCCGATAAGTCTGGTTGCCCGTACCTTTAAAACCTTCCAAGAAGTCGGTCTCGCCCCGCTCTAAGAGTTCGCTCATCGTGCGCAGATCGAGATAGCGCCCGTTCTTGTCCTTCCAAATAATGAAGGAGCACTCGTCTTTAGCGGCGCCATGGTTGCCCTCGCAGGCGTAAAAACGCAAACGCTCGTAAACTTGGCGTTTTTTACAGACGGGACATAAGCCCAGAGGGCGCTCTTTGGCGTAGATCTCCTCATATTGGAAGGTCTTAGTCTTAGCGACTATCTCTTGGGTATAGTCGACAATATCGTCCATATACTGGGCGCGCTGATAGGAACCGTGCTCGACCTGGTTGAGGTTATACTCCATCTGGCCCGTCAATTCCGGGGAGGCCAAACGGTTGCAGGCGATGCGCTTCAGTAGGTCGATGAGGATAATCCCCTTAGTGGTAGCTCGCAAAGCGCGGTCGGCCCGCTCGATATAACCCCTCGTTAAGAGAGCCTCGATGATCTCCGCGCGCGTAGCCGGAGTGCCTAAACCCATATCCTTGAGGGCGCTGGAGAGATCTTCATCCTCGACTTGCTTACCGGCATTCTCCATGAGACTCAAAAGGCGAGCCTCGTTGATGCGCGTAGGCGGCTGGGTCGTATCCTCTTTAATCTCTACGCTTTGATTGAGGACCGCCAAAGGCTGGCCGTCTTGAGGATTTAAAGCGGGCAGACTGGGCGCGTTCTCCTTAGCCTCCCGACCGTAGACCGCCATCCAACCCTCGTCGCTAAAGTAACTGCTGCGAGTGCGGAAATGGAAGGTCTCGCCCTCTACCGGAATCTCGGTTAAGCGCTCGATCTTGACTTTAACTGCCGGCGGATAGAAAGCGGCCAAGAAGCGACGCAAAATGAGATTATAGATCTTAGCCTCATCGTCGCGCAGACTGGCCGGAGGGCGCTGGGTAGTAGGGATAATGGCGAAGTGGTCGCTAACCCCCTTATCGTCAAAGATCTTGCCAAAGTTGAGCCACTTCTCCTGAGCTAAGAGGCGCTCGCTAGCTTTAGCGTAAAGGGCGAAGTCTAAAGGACCCTGGGGCGGACGCTGGGCGTAAGAGCGCAGAGCCCCCATAATCTGGCGCACTTGGCCCACGTAGTCGCTGGGCAAGACTTTAGAAGAGGTGCGCGGGTAGGTAATTAATTTGTAACTCTCATAGAGGCGCTGGGCGGCGGCCAAAGTATTCTTAGCCGACATCCCAAAACGGCGGTTAGCTTCACGCTGCAGGGTAGTCAGATCGAAGAGGCGCGGAGAAGAGATATTCTCCGGCTTGCGCGTCTCCTGGGCCCAACCTAAACGGTCGCCCACCAAATGGGCGATGCGCTGGGCCTCAGCCTGATCTAAGATCCACTCCTCGCGCTTGCTGGGACCCTCCTCTTGCTTGACCTGAGGATTATAGTAGACGGCCTCATACGTGTGGGGCTCCGTCTGCAGACCCTCCTGGGCGGGGGCCTGGAAGGTAGCCTTGAGACGCCAGAAAGGGGTCGTCCTAAATTGTAAGATCTCTAACTCTTTATTGCTGAGCATAGCCAGCGTGGGAGTCTGGACTCGGCCCGCCGACCAGGAGACCTTCTCTTGCCTAGTCTTCATGCGCCTAGTGAGAGCTCGGGTAGCGTTAATACCGATCAGCCAGTCGGCCTCCGAACGGCAGCGAGCGGCTTGATAGAGATTCTCATACTCCGCCCCCGCCTTGAGCTGGGCAAAGCCCTGACGAATAGCCTCCGGGGTCATAGACTGCAACCAGAGGCGCAGAATGGGCTTTTTAGACTTAAAAAAAGCGACCAACTCCCGGAAGATCAACTCGCCCTCGCGCCCCGCATCGCAAGCGTTGACTAGAGAGTCTACATCCTTGCGCTTCATCAACTTGCCAATAACCTTGAGCCGGGCCCCGCACTTCTCTTTAGCCTTTAAGACGAACTCTTTAGGCAAGATGGGCAGATCCTCTAACTGCCAAGCCTTATACTTAGGGTCGATCTCCTCGGGAGAGATAAATTCCACCAGATGGCCCACCGCCCAGGTAATGACCCGCTCCTCGCTCTCCAGATACTCCTTGTGATCGGCAAAGCCCCCCAGAGCGCGGGCTATATCCTTAGCGACACTGGGCTTCTCAGCGATAATTAAATCTTTAGACAAGGGGAATCCCTCCCGAGTAGGTTCTATACTTGGCAATTCTCAGCACGAGCCTGAAAAAAAGGCAACGCCCCCTATTTTATTCCCCTAGGTCTAGGCGTCAAGAGGCGCCGCCCCCGTTTTCCCCGAAAGGAAGCCCCAATGTTAGCTGAATTGATGATCCAAAACTTTGCTTTAGTCGAAAATGAGACCTTCAACTTCGTGGAGGGGCTCAATATCTTGACGGGCGAGACGGGGGCGGGAAAGTCGCTCATCGTCGACGCTATGGGTTTCCTCCTGGGGGCTACAGCGCGCGATAAGCCCCTGCGCAGCGGCGCCAAGAGCGGTTTTGTAGCCGCCCGCTTCGTCGATATACCCCCCGAAGTCTCCCAGAGGGCCCAAGAGCTGGGCTTTGAAGAAGAGGAGGAGGGGGAATTGCTCATGAGCCGCGACCTCAAAGCCCAAGGGCGCTCCAGCTGCCGCCTCAACGGTCGACCCGCCACCTTGAGCGCTATGCGCGAACTGGGGGGAATGTTAGTCGACCTCCACGGCCAACACCAACAGTACTCGCTCCTCAAAGCTACCGACCATCTGCGGGTCCTGGACCGCTTTATTACCTCCCAAGAGAGCCGTTTCCCCACTCTCGTCAATAATTACCAAGAGCTCTACCGGCGCTGCCGCCACCTGGAACAGGAGTTGCGCGAGCTGCACGAAGGCGAACGGGCCCGCTGCCGAGAGATCGACTGGGCCCAACATGAGCTCCAAGAGATCGCCGCCGTCGACCCCCAACCCCAAGAGGATCTGAGCCTCGAAGAAGAGATTAAAGTCCTAGCCTCCGCCTCCCAATTGCGCAATGGGGCCCTCCAAGCCCACGCCAATCTCAACGAAGAGGGCGGGGCCCGCGATACCTTAGCTAGAGCTTGCGAAGATCTAGCCAGCCTCATGGCCAAAGATGCGCGCCTAGAACCAATAGTGGAGAATCTGCGCGGAGCCCTAGCGCTGATAGACGACAATATCTACGAGCTCAGCGCCTACGCCGAACGGGTAGTAGCCGACGAAGGGCGGCTGGAAGAACTGCAAAACCGCCATCAGCTCCTGCGCGGGCTGATGCGCAAGTATGGACCTACCCTAGAAGATGTGCTCCTTTACCAAAAAGAGACGCGCCAAAGATTGGAGAAACTGGAAAATAGCGCCCACCGCTCCGATGAATTGACCTTAGAACTCGATAAGGCCCGCCAGGAGCGGGAGCGACTGCTCTGCCAACTGACCGCCCAGCGCCAAAAGTGGGCCCAAAGTTTGAGCCGCGAGGTGGAGGCGGAACTGGCTAAAGTGGGGATGGAACATTGCCGCTTCCAGGTCGAGTTCGCCCCTAACCTCCAAGAGGAAGCGCTAGCCGGGAGCCATTACCGAGAGATCGACGCCCAAGGGGGAGATATCGTCCAATTCCTCATCGCCCCCAACCCGGGCGAGGAACCGAAACCCTTGGCCATGATCGCCTCCGGAGGGGAAGTCTCCCGCATCATGCTGGCTCTGCTCAGCCTCTTCTCCGAGTTCCAAAAGACGGCTACTTTCTTCTTCGACGAGATCGACGCCGGTTTAGGAGGTAACGCCGCCCAAGCCGTGGCCGGCAGACTGCGCGGCTTAGCTAGCCATTCCCAAGTTATCTGTATCACCCACCTAGCCATCTTAGCCGTAGCCGCCGACTGTCACCACCACCTCTATAAAGAGGTCAAAGACGGACGCACTACCACCCACGTCACGATCCTCGAAGGGGCGGCCCGAGAAGGCGAAATCGCCCGCATGCTGAGCGGCGACGACTCCGCCCAAGCCTTAGAGCACGCGAGGTTTTTGCTTGTCCGGAGGAAAAGCAATTCGGAATTCGGAATGCGTAATGCGTAATTGGGGGGGCGCGCGGCGGAGGGGAGGGGCGTAGCTCTAACTTGGGATTTGGCAGGACTTAAGGGCGAGACGGCTTGGGTGATGACTGACAGGGCCGTGAGTAGCTTGGCGGGAGCGAAAATCGTCTTGGTGTGCGGGCGAGGGGGGAGGGAAATGAGCTAGAGTGCAGGATCTAGCGCTAAACGGGTTCGCGGGCTGCTTACGCGGAGGGAAGCGAAGTCAGTCGGCGAGTTTGCGTCAGCACTGTTTGAGCCGACAACTGAGCTGACCGAAGCCTGGCCGCCCGCTGGCCTACGCAGATTCCGAGCTCCGAGATTTATTCCAAGATGGAGGGCAGGTAGCGAAAGAAAGTGTCTCCCCACTTTCTGGAGCCTAGCTGCCCGCAATCGACGTAGAGCTCGGCTCCAACGGCTAAAAAAAATGCGGAATTAGGAGTGCGTAATGCGCTTATCTGGCAGCCTCCGGCCGCCAGATAAATTCGTAATTCGGAATTCGTAATTAGGAATTGGGTTAGTGGGTTGCCGCCGGGGGCGGCGGCAACAATGCGGAATTAGGAATGCGTAGTTCGGAATTGGGGTGACACAGCTGGATGGGAGTGAATGACTCTAACTTTTGTTTCGGCGGTGGGATAGGGGCGAGAAGGCTAGGATTAATTCGTAATTAGGAGTGCGTAATTCGGAATTGGCTCGCCGTCGGTGGGGTAGGCTGTGGCTCTAACTTTGGTTTCGGCGGTAGGTGAGGGGCGAGAAGTCGGGGAGTTAGTTGCTGGCTAAGTCCGTGAGTAGCTTGGCTTGGGGTGGGAAGCAGTGCGGAATTAGGAATGCGTAATTAGGGGCGCACGGCTGAGGGAGAGGGTGTGGCTCTAACTTGGGATTTAGCAGGACTTAGGGGCGAGGGAGCGGCGGGGAGTAAGTTAGTGGCGAGTCCCGAGGGGCACTTGGCTGGGGTGAAAATCGTTCTGGTGTGCGGCGCGCGCCGCGGTTCAATTGGACAAGCGTCCTAAAGACCTCCATCAAGTAACAGAACACAAATGAAAAACTGGGCGCAAAGCGCCTAGCGATTCTCTCATCTGCTCAGCTATTTCCGGATATGTTAAACCACTAACAAGAGCCATCTAACTCCGAACTACGCATTAAGCATTTCAAATTAGATGAAGCCGCAACGATTCTCCCGTGTGTTCAGCTACTTTCGGATCTGCGAAGCCATTAACAAGAGCCATCTAATTCCGAATTACGCATTAAGCATTCCGCATTGCTAGCCGCCGTCCCGGCGGCTAGCGCGATTCTCCCATAAGTTCAGTTACTTCCGGATCCGCTAAGTCATTAACAAGCGCCATTTAATTCCGCATTACGCATTAAGCATTCCGCATTGCTAGCCGCCATCCCGGCGGATAGCGTGTGATTAAATTCAAAAAAGAGTTGACAAGAGGAAGGCTAGTGAGTAATATACCCGTGTTGCCTCGCCTAGATGGCGGAATTGGTAGACGCGCGGGTCTCAAACACCCGTTCCCGCGAGGGAGTGCCGGTTCGACCCCGGCTCTGGGCACCATAAGAATCCAAGCTGTGCGGCTTGGATTTTTTTGTTGTGCTAAAATGGAAAAAGTTATGTCAGAAGTACGCAGTGTGCCTCCTATAATTGATAGTACTACTAGGTTACAAGAGCTCGTCGCCGACTTGCGCGGGCAAAAGTTGATCGCTCTCGATACGGAGATGGATTGCTATTATCACTATTACGAAAAGGTCTGCCTAGTCCAACTCTCCACTCTAGAGGCCGATTATCTCTTAGATCCATTAGTTATTAATCTCGAGCCGCTCAATGAGATCTTCAACCAGCCCGACTGCATCGCCATCTTCCACGCCGGGAATAACGATATACCTTACCTCTATCGCGACCACCGCCTAACCTTTGCTAATCTCTTCGATACTTATGTGGCGGCTGAACTCTTGGAGTTGCCTAGCCGCGGGTTAGCGGGATTGATCGATTACTACTTTGGAGTAGAGATCGATAAAAAGTACCAAAAGGCCGACTGGACCGTGCGGCCGCTCTCGCCCGAAATGGACCGCTACGCCCGCTACGATACCCATTTCCTCATCGAACTGCGCCAGAAATTACTCCCACTATTAAAGGAGCGGAACCTACTGGGCGTAGCTGAACGCCAATTTAAACATATACTCCAAGCGAGAGTACATCCCAAACCCTTCGATCCCAATAACTGGAGCCACCTCAAGATGGTGCGCTCACTGGATAAATTGGGCTACGCCGTGGTACGTGAAATCTACCTCTGGCGCGAAGAGACGGCTCGCCACTACGACTTAGCGCCCTTCCGAGTCCTCTCGGACCGCATGTTAGTCAAGATTGCCGAACTTAAACCGCTCACCCAACAGGGTTTAGAAGAAGTACTCGCCACCTCTAGCCACTGGCCCCAGTGCGGCCGCTGGATACCCCAACTTGTAGAAGTAGTACGCCGCGGACTGCAAAAGGGGCCGATCCCCCTACCCATCCCACCCCGCCGAGGCCAGCGCTTCAGCGAAGCGGAAAATATACTCTTTAAAAGACTGCGCCAATGGCGTAATAAACTCACTAAGTCCGGAGAGCTCAACGGGGCCCTACTCACTAATAAGATGCTGGGAACCTTAGTACGCTCCCAACCCCGCAATTTAGAAGAACTAGAGATACTGGGAATAGGCTCCCCCGACTTCCTCCGCCAACAGGGAACGACATTGATCTCCTTTTTTACTAATGCGTAATTAGGAATTCGTAATGCGCAATTGGCTTGCCGCCTGGCGGCGGCAATGCGTAATTAGGAATGCGTAGTTCGGAATTGGGGTGACACAGCTGGATGGGAGTGAATGGCTCTAACTTTTGTTTCGGCGGGACTTAGGGGCGAGAAGGCAAGGACTTAGTTACTGGCTGGGTCCGAAGGTGGCTTGACTGGGGGGAAGAACAATGCGGAATTAGGAATTCGGAATGCGTAATTGGGGGCGCGGCTGAGAGGTAATGCGGAATTCATAATTCGGAATTCGGAATTGAGATAGCGCTACCGGGGTTAGATTTGGACTCTAACTTTTGTTTCGACGGGACTTAGGGGCGAGACGATTGAGAGTTAGTTGGCGGCAGGTTCCGGGAGTGGCTTGGCTTTGGGGAAAATCGTCTTGGAGTGCGCGGCGCGAGGGCAGTGCGGAATTAGGAATGCTTAATGCGTAATTAGGGGGTGCTGGCGGGACGGAGGTTTTGATTCTAATTTAGGTTTCGGTGATGAATTAGGGGCTAGATAGCTAAGAGTTAGTTGCTGACTGGTTCCGGGGGTAGCTTGGCTGGGGAGAAAATCGCTGAGGGTGTGCGGGCGAGGGCCCGCATTGTCCAATTGGACAAGCGTTCTAAAGACCTCCATCAAGTAACATAACACAAATGAAAAACTGGGCGCTGAGGCGCCCCAACGATTCTCCCATAAGCTCAGCTACTTCCGAATCCGTCAAGCTATTCACAAAAGCCACTTAATTCCGAACTACGCATTTCGCATTCCGAATTAGATTAAAGGCAGTGAAACTGCCAACGATTTTCCCCTGAGCTCTGTTATTTCCGGATCTGCCAAGCCGTTAACAAGAGTCGTTTAACTCCGAATTACGCATTACGCATTCCGAATTGCCGCCGGTACGGCGGCTAGCGCATTCCGAATTAGATTTGTAGGCGTAGCTTTTTGACTTCCGACAGGGGGACGCTGACTAATCTAGCGATGAGCGCGTCCTCAAAACCTTCAGCGATCATCTGGCGGACGACTTGAGCAGCTTTCTCCGCTATTCCCTCCTTTCGTCCTATGCGCTCACCCTCTAATCTTCCCTCAGCGCGCCCTTGTCTTATTCCTTGGTTGACATAGGGGAGGGTCCAATCGTCCATTTCGGGGGTAACTACGGTCATCTTCTCTTCCTCCTTTAAGCGTTCTACAACGATCTTAGCGCCTGATATTTTGCGGACTGGCAAGACGCAGGTTTCTAGCCAGATTATAATCTCTTGGCGTAAGTTTTCATAAGCTGGATTCTTTAGGGCGCGGAACATAACTTTCCAAAGTCGCTCCATCTCCTGAACATTAGCGGCCCGTTCAAAGCGAAAGATCCAGGCGCTGATACCCTTGGCTTTATCTACCAAAGACTCTTCTAGATGGCGAATATCAATTAAATGGTATTTGAAATCCCAAATACCGCGCTCATAAGCTAGTCTTTCGCGTTCCGATAACTCACCATAAACGCAAGGCGCGCTCCAAGGTTTGGCTCCATTGTAAAGGATGATGGGCAAAATTTGCGGCAAAGTCAGCCATTTGCTCTTATCATCGTCCAAGGTGTGCTCTAAGAATAGAGTGGCATATTCCATTAACCTACAGAGCATCTTCTTATCGATAGTACTCTGAAACTCCAAGAGTATAGCCAAAAGGCAGGGACTACCATCTCGCCATTGGAGTCGCCAAATAAGATCGCTACGCCTTTCCGTCTGTCCATGCTTTTGAAAAACGGTAGGCATGGGTTCCAAAGTCGTAAAGTCTAGCTCTTGGGCTAAATCCTCAGAAATAAAGTCGCGCACTAGCGATTCAACCATATCGGCGCGACTAAAGAACTTTTTGTAACTAGAATCGTGGCTCACGTTCCCCCCTTTATGCGTACCGAAGTTAAGTTTCTGCTAGAGAGAGTATACAACCGTAACCTTAGTTGCCGCAAGACTTATTTGGCGGCCGAGGGAGAACAATGCGGAATTAGGAATGCGTAATGCGTAATTAGGGGAGCACGGCGGGAGAAGGGGTTGTGGCTCTAAATCGGGCTTCGGCGGTTACTTAGGGGCGAGAAGGCAAGGACTTAGTTACTGGCTGGGTCCGAAGGTGGCTTGACTGGGGGAAAATCGTTAGGGATGTGCGGGCGCGGGGGTAATGCGGAATTAGGAGTTCGGAATGCGTAATTGAGGGGACGCGGCGGAGGAACGTTTGGGGCGCTAACTTTGGTTATCGCGGTTTGTTTGGGGCGAGATGGCAGTGAGTTAGTTGCTGGCTGGTTCCGTAGGTGGCTTATCCAAGGATAAAATCGTCTTGGTGCGGCGCGGGCCCGCGCCGCGGTCCAATTGGACAAGCGTCCTAAATGCCTCCATCAAGCAACAGAACGCAAACCTACAACCTGGGCGCTTCAGCGCCCAACGATTCTTCCGTCTATTCAGTTACTTCCGGATCCGCCAAGCCACTAACAAGCAGAAACTTAATTCCGAATTACGCATTGCGCATTCCGAATTAGATTTGGCGCGGCGAAGCCGCAACGATTCTCCCATAGGCTCAGCTACTTCCGGATCCGCCAAGCCATTAACAAAAGCCGTTTAATTCCTAATTACGAATTCCGCACTCCGAATTGCTAGCCGCCGTTCCGGCGGCTAGCGCACTCCGCAAATCTACATAATTCCTTGATCGTTATAAAGGTAGGCGTAGTCGATGCCTAAGCTCTCGGAGATGAAGATGCCGCCTTGCATGACTTGTTCTTGGTCGATCCAGATGTCGCAGGAGCGGGTGATGACGTCTACGTGGGTGAGGCAGGACCAGTCGGCGCCCGTTTGGCTGCCGTAGGGGTCGCCGAAGGCGATGTGGATGCCGGGGATCTTCTCATCTTGGAGTAAGTTGCCACAGAATTGGAAGATAGCCAGATTGGTACCGATGGCGAACTCTCCCACCCGGTTGGAGTTGGGATAGCGGTGGCAGTACTCCCAGAACTCGCGCTCCAGCTCCTTATTAGAGCAGGTGGCCTTCTTGAGGTAGCCCCCTTCGATCTCCAAGTAGAGGGGGGTAGCGCTGATAACCCCGTATTTGGCGCTAAAATGGTCGCCCACCGTGCCGTCGACCACGAATAGCCCATCGACGCTGGCCGGGAAGGTGAAGATCTCGCCGCCGGGGAGGTTAGACCACACCTCTTCGATGATGCCGCTCGTCTTGCGCCAAGTGTAGCGCTGTTCGAAGGTCCCGATCATATCCGTACCGGCGGGGCTTTGGACTTTGATCGTCTTGCACTTACTAGCCAATTGGAGCAGGCGGCGGCTGACTTCGTCTACCTTGCGGTAGTCGGCCCGCATCGCTTGGCACATAATATCTTCGGTGATCCCTACCATATGGGCGTATTTAATCTGGTGGGAGGTGATAGTGTGGACGAACTCCATGCGGGAGGGCAGCTCGTCCGCTTGGGGGTAGACGCAGTAGATAGCCACGTCGCAACCTAAAGCGGCTTGGAGGATAGGTTGGGGGAACTTGAGGGTAGGGCGGGGGCCGTAATCTTCAATAATAAATTTGTGGGCGGAGGCTCCCACCTCCTGGACGGCCTGCTCTAGGGCGTTGCCGATCCGCTGGTTGCGGCGATCGGCTACGATGAGGACTTTATTGTAAGGTTGGACGTTGAGGCAGACCCTGATAGCGTTGCGGGCGCCAGGTAAGAGATCGGCAAAAGTGTGGGTGCTAGTATTAATACTCATGGCTCATTCTCTCTAGTTTCTTCAAAAGCTGGGGAAAATACTTACCGTGCGGAGGTCATTAGTCTCGGGGGAGGATTGTTGCGCCTGGTGAGTAAAATCCTGCCTCTATTTTTAGGGGGGATTCTCGATGCGGGGAGTGGCGCCTTGTTTCTCAAACGCCTAGAATTGTGCGGATTTAAGACTTTTGCCGAGCGCACCGTTCTAGAGTTCACTCCGGGACTGATGGCCATTGTCGGTCCCAATGGCAGCGGCAAATCTAATTTGACGGACGCCGTGCGTTACGTTTTGGGGGAACAGAGCGCTCGCACCCTGAGGGCCCAAAAGCAAGAGGAGCTCATCTTTGCCGGGACTCCGCAGCGCCCCCCGGCGGCCGGCTGTGAGGTGACGCTGACCTTCGATAATGGCGATCAGGCCTTACCCATAGAATTTGCGGAGGTAGCTCTGACGCGCCGAGTTACGAGGCAGGGCGACTCGCAATACTTTATCAATCAGACCCCCTGTAGGTTGCGCGACATCCAAGAGCTCTTGATGGGCTCTGGGGTGGGGCCCGGCTCCTTTTACATGTTGGGGGGAAGAGAGATCGATATGGTCCTCTCTTCCGACCCCCGCGATAGACGCTCCATGTTAGAGGAGACGGCGGGGACGAACCGCTACCGCGTGCGGCGCAAAGAGGCCTTGCGCAAGTTAGATCAGGCTCAGGAGAATTTAGGGCGCCTCAAAGATCTGCAAGTTGAGGTGGAGGCCAATACGGAATCTAGCCGCCAGGCCTTGGCCACTTACGAGCGCTACCGCCGGGCCCAGGAGGAGCTGCGCCGTTTAGAGGGGCGCATGGTCTACTATGAGTTCCGCTCCGCCCAGCGCGACTTTCTCAAGGTAGACGGCGAGCGCAGCGAGCTCTACGCAGCCTCCCAGGAAGCCGATAAGAATCAGGCCGCCTTGCAGAGCGCTATCGAAGAGGCCCAAGCGGCTTTAGAGGCTCGCCAGCGAGAGCGGGAGGAGTTGTATCAGCGCAGTTCCGATCTTAAGGCTCAACTCTCTTTTACTAAGGCCTCCCAGGACGGTTTAGAGCGCCGCCTGCAGAGTTTAGAGCTGGAGCGCCAGAGTTTGGCCCAGCGGCGCTCTAGTTTAGAGGAGCGTCGGCGTCAGGGGGAGGCGGAGCGGCTAGAGTTGCAGGCTGGGGAAGAGGAGTCGCGGCGCCTTTTAGCGGAGGCCCGAGCCCAGGCGCGCCAGTGGGAGGAAGAGCTAGAGCTCTTGCCAGGCGGCGAAGGCGAGCTCCTTAAAAGTAAAAAGGCCGAATTAGCTAAGTGGCGCGGCCAGGCGGAGCGCTTAGAGTTAGAGGAAGAGGAGGCGCTCCGCTCCTTAGAGCGGGATGGACGGCGCTTAGAGCTGGCCCGAGCGGAGTTAGACTCCCTGCCCCCCTTAGAGGA
This sequence comes from Vulcanimicrobiota bacterium, assembly GCA_944322965.1. Lineage (GTDB taxonomy): Bacteria > Vulcanimicrobiota > Xenobia > Xenobiales > Xenobiaceae > Bruticola. Next base: position 546,303 of record CALUQR010000001.1, read on the forward strand.
GGGAGAGTCCCAGGAGCTAGAGGAGTTAACCGTAAAGCGCCAGCGTTTGGGGGAGTTAGAGGCCCAGCGCCAGGCGTGTGAGGGGCAGTTGGCCCAGTGGCGCCAGAAGGTCGCTAGCGGGCGGCAGCGCCGCCCGGAGTTGGAACGCCAGCGCCGCCAGGGACGCTCTAAGGTGATGGAGTTAGAGGCTACTCTAGAGGAGCGCTTAGGGATGCCCCAGCCGGTGCGCACCCTTTTAGCTTGGCGGGAGCGGGGGGTGAGAGGGGCGGTGGCGGAGTTAATTAAGGTGCGCTCCGGGATGGAGACCGCTTTGGAGGTAGCCTTAGGGGGGCGCCTCTACGACGTCTTAGTGGAGGATAGGCGGGTAGCCTCCCATTTAATTGAGCGTTTAAAGCGGGAGAGGGCCGGGCGGGTCACTTTTTGGCCCTTAGACTTACAGCGCCGGGAGAGCTTCCCGCCCGCCCTACCTAGCCGCCAGGGGGTAGTAGGTTGGGCTTTAGAACTTATAGAGTTTGACGAGGTTTTGCGCCCCATCTTGAGCCAGATGTTAGGCAATACCTTAGTTATGGAGGATCTGCCTAGCGCCTTGGCCCTCTACGACCGTTGGAGCCAGCGCCGCCCCCACCTAGTCACCGTCCAAGGGGAGTTTCTCTCTGCGGTGGGCGCTCTGACGGGCGGCGCCAGCCGCCAAGAGCGGAGCGGCCTTTTGGTGCGTCAGAGCCAATTGCAGGAGGCCCAGCGCCAGTTGGCTGCATGGGAAAGGGAGTGGCAGAGCCTCAACGCCCAAGAGGAGGAGGCGGCGCGCCAGTTGGGGGCCGGGGAGCGCCGGTTAGCTCAGGCTAAAGAAGAGGAGCGCCGCTTGCGGGAAGAGTTAGCCGACCTGGAGGCTAAGAATGCGCGTGGGGAGCGGGAGCGCGCGCGCCACTTAAATTTGCGGCGCCACTTGCAAGAAGAGCTGGAGAGTTTAGGGGATAGCCTCTTGGCGGGTCAGGCGCGCCGCGAGCGTTTGGCGGTCTCGAAGGTAGAGGCGCGCGCCCAAATGGAGGCTTTAGAGGGCTCTTTGGCCCAGGCGCTCCAAGAGGAGGAACAGTTAGGTCAGGCCCGGCGGGAGTTGGAGTTAGAGAGCCACAAGGCCCAATTGCGCTTACAGAGTTTAGAGGAAGAGTACCGCCTGCGGGAGCGGACTTTGACCCAGGCCCGGCGGCGCCAGTTGGAGGTGGCGGAGGATTGGTCCCAGGTGGAGAGCCAGTGGCGCCAGTTGGAGGAGAGCCAGCGCCTAGCCTTAGCGGAGGGGAGCGGCCTGGGGGAGGATATCGCCCAACATGAGGGGGAGTTAGCGGGGGTCTTGGGGCGCTTACAAGAGTTGGGGCAGAGTTTAGAGGAAGAGAACCAAAAGCTCTGGCGTCAGCGCCAGGAACAATTGCAAGTAGCGCGCCAGGCCCGGGAGTACGGGGAGGCCCTGAGCCGCGCCCAAGCTAAGTGGCAGAGCGCCCAAGTGCGTTTAACTAACGCTCAGGAGCGCTGGCAGGAGCTGGCCCCCCGCTTAGAGGGCGAAGAGTTAGAAGAGGAGGGGCGCAACTTAGACATCGGGCGCTTACAGAAAGAGACCCTCAAATTGCGCCACTACTTGGCCAATTTCGGCAGCGTCAACTTGGGGGCTAGGGCGGAGTTTGAGCGCTGGGAGGCCCGCTCTAAGGAGCTGCGGGAACAGATTGGCGATATTGAGGAGGCCAGCGCCCGCTTTGAAAAGATTATTGAGGAGATGGACCGGGCCTTAATTACCCGCTTTAAAGAGACCTTCCGCAAGGTCAACGAGACTTTCGCCGCCACCTTCCAGGAGATCTTTGGGGGCGGCTGGGCTAAGTTGGAACTGTGCGATTCCCAAGATTGGCTGGAGTCGGGGGTAGAGATTAGCGCCTGCCCGCCCGGCAAGAAGATGCAAAACTTGACCCTCTTCTCCTCAGGGGAGCGGGCCTTATCCGCTTTGGCCTTCCTCTTTGCCTTATTGACCCATAAGCCCAGCCCGGTAGTCATCTTAGACGAGTTAGACGCCCCCTTAGACGACCATAACGTAGAGAAGATCGCCCGCAAGTTGGCCGATTTTGCGACCTCCTCCCAATTTTTAATCGTCACCCACAACCGCAAGACGATGGAATTTGCCCAAAAGCTCTACGGAGTGACCATGGAAAAGGCCGGGATAAGTAAGCTCTTTAGCGTCTCCCTCGTTTAGAAAATCTTTCCCTAAAAGGTAAAAAAGTAAGGCCCCTCCCTTAAGGGAGGGGCCTTAGATCTAGGGGCCTCGGCCCGCAAGCTAGTGGTTATCTTGTTCGGCCGCTTCCGGGCTCATGGGGTGGAGGTAGAGCCAGATAAAGCCTAAGAGTCCAGCCGTAGTAGAGGCGCAGAGGATGGCCAACTTGGCGGTATTGAGGTGGCTGCCTTCGCCCAGGGCTAAGCCGGAGACGAAGAGGGCCATGGTAAAGCCGATACCGCCCAACATGCTGACTCCGATGAGCTGGGGCCAGGTGGCCAGACGGGGCAACTCGGCCAGCTTAAACTTAATTACCAGGTAGGTAGCTAAGCTGATCCCGAGGGGCTTACCCAGGACTAAACCGAAGAAGATACCGTGGGTGACCGGATCTTGGAGGAAGCCGGGGTCTAACTTGGTGATAATGACGCCGCTATTAGCCAAGGCGAAGACCGGCATGATAAAGAAGGTCACGAAGGTGGTAATGGAGTGCTCCATTACGATTAAGGGCGGGTTGGCGGCGGAAGTCGCCTTGTGGACGGAGTCTAAGATAGAGATCAGCTTCTTATCGCCGATCGTCCCCTCCTTATTGTCGGGCGTCTCTCCCAAGGCGGCGCTGGCCTTAATGAGCATGGAGCGGAAGCGGCTGCGGTCGATATAAGTCCAGACGGGGATGGTCGTAGCCAACATAACCCCGGCCAGAGAGGCGTGGACGCCGGAATGGAGGACCCCCAGCCAGAGGAAGATACCGCCGATAGCGTAGACTACCAGCGAGCGCACTCCCATGCGGTTTAAGACGTAGAGCAGGGCGTAGATCAAGAGGGCTACGATGAGAGCCGTAAACTTGATATTAGAGTTATAGAAGAGGGCGATAACTAAGACGGCGCCCAAGTCGTCGGCTACCGCCAAAGCCCCCAAGAAGATCTTGAGGCTGGTGGGGACGCGCTTCCCGAGCAGGCTGATAACGCCTAAGGCGAAGGCGATGTCGGTAGCGGTGGGAATTCCCCAGCCATGGAGATAGGGGCCGTTGATATTGCAGAGGGTGTAGATGAGGGCCGGAGCTAACATACCGCCCGCCGCCGCAGCTACGGGCAAGATGGCCTGGCCGAAGGTGGAGAGGTCGCCTACCTTAGTCTCGCGCTTAATCTCTAAACCTACTTGGAGGAAGAAGATGGCCATTAAGCCGTCGTTGATCCACTCTCCGATGGTGTGGGTCATAGAGAATTTGCCCACCGTCAAGGTGCCGGGCGCATTCCAAATAGCTTGGTAACTCTCCGGAGCGCTATTGGCCCACACTAGGGCGACGACGGTCACGATCAGGAGGACGATACCCCCCGAAGTACTATTGGAGAGGAAGGCGTTGATAGGGCGCAAGATCCGCTCTAAGTGGACGGACATCTTATTGATGCGCCGCGGGTTAGTCGTTCTCCCCGTTAGGGAGCTCTTAGGGGTCTTAGTCCCCTTGGCAATAGTAGTTTTGCTCTTTTTGGTCACGATGCAGCTGCTCACTTCCCAGGCCAAAATCTCGCCTGGCGCTTTCTACATTTCTTGAAATGAGCCCTCCGCTTTGGGCTCTTCTCCACCTAAATGCCTAAGCTGGACAGAGGAATAGGGATAGGGGGCTAAACTCTTCCAGAAGATACGATTATTTCACAACTTATCGATAAAAAAATATTGAATAGCCTCTAGTTTTATGCTTAAATAGCGGAGGTCCGGAGGGGGGTATGAGAAGGAGAGGGTAGGATGAGGAAGAGTTTGGGGGTGTCGTGGCAGACCTTGCAGCGCTTACCCGTCTATCTCAACTACCTCAAGAGTTTGCCTTCAGAGTGGGAGCGCATCTCCGCTTCCGCCATCGCCGCCGCGCTCCACTTAAATGACGTCCAGGTGCGCAAAGATCTGGCCTGCGTCAGTTCCTCGGGCCGCCCTAAGGTGGGTTATCCGGTCGATACTTTGCGCCGCGAGTTAGAAGACTTTTTAGGGTACCACGACGTAGATACGGCGGTCATTGTAGGGGCGGGCCATCTGGGGCGAGCTTTACTCAATTATGGGGGCTTTGAGGCCTACGGGCTTAAGATCTTGGCCGCTTTCGACGTCGAATCTACTCTCTTTGGCAGCGAGGGAGGGAAGATCTGGCCGCTAGCTAAGTTGGGGGAGTTGTGCGCGCAATTGCACCCCAAAATAGGGATCATTACCACCCCCGCCGACGCGGCCCAAGGGGCTTGCGACCTTTTAGTGAGCGCTAATGTGAAAGCGATTTGGAATTTTGCTCCCGTCCACTTGCGAGTAGACGAGGGGATAGTAGTTACTGATGAAAATATGGCCGTCCATTTGGCCATTCTTTCCCATCATCTGCGCCAGTCGCCGGTGAGGGAACACTTCAACCAGTGTTAAGAGAGACGCTTAATTCCTGAAAGGGAGATATGGATAAATGAGCACTAAGTTGGAATATACGGTCGTCGATAGTCTGGAGACGCTCCAAACTGCGCTGAAGAAGCTCAGGGAAGCCCAGAAGATCTACGCTGGATTCACTCAGGAGCAGGTGGACAAGATCTTCTTCGCCGCCGCCTCCGCCGCCGCCCAGCAGCGCATCCCCTTGGCCAAGATGGCCCAGGCGGAGACCGGGATGGGCGTAGTGGAAGATAAGATCATTAAAAACCACTTCGCGGCCGAGTATATTTACAACGCCTACAAGGATACGAAGACTTGCGGTCTGGTAGAGGACGATCAGGCGGGCGGGCTCAAGAAGTATTTAGAGCCGGTGGGGATTATCGCCGCCATCATTCCTACTACTAACCCTACCTCTACGGCTATCTTTAAGACCTTGTTGGCCCTTAAGACCCGCAACGGTATGATTATTAGCCCCCACCCGCGGGCCAAGCAATCGACGATCGCCGCCGCTAAGGTCGTCTTAGAGGCCGCGGTAGCCGCGGGCGCCCCGGAAGGGATCATCGCCTGGATCGACGTCCCCTCCTTGGAATTGAGCAATTTAGTGATGAAGAGCGCCGACCGCATCTTGGCCACCGGCGGTCCGGGTATGGTCAAAGCGGCCTACTCTTCGGGCGTACCGGCCGTAGGCGTGGGCGCGGGTAACGCCCCGGCCGTCATCGACGACAGCGCCGACGTCATCTTAGCGGTCAACTCTATCATCCACTCTAAGACCTTCGATAACGGTATGATCTGCGCTTCCGAGCAGTCGGTCATCGTCTTAGACGGCGTCTACGACCAGGTGCGCGAAGAGTTCGTACGCCGGGGCTGCTACATGTTGAAGCCTTTGGAGATCGAGCGCGTGCGCAAGACGATCATCATTAACGGCGCCTTGAACGCCAAGATCGTAGGCCAGCCGGCTACTAAGATCGCCGAATTGGCGGGCATCAAGGTCCCCGAAGGGACTAAGGTCCTCATCGGCGAGGTGGAGAAGACCGATCTCTCCGAAGAGTTCTCCCACGAGAAACTCTCCCCCGTCTTGGCTATGTACCGGGCTAAGGATTTCGACGAGGCTCTGGACAAGGCGGAGCGCCTGGTAGAGGACGGCGGTTTGGGCCACACGGCCGACATCTATCTGGACGTCGTGCGCTGCCAGGACAAGTTAGATCGCTTCACCGCTAAGATGCGCACCTGCCGCGTCTTAGTCAATACCCCCTCCTCTTTCGGCGGCATCGGCGACCTCTACAACTTCCGCCTCTTGCCCTCGCTGACCTTAGGTTGCGGCTCTTGGGGTGGCAACTCCGTCTCCGAGAATGTGGGTGTCATGCAGCTTTTGAATACTAAGTATGTGGCGGAGAGAAAAGAGAATATGTTGTGGTATCGCGCTCCTGAAAAGGTCTACTTCAAGCGGGGTTGCTTGCCTACCGCTTTGGCCGAGTTGCACGGAGTTCTGAATAAGAAGAGAGTCTTCATCGTCACCGACGAGTTCTTATTTAAGAATGGGTACACTAAGCCCGTGACCGACAAGTTGGATGAGTTGGGTATCGTCCACACCACCTTCTTTGAGGTGGCCCCCGATCCGTCCTTAGCTTCCGCTCAGAAGGGCGCCGAGGCCATGCGCGCCTTCCAGCCTGACTGCATTATCGCTCTGGGCGGCGGTTCGGCCATGGACGCCGGTAAGATTATGTGGGTCCTCTACGAGCATCCCGAGGTCGACTTCTTAGATATGGCTATGCGCTTTATGGATATCCGCAAGCGCGTCTACACCTTCCCGCACATGGGTGAGAAGGCTTACTTTATCGCCGTTCCTACCTCGGCCGGTACCGGTTCGGAGGTCACCCCCTTCGCCGTCATTACCGACGAGCGCACGGGCATCAAGTATCCTCTGGCCGACTACGAGTTGTTGCCTAAGATGGCCATTATCGACGCCGACTTGATGATGAATATGCCCCGCGGCCTGACTTCCGCCTCCGGTATCGACGCCTTGACCCACGCCTTAGAGGCTTACGCTTCGATGATGGCTACTGAGTTTAGCGACTCTATGGCTATGCAGGCGGCCCGCAATATCTTTAAGTATCTGCCGCGCGCTTACAACGAGGGCGCCAACGATCCCGAAGCCCGCGAGAAGATGGCCCACGCCTCTACTCTGGCCGGTATGGCTTTCGCCAACGCCTTCTTAGGGGTCTGCCACTCTATGGCCCACAAGTTGGGCGCCTTCCACCACATTCCGCACGGTTTGGCCAACGGTCTGCTCATTACCTTAGTGATGCGCTATAACGCCAGCGAGGTTCCCACTAAGATGGGTACCTTCCCCCAGTACGATCATCCGCACACCTTAGAGCGTTATGCGGAGTTCGCCAGGTATTTAGGTTACGGTGGCAAAAATGACCAAGAGAGTTTGGACAACTTGATCGCAGCTATCGAGGACTTAAAGAAGCAAGTGGGCGTCAAGGCCACTATTCGCGACTACGGCGTGGAAGAGCAAAACTTCCTCGACAATCTCGATGCTATGACTGAGCAAGCCTTTGACGATCAGTGCACCGGGGCCAACCCTCGCTATCCGCTGATGTCGGAGATCAAAGAGATGTACTTAAAGGCTTACTACGGTCACTAGGGAGGAAGAGAAATGCAGGAAATGAAGTTAGATTTGAGCGCTGCCCGCGTAGTGGCCGTGCGCACTAACAAGACGGTCTACCGGTTAGGCGATTATGCCATCAAGGTCTTCGACCAGGATTTTTCTAAGTCCGACGTCTTAAATGAGGCTCTCAACCAGGCGCGGGTCGAAGAGACCGGTTTAGCTATCCCCGATCTGATTGAGGTCACCAAGATCGATGGCAAGTGGGCGATCGTCACGCGCTTTATCGCCGGTCCCACCCTCTCCCAGATGATGCAGAAAGAGCCGGAGAAGGAAGACGAGTATATGACTCGCTTCATCAATATCCAGCGCCGCATCTTCGAGACTAAGGCCCCCTTGCTCAACAAGTTGGTGGACAAGATGCAGGCCAAGATCAGCGCCACCAGCTTAGACGCTACCGCTCGCTACGAGTTGCATATGCGCCTGTCGGCTATCCCCCGCCAGGACAAGATCTGCCATGGCGACTTCTGTCCCAGCAACGTGATCTGCGGTAAAGACGGCGTCGACTACGTCATCGACTGGGCCCACGTCACTCGGGGCGCGGCGGAAGCCGATGTGGCGCGCACCTACCTGATCTTCTGGCTCAACGGTCAGATCAATCAGGCCGAGAAATATCTCAACATGTACTGCAAGATGACGGATACCGCCAAACAGGAGGTTCAGCGCTGGCTGCCCATCGTGGCCGCGGCTCAATCTCTCCAGGGGCGTCCCGAAGAGCGCCAGTTCCTGATGCACTGGATTAACGTCGCCGATTACGAATAAGACTGGTAAGGAAAGTGGGTTAGAGTAATGGTAAAGATAACCGTATGTTTAGGCAGTTCTTGCCACTTGAAGGGGTCGCGCCAGGTAGTACAGGATCTGCAGTACCTCATCGGCCACCACAACCTCAAAGATAAGATCGATCTGAGCGGCATATTCTGTATGGGCCAGTGTCAAAAAGGAGTATGTGTCACCGTAGACGGCGAATTACACTCCGTCAAGCCTGAAACTACTCAGACTTTCTTCGATGAAGTCATTATGCCTAGGGTTTCGTAGTAGTTTATCTACTCTCTAGGCGGAGGGCGCAGCTAGTCGGCTTGCCAAGTGGACTAGGGGCGCCTTTTTTAGTGGCCTGGAGAGAGGGAGAGGATGGGCTACAAACGCTAGGGATATTTACCGATAAGGGAGAGCAGAGGGATGTTAGAGGTTGCTGTTTGCATTGGCAGTTCTTGCCACTTAAAGGGTTCGCGGCTGGTCGTCGAAGGGTTACAAAACTTAATAGCCGAGCACAAGTTGGGTGATAAGATTAAGCTCTGCGGCCGTTTCTGTATGGGCAATTGTCAGCATGGGGTCTGCGTAGCCGTCCAAGGTACGGTCCACTCCGTCAAACCTAGCGAGTTGGAGTCTTTCTTCGCTAACGAGATCGCGACCAGGGTTTAGGGTGGAGTGATGAGTCAGGGAGCTATTGAACTTAAAAAATCGAATTGTAAAAACTGTTATAAATGTATCCGCTACTGTCCGGTAAAGTCCATTCGCTTTTCGGGCAACCAGGCGCCGGTGGTAGATGAAGAGTGTATCTATTGCGGGCGCTGTATCGTAGTCTGTCCCCAACACGCTAAAGAGGCGCGCAACGATGTGGAGAAGGTCAAAGTCTTCTTAGCGGATGGGGATAAGGCGCCCGTCTACGTCTCCTTGGCTCCTTCCTTTGTGGCCAATTATCCCCAGGCCACTATCGAGAGCGTCCAGAAGGCGCTGCTCAAGTTGGGATTTGCCGGAGTAGAGGAGACGGCTTTAGGGGCCTCCATGGTCAAGGACCAGTATGAGAAGTTAGTGGCCGAAGGGAAGCAGGAGGTCATTATCTCCACCTGCTGTCACAGCGTCAACCTCTTAGTGCGCCGCCATTTCCCCCAAGCTATCGCCCACTTAGCGCGGGTCGTCTCTCCCATGGTAGCCCATTGCCAATCGCTCAAGGAGCGCTTCCCGGGTTGCAAGACGGTCTTTGTAGGGCCTTGCGTCGCCAAAAAGCACGAACAGACGGAGCATAAAGAGGCCGTCGATTGCGTCTTGACCTTTAGAGAGCTCAGCGCCTGGTTAGAGGAGGAGAAGATTAAGATTGAGGCCGGCCACGATGAGAACGCCTACAGTAAGGCCCGCCTCTTCCCCGCCTGCGGCGGTATCTTGCGCACTATGAAGTGCGACGATCCCCATTACACCTACTTAGCTATAGACGGAGCCCACAATTGCCGCATGGCCCTCAAAGATGTGATGGAGGGCAAGTTGGGGCGCTGCTTTATCGAGATGTCGATGTGTACGGGCAGTTGTATCTGCGGGCCGGTGATGGACGGTTACCGCTCTACTCCCATTAGCGGCTTCGTGGCGGTGCGCGATTACGCCGGTCCCCACGATTTCGTAGTCCCCCCCTACGATCCGGAGAGCTTGCGCTGCGACCACCCTTACTCCAAGATCAATCACGAAGTCCCCAGTGAAGAGAGTATCCAGCGCATCTTGAAGATGGTGGGCAAGACCTCTAAGGCCGACGAGCTCAACTGCGGCAGCTGCGGTTACGATACTTGTCGGGCCAAGGCCATCGCCGTCATCCAGGGCAAGGCCGATCTCAGCATGTGTCTGCCCTTCTTAAAGGATCGGGCCGAATCGTTCTCCGATACGATTATCAATAATACCCCCAATGGGATCATCGTAGTCAACGAATCCTTAGAGGTCCAGCAGATCAATAGCGCCGCCCTCCACCTCTTAAATCTCCAGGAAGCTTCCACAGTCTTAGGGGAGAAGATCGACCGCCTCTTAGAGCCCTCTATCTTCCAAGAGGTGATGTTGATGGGGGAGAACGTCTCTAACCGGGTCCTCTATCTGGCCGACTACTTAAAGTACGTGGAGATCTCTGTCTTGCAAGATCGCAACTACCACGTTTTGATGTGTATCTTGCGCGATATTACGGAGGAGCAGAACGCCCGCGAACGCAAGGAGAAGATCCGTCAGCATACGATAGAGGTCACCGATCAGGTGGTCGAAAAGCAGATGCGCGTCGTACAGGAGATCGCCTCCCTCTTGGGCGAGACGACCGCCGAGACTAAGATCGCGCTCACTAAGTTAAAGGAGTCCCTCTCGGATGAATCAACTGTGCACTGATATAGGCTATCAGAGCTTGGTTAAGTACGGCGAACAGCTGTGCGGCGACCATGTAGACGTAGTCGAGCAGGAAGACGGCTCCATCGTCATCGTCTTGGCGGACGGCTTGGGGAGCGGGGTCAAGGCCTGCATCCTCTCGACCCTGACCTCTAAGATCATCTCCACCATGATGGCCGCCTCCATGGGCTTAGAGGATTGCGTGCAGACGATCGTGGCTACCCTGCCCGTCTGTTCGGTGCGCCAGGTGGCTTACTCTACCTTCACCATCATTCGTATCTCGCCCAACGCCGAGGCGGAGGTCATCCAGTACGATAATCCCAAGGTTATCTTCTTGCGCCATGGCAAACATGTGGAGCTGCCCTGCACCACCATGGAGTTGAGCGGCAAGACGGTCTACTCCAGTAAGCTCCAATTGCGCGAGGGCGACGTCTTTATCGCTATGAGCGACGGCTGTATCCACGCCGGAGTGGGGATGAGCCTCAATTTCGGTTGGGAGCGCAAAGAGATCATCGATTTTGTGGAGATGATGTACGGGGTGGGCTTTACGGCCAAGACCTTGAGTACTATTATTCTCGATGAGTGCAATCGCCTCTACGGCGGGAAGCCGGGCGACGACACTACCGTCTGCTGCGTGCGCCTGCGCCACCGGGAGCCTATGAACTTAATGATCGGTCCTCCGGCCAATCCCGACGACGTCAAGCGCATGATGTCCCTCTTCTTCGCTAAGCAGGGTAAACATATCGTCTGCGGCGGTACGACCTCCACGCTGGCGGCGGAGTTCTTAGGTAAGCCGGTAGAGCTCAGCTTAGATTACTTCGACCCCGAGATCCCCCCCACGGCCATTATTGAAGGCGTAGATCTCGTTACCGAAGGGGTCGTGACCATCAACCGGGTACTCACCTACGCTAAGAGTTATTTGGCTGATAACGAATGTTACAAGGATTGGAGCTACAAGAAGGACGGCGCCTCCCAGATAGCGCGCTTGCTCTTTGAAGAGGCTACCGATATTAACTTCTTTGTAGGTCGGGCGGTGAACCCCGCTCACCAGAACCCCTCCTTGCCCATCAACTTTAATATTAAGATGCAGCTGGTCAAGGAATTGACCGATTGCTTAAAGCAGATGGGTAAACGCATTAAGGTCAGCTACTTCTAGAAAGTCTAATAGGCAGTTATGGATAGAAAATTCGACACTAAAGTCCAGTACCTCAAGTACCAAGTGTTGCGTGAGGTAGTGCGCTTAGCTTATAAGGATCGCCTCTTAGAGGAGGCTTCCACCATTCCCAAACGCATCGTGCCGGGCAAAGTTCCCACTATGCGCTGTTGCGTCTTCAAAGAGCGGGCCATCCTCCAAGAGCGGGTGCGCATGGCTAGCGGCGGGACTTCGGCCAACCCCAACATTATCGAAGTGATCGATATCGCCTGCGACGAGTGTCCGGTAGGCGGCTTTGAGGTGACCAACGCTTGCCGCGGTTGTATCGCCCACCGCTGCGAGCAGGCCTGCCGCAAGGGGGCCATCACCTTCGATCAGCACCAAAAAGCCCATATCGACAAGAATAAGTGCGTCGAGTGCGGTATGTGCGCTAAGGTCTGCCCCTACAACGCCATTATGAACTTCCGCCGCCCCTGCGAGCAGGCTTGTATGATTAAAGCTATCAGCATGAATGAAGATAAGGTGGCCTTAATCGACGAGTCTAAGTGCGTGCGCTGCGGAGCTTGCGTCTATATGTGCCCCTTCGGAGCTATAGTCGATAAGTCGTACATCTTAAATGTCATCGACATCTTGCGCAAGGCGGAGAAGGATCCTGAGGTCCACGTCTACGCCGTCGTGGCCCCCTCCATCTCCGGCCAATTTAGTTACGCCAAGTTGGGCCAGGTCATCGCCGGCATTATGAAGTGCGGTTTCTTCCAGGTAGTAGAGGCCGCTCTGGGAGCGGATATGGTGGCCTATAAGGAGTCGGCGGAGCTGGTCGAAAAGGGCTTCCTCTTAAGCTCTTGCTGCCCGGCCTTTGTGGATTTCGTCCATAAAGAGTTCCCCACCATGGTCCAGCATATCTCCCACAACCTCTCTCCCCAGGCCACCATCGCCCAATATATCAAAAAGACCGATCCCAAGTGTAAGATCGTCTTTATCGGCCCCTGCACGGCCAAGAAGATGGAAGTCCAGCTGGAAGAGGTCAAGCCCTACGTCGACGCGGCCATGACCTTTGAGGAGTTGCAGGCCCTCTTCGACGGCTTAGATATCGATATTACGACTCTGCCTGAAGAGCCCTTAGATAACGCCTCTTACTACGGCCGTATCTTCGCCCGCAGCGGCGGTTTGACCGACGCGGTGCGCGAGGGTATTAAAGAGCACGGTTTAGAGTTTGACTTTAAACCTATCGCCTGTAACGGTCTGGCGGAGTGTCGCAAGGCCCTCCTCTTAGCCTCCCGCGGCAAGTTGCCCAATAACTTTATTGAGGGTATGGCCTGCTTAGGGGGCTGTATCGGCGGCGCGGGCTGTCTGACCCACGGGGATAAGATCGCTAGCAATATCGATAAGTACGGGAAAGAGGCCTTAGAGCAAACTATCAGCGGAGCGGTCAGTCAGTACCTTTCTAAAGATTATCCGGTCAAAGAGAATACGGAGATCCCGCCCTCGGGCGCGCCCTTCGTCCCTCACGCTCCAACCCCAGAGGCTTCGAGCTCGCCCGCAGCGCCCTCCGCCCAGCCTGTTCCGACCCCTCCCGCAGCGGCCCCGGCCCCTCCCGCTGCGGCTTCAGCCCCGGCCCCCGAGCCTAAGGCTCAGCCCGCCCCTTAAGGCGAAACAGAAGGGTCGGGACTGACTCTAAAGGGCTAAGGTATAGCGCAGGGGCCTCTTCACCTCTCTCCGGTCTCTGCGCTTTGCCTTTCCTAAAAGTAGGAATTGAGGGCTAGACGGCGTATCATCTCGGGCTCCTAAGTTGTGGAGAGCTGGCTGAGCGGCCTAAAGCAGCGGTCTTGAAAACCGCCGTGGTAGCAATACCACCGGGGGTTCGAATCCCTCGCTCTCCGCCAATTTTAATTGAGAGCTTCTAAATGTGTGGAGCGGGCGACCTGCGGTCGCCCGCTCCATATGTTTTAAGCCACGGGGGGTATCTCTTAGATCCGCATTTTACAGCTGGGCGGAGAGTTGGGAGAGGGGGAGGAGGGCGGAAATGACTACAAAGCCCACGATTAAGCCCATAAAGAGGATGAGGCCCGGCTCTAACCAGCGCAACATCGCTTGGCGGCGGCGCAAGAGCTCGCGTTCATAAAAGTTGGCGGCCGAGAGGAGCATCTCTTCTAAGTTGCCCGTCTTTTCGCCGGTGCGCAAAAATTGTTGTAAGAGGGGCGGGATGAGTTGGACGCGGGCTAGGGAGTTGCCTAAGCCGTCGCCCCGCTCTACGGCGAGCTCCACCCCTTTTAATTCCCGGTCCATAGCCTCGTTATCGACGACCTCCCGGCTCATCTGCAGGGAGCGCACTAAGGGCACCCCGGAGCTTTGCAAGAGGGCCAGCGTGCGCGACCAGCGCGATAAGAGGCCCGCCCGGATCATGCGCCCTAAGAGGGGGAGATCGAGCTTCCAACGGTCTAAGAGGAGGCGGGGGATAGAGCGGTAGGCCCCAAAACCTAATAAGACGATCCCCAAAGCGCTCCATAAGCCGTAGCGGCGGAAGAATTGGCCTAAATCGACCGTCATCTGGGTGAGGGCGGGCAGCTCGTTGCCCGTAGAGGCGTACATCTCTTCGATGACGGGGGTCAAGAAGGTTACTAGGGCGATCAGTAAGAGGATAGAGGCGCAGACTAAGACCACCGGATAGGCCAGAGCCGATTGCAGGGCGCGGCGGTGTTCGATCTCTTCTTGTAAGAAGTTGGCGTAGCGCTCTAAGATCTCGCCCGGCTGGCCCGCCTCTTCGCCGGCGCTGACCATGCGCACCAACATGGGAGGGAAGATGGGATCTTCAGTGAGGCTACTGGAGAGGCTCTCGCCTTCGCGCAGGCGCACCTGGACTCGGGCCAGGGCCTGGCGCAATTTGGGATTTTCGGCGGAGACGGAGAGGGAGCCTAAAGCCTCGTCCATAGGGATCCCCGACTTTAAGAGGGCGGCCAGCTGTAAGATCGTATAGGCCAAATCGTCGTCGCCCGCCTGGGAGCCCTTAGAGCCTCCGTCCTCGGTGATGCTGGTGGGAAAGATCTGGCGCTCTTTAATCTTCTGGTGGGCCACCGTCTTAGAGACGGCGGCCACCAGGCCCTGGACCGGTTTCCCTTTGGCGTCAGTTCCTTGGTAGGCGTAAAGTGGCATAAATAGACCTCTAGGGGCGAAGTTTAGACTTTAGAGGCGGGCGGCGCGCAGGGCCTCCTGGGGGGTAGTCAAGCCGCGCTCCACTTTGGCGATGGCGTCGTCTAAGAGGGTAGCCATCCCCTTATCGCGGGCGGCCTTCCCTAAAAGGCGCGAATCCTCCGAGCGGGCGATGCGGCTGCGCAGATCTTCATCGACGTTCATAATCTCATAAATCCCTAAGCGCCCTTTATAACCGGAATTGTGACATTCCGGGCAACCTTGGGCGCGGCAGAAGCGCGCTCCGGGCGGGGCTTCCGCTAATCCTAAGCGGTAGAGATCGCTGGGATCGGGCGGGGCGGGGGTCTTACACTTAGGGCAGAGGCGGCGCACTAAACGCTGGGCCATAGCCCCCAAGAGGGAAGAGGAGAGCAGGTAGGGGGGGATCCCCAAGTCTAGAAGGCGGGTGGCGGCCGTAGGGGCGTCGTTAGTATGTAAGGTGGAGAGGACCAAGTGGCCCGTCAAGGCGGCGTGGATGGCGATATCGGCCGTCTCCGGGTCGCGGATCTCGCCTACCATAATGACGTCAGGGTCCTGGCGCAAGACGGAGCGCAGACCGCTAGCGAAGGTCATGCCCACCTTTTCGTTAACTTGGATCTGGCCTACCCCAGCCAGCTGGTATTCGACGGGATCCTCAATCGTAATAATATTGCGCTCCGGGGAGCGGATGAGATCTAAGATGGCGTAGAGGGTAGTAGTCTTACCCGAACCGGTGGGGCCGGTAATGAGGAAGAGGCCATAGGGGTGGCTCACTAAGTCGGTCACCAGCTGGCGGTCGCGCTCGTTGAGACCCAGCTGCTCTAAGCTCAACATGCGCAAATTCTTCTCTAAGAGGCGCATCACGACGCGCTCGCCGTGCAAGGTGGGCACGATGGAGACGCGCACGTCTAATTGGCGCTCGCCCGAGTGGACGTGCAGGCGCCCATCCTGGGGGTGGCGAGTCTCGGCTAGGTCTAAATTGGACATGACCTTGACGCGGGCCACTAGCTGGGGATGGTTGGAGCGGGGCAGGCGGTGGATCTCATGGAGGACGCCGTCAATACGCATGCGCACTACCGTCTGGTCGGCGTAGGGCTCAATGTGAATGTCGGAGGTCCGCGTCTCCATAGCCTTCAAGAAGAGGGTATTGAGGAGGCGGACGATGGGAGCGTCGGCCGCGTCAGCCAAGAGGTCTTGGCTCAAGTCGAGGTCTTGCTCTTCCTCTTCCTCCGTACTCTGACCTAAACCTTGGCCCTCCACCATCAAACGGCGCAAACCGCTCTCCAGCTCCTCCCGGCTCATGAGGACCGGAATGACCTCTTTGCGCAAGCTGAGGCGAATATCTTCTAAGAGCTGGCGGGGGGTATCGCGGGTGAGGCCGATCTTAATAAAGTCGGCTTCCTCCTCTAAGGGCAAGAGGTGGTGGCGCTGATAAAATTCGCTGGGGATCGGCTGGGGTTGCATAGACACTGAAGTGAGAGTCCTTTACGGGGCCGGGGCGACGACTACGGGGGCGGGCGCGGGAACGGGGCCCTCCGTCTCTACCTGGGCGGTGCGCCAGCGCTCGCTCTCAGAAGGGCGCGCGGAGTTGGTATAAGTGGCCTGACTCTGATCTAAGCCCTCAAAGACCCCGCGCTTAGCGCTGCGCAAATGGCGGCGGGAATTATGTTTGGGAGGAGCGGCCGGAGGATCGTCCTTAACTTGCGGGGGAACGGTAGGGGTGGTCGCAGCCTTCTCCGGGGAGGTCGGTTCCTCTACCTTAGCCCCCTCTGGGGTAGGCTCCATCTTCTCCGCCTTGGGATCGGCGGGGGTAATCTCTAGACCGGCCTGGTTGGGGGAGAGGCGCGGGGCGGGAGGGAGGGGATTTAAGGTGTCGCGGTCTTCATAATGTTGGCTGCCCGCTTCGCCTAAATCTTCCAAGTAGGGGCGCAAGGCGGAATCTTGGCGCTCGACGCTCTCGTCTAAGTTGACGACCTTGGGGGTCAGGGAGATGAAGATGCTCGTCTTTTGCTCATCGGTGCTCTTATCGCGGAAGAGGGCTCCGATAACGGGCAGATCCTTTAAGATGGGGATCCCTTTGACCTGATCGGAGGTGCGCTTAGAGATGAGACCGCCAATCAATAAGGTTTGGCCGTCGGGGATAGTGACCGTCGTATTGACGCTGCGGTTAGAGACTACGGGAGCGCTAAACTTGACGCCCGCCATCTCCTGGTCTAAGTATTCGGTCACCTCTTGGATCTCTTGATTGACGTCTAAGCGGATCTTGCCCGTCCTACTCATATGGGGGGTAACTTCCAACTTGATACCCACTTCCCGATAATCGAAGGTGACCATGGGCGAACCGTAGGCGTCGAGCTTGCTGCCCGTGGCGAAGGGGACGACCTGGCCCACGTTGATCGTAGCCTGCTTATTATCCTGGGTCAGGACTCGGGGGGCGGAGATGAGGTTAAAATCGTTACTGCTATCTAAGGCGGAGAGGTAGGCGAAGAATTCCGGAACGTCTACGCTCTGGTTACTGACCGTAATAGTCTGGGTGCCGCTGCCGACGACGCCCGCTACAAAGTTGCCGCCCGCCAAGACATTTAAGAGGCCCTCTTCGGTGAGACCGCCCTTATAGGAGCCGATAATCCCGCCCGAGGTCAGAGCCTGCCAACCGATGCCCAATTCCTCTACCTTTTTAAGGGAGACTTCGGCCACCACGGCGGAAATCTGGATCTGGCTGCGCTCGGAGTCTAACTTAGAGATGACCGCTTTAAGCTCGTCGTATTCGGAGGGGGAAATGTAGAGGACTAAGGAGTTAGTCTCGGTATCGGCGGAGACTTTGGAGGAGGTAAAGCCCACCGTCTCCGGGGCGTCTTTCGCTCCCGTGGCCCCCGTAATATTGGCCGTAGCGCTGGGGAAATTATTGCGCCTAGCCGCCTCCGTAGCCGGAACTTTGGATTCTTGCAATTGCTCTTCTACCGCCTTCTGGCGCTCGGAGAGCATATCGGAGAGGATCTTGGCCACCTCTTCCGCCTGGGCGAATTGGAGGTGGTAGACGAAGAAGCGGGCCGGCTCCGTCTTGATGGGGGCGGCCATGGGAATATCTAAGCGCTCCAAGATGCGGCGCACTTCCTTGAGCTCGTGGGGGAAGGCGCTCACTACTACGCCGTTGGAGGGGGCGAAGGCGGCTATCGAAAAATTCTTCTTATCGAGGCGGTCGCGATATAAGGGCTCTATGGAGTCTACCACCTTCTCCGCTTCCATATACTTAGGGAAGAAGACTTCGGTGCGCAGACTGGGCTCCAACTGGTCTAAACTCTTGACGATCTGGCCCACCCGGTTGACGATAGAGGCCTTGTCGACAATCAGCAGGGCCAGACCCTCTTTGTAGGAGGTCAGCACCCCATTCTCGGAGAGCAGGGGCTTGACCGTCTTTAACATCTCCTCCGGGTTGCCTTGGCTCATAATGAGGACCGCCATCACGTACTCTTCGCCGCTGGGACTAGCCTGGAGGGCGGGCATCAAGCGCCCGGACGAGCGCGCGGAGGAGCCGGGTACGATCTCAATATGGTCGCCTTTAGTAATAAAGGAGAAACCGTAGCGGTGGACGGCGGCCTTAAAGATATCCCAGGCCTCATCTATACTCACCGGCCGCGAAGAGAGGATGGTCAA
Source organism: Vulcanimicrobiota bacterium (assembly GCA_944322965.1). GTDB lineage: Bacteria > Vulcanimicrobiota > Xenobia > Xenobiales > Xenobiaceae > Bruticola. The sequence goes on from CALUQR010000001.1 coordinate 564,702, forward strand.
TTTCCCCTTGACGGCGTCGTCTACGATCAAGTTGCGCCCGGTCAACTCGCTCATCATGCGGGCCAGGACCTTAATATCGATATTCTCAAAGTTCAATAAGACGCTGCCATTGCGCAGGGATTGAGCGATAGTCTGGCTCAAGATGGGCTTTTGAGGCTCCGCTTGGTTCGAAGCGGACTCGTCCTTTTGGGCGAACGCTGGCCCCAGAGAGACGACGGTAGCCACGAGTGAGGCTGCGATAAAGGCTCTGAGTTTCTTCACTTACTTTGCTCCTGCGAGGTTCCACTCTGGATTAGCCCAGGTGCCGCTGAGGTGGACTTTGTGGACGCCAAAGGCCTTGGCGTTGAAGGTCAGGTCGCCCTCCAGGGAGGGGGAGTGGCCGCTGGGGCTGGTCGTCAAGATAACCTGCCCTTCGCCAGTCACATTTTCGTTAAAGAGTTTGAGGCGGTTAGTGATCCGCAAGGGGCGCGCTCCGGCGGCGTCTTGGCTAGAGCGGGGGGTAGGCTCAATAGTTAAGGTCGAGCCCAGCTCGATATTGTAGAGCTCTATAGGCAGGCTCCCCTTGAGGGAAGGTAGCTTCAGATTGAGGACCCCCTTGCCCACCGAGCGCCGATAATCGTACTGCAAGCGGCCGCCCAGCTGGATAGCTCCCAAATCGCGGGAACCGGTATCGATGGCCAGATTGTCGCTCTTAAAATCGATCTGGCTGGCGCCTATCTGGAAGGAGGCCTGGCCGGGCCGAGGCTCGCCGCTGGGGGCGCTCTGGGAGCGGGCGGCGGCTAAGATCTTGCCCGAGTCGTACTGGGTAAACTCTATATGTAAACCGCTCAGAGAGTAACCGATAAAGGCCTTATCGGCGCTAAAGCGGCTGCCCGAGGGTAGGGCCACGTCTAAGCCTTCTAAGTGGACGCCCGTTAGCCCCATCTCCATCTCTCGCCAGCTGATGGCTATACCCGTATGGCTCTGGGTAGACTCCATAATGCGGCTGAGGAGCGTCTCGTAAGGGAGGCGCCAGATAAAGACTAAGGTGAAGACTGCAAACCAGGCTAGAACCTTTAACCAGCTCTTCATTAAGCGGGCACCTCCACCATAAGCTCTAAATTCCACTTGCCGTTGCCATCTAAGTCATCCAATTTGAAGGAGCGCAAGATGAGATTTACCTGGCGCATGGAGTTGAGGAGGGTCGTAATCTGGTCGGCGCTCAGGGCGCGCAATTTGAGCTGGACCCCTTGCCCATTCTTGTAGGGCGAGTTGCTATCGATATTTTTCTCTAAACCTTGTAAAGCCTTAGAAGTCACCCAGGCGGCCGTATTGGGGGCGGGGGCGCCCTTTAAGCTCTTAGAGCGCGCGTAATCCTCCAGGGCTTGGGTAATACCCTGGCGCTCTAAACGCAGAGATTCGGCGCGTCGCTCTAAAGCGGCCGTCTCGCGGTAACGGGGCAGAGCGTAGGCCAAGGTCCAGACGAGGGCTACTAAGACTAAGCCTATATAGAAGAGGGCCCGCGGGGATAAGTTCTGATTCATAGCGTCGGCAAGTCCCCTTCCAGAGTGAAGGTGACCATATTCTGGCGCCCGGGCTTATTCTCCACCAGCTGCGGGTTGAGCAAGATACCCTGCGCGCCCTGGCGAAACTCTTCCACCTGGCGCACCGAACCCGCCTGGCCGCCTATAGTGAGACGGGGGACCTCCCCTTCAGCTTCTAATTCTAAACGGCGCACTTCCAATTGGGGCTGTTTGCTGAGCGGTCGGGCCAGCCGGGCCATCGTCTCTAGGAGGTACTCCGGGGCGCAGCGCTGGTTATGCCAATTAGCGCTGGCGCGCTTATTGAGTTCGCTCTGGAAGGTCTCAGGGTCAGATTTAGCCAGAGCGGGCAGTTCTTTACCGACCGCCTGCTGGTAGACCTCGATCTGCTGGGTTACCGAGCGCTGGGCGGTGAAGTGGTGTAACTCTAAGTTGACGCTCCCCAATAAGAGCAAGACCCCCAGCCCCAGAGCGTACTTCCACGGGAGAGCGTCCCCCTCTTCGACCCGCTCTACCAATTGGATGTGGGGATACTTAGAGAGCCCAGCCAGGGCGGTTCCGTAAGCTAAGGCCTCCTGGTAAGGGTGGAGATCGCCGGGCAGCTCGAAGGGCTGGACGGGGACCCCTAAACTCTCCTCTAAATGGGAGCGCAGACCGCGCATCTGGGCGGCGCCGCCACAGATAAAGATCCGCTCCCAGGGGAGGGGCTTACTCAAAAGGCTGGCCTCTAAGATGGAGTCTAACCACTGGCGGCAGAGGGGTTCCTCTAAGCCCCGCTCCCACTTGCGGCGTTCCGCTTCCTCTTCTCCCAATTCGTAGTGGCGGGAGATGGCCTGGGTGAGACTGCGCCCCCCGCGGAAGGAGACTTTGACCCAACTTAAAGAGCCGTCTTTAACGGCGCAGACCGTAGTTTGAGTGGCGCCGCAATCGAAGACTAAGGCTTCTTTGACCCCTTGGGAGAGGACTAAGCGCAAGAGGGAGAGCGGAGCGGCTTCGATAGTGGCCTCAGGGCCGGCGCGCTCCTCTAAGCGGGCTAAGCTGGCGTTGGGGACGACGATTACCGTGGCATTTCCTTCACTCTCGATCCAGTCCCAGGAGACCTCTTCTAAGGGAAAGGGCAGCGAGAGGGCCAGCTCTTCGCGAATGACATTCTGTTGGACCTCGCGCGAAGATTCGGGGACGTTGAGGGTGCGGATGGTGAGCTCGCTAGAGGGCATAGCCACCAGGGCGCCGGGCACGGGACCGGTAGGGGGCGTCAACCGGCGGGGCGCTCCCCACCAGAGGCCTAGGGATATGGCCCTAGTCTCGCTCTGTCCATAATCTATGCCGGTTACGCGCAACATCGGTCGTCTCTAACTGTCGGGGAGGGGGATAAACGGGCTTCCCTTCTGCGTCTTGTCCCTTTAACCTGCCACTGGACTAGAACCCCTTCCTTAGGTAAGATAGGGGGGCCATGGCCCGTTTCAATTCCTACTTAACTTGGATCCTTACCATAGGATCGGCCGCCCTCTGCGCCGACATCGGGGCGGCTTCGCTGGAAGCCTACTTACACCACAATCCCCAGGCTTTAGAACTTTCGCCCTCCTCCCGCCCCGCGGCTTTCAACTTAGGGGCCCAAGGGCGCCAAGATATGCACTCCGTCTTGCGCCAGCCCCCGGAACCTAAGCCCAAATATACGGGCCCCAAAAAGAGGCGAGTGAGCGTGCACGGGGCGGACGCCAAAGATAAAGACCAGATGGCGGAGGATAAGCGCGACATCAGCAAGGGGGTCCTGCAAGGGACGCTCATTAGCCCCGCTACGCGGGCGGCCATCTTAGAGTTAGGTCCCAGCTCTATAGCGGTCGTAGCCCAAGGGGATACGATAGGGGGTTATACCCTAGCGGAAGTGGGTAGCGCCTGGGCGCGCTTTGAAAATGATAAGGAAGAGCTCTTATTCGTAGCCGATAGCCTCAGTTTAGGGACGGACGCTAAGGATAAGAAGAAAGGCTCCGGCCCCATAGTTACTAAGCGTCCCACTACCGCCGAGGCTGAGGAAGAGCCCCAGGAAGAGGAAGAGAAGGAGCAAGAAGAGGAGAAGGGGGAGCGGGTGACCTTAGCCGAGGTGCGGGCCGCTTTAGATAATTCGGCCGCCATGGCTCGCCAATTGCGGGTCGTACCCCAGGAGAAGGACGGTATGCCTTACGGGACGCGCGTCGATTTCCGCACGGCCGACAACCTTTTGGCCCGCATGGGGGTCCAGGATCGGGATGTGATGCTCAGTATTAACGGGGTGCCTACGCGCAGCGCCGAGGAGATGTATCGGGGGTATATGACCTTGCGCAACGCCAAAGCTTTTGAATTTGTAGTCGAGCGGGATGGCAAGGAGCAGACGATCCGTTACGAGTTAGAACAGTGAGGTGGAGAGGTCTTTTATGAAGAAGAGGCGCGGCATACGTCCCGGCCAGGCTTTAGAGTGGGGTACTTACGAGGGCGCCCCGCTGCGCTGGCAGGTCTTAGAAGTCGACCCCCAGGCGGGTTTGGCGCTCTTAATCTTAAAGCGCACCCCTTTAGCGACCCCCTTGCACGGGACCCTGCCCTATCCGGGCTGGGAGGCTTCCCAGGCTTGCGCCTTTTTAAATTCTAAATTCTTAGAGGCGGCCTGGACCCCCCAGGAGCGCCAACTCCTCCACCCCCACCCCGCCTTAAAAGCGGCCGCCCCCCTCTTCATCTTAGATGCCGAGGAGGTAGGGCGCTACTTCGCTAAGCCCTCCTTGGCCCGGGTAGAGCTCTTGCCCTCAGCTATCGCGGCGGGCGGCTACGTCGATAATGAGGGTTGCGGCTGTTGGTGGCTGCGCGGTCCGGGGCGCACCCCCGAGGAGGCCCCCTTGGTGGGCTTTGACGGCAGCCGCGGCTACTATAAGCCGGCCACCTACGCTCACGTAGCCCTGCGCCCCGCCCTCTGGGTAGCTTATGCGACTTTAGTTAGAGGTTAAGATGGACCGGACCGCAGAGTATGGAGCCCCCGACAGGCGGGGCGAGATCGCCGGTCACGGGGTGGGGGATCAGGTAGAATTTGGCCATTATCCCCAAGATAGCGACGGGGAGTGGAGTACTATCAAGTGGATCGTCTTAGCTATGGAGAGCGACCGGGCGCTCTTACTCTCTAAGTGGGGGTTAGAGACTTCGCCCTTCCACTCTTCCGGGGGGCGCATCCTCTGGAGTAAGAGCGAGCTGCGCCGCTGGCTCAACGGCCCCTTCTGCCAGATGGCCTTTGAGCCCCAAGAACTCAAGCGCCTCCTCTATTGCGAGCTGGAGAATGGGGGCAGCTCCCTCTACGACGCCCCCTGCGATCAGCCCACTCAAGATCGGGTCTTCCTCTTGAGCCCTCTGGAGGTCGAAGATTACCTGCCGCGCCGGGATTGGCGTCTGTGCGTAGCTACCCCTTACGCCCAGCGCCGGGGGGCCGATATGTATGAGAGCGGCGATCGCCGCTATGAAGGCTTCTTCGCCTGGTGGTGGTTGCGCTGGCCGGGCTCTTATGGCAACGCTACCTATCTTTACAGTAGCGGCGATATCTTTAATGACTTTGGGGTAGAGTGCGCCAGCGGGGTGGTGCGCCCCGCCCTGTGGGTAGCCCTCTAAAAGGTTGGCGGGCGCGCCCCTTACCAGAGGCCCAGAGCCGCCTTAGCCTCTTCGCTGGGGTGCTTTTCCGGATCCCACATGGGGCTCCAAACTAAGTCTACTTGGCAATCTTTGACTCCCGGCAAGCGGGCTATGCTCAAGTAGGCGGCGCTAGTAATCTCCGCTCCCAAGGGGCAGCCGGGGCTAGTGAGGGTCATCTTGACGGTGACGCTACCCAGCTGAGGGTCGCAGAGGATCTCATATACTAAGCCCAACTCTACGATATTGAGCCCCAATTCGGGATCTTCGACCTTACTGAGGGCGGCCCGCACCTCTTCGGGGGTGGGGAAGGGCTCCTTTTCGGCCGCCGCGGGGGCAGGAGATCTCTCCTCAGAAGGCGCAGGAGAGGGGGAGGCGGGCGCGCTAGGAGCGGGGGCGGCAGCGTCCGTTAAGCATTGAGCTTGGGTGAGGGGGGTAGGTTCGCTCTGAGAGAAAGTCATACGTTAAAACCTCAACTTTAAGGGAATTAGCCGTTGTGCGGTATCTTAGAACTCCAAGTCGGATAGAGCTCTCTTGAGTTCAGCTTATTATAGGAGAATGGGAGGCAAAATGTCAGTTAGTTTGCAAAAAGGTCAGCGCTTCGGTCTGAGCGCTGAGGTCAAAGATCTCTCTAAGGTGATCGTCGGTTTAGGCTGGGATGAAGTAGAGCAGAAACGCGGCCTCTTTGGGTTTGATCCTCAACCCATCGATTGCGACGTCTCCGTAATTATGCTCCAGGACGGCTATTTGCGGGCCCAAGAGGATTTGGTCTATTGTGGCAACTTGAAGCATCCCTCCGACTCCGTCCTCCATATGGGCGATAATTTGACCGGCGAGGGAGAGGGCGACGACGAGCAGATTGAGATCAATTTGCGCTTAGTCCCCCAGCGCTACGACCGCTTAGTGATCGTAGCCAATATTTACGACGCCCAAAAGCGGGACCAACATTTTGGGATGATCAAGAACGCCTTTATCCGCTTAGTCGACGCCCGCGATATGCGGGAGATCTGTCGGTTCGATTTGACCGAAGATTACTCCGGGATGACGGCCATCATTATGGGCGAAGTCTACCGCCACCAAGGGGCCTGGAAGTTTAACGCCGTGGGCCAGGGGACTAACGATCCCAACTTGACGGCCCTGTGCAGCCGCTATCTCCCTAAGCGCCCTTAAAGGTTTTAAAAGTTTTTGCGGCCCCTCTTCTCTAAGAGAAGAGGGGCCGCAAAAACTTGGGGCTCCTCGAAAAGGATTAAAGCCTTAAAGTTTTAGTCTTTTTGAGCCTCGTCTAAGGCCGTCAAGAGGGTATTGCACCCTAAGAGGGCGCATTTAATGCGCACCGGGTAGTCGCGCACTCCGTCTAGAGCTTCTAACTCCCCAATATCGACCCCTTGGGCCTCTTGAGCCGCTTGGGCGTCGTCGTGGCTCAAGAGGCGGGCCTTAAAGGCCTGGGCCAATTGGCGCACCTTAGCTACGGGCTGGCCCTTAATAGCTTCCGCCAACATGGAGGCGGCCGCCATAGAGATAGAGCAACCTTCGCCCACAAAGCCCACGTCTTGGACGACGCCGTCTTTAACTAAGAGATCGAGCTCGATCTCGTCGCCGCAGCTGGGGTTAGTCCCTTCGACGCTGCAGGTGGGGTGTTCTAAGCGGTGGTTACAGCGGGGCCTAGAGTAGTGATCGAGGATGATTTGGCGATAGAGATCGTCGTTAATTAAGTTATCGCTAGCGGTATTAGGCATCTTTTCTTCCTCCCTCACTGGGAACTTGCTGGCTGCGAGGGGTAGTGAGATCGACATTTAAGGTGGGGGTGGTCAGGTCGGGGGAGCAGGAGTCCATAGTATTGCTCAAGGCCCGATTGTGGGCGCTGGGAGCTAGGCAAGTAGTACATTGCGACTTGGGACAGCAGGCGGGCCACAGTTGGCGGTGGCCGCTCTGGACTAAGACCTTGCGCGGGCGCAACTCGCAGCCCGGACCGCACTCTACCCCTTTAAATACCTGGGCCACCTTCCCCAAAGCGGCGACTAAACGATCTACATCCTCTTCATTGTTGTAGACGTAGAAGCTGGCCCTAGTAGTGCCGCCCATGCCGATCTCCCTCATTAAGGGTTGGCAGCAATGGTGGCCGGCTCGCACGCAGACCCCTTCCCGACCCAACAGGGTGGAGATGTCGTGGGGATGGATCCCCTTAAAGTAGAAGGAGAGGACCCCGCAGCGCTGGTTGACGTCTAAAGGACCTAAGACCTCCGCCCCCGGCACATTATTCAATTGCTCGATAGCGTAGCTCATGAGGGCCTGATCGTGGCGGCGGATCTCCTCCATCCCTAAAGAGTCTAAATAATCGCAGGCGGCCGCTAAACCGATGGCCCCGCTAATATTGGGGGTCCCGGCCTCAAAGCGGTTGGGCAAGACGTCCCAGGAGGAGCGATCGCGCTTGACAGAAGAGATCATGCTTCCCCCAAAGAGGAAGGCCGGCATGCGCTCTAAGAGTTCCCTCTTACCCCACAAGACGCCAATCCCGGTGGGACTTAACATCTTGTGGCCCGAGAAGGCCAAGAAATCGACCCCTAAACGCTGGACGTCCGTCTTTAAGTGGGGTACCCCTTGGGCGCCGTCTAAGATGATGGTGATGGGACCTTGGGCGCGGGCTAAGCGCACGATCTCCTCTACCGGATTGATAGTGCCAAAGACGTTAGAGACCCAGGTAAAGGTCAAGAGTTTAGGCTTATGGGTGAGGGCCTCTTGCAGAGAGTCGAGATCTAAGGTCCCGTCGGGGCGGATCTCTATCCAGCGCAGCTGGGCCTTTTTGCGCAGGGCCAACTGCTGCCAGGGGACTAAGTCGGAGTGGTGCTCTAAGACGGGGAGGGCGATACTATCCCCCTCCTCAATATACTTCTCGCCCCAGGTGTAGGCCAAAAGGTTGAGGGACTCCGTAGTATTGCGGGTAAAGATGACCGTAGGCGCGTCCTCCACCCCGATAAAGCGCGCTACCCGCTGGCGGGCGCGGTCGTAGAGATCGGTAGAAAGCTCGGAGAGATGGTAGAGGCCCCGGTGGATATTGGCGTAACTAGTGCGCGTAAACTCCGCCACCGCTTCGATAACTTGCTCCGGCTGTTGGGAGGAGGCGGCGCTATCTAAGTAGGTCAGAGGCTGACCTTGGAACCGCTGCTTGAGGATGGGAAAATCGCCCCGCACGTGGGCAAAGAGCTGCTTATTGTACATCGTCTTCTTCGTCTCTGAGGCTAAAGCTTAAAGCTAGAGGGTAAACTCTTCCTGAGTAAAGTTGGAGAGCCAAGCTAAGAGGGTAGGATCCTCCACCTGGGCCAGAATCTCCTGGAAGAATCCCGAGATGAGCAGGCGCTTAGCATCCACTTCGCTCAGACCGCGACTCTGCAAGTAGAAGAGTTGGTCGGCGTCGTAATTAGTAAAGCTCGCTCCGTGGGTACAGCGCACGTCGTCGGCGATAATCTCCAACTTAGGCATCGATTCCGCCCGAGCGCCGGGGGAGAGTATTAAGTTTTGATTCTTTTGGTAGGCGTCCGTCTGCTGGGCTTGGGGATCGACCAAGATATTGCCAGCAAAGAGGGTACGGGCCCGGTCGCCGCCCAGGGCGCAATTGACTAAGACGTTAGAGTAGGTGTGGGGAGCCTGGTGGTGGACGAAGGTATTAACTTCGCTGCGGCGTCCGTCTTTGGCAAAGACTAGGCCGTAGATCTCCGTCTTAGCGTTGGGACCGTTGAGATCCTCATTGAAGAAGGTCTTGGTGGCGCCGCTGTGGGTGTCGACTAAGACGACCTTTAAGGAGGAGTCGGCGGCCAAGCGGGCGTGGACGGTCGTCAGGCAGGTGGTAGCTTGGGACCAATCGCTCACTAAGACGTAATTGACCTGGGCGCCCCGCCCCAGCTCGAACTCAATAAAGGAGAGGACTTGTAAGGTCTCGGGCGGGCTCTGGAAGATCTCTACCACGTTGACTTGAGCCTGAACTTCGGCCTTAAAGAGGGAGTGGTTGCAGAAGAGGTTCTGTTCGCTCCCTTCCGTATCGGGGCGGGGCTCCACTTGGTGGTTAATCTTTAAAGTCTGAGGGGCGCAGACCCCGGCCGGAGCGTAGAGGCTGACCCCTCCCCGGCGCAGGGCGGAGATGAGGGCGCTACTCAAAAAGCGGCGCGGATGTTCCGCCTTAAAGATAGACTTCTCTAAGTCGGGCTGCTCCTTAAAGAGCAGGGGTAGAGAGCCTACTAAGAGCCCTCCCTGGCGGAAGATCTGGCTATTTAAATCCCACTCCCCTTGGGTAGGGATCTTTAAGCCCGCTAAACCGCTAAAACCCTCTAAGGCCTCTTCCGCTTGGGGGGAACTCTCCGGGAAGAGGTTGAGGGTCAAGCTCTCGCCGCGCAGGGCGCAGGGCTCCTGACGGTCGGGTAAGAAGATCTCCGGCCGCGTGCGGCGCCAATTCTCATCTTGACGGGAGGGAAGGGGAAGGGTGCGGGCGCTGACCAAACCGGAGAGGCGCAGATCGGTAGCCCATTGCGGCTCGCCCTCCAGCGCTCCCAACTCTTTAATCTCTCTGATGGCCTGCTCCAATTGAGCGTTAATCTTAATAATCACGGCGCCTCCACAAAAGCTAGTATATAGGTCAGGCTAACCTACAGAACCCTGCATCTCCATCTTGATCAGGCGGTTGAGTTCTACGGCGTACTCCATCGGCAACTCCTTGGCGAAGGGCTCGAAGAAGCCGTTGACGATCATCGTAATAGCGTCGCTCTCGGAAAGGCCGCGACTCATGAGGTAGAAGATCTGCTCGTCGCCCACTTTAGAGACCGTAGCCTCGTGGCCAATATGGATGTTGGGGTTGGCTATATCCATGGTGGGGTAGGTATCGGAGCGAGAGCGATCGTCTAAGAGCAGGGCGTCGCAGCGCACGTTGCCGCGCACATCCTGGGCTCCGGGGGCGACTTTCACTAAGCCGCGATAGGAGGCTTGGCCCCCATCCTTAGAGATCGATTTGGAGAGGACGTTGGAAGTAGTATGGCTGGCCCCATGGACGATCTTGGCTCCCGTATCCTGGACTTGGCCCGCTCCCGCAAAGGCTACGGAGACTACCTCCCCGTGGGCTCCTTCCCCTAAAAGGTAGATGGCGGGGTACTTCATGGAGACTTTAGAGCCTATATTGCCGTCGATCCACTCTACGGTAGCGCGCTCGTAAGCTACGGCGCGTTTGGTAACTAAGTTGTAGACGTTAGTCGACCAATTCTGGATAGTACTGTAGCGGATGCGCGAACCCGGCAGGGCGATGAGCTCCACCACCGCCGAGTGCAGGGAGTCCTTAGAGTAGATGGGAGCGGTGCAACCCTCTACGTAGTGGACGAAGGAGCCCTCGTCGGCGATGATCAGGGTGCGCTCAAACTGACCCATAGCTTGGGCGTTGATGCGGAAGTAGGCCTGGAGGGGAATCTCTACTTTGACCCCCTTGGGGACGTAGATAAAGGAACCGCCGCTCCAGACGGAGGTATTTAAGGCCGCAAACTTATTGTCGGTCATGGGGATGACCGTGCCGAAATATTTCTTAACGATCTCGGGGTATTGGCGCAGAGCGCTATCCATATCGAGGAAGATGACCCCGTTTTTTTCAATATCGGCCCTAATGGAGTGGTAGACTACCTCCGACTCGTATTGAGCGGTGAGGCCGGCCAGATGTTTGCGCTCCGCCTCCGGCACCCCCAAGCGGTCGAAAGTATCTTTGATCTTGTCGGGCACTTCGTCCCAGTTAGTGACCGCTCTCTCGGAAGGGCGCACGTAGTAGTGAATATCGTCGAAGTGGACTCCGCTCAAGTCGGCGCCCCAGGTGGGCATAGGCTTAGAGAGGAAGACTTCGTAGGCTTGCAGCCTCTTCTCCAACATCCACTCCGGCTCTCCCTTGAGGCGCGACATCTCCACGATCAGCTGGGGAGTGAGTCCCAAGCCCGACTTGTAGAGGTAATCCTCTTGGTCGGAGAAACCGTACTTATAATTGGTGTTGATGGAGTCTAACGATTCGCGCTCCGTCATATTGTGGTTCATCTTAGGGACCTCCCTAGGCCTGGCTAGGCTGGCGCTTCTTCAAGATCTCGTCGTAGCCGCTCTTCTCTAATTGCAAGGCCAGCTCCGGACCGCCGCTCTCCACTATGCGCCCGGCGCTCAAGATGTGGATAAATTGCGGTTTTACGTAATCTAAGAGGCGCTGGTAGTGGGTGATGACTAAGGCGCTCGTCTGTTGGGCGGCCAACTCGTGGGCGATCCCTTCGGCCACGATGCGCAAGGCGTCGACGTCTAAACCGGAGTCCGTCTCATCTAAAAGGGCCAAGCTGGGCTTTAAAAGAGCCATTTGCAAGATCTCGATACGCTTCTTCTCGCCGCCGGAAAAGCCCTCGTTGACGTAGCGCCGGGCGAACTCTTGCTTAATGCCCAGCTCCTGCATCTTAGCTTGCAACTCGCGGCGGAAGGGGAGGGGTTTGACATTCTCCTCTCCGCGCACGCTGCGCACGGAGGCCAGTAAGAAGTTACCTAAGGAGACGCCGGGAATGGAGATGGGATACTGGAAAGCTAAGAAGACCCCTCGGCGGGCTCGCTCGGAGGCGGGTAAGTCCTGGATCTCTTCCCCCTTAAAGACGATCTTGCCTTGGGTAACTTTATAATTGGGGTGGCCCATAATCGTATTAGAGAGGGTCGATTTCCCCGAACCGTTAGGTCCCATGAGAGCGTGGATCTCGCCCTTATTGATCTCTAAATTGAGACCGCGCAAGATCTCCTTCTCTCCCACTTGGACGTGTAAGTTTTCAATTTGTAACAAGCGCTCAGACATTTAGGATGGGCCTCACTTTATCGATTCCCCCGCCAGCTCAAGGAATTATAGTAGAGGGGACGGAGAGAAAAAACAAGATTTAATACGTTAGAAGTACGCTAGAATGTAGAGAGGGGAGGGGCTTAGTCCGTCAACCGCTCCCAACTATCGGGCAGCTGATCGAGACAGGAGAGCTGGAGATCGGCCACCGCAAATTTGGGACTATGGGCCACCGCCTCTTCGGGGACGGCTACGCAGGTCATGAGGGCCGCTTTGGCGGCTATCACGCCGTTTAGGGAGTCTTCGATAACTAAGCAGCGCTCGGGCGGGACCTCCAAGAGTTGGGCGGCCTTAATGAAGACTCCGGGGTGGGGTTTACCGTAGGGCTCGCCCGCTGCCGAACAGGTTAAGAGGAAATCGTCTTGGAGGCCCAGAGTCTGGAGGACGGTCTCAATGAGCATGGGCGAAGAGGAGGAGGCTAAGGCCAAACGCAAGCCGCGACTGCGCAGGAAGGAGATAGCTTCCCGGACTCCCGGCAGGAGCGAACCCTTCTCGCGCACCAACTCCGCCACCCTCTCTTGGATAGCTTGGGCCATCTGGGGACAGGTGATACCCTGCCAGGGGTGCTGGCGGTAGCGGTACTCTACCAGCTCGTCGATGCGGACCCCCATCGTCTCCATACAATCCTCTTCGCTCAGATGGAGCCCGACTTGGCCAAATTTTTCCCGTTCCGCCTGACGCCAAAAGGGCTCGGAGTCCAAAAGGACCCCATCCATATCGAAGATACAAGCTTCAAATTGATTGTTGATCTGTGCCATAACGGGGCCGCCCTTCGCGCTGAGAGCTAATATCCCTATTTTTTAGACCCCCTCCTGAGGGCTTCTCTCTTGAGGGCTTAGGACTTTAGGCACCCTGGCCTTAGAGATGAGACGGCCTAAGTAGAGGGAGACTAAGACGGTCAAGATAAAGCCCGTCAAAGTGTAACCCCTGTGGGCCATCAAGAGGGGAGTATGGAATTTTAAGAGATAGACCCCTAAACAGAAGAGGATAGCTAAACTGGAGCCTATTAGCCAGCGCAACTTGGCGGGGGCGTCTACGGCGCAGAGCGCTAAGATAGCCACCGTAAAGGGGCAGGCTAAGATGAGATCTAAGAGCCAGTGGGAGCCCACGCTGAAAGCGCTGAGGGCCGTCAAGATTACTAGCCCCAGGGCGATATGGCGGTAGAGGGGGCGGCTGAGATAGATAGAGTAATAGACGGCGAGGATCCAGCCCATATGGAGGCTGGGAATGGTAGATCGGGAAAAGATAGGAGGGGCTTGGACCGGCTGGGGATCGGGATTAGGGGGAATCCAGGGACCGTTGGGAAATAAATTGGAGCCGCAGTAGACATCCGTCCCTACCGCCGGTACGAAGGCGTAGGATAAATTGCCAAAACAGGCGATGAGGGCAAAGAAGATGGCGGGCACTAAGCGGCGCCAGTGAGAGATATTGTTTTTTTCATTCTCCTTAAAGATAACTATTTGGGATAGCATCATCCATACGGAGAGGAAAAAGTAGATGATATACATGAAGACCTCTAGCGCTTGGTAGCTGCGTAGAGGTTTGGTGATCACAAAACTAGGTTGGAACCCCCACAGGGAGTCGAGAGCATAACAGTGGGGATCGTAGACGTAAAGATTACCGCCGAGGCTCATGGAGCCCACCGCTAAGAAGAAAGGCATAGAGATGGTGAGCCCAAAAATTTCCAGAGTCCGCTTAAATTGGGCGCTATCGCGCGAGCGCCAATATCTTATCGAGCGCCAGACGAGAGCGATGGAGACGCCTATAATGAGGCCCGGGCCCAAATGTAAGAGTTGTTCCCAGGGTCCTAAAAATTGGAGACGCTTGGCTATGAGATAAACTTCACAGAGACCGCCTATACTCAAGGCCAGGGCTAATTCTCGCTTGTGAATGGGCATGAGGAAGAAATAGGCGGCCGTTCCCCCTAAGCAGGCGGTATCAAAAAGAATGCTACTTTGGGGATTGAGGATGGTGCTTGAGTGTAGGAATCCCCGACTCGGATCCCAGAAGGGGACCAGCTCGTAGTAGAGGCCAACAATAGCCATCAACGATAAGAAGAGCAGATAGGGGCTGCGGTAAAAATCTCTCCAAGTTAGGTCCATAACGAGCGCTCCTATTTAACAAATTTATTACTTTTCCTAGTAATGGCGGCGGCTCTTACCGAGGGCCAGGAGGAGGGCCTTATTTGGGGAATATTCTTCTCGTAGTAACAATGTGGCAACAATTTAAAGAGCCAGGCTTGCTTTAATAAAGGGAAGCTAAATGTGGCTAACCCGCACGATGAGAGAGGTTTTTGCGCGTATGTCTATTAGTTCCGTCAATTTTGCTCAGACCAATTCCTACCAGGTTAAGACCCCTCTGGCCGTTGAGGGCGGCGCCTCTAAAGAGAGCGAGGCGCCAGTTTGGACTTCCGAATCGGTGAGCTTAGGCCAGAGCGTCGAATCGGCCCCCAGTTTTTCTAAGATGCAGGCCGCTCTCAAAGAGGAGCGCGGGAGCGTAGAGCCTGAGCCCACTCTCAAAGAGCGCCTGACCGATTACGTCGATGAGCACGCCAGCAAGTTGACCGATTCCGCTATGAAGGCCGGTAAGATCGGGGCTAAGTTGGGGCGCTTAGCTACGGTAGGCCTCTTAGGCGGAGGGATCGGAGTCCTCTTGGGAGCGGGTAGCGTCCTCAAAGAGGCGCTGCCCATGTTGGGCGCTGGGGTCTTAGGAGCCTTAGATAGCCTCCAAGGTAAGGGCGGCAAGGACTAAATCCTAAGCTCCCCCTTCTAAAAGAGCTCCGGCGCCTAAGGGCCGGGGCTCTTTTATTTAAGTTAGAGGCTTAGAGGCGGGAGGTTAGGGGAGGGGGCTGGGCTCAGTAAAAAAAGGAGGAAGAGGGGGAGGGAGGAAGGGGGGCCTACTTTTTCTGAGTTTAGTGGAGAGAATTTAGGAAGATGGTTAGAGTACGTTTTGCTCCCAGCCCCACCGGTTATTTACACGTAGGCGGTCTGCGCACCGCCCTCTACAATTATCTTTTAGCCAAGCATGAGGGCGGCCAATTTATCTTGCGCATCGAGGATACGGACCGCACGCGTTTAGTAGAAGGGGCGGTAGAGTCGCTCTTAGAGTCCCTGCGTTGGGCCGGTTTGACCCCCGATGAGGGGGCTATGGTAGGGGGCGATAAGGGGCCTTACGTCCAGAGTGAGCGCCTGCCCATCTACCACGAGATGTCTAAGCGCTTAGTTGAGCAAGGGCAGGCTTACTACTGTTTCTGCACCGCGGAGCGCTTAGAGGCTATGCGCCAAGAGCGAGCCGCTAAGGGTGAGAGTACCGCCTACGATCGCCACTGCTTACATTTGAGTAAAGAGGAGGTAGAGCGCCGCTTGGCGGCGGGCGAGCCCCACGTCATTAGGCTCAAAGTGCCTGAAGGGCGCACCTTGACCGTCGAGGATATTGTGCGCGGCCCCGTCAGTTTCGACTCCTCTTTAGTAGACGATCAGGTCCTCTTAAAGACGGACGGCTTCCCTACTTACCATTTAGCGGTAGTAGTCGACGACCACTTGATGGAGATTACCCACGTCATTCGCGGCGAGGAGTGGCTCTCGTCTACCCCCAAGCATCTCTTGCTCTATGAATATTTTGGCTGGCAGCCCCCTAAGTACGCCCACGTGCCCTTAATTATCAATGAGAGCGGTAAGAAGCTCTCTAAGCGCGATGGCGACGTCTCGGTGGAGGCTTACCGGGATAAGGGGTACCTGCCCGAAGCCCTCTTAAACTTCCTCTGCCTTTTGGGGTGGAATCCGGGTGATGAGCGGGAGTTTTTCACCTTAGAGGGATTAGTCGAGGCCTTCAGTTTAGAGCGCGTGCGCAAGTCGGGCGCGGTCTTCGACTTTGGCAAGTTGCTCTATATTAACGGGCTCCATATGCGCGCCCATACCCCCCAAGAGTTGGCCGATATGGCTTTACCCTTCTTCGACCGTCTGGGCCGCCCCCGTCCTCAGCGCGATTACTTGGTGCGGGTAGTCGAACTCTTAGCGGAGCGAGCTAATCTATTGACCGATTACGTGACGGAGGCCCCCTACCTCTATGAAGCCCCTACTACTTACGAGGAGGCGACGGTAAAGAAGCGCTGGAAGGCGGCTAGCGCAGAACTCTTAGAGGCTTGGAGTGCGATCTTAGAGGGCTTAAGCGACTTTAGTCCCGAGGCTTTGGAAGAGTCGCTGCGCCAATTGGCTCAGGAGCGGGGCGTAGGAGCGGGTCAACTGATCCATCCCGCTCGCTTAGCTCTGAGCGGGGTAGGCAACGGCCCCAGCCTCTTCCATATGATGGAAGTCTTGGGGAAAGAGGAGTGTCTGCGCCGTCTGCGCCGGGCGCTGGAGGTCTTGCCCCGTGGTTAAGGCGCTGGCTTTAGACTTTGACGGCGTTCTCTGGGATACGCAGCGCGAATGTTACGTAGTGGCCCAGAAGGCCTGGCGCCAGCTCTTTGGCCGTTGGGCCTACTGCTCGGCCTCCCTCTTCGCCTCGGGGCGCTGGCTAGCGCGTACGGGCGAGGAGTTCGGTCTAGTCTTTGAATGGGCGGAGAGCTTAGCTAAGGAGAAGTTAGCTTCTGGCTATAGTTCCTGGACGGAGAGCGCTACCCCCCCTTGGCGCCAAGATGAGAGCGCTTGGGCCCCATTGAGCTTAGAGAATAGCTCTCAGCCCCAATTTATGGCCCAGAGCGAGCGGGAGAGCGAATTCTTAGATCGCTTTGGCCGCTTAGTCGCCCAAGGGAGGGAGGAGGCGCGCCAGCAAGATCTCCAAGAGTGGCTCTCCTGGCAGGGTCCCTTCCCGGGCAGCTTAGAGGCCCTCCGGAAGCTCAGCGCCCAGTGCGAGGTCGTGGCCATCTGTACGACTAAGGACGGGGCTTCGATCGAGGCTCTCTTAGCTACGGTGGGCCTAAAATTCCCCGTCTACTCTAAAGAGATTAGCTTCGATAAGGCCCAGCAGTTGCGCCTACTTATGGAGCGCTACCAGCTCCAACCCCAGGAGGTCTCCTTCGTCGACGACCTCTTAGTCAACGTGCGCAAGGCTCTGAGCGTAGGGGTCAAAGCCTACTTAGCGGGCTGGGGCTACAATACGGCGGCCACCCGCCAGACGGCTCAAGCGGAGGGGATCCCCGTCCTCTCTAAGTTAGGGGACCTTAACTTGGGCTAAGATCTCAGCTACCACGCGCTCTACCTGCTCGGAGTCTCCCAATTCGCTATCGCGCAAGAGGAGGCGATGGCTGAGAGCGCTGGGGGCTATACTTTGGACGTCGTCCGGAATGACGAAATTGCGATTGTCGAGGACGGCTTGAGCCTGGGCCAGGCGGTAGATAGTCTGAGAGGCGCGGGGACTAGCTCCCAATAAGACTTGGGGATGGCAGCGCGTAGCGTCGACTATGGCCACTATATACTGGCGCACGTTGGCCTCTACGTGGACGGCGTGCACCGCCTTCATGGCGGCGCGGATCTCTTCCGCTTGGCAGATGGGCTCTAAGCTCTCCAGGGGATGGGCCAGCTGCTGGTCCTCCAACATCTGGGCCTCCGCTTGGGGGGAGGGGTAACCCATACGCAATTTAATGGAGAAACGGTCTAGCTGGGCCTCCGGCAGGGGGAAGGTACCCTCATACTCGATGGGATTTTGGGTAGCCACCACGATAAAGGGCTCGGGCAGGGGGTGGGTCGTCCCTCCCACCGTGGCCTGATGCTCTTCCATACATTCCAGGAGGGCCGATTGCATCTTGGGGGTAGCCCGGTTGACCTCGTCGGCTAAGAGGAGGTTACTAAAGACGGGGCCCGGTCGAAATTTAAATTCGCCGCTCTGGCGCTCGTAGATGGTGGCCCCCAAAAGGTCGGAGGGCAAGAGGTCGGGCGTACATTGTAAACGGGAGAATTTGCCCCCTATCGACTTGGCTAAAGCCCGACAGAGCATAGTCTTGCCTACTCCGGGCACATCTTCAAAGAGGATATGGCCGCCCACTAAGACGGCGGTGACCGTCTGGCGTATGACTCGATCTTTATCGACTATGACGCGCTCTATATTCTCAATTAATCTCTGCCCTAGAGTGTGGGCTTTACTTACATCACTAGACATTCGGCGTTCGATCTGGCTACCACTTCAGAGCGCAGGGGAGCCTGGATAGAGCAGGGGGTGGGGGTATAAGTCTCGACAAAGGCCTTGGAGCCGGGACAGCCGTGGACGTCGATATTGATCACTCGGCCGTCGTAGGCGGTCACGTAATCCGTATCTCGGGAGAGGGGGGTGTGACCTATGACGCAGCTCGTACACTCAAAGCCCTTGAGGAGGCGGCGCATCTCATCCTCATTAAATTGGGAAGTGCGCGTCCCCGACTGGTAATCGTAACCCCAGACTTTGCGTCCCCAGATAAAACTCTCCCGCAGGGCTTGATAAGAGCTCTCGGGCATCGCCGCCAGATCGGCCAGGGGCTGCCAATATTCGGGATTATCGGGCACGGAGTGGGAGAAGAGGCGATTGTTGACGACTACCGCCAAATAGAGGTTATCGGCCAGATATTGGGCCGCTCCATCGTGCATAATTTGGGCCCACTTCTCTAAACCGCCATAACCGGCCGCCGTCCCTTCTCCGCCTTGGATCCACCAGTTGAGAAAGCCCATAACCTCCTCTACCTGTTGACCATTCAAACCTTTAGCCGCCAATTGAGCGCGCAACATAGGATAGATCTTGGTCGTCAGGACCGTATTCTCTAAAAACTCGGCGCTCAGGTAGTTAGTTACCTTGGCGGCGTCGATCATCATCAGATCGTGATTTCCCAATAAGGGGAAGAAGCGCGAATCGAAATCGGAATTGTAGCGGCGCAAGCGGGCCAGGTCCTCTTGGAGGCTGACGATGAGCTCCAAGATCTTGCGGGGCCCTTCGATGGCGTTGTAAGTAGACTGTTCGAAGGGGGCTTCCAGAGGCTCGCCGCGCCAGTCGACGTAGTCCCCGATAAAGATGAGGTCTACCCGATCGGCCTTGGGGTTCCAAGAGATAGTTCCCGGCAAGAGGAAATCCATCTCGCGCAAGTAGCGCAGGAGTCGGAAATAGTCGCCATGGAGGTCGCCTACGGCGAGGATCGTCCGCTGCCGATCGTCTATAGGCGGGCGCCCGTTGCCGCTATCAAACAGATTAGCCTCCGCCCCCATATCCAGCGTGGCAGCTGCGTTCTGGCTAATTTCTACCGAATCCATAAATGCTATCTCCTAGGGCCGCGTCTTCGCCCCTCCTGTTCTATTTAGCAGAGGCTTCTTCCTGTTCCTTTGGAGGGGGGAAGGGGAGAACAATGGGCGGAGGCCATTATATATTTGAGTGAAGTTTGCTATAATCGCCAGGATGCTTTGATTTCTCAATCGCTACAAAAAAAGATGGTAGGAGCTCTAAAAGATGGCAGCTTATAAATATTCCCCTAAATCTCCCTCTCCCCGCGGGAGGAGAGACTCGGCCGTTAGGGGTCAGCGCGAACGGGGGAAAGCGGCCCCTCTAGCCACTCTCAATTCCAAGAGGGTAGCCCCCCACAGTCCCGAGCAAGAGGCGGCTTTAAAGGCTATCGCCCTCTTTTTGGAAAAGAATGGAGATCTTTGGCCCCAATCTAACGACTGGCTCTTTTTGCGGGCCCATTACCATCCCGAGCTCTTTAGCGAGACTACGCCCGCCGCGCTGGCCCAATTCTACTTTTCCAGCGGGGGCGGGATCACTTGCGAGCAGAGCTCGGCCCGCGCTTACCGCCGCCTGGGGCAGTACCTTTTAAATCCCAAAGATCGCCTCCACCGCCAGACGGCCCACTGCTTGCTCTTTGCGGGGTATGGCCCCCAGTACGTCCCCCCGGTAGGGATCTGTCAGCCCTGGGCGCTCCACGATCAGCCCCAACCGGCCTACGATATGGCGCTCATCTTAGGTACCTCCTCGCGCCAGGAAAATTACGTCAACTTTAAGCGGGCCTTGGAGTCGGTGCGTCCGGGCGGGTGGATGGTCTTCTCTATCGCCAACTCCTTAGGGGCCAACAGTTTCGAGCGCCAGATGGCTCAGGTCTTGCCTTTAGGGGCCCAGATGTCTAAGTTCCACTGTCGCACCTTCGCCGTGCAGGTCCCCGCCGAGGCGACCCCCAAGTTGCGTCAGGCCCTCAACGAGTGGGGACAGAGCTATCCCTATCGCCTCTCGCCCGCCAGCGGTCTTTTGACTAGGCCCGGCATCTTCAGTTGGAATAAATTAGACGGCGGTTCGGCCCTCTTAGGCCAATACTTGCGCGATAAGGCGGAGCTCAAAGGGGTGGGCGCCGACTTTGGCAGCGCCAACGGCTACTTGAGTAAGGTCGTCTTGGAGTCGGCTAGCGCCCAGAAGGGCGAGATCAACCGTCTCGACCTCTTTGAAGACGAGTATTTGGCGCTGGCGGCGGCTAAGGAGCTCTTGAAGCCCATGGCCCCTAAGGGTTTGCGCTTAGGCTTTAACTGGGCCGACGTCTTAGTCGACGTCCCCAGGGAACAGTACGATTGGATCATTATGAACCCGCCCTTCCACCAGGGTCAGACGCGGGTTCTCAACTTAGGGCAAGAATTTGTGGCTAGCGCCAGCCGCTCCCTCACTTGGCGGGGGACTCTCTACGCCGTCGTCAATCGCACTTTGCCTTACGAAGAAACCTTAGTCCAGTATTTCTCCTCTTATCAGAAAGTGGCCGAAAATAATAGCTTCAAGGTCTTAGTAGCCACTAAGCCTTTAGCCCAGCAGGGCTGCTAGGAGTAGATTGAGAGATTGAGTGAAGGTACGCTTAGATAAGCTCTTAGTCTTAGAGGGGTTGGCGACGCGCTCCCAGGCGGCCGATTTGGTGCGCCGCGGGGTAGTCCGTTCTAAAGGGGAGCCTCTGCGCTCTCCAGCTCAGAAGGTAGACCCGCAGGAGATCCTCTGGGAGGGCGAGCCGCTCGACCCCCTAGAGCTCTACCTCCTCTTCCATAAGCCCGCAGCTTGCGTCTGTACGCGCTCAGAGGAGGAAGGGCGGACTATCTACGACTATTTGCCAGCCCGTTGGGTGCGGCGCATTCCGCCTTTAGTTAGCGTAGGGCGCTTAGACCGCGATACGACGGGGCTCCTCTTTTTGACCGATCAGGGAGACTTAAATCACGCTTTAGTAGCCCCCAAAAAGCACGTGGCTAAGCTCTATCGGGTCGCTTTGGAGCGTCCTTTGCGGGAGGAGGAGGCGGAGTCTATTCGGCGCGGGGGCGGTTACTTAGAGGGCGATCCTAAACCCCTCTTACCGGCTCCCTTGAAGATTGTGGCGGAGAGGGAGGTAGAGCTCACCCTCTATGAGGGGCGCTACCACCAGATTAAGCGCCTCTTTGGGGGGATGGGCAATAAGGTCTTGGCTCTCCATCGTCTGGGCTTTGGGCCCTGGAAGTTGGGTGATTTGGGGGTTGGAGAGTGGCGGATGCTCTCTAAAGTAGAGGTGGAGAGCGCTTTAGCGGAGGAGCGGAGTTGATTGAGGCTCGCAGTTTAGATATTCGTCCCGTGGAGTTGGAGGCTACCCAAGAGTTAGCCCAAAAGGTAGGTTGCTCTACGCTCTTAGCCCACCTCTTGCGCGGGCGAGAGCAGGTCGACCCTCAGCTTTTAGAGCACTACTTTAAGCCTTTTCGTGAAGATCTCTATCCCCCAGAGCTCTATCCCGGCGTTCCCCAGGCGGTGGAGCTCTTAGAGGGGGCCTTAGCCCGCGGGGAGCGGGTCTTTATCTGTGGCGATTACGATGTAGATGGGATTACGGCTACCTCCATCTTAGTCTTAGGTCTGCGCCAGGTGGGCTTAGAGGTCGGTTTCCATCTGCCCCACCGCTTTGCGGAGGGGTTTGGGCTCTCTAAGGTGGGGGTGGAAGAGGCCCTCAAATTTGGGGCTAAGCTCTTAATGACGGTCGATTGCGGTTCGGCCAACGCCGAGGAGGTAGCCTACGCCCAGAGGGAGGGCTTAAAGGTCGTAATTACCGATCATCACCAGTTGGAGGGGGCCTTACCCCAGCCGGAGGCCTTCGTCAACGCCAATCTGCCCGGTCACCAGTATCCCTTCACTAAGTTGTGCGGGGCGGGGGTGGCCTGGAAATTGTTGAGCGCCCTCTACGCTAAGTTGGGCCGCCCGGAGCCGGAGGAGTATCTCGATTTAGTCGCTTTGGCCACCTTGTGCGATATGGTGCCCATGCGCGGCGAGAATCGCACCTTGACGATGTTGGGGATGCCCGTCTTAGCCCGTTTGGAGCGCCCCGCCCTCCAGGTCCTCACCCAAGCTTGTAAATTGTATCCTGAAGCCATCAACGCCCAGGCGGTGGGCTTTTCCTTAGGTCCCAAGATCAACGCTTGCGGGCGTATGGATACGCCCAATTGGGCCCTAGAGCTCTTCCTCTCCCAAGATCCCGAGCTCTGCCAAAGTCTGGTGGGTCGCTTATTGGAATTGAGCGAAGATCGCCACCGGGTCGAGAGCGAGACCCTCAAGGAGATTGAAGCCTATCTGCGCCAACATCCGGTGGGGGAGCGCAAGTCGATCTTCGTGTGGGGCGAGTGGCACCGGGGGGTGGTGGGACTCTGTGCCCAACGCTTAATGGATACCTACCGGCGTCCGGTCTTTATCGCTACCCTGAGCGAAGGGCAGATCGTAGGCTCGGCGCGCGCCCCCCGGGAGGCCAACCTCTTAGAGATTATGAAGCTCTGCGAGGAGCATTTTAGTCAGTATGGCGGCCACGCCAACGCGGGGGGCTTTACGGTGGCCCCCGGCCATCAAGATCTTTTGGGGGAGGCCTTAGAGGCGGCCTGCCAGCGCTTAGCTATCCCTCTGGCCCATAAGAAGGTAGATTGTATCTTGCCCCTCCATAAGCTCAATTTGGGGGTAGTGCGGGAATTAAATCGCTTAGAGCCTACGGGCAAGGAGAATGAGAAGCCGCTCTTCTTGGCCCGCGGGGTGCAGGTCGTAGCTCCGCTCAAGCCGATGGGTAAGTTCGGAACGAGCGTGGCCCTACAGATTAAAGACGCGCACTTCCCGCTGGGTCGCAAGCCGCTCAAGGCGGTGGCCTTCAATAAGCTCAAGGACTTGGCCCACTTAGATTTAGAGAATTGTACTTTAGATCTGCTCTACATGGCGGAGGAGAATATCTGGGGGGGCAAGAGCGAGTTGCAGGTCATTATCCACGACTTTGTAGCCCCCGATTACGAGGTGAGCCGCCTCTTGCCGCCTCCTGAGAGTCAACATGGAGTCTTCGCTTCCTACGAGGAGGCTCAGCGCACGCTTAGCGATAGCGCCGCCCAAGCGCCCACCTTTTGGCGGGAGGTCTTTGGCGGCCCCCCGCCCCAGGGCCAGATCGTAGACGGGCGGCGGGTCCTCAATAAGAAGCTCTATTTAGAGCGCCTCTTGCAGGCCGAACCGGAGGCGGCGGTCTTAGTCCTCTGCGAGGGCGGCTTAGAGTCCTTGGGGGCGGAAGAGTACGGGGAGCGCTTACAGAGCCTTACCCCCTTAGAACTTTACGGCCAGTGGCCTACCCCCCCTCGCGGGGGTTCTTACCAGCACTTAGTCCTCTGGGCCCCGCCCTTACAGCGCGAGCTCTTGCGCCGTCTGCCCCCAGGATCCCGGGTCCACCTCTTATTCCAAGGGGCGGAGATCGCCAAGTGGCTCAAAAAGATCTCCCCCTACATGCTCGATCGCCAGGTGATGGCTAAGATCTACCGCTGGTTAGTCCAAGTTACGGCCAATGGGCGTCGTCTTTGGCCCGCGGAACGGCTGGCGGCCGGAGCGAGAGAGTTAAAGCTAGAGGTCCTAACTCTGCGGCGGGCCCTCAAAGTCTTAGAGCAGTTGGAGTTAGTAACTTGGCGGGAGGGGGCCGTCTCTTGGCAAGCTCCGCGGGCGGAGGGTAAGTTGGAGCTCAACGCTTCGCCCCTCTACCAGAGCGCTTCCAGTTTAAAGGGCGATCTGCAAGGGTTGGCCGAACTGTGCGGGCGCCTCTATTGGCAAGATTCTGACTTTAGCTAGGCGAATGGCTTAGCGCTAGAGCCTCAGGTTGGGGGAGGAGAAAGGAAGTGAGTTTATGAGAGGTTTAGGGCGTATCGCGGGCCTCTGTCTGGCCCTCCTCTTACTTTGGGGGGTAGTCGCCCCCGCCGTAGAGGCGCGACCCGAACGGAAACCCGACTGTGAAGTGAAGGTCATTAACGATTCCGACTTTGACATTTATATCCAGATCGACGGGCGCAACGAGGGCCAAGTCGATAAGCGCAGTTCGGAGACCTTTAGTATCTACCGCTGGGGTGAATTGAGCGTCGACGCTACGGCCGATAATGAGACGGCCAGCGACTCCGTCACTTTGAGCCCCACTAGCGAGCGGGATGAAGTGACCTTTAAAAATGACGACTTCCCCGACAATACGCGCCGCTTAGAAGAGGCCAAAAAGAGGGCCCAAGAGGAAGAATAGAGGCGCATAAACTATTAATCCCGGCCCCCCGCAGGGGGGCCGGGATTAATATTTACACATCTTCTTTTAGAGGGGGATATTGCCGTGCTTTTTGCGCGGTCTTTCGATGCTCTTATTGGCCAGAGCTTGGAGGGCGCTGCGCAACTTCTGGCGCGACTCTTGGGGGTTAATGACTTCGCTCACAAAGCCCTTGGCGGCCGCCTCGTAGGGGTTGAGGAAGCGCTCTTCGTACTCGGTGATGCACTGGGCCTTTTCGGCCACCGGATCGGCGGCCGCTTGGATGCGCCGCTTAAAGGCGATATTGACCGCCCCTTCCGCGCCCATGACGGCGATCTCGGCGATAGGCCAGGCGTAGACTAAGTCGGCGCCCATATTCTTAGAGTTCATGGCGATATAGGCCCCGCCGTACGCTTTGCGCATAATGAGGGAGATCTTGGGGACCGTAGCCTCAGAGTAGGCGTAGAGCATCTTGGCTCCGTGGCGGATAATGCCGCTATGCTCCTGTTGGGTTCCGGGCAGGAAGGCCGGGACGTCGACTAAGGTGATGAGCGGGATATTGAAGCAGTCGCAGAAGCGGATGAAGCGAGCCGCCTTATCGGAGGCGTGGTAGTCTAAAGAGCCGGCCATACAATTAGCCTGGTTGGCCACTACCCCTACTACCTCGCCGCCCAGACGGGCAAAGCCCACCACCACGTTACAGGCGAATTCCTTTTGGACCTCTAAGAGGCTGCTGGGGTCGAAGATAACTTCGATGACATCCTTGACGTTATAGGACTTTTTGGGATTGTCGGGCACGATGGAGGTCAAGACGTTGCAGCGGTCGTCATTATCCCACTCTTTGCTGGCGCCCGGAGTGAACATCTTAGCTAAACTATTAGCTAAGGAGCGCTTGGGGGTGGCGTTGGGAGCTCTCTCCAAGAAGGACTGAGGCAGGTAGCTCAAGAGCTGGCGCACGCCCATCAGACACTCTAACTCGGAATCGTAGGTAAAGTGGGAGACGCCGCTCTTGTGGGCGTGGACGTCCGCGCCGCCCAACTGTTCGACGGAGACCTCTTCGCCGATGACCGTCTTCACTACGTTGGGGCCGGTAATAAACATCTTGGAGACGCCGCGCACCATAAAGATAAAGTCGCAGATGGCGGGGGCGTAACAAGCTCCACCCGAGCAGGGGCCTAAGATAATGGCGATCTGGGGGATGACGCCGGAAGCTAAGGTGTGGCGCATAAACATGCCGCTATAGCCGCTCAGAGAGCAGATGCCCTCCTCGATGCGCGCCCCGCCGCTATCGTTAATGCAGATGATAGGGGCCTTATTCTCCATAGCCATATCTTGGAGGCGGCAGATCTTCATAGAGTGGTACTCGCCCAAAGTGCCGCCGATGACGGTGAAGTCTTCGCTGTAGATGAAGACTAAGCGGCCGCCGATCTCGCCGTAGCCGGTAATTACGCCATCGCCCAAGACGCGCTTCTTATCTAAGCCGAAGTCGTCGATGCGGGACTGGACGAAGTTGTCGATCTCTACGAAGGTGCCGGGGTCGAGCAATTTCTCTAAGCGCTCGCGGGCCGTAAATTTGCCGGATTGGTGCTGTTTATCGATGCGTTCTTGGCCGCCCCCCAAGTTGGCCTTGGCTCGTTTAGCCTCTAATTCTTGAATAGCCTGGTTCCAATTCATAATGCGGATAACCTTTGTTTACTATTAATGCGCTCCTAGCAGGATACCCATAAGAGTCTGCCTCTGCTTTTCGTTGGTCCTTAAAAATCCTCTTCTCTGGGGAATAGTTGCCGTTTACTGGCGGGCGATAGTTACATTTTGGCCTAAGGGGGCGCTAGCCGAGACGTCGAGGCGTCCCCCTGGGGGGAGGGGGGAGTCTAAATGCCACGGGATAGCGACCTTCCCGCCCGGAGGAATAGCTTGGCGCAGAGTATTCTCCCCTTCCGGCTCTAAGGGGCCGGTGCGGTAGTTATGCAGCTGGGCGGACCAGACCCACCACTTAATCTGGAGCGGCCCTCCCACCTGGAAGGGCTGGGAGCCGATATTGGTGAGGATGAGCTCGCCCTGGAGCGGGGAGCTAAAGCGTACTTCGGCTAGGCGCAAATTCTCATCGATATTCTCGGAGAGGGAGTAAGGGGCGGCGAGAGGCTGGGATAACTTCTGCCAGCGCTTACCGTCGGCGCTAAAGTACCATTGGAGTTGGTAATCGCCCTCGTCTAAGGGGGGGGCTAACCAGATAGTAGCGGGGGTCTGGGCGAGCCACTGGCGCCAGGGGAGGGGTCTAGAGGCGCCATTCTGGGCGGGTGAGGAGAAGACCCCTTGCAGCCAGCCTTCCAGTTTCGAGGGGCTAGAGATCTGGAGGGGATAGGCTTGGCCCGCTACCCACTGGCCGGCGGAGGGAAGGCCCTCTGCCTTTAATTCTAGAGAGCTAGCTTGGGAGCGGGCGGGCGGCGCCTCTTGGGGGGAGAGGGCGTTCCTAATCTGGTAGAGCCAGTGGCGGCGCTCCTGGCCGAAGGTAGCCTCTAAAGTGATAGCCGGAGTCTTGCCTTGGAGGCTAGGGGCCAAGCGCTCTAGATAGCGCTCCTCTAAGGGTTCTTCCACTACTAACCAGCGGGCGCCTAAGCCCGCTATGAGGGTAGGGTCGCCGCTAAATTTAAATGAGGTGGTATTACTATTGGGTAGATAGGGGGGCGACCCTAAGGGGAGCCACGAGGGGGGGAGAGCGTGTTCGCAAGAGAGAGTCCCCGCCCAGCCGTTAATGGCCGCGCACTTTAAAAGCTCGCGCCGATTCTGACAGGGGTGTTGGCGCCAGAGGATAGAGAGCTGAGGCTCGCTCTCCCACAGCCACTGGGCTAAATCTAAGTCCCGCCTATTGAGTTGCAGGTGGGGGTTACTCAAAAGCCACTCTCGAGTAGGCGGATACCAGGGCCAGAGGACTTGGGAGGCCACGTGGGGATCTTTTTGGGCGGCGATGACGATATTATTGAGCAGACGCTGGGCGCCTACTAAGTTGGCTAAGATTAAGAGGATGATGGCTACCCAACCCGCCCAGCGCTTCCAAGCCTTGGGGAGATGTTCGCGCTGCTCCCAAAGGTCGCTCAAAGTCAGAGCCAAGAGGCCGCTAAAGGCCAAGCCGGCCATAAATTCCCAGCGGAAATATTCGGCCTCTAAGATGGGGCCAAAGTCGAAGAGGGCGGGCGTAAAGTAGGCTCCCAGCCCCAAAAGGCCAAACATATAACCGCAGATACTGCGCCTATAGATGGCCCACCAGATGGTGAGGGGGGCCAGCCAAGTGGGCAGCCAGTGCAAGACTAAGACTTTAGAGCTAAAGACGGAGCTATAACCCCCATCGTCTAGGAGGGGGCGATAGTTGCGGAAGAGGGCGGTATCTAAAGCGCCGGAGTAGCGCTGGTAGGGGTCGACCCCCAGGCGGATAGCTAAAAAGTGCTCCTTGGGGAATTTAATAGCCGTCGAGTGGTAGAGGGTAGAGCGCTCTAGGGATTGGGCGTATTGGGGGTGGGTGGGGGCTAAGAGGGTACTCGCCCAGTGGCGCACGGCGTGGCCTAAGAAGCCGCCTAGACAGGAGCTCAAGAAGAGGCTGCCCCCAATAATTAAGGCGGCGATCTTTAAGAGGAAGGGGGCGATGGAGGTGCGTCGCCTACAGACGATGAGGCAACCGGCCCCAAAGCAGGCTAAGACTAAGACTAAGTAGGTCTCGCAGAGTAGGCCGTAGGCGCCGGCTATGAGGGCCGTCAAGAGGATCTTATACCAGGGTAGGGGCCAGTGGGCGCGGGCCTTATAGATAATATCGACTAAGAGGCCTAAGAGGACCCCTAAGACGGCAAAGACTAGGAGATCGCCATTCTCAAAGGAGTCCATGAGCCCGGCCTTCCCGCCCACGTTGATCCCCATAAAGAGGAGCAGAGCCCCCCAGGCGCCGGCCCGATTTTGGCCGGAGATTTGGCGGATGACTAGCGCCCAGAGGAGGATACTACCTAAGGAGAGGGCTAGCTCTAAGATCCATAGGCCGCGCAGAGTATCGCAATCGACCAAATAGGAGAGGGTTGCCGTCAGGAGGGGGTGGGAGAGGTGGCCGTTTAATTCCGTCTGGGGGAAGAAGGGATGGTAGCCTTGGAAATTGCCCTTAATTAGGCTGCGCGAGAGGGGGTAGGAGTACCAGAAATCGGGGGAGATATTGATGAGCTGGGTAGAGTGGACGTAAAAGAGGCTCCCTAAAATGACTAGCCCTAAAAGCCATTTGTGGCGGCGCAAGAAGGGCGGAGGGGCGGCGTCCGGGTTGGGCTGGACGCGCAAAAAAAAGCCCAGGGCGGCGCAGATAATTAAGCTTAGGGCTAAGATCCAGGGTAAGGGGATCCAACCCGCCCCCAAGACGCAGGCCAAAGTTAAACCTAAAAGGCCCAAGGGCAGGCCCATAGCCTTGGCCAAACCGAGATCGAGGATCTCTAAACCTACAGCGGCTACTTTGTAACCGCCCCACGCTAAGAGGGCTAAGGCTGAGAGGAGGAAGAGATCGCTCACCGGGGGGAGATCCTAGCTAGCAGGGGCCTAATTATTGGGCGCGGGGCAGGCCCGCTCGATCATCTCGCACCAGATGTGGCCGATAGTAATATGGCTCTCTTGGATCCGGCAGGTGCGCTGGGAGGGGACGACGACCATCTCCCGGCAGTAGCTTTTCAGTTGGCCGCCGTCCCGTCCGCTGAGTCCCACCACGGCGCAACCCTTATCCCGGGCCGCCTGGGCGGCCAGATTGATCCCTAGGGAGTTGCCGGAGGTGGAGATAGCTACTAAGAGGTCGCCCGGACGCATCAGGGCGCGCACCTGGCGCACAAAGACCTCTTGGTAACTAAAATCGTTGGCGATAGCCGTCAGGCAGGAGGTGTCGGTTGTGAGGGCCAGGGCCGGCAAGTGGTTATCGCGCTCAAAGCGCCCCACTAACTCGGCTGCCAGATGTTGGGCGTCGGCGGCGCTGCCCCCGTTGCCGATAAAGAAGATAGTCCCCCCGCCCAAGAGGCAGTCGATTAAGAGTTGCCCGCAGCGGGCCACTTGCTCCCAATTAGCCAGCACCCCCTCCTTAGTCGCTATCGACTCCCGCAGGGAGTTGGCGATTACTTCTTGCCAGTTGTCTGCCATAAAAATGCCTTTCTAGAGGGGAAAATGGTGGAATATTCTTGTCTGGGTGAGTATTCCTCTTCTGAGGGGGAGGATTGAGGGTAAAGCCTCTTGGCTTTTAGGGGTAGATACCTTTATAATCTTTTTAAAATGGCCTTCTGAAGGTTGTCTGGGGCCAAAATTGAGAGGTTGAGGAGCTAGGTGAGATGACGATTGAAGCTATAGGCCAAGGGAGTGAAGAGAACGCTGCGGTACGCAGCGCCAAGACGGCGGCCATGATGGGGGAGATGATCCGCCAGCGTTGGCAGTCGGAAAATTTGAGCGAGCGCAATCCCCAGGCCACCCAGATGGTGGGCCTGGCTACCACCGGGGCCCAGGTGGCTCCCGCCGCCCTACCTACGGATACGGTGACCTTCTCCGCCGAGTCCCAGGCGGCCAGCGGCTCGCTAGGAGCCGTGGGCGGCGTCCCGGTAGCCCCGGGCTTAGACGCTAGCCAGATCGTAGGCGGAGTGGGGGCGGCGCAAATTGGCGCTAAGATGGACGACGTAGGTCCCTCTATGGGTCAGTCGAACGCTATCCAGGGGTTGGAGGAGCAGAACGCCCAGGCGACCTGGGTGGACCGCTTAGCCCACCTCTTCGAGTAGACTCTAAGTTAAGACCCGTTCGCTCTAGGGGAGCGGCTACAGATTGTCCCAGGCGATCTTAGCTAGCTCCCCTATCAATTGGCTGGCGCTATTGATCTCTGAGGAGTTGGCCCCTTGGACGAAGACGGTCACCGCCAGAGGGTGGCCGCGCTTAGAGATGAGGATCCCGCTATCGTTGACTACCCCGGCGATGGTCCCTGTCTTATGGTAGACGGCCGTCTGGGGGGGCAAGAGGCGGGGCAGGCGCGAGCGCGAGCGCTGCCGGCCCAAGATGGAGAGGGCATACTCCGTCCAGCTGGGGGTTAAGACCTCCCCGCGCCACAATTTGGCCAGTAAGAGGGAGAAATCTTGGGGGGAGCTCAGATTATCGACCGTCTGGGCCACGCGCATAAACTTAGCTTCGCTGTAGTAATTGCCGGAGCGATCTTCCCAGTCTTGGAAGAGGGAGCGCTCCAAGGTGAGATGCTCTCTCTCTACCTCTTGGGCCAGTTTCCATTGCTCTTTAGGGGCTAGCTTCTGCCAGTAGGCGGCTATCTTTTCCGGGTCGGAGCTGGGGAGGCCCACGTGGCGCCCTAAACTTAAGAGCCAGGCTTGGCGGTTAGTTAAGAAGATGCGGTTGTGGGTGAGGCCGAGGTTAGGCATAAAGTCGCGCAAGGGGGCGCTCCCGATCTGGCCGATAATCATATCGGTAGCCGTATTGTCGCTACTAATAATCATCTCCGTTAAGAGTTGATCGACGGTCCATTTACTCCCTAGGGGCTCATACTGTAAGTCGCCGCTGCCAATACAAATATCTTGGCGGCGCAAACTCAGGAGATGGTCGATATTGTAGGGCAAGACCTGATTTTGCATCTGGCGGCAGGCCTCTAGGAGGACGGGGATCTTAAAGGTACTGGCTAGAGGGAAGAGCTTTTGCCCCTTATGGGAGATTTGGCGCCCGCTGGGGATATGGATAATAGAGTAACCGACCTCGAAATAAGGGCGACTGGCTAAGGCGCGCTGGCAGAGTTTTTGCACCGCTTGCAGGCGCTGGGGATCGGGGCCAGAGGCGGAGGGGGTAGGCGTAGGTTGGGGGGTAGCTCCCGCACCTAGGGGCCAGAGGGCTAAAGAGAGCCAGATTAAGGCTAGGCCGAGGTTTAGTAAGGGACGCCGCACGCTGAGACTCCTTTTACAATTCGTACCAGGCGGTATAGGCCATTTGGGAGAGGGCTAAACTGGCCTCTTCGCGCTCTTGGGGGCTGATACCGTAGATAAAGACGGCCAGGGCTAAGGGTTGGCCGCTGCGGCTGGGGAAGAGGGCGCAATCGTTGACTACCCCTTGGTTACTGCCCGTCTTATGGTAGAAGGGGTTGGAGGCGGGGATAAAGCGGGCCAGGCGCTGGGTGCGGTCGGTTTGGGCTAAGCGCGTGAGGGCGTAGGTACGCCAGGGGCCTTTTAAGATGCGTCCAGAGTGGAGGAGTCCTAAGATCCGGGAGAATTCGCTGGGGGTCCCCAGATTGTCGACTTGGGAGGCGGCCACGAAGTGGGAGAAGGGGTACTTCTCTTTGGCCTTTTGATCGCGAGCTTTAAATTGAGCTAAGCTCAAGGAGGCCTGCTCTCTTTCCACTTCGCTAGCTAACTTTTGGCGCTGCTCATAGTTGAGGGTCCGCCAAATTTGGGCCGCCTGCAGGGGATCGCCTCCGCCCAATTGGGGGTGGGCCCCTAAGCTCAAAAGCCAGGATTGGCGGCTAGAGAGGAAGACTTGGCTAGTCGGTAGGCCCCAGCTAGGGAGGGCGGAGCGCAAATTATTAGAGCCTAAGTAGCGTACTAAAAGGTCGCTCGCCGTATTGTCAGAGTCGGTAATAATCGCCCGCAGGGCGTTATCTAAACTGACCTTAGTCCCTAAAGGTTTATCTTGGAATTGGCCGCTGCCAGGACAGAGGTCGCTAGGCTTTAAAGCAACCTTCTCCTGGAGGACCGTAAGCGGACGCCCTTCCTCTTGGAACTTTTGGCAGACCGCTAAAAGGAGGGGCAACTTATAGACGCTAGCTAGCGGGAAGAGCTCCTCTCCTTGGCGGGCGATCTCCTTGTGGGAGGGCAGATGGAGGAGGGAGTAGCCTACCTTCCAGCCCTGATAGGCCTCTACTTGTTTATTTAAAAGGCGCTCTACTCGCTCCCAGGCGGGTTGGGAAAGCGATGTTTGAGGTTTAGCGCTGAGGAGGCTTAAGGGGCACAGGAGGAGGGCTATTAAGCAGACTAGGGGCCAGCTGCGCCGCCAGACTTGTCTAAATGAGCAAAAATTGTTAGAGTGCATCATTACTTCCTTTAAGTTGGAGTTAGAAATCTTGCCCTGTGGCTAAAATTCCTGCCTAGAGGCCTTTTTCGTTTGACATAGATTAGGCTTATGTGCTAAACTCCCTTGGCATTTAACCTGGATCTGTGGGTTGGCCTGGCGATTAGGAAGTCAGGTTTAAATTTAGGAGGTTACTTCAGTGTACGCTGTAGTAGAGAGTGGGGGCAAGCAGTATCGCGTAGCTCCCGGGCAGAAGGTTCGCGTCGACCGCTTAGAAGGCGAGTTGGGCTCGAATGTCAAGTTAGATCGCGTCCTCATGATCGTGGACGACAACCACAATTTAACCGCCGGCAATCCTATCGTTGCTGGCGCCAGCGTCTCCGCTCGCATCGTCGAGCAGCACCGCGAGCGTAAAATCTTGGTCTTTAAGTATGCCAAGCGTAAACGTCGCCGCGTCAAGACCGGTTCCCGCCGTTATTACACCACTTTGCACATTGGTGAGATTGGGAAGTAGCTTCTCTTGATCCGGGTGAGTCTGCAGTCTGACACCCGTGGTCAGGTCCAAGCTCTGGCATGCTCTGGCCATGCCGGCTTGACCGTAGAGGAAGGCGAAGCCGATCTGCTCTGCGCGGGTGTCTCTGCGCTGTGTGGCGCCCTGGCTCTGGGTTTAATCCAAGTAGTCAGGGCGCCGATCTTTTTGCAAGAAGATTACGGCCTCTTCTATCTGCGCTTAGAGCCTATGGAAGAGGGGTTAGGCGCTAAGGCCCAAGTCTTGATGGCTACCGCCTCTTTAGCCTTGCGGGAGTTGGCCCTCCATAACCAGGGTTTTTTAGAGGTCCAAGAGGTAGATAGTCGGCATTTTCCCAGTTGGGAAGAGCTTTTAGAGCGAGCTGAAGGAGCCTAGAGGCTACGGAGGCGGACCCTAGCTCTTAAGCAGGAGCCTAGGCCTAGGGCTGGGAAGTACTTTCTTAGCCCGAGGGTGGGGTGGGCGCTCGAGGCTTTGCGGCTGTAGGGAGGAAGTATGACGGAGTTCATTGAGAGAATGAGTTTAGACGATTTGGACTTTGGCGATGCCAACCACTGTGGGGAAGAGAGTCCCTTCACCCCCACTAAACTTTTAGGGGTGGCCTTTTTGGGAGCGGCGGTAGCCTTATCTGGTTACTATATTTACGCCTCTCTGGGCAGTGAAGAGCGGGCTCGTCTGCGCGAAGGGGTCTTGAATTTCGTACAAGATCAGGTCAAGAATACGGCCGCTTTCCCCCCTCAGTGAGGAGCTTGGGCCGCCTATAGGCGGCCTAGGGAAGATTTGACTGGGAGCAAGAGCTAGGTCCCAGCCCCGGCGGGGCGGTCGAGTTCTTGTTTTTTTTGATTTTGGGCGCGACAGAGGATGCCTTTAAGAGCGTGACTAGACTGAACTTAATTCTCATCGCCTTGGTGATTATAGGGCTCGACTGGTGGACTAAGTATTTAGTCCAGACCCGGATGGCGCTTCACCAGACGATCCCCTTACCCGTAGATTTTGTGCAATTGACCTACGTCCACAATTATGGGGGCGCTTTCGGAATCTTCGCCCACCAGCGGCTCTTCTTCGTCTTAGCGGCCGCCGTAGCGATTGGGGGCATCCTCTACTTCTTTAGGGAGATCTCCCAGTTGGGCAAGCTCTCCTTTTGGGCCGGCGCTCTCATCTTGGGGGGCGCGATAGGAAATCTCATCGATCGCTTGCGTTGGGGCTATGTAGTCGATTTTATCGACTTGCGCTGGTGGCCCGTCTTCAATGTGGCCGATATCGCCCTTACGGTGGGGGTTAGCCTGATGTTTATTGAGCTCGTTTGGGTAGGCGCCCATCCGCCCGCGGAAGAGAAGAGGGAAGGAGCGGAGGAGGGGACTAAGGTCGCGGAGGAGGCTCCGAAAGCTGAGGAGGCCACTTAGATGCATCCCATCTTAATGGAGATCGGCTCCTTTCCGCTCTATACTTACGGCTTAATCTTAGCCTTAGCTATCTCTAGCGGTTTAGCGATGGCCGGTTACTTAGCCCACCGGCGGGGCTGGCCCGCTTTAGAGGTAGTCGATATAGGCTTATGGTCTACCCTCATTGGGTTAGTGGGAGCGCGCTTAGGTTTCATCTTGCAGCGTCCCGAGCTCTTTAGGGATAACTGGTGGCAGGTCCTAAACTTTAGGGCCGGGGGGATAACGATTATTGGAGCCCTCATCTTTGGCAACTTAGCGCTCATCTTGCTCTGTCGCCGCTACCGCTTCTCCCCTTGGTTTTGCGTCGATATTTACGCCGCTCCCCTCTTGTGGGGGATGGCTTTGGGCCGAGTGGGCTGCATTATGCAGGGCTGTTGTGCGGGTAAGATCTGCGACCCCCAAGTCTTATGGGCTTTTACCTATCCGGTAACTAGCAAACTGGCTGGGGCGCCGCGCTACCCCTCCCAACTTTATGAGCTCCTCTTAGATTTAGGTTTAATGGCCTTTTGTCTGTGGTTAGCGCCCCGAGCTCGCTTCCAGGGTCAGGTCTTTTGGAGCGCGGTGGGGGGCTATGGGCTTATACGCTTAGTAGTCGAATTCTTCCGGGAGGGGGCGCTCTGGGGCCCCTTGACCTTGGCCCAGTGGGTCTCCTTAGCTTTGGTCTTAGTAGCCTTAGTGGGGGTCTGCGGCGGCTGGGGGAAGCCCCCTTTGGTCAGCCCGCCCGCTCCCAAACCAGAGGAGGAGGGGCAGGCTTCCTAAAGGCGGCGCCCTAACGGGAAGTAGGCCCCCTTCCCGGCGGGAAGAGGGCCTACTCGTTTAGAGATTCGAGAACATGCAGATAGCGTCTCCGGTGCGATTTGAACGCACGACCCCTCGCTTAGGAGGCGAGTGCTCTATCCCCTGAGCTACGGAGACATACATCTGCCTGATTTTAAGGTCCCCTCTCTGAGCTGTCAAGGGTAGGGGCGTGGG
Organism: Vulcanimicrobiota bacterium; assembly: GCA_944322965.1. GTDB lineage: Bacteria > Vulcanimicrobiota > Xenobia > Xenobiales > Xenobiaceae > Bruticola. The sequence continues at coordinate 600,145 of CALUQR010000001.1, forward strand.
AGGTAGCGGAGAGTGCTCAATCGCTGGGGAGTAGCGGCCTTGCCCCCCTTGGGGCGTCGGGGCTGGGGGATGTGGGGGGCGATCGTCCTCTTGGCGGCCGTCTTGCGCCTGGTAGGCTTAGGGCTGCCGGCGGAAGAGTACTTTGACGAGTGTTACTACGTACCCGGGGCCTACAGCTACTTAGAGGGGACGAAGGATGAAAATAGCGTCCATCCCCCTTTAGCTAAGATCCAGATTGCTTTGGGAATAGCCGTAGGGAAGGGCCTGCAGAAGTGGGGCTGGCCCCTCAGCGATGAGGTGGGCTGGCGTCTAACTTCGGCTCTAAGCGGCATAGGCTGCGTAGCCTTAACCTACTTTTTAGCCTACCGTTTGGGGCGGGGCTCTAGGGATTTGGCCGCCTTGAGCGCCTTCTTAGTAGCTATCGACTTTATGGGCTTAGCTATGTCTAGGATCTGTACCTTAGATATGGTCTTAGCCTGGTGGATGTTAGTGGGGGTAGCGGCTACCTGGAACGCCTTAGAAGCCGGGATCTGGAGCTCTAAGAAGGCCTACGCTTGGGTCTTAGTAGGCGCTTTGGCTTGGGGGATCGCCACCGCTTGCAAGTGGACGGGCCTCTTGGGGGCCTTTATGGCCTGGGTGGCGATCCTCTTTTTCCCCAGCCGCCTCACCCCCTCCGCTTTGGAGGCTCAACCCTCGCCAAGTTTAGAATTAGCCCACCAGTTAGCTAAAGAGGGCGGGGGCTGGTGGTTTAAGGGCTGGAAGAGGGGGGCTAGCGTAGCCCTCATTATGGCCCTCATGGTGGGGGCGGTCTACCTGCTCTCTTATATCCCCCAATTTAATCGCGAAGGTTACCGCTGGTGGACGGTGCGCAATATCGCCCACGCCCATCGGGTGATGATCGATTTCCGTTACGATCCCCAGCAATTTACCCACCATTACTGTTCCCAATTCTGGGCCTGGCCTACGGTCATTCGCCCCGTATGGCTCAAATTTGAGGCCGACCGCCAGGTCGTTATGAGTATCGTCTGCTTTGGCTCTATAGTCGTCTGGTGGCCGGGGCTCATCTATACTTTAGAATTCGCCTGGTCGGGGTGGCGCCAAAAACGCTGGGTCTGGGCCTTTTTGGCCTGGACTTGGTTGGGTCAGTGGCTCTTATGGGCCGGTTCGACGACGGGGGGCTTTATCTACTACGTCCTGCCCGGCATCCCCTTAATGGCTATTATCTTGGCCTGGGTCGTCTGGGACTGGCAAGAGGAGGGGCAGCGCTGGCTAGTAGGCGGCTACTTGGGATTAATCACCCTAGCCTTTATCGCTTATTATCCCTTCTTAAGTTTTATGCCCGCTAGCCGAGAACTCTTCGCTTGGCTATTCCCCCCCAGTTTGACGCTCTGGCGTTAGAGGAGAGTCTATTTATGAGCGAGTCCCACAATTTACTACCTTTACTGACCCCAGAGGAAGAGACGGAGACTTTGGAGGTTGAGGAGCCTTGGGCGGGGGAGCGGCTCGATATCTTTGTGGCTCAGGGGGCCCAGATCTCGCGGGCCCAGGCTAAGAAATGGATCGAAGGGGGGAGGGTCTGGGGAGGGGAGGGCTTGTGGCTTTCGCCCTCTAGGCGTTTGCGCCTGGGGGAGAGCGTAAGTTTTAGTCCCCCGCCCTTAATGAGCGCCCTCCCCCAGGCGCAGCCGGAGCTCTTGCCCTTAGATATTCTCTATGAAGATAGCGATCTTTTGGTACTCAATAAGCCCCGCGGGCTAGTCGTCCATCCCGGGGCGGGGGTCCAGCAGGGGACTTTAGTCAACGCCCTCTTGGCCCACTGTCAGGATCTCTCCGGCATAGGCGGAGTAGAGCGTCCAGGGATCGTCCACCGTTTAGATAAAGATACCTCGGGGCTAATGGTCGTCTCTAAGAATGACGCCGTCCACTTGGAGCTCTCTCGCCAATTCGCCCAGCGGGAGGTCCATAAGCTCTACCAGGCCTTAGTCTGGGGGGTCCCCCAACCCCCTTGCGGGCTCATAGAACAGCCTATTGGGCGCCATCCCCAAGAGCGCAAGTTGATGGCGGTGCGCCCCAAGGGCCGGGAGGCTAAGACTACTTACAAGGTCTTGGAAGCTTATGGGGATCGTTACGCCTGGCTAGAGCTCCATCTCTATACGGGGCGCACCCACCAAATTAGGGTCCACCTCTCCTGGTTGGGCTATCCTCTAGTGGGCGATCCCCTCTATAAACCGCGCCCCAACCCCTGGCAGTTGGCGGGTCAGGCCTTACATTGCGCCCAGCTGGCCTTCACCCATCCCCGCAGCGGCCAGAAATTGGAGTTTGAGGCGCCGGCGCCAGAAATCTTACAAAATATTCTCCGCCAGTTGCGGGAGAGCTACTAAGGAGGTCCAGATGTTGCGCTTACTGAGTTTGGGAGGCTTAGCTCTGCTGCTAGAGTTGGGGGTAGCCTATTGGCTCTCCTGGCCCGCCCCCTTGCGCCCCGCTTACTATCCCTGGCTCTTAGTAGCTGCGGCCCTCGTTATGTGTTGGGGCGGAGTAGAGGGGGTAGCCTGGTTCTTGCGCTCTTCGCCCTGGTCTAAGTGGGGTGAGAAGTTGGGGGAGTGGAATCTGCTCTGGCTCTCTTTGGGGGCGCCCGGGGCCCTCTGGAGCGGATTGGGTTTAGCCCTTTACGGAGTGGGGGAGTGGGGGGGCTGGTGGCCGGCTGGCAGTTGGGGGGCGGAACAGTTCTACTTAGGTCTGCTCCTCTGGTGGGGGGCGGCGCCCTTTATCGCTCCGCTCCTGTGGGTTAAGGGTTTAGAGGCCCCGCAAAAGCGCCTCTTACTTTACTCCTTGGGCGGGCAGGCCCTGGCCTTGGCCCTCTGGGTGGGGGTCTATCCCGCCCCCATAGCGTGGGGATCTTTGCTCTTATGGATCCAGATCGCAGCGGAGCTCATGGGCCACTACTACTTTATCTTCATGTACCTTTTGGGCTCCGCCGCTTTAGCCGCCGCCCTTACTGGGGGGCGGAGTAAGGGGTAGCTACGCTCTCTAAGGGCTTATATTCGATATCGACTCGCCCCTCTTTGGCGTCGTAGTCGGTGCTGATCTTATACTCCTGACGGCCGGGCTGCAGGTTGAAGGGCAACATGATGCGCGTCTGGCCGTGGACCTTGCTGGGGGTAACTTTGAGCAGTTCGCCATTGACGTGCAAGATGAGGGTATCGTCAAATTGCTTATCCCCCATGCCGGCGTAGAGCTTGGGATCGCCCCACATGGCCCCGGCGGTGCCGTTATACTTAGAGGGTACCATGCGCAGGGTGATCATGCGCGCCCCTTTGATATTGCCCCGCAAGATGTCGGGGGCGTCGGTAGCTTTGAGGGGCCCTACTTTGGTTACTAAGGCGTTGTCCGCCCACAGTTCGAAGGTACAAGAGCGGCTGTCGGGAGCGCTGGCGCTAAAACCTACTACCGACTCAAAGAGGTCAAACTTGCCCTCCAACTCGTACTGCATAGTGGCCGCCGCCTCGCCTCCTAAGCCGGTAATGGAGGTCTCGACCTCCATATCGCCGCTCATGCGCGCATGTTCCATACTGCTCATACAGTTAGTAAAGTAGCGCTGGCGGATGGAGACTAAGGGGCACATAGCCGGTTGGCTATCGTTAGCCCACAGGGGGGCGGCTGCGCCCAAGAAGAGGGAAAGACCTAAGGTTAGGGCGTAGGCAAAAGTTTTTAGTGGCTTCAAGTCGACTCCTTTGCTGGAGAGCTCCCAGGGTGGGAGGCTCTCGGAAGATAAAGTTAGAGCCCTTTAGAGGTCGCTAAAGGCCTGCTGTTGGCTACGGAAGTAAGCGGCCTCAATAGAGTTATTGGCCCCAGAGCAGAAGGTCAGATCGCGCAAGAGGTTGCGCAGATTGCGCTGCTCCTTGGGATTGGGACGATAACCTAAGCGCTCGGGATAAGGGGGGAGGGCGTAGCCATCCGTCTTATAACGCTGAAAACCGCCCGGTACGCGGTAAAAATTCCAGACCCGCTCCCCGTCCAGGGAGGTGGCGCTCATAGCGCCCGCCAGAGTGAGTTGCAGATCGCCCCTAGTCTTATAGAAGCCGTGGCGGGCTAAGGTCACCATGGCGGAGTCGCCCAACTGTTCGGCAAAGATGAGGGTCAAAAGGTAGTAGCGTCGGGCCACCCCCCACAGACCTAGGCCGTAGTAAGTCTGCCCTTTGAGGTAGTTGCGGCGCATGAGGGCGCGCTTATACTCGATCTCCACCTTAATGAAGAAGGCGGCGCGCAGGCAGCGGGCGGCCAATTCGAAATGCTCTTTTTTGAGCATCAGCCAACCTAAGCGGTACGAGATGTCGCTCTGTTGGCGGTAATTATGTAATTTATAGTAGGCGCTCATGGCCTTGCCGTAAAATTGGCAGGCCCGATTGGGGAGGCGCATGGCCTCTAAGTTATTGGCCAGCTGGAGCAAGACGTTGGCGAAGATGTCGCTATGTTTCTCCGCTTGGGGCAAGATCTCGGCGCAGAGCATGGTAGACTCGGCGTACTGACCTACCTCATAGAGGAGGGAGGCCCGATTGAAGTCGGCGGCCACCGTATTGTACTCGTCGCGCAGGCGGCGGAAGATCTTGCGGGCGCGATCGATAGCGCTTAAAGCCAAAGAGTAGCGCCCCGTCTGGGCGTAGGCCGCCCCCAGCTCCATGAGCAGATCCCCCAATTTAAACCTATCCCCCTCTTGGGGATCGGAGGCGTGTAAGAGTTGGGAGTAGAGGTGGTGTAGGTACCTAGCCTGGGGGCCGGGGCGATGTTGGGCCTCCAGCCACTGGGCCCTTTTGCGGACTACTTTAAATTGGAGCTCCCGATCTTGGCCTTTCTCCGCTAGGCGCAGGGCTAAGCGCCAGAGACTCTCGATAGGTTCAAAAGTGTGGGCGGCCAAATGGATATCTATATGGTAGAGGAGGTCCTGGGTGTAGACGCGGGCCTGGGCGGGGGAAATCTTCTGGAGCTGGCGGCGCAAGGAACGGCTTCGCTCTAACTTCTCTACCAATTGGCGCAGAACTTCTTGGTCCATTTTCAAGCTGACTCCTCTACAAACACGGGCCCATTATAGCATAAAGGGGAGGAGAAGATAAAAGGGATTAGAATTGTAACCCGTTTTTTTCTTGTGCATTGGCTGAAAAAGAGACGGGCCCTCACGGGCCTGATTTTTATATTGAGTTATCCAGGCTCTAAGGTAAATGTCGCAATAGTAAGAGGAATGGTATCGTGAACCAGACAAAAGTTCTTATCAACCTGGTTATCATCTTGTTGATTACGGGAGCGATTTTATACGGTTTCTTCGGAGTCTCTGAAGAGAACCGTCTAAAGTTGAAGCTGGGTCTCGACTTGCGCAGCGGTACGCACATCACCCTGCAGCTTAAAGAGTCCGTCGACCCCGTCACTGGCGAGGTCACCAAGATCGATCAACCGACCGTCAATACTACTATCAAGGTCTTCACTAAGCGTTTGAACGCTATTGGCACCTCGGAGATCATGATCGCCCAGGCCGGCAAGGACCGAATCATCATCGAGATTCCGGAAATGACCGACTTGGACAAAGCCAAGAATATGGTGCGCAAAGCGGGCCGCTTGGAATTTAAAGAGAAGAAGTTCGATCCCGTCACCCAGACCGCCCAGTACAAGACGGTTATGGACGGGCGCTACTTGAAGAGCGCTAGCGTAGCTCCGGCGGGGGGTAGCGACAACTGGTGCGTCGATTTCCAGTTGAACGACGAGGGTACGCGCATCTTTGGCGAGCTGACTAGCCGCTTAGTGCAAAAGCCTTTGGGCATCTTCTTCGACGGGGTGATGCATAGCGAGCCCATCGTCCAAACCCCCATTACGGGCGGCGCGGGTCAGATTACGGGTAACTTCACCCTGGAGGAGGCCAACGATCTGGCCAATATCCTCAACTCCGGCGCTCTGACTATCGACGTCGAGATCTTAGAGGCCTACACCGTCAGTCCCACCTTGGGCGAGCAATCTCTGCGCAGCTCTCTGACCGCCGGCGTCATCGGTCTCATCGCCGTTATCCTCTACATGATCGCTTACTACCGTCTGCCTGGTTTCTTAGCCTCCATCGCCCTGGTTATTTACGGCGTCTGGGTGGTGGGCTCCATGGTCATCCCCGGTTTAGAGTTCGTCTTGACCTTGCCCAGTATCGCCGGCGTAGTCCTCTCTATCGGTATGGCGGTCGACGCCAACGTCCTCCAATTTGAGAGGATCAAGGAGGAATTGTGGGCCGGTCGCTCCGTGCGCTCCGCTTTGGACGCCGGTTTTGAGCGAGCCTTCTCCTCCATTATCGACGGCCACGTGAGCACTTTTATCGGCGCTATGATCCTCTTCTGGTTTGGAGCTTCCAGCGTGAAGGGGTTTGGCGTGACCTTGATGATCGGTACCGTCCTCAGTCTGGTAACCGCTATTTGGGTTACGCGTCAGCTGTTGCACTTCGTAGTGGACTTCCTGAAGTTAGACAGCCAGCGCAAATTGTATGGTGAATAGGAGAACATAACTGTGGGTGCGCTTAATGTAACTACTTCCGATATGATTTCCTTGGCCATCTGGGTGCTGGTCCTGGGCGCTGCGGTCTACTGGGCCCACACCTTCCGGGTCAAACATCGGGAGATCATCGGCAATCGCAAATATTTCTACGCGCTGAGCGCGGTCGTCTTACTCTTCTGCCTTTTCGGAATCTTCGGTAAGGGCTTAAATTACGGCTTAGACTTTACGGGCGGTACGATCTTAGAGTTGGGCTCTCCCAAGATGCTCACTCTGAAATCGGACGACATCGCCCAGATGGTCCGCGACGGCCACCCCGGTTACGATGTGACCGTCCAGTTAGGTAACGAGCTCTTGCCTGATAGCGAGGGGCATAAGTACCAAAAGATCCTAGTCCGCGTGCGCGGCGCCAACGAGCAGGTGAGCTTGAACTCCGAAGAGGCGGCTAAGGTGCGGGCGGAGTTAGAGCAAAAGCTCAACGTCGGCCCTCTGGCCAATGTCGCGGAGACCAGTATCGGCCCCACCATCTCTAGCGAGCTGAAGACGGGGGCCATCAAGGCTCTGATTATCGCCTGTATCTTGCAGCTCATCTATATTACCTTCCGCTTTGGGAATCAGCTGCGCTTTGGCGTCTCCTCCGTCTTGGCCGTAATTCACGACGCCATCGTGATGGTCGGTTTCTACGCCTGGTCCGGCCTGCCCGTCGACTCTAGCTTCGTGGCCGCCCTTTTGACTATTACTAGTTACTCCCTCATGGATACGGTAGTAGTCTTCGACCGCATCCGCGAGCATCAACATAACGACGTGGACGCCGACTTTGCGGAGATTACCAACCGCTCCGTCTGCGAGACGATGACCCGCTCGGTCAACGCCGCTTTGACCACCATCTTAGTCTGTATCTGCCTGTACTACATAGGCGGCGAGAGCCTCAAAGGTTTCGCCTTCGCCCTCTTAGTAGGCGTGGTGACTGGCGGTTACTCCTCTATCTTCTTCTCTTCCCCGCTGGTAGTCGACTGCGACACTTGGGCTAAGAAGAGAGACGCCCTGCGCGAAGAGGAGCTGCGCCGCGAGGCGGCGGAGAAGGCCGCTAAAGGTCCCGAGCCCAAGACTTCCAGCCGTCGCCCCGTAGCTAGGCCGCGCAAGTCCGAAAGCGAGGCCGCTGCCGCAGAGGGCGGCTCTAGCGCCCCGGCGGCCGCTCCTCGAGCGCGACGCCGCGTCAAAGGGATGCTCAAAAAGAAAGGCTAGTTAGCCTCTAATTTAGAGAAGTCTCTATATTAGCCCGCCGAGCGCAGCTCGGCGGGCTAATATATTTTATAAATAAAATTTTGTAGTGTTAATGCAATTTTATTGGCAATTTTAAGGGGTTTGGGATTGTAATATCAGTATAGCTTGTAAATTTAAATTCTAGAGTCTTATTATACAGTTGCAAGCGGAGAGTAGAAACTCAGGTTAGTTTATTATAGTGGCTCCCCGTTTTTAAGGAGGAGAAATATGAAGTACGGTTATTTATGGGCTGGCGCCCTACTAGGCGGTCTACTACTAGCTCCCATAACGGTTGAGGCTGCGGTGAGCGACGTTAAGGGCGGAGAGGTTAGGACTCAGACCGATTGGCATACTAATGTCAAGGGCCATGGCGACGCCGAGGTCCGAGTCTATCGGACGGTTCGCGACCAAAATGGCAACGAGTATAGCGTCTATGACCATAGCGAATATCATTCTACGGATATTGAGAGCGGCTTTTTGAAGGGTACCGCCGCTGATCCGGTCGTTATAAGGCAGCAGTTGGGAACGAAGATTCAGCTCTTGGCTTGGGCTCATAGCGTGGGTCGCAACGGCGTCGGCTTCGATGGGCACGTTTACTCTAGGCATTCGAAGGGGTTCGTGGTCGACGGCATCGACGATACCTCTTACACCTCTAGCCGCAGCGTGAGCGAGGGCGCGATCTTAATTGGCGACGTCGATAATTTAGCTACCGCTTACGCCGCCCACGAAGATACTTTCGAGAAGCTTGATAATTACCAAGTCTATCAGATTAACTTAGACTGCATCGTCTCGCCTATCGTCTTAGACTTAGATGGCGACGGCAAGTTGATGGCCTCCGACGGTCAGTACTTACCCCACCCCAAGACCTTCAAGAGCGAGGGCGCGGTGATGTTCGATTTCTATGGCAACGGCTTCCCCGTGGCTACGGAGTGGGTCGGCCTCCAGGATGGTCTGCTCTGCCGCCCTCAAGAGGGGCAGCGCTTAAATGGGACCCACCTCTTCGGTACCTCCAATGGCTACGACAACGGTTATGAGGAGATGGCCTCCTTAGACCAGGATAAGAGCGGAGCCTTAGAGGGCGCGGAGTTAGAGGGTCTGTGCGTCTGGCAGGATCGGGATGGCAACGGTCGGGCCGATGAGGGCGAACTGCAGAGCGTCCAAGAGTTAGGCATTACCTCTATTAATGTCAACCACAAGGATATGGCCTCTACCTTCGTGCGCAATGGTAAGACCTATAAGTCCTTCGACTGGTGGCCCTCCATTAAGGATGTGCGCCGGGTAGATATCTCCAATCTGCGCTAGAGACTGACTTCTAGTTTATCCCTCCTGACCCGCGTCCCCCCGGCTCCCTAAAAGGGAGCCGGGGGGACGTTCTTTTTAGACTCTTAATTAGAGCCCCTAATCCCATTAATTCGATAAAGGATTACTGATTTACGATCGAGAATTGGCTAGGGATGGTCCCAGTAGCGAGTAGGCTCTAGCGAGGCTTTGCGCTCTCTACGGCGGACTTTTGGATTGTTAGGGGCGCGGCGTTGGGCCGGGCCCACTAGGGAAATTCTACAGAGGAGACCTCTCAACGTGAAAGATGAGTGCCAGTGCGGCCACAGCTGCCTGGAAGCGAACGATCCGCGCTTCGAAGAGCTGAGCAAGTATATTAAGTCCTTGGGTGAGACGACGGGTATCGCCATGTCCGTCTTGCAGCAGGCTCAACATCTCTTTGGTTATCTGCCCTTAGAAGTTTTAAAGTTTATCTCTAAAGAGATCCACGTGCCCGTGGCCGAGCTCTATGGAGTAGCCACCTTTTACAGTCAGTTCAATCTCACTCCCAAAGGCAAACACCAGATCGGCGTTTGCTTAGGTACCGCCTGCTACGTGCGCGGCGCTCAGAAGGTGCTGGACAAGTTGCGCGAGCAGTTGAAAGTCGAAGTGGGCGGCACTACGGCCGACGGTCGCTTCACCTTAGACGCCACCCGCTGCTTAGGCTGCTGCGGTCTGGCGCCGGTCATGATGATCGACGGCGAAGTATATGGCAAGCTGGAAGATGTCTCCGTAATTCCTGACATCTTAAAGAAGTACGAGTAGAGGGAGCGTAAGAAGATGACGGCTGATATCGATTTGAAAGCTCTCAGAGATAAAAACTTAAATGAGATGGAAGGGCAAGGGCGGCGCGTCTTAGTAGGCATGGCCACCTGCGGCATCTCCGCGGGCGCGCGTCCCGTCTTGGAGACCTTGCAGAGCGAGTGCGCTCTGCGCGAGATCCCCAATACTAAGGTCTGCCTCACCGGCTGTATCGGTATGTGCACCTACGAGCCTTTAGTAGAGGTCATTGAGCCCGGTCGCCCCAAGGTGACCTACATCCGCATGAATCCGGAGAAGGCCCGGCGGGTAGTCGAAGAGCACTTGCAGGGCGGGCGCGTAGTAGAGGAGTATACCATCGCCGGCGACCCCTCCACCCCCGCCAATAGCTTAGAGGACCTCAGCTTCTACGCTAAGCAGAAGCGCATCGTCTTGCGCAATTGCGGTATCATCAATCCCGAAGATATTAACGAATATATCGCTCGCGACGGTTACCAGGCGCTGCACAAAGCCCTGACCTCCATGAGCCCGGCCCAAGTCATCGAAGAGATCAAGCTCTCCGGTCTGCGCGGGCGCGGGGGCGGCGGTTTCCCCACCGGTCTCAAGTGGAGCTTTGCGGCCCCCAATGAGGCCGACCAAAAGTATATCATCTGCAACGCCGACGAGGGCGACCCCGGGGCCTTTATGGATCGCTCCGTCTTAGAGGGCGACCCCCACGCCGTCTTGGAGGCTATGGCCATCGGCGGTTACGCCATCGGCGCCACCAAGGGTTACGTCTACGTGCGGGCTGAGTATCCCGTGGCCGTAGAGCGCTTAAAGATCGCCATTCGCCAGGCTCGCGAGCTGGGCGTTTTGGGTAAAGATATCTTCGGCTCGGGCTTCGATTTCGACGTCGATATCCGTCTGGGCGCGGGCGCTTTCGTCTGCGGTGAAGAGACGGCCCTCATCGCCTCCATCGAAGGTAAGCGCGGTATGTCCCGCAATAAGCCCCCCTTCCCGGCCGCTAAGGGTCTGTGGGGTAAGCCTACGGTCATCAATAACGTGGAGACCCTGGCCAACGTGGCCCAGATTATCGTCAACGGGGCCCAGTGGTTCCGCCAGTTCGGCACTGAGAAGTCCCCGGGCACTAAGGTCTTCGCTCTGGGCGGTAAGATCAATAATACCGGCCTCTTGGAAGTGCCTATGGGCGTCACCTTGCGGGAAGTCATCTACGACGTGGGCGAAGGCTGCCCCGGCGGCAAGGAGTTTAAGGCGGTCCAGACGGGCGGTCCTTCGGGCGGCTGCATCACCACCGAGAACTTAGATACCCCCATCGACTTCGACGGCTTGGTAGCTATCGGCTCTATGATGGGTTCGGGCGGCATGATCGTCATGGACCAAGATAACTGCATGGTCGATATCGCCCGCTTCTTCTTAGATTTCACCGTCGACGAGAGCTGCGGTAAGTGTACCCCCTGCCGCGAAGGTACCAAGCGCATGTTGGAGATCTTGGACCGCATCGTCTCTGGCGAGGGTACGGAAGAGGATCTGCAGCGCTTAGAGGACTTAGCGGAGACTATTAAGAGCACTTCCCTGTGCGGCTTAGGTCAGACCGCTCCCAACCCCGTCCTCTCCACCTTGAAGCATTTCCGCGACGAGTACGTGGCCCACGTGCGCGATAAGCGCTGCCCGGCGGGCGTCTGTAAGGCCCTCTTGGGTTACTACATTACCGAACTCTGCCGCGGCTGTACGAAGTGTAAGCGGGTCTGCCCGGTGGGCGCTATCAGCGGAGAAGTCAAGAAGGTTCACAGTATCGACCAGAGCAAGTGCATCAAGTGCGGCGCCTGCAAGAATGCTTGTCCCTTTGGCGCGATTGTTAGAAAGTAAGGGGTTAGAGTAGAGAAGATGGCTAATGTTAACGTAACGGTCAACGGGATCGCGGTCAGCGTACCCGACAACTACACCGCCCTCTTAGCCGCTCGGGCGGCGGGGGTCGATATCCCCACCCTCTGCTACTTGAAGGATATTAACGAGGTAGCCGCCTGCCGCGTCTGCGTGGTAGAAGCCGATATTAAGGGGCGTCCCATGCGCAACCTGCCCGCCTCCTGCGTCTTGAAGGTGGAGGAGGGGATGAATATCCGCACCAATACGGAGCGGGTGCGCAAAGCGGTCAAGACTAATGTGGAACTCATCTTAGCCAACCACCGGCGCGACTGCTTGACCTGTATTCGCTCTAGCAATTGCGAATTGCAGAACTTGTGCCGGGAATTGGGTATCGACGAGGTCCCCTTCCAGGGCGAAATGCGCGAGGCCCATTTAGACCAGCTCTCCCCCTCCGTAGTGCGCGATTCTTCCAAGTGCATCTTGTGCGGCCGCTGCGTGAGCGCCTGTCGCGACGTGCAGGGCATCGGCGTCTTGGACTTCACTAAGCGCGGTTTTAAGACGGAAGTGGCCCCGGCCTACGACTTCAGTATGCGCGACGTAGAGTGCGTCTATTGCGGCCAGTGTATCCACGCTTGCCCCGTAGCCGCCTTGCACGAGCATAGCAATATCGATAAGGTCTACGCCGCCCTCCAGGATCCCAAGAAGTTTGTGGTCGTGCAGACGGCCCCCGCCGTGCGCGCCTCCTTGGGCGAGGAGTTTGGTTTGCCGGTGGGTACCCGCGTAACGGGCAAGATGGTAGCCGCTCTGCGCCGCCTGGGCTTCGACCGGGTCTTCGATACCAACTGGTCGGCCGACTTGACCATCGTCGAAGAGGGTCATGAGCTCTTGCATCGCCTCCAGAATGGCGGCGTGACCCCCATGATCACCTCCTGCTCGCCCGGCTGGATCCGCTTCTGCGAGATGAATTATCCTGAGTTCTTGCCCAACCTCTCTAGCTGCAAGTCCCCGCAGCAGATGTTTGGAGCGATGGTGAAATCTTACTTCGCCCAGAAGATGGAGATGGATCCTAAGGATATCGTCTGCGTCTCGGTTATGCCCTGCACTTCCAAGAAGTTTGAGTGCTCCCGTCCGGAGATGGAGGTCGATGGCAATAGAGACGTCGATATCTCCATTACTACCCGCGAGTTAGGCGATATGATCAAGCGCTCTCGCCTGCGCTTCGACATGTTGCCCGAGGAGCACCCTGATCCCTTAATGGGCGAGTACACGGGCGCCGGAGTCATCTTCGGAGCTACGGGCGGCGTTATGGAAGCCGCTCTGCGCACCGTGGCCGACGTCTTGACGGGTAAGGACTTAGAGGCGGTAGAGTACCAAGAGTGCCGCGGTCTCAAGGGGATCAAGGAAGCTACGGTCACCCTGCCCATCGACGGGAAGCCTACGGAAATTAAGATCGCTATCGCTCACGGAACTAAGAATGCGGCCACCCTTTTAGACGAGATCAAGGCCGGGCGCAAAAACTACCACTTCATCGAAGTGATGGCCTGCCCGGGCGGCTGCGTCCACGGCGGCGGTCAATCTATCGTCTCCGCTAAGAAGCGCTTAGATTGCGAGCCGAAGGAGTTGCGCGCCAAGGCCCTCTACTCCGAAGACGAGGCCTGCCATCTGCGCAAGTCCCACAAGAACCCGGAGATTATCGCGCTCTATCAGGAGTTCTTAGGGGAGCCCAATAGCCACAAGGCCCACCACTACTTACATACCCACTACGCTCCGCGTCCCTTCTACGTAGAGCAGTAAGCCTCTAGAGAGTGAAGGGGGCGCCCTGCGGGCGCCCCCTCTTCGTTTTAGATTATGAGTATGCGTATCGGTATTTTAGGGGGTACTTTCAACCCCATCCATTACGGCCACTTGCGCTTAGGGATCGAAGTCATGGAGCGCACGGGGCTCGACAAGATCATCTTAGTTCCCAACTACTTGCCGCCCCACAAGGCGGCCCCGCGCGTCTCGGCCCAAGATCGTTTGGCCATGTGCAGTCTGGCCGCCCAGAGCTGCCCTAGCTTTATGGTCAACGACTATGAGATCAGTAAAGGCCATCTCTCTTATACGATCGAGACTATCGAGCATCTGCAAAAGCTCTACCCGGAGGCCATCTTCTCCTTTATCACCGGAGCCGACTCCTTGGTAAAATCGGTCTGGCACCGCTTAGACGACATCTTAGAGCGTTTAGAGGCCTTCTACGTAGTCAATAGGCCGGGGATTACCATCGACGAGTTACAAGAAAAGCTGGAAGAGCTTAAGCTCCTCCAGCTGGAGAAGGTCATCTGGATCGACGCTCCCGGCCTAGACATCTCTTCTACCCACATCCGCGACTACTTGGCCCAGCGGCGCTCCGTCAAGTTCCTCTTGCCCGATAGCGTCCTAGAGTATATTAGGCTGCGCCAGCTCTTCGTGGAGTAGGTAGAAGGGGGGAGGCTAGAACTTAAAGTTCAGATAGGTGCTCACCATATAACCTTGCCAATTGAAGGGGTGGGCGCCTTTCTGGGGGCCGTAGTCGAGATTCATAGCCGGGATGCCCGGGGAAGCGAAGATATCTTCCTTCATGCGGTCTTTGGTATTAAAGAACTGACCTAAGGCGCCCCAAGTCATCTGGTCGCTTATATCCCACTCGATACTAATATTGGGAATGCGTTGCTCTAAGTTGATGACGTCAAAGTTGCTAGAACCGATATGGTTAGCGTAGGCGTTCATCACCCCCAAGTGGTCGAGGTGGCCGTACATATCGACCGACTTATAGCCGGTGTGCAGGCGCAAGTTAGTCGTAATATCGTAATCTAAGTTGATCTGCCAAGCGTCTAGATAGAAGTTGACGTAGTTCTGACTCTCCGAGCCGAAGCGGGTGGGGGAGTCGATGAGACTGGCCAGCTGGGAGTGGCGAGTAAAGTGGGTGCTGCGGGCGCCGCCGGAGATGCTCAGGCAGCGCTTATTCTTTTTGGGCTCCAAGGGGTACTTAAAGCCCGCCGTCAGCGACCAGTTAGTCGATTTGCCGCGGGGATTCTCTAAGACTTTGCCCAAGGCGTTATCCCCTTCGGGAGCGAAAGTCTCCATGGAGAAGCCGCCAAAGACGGGGTCCATAAAGCCGGGCGAGAAGCCCAAGACGGGGGTATTGGGGGAGCCCATCCCTAAAGCGTTGGCGCCGTAGCGCACATCTTGGCAGGAGGTGCGCACCTGCTCTAAGTCGCGGTACTGGAAACTAATGAGACCGGTGCGACAGAAGCGCCAATCGACTTGGGCCCTCCAACCGCGGCGGTTGTGGGTAAAGGTCTCCGTATCGTGCAGCGAGTAGAGGGAATTATAGTAGGTAAAGCCGGGCACGTTCCAGAGGGTATTGCCGATGCCATTGATGGTGGGGTAAGCCAAGACGAAGGGATCGTAGGTGGGGTCGGTGTGGGTATAATTGCCGCTAATAGTTAAGACGTCGTCGAACATACTCAAGTTGGCGCCTACCCGATAAGCGTCGCCCCCTACGGAGTAGTCGGAATTCTTGGAAGGCTTATAGTCGGAGTGGGCGTAGTCGGCGTAGATCTCCGGCTTAAAGGAGCCTAAATCGAACTCGTAGTTGGCGCTAAAGCCGTAAGTGAGCATATCTTGGGGACCGATGCCGCCTACATTGGGTACGCCTGTAACGCCGGTAATGCCGTCGTTGCCCGCCGTAGGTAACATGGCGATGGGACGCTTATCGGAGGTCGTGCCCATACCGGAGACGGCGGGGGCGCCCATCCCCAGTTGGTTAATGTAATAACCGTTGGGGTTGACCCAGTTGAGAGTAAAGTTCTCTTGCCAGTGGAGGCCCGCCTTGGCCTTACCCTGGTAGCCGTCTTCGCTAGCGTGGAGGAGGTTGACTTTAAAGCTGCCCGCCCCTTCCTTGTAACTTACTTCGGCGTTTAGTCCTTCCGCCCGGGAGAGGTAAGCGTCGTCGGTAAAGACGGAGTTGGAGACCCCATTAGCTAGGCGGGTACCCATAACTTCCCACTTCAACTGCCAGTCGGGGGCCAAATCGCTCTCGCCCTTCAATTGCAGGCCGTAGGAGCTCAAATAGTAGTCGCCCCAGGCGTTGGGGTTGCGCTGAGGGACGTAGACTTGGGAAGAGAAATTCTGCTCGTCGAAGGCGCCCACCACTAAACTGGTATTGCTGGGGGTGTGGCGGAGCCAGAAGTTATCTAAGCTCAATTTAGTGTAGGGCTTATGATCGAGACCTTGGGTGCTGGCTAAGGTACCCACCGAAGAGGTGAAGGGGTTGCTCAAGTAGGGCTGGGAGACCCCCCAGAAGGCGTCCATGACGTTATTGCCGGCGCTAGAGTAGGCGCTAAACTCGGCGCCCCCTTCGAAGTCCTCGCTCAGTTGGAAGTTAGTACCCAACATGAGGCGCTGGGCTAAGGAGCGGCCGCTGACCATGGGGCGACCCGTGGACCAGTCGGTGACGGAGGCGATACCGAAGACGAAGGTATTGAAGGCCGTCCCGGCGGCGATGGAGGGGGGCAATAAGGGGCCGCCCGCGCCGGAGTTGGAACCTACCATCTCGTTATAATCTAAGATGGGGGGATCGCCCAGGGCCGCTAAACCGACGTTGCGCAAAGACATAGTATGCAGGCGGGCTTGGTACTCGCCATAGAAGGTGATGCGCTCTAACTCGTTGACCCGCTGGTCTAAGTTTAAGACCTTCTCTTCTAAGGTCTTGGTGCGAGCCCCCAGAGCCTGGAGTTCGCCTTGGAGGGCTTGGGAGAGTTTCTCTAGTTCAGCTAACTCCGCTTTGGTAGCGAGGGTGGCGTGTTCATTCTCCAATTGGGCCAAGAGGCGAGCCACGACCTGGGCTACTTCCCAGCGGGAGGCGTTGCGATCGCCCTTAAAAGTGCCGTCGGGGTAACCTTCGACGAGACCTTTAGCGGCCAGAGTGGCTACCGCGTCGCGGGCCCACATATCTTGGGGGACGTCGGGGAAGAGCGGAGCGCTCCAGGCCGGGAGGGCTAGGCCCAAACCGAAGAGAGCGGCTAGAAACGGAGTTAAACTTTTGCGATTCATATATCCAGCACCTTAGTTGATCTGCCTGGGCGCCACTTCGAGAAAAGTCGCCCAAAAAAAGAAAACGCTCTCTTCAAAGCGAGAACGTTTAGGTTTCCTGTGGCTTGCACTTTGGTAGAGAGATTCCTGCCTGCTGACAAATAATCGGCAAGAATTAACAAAAGAGGCTTGGCCTAGAGAAAGTTATTTGTTACCATGGTCAAGACCTCAGCTCCCTAGAGCGGAGGCCTAAATCTGTCCCTTAGGAAGTATAGCAACGACATGAAGAAATTCGTTCTCTCTTTAGTCGCTTTAGTTTTAGTGGCTAGCGCTCCCGTTTGGGCCAACTTGGCGGATCGCTTGACCTGGATCGACAATATCCCCGGCTTGCGGGTTATTAAATTTGAACAGTCTATGCACGAAGTCGAAAAAGACTACGCCATGACTAATCCTAAGAAAGAGTACGATATGGTGCTCAAGGGTCTGAAGAAGGCCGGTTGGCAGACCGTCGTCTCCGATTACGATCACGGCTTGGGGATGCCGGAGATCACCGCTATTAAAGACGGCATGAAATTTGAGATGGAAGTCGATCGCGATCGCGACGATTTTACCGGCAAGGTGCGCTATAAACTGGAAGTCCAGTTAAAGACTTATGAGCAGTGGGACGACTAGAGTAACCTCTAAGTTTTAGAGCCCTAAAACTTATCCCGGCCTCAGCCCTTTAGGGCTGAGGCCGGGATAAATCATTTCTAGGCCCTTTTAAACCGTCTAGAAGGGGCGTTTAGTACTCCACACCCAGGCGGCGCCAGCTATAGCCCCTCCTAAGTGGGCCCAATTATCTAAGTAGGGGTAGCCCATGAGGGAGAGGAGAAAGCCTAAGCCTAAGATGGCCAGGCCGCTCTGCCAAAAGTTGCGAGCCATCTCCGCTTCGCCTAAACCCCAGCGGATTTGGTAAAAGTAGGCGGCGCTCAATAAAGCGTAGATCCCGCCCGAGGCCCCGATGCCGGGGTGAGGATTTAAAAAGACGGATAAGATATTGCCCCCTACGGCGCCCAGGACGAAGATTATTAAAAAGCGCCGCCCTCCCAAGTAGCCCTCTAAGTATTGGCCCAAGACGTAGAGGCAGGAGAGGTTACAGAGGAGATGGAGGAGGTTGGCGTGCAAAAAGGCGGCGCTCAGTAAGCGCCAGATCTGCCAGGAGGCGTAGTCGGGGGCGTAGGGGGCTAGGTAAGGGGCGATAAAGAAGGCGAACTGGAAGGGGAAGAGGTGTTGTAAGAGATAGACCCCTAGGCAGATACTTATCAATAAGCCCGCCCCCCAAGCCTTGCGGGGACCGTGGGCGGCGGGGGGAGCGTATTTAGCTAAGATCTGGCTCTGCAGGGCGCTAGTAATCACCCCTTGGCCTAAACAAGAGTCGCATTGGGGGGAACACTCTAAGTAGCCCCGCCCCTTACAGACTTTACAGGGGCGCGGATTGCCTCGGCTATCGTTCCCTAAATTGCCTTGGCCCTGACATTGGGGGCAGGGGGCCCGCCCGCTGCCCTGGCAATCTACGCAGCCTCCGCTGCCCTTACAGCGCGGGCAGAGGCGCCCTTCTACGCGCTGACCCTTATCTAGAGCCGCCTGTAACTCTTGGGCGGCGGCGGTTAAGGGGCGGGAATTGGAGCTGGGATTAGTCGTCATAGCCCCTCCATTAGGCCAAGGGGGCGCTCATTCCTGGTATTCCACCCGGGGAGGGGCTTTGCTATAATAAGAGACTGCGGGAGGGTTCTAAAGGAGAGGAGTGGAGCTAAAAGAGGTGAGTGAGGGTCTGCGGGGGTTGCGATACTCTTTACTAGTGGGGACGCTCTTAGTGGGGGTCTTGGGGAGCGCGCCCGCCGGAGCGGAGGCGATTCGCTCTGAAGTGCGTACCGTCAACGGCCAGCGCGAGGTCGTCTATACTAATAGCGCCAACGACGATTATTTGCGCAGTATGCGCCGCCAAGGGGGGACGACTACTATTAAGGGCCAAGATTACCCTCGCTACCAGCCGCGCAGCTCGGCCGCCAAGAAGGCCGCTAAAACTCAAGACCGAGGCGGGCGGCGGCCCGACGGGACGATGGAGTTCGCCCCTCCCCAATATCAGGTCTATCAACCGAGCGCGGGCCGCTCCTTTAGCGACAATTGGGCCTTCGATTCTTTCGACGCCGCCGGGCGCCAGCCGCGTTTAGTCAGTTATTACGGTTGGGATCCCCACGATCCCCAACAGAAACAGGCTACCTGGGTGGAGGTCGATATTAATCCCCTCATCCTCAAGTATGGCAAGATCTGGGGGGTCGATCCCTTACTCATTGAGATCATTATCCGCCACGAATCTAACTTTAATCCTACCGCCGTCTCGCCCGTAGGGGCTATGGGCTTAATGCAATTGATGCCGGAGACTGCGGCCGGGTTGGGGGTAGTCGACGCCTTCGATGTGGAGCAAAATATCGCCGGCGGGACGCGCTATATAGCCGGCCAGTTAGAGCGCTTTAATAGCGTGCCCTTAGCCTTGGCGGCCTACAACGCGGGGCCGGGGGCGGTGCTGGAGTATGGCGGAGTGCCGCCTTACGCGGAGACCCTCTACTATGTAGATACGATCTATGGGGCCTATTTAGAGGGGAAGCGGAGGCGCGAGGGGCGCTAGAGGCCTCTAAATTTTAAAGTTACTGAGCTTTAGAGAGTGAGGAGGAGTGCGGATGGGCGCCCAGCTCAAGCGGAGTTTAAAAGTGAGCCGGTGGGGGCTACTCTTTTTAGGGATCCTCTCTTGGTTACTCCTTTTCAGCTGGGTTCCGGCCCAGGCCTTCTCCCAGTTGGGGGGCTATACTTGCGCCGCCTGCCATCAGGAGCGGGCGGGGGTTAGTTCCCGCACTTACGAGGGGCGCCAGGTCTGCCCGGAGTGCGAACAGGCCAGCTTGCCGCGCTGTTTTATCTGTAAGATCCCCATCCGGGGCGGGGGCTTGCGCTTTTCAGACGGGAGGCGCAATTGCGACTTGCACTCCCAGAGGGTGGTGACTACTCAAAGCGAGGTAGAGCGCTATTTTAGAGAGGCCTGGAGCTTAATCGCTCGCTACGTCAGCCCCCAAATTAAGTGCGATCCCGATTTAACCAGCGTCCACATAGTCGATTACAACCTCTTTGTAGAGCGTCTGCGCCTCTCTGGGAAGGCGGGGGAGTCCCGGGCGCATGGGTTGACCCTGACTATCAATTCCGGCGGTTTTGTGACTATGCCCGTCTCCCAAGTCTTCGTTTTACAGGGGCTGCCCGACGAACATGCTCTGAGCGTCATCGTCCACGAGTGCGGCCACGTCTGGCAGAACGCCAATCTCATGCGCCCGCTCGATAAGACGCGCAACGAGGGGTTCTGCCAGTGGCTGAGCTATAAGGTCAACCAAGGTTTGGGACGCCGCCAACAGATGGCCGAGTTGCTGGCCCGGAGAGATCCCTACTACGGGGTGGGCTTACAAGTCTATCTGCAGCTCGAAAAACAATTAGGGATAGAGGGCCTCTTAGACTACGCCTTAGGACGGGATTAAGGGGGGCAGGTATCATCTAGAGTATGGAGAATGAGCCCTCCCGTCTGGGCGATTTAGTTGTCTAGAGCTTTCCGCCGCCCAGAGAGAGCGGAGAGTGGGCTATTAGAGGGAGCACGTAGAGTTCGATGGCTGAAGAGAATCGTTCCAATCTCCAGGGGCGTCCCATCCTTCAGGGAGAGTATAAGCTACTGAGCGTCTTAGAGACGGTGGGGGATAATAATGTCTACAAGAGCCAGTCGGTCAACCATCCGGAGCGGATCTTTGCCGTCCACGAGTTTAAATTAGAAGGTTACGAAGCGCCGGAGAAGCGGGCGGTCATGATGACTTATTTCCGCCCCATCGCCGACGGTTATATGGATTTTACCGATCCCAACCTCTCTGCGGTGCGCAATTTCTTTATGGAGAACGGGTACATGTACTTCCTCTTCGACTACGTACCCGGTTGGCGCTTGAGCAACTACTATAAGGCCCGCCAGCGCCCCTTTACGGAGAATTCAGCCCTCGATATCGCCCGCCAGATCGCCCGGGCCCTAGATCTCTTACATAATAGTCGGCCCGTCAAATTTATGGCCGACCTCTCCATTAGTAACGTGGTCTTGGCATCCAATGGCTATATTATGCTCACCGATTACGGCTTAGGGAAGCTCTTACTCAACTTGCCCGTCGACGCCCCGCGCATGGGGACGGTCGGCTACGCCGCGCCCGAACAGTATGGGGCCTCGGGGATCATCACCCCGGCTACCGACATCTACGCCCTGGGAGTCTTGATGCACCAGTTAGTGACCTATCGCGATCCCCAGACTAATCCCGGTAAGTTGCCCCCCATCGAAGAGCTGAACCCGGCCATTAGCCCTGAGTATTGCCAGATCGTGCGCATGGCTACCCAAGTCGATCCCAAACGGCGCTTCCTCAGCGCCCGGGATATGGAGGCGGCTATCGTCTCTATCGCCCCTAAGCGCGGTAAGAGCGTGAAGAATCTCAAGCGCAACCCCTGGAAGGAGCTCATTCGCACTCTGAAAGCCCCCTTCGTGGCCCAAAGTTAGGATCTTTACGGCCCTAGAGCCTAGCGCCGCCCTTTTCTTGAGCCCTATGGGCTCTAAGGGGCGGTCTTTTTTTTAAGGAGGGCTAAGGCGGAGATAAGAGCGAATTAAAAGAGCGATTATCGATTGAGGGATGGTGGCCCATGGGCGTAACCTTTAAGCTTAAGATGCGAGCTCTCTGGTGGGGGCTAATCCTCTGCTTGGGATGGGGGCTTTTGGCGAGCCGCGGAAGTTGGGCCCAAGGGGTAGAGCTCCATTGCTCCCAGTGCGGGAAGGAGCTCAAAGGGCGCTACTACGTCTTAGAAGGGCGCTATTACTGTACCGAGGATATGCCCCGCTGCTCTAAGTGCGGGCGCAGGCTGACCGGTAAGTATTACCGCGATAGCCAGGGGAAGAATATCTGCCAAAAGGATTTTTTGGCCCAAGCGCCCACCTGTTCCGTCTGTAAACGCAAGGTCGTCGACCAAGCCTTTACCGTCTACCGGGACGGGTTAGTCGCTTGCGCTACCTGTAAGGCGGCCGGACTGCCCCAGTGCTTCCTCTGCAGGTTGCCCATCCGAGAAGGGGGACTGGTCTTCTCCGACGGACGGCGCAGCTGTGAGTACCACTCCCACAATATCGTCACCACCCAAGCCCAAGCCCAAACTTACTTTAATAAGGCCTGGAAACTGATCGCCCGCTACGTGAGTCCCAAGATTACCTACGACCCCCGCTCAGTTAGCGTCCATATCGTGGACTATAACCTCTTCTTAGAGAGACTGCGCAATTCTCCCAATCACGACGATGAGAGTCGGGTCTATGGCTTAACGAATACCTACGGGCCGAGCTCTAACCCCCAAAAGGCGGTCAGCCAAGTCTTCCTGCTCCAAGGACTGCCCAGCGCCGACGCCCTCAGCACCATGGTCCACGAGTGCGGCCACGTCTGGCAACAGAAGAATCGCAAAATAGACCTCGACCTCCTGCGCAGTGAAGGCTTCTGCCAGTGGCTGAGCTACAAAGTCAACGTCGGACTGCGCCGCCAAGACCAAGTGCGCATCCTCCTGGACCGCGACGACCCCTACTACGGACAGGGACTCCAATACTACCTCCAACTAGAACGCCGCGGCGGCCTCCCCGCCGTCTTCCGCTACGCTTTAGGGGGTTGATGCCGCCGCCGAAGGCGGCGGCATCAAAATGCGGAATTAGGAATTCGTAATTCGGAATGCGCTTATTCGGCGGCTTGGCCGCCGAATAAATGCGGAATGTGGAATGCGTAATGCGTAATTAGGAGGAGCCGGCAGAAAGGTAGACTGTGGCTCTAACTTTAGTTTTGGCGATGGGAGAAGGGCGAGAAGGCTTGGGGGAATGTCTGATGGGGTTCGGGGTAGCATAGCTTGGGGGAAGATCGTTATGGTGTGGCGCGGCCGGGGGCCGCGCCGCGGTCCATTTGGACAAGCGTCCTAAAGACCTCTATGAGAGAACAAAACGCAAACCTAAGATCTAGGCGCTTCAGCGCCCAACGATTCTCCCATAGGCTCAGCTATTTCCGGATCCGCCAAGCCACTAACAAGCGCCCCTTAATTCCGCATTACGCATTAAGCATTCCGAATTGTTTGCCGCCTTCGGCGGCTATCGCGATTTTCCCATAAGCCCAGTTACTTCCGGATTTGCCAAGTTATTAACAAGAGCCATCCAATTCCGAATTACGAATTAAGCATTCCGAATTGCCGCCGGGACGGCGGCTGGTGCATTCCGCATTGCTAGCCGCCGTCCCGGCGACTAAGGGCGGAGTTTTTCCACATCAGATAAGGGGACGCTGACTAATCTGGCGATCAGATTATCCTCAAATCCCTCAGCGATCATCTGGCGAATTACTTGAGCAGCTTTCTCCGCTATTCCCTCGTTTCGTCCTATGCGTTCGCCCTCGAGCTTACCTTCAAGTCTCCCCTCAGCGCGGCCGCGGGCTTCTCCTTCGGCGCGGCCTTGTTTGATTCCTTGGTTTATGTAGGGGAGGGTCCAGTCTTCCATTTCGGGGGTAACTACGGTCATCTTTTCTTCCTCCTTTAAGCGTTCTACAATGATCTTAGCGCCCGATATTTTACGGACCGGCAATATGCAAGTTTCTAGCCACATTATAATCTCTTGGCGCAAATTTTCATAAGCTGGGTTCTTGAGAGCGCGGAACATTACTCGCCAGAGCCGTTCCATCTCCTGGACGTTAGCAGCTCGCTCAAAGCGAAAGATCCAGGCGCTAATACCTTTGGCTTTATCTACCAAAGACTCTTCTAGATGGCGAATATCGATTAAATGGTATTTGAAATCCCAAATACCGCGCTCATAAGCTAGTCTTTCGCGCTCCGATAACTCGCCATAAACGCAAGGCGCGCTCCAAGGTTTGGCTCCGTTGTAAAGGACGATGGGCAAAATTTTGGGCAAAGCCAACCCTTTGCTCTTATCATCGTCCAAGGTTTGCTCTAAGAAGAGAGTGGCATATTCCATTAACCTACAGAGCATCTTCTTATCGATAGTACTCTGAAACTCTAAAATGATGGCTAAAAGGCAGGAGCTGCCATCCCGCCATTGGAGCCGCCAAATAAGATCGCTACGCCTTTCCGTTTGTCCATGCTTTTGAAAAGCGGTAGGCATCGGTTCCAGAGTCTTAAAGTCGAGTTCGTCGGCTAGATCACTGGAAATAAAGTCGCGCACCAAAGACTCAACCATATCGGCGCGGCTAAAGAACTTTTTGTAACTAGAATCGTGGCTCAAATTTCCCCCCTTGTGCGTATCGAAGTTAAGTTTTCGCTAAGGAGAGTATACAACCGTAACCTTGTTTGTCGCAAGACTTATTTGGCGGCCGGCGGCAACAATTCGGAATTAGGAATGCGTAATGCGTAATTAGGGGTTGCCGCCGGGAGGGTAGGTTGTTGCTTTAACTTGGGTTTTGGCAGTGACTTAAGGGCGAGGAAGCGGCGGAGAGAAAGTTGCCGGCTGATTCCGTGGGTAGCTTGTCTGGGGAGAAAATCGTTCTGATGTGCGGGCGCGAGGCCCGCGCGGTCCAATTGGACAAGCGTCCTAAAGGCTTCATTCCAGTAACAGAACACAAATTAAGATCTGGGTACCAGAACCAAAGCTCTCAAAAGGCGGCGAAGCCGCACCGATTCCCCCATAGGTTCAGCTCTTCCCGGATTCATCAAGCTCTTAGCAATAGCCATTTAACTTCGAACTACACATTGCGCATTCCGAATTATATTTGGCGCGGCGAAACCGCAACGATTCTTACATAGGGTAAGTTATTCCCGGATCTGCCAAGCCACCAACAAAAGCCACTTAATTCCGCATTACGCATTAAGCATTCCGAATTGCTAGCCGCCGTCCCGGCGGCTAGCGTACTCCGAACTACGCATTACGCATTCCTAAGTAAAATTGGTATAGCAATTTCGGGGGGGGCGAACGGTAACATTATAGTAACAATTTAAGATGTAGAGGGTGTTTTAATCTCTGTAGAGCGACGGTCTTATTTTAAGTCGAAAGAGAGGTATACCCTTATGTCTATTAATTCTGTAAATTCAAATCTTACCAATGCCGCTCAAGGGGCGTTGAATCAGGGGCCGCAACATTTGGTTCCTCAAGCTGGAGAGGATTCAGAAACCTTTATTAGAGATCAATTTGAGCAGGGCAACGTAGATAAGGGTGGGGGCGACTTAGGTTTAACTCTGCTCGACCGCCTCAAGCCCGGTACTAAGTTGCACGTAGTTACCGGCACCCAGGGCAATGATCAGATCAATATTAAACAGGGCTTCTTAGGCGGTTTGACGGTCGATGTTAACGGCGAGAAGTTTAAGATTAAGAAAGGAGATGTTGAAGAGTTAGTTATCGCCGGTATGGGCGGCGACGACCAGATTGTAGCTGATAAGGGTGTCAAGCATAGCTTAAATATCTCCGGCGGCGAAGGCGACGACTATATCGTGGGCGGTCGCGGTGGCGATTGGTTAATGGGCAATGGCGGCGACGACGTGATCAAAGCGGATGGCGAAGATTTTATCTTGGGTGGTACGACGGCTAAGCGGAAAGCTACTGACTTGATCAAAGGCGGCGATGGTAACGATCAACTTTCAGGCGGCATTAATCCCAGTATCATCTATGGAGGCCCTGGAGACGACGCTATCGATGGCGGCCTTAATGCTCCTCCAGTAGTAGATAAGGTTGGTTTAGTGGCGGGCTATACTATGACAGCTTACGGCGAAGAGGGGGACGATTATATCGTTGGGACCCCCTTGAGCGATTATCTCAACGGCGGCCCCGGAACCGACACGTTAATAGGTGGAGGTAGTTGGGATAAGTTTGAGGATTATGAAGGGGATATTACCGACCGCAATACCTCTTCTAAGAAGAGGAAGAGTCCCGAAACTGGTAATTCCGAGAGTCCGAGCGGCGTCGATAAGCCGAGGAAGTCTAAGAAGCGGAAAGTTTCTGATCCAGATTTGGATGCCATTGATGCGCGGCGGAAGGCCCGTAAGATCGGTCGTGAATTGCGGCGTATTGGCGATAATATGCCCGGCAGGGTGGGTGAAACTATTAGCCAGATTGGAGAAGGCATACATGACAACGCCTGGAATATTGGCCGTATCATAAGAGACGACGATCTTAGGGACCTTTTTAGGCTTTGATGCATTGTTGTTGCCGCCTGGCGGCGGCAACAATAATGCGTAATTAGGAATTCGTAATTCGGAATTGGGCTAGTGAGGAATTTTAGGGCTGCCGCCGGGAGGGTAGGTTGTGGCTTTAACTTGGGTTTTGACAGTGACTTAAGGGCGAGACGGCTTGGGTGATGATTGACGGGGCCGTGAGTAGCTTGGCGGGAGAGAAAATCGTATTGATGTGTCGCGCCGCGGTCCAATTGGACAATGATCAACCCCCCAAACACCGCGGTGCAACCGCAACGATTTTCCCTTATGCCCAGCTACTCTCAGATCTGCCAAGCCATTGACAAGAGCCATCTAATTCCGAATTACGAATTAAGCATTCCGCATTAGATTTCTCCCCTTGCGTTAACCTAACTTACGGTGATAACTTAGATACAGGCCGCTATGTAAGTACGATGTTTAAAAGGGGGTAGTTATGGGGCATGATTCGAGTTATAAGCGTCTTTTTAGCCATGTGGAGGTGGTAGAATCTTGTGTGAGCGGATTCTTACCCCGCTGGTTGGTTAAAGAGCTGGATTTCAGCACTTTGCAGGCCTTGCCTACGGTCCATATCGATCATCGCCACAGAGAGCGGCGCAACGATCTTTTGTGGCGGATTGAGTGGAAGGACGGGGGCGTCTGTTATGTCGTTTTGATGTTTGAATTCCAGAGTACGGTCGACCAGAGGATGGTCGTGCGCCTTTGGAATTATGTGGGTTGCGTTTGGGAAGAGATTTTAAATAACGAGAAAGGGTTGGAAAAAGCCAGTTTGCCGACCGTCGTCCCGATTGTGGTTTACAATGGATTGCATCCTTGGAATGCGGCTCAGGATATTGACGATTATTTGCGTGCTCGGCCTCGCGGTATACAGCGTATCAATGGCCACTTTAGATACTTTGTCTTAGATGTCAGGCGTTTGCCAGGTAGAAAACTGGAAAAAGATCCGGGGCTTAGCTCCTGGATCTTTAGATTGGAGCGTACGTCGAGTTCTCAGGAGTTGGTCATACTGTTGCGCATTTTAGAGCGCTCCTTGCGTAGCGAACGTTATAGCCAACTGCGGCGTGACTTTGTACAATGGATCGTGAGCATACTCTTGCCACAGAGAGGATATGAAGAGACTGCTGATCGTAAGATGTTAGAGGAGGTAGACGATATGAGCCAAGTAGCTGATTATATAGAGAACTGGCGCGCCCAAGATCAAGCCGAAGCTAGGGCTAAAGGCCTGGCTGAGGGTAAACTCGAGGGCAGACGCGAGGGATTGGCTGAGGGGGAAACCAGAGGGGAAGTCTCTATGCTGAAGCGTCTCTTAGGAGGTGGACTTAGCATTGATACTATTGCTCAAGCCCTTGGAATGACCGTAATCGAAGTGCGCAGGCTTGCCGGCGGCAACAACAATGCGTAATTAGGAATTCGTAATTCGTAATTGAGATAGTGAGGAATTTTAGGGCTGCCGCCGGGAAGGTAGGCAACAATGCGGAGTTCGGAATTCGTAATTCGGAATTGGAGGTGGCGCGGCTAGGGGAGAGGTTATTGCTCTAACTTAGGTTTTGGCGGTGGGAGAAGGGCGAGAAGGCTTGGGGAATGTCTGATGGGGTTCGGGGTAGCATAGCTTGGGGGAAAATCGTTATGATGTGGCGCGGCCGGGGGCCGCGCCGCGGTCAATTGGACAAGCGTCCTAAAGGCCTCTGTCAAGCAACAGAACGCAAATGAAGATCCGGACGTCAGAACTAAAGCGCCAAGAAGGCAGTGAAACTGCCAGCGATTTTCCCATAAGCCCAGCTACTTTCGGATCTGCCTAGCCATTAACAAGCAGAAACCTAATTCCGCATTACGCATTAAGCATTCCGTATTGCCGCCTTTGGCGGCTAGCGCACTCCGCATTACGAATTAGATTTGGCGAAGCTCCCTGCGATTCTGGCATAAGTTCAGCTACTTCCGGATCTGCCAAGTTATTAACAAAAGCCCTTTAATTCCGCATTACGCATTGCGCATTGCCGCCTTTGGCGGCTAGCGCATTCCGAATTGTTTAAAAGGGTTG
>CALUQR010000002.1 GCA_944322965.1 Vulcanimicrobiota bacterium
CCTAACGACCGTCAAGCTGAGGCGCCCTAAAAGAACGACGTAAGTCTAACCGTAATCAAAGTTACGGCCGTTACGTCGCTCTTACGGGGCAGCAAGTCCGAAGTTTAAAAAAACGGCCGCTACGTTACTCCTGACGGCCAGTAAGTCCGAGGTTTAAAAAATGGAGATTCCGGTTATTTGGGAAGCGATTTTACGGGAGAAGTTTGGCGAGGACGTCTCGTTGTTGGAGGCTTCTTTTTATCCTAGTCGCAAGAACCAGTTATCTCGTTTACGTTTAGGTACGGACGCGGGCGAGCGGGAGATAGTGGCTAAGTATTATGTTTGGGGCAACCGTTTAGGCGAGAAGGCGGCTTTGAGCAAGGCTAGCTCTTGTGGTTTGGCGGTAGCGAAGCCTTTGGCTTTGGTGGCTAATGTGCTCTTTATGGAGCCCTTGTCTGGTCTGCAGTTAGGCGCCGGTCAGGGTTGGGACTTAGCGGAGCGTTTAGCAGGTTGGGTGGGCGAGTTCCATCGTCGTTTGACCCCTGCGGCCGCTAAGTTGACCTTTTTGTGGGGCGATTGTGGAGTATACAACTTTTTATATGACAGCGGGCGCGACGAGCTGCAGGGCTTAGATTTTGAGGAGGCTTACTTTGGCCATCCGGAGAGCGATATAGCCAGTTTGGCGTGGAGTCTTTTAGGGGACCGTTATCAGTCGGGCGAGGGTTTAGGGCGCGACTCTTTGGCGCGGGAGATCGAGGGTTTATGGCAGACTTTAGAGCGCGGTTATGGCGGCGGTTTAGTTAAGGAGCGCTTCTACCAGGAGCTTTTGGCGGTAGCCGCTCAGCGCGGCCGTTGGCGGGTCGAGAAGCGCCATTTAATAGGTTCCATTTTGGAGTTAAAGCCTCTCTGGTTCGGTCAGGGTTAGATGGCTAGCGACAATTACGCTCTGTGGGAGGAGCGTTATAGTACTCCGGGTCGTGGTCCGAGGCAGCCGGAGCCTTTTGTGGTGGAGTCGTTGCCTTATTTACGGCGCGGGGCCTTATTGGATGTGGCTTGCGGCGAGGGTCGTCACGCCCTTTATTTGGCTTCCCAGGGCGGTTTTAGGGTCTTGGGTGTAGACCGTTCGCCGACGGCTATTGAGGTCTGTCGCAAGCGGGCTGCGGAGCGGGGTTTGGAGGCTAGATTTCAGGAGCTCGATTTAGAGCGCGAGATTTTACCGGCCGGTCCTTTTGCTACGATTGTGGCGACTCGTTATTGGCAGCCGGATTTATGTAGCCAGTTAGTGGAGCGTTTGGAGGGGGGTGGGATCTTGCTCTATGAGAGTTATACGTACGACTACTTACGTTACGGTCCCAGGCGTCGCGATTTTTTGTTGGCTCCGGGCCAGTTGCGGGAGGTTTTTGCGGGCTTAGGCTTAGAGATTTTGAGTTATGCGGAAGTCGATCGCCCGGAGACTCGGGAGTATTCGGCTAGGCTCTTGGCTCGCAAGGTCTAGTCTGGCAATTCTATTACACTTCTAATATTTGCCTACTTGTCTTGGCCAAGTCTAACGCTTATCTTAGCTAGAGAAAAGGTACCTAGGCCCTCGGGAATTTTGGCGCGAGGGTAGAGGTCGATGGAGGTTTAGTAAATGTCTAGTATTCGTCCTTTAGGCGAGCGCGTCATCGTGAAACCCTCTCCTTCTGAGGAGAAGACGGCGGGCGGGCTCTATATTCCGGAGACGGCTAAAGAGAAGCCTCAAAAGGGTGAGGTTATTGCCGTAGGTCCGGGCCGTAAGGCGGACGATGGCCAGCGCTTGCCTATGGAAGTTAAGGTGGGGGACAAGGTCCTGTATGGCAAGTATTCGGGCACGGAGATGAAGGTCGACGGCGAGACCTATCTCATCATCAAAGAGAGCGACATTTTGGCCATCCTGTAGGGTTCTCTCTAGCGGGGGGAGATGTTTAGTGCGCAAGAAGATAATTTAGGAGAAGTAAAAATGGCTGCGAAGCAGATTCTTTATTCCCAGGAAGCCCGCAAAGCTTTGGAGTTGGGCGCTAATGCGGTAGCTGACGCTGTAAAGATTACCTTAGGTCCGCGGGGCCGCAACGTCGTTTTGGATCGCAAGTTCGGTTCTCCCACCATCACTAACGACGGCGTAACTATCGCTAAGGAGATCGAGGTCGAGGACCCCTTCCAGAATATGGGCGCTCAGTTAGTGCGCGAGGTCGCTTCCAAGACTAACGACGTCTCTGGCGACGGTACGACTACGGCTACCGTTTTGGCTCAGGCGATGATCACTGAGGGCATGAAGAATGTAACCGCCGGCGCCAATCCCCTCTTCATTAAGCGGGGCATTGAGGAGGCCGTAGAGGCCGTGGTGGCTGAGATCCACAAGTTGGCTAAGCCCGTGGAGACTAAGGAAGCTACCGCTCAGGTGGCGATGATCTCCGCTAATAACGATAGCGTCATTGGGGAATTGATCGCTGAGGCTATGGCTAAGGTGGGCAAAGACGGCGTGGTGACCGTGGAAGAGTCTAAGACCATGCACACCAACTTGGAGTATGTGGAGGGTATGCAGTTCGATAAGGGCTACATCTCCCCTTACTTCGTGACCGATACTGACAAGATGGAAGCCTCTTTCAAGGAGCCTTACATCTTGATTAGTGAGAAGAAGATCAGCTCTATCGCCGACATGGCTCCCATCTTGGAGAAGGTGGCTCGTGCGGGCCGTTCGATCGTCATTATCGCTGAGGATGTAGACGGCGAGGCTCTGGCGGCTCTGGTCCTCAACAAGTTGCGCGGCGTCTTGCAGGTAGCGGCGGTGAAGGCTCCCGGCTTCGGCGACCGTCGCAAAGAGATGCTCAAAGATATCGCCGTCTTGACGGGCGGTCAGGTAGTGAGCGAGGACTTGGGCATCAAGTTAGACAAGGTCACCTTGGAGATGTTGGGCCAGGCTAACAGCGTGCGCATCACTAAGGACGACACGACCATCGTCGACGGTCGGGGCGCGGCTGAGCAGTTAAAGGCTCGCATCGAGCAGATCCGTCACCAGATCGAGGCTACCGATTCTTCCTTCGATCGCGAGAAGTTGCAAGAGCGTCTGGCCAAGTTACTGGGCGGCGTAGCCGTCATTCGGGTAGGCGCGGCCACGGAGACGGAGCTCAAAGAGAAGAAGCACCGCATTGAGGACGCCCTCTCCGCTACTAGAGCGGCCGTGGAGGAGGGTATCGTCCCTGGCGGCGGGTCCACTCTGGCCCATATCGCTCCCATCTTGGAGAAGATCAAGTTAGAGGGCGACGCGGCGGTAGGCGTAGACATCGTGCGTCGGGCTTTGGAAGTACCTTTAAAGGTCATCGCCGACAACGCCGGCCACGAGGGCTCGGTAGTAGCGGAGAAGGTCAAGGCTCTGCCCGCCGGTCACGGTTTCGACGCCGCTAAGTGCCAGTACGTGGACATGATCGCTTCCGGTATCGTCGACCCGGCTAAGGTCACCCGCTCCGCTTTGCAGAACGCGGCCTCTATCGCCGCTCTCATCTTGACCACCGAGACTTTGGTCACCGACGTGGTGGAAGAGGAGAAGAAATCTGAAGGCGGTCACGGCAGCCACTGCTGTTGCTAAGCGTAGTTAGCTTGAGTTAGATGTAATTAACTGGAGCGAAGTTCCCTCCCCCGGCCCGTACGGGCCGGGGGAGGGAACTTCTTTATTCTATTTAAATAGGATCCCTATGCCTAAACTTTCTAATCATATCGCTAATCGCAAACCTACCGCTATTCGCAATGCTAGCGTCCAATTCGCTTTGCGCCAGGACGATTGCCGGGCTATAAACGTAGCTATCGGCAACGTCTCTTTACCGATGCACCCGGCCATGCAGGAGCGCTTGCGCCATTTGACCGCTCCCGAGAGCCCTTTTGCCGACGGCATCGTACGTTACGCTCCCACTTTGGGTTTATCGGAGGCCCGCCAGGCCTTCCGCAATATTATTGGGGCCAGCGGTTATTATGCCGACAATCTGTATATACAAGTGACGGACGGGGGGAGCCAGGCTATGGAGTTGGTGATCGTAGCCTGTTGCGGCGACGCGGGCAACGCCAATATGCCGGCTATGTTGATCGACGCCGCTTATACTAATTATCGCTCTTTCGCTCAGCGCTTAGGTAGGCGCATCGTCTCATTCCCGCGCCGTTTAGATGAGGAGGGCAATTTTAATCTGCCTTCTTTGCAGGAGATTGAGGAGATCATCCAGCGGGAGCGTCCCAACGCTTTGGTAGTTATCCCTTACGATAATCCTACCGGTCAGCTCTACACCCACCAGATGTTAGTCGATCTGGCTAAGTTATGTGTCAAGTACGACATGTGGATGATCTCCGATGAGGCTTATAGGGAGCTCTATTATGTGGACCACTGCGAGGGCGCGGTCAGTATTTGGGCTCTGACGGAGATGGAGGTCCCCGGCATTACGGGGTTGCGCATTAGTATTGAGACCGCCTCTAAGGTCTGGAACGGCTGCGGTTTGCGGGTGGGGGCGTTGGTGACCGACTGTCGCGATCTCCACTTACGTTTAGTGGCTGAGAATACGGTCAATCTCTGTACGAATACTTTGGGCCAGTGGATCTTTGGGGCTATCGCCCATTTGAGCCATGGGGAGATTAGGGCCTGGTTCCAGCGCCAGCGCGACCATTACCGTCCTTTAATGGAGAAGTTCCACCAGGAGATGGAGGAGGCTCTGCCGGGGGTTATAGTTAGTAGGGCCGACGCTTCGCTCTATGAGGTAGTCGACTTGCGCCACTTGGTCAATGAGAAGTTTAGCGCCGACGGCTTTGTGGTCTGGTGCGCTTCGGAGGGCTTTGTGGAGCGCGAGGGTCAGAAGGTGACTTTACTGACCGCTCCCATGCCCGAATTTTATAACGCCAGCAATTTGGCGGACAACTTGGGCCGCACCCAATTGCGCATCGCCTTTGTGGAGAGCGCCGAGAATTTGGCCCAAGTTCCCGATCTTCTGAGCGCCCTCTTCCGGCGCTACTTGGAGTTAAATCCCCAATTTAAGCGGGAAGCTTAGCTCTTTAGGAGGCGGGGAAGAGGTAGCGCCCTAGGCGGGCTAAGATGAGCAGGACGCAGGCTAGGGCTACGATGGTAGCGCCGCTAGGCAGATCCCAGTGCAGGGAGAGGGCTAGGCCTGCGCCTACGCTTACTAGGGAGCTCAGGAGCGAGTAGACGACGCACCGCCACCAGCGGCGGCTGAGGGTCAGTCCGATGAGGGGGGGCACGATGAGGAGGGCAAAGACCAGGAGGGCTCCGGCGCTATGGATAGCTACGGCGATAGCTAGGCCTACGGTCAGGTAGAAGAGCCAGTTCCAGAAGCGCACTTTATAGCCTAGGGCTTGGGCCATGAGGGGATCGAAGGCCGTCAGCCAAAATTCTTTGTAAAAGAAGAAGTTGAGGAGGGCTAAGACGAGCAGGGTCCCCAGCATGAGGTAGATGTCAAAATTGGTGACCGCTAGGATATTGCCAAAGAGGAGCCCTTGGAGGTCGCTATCGCTATGGGGGGCTAAGGCTAGACCTAGGACGGCTAGGGCTCCCGCGCCTACGTACCAGCTGCCGATGGCCCCTTCGGGGGGCAGTTTGGAGTGAGGGGACTCCCAGGCTAGGCAGCTGACCCCTAAGAACATCATGAGGATCCCTCCCACTTGGCAGGGCAGGTGGCAGAGTCCACTGAGGGCGATACCGGCGGTGGCTAGCTGGGAGAGGGTGACCCCCACAAAGACCAGGCGCCGCAAGAGGACGAGGAGCCCTAGGTAGAAAGTCAGGAGTGCGGTCAGGGTGGCGCTTAAGAGGGCGAGGGTCGTAAAATCTAAGCTTTCTAAATCCATGGCGATGGGACTCCCAGATTTAAAGTTAGGGGGCGGTGGGGTGGAGGGTGAGGTCGGAGCGTCCGAAGAGTTGGGCCAGGTAGTGGGGATCCTCTAGATGGTGGGGATCGGCCCAGCTGAGGGTATTCCCTTGGGGCGGGGCGGGGTGGATGAGCCCCATCTTTTGGGTATGGCGGCGCACGATCTCCAGTTGGTGGGTAACGAGGATAATAGTTAACCCTTGAGCGTGGAGCTGGTCGATAAGGGCTAAGAATTCGAGGGTGGCGGGGTAGTCTAGTCCGTTGGTGGGCTCGTCTAGGAGTAAGAGTTGGGGCTCGCTAGTTAGGGCTCGGGCTAGGAGGAGGCGCTGCCATTGGCCCCCGGAGAGTTCTTCGATGGGGCGCGGGGCTAGGTTGGCGATCCCTACTAATTCTAGGGCCCGGCGGACGGCTTGGCGGTCGCTGGGTCGGGGGAAGGGTCGCCAGCCCATTTGGGGGTAGCGCCCCATGAGGGCGACTTGTTCGACGGTAAGGGGGAAGGAGGCGGGCAGAGTCTGCTGTTGGGGCATATAGCCTAAGCGCAGGGAGGAGCGTTTAGCTTGGCCCTGGTAGACGATCCGCCCCTGGAGGGGGGAGAGGGCGCCGATAATAGCTTTGAGGAGGGTCGATTTGCCCGCCCCGTTGGCGCCTACTAGCCCTAGGTACTGGCCCTCCTCGATAGTAAAGTTGAGGTCGTGGAGGACGAGGTGGGCTCCATAGCCCAGGCTGACCCCTTGGAAGGATAGGAGCGCGCTCATTTTTGTAAGGCCTTCACTAAGCTTTGGACGTTATAATCCATCATTTGCAGGTAGGTGGCGGTAGCTTGGGTTCCGCCCGGCTGGATGGGCAAGGAGAGGGCTTGGGCCCCGGTACGTTTGGCTAAGGCTTGGGGCAGTTGGTCGGGGAACCAGGTCTCATAGAGGATCGCTTTACAGTGGGAGGCGCGCATCAGTTGGGTCAGCTCGTTGAGTTGGCGACTATTGGGGGCTACGCCCGGCTTAGCTTCGATGTGGCCTACGACTTCTAAGCCGAAGTGGCGGGCGAAGTAGGGCCAGGTAGAGTGGTAGGTGACGATCTTTTGGCCCGCGTAGGGTTTTAAGAGGGCCTTCCAGCGGCGATCGGCTTGGTCGAGGGCGTGCCAATAGGCGCTATAGTTGCGGTCGTAGATAGCTCCCCCTGGGGGGTCGATCTTCTTTAAAAAAGCGGTGATGGTGCGGGCTACGCGTTTGGCGTTGGTGGGGCTGAGGAGGTAGTGGGGGTTGCCGTCGGGATGGATGTCGCCCCGGGAGCGATCGACGGCCCCGGTAGGTTTCTCTAAGACTTGGATCCCGGCGCTAGCTTCTAAGAAGTTGGAGGAACCGGGCAAGATCTTGGGGTTGCGGGCGGCGCGCAGGAGGCTGGGCGCCCAACCGATCTCTAGAGAGAGTCCCGTCTCAATAAAGGCGTCGGCCCGCTGCAGGGAGCGCAGGTAACTCGGTTTCGTCTCTACGAAGTGGGGGTCTTGCAGGGGGTGGCAGAGGGCGGTGACTTGGAGGCGCTGGCCCCCAATTTGGCGGGTAATATCGGCTAGGTCTTGGGTAGTGACGACGACGGAGAGGGCGGGCTGGGCCCAGCTGGCGGGGGTTAAGAGAGCCAGGAAGAGGAGGACCCAAGCGAAGGCGCCCCACAGTTTCGGAGATTTAGAGAACATACTTACCGTTTAGACCTTTCTCAATAAGCGTGAGCCCCGTGGGGGCCGATGACCACATTCCATTGCAGGAGCAACTCGTTATAGGAGGGCTGCCAGCTGGGCGAGGTGCGGTTGTATTGGAGGCGCAGAGCGTTCCATTCGTTGGCGATATATTCGAGATAAGCGGAGCCGCGCTGGGTGCGTCCGCCGCTCACTAAGGGGGAGTCGGCCTGATCGTAGCGCATACCTAGGCGGAAATGGCGATTTAAGCGGTAGGAGAGATAAGTATACCAGCCGCTCAGATCGCTATCGGGGTGGAGATGGGCCTGGCCGCCCTCTTCCTGGTGGAGGGCCCCCTTCTGTTGGGCGTGGAGGTACTCTGTGCGCCAGACCAGCTCTTTATAGGGATCGTCTACCGGGTTCCATTTGAGGGTCAGATCGGCCCCGTAGAGGGCGGCCGATTCTAGGTGATCGCTATCGATAGCGGAGCTAGCGTGGGAGAGTCCCAGAGTGAGGGTCGTATCCTCATTGAGATCGGCCATATTCTCCCAGCGCAGGCTGAGTAGGGGGTTATGTTTGCCCTCTTCTGGGAAGAGGGCGAAGCTCTCTTCTCCCTCCTGGCCGTGGCTATGGACCCCGGCCCTACTGCTCACGGAGACGATCATCTTAGAGTACCACTCCCAGGGGAAGAGGTAGGAGAGCTCTACTCCCGGGGTGGAGAGCCCTTCGGAGCCTAAGAATTCGCTATAAGGTAGGGGCCTATCGATCTGGGGCAGGGCGTGGGTATGGAGCGTATTGAGGGCCCCGATATTATTGAACATCTTACCGGCCCGCAACTCTAGGCCCTGACCTAAGCCTAGGTATTGGATAAAGGCCTCCTCCAATTCGACCCCCTCGTTTTGGTGGGCGGCTAAGGCCGCCTCTAAGCGGGTATTGGGGTCGACGGGGGCGGAGATCTGTAACTCCGCCTCTTGGAGGTAGAACTTATTCTTATTGGGATCTTGGGGGCTGGAGCCGCCCAATTGGGCCCCGCCTAAGAGGACTAGCGAGATATTGGGATTGAGGGCCGGCTGTTGGCCGCTCGCTTGGGCGCTGACGGAGGTGGGGGCCTCGGAAGCCTCGGGCGGCTCCGGACCGGGATCCTCGCCCTCCTCCGCTAAGAGGGGTTCCTCTAAATCTGGCGCCGTCTCAGGGGAGGGAGTTTCTTCGGCTATGGTAGGGGTTTGAGTCTCAGGCGCGGCCTCCGGGGGCGGAGTCTCTTCCGCTAAGACGGGCGCCTCAGTTTCTGGCGCAGTCTCTGCGGGTAGAGGCGGCGCCGGCGGGAGGGCTAGA
Source organism: Vulcanimicrobiota bacterium (assembly GCA_944322965.1). Classification (GTDB taxonomy): domain Bacteria; phylum Vulcanimicrobiota; class Xenobia; order Xenobiales; family Xenobiaceae; genus Bruticola. Next base: position 8,848 of record CALUQR010000002.1, read on the forward strand.
TGTTGGCGCAGTTCCTCCACTTGGGAGCGCAGCTCGTCTATTTGGCGATTCTGTTTTTCTAAGAGTCGGGCCTGTTTTTGTAAGAGCTCCTCTTGGAACTTGAGCCTAGCTTCTAAGGTATTTTGAGCGTCGCTTTGGGCGGCGGGGGCTAAGGTTGGATTAGGGGGACTAGAGCTAGGTCCAGAGGGGCTAGAGGCGGGGTTAAGGGTTGGCGGAGCGGAGGTAGAGGGGGCGTCGGTAGGGCCCTCTGGTAGCGCCCAGGCCGGGGCGCTCCAGAGTAGCAGACCTAAGAGCCCTCCGCTCAGCCAGAGCGGGGAACGTCTGGGCATAGAGGATGAGACTCCCTTCCTAAATTAGAGCGTATGGGGGAATAAAGAAGGCGACTTTTTAGGCCGGGAAGGGAGGGGAACGCCCCAAAAAAGAGGGTTTCCAACCGGGGGGCGCCTCTAAAGAGGGCGGCTCTAGAGGTAAGGCGAGCCTTATAAGGGCGGACTTCTCTTTAACTAAAAGCGTACAGAGGGAGAGCTGAGAGAGGCTCTGACATTGGCTACAAGACTCTGAGCAAGCGGGCGCCCTCCGCTCTAAATGGCGACAGGGCAGAGTGTGGCTACAGATCTCCCGCTCGCTCGCGGACCAATAGAGGGAAGTAAGCTCTAAAGAGTGGGGATGCCACCAAAAGAAGAGCCCCCCTAATCCCCACAAAAGGATGAGCCAGAGCCCTACTAAATAGCGGAGGGCGCTAGCTCGCTCGCCTGGAGCTCGATATGGAAGAGACAGAGCCATAACTGCGGTACCCGAATCATTATAGAATTCTCTCCGGGGGCGGTCAATGAGATTTGACTATCAATTATCATTAACTTAGATAGAGTCTTAGAACCAATTGGATACGTTCCGTTAATAAGTGAGGGCAGGAAACGACTGGCGCTCCCATAAAATGGGCTTCCACTATGAGTGGTCTTACAACCGTATACCCGACTGACAAGCTGCAGTTTGTGATGCTCTCTTTCGAGGGTCCCGACCTCTTCTCCATGGCCGGGGGCCTGGGAATTCGGGCCACGGAGCTCTGTAAGTGCCTGGCTGAGCTGGGCTATCCGACCCACCTCTACTTTGTAGGGGATCCCATCTTGCCCGCTACGGAACAGCGGGGTAACTGGACTCTCCACCGCTGGTCGCAATGGTTGAGCGCCGCCAATCCTGGGGGTTGTTACGTGGCGGAGAATCAGAAGGTTTGCGATTTCGCCTCCTCGCTGCCCTCCGCTCTCATAGAGCAGGTGATCGCTCCCGCGGCCGCTAAGGGGGTAGTGACCGTCATCTTAGCGGAGGAGTGGCAGACTATTCCGGCCGTCATCAATTTAGACCAGGCCCTGCGCCGCCAGCATTTAGAGAAGTGGGCGCTCATCCTCTGGAACGCCAATAATCTCTACGGTTTTGAGGGGGTCAACTGGGAGAAATTGCGCAATAGTTGCGTTCTCACTACCGTCAGTCGCTATATGAAGCACCGCATGTGGTTGTGGGGGGTCAATCCCATTGTAATCCACAATGGGATCCCGCGCCGCCTCTTGCAGCCCGTCTCTACGGAGGCTACCGCGCGCCTGCGCCAGATCTTCCCGGACCTATTAGTCACTAAAGTAGGGCGCTACGACGTCGATAAGCGTTGGGTGATGGCCATGGGGGCTATGGGCCACATGAAACGCCAGGGTATGAAGCCCACCATGATCGCCCGCGGGGGTAAAGAGCACCACCGTTACGAAGTGCGCCGCCAGGCCGATCTGCAGGGTTTGACCTGGAAGGAGATCACCCTAGATCCGCGGGCCAGTATGACCGAGATCTTTAGCGAGTTAGAGCGCTATAAGGATTATGACGTCTTAGAGCTCTGCTTCTTCGTGCCGGAAGAGTTTATCAATATCCTCTATGCGGGCTCCGATTGCGTCTTAGCTAACTCGGGCCACGAGCCTTTCGGCTTGGTGGGTTTAGAGGTTATGGCCTGCGGCGGCCTGCCCTTTGTGGGAGCTACGGGCGAAGATTACGCTCAGACTATGGTCAATAGCGCCGTGGTGGAGACGGAAGACCCCTTAGAGATCGTAGAGTATTTAAAGACCGTCCAGCGCGAGCCGGAACTGGTCCGCGAATTGCGCCAGGAGGGGAGGCGCACCGCCGCTTGTTACACCTGGGAGCGTATCGTAGGCGATCTCTTACAGAAGATCCGCTTTGTGGGCGTGGCCCGCGGGATCGCCATTTAAGCTATGGAGACCCACCCCGGAACCCTCTACGTTGTGGCCGTGCCTATCGGCAACTTGGGCGACTTTACCCCGCGCGCTCTGGAGGTCTTGGCCCAGATGGATTATCTGGCCTGCGAGGAGGTCCAAGCTACGCGCCGCCTCTTGGCCGCTTACTCCCTCTCCGCCCAGTACCTCTCCTATAGGGAGTCGGGTCGAGAGAAGGCGGGGGAGGCGGTAGTAGAGCTCCTGCAGCAAGGTGCTAAGGTAGCCTTAGTCGCGGGGGCCGGTACGCCCGCCATTTCCGACCCAGGGCGCGATCTAGTGGCTAAATGTCGGGAGGAGGGGCTGCCCGTAGTCCCCATTCCCGGGGTGAGCGCCCTCACCGCCGCTCTCTCCGTCTGCGGTCTGCCGGGGCGCCGCTTGGCCTTTGAGGGCTTCTTACCCCGCGCCGAGGGGGAGAGGCGCCAATTTCTAGCCTCCTTGCGCTCGGAAGAGAGGACTTGCGTCTTCTTTGAGGCCCCCCATCGCCTCTTAGCTACCTTAGAGCTCTTAGTAGAACTCTGGGGGGAGCGGCGGGCCTTTGTAGGGCGCGAGTTGACTAAGTATTATGAAGAGACCCTGACCTCTACCCTCTCCCAACTGGTAGAACATTTCCGGGCGGAGACCCCGCGCGGGGAGTTTGTGCTCATTGTAGAAGGCTTTAGCCCTGACCCTCACTCAGAAGAGGAAGAGGAGAAGCGCCAATTAGAGGCCGACTTGGCCTTTATGCAAAGGCTAGGACTGCGCCCTAAAGAGCGGGTCGAACTTTTGGCCCACTTTCGCCAGATCCCTAAGAATAAGGCTAAAGCCTTAGCCTGGGAATAAAAGAATTCTTCCCTCTAAATGGATCTGGCCGTCCCCCGCCTAGGCGGGGGACGGCCAGATCTAAACTTACCTTAAGTAAAAAGGCTAGGGGAAGACTAGAGCTTGGGGTCTAAGAGGCCGTAACCGCCAGCGTCTAAGACGTAGACCACGTTGATGCGGCCGTTAGCCTTATTGTGGAAGGCCTGGAAGGTGTAGCCGTTACTCTGCATTTCGCTAATGGCCTCCTCGACGCTCAAGGGCTCGGCGTCATAAGAGAAGGTCTGCTGCACGGGCGAAGAGCGCTCGGGCTGGGCTACCTCGGCCTCGGCCTTGCTCTCCTCGCGCTCCTTGCGGCTAATATCGATCATCCGCTTGCGGGCCTTGTCCAGCTGCTTCTCCAATTTCTCGACTACCGCGTTGATAGAGCGGTACATATCGTCATTATTATCCTCTTCAGCCCGCATCTCAAAGCCCTTACCAAAGAGGGTGATCTCTACGATGTGGCGATGGCGATCGGTAGATAAGGTGACGTTGGCGGTAATGACCGTGTCGAAACGACCTATCTTCTTATTTAATTTCTCTACTACATGGTCCCGGAGAGAGTTACTTACGTCAAAATTTTTTCCGCTTACGGTAATTTGCATCTTTGGCCTCCAGTGGGAATTGCTGGCAACACGGAACTACTAATATTCCAATGTCAGTAACCGCTTCATGTTAAAAATGTTCGACGTAGGCTCATCCTACCCCTTTTGGGCCTGGGCCTTGCGCTTCTTCCACAGCGAGGTGACCTTACGCACGTAATGTCTAGTCTCGCTGAAGGGCGGGATCCCGCCGTAGCGCTGGACGTTGCCCGGACCGGCGTTGTAGGCGGCGATAGCCAATTGGTAATTGCCATCGAAGAGGTTGAGCATCTGGCGCAGGTAGCGCGCCCCCGCTCTGATATTAGACTCCGGATCGAACGGATCGCGACAACCTAAACTGGCCGCCGTGGCCGGCATCAACTGCATTAAGCCGCTGGCCCCCGCGGGGGAACCGGCGTAAGGGTAAAAGTTAGACTCCGTCTCAATGACCGCCCGCACTAACCAGGGGTCGAGATTGAAGCGCTCCGCATACTTGCAGATAATGGGGGTCAGATCTAAATCGACCATCTTGCGCCTAGCTACGGTCTGGGTAGCGCCCGCCTTAGCGCCGCGCGAGGCCAAAGAGCGCCGGCGGTGGGCCAAATTGGGGTCGACCGCCACCCGCTCGTAGACTACCTGGGAGACTTTGACGTAGAGAGCGCCCATACCGTAAGCGTTGCGCTTAGGGGCGGTCGTCGCTTGACTCTCCCGCTTGGGAGCGGGTTCGGGCCATAAGCCCTGGGCTTTTAGTTCCTCAGAGCTAAAGAGGGGAGCGGGAGCTTGTAGAGGCGCCGGCGCCTCCACACCCCAATGGTTCCACCCCTCCTCTAGAGGATTAGCGCTTAAAGCGCCGCTTAAAGATAAGACTACCGCTAAGGCAGCCAATAATTGTCGCCTAAATTGCAAAATTTAACCTTCTCCAAGTTAGCTGAAGGGACCGCCCTCGCTACTAGGCGGCTCTGCCAACCAATTTATAGAGTCGCAGAGGTTGATGAAGCCTCTCTTAAAAGGCGCGGAACGGGGCAAATGGCAGACCCAGAGGCGGGACGCTCGGTTAGCGCGCACAATATTTAACTCATTCTCACAAAGCTGATCGACTCTAAACAATAATTAGGATCTAGCTTCGGGCCCTATCTTAGGCCACTTGGCCCTAGCTGTCAACTTCTAGGGGGGAATTATCGTCTCCCAAATCTCGAAAAGCAGCGAATAAAAAGTAAAAAATCCCCTAACTCGGACTATAATTGCTAAAATTTAGTACAATTTTAGGGAGCTAGGGGACTTTTTTAATAAATTATTGTCTATTGGGGCGGGGTAGCGAAAGACAATAATTCCGCCTGCGGGGCCAGAGAGCCCAAGAGGGATCTAAATGCCGGGGCGTGGGTGACGGGAGCGCCCTGGCGCTCCACTAAGACGGCGCGGGCTATTTGGGCGTAGGAGCGCCCTAAGGAGTGGCCCATAATGAGGGCCGCCTGCAGGGGGGAGAGAGAGGGATTGAAGGCCGCATTCTCCACGTACCAGCCGCTGACCGTCTGGCCGTCTTGATACTCTAAGGCCACCCCGGCGTTACAGTGGCTGTAAGGGGCGTAGGCGCGGTTGGCCGCCTGCCAGGCTAAGTTGACTAGGGAGTCCGCCCCCTGGGGGAGGTGGATGGGATTCTCCACCGCCGCCAACATGCCGGCTTGGATCCCTAAGTCGCGGGGGCCGAAGGAGCGCGGTAAGAGGTCGCACAGGCTGACTAAGGGGCGCTCCGGGATCATGATCCGCAAGTCTTGGGCGCCAGCTAACTCATTCAAAAATTGACGGCAGCCGCCGCAGGGCTCCGAAGAGACGGCCAGAGCGACTAAGGAGCGCTCACCGTGGATCATCAAGTTAGCGAAGGAAGATTGCTCGCTGTGGACCGTCTGGGCTAAATTCTCGCCCACAAATTCCATATTGACCCCTAAGTAGAGGTCGCCGCTCTCTCCTAAGGCGCAGGAACCGACCTGGAAATTAGAGATGGGGACCACCGGGGCGGCGTACTCCCTGGCCACGGGGATCAACTCTACCATCAATTGCTCTTTAGAGATGGAGAGCTGGGAGGCCAAGGCGGCCGCCTCTTCCGCCTTAATGTGGAAAGGATGGGGGGGCAAGAGGCCCTTTAGTTGGGCGGTTATCTCGGGTGAGGGGTTCGAGACGTGAACATCGCCCTTGAGGAGACCCTGCTGACTCATATTTTGGCTCCTTCTTTAAAAGTTGGGGAGATATACTAACATATCACTTCTCTAAAATCCAGAGTTTAGCCTCTTAAATAGGCATAGAAGAGGGCTATCTTCCCAAAGAGTAAAGGGCTATAATTGACCCTCTGGAGGTAGAAAGTAGGCTTAACGATGCAAACGATACTCACCCGCTGCGCTCTCTGTAAGGGCCGAGGGAAGGTGATCTGCACCCATTGTCAGGGGAGCGGAAAGGCGCCCTCTTCCCGGGGTCCGCGCCAGGCCCCAGAGCCCTGCCCTCACTGTCAGGGGAGCGGATGGATGTGCTGTCTGGGATGTTTAGGGAGCGGCTACGTGGAGATGCCCGCTTTAGCCTAGGGCGGGGGAGCGGCTCGCAAGCTAAAATTTAAGGAGAGTCCAGAAGGGATGGAGCATGGCCAGAGAGGGCAATAAGTGGGGGAGAGTCTTAATCTTAGTAGTAGCGGCCGTCTTAGGGTCGCTGCTCTATAATTACTGGGGTGAGAAACCCCAGGAGGCGGTCGCCCTGCCCGCGGTTACCGCTAGCCCGGAACTGCCTGAAGAGTCGCTCCTGCCCCACATTACCCAAGGGCCCCAAGGGGAAGAGTTCCAAATTAGCGACGAGTCCTTCGCCCAAGAGGAGTACTCTAACGCTCAACCCTTAGAGAATGATAAGGAGGCCGCTCCCGCCCGCCGGGGGCCGCGTCGCACCTACAGCCAAGACGGGAGTATGGAATTTATCTGGGAGGATGAGGGAGAGCCCCAAGTTAAAGGGCGGCGCCTCGGCCCCTCGGAAGTGCCTGACGATTGGGAGTTAGTCGAAGATCGCAGCCAGTCCCCATCCGCTCCCTCCGCCCAGCGGACTAAGCCCTCGGATTCCGCCTCCGCCTCCGCTAAGACCCCAGCCTCCGCCCCGGCCAAAAAGGGCGCCAGCGCCAAAGCTAGCCCCAAGGCTAGCCCGCCTCAGAAATTACACGACTTTGAATTAGAGATCGACTACCCCAAACTCTTAGCTAAGCCCTCTGAATTGGGCTTTGTGCCCGACGCCGAGCTCTTCCGGGACGTCTATTTCCGCATCCGCACCTCTTTTGTCGAACAGGTGGCCGATGCCCAACTGGAAAAGGGGGTAGTCCATGAGGTCGGTAAATTGGTGCGGGCCGCGGGCCAATCGCCCCAGCCCCTGCAGAGCCTCGATAAGAGGGTCAATATCCTCAGCCAAGTCTTAGACCTCTACGCCCCCAAAGTCGATAAGACGCTGCTCACCTACGCGGCCATCGAAGGGATGCTCTACGGGCTGGGCGACCCTTACTCTATCCTCATGACCCCCAAGGAGTACGCCTCCCTGGAAGAACAGGTCCAGACTAAAGGTTTTGGCGGGATAGGCGTCTACATTGAGGCCGATAAGGACCAGGCCAACCAAGTGACCGTCTTCGAACCTATGGAAGGGACGCCCGCCGCCAAGGCCGGCTTAGAACCCGGGGACCAGATCTTAGCTATCGACGGCCAATCGACCCAAGGGATGGCCCTCGACGTAGCCACTAAGCTCATCCGCGGACCTATCGGCAGTAAAGTGGTCTTAACTATTAAGCGGCCCGACCGCGCCCAGCCCTTTAAAGTCTCCGTCACCCGAGCTACGATCCACGCCATCAGCTGTACCTCCAAGATGTACGGCTCTATAGGCTATATCCGTATGCGCCAATTTGGAGCTAGTACCGGCCGCGAGTTGGCCCAAGAGTTAGCCAAAGTGCGCTCCCAAGGGGCCCAAGGGCTGATCCTCGACCTGCGCAATAATGGCGGGGGCTTCGTCCAAGCGGCTATCGAGGTGGGCAGCCAATTTATCCGCCGGGGCGGGCTCATCGTCTATACCTTAGACCGGGCCCAACAGCGCGATAACTTAGTCTCTACCGCCGACGGTCAGGTCGACCTGCCCTTCGTAGTCCTCATCAATCGCTTCTCCGCCAGCGCCTCCGAGATTACCGCCGGGGCCCTGCGCGACCATAAATTGGCCCGCTTAGTAGGCGAACACTCCTTCGGGAAGGGATCGGTCCAACAGATCTTCCCCTTCGCCGACGGCTCCGCCCTCAAGATGACCGTGGCCCGCTTCTACTCGCCCAGCGGCCAGATGATCGACCACCAAGGGATCGAGCCCCAAGTAGTAGTCAAGATGGAGCCCCGCTTCGTGGGGAAAGAGGATAAAGATATTCAACTCCAAAAAGCCCTCCAGATTCTCAAGCAGAAAAGGTAAAGATCTATGTCTAGCCCTACCCCCGAACTCCAACTATCAGAACTCTGGCCGCGCAGCTACTATATCCAAACTTACGGCTGCCAGATGAATGTCTACGACTCCGAAATTATCGGAGCGCTCCTGGAACAGCGCGGCTGCCAACCCGCCGCCAGCGAAGAGGAGGCGGAGATCGTCGTCTTCAATACCTGCTGTATCCGCGATAACGCCGACCAGAAGGTCTATGGACGCCTGGGCGACTTCAAAGAGCGCCGCCAAGCTAACCCCCGCTTCACCTTAGTGGTGGCCGGATGCTTAGCCCAAAAGGATCGGGACCAGCTCCAAGAGCGCTTCCCCCATATCGACCTCGTCTTAGGGACCCACCAAGTTAAGAACCTCAACCCCTACCTCGACCAAGTGCTCTTGCAGCGAGGAGAGTTGCGCCAACTTAAAGCCCAAGCCAACCAGTCCGTCCAAGTGCGCAAGCTCTGGAAAGAGGCCAAGCGCCGCCCGGGATGCGGGGTCCAAGTAGATAAGAAGGGCCACCACCTGCAACTCCCCGCCAGCCCCCAAAGCTCCTTCCAAGCCATGGTTCCCATCTCCGTAGGCTGTAACCAGTGGTGTACCTACTGTATCGTGCCCCACGTGCGCGGGCCCTTACATAGCCGGGGACTCTCCGAAATCGTAGCCGAAGTAGAGAGGCTCCTGGGAGAAGGTTATAAAGAGATCACCCTCCTAGGCCAAAATGTCAACGACTACGGCCGCGACCTGCGCCTCCAAGAGGGGTTCGCCCAGATCCTCCAGGCTCTGACCCCAGAGAAGGTTGGCAAATTCCGCCTGCGCTTCACCTCGCCCCACCCCGCCTACTTTACCCCCGCCGCCATCGAGGCTATGGCCGCTAATCCCAACGTCTGCCCCCACGTCCATCTGCCCCTCCAAGCGGGGGATGACGAGATCCTTAAGATTATGCATCGCGGCTATACCGCCCAGCAGTTCCTCGATCTAGCCCAGAGGATGCGCCAAGCGCTGCCCGGACTAGCCCTCACTACCGATATTATCGTAGGCTTTGCCGGAGAGAGCGAAGAGCAGTTCCAACATACGCTCCAAGTAGTGAGCGCCGCCCAGTTTGACTCGGCCTTTATGTTCGCCTACTCCGAGCGGCCCGGGACCCCGGGTAGCGAATACCCCTCCCAAGTGCCCGAAGAGGTGCGCCTGCAGAGGCTCTACCGACTCATCGAACACCAGAATGCCATCTCCCAAGAGCTCAACCGCCAACGGCTGGGCTTAGAGGTCGAGCTCCTGGTCGAAGGGCCTAGCAAAAAGGGAGCCACCCGCTATAGCGGACGGACTCCCCAACATTGGCTGGTCCATTTCGACGCGCCCCAAGACCTGAGCGGCCAACTAGTACGCGTTCGACTCAGCGAGGCCTATCTCTGGGGGTTTGTGGGGCAGCTGCTCTAGAAACGCTCTAAGAAGGTGCGCATCCGCTCCAAACCCTCCTCCAAATCGGGAGTGGAAGCGGCGTAAGAGATGCGCGCCAAGTTCTGACAGTGGGCCCCGAAACCGCTGAGCGGGACCATAGCCAAATAATGCTCCTGCAAGAGGCGCTGGCAGAAACGCTCCGCGTCTAAGCCCGTGCCGCTGACGTCTACTAAAAGGTAAAAGGCGCCCTGGGGAGGGTAGACCTTGAGCTGGGAAAACTGACTCAAGCCGCGTACCAACAAGTTGCGCCGGGCCCCAAAAGTCTCTAACATCGTCTGCACCGCCCGCTCCGTGTGGGGGCTGGCCAAAGACTGGGCTAAACCGACCTGGGTAAAGGTCACCGCCGAAGTAGTTAAGTACTGGTGGACCTTCAATAAGGGCAAGAAAGAAGTCTCCGCACAAGCCACAATCCCCAAACGCCAACCGGTCATAGCGTAAGTCTTAGCGAAACCGCTAACCATCAACGTGCGCTCCCGCATACCCGGGAACGAAGCCAAAGAACGGAAACGAGCGTTATCATACAAGAAATGGCGGTAGATCTCGTCCGATAAGACCCATAAGTTCTTCTCGACCGCCAGATTGGCTACCTGAGCCAAAGTCTGGGGAGCGTAGACCGCGCCGCTAGGGTTGTTAGGGTTATTAATAATTATAAGCTTAGTGCGCTCCGTCACCGCGGCCGCCAAACGCTCGGCGTCTAACTGGAAATTATCCTCCGCCGAGAGCGGGACCTCCACCACCTTGCCGCCCGCTAAATGGACGCAGTTGGCGTAAGAGATAAAGGCCGGAGTAGGGATGATAACCTCGTCGCCCTCGTCTAAGACCGCCAAAATCGAAGCGCTAATAGCCTCCGCCGCCCCGTTAGTTATTAAGATCTCACCCGTGGGACGGTACTTTAAACCTAACTCCTCCTCCAACTTGGCAGCCACAGCCTGACGTAACTCCAAAAGACCTAAATTAGAAGAGTAATGGGTATAATTAGACTCCAAAGCCTGCACCGTGGCCGCTTTAATAGCCTGCGGAGTATTGAAGTCGGGCTCGCCTACGCTCCACGATATGACCGGGTGGCCCAAGGCGCGCAGACGACCCGCCTCGTTCATCATACGCCTAATGGCCGACATCTGGATCTGCTCCGTACGCTTACTGGGAACTGGTAACATCTTCTCTCCTTTTTTTTTGGTGATCGGACTTACATACCGATAGATCGGTAGCGCCCGGCCGTAACTTGTGTTTTGGTAGGACTTAGGCCATTATCTTTTGGGTCATCGGACTTACATACCGATTTGACTTAAGTTCGGCCGTAACTTTTTTGGTCGTCGGACCTACATGCCGATTTGACCTAGGCTCGGCCGTAACTTTTTTCTTGGTGATCGGAGTTACATGCCGATCTGACTTAAGTTCGGCCGTAACGTTGGTTTTGGCAAGACTTAAGCCGCTCTTTTGTAGCCCAGGCCTTAGACCCTGGCGTCGTGGCGTCCGGTTGTAGCTAAAACTTAACCCTCCGCTCAGTAGGCGAAGTTAGAGCCGCCAATAAACTCGCGCAGGATGGAGTTGCTGGGGATGTCGTCTGGGAAGATAGGGACGAACATATCCAAAAAGCGCAAGAGCGATTGGGCCGTAATGCGCGAAGGATGGGTGCGCGGGACCTCTAAGAGGTAACGCCAAGCGAAGGTCTTGAGGATGGCCGTCTCATAGATGAGCGAAGAGTTGAACATCACATCGCAATGCTCTTGGAAGGGGAAGATATTGCGCTGCTCGCCCCGGCGCACGCTGGGCCAACGCTCAATCGTATCGGCCGCCGAAGTGCCGCGATAACGGCGATCGCGCACAATGCGACGCAAGAGCCTAGTATTAGAAGTAGAAATGCGCGTATGCTCGTCGACCGTCAACTGGGTGAGGGCGGAGACGAAGATCCTAAAGCGAGCCTCCTGAGGGACGGACTCCGTAATGGCCGGATTTAAACCGTGGATCCCCTCAATCAACAAGACCTGGTTGGGAGCTAACTGCAAGGGGGTAAACTTCTCAGGAGGGACGCGCACCCCCTTTTTAAAGTCGTAATGGGGCTCTAAGATGCGCTCGCCCCGCACTAAGGCCTGTAAATGCTCCGTCAAGAGGGAAATATCTAAACACTCCAAAGCCTCAAAGTCGATATTGCCCTGAGCGTCGCGAGGGCGATCGTCGCGGTTGCGATAGTAATCGTCTAAACTGATAGGCACGGGATCGACCCCCGCCACCCGCAACTGGACGGAGAGGCGCTTTAAAAAGGTCGTCTTACCCGAAGAGGAGGGACCGGCGATACAGATTAAACGCAACTTCTCCCGACCCTTGGCGATGAGATCGGCGATCTCAATAATCTTCTTCTCGTGTAAGCCCTCCTGGACTCGGATCACTTCGCTAATGTGGCCGCTCAAGACGGACTCGTTGAGATCGCCCACGCTGGAGACCCCAATCATCTCGTTCCAACTGCGATTCTCCCGGTAAGTATCTAAGAGGCGCCGGTGGGCGTTGGGAGCTACGTTGGGCTGCTTGCCGCTAAATTGCAAGATGAAACCCTGCTCGTAGGGGAGGATGCGCAGACCGCAACAGTACTTAGAGGAAGGGGCGATGGGGCCGTGCTGGATGACGTAGAAGTGGCCAATATTAGTGAGCAAGACCTGGGCGTAAGGCCAAGTCTCTAAAAGGCGCAACATCGAACCCTGATGGTCTTTCAGTAAGACGCAGGCCGTCTCCACATTGTAAAGCTTAGAGTGGAACTGCAGATCGTCCTCGATCGCCTTCTGGAGAGCTTCGTTGATCTTCTGACTCAGCTCCTTATAATCGACCTCCTCCAAAGGCTTAGGGGCGCTGCGCAGAGCGTAATAGTAACCCTGACCCATAGCCTGGCCCAGCTGGAAGAAATAATCTTTAAATTTCGTGGCTAAGACGTACTCCAATAAGATGGTAGAGGTGCGATTGACTAATTGGCGCCCCTCCCGACTATTGCGCGTAATAGGGGAGATACTCACCGGCACGCTGAGCGGGGTGTGGAGACTGACGATCTCATTACTTATAAGACCCCCCACAATATCTAAATTATCCTCCGCCCCCAAAGCCTGCACCACCAGCGTCTTGATGGGAACGTTCAGGACTTCATTATTGACTACGATATTGATGGACTCTCTACTCAAAACGGTCGACCCCTTCTCCCTAAAAGGCCCCTAGGACCAGTCTACTCCCCCCAATCTTCAATAATCCTCCCTCTTCCCCCCTCCGCTCAACCCCGCCTCAAACTACCGCCTGGACCTCGATCTGAGGGACTAAGCGCTCTACCCCCTCCAAGGTGAATTGGGCGGGGAGGTCGGTCTGGGCGTTGGCCGCCCCACAGGCGCTGGCCCAAGCTAGAGCTTGGGGCAACTCCATCCCCCGCAGAGCGTAGAGACTCAAACCGGCGCTAAAAGAGTCGCCGCTCCCTACCGAACTGACAAAGTGGGGGGCCTCAAAGGAAGCTCGCCACGCGCCCCGCTCATCGAAAGCCATCGCCCCCTCCCGACCTAAGGTGATACAGACTAAGCGCGCCCCCCGCTCTAAGAGGAGGCGACCCGCTTGGTAGAGGTCGCGATCATTTTTCAAACGGAACCCTAAAGCCTCGCCCAACTCCTCCCGGTTGACCTTGATGGAGAGGCGGCGGGGATCGGCTACCACGGCCTGCAAAGTGTGGCCCGGGGTGTCGACTAAGATCTCCGGGACCCGCTCGCTCAATTGGCGGCAGAGCTCAAAGTAAGCGCCGCTCTCCACCCCGGGCGGGACGCTGCCCGCCAAAACGACGGCCTGGGCCGGGCGGGACTCCTCCAAGATGAAGTTGACTAACTCCCGCCAGCGCTGGGGCTCTAAACGGGGACCGGGCTCATTGATAACCGTCGAGTCGCCCCGCCTATGCTTTAAGAGGTAACTCATCTTGGTCTCCAGCTCCGGAAAGCGCAACCAAGAGGTCTCTAAGCCCTCCTCCCGAGCTAACTTCGCTAAGAGCTCGCCCGTGAAGCCGCCTAAAAAACCGACTACCCGGTAGGGGAGGTCCAAATTCTTGGCCGCTCGCCCTACGTTGAGCCCCTTGCCCCCAGCGCTGAGCCAGATGCGCTGGGAGCGATGGACTCCGTGGGGGTGGAGGACCGGCAACTCTAAGGTGCGGTCGATAGTGGGATTAGTAGAGACTACTAAGAGCAATTTCCCTTACCAGCCGCCTTCTACGCCACCCCAACCGCCGGAGGAACCGCCCGAAGAGCTGGAGCTAGAAGAGCTGGAGCTAGAAGAGCTGGAGCTGGAGGAACTGGAACCGCCATAAGCGTCGCCGCTGCCATAACCGCCCCCGCCGTAACCGCCGGGATCGTAAGAGGGAGCGCTGTAAGTGGGCTCGACATACTCATAAGTGGGAGCCGCCGGGGCCGGCTTCTCCTTGAGCAGGAGATCGACGCGGTTGGCGCCCGCCTTGAGGGTCAACTTGGTCGCCCCATCTAAGAAGCCCTGACGCTTACAAGTGATCTTATACTGCTTGCCCAACTTCAAGTCGCCCTCTAAGGAGAGGAAGCCGCTATTATTGGCCTTACCCGCCAACTTGCCATCTAAGAAGACCTGGGCGTAAGGACGAGTCGTAACCGTCAAGCTGGGACGCAAGCTCAACTTGAACTTCAAGTTCTGATCGGGCTTTTCGGCCGGGATCGTCACCTGGCGCTGGGTGGGATTATGTAAGTTGCTATTGACCTTCACCACGTAAGTGTGGCCCAATTGAGCCTCAAAGGTGGCGCTATTATCCTTGCCGCTCAAACTCTTAGAGGCGATCTTCTTACCGTCTTCTAAGAGGGCCACCGTAGTCTTAGCCTTGTAGAGGCGATCGCCCGCTAAGTCGACTACGATCGTACCCCGGCTGCGCTCTAAAGTGACGCTCAACTCCTGGGAACCTTGGTCGGCGGGGATAGTCAAACTCTCTTCGTAAGGGGCGAAGCCGGGAGCGGTTACCGCTACGGTGAGCGGAACCTCCGTGGGAGCCTCAAAGCTAGCCTGCTTGCCCTCCGTAGCCTTATCGCCCTGGGGAATGAGCTCGCCGCCCTCCCGGATCTGAACCCGGGCCGGAGCCGTCAACTCGGGATTAGTAATCTTCACTAAGAGACCGCCCGGAGTACCCTCTAAGTGGAACTCTAAAGCGACGCTAGGTTGGGCGGAGGTCAACTTGAGAGTCTGATCGCTATCCTTAAAGCCCTCGGCGCTCACCCTAGCTACCAAATCGGCGTCTAAGGGGACGCGCGCCTTGGCTTGGCCATTACTTATAGGGGTGGTGCTAAAGACGCTGCCCCGCTCTAAGATGGTGAGCGTGCCCGCCGTAGCGTTGTCCACCTGGACGCTGATCTGACCCTTGGGGAAGAGGAAGAAGTACCAACCGCCCGCCAAGAGACAGACTAAGATGAGGGCCGCCACGATAGTCATGGCCTTGCTCTTGGGGCGCGGACTCTCGCGCAACTGGGCGGCGATGCGCACCGTACCCGGACCCTCGTCCACTCCGCGGCCCATAGCGGGCGGGAAGCTGGCGGGCGGGACGTTGGAAGAGTCGACCATGGGACCCACGTCTTGGCGCCCCTCGTTGGGACGGAGCGGGGTAGAGACGAAGGGACTGACGTCTAAAGCGGCCCCTAAGCCGGATTGCTGGCGATTCTCAACTTCGATATGCTGGCCGCCTATCGTCTGGCGCACCTTTTGACTCTGGCCGCGACTGGCCGGGAAGCCCATGGGACGCACTCCGCCCCCAGCGCCGGGAGCTTCGGGCTCGGGCGGAAGGGTAGAAGCCATCTCGGGGCGAGGACCCTTCCCCAAGGGGACGGGTACGGGCTGAGGATTGCGGGGATCGTAAGCGTGGGGTGGGGGAGGGGCCTCGGGAGCGTAATCGCCGCCAGGATAGGGAGCGCCCTCCGGGGCGTAACCGGCCTCTGGAGGATAACCCTCTTGAGGCGGATAAGCTTCCCCGTGGGGATAGCCTCCCTGCGGGGGATAGCCGGCGGGCGGATAACCCTCCGGAGCGGGATAAGCGGGGGGCGGAGGATACTCGCCCGGATAGCCCGGAGCGCCCTGCGGGGGATAAGCTTCAGGGGGATAAGCCTGGGGGGGATAGCCTTCTTGAGCGGGATAATCCGTCTGGGTGGGATAGGCCTGCTGGGGATAAGACTCTTGGTTAGAGTAGTCGCCCGACTGGTAATCTTCAGGCGGATACTCCTCCTCTTCGCCCGGATAAGAGATGAGATAAGAATTGTCGGGTTCGGGCGCTGGCGGCGGGGCGGCGGGAGGAACCGCTTCATGGACGGAGCTGCGCGAGCGGCGCGACTGTCTGGCGCCCGCCGAATGGGTAGTAGCGAGCGGTTCGGGCGCCGGCGGCGGGGCGGCGGGCTGGGCGCCTATCTGGAGGTGCTCCGTCTTGGGGGCGTTCAAGGCGCCTGGAGGTACGGGGGCCGGTTCTTGGCTGGGGGTAGCGGGGCGAGCTCCGCGCCGGGGACCGGCGGTAGGACGAGGAGGGACGGCGCCCGAGCCCGGGTTAAATTCTAAATTGAGGAGGCGCTTCTCCGCGTCTTGGATCGACTCTTCCACATCTGAGGAGACGTTCTGTTTGCGCATCAACATGCCTAAAGTCCCTCCCGCCGTCTTAGAGCGCAAGAGGCGCATATTCTCGGCGTTAGTCGTCGCTCCGGCGGCCGGAGCGCTGGGAGGGGGGGCGGTGCGCTTTTCGCGCGTCTGGTGAGAGGCGGAATTGCCAGCTGAACCGTTACTTTCGTCTAAACCCACTTCGATCTCCTCGATTATGTCGTCGACAGAAATGATGCGCTCCATGGGATCGGCCGTCATCATGCGAGCGATGAGCGTCTCCAACCAGATGGGGGCCGAAGGTAGGAGGGAGCGCAGGCGGGGCAACTGGGGCAGAGCTGCACCCGGAGTGGAGACCAAACCCCGAGCGGGTCGTTCTCCGCTGAGCATATAGTAGAACATGGCGCCCACGGAGAAGAAATCGGAGTGGGCGTCCGGTTCGCCGCCCCCACTCAGCTCGGGGGCTACAAAACCGACCCGCTTGGGGTCGGAGGCTACCGCTGGGGAGCCTAAACTTAAGACGCGGGAGATCCCAAAGTCGGTAATGACGATCCTGCCCGTCTGCTTCTCAATGACGACGTTAGAGGGGAGGAGGTTGCCGTGATAGATCCCCTGCTTGTGGGCCGCACCTAAACCCTTAGTCACCTCTTCCATAATGCGGCAGGCCTGCTCGGGTTCAAACTTGCGGTAGTGCTGGATCAAGTTCTGCAGGGGCACGCCGTCTATAAATTCGCTGGCTATATAGTGGTAGCCGTCGTCTTCGCCCAAATCGTAGACTTTAGCGATGTGGGAATCGTCTAAATTGGAGGCCACTACTACCGCTCGCTGCAGCTCGGTCAAGATAGAGGCCGACTGGCCGACATCGGGATTGAGGACCTTGAGGGCTACTTGCTTTTTAGTACTCTTATTGACGGCCTGATAGACATGGGCCGAAGGTCCGCTGCCGATCTCCTCAATAATCTCATAAACGCCAATCGTTTGTGGAACCACGCTCGTCACCGACCTACTACAAGTATGGTGCGTACCCCCAGGGGCAGGACGTCCTGGCAAGGGGTACAAAAAACAAGTGGAAATATTAGCGCTTGGCGGGTTAGCTCCCTGCCCTGAGAGGCAAAAAAAGAGACTCTCCCCAGGAACCGAGACCTAGGGAGAGCTTATCCCAAGAAGAGGGGGAGTAAAAGGCTCAGCTTAGACTTCTAAACGGCGCCATTTCTTACCCAACTTTAAGGTTTCGCCGCCCTTTAACTCTACCGTTAAGGTGGGATCTTGGAGGGTCTGACCCTCTAAGACGACCGCCCCCTGAGTCACCGAGCGCCTGGCCTCCCGCTTAGAGGGGGCTAAACCGGCCTGGACTACTAACTCCACGATATTGAGTTGGGGCGTGGAAATTTTGACGGTCGGGATCTCGGCGGGGACTTCGCCCTGGGAGACGACGCGCAACCACTCGCTGTCGGCCTGCTCGGCTTGGGCGGCGGAATGGTAGATAGTTATAATCTCGCGGGCTAACCAGCGCTTAGTATCGCGCGGATTTTGAGTGGCTAACTTCCTATCTACCTCCTCTAAATCGACGTCGGTACACAACTCGAAGTAGCGGCGGATCATATGGTCGGGCAGGGACATGAGCTTATTGAACATCTCTTGGGGGCTCTCCGTAATACCTACGTAATTGCCCAAGCTCTTAGACATCTTCTGGACGCCGTCTAAGCCCTCCAAGATGGGCATTAAGACGACGCTCTGGGGCTCTTGGCCCATCTCTCGCTGCAATTCGCGCCCCACCAGATTGTTAAACTTCTGGTCGGTGCCGCCCATCTCCACGTCGGAGTGCAATTGCACGGAGTCCCAACCCTGCATGAGCGGATAGAGGAACTCGTGGACGCCGATGGGGATCCCCTCTTGGAAGCGGCGACTGAAATCGTCGCGCTCTAAGATGCGGGCTACGGTGTAACGGGCGCAGAGGGCGATGACGTCGTTAAAGTCCATCTTCTCCAGCCACTGGGAATTGAAGACGACCTCCGTCTTTTGGGGATCGAGGATGGCCGAAAGTTGCTGGCGGTAGGTGTTGGCGTTAGCCTTAATCTCTTCGACGCTCAAGACCTTGCGGGTCTGGCTGCGACCGGTGGGATCGCCCACCCGGGCCGTAAAGTCGCCGATTAAGATGGTCACCCGGTGACCCAGATCTTGGAATTGGCGCAACTTGCGCAAGACTACCGCAAAGCCCAAATGGATGTGAGGGGCGGTGGGATCTAGACCTAACTTAATGCGCAGCGGCTTTTGCTCGCGCAGACTGCGGGCGATCTTACGCTTTAACTCCTGATCGCTAATGATCTCCGCTACGCCGCGGCGCAACTTGCGCATCTGCTCTTCGGCCGCCTCTAAAAACTGGTCCGCTTGGGGATCGACTACCTGCTCTACATTCTCTGCTTGACTCACCGTTAACTCCTCAACCGCTTACTCCGCTACGGTAGTAATATTAGCTATCTTTAAAGTGGGACCGGCCATTAAAAAGCTAAAACTGGGTACTACTTCGCCCTCAATCTCTACGCGCAGGCCGTCCTGCTGATACTGGGGACTGAGCCCAGAGAGGGCGTAACGCTGACCCTCGCACTCCAACATCCAGGCCCCGCCTTCCAGGTTAATATAGCGAATAACTCCTCTATATCTTTGCATCAAGAGAACCTCTGAACTCTCTCCAAATTTCCCCGCCCGGGCCCCTACTTAGACATGGGTAGAGTCTACCCTCTCCCTAAAAGGGGCGGGCGGGAGGGCGGAGGCTAGACAAGGGTTTAAACCTATCTTTGCCAAAAGTTAGCCCCTTATGAGTGAGCGCTCCCCCCAGCCAGTCTCCCCTCAGGAGCTAGAAAAGAGCCAGCTGGAAGTAGCTGGCGCCCTCCCCGCCGAGGCTATCGTCCCCTCCGAGCCCTCCGACTCTGCGGCCGCCAACCCCCCTGCGGAAGGCGAAAGCGAGAGTTTGGGCTTAATCGACTCTCTCAAGATCCTCTTCTTAGCTAGCCGCGCCTTCTGGATCGTCAACTTAGTCAGTTTTGGCGACGGCATCGCCTACTTTGGCATCTTGACCTTATTGACGCGCTATCTGGGCTCCGATTTAGGTTTTGGGGACCAGATGGCGGGCATCGCCGTCTCCTTCTTTACCGGTCTAGTCACCTTAGCTATGTTGGGCGGGGGTTGGGTCGCCGACCGTCTGGGGGTGCGCAAGGCCCTTTTGAGCGCCTTAGCCATTATCTTTGTAGGGCGCTTCGCCCTGGCGCTCTGCTCCGACTTAAGTAGCGGGGTCTTGGGGACGGCCTGGGTGGCTCTCATCCTCATGGCCTTAGGCTACGGCCTCTTTGAGCCCTCCGTCTATAGCGGCGTCAAAGAGTATACCGACCCGCGCACGGCGGCCATCGGCTTCGGTCTCATCTACTCCATTATGAATTTGGGGATCGTAGCCGAGAACTTCTTGAGCCCTTACGTGCGCACGGAGGCCCTTTTCTTCCGTCTAGGCGACTGGGAAGTGCACGGCTTAGGCTGGGGGATCGAGGGGGTCTACTGGGTCTGCGCGGCCATTACCCTCATTATGCTCTTGGGGGTCTTGAGCTTCCTCACCAAAAAGGTCGATGAGCGGGATCGCTACCACGGCCATAAGGTAGAGAAGGAGGCCGCCCCAGAGAGTTCTCAGAGTGCGGAGGAGGAAAAGGGGAGTTGGGCCCAGCGCCATTTGGGTCCTTTGGGAGATTTGCGCTTCCTCTTCTTTATCTTCATCCTCTTGCCGGTGCGCACGCTCTTTGCCCACCAATTTTTGACCATCCCCGACTACATCTTCCGCTGCTACCCGCCCGAAGTGGCCAATAAGTTTGAGTGGCTGACCGGCCTCAACCCCTTAGTCGTCTGTATCGGGGTGCCCGTCTTGGCCGCCTTAACCCGCAAAGTGCGCGTTATCGATATGATGCTTATCGGCACCTCGGTCAGCGCTCTGACTACCTTCCTCTTAGTGCCCGGTCCCGATCTGACCCGCCTCATCCTCTACTTAATCCTCTTCTCCTTGGGCGAAGCCCTCTGGGCTTCGCGCTTTTTAGAGTACGTGGCCGATCTGGCCCCGGTGGGCAAAGTCGGGGCTTACATGGGATTGGCTGAATTACCCTGGTTCCTGGCTAAGTTTACGACCGGCCTCTATTCGGGCAGCGTGCTCAGCTACTTCGTGCCCGCCCAGGGTCCGCAAAACTCGGGCCAGATGTGGCTTATTTACGCTCTCATCGCCATGATCTCGCCCGTGGCCTTAGCTTGCGCCCGCGGTTGGCTCATTCGCGGCGAGCAACAGAGAGAGGAGGCCGCCCATGTGCGCTAGGTTGGACTGGAGGTGGAGTTGGGGGCTGGGGGCCTTCCTCTTAGGGTTGGGATTATTGGGGCTCTCCGGCCCTCTCCAGGCCGGCCCTATCGATAATCCCCCCCGCCAGAGCCCCATGTGGACGGATATCGTCGACGGCAAGGGATCCTGGGAAGAGAAGACTACCACTTGGCTCTCTTCTAAGCCGGTCAGCGTCAATAAGCTCCGGATTGGGATGGAGGCCCAAGCCTTAGAGCGCCTAATGGGAGCCCCGGGCCAGAAGGTGGAGGAGGGCTCCAACGTCTATGGCGATAACGCCGTCATTAGGGTGCGCCAGGGCCTAGTAGTCAATATCTCCGTCGCCCGCCCGCTGGGCGGGCGGGGGACTAATTGGAGCCTCTACCAGGGCGGGCGCCCCTTCGTAACTTTAGGCGACTCCTGGGACTCCTGTCGGGCTAAGCTCGGCCTCCCCTTCGCTATCTACCGCCATCCCGCTAAGGGGGTTAGGGTCTGCCTCTACTCCCAGGCCGGGGCCGATTTGGGGATTATGGTCCTCAACGGTCAGACGGAGGGCTTCTTACTGACGGAGCCCGGGATGTTGGCGGAGAGTCTGCGCTGGAGCGGTTACAGCTTAGAGGAGAAGGGGGAGTAAAAGGGTGGCCTCTTTCTCTTTTTATGAGCGCCTGGGCTTTTGGCCCCTCCACTTTTTGGCTAAGGGCTTGCTCAGCCTCTGGGGGGGCTTAAAGATTAGGGGGCGCCAAAATTGGCCCCTGCGCGGGGGTTGCATCTTGGCCTGCAACCATATTAGCTTGGCCGACCCGGTCATGCTCTTAGCTACCCTGCCCCGCCCCCTCTACTACATGGCGGCTAGCGACCTCTTTGAGATCCCCTACTTTAGCCAGTTAATTACCGCCCTGCGAGCCTTCCCCGTTAAGCGCGGGGGCCAAGATCGCCAAGCGCTCAGCCGCTGTCGGCAGCTCTTAGAGGCCGGAGAGGCGGTAGTCATCTATCCGGAGGGCAAGCTGGGCCCTAGCGGCCAATTGGGCCCCTTGCAGAGCGGAGTAGTCATGTTAGCTATGAAGGCTCAGGTACCCATCTATCCCATCTGGCAGGTGGGGAGCGATAAGTTCTTGCCTACTGGGGCTAAGTTCATACGCTGGGCCCCCAAAGAGGTGCGCTTTGGTCCGCCCCTCTACTTGCCCCCCCTCACCCAAGGGGAGGGGCGCTCGGTGCGCCAACAGCTGACAGAGGCCAACGAGCTTTTGCGGGAGGCTCTCTTAACTTTAGGGGGCTTACCCTCCTCCGAGCGCCCCAATAGCTAATCCCAGGTGCGGGTCTTAGCTTGCCAGACTAGATCGTAAGCGGGGGCGGGAAGATCGATGAGGGTCCTAATCTGGCCGCTCTCAAGGTCTAAGAGGCTCAGGCGCTGGTAAGTGGCGTTGCCTTCGCTAAATAAGATCTGGTCGCCATTGGGGGACCAGGCCGGGAAGGAGGCCCGCTCCGTCCCCTGGCGGTAGAGCTTTAACTGGCGGTGGCGATCGATAGTGGCTAAGAAGAGACCGAAGTAGCTGCGCCCGCGGAAGGCTAAGTATTGGCCGTCGGGGGACCAGGTGGGGGAGATGCAAGCTTGGAATTTCTTAGTGAGCGGGCGCAAGTTGCCGCTTTGGAGGTCGTAGGCGTAGAGGTGGGGCGCCCCGCGCCGCCAGCTGACTAGGGCTAAATGGCGGCCTCTAGGGGACCAGACGGGGGAGCCGTTGACCATGGCGTCGTGGGTGAGGCGGCTAATCTTCTTCGTCTTGAGGTCGAGGAGGGCCAATTCGTTAGAGCCCCAGCGGTTAGTCTCAAAGGCTATTTGAGAGCCGTCGGGGGACCAGACGGGATGGCGGTCGTCATAATTAGTATCGGTCAGGCGGCGCAAGTAACTGCCCTGGAGATCGGTTAAGAAGAGGTTCCAGCCCCCCTCTATAGTGCGCATACTGAAGACTATCTCGTTCGTCTGGCGGCAGAGGTTGGGCTCGCGACAGTCGCGGCGGACGTCTAAGATGGGGCGCAGATCCTTGCCATCGGGGCGCAGGGAGTAGAGCTGATAGTAGCGGTAGGGCTTGGCGGCTAAGAGGATGATCTCCGAGAGGGGGCCGGCGGCGGCCGGGGAGGGGCAGTTCCACAAGAAGCTCCCCAGGAGGGAGAGGCAGAGGAGACTTAAGCCGAGGTAGGAGAGGAGACGACCCATAACGCCCTAGGCCTTCCCCTTCCCAGAGGAGTTTACCTCTTCCTTAAAGTGGACAGCGCCGCCCAAAGCCGTTATAATATTTCCTGTTTTTTGGGGGTGGAACGCTTTTGCGATTTATTCTGAAGAGTCTGTCTTTTATCTTACGCCGCTATCTGTATGGAACAAAGGATCTTAAGCCGCAGTCAGCATCCCATTTCGCGCAAAGCTATCGATCGCGCGGCCTTAAATATTATCTATCGCCTCTACAATGCGGGACATACGGCCTATTTGGTGGGGGGCGGGGTGCGCGATATGCTCTTGGGACGCCCTCCCAAGGATTTTGACATCGCCACTTCGGCCCGTCCGGCCCAAATTCGCCTGCTCTTTCCCAACTGCCGCCTCATCGGCCGCCGCTTCCGTCTGGCCCACATCTACTGCGGGGCCCAAAAGGTCATCGAAGTCTCTACCTTTAGGCGCTGGCCCGATCCCGAGCTTACGGCCTATACCTGCGAGGACGATTTCCAATTGGAAGAAGGGGAGGAGGGGATTATCTTAGATAATACCTTCGGAAGCCCCCAAGACGACGCCCGACGGCGCGACTTTACGGTCAACGGCCTCTACTACGATGTGGGCAGCTACTCCGTCTTAGATTACGTAGGCGGGACCCACGATATTGAACACCGCTTAGTGCGCACCATAGGCGATCCCGACGTGCGCTTTAGGGAAGATCCGGTGCGCATGTTGCGGGCTATTAAGTTCTGCGCCAAGTTGCACTTTGAGATGGAAGAGGCTACCTGGCGCGCTATTAGGCGCCATCACGCCGATATCGCCCAATCCTCCCTCCCCAGGGTCCAAGAGGAGTTGCAGCGCCTTTTGGAGTTGGGTAACTTGCGAGTCAGTCTGCGCCTCCTCTTAGAGAGCGGCCTCTTGCGCGATCTAGTGCCCAACTTAGACCGCAACCTCAACCACCTGCACGACCAAGAGGCCTTCGAGAGCCTCTTAGACCTCTACGATCAGGAGGGGGTCCCCTCCGACCGCACCTTCTCCTTTGCGGTCTTAGTCCTCTCCCTCATCTTAGACGGCGACCGGGGGCGCAGTTCGCGCCGCCACCTGGCGCGTGACTTTTTGGAGCCTCTCTCCGATTGCTTTGGGATCTGTAGGCGCACCCAAGAGGAGGTGGCCCGCTACTTGAGCGATTTGCAGCAGTTGCTCTACGGCGCCCCCAAAGGGCGGGAGCGCGGCGAACTTTTGGCCCGACCCAGTTTTATTAATTCCTTTAAGTTATACCAAATGTTAGCACAGGTGGGCGCGGTGAGCGCCGACCAGTACGCCTATTGGCGCGAGTGTTGGGAGAATAGGGAGGAGTCCTCTTGGTCCCGGCCCGCGCCTAAGAAGGCTCTCAAATCGGCTTAGTTGAGGTGAAGAGAGAGATGGAGTTTGACCCGCAGATGGATCCCCGCGAGCGCGCGAAATGGGCGGCGGCCCAGGGGGCTTTGGACTTTGTGGCCGATGGGATGCGCATCGGCTTAGGTACCGGCTCCACGGCGGCCAAATTTGTGGAACTTTTAGGGCGCAAGGCGCAGGCTGAGAAGTGGCAAGTGGTCTGCGTGCCTACCTCTGAGGCGACGGCCCGGCAGGCGCGCTCTTTAGGCTTAGTCTTAGATAGCGCTTACCCCGACTTTGGACCTTTAGACGTAGTAGTCGACGGGGCCGACGAGATCGATCCCCACGGCAATCTGACTAAGGGCGGGGGCGGGGCCCTCTTGCGCGAGAAGTACGTAGCCTTAGCGAGCCGCAAGATGGTAGTTATTGCCGACGAGGGGAAGCATGTGGCCCGCTTGGGCGAGACCTTCCGCCTGCCGGTAGAGATCGTAGCCTTCGCCTGGAGCCAGACGATAGAGCGCCTGCGTCCCTGGATGGAGGAGATAGAGCTGCGACGTACGCCTACGGGCGAGATCTTTGTGACCGACCAGGGTAATTACATAGTCGATTGCCGCCTGGCCCCTATCTCCGATCCCGCCCTCTTGCAGCGCGAGCTCAAAGGGGTGACGGGGGTGGTGGAGACGGGGATCTTCCCCGCTATCGCTAGCTTAGTAGTGACGGGGCGTCCCGACGGGAGCTGGCAGATCAAAAACTTCACTTCTCCCGCCTAGGAGAGGAGTTCCCGCCCCTTAATGGAATTTAGGGCGGATTAACATAGCCATACTGTCCCTTATAAGTATAGCGAGCTTAGCAATTCAATCTTTTCAAAGAGACTCTCTGGAGGTGCTTAAATGCGGAGATATATCTTCAGTGGCCTAGCCTTGGCTCTGGTCGCTTCTACGTTAGCTGGCTGTAGTGGAAGCGGGGGCGACGCCTCTGATTATGTAGTGCCCGATATTCCCGGGTCTGCAGCTATTGACAAGACCGTAGAGTATACGGTGCCTAACTTCGTCAGTGGCGACAATTGCCGGGTGGTCGTCTCCACCGCTCATAAAGATCCCTACTCCACAGAGTATCAGAAAGTGCTCGTAAAAGCGGACGTCACCTATAGTGGCGCGGCTAGCTTGGGACGGACGGACAAGGAAGAGGTTGCGGCGCTCCCTCAGGCGGGTTTAGCTTGCGGCTTCTGTCAGGCCCTTGAGGATATCGATGCCGAGAGTTTCGACGCCGCTCTGCAGGCTGGTAAAGAGAGTACGACCGTAGGGCGCGTAGGCCCCTCCAGCTGGGACGACGTGGTAGTTGGCGATCCCGATGCGGTGCGCGAGCTCTATACCGCTATGCGCAACGAAGCTGGGGAAGCCCAAAAGGTCCAAGTGGGTAAGATCTATAACGGCGAGCATTGCAACATCCTCTCTTATTGTATCCCTTCGCCCGTAGAACCCACCAAGTGGGTTCCGGCGATCGGTGCGTCGGTGGGTGAGAATATCGCCAAAGTCTTCGATTCTTATAATCCCTCCGATCCCGACGGGTTGGGTATCTACGAGCGCATTACTAGTACCTTCGGCCACGAGTGGACGGCCAATGGCGGGCGCGATGGCGACACGAAGATCAATATCGTCCTCTTAGGTCCCGCACATATGAGCGCCTCGGTGGGCGGTTTAGTTAGTCCGGCCGACATGTTACCTACCGTCAGTGAGGATAACCCCTACGCCAACCCCAACTATGGCAATGGCGGCGAGTATCTCTACATCAATTACGAGGGGCTGGTGGGCAGCGAGCGCCAGCCGGAATACGACTGGCGCACCTTGTACGGGGTTATCGCCCACGAGTTTACCCACCTCACCCAGTGCAACCAGAAGGTCGCCCATGATGGTAAATTCCAGGGCGTGCCGGTGCAGGGCATTCTCCAGTCTGAAGAGCAGACGCCCGGAGCCCTCTTAACGGCTATGTTGGGCGACAAGCCCGTCTACGAAGGTTTAGCGGAGACGGCTACCAACTTCTGCGGTTTCGGTGTGCGTTGGGCCCAGTTTGGCGACGAGGCGCGCCCTGAGAAGACGGCGGAGTTAAACTCCCTCAACCAGATTCGCGCCTACCTGGTCGGCCAGAGCTTGTTGGCTTCCGATCAAGAGGCGATAGATGCGGGCGAGGCTGTGGCGACGACCTTCCCGACCCCCTTCTTCTCCCAGGTTAGCAATCCTTACGGATACGGCCACCTCTTCGGTTTGCACGTCTTAAACTTCTATGGCGAAGAGAAGTTCAAGAAGCTCTATACCGATCCGCGGGTAGGTATGGAACTCTTAGAGGGCGTCTTGGGCGCTACTAAGGAAGAGATCTTCCACCACTACGATATGTCCGTAGTCTTGGCGGGCGCCGAGTTGCCCGCTGAATTGCAGGCTCAATATAGTAAGTACGCCATCCCTTATATCAATATTGGCGGCACTAACTTCTATTCGACCGGTATAGGCGAGGCGGCTCAAATTAGTTCGGCGGAAGTTACTAGGGCTCAACCCGCTTATGAGCTCTATCCCCTCGCCGACTTTACGACCTACGAAGTCTTGCCTTACTACAATACCTACGTAGGCCTTATGAATCCCTACACTAATAAGCCGGTGAAGATCGCGGTCAACGTTCCTAAGAACGCTTCCATTAAGGTCATTCACGAGGATAGTACCGGGTTAATTAAGGCCATCTACTAGGTCTTTGAGCGACTAGGGTTATAAAAGAGGGGCGGGGCCCGTACGGGCCCCGCCCCTTCTTTATGACCCTTTAGGAGGTCTTATTTAATATACTCTTCCCAGTGCCAAGCCAACTCGGTCAAGGTGCGCACGCCTACGCCCGTGGGGCCGGCGGGATAATATTTCCAGGGCTTAGAGCGCCAGGAGGGGCCGGCTATATCTAAGTGGGCCCAGTTGAGGCCATCGGCTACGAACTCTTTGAGGAAGAGGCCCGCCGTGACCGCGCCCGCTAAGGGGCCGGGGCTATTGGTGAGGTCGGCGAAGGGGGACTTGAGCATCTCCCGGTACTCTAAGGGGAGGGGCAACTTCCAGTAAGACTCGCCCTGCACGCCGCCCGCGAAGGTGATGGCGTTGACTAAGGAGCGGTTATTGCCCATAAGACCGGTAAAGGACTCGCCCAGGGCGCGGATGCAGGCCCCGGTCAAGGTGCAGATATCTATAACGTGAGTCGCTCCCAACTCGGCGGCTAAGAGTAAACCGTCGGCTAAGACTAAGCGCCCTTCGGCGTCCGTATTGTCTACCTGGACCGACTTGCCATTCTTATAGACGATAATGTCGCCGGGCCGCACGGCCTGGCCGTCGGGCATATTCTCGGCGCAGCAGATAATAGCCGTCACCTTGATCTTGGGTTTCAAAGTCCCCAGAGCGCGCATGGCCCCTAAGACGGCCGCCGCTCCGCCCATATCGCCCTTCATCTCTTGCATATTGGCCGCAGGCTTCAGGGAGAGGCCGCCGCTATCGAAGGTTAAGCCCTTACCTACTAAGACTAAATGGACGGGGCTAGGCTCTTGGCCCTCTACCTGGGGCGGGGTATAAGTTAAGGAGAACATGCAGGGCGGATACTGGGAGCCGCTGCCCACCTTGATGTGGCCCAAGAAGCCCTCTTCTTTGAGTTGGGCCTCTTCGTAAAGCTTAAATTGGTAGCCAAACTCCTGGGCCAACTCTTGGCCCATGGCCGCTAAGGTCTGGGGATTTAAGACGTCGCCCGGCTCGCTGCACATATTGCGGGCCATATTGACGCAATTGGCTAAGACTAAGCCCTGACCGATAGCCTGCTCGGCGGCTTCCTGGTTGAGGACGGCCAGATCTACGCTCAAGTCGGCCGAAGGATCCTTCTTATCCTTCTTATAGCGGTTGAAGGACCACAGAGCCATGCCCGCCGCTTCGGCCGCTTGGCTCGCGTACTCTTGGCCGGCGGGGCTATTTAAGGCTAAGATCAGGTGGTTGCGCTTACTCTGGGAGGCCAACTTGACGGCGGAGGCTACGCAAGTTTTGAGGATCTCGGCTACGCTAAAGCCTTTGTAATCGCCAGTGTAATAGACGACCACGGCCCCTATATCTTGACGGTGACGCGGCTCGAATAGGAAGGACCCGTCGCGCTTGCCCTCCACGTACTCCGCTTTGAGGCCGTCGACGCGCTTTTGGAGTTCTTCGTCTTGGAGATCGAAAAAGGTCTCCGTTTTGTCGAGAATAAGGACTAAGAGATCGGCTTTCCATTCACTGGGAGGGCCAGCTATAGGTTTCAGAAACATATAACCTCCACATTCGTTACTTAGACTCTTTCGATAGCTCGAGAGATCTGCTAGATTTTAAGTGAGGAGAAAGCCTTTTCCTGCCAAAGGGAGCGGGCTGAAAGCTAGGAAGTTTTGGGCTCCATCCCGAAAGGGAGGGCTCTAAGTCAGAGAGTGGGGCTGCGGGTGCCCATAGAAAGGTAGAGGATAGTATGGAGAGGTGTCGGCTATGGGGAAGATCTTTGCTGATGGCCGCCGGATTGGGGCTTCTGGGGACGGTAGGTTCCCCCTTAGGGGCCAACCCCCTCGCCCTACCTAACGGGACCTACCTAGCCCAGGCTACTTCTAGCGCTCCCCAGAGCGCCTTAGAGGAGGAAGATTCCTCTAAAGAGGCCGAGGAAGAGCTCAGCGGTAAGGAGCGCAAAGAGCGCAAGAACTTTACCTCTAAGAGCGGCAAAAGTACTAAGCGCGAGCGCCAGCGGCGCGAGGGGGCGGGGGTAGAATTTATCGATTCTGAAGAGGGTTTTTGGAATTCGCGCAGCGTCGACGCTCCTCTCTTTGTGGAGGGGGGATCGGTCAATTCGGTGATGTTTGAGAACCGCCCCAGCCGCCGGGTCCAAGAGATCCCCGAAGGTCCGGTGCGGGAGAGCGAAGTAGAGTTTACGGGCGGCAAGTCTACGGAGATTACTATTAACGGGCGCAAGGTAGAGATCCCCGCCGCCCAGCGACAGAAGGAAGATTCGGGCCAGAAATTGGAGTCGGGTTTAGAGGAAGAGGCCGATTCTAAACTCCCTAGCGAGGAGCGCCAACCATAAATGGAGGACGGCTCTTCTTTTCCCTGGCAGGCCTGCCTCTTGCAATTGAGCGGGGGCACGGTAGCCGGTTTAGCGGTAGGTTACGCCGCCAAGGCGGCGGTGCGGGCCGTCTTATTGGCCTTAGGTTCGGCCCTCATCTTTTTGGCTCTTTTGGCCCATTCGGGTTTTATTACGGTCCATTGGTCGGCTATCAACGCCGGCATCGAAGCTACTACCCATAGCGCTGGAAAGCTGGCTTATGAGGTTATCTCCCAGCTTTCCTCTTCATTTGTAGGTTTTACGGCGGGAGCCGTCAGCGGCTGGAGGATGCGCCGTTAGGCGCGGTAAACTATTAAGCTGGGGCTTAGGAGAGTTCCCGCTAGAGGAGGAAGATACAACTTTGAGTCCTGAACTGGTAAAAGCCCTCACCTTCTTTAAGGAGGATCCCAAAGCGATCCTCAAGATGGGGATCTTATGTGGCTTCGTCTTGGTACCCCTCTTGGGCTGGGTATTCCTTTTGGGGTATTGCACTCTGCTCTACCGCAATTATATCAGCGGCCAGGCCGACGATCGCCTCCTGCCGGAGTGGGAAGAGTTTGGCGACATCTTCTTTAAAGGGGCTATGGCCCTCTTCGGTTTAGGGCCTCACATTATTGGGGGCTTCCTGCTCTACGGGGCCATCGTCTTGACTATCGGTTTGGGGGGTATGGGGACTAGTTTCATTATGGGCGGCGGCGAGACGGTGGGCTTTATGACTAAGTTCCTCAACTTCTTGATCGCCTTAGTCGCTAGCTCTCTTCTGTTGGCCTGGTGCGGAGCCCAATTTGCCGGTTATGCGGCGACCTTAGAGAGCGGGGCCTGCTTTAGGGTCTTTGAAGGCGTACAGCGCTTAATGATCATGGGTAAGCCCTACTATATTCTCTGCGCGCTGGTAGGCGTCTCTTTAACGGTCGTCACCTCGATCTTCAATATCTTGACTATCCCAGGATACGTCTTGACCGTCATTCTCTCTACCTACCTCCTCTTATGCACGACCTACGGTTTGGCGGAGCGCATGCAGGAGACCTTACATCCCGTCTTGAGCGACTCTAGCGAGGCCCACATTCCTCAGCACGTCGATGAGTTGGATGAGGATGAGTACGGCCACGCCAGCACTACTACCACCTATTCCGCCTCCAACCTGGCCTCCCGCCGCCCCGACGTCTCCTTAACCTGGGATACGAGTTCCGATAAGGCGGAGAGGTAAGTTTTAAGGGAGAGATTGCGCCCCCAGCGGGTCTAGCGTTTGACAAAGGGAGCGATTCTTTGTATAATGCAGGCCGTCTAGGGCGCATTCTTCGCTTATGGGGAAGTGGCTCAGCTGGGAGAGCGTCGCGTTCGCAATGCGAAGGTCGTGGGTTCGAATCCCATCTTCTCCACCACTAGCGAGAGCTCGTCTGGGATAAAGAGGTTCCACCTTAAAGGGTGGGGCCTTTTTTTTTGCCCTTTGGAGAGCGGGAATCGCTCCCTTATGTGGAGAAAAATGGGACTATGGCTACTTATAAGCAACCTTGTCATCACTGTGGAGGATATATTGAGCGCGAGGCGCGCTTCTGTCCCCTTTGCGGTAGCCGCAGCCCTTTTGGCTACCATTGTCCCTCCTGTTTGCATCCTATAACGAAAGGGCAGGCTCTGTGCGCCGGTTGTGGGAGACCGCTCTACGTCCCTTGTCCCCAGTGCGGCCAGCAGACCTTTGTCCAAGAAAAGTGCGAACATTGCGAGGCTAGCCTCTTAAAGCGCTGCGCCAATAAGCGCTGTCAACAGTTACAATTCTTCCAGAATACGAAATGTACGGCTTGCGGCCACAAGTTGCCCGCCCCAATGGGGTCTTGAGAGGAGAGCGAAGATAGATGCTAACCTCATTTACTAGGAATTATAAAGATAATTCGACGGAAGCGGGCTTCCAATTTACCTTCTTCTGCGATCTCTGCCAGGATGGCTATCGCTCCAGCTTTATTGAGAGCGAGACTTATAAGCGCGGGCGTATCTTCCACTGGATCTTACAGATCTTGAGGGCTATCGGGGGCTTTTGGGGCGGGCGCTGGAACCGCTTTACGAGGGGCGCCACTTCCGTAGGGGAGATGCTCAGCGAGCGCTTTGAAGAGCGCAGTCCAGAGTGGCAAAAGGAGCACGAACAAGCTTTTGAGCGGGCTAAAAATGAGGCCTTACCCCATTTCCATCGCTGTCCTGGCGATAGTAAGTACGTCTGCGACCAGTGTTGGAACGAAGAGGAGGGGTTATGTACTAAGTGCGCGCCCCGCCAGAATATCTTAGTGGCCCAGACTCGGGCCAAAGCCTTAGAGCGCAATATTAAGGAGGCGGGGCGCAGGGCTACCGTCTGGGAGGGGCGCATCGAAAGCCAGACTACGATCTGTCCCCAATGTGGCAAACCGGCGGGGGGCGGCAAGTTCTGCAATAATTGCGGCTTCTCTCTCGCTTTGCGCCCCTGTCCCCGCTGTCAGACCCCCAACGCCCAAGGGGTCCGCTTTTGTAATAATTGCGGCTCGCCTTTAGAGGCTCCGGCGAAAGAAGCGCGCGATTGTCCCCAGTGCGGGGCTGCCAATGGGCCGGGAACTAAGTTTTGCGGTTCCTGTGGGCAGAAGTTAGCTTGAGGAGCTAACGCCCGTCGACTGATAAAGAGATCTTTGTAAAGACTATGCCCTTCCTTTGGGCTCGACTAGCGGCCATCTCCACCGTCTTAGTCCCCTCCTTAGTCTTATTAGCGGCCTTCTTAGTCTTAGGCGCCCTCTTATTCTTCCTCTTTTGGTGGCTTTTGGAGAGCTCGGGGGTCTTTCTGCCCGTAGCTTTGATCATTGTGGTACTCTTAGGGATCGCGGGCCTAGCGGTACTTTTGGGGTCTCTCAACCTCGTCTTCCAGTATGGCGGCTACTTAATTAAAGCGGGCCGCATAGCGGTTATTACCCATATCGTCCGTCAGGGGGATCTAACCGAAGATCAGGTTAAGTATGGCAAAGAGGCCATAGGTATCTTCTTTAAAAATTGGAAGGCGCTTTTGAAGACGGCCGCCGCCTCCAGCTGAGGAGATCTTGCCCCCTCCGCCCGGGATCCGCTTTTGCTCTAAGTGCGGCCAACCTAATCCTCCCGGCGCCGCCTCTTGCCAAGAGTGCGGCCAAGCCTTGACTTAAAAGATCCGGGCGTTCACGGGGCTTTTTAAAGTTTAAGGATCAATTTAAAAATGATAATCGTTTGCAAAAGTAGGATTTTCAGATCGAGTGTGCTATTATGGCCCCCAACGGGATAGAAGTTTCTCGCTGACGATTCGAGGCTCGATCGGTGGGATAGAGAGGTATATTCCTAGATTATGACTTTCAAAAAGGAAATTGAGTCGGTGACTTTAGCGGAACTGGAACCTGGAACTTCGGCTACCATCCACACTTTTAGCAATTCGAGCCCCTTGACGCGCCGGATTATGACTATGGGCATCAATCCGGGAGCGGTAGTTACGGTCTTGCGTCGGGCCCCCTTGGGCGATCCTCTGGAGATAGAAGTTAGCGGTTGTCTTTTGACTTTGCGTCACGAAGAGGCCCTCAACATACTAGTCCAGGACGTCTGCCATGGCTAGGGGCTTTACTCCGCACTCCAATTTTAGGCGCGATAAATTCCCCGACGACGGCCTGCTCTTTGTGATGGTGGGCAACCCCAACGTAGGTAAGACCACCCTCATTAACGCCGTCTCCGGCGCTAACCTGCGTATCGGCAACTGGCCGGGCACTACGGTAGAGCGCATGGATACCCACTTTATGTACCACTACCGCCCGGGCGCTGAGCGCGAAGGCCACTTGCACGGCCACCTGCCCGAAGATCCCCTGGAGCCGCCCCCAGAAGAGGCCCCGGAGACGGCGGTCTTAATTAAGAAAGGGGCGGAGACCCCTAGCGCCGCTCCCCAGGCTACTTCCACCGCCCCGCCCCCCCTAGATGAGGAGGGGGAGGTCCACGTCCACCTAGTCGATCTGCCCGGCGCCTACGGTCTGACCACCTCTACCGCCGAAGAGACCTTAACTAGGGACGAACTTTTGACCCGTATGCCCGACGCGGTGATAGACGTAGTCGACGCCGGCAACTTAGAGCGCAACCTGGCCTTAACGATCGAGCTCATCGAGTTGGGAGTACCTATCGTCATCGCCTTAAACCTCTTAGACGAGGCCCAGGCCAAAGGGATGAAGCCCAACGTCGAAGCCTTAGCTAAGGCCTTAGATGTGCCCGTCGTGCCCACCGTGGCCGTGCGCGAAGAGGGGGTGCAGGAATTAATCCAGCAGGCTATCCATACCCCCGCCTCTAAGCTCAAAGTGGAGTATCCCCCCGAGATTGAGGCCGCCATCCAAGATTTGGCCGGCTACTTAGAGACCCCGGCCGCTCGTTGGTTGGCTTGCGCCGCTCTAGTAGGGGACGACTTAGAGCCCTTGACTAGGGCCGATCGCTTAGTCCCCAGCTTGCCGGGCGAGCGGGGGCGGGTTCCCATTAAGTTGCCCTCCGACTTTTTAAAAAAGGTCGAATATTACCGCAAGAAATTTGCCGAAGAGGGGATAGATTGCTTTTTAAAGATAGCCGACAGTCGCTATCGTTTGGCCCGCAAGTTGGCCAATCTGGGGCAGACGGCCCCCGCCGGAACCCACCGCCTCACTCAGGCTATCGACCGTTGGGTCTTGCACCCCCTCCTGGGGATCCCGGTCTTCCTTTTGGGGATGCTCATCCTCTTCCGCTTTACCTTCCTCTTCTCCCAACCCTGGGTCGACTGGCTAGAGGTCATAAAGAATGTGCTGATCGGGTGGACGCAAGCCTTAGCCCTACCGGCCCTAGTCCGCTCCTTTATCGTCAACGGCCTCTTAGAGGGGGTGGGGACGGTCATGGCCTTTACTCCGGTCTTAATCGTCCTCTATGCGGGTATGAGCTTTTTGGAGTCGAGCGGCTTCTTGGCCCGCTCCGCCTTCCTTATCGACCGCCTCATGAAGGGGATGGGCCTACCCGGCAAGGCCTTCTTGCCCTTGCTCATAGGCTTTGGCTGTAACGTGCCCGGGATCGTGGCCACTAAGACCTTAGAGTCCCCCAGCGACCGCCTGCGCGTCGCTCTGGCCGTGCCCTTCGCCCCCTGCAGCGTGCGCATGGCCGTCTTCGCCTTCTTAGCGGCCATATTCTTCCCTAATAACGCTCCCTACGCCCTCTTCTTTATCTTTATCTTGGGCCTTTTAGCGGGGCTAATAACTATCTTGCTCTTAGGGAAGTTTATGCCCCAAGAGGAGAGCGGCTCTATTATGGAGTTGCCCCCCTACCGCATCCCCCCCTTAAAGATTATCTGCAAGCAGTCCTGGGCTCGGACCCTCAACTTCTTGCAGAGCGCGGGGGGCGCCATTTTGGTGGCGGTGATCTTAGTCTGGGCGCTCAATAGCTTCCCTGCGGGCGATCTACAAAATACCTATTTCGCCCGTATCTCTAGGGCGGCTACCTACTTTACCTCTACCTTCGGAGTCCAAGACTGGCATTTGGCCGGCGCTTTAATCCCGGGCTTTGTGGCTAAAGAGGTAGTGATCGGCAGTCTGGCCGTCAGTTACTTTGGAGCCGGACCTGAGGCCGCCGCTCTGACCTTCTTCCAAGGCTTACAGGAGATCGGAGTCGGTTTGGGCCAGGCCTTAGTGGGTACCGTCCACGCCTTTATCGAGATGTTTACGATGATCGACCTCTCCGTCGAAGCGGAAGGGGTAGACGGACTGAGCGCCATCTTGCAAAAGGCCATGAGCCCCAGCGCGGCCTTAGCCTATATGACCTTTATCCTCCTCTACTTGCCCTGCGTGGGTACCCTCTTTACGATTAAGGCCCAGTTTGGTTGGAAGTGGGTGGGATTCTCCTGCCTCTATACCCTCCTAGTAGCCTGGATCGGGGCGGTCTGCGTCTACCATCTGCCCTTAGGGCGCTGGTTGGCGGGTTGAGTGGGGGGAGTCTAACCTGTGTTAACTGAGGTCTTGAGGGCTCTCTCTGAGGGTTCGACCTTAAGTGAATTGTGCCAGCGCCTGGGGAGTACTCCCCAGGCGCTGGCACAGATCTTGGAGCGCTTGCGGCGCGGCGGCTACGTAGTCGAGACTTCCTTAGCAGGGGAGGAGTGCGCTGAGGGCGGGGGCTGCGCTAATTGTAAGCTCTTAAAGCTCTGCTCTAAAGCTAAGGCCCCCGCCTGGCGCCTGTGGCGCTTGACCGCTAAAGGCCGGGCGGCTGTCGCCGCCCGGCCGTCCCCAGGGGCCGACCCTTTAAGGGGCTAGGAGCTCTTGGACTAAGGAGGAGGCTCCGTAAACCTTTTGGAGACTCTCTAAAAGGGCGGGAGCGGCTACGGAGATGTGGCGGGCTTGGGCTTCGTCGTAGACGTAATTGCGCACCATGGCGTATTGGTTGCGGTCAAAGTTTACGCCCGCTAAGCGCCCCTGACCGTCTAAGACGGGGCTCCCGGAGTTGCCCCCTATAGTATCGGAGGTAGCGATAAAGTTTAAGGGGAGGGTCAGATCTAACTTCTCTTTAGCCTCTAACCAGCGCTCCGGCAGCTTAGAGGGGGGCGTTTGGCCCCGCTCTTGGGCTTTGGCGTAGAGATCGCCCAAGGTAGTCCAGGGGGCTACCTCCGTCCCTCCAGCCTGGTAGCCGCTCACTTGGCCGTAGGCTAAGCGCAAAGTGAAGGTGGCGTCGGGCGGAACGCTCAAGCCCTCTAACTGGAAGCGTTGGCGAGCCATTTGGGAGTAGGCGGCGGTAGCCGGGGCCTGGACTAGGCTCTCATACTGGTTCCGCAACTTGCGAGCTAAGGGATCGATCTGGCGCGCTAACTCTAAGCAAGGATCTTCCACTTTCTCTAGCTCCGCTAGACTCAATTGGGCTACTTGGCGCCGCCATTGGGGATCGAAGAAGCGAGTACCCTCCACTAACTTTCG
The DNA here is from genome assembly GCA_944322965.1 of Vulcanimicrobiota bacterium. GTDB lineage: Bacteria > Vulcanimicrobiota > Xenobia > Xenobiales > Xenobiaceae > Bruticola. Next base: position 44,988 of record CALUQR010000002.1, read on the forward strand.
GGCCAACTCTTGGGGGCTCAGCCCTTGCAAGACCGCTTGGACGTAAGGGTGGGAGGGGCCTAAGCGCTCGGCCATAAAGCTCAGACTGGCCTCTAATCTCACCCTCTCTACGTCCGGGTATAAGGGGGCGCTAGAGAAGAGCTGGGCTTCTAAGGAGGCGAGCCGGGCCGGAGCGTACTCTGGCAGACTCTTTTGGGGATCCTCTTTTAATTGGGCTAAGCGCCAGAGATGGCGGGCGTTTAAGACTAGGGGACTGGGGTAGGCTTGGCTCCCCTCTAAGAGGAGGTAGGGCTCTTCTAACTGGCTGAGCCTAGGCTTAAAGATCTCCGCCAACTCTTCCCAGGGGCTCTGATCTTTGACTTGGCGGCGCAAATTATCTTCTAACTCCGCCTTGCGTTCCATAATTTCGCGCCTACATAAGCCTTGGAACATACCCTGGTAGGCTTTATGGGAGTTGGCGATAGAGCGCAGCTCGTTGCTCACTTGGCGGGCCAATTCAGGGGAGCGTTCTCCCAACTGGCGGTAGGCGCTCTCTAAGGCGCGGGTCCTAGCTAAGCGGTAGGGGAGGGCCTTTTGGCGGGTATACTCCACCTGGGAGGAGCTCTCTAAGCGGTTGGTGCGCCCGGGATGGCCCACTACTAAGACGAGATCGCCCTCCTCTAAGCTCTGGGGGCGCAGGGGGAAATAGTGGCTGGGGCGCACCGGTTTCCCGTCCTCATAGACGCGGAAGATGGCGGCGTCCAGACAGGTGCGCGGGTACTCGAAGTTGTCGGCGTCCCCGCCGAAGAAGGCTACGCTCTGCTCGGGGGCCCAGACTAAGCGCACGTCGGTATACTTTTTGTAGAGGTAGAGATGGTAGAGTCCGCCCTGGTAGAGGCTAACTACCTCCGCTTTGAGTTGGCGCTCCTTTTGGTAGTCGCTCTCCAATTGGGCGATATGGCGACGGCGGATAGCTTGAGCCTCGGCGGGCGGGGTTTGGGGGGTGATGCCGCGCTCTACTTGGGAGGTGACGTCGATAATCTCTTGGAGGGCGTTGAGCTCTAACTGGGGGGCGGGCAGCTCCTCTTGGGGGGTGCGGGCTAAGAATCCCTGGGCTAAGAGGTTGCGCTCTTTAGTGCTGAGGGCGGCTATAGTATCTTCGGCGATATGGTGGTTAGTGAGGACTAGGCCGCTAGCGGAGATAAAGCCCCCCGAGCCGCCGCTATTAAAGCGCACCGCCCCTTGCATGGCCCCTTGCAGCCATTGGGGGGTCAGTTGGTAAGAGTACTTTTGGGCTAGTTGGGCTGTAGGGGGAGAGGTAAAGAGAAACATACCCTCGTCGGCGCGGAGGGTAGTGGGAGCCCAGAGGGTTAAGGCCAGAGCTAGGCCCCCAGCGTAGAGACAAAATCTAGACATACTACTTATATTAGGGTTAGGAGGGGTGAGAACCTCCAATTTTAGGGGCCGGGGAGCGGCCAGTTACGGAGGACGCCGCCTCCAGAAAGCGAAGGCCAAAGCCATTTTTTGAATTCTAGGCGCTCTAGCGCCCTTTACAAGTTGTACCAGAACCTAAGGAGAGATTATCGTATGCAGTACGATCCGGCCAGCTTTGAGCAGAAATGGCGTGATATTTGGGAGGCCAAACACTTACATCACGCTCAGCGCGATGATAAAAGGCCCAAGTATTACTGTTTAGACATGTTCCCTTACCCCTCGGGCGAGGGCTTACACGTGGGCCATTGGCGCGGTTATGTGCTCTCAGACGTCATTAGCCGCTATATGACTTTGCACGGCTACCAGGTGCTCCATCCCATGGGTTGGGACGCCTTCGGCCTGCCGGCGGAGAATGCGGCCATTAAGAAGGGGATCCATCCGGAGATCCAGACCCAGGCGGCTACTAGCAATATGCGCCGCCAGCTCAAAGATATGGGTTCGATGTACGACTGGGAGCGCGAAGTCAATTCTTCGAGCCCTGAGTATTATAAGTGGACCCAGTGGACCTTCCTCAAAGCTTACGAGGCCGGTTTAGCCTACAAAAAGGACGCCCCCATCAACTGGTGTCCCTCCTGCGCTACCGGTTTGGCCGACGAAGAGGTCAAAGAGGGCTGCTGCGAGCGCTGCGGTACGGCGGTCACCAAGAAGGGTCTGCCCCAGTGGTTCTTCGCTATCTCTAAGTACGCCCAGAGGTTAATAGACGATCTGAGCGGTTTAGAGTGGCCGGAGAAGGTCAAAAAGATGCAGATCGACTGGATCGGGCGCAGCGAAGGGGCCGAAGTGCGCTTTGGGATCGACGGCTTCGACGATTCCTTGCTCATCTTCACTACCCGTCCCGACACTATCTACGGGGCTTCCTACATGGTCCTGGCCCCCGAGCACGATTTAGTAGCTAAGATCACTACTCCCCAGCAGAAGGAGGAGGTAGAGAAGTACGTAGCCTACACTAGCTCCCGCACCGAAGTGCAGCGCCAAGAGCAGAAGGAGAAGACGGGCGTCTTTACCGGCGCTTACGCTCTCAATCCGGCCAACGGGGAGCGCATCCCCATCTGGATCGCCGACTACGTCTTAATGGGTTACGGCACGGGGGCCATTATGGCCGTACCGGCCCACGACGAGCGGGACTGGGAGTTCGCTAAGGCCTTCAATCTGCCCATTAAGCAGGTCATTATGACCGCCGAGCAGGCCCAGAAGTTAGAGGCGGCGGGGATCGACTGGTCCCAGCCCCAAGAGGTCGATAAGGCCTGGAGCGAAGCTTTTGGCTCTCTTCCCTACGAAGCTCCCTACTGTGAGTTGGGGCGCATGGTCAATTCCCAAGAGTTCTCCGGTATGGAGTCCGCGGTAGGCGCCAAGGCCGTGGTGGCCAAGTTTGAGAGTTACCGCGTAGGCCGGGCGGTCACTAATTACCGTCTGCGCGACTGGTTAGTCTCCCGCCAGCGTTACTGGGGCGCTCCCATCCCCATGGTCTACTGCGACCAGTGCGGTATCGTCCCCGTGCCCGAAAATCAGCTGCCCGTCCTCTTACCCCACGTCGACAGTTACCAGCCCTCCGGAACGGGCGCTTCCCCGCTGGCCGCCTTGCCCGAGTTCGTCAATACTACCTGCCCTCGCTGCGGCGGTCCGGCCCGGCGCGATACGGATACTATCTCCCAGTGGATCTGCTCCTCCTGGTACTTCTTGCGCTATCCCTCTTCCGACTGTCAGGATAAGCCCTGGCGTCGGGAGGATGTCGACTACTGGAACCCGGTCGACCTCTACGTGGGCGGTATCGAGCACGCCGTCTTGCACCTGCTCTACTCGCGCTTCTACACTAAGATCTTCTATGACTTAGGCTTAGTAGGCTTCAAAGAGCCCTTCACCCGCCTCTTTAACCAGGGGATGATTACTAAGGTGGGCCATTCGGGGCGCTTAGAGAAGATGAGTAAGTCTAAGGGCAACTCCGTCAATCCCGACGATTTAGTCCATAAGTACGGTACGGACGCTCTGCGGGCCTACTTACTCTTTATCGGGCCGCCGGAATTAGACGCCGAGTGGAACGACTCCGGTATCGAAGGGGTCTACCGCTGGATCCGTAGGGTCTGGAACTTAATTACTAGCGTTAAGGTCTTAGAGGGGCCGGAAGAAAACTCGGAAGTCTTAAAGATGACTCATAAGAGCATCAAGAAGATCAATGAGGACCTGACCCGCCTGCACCTCAATACGGTAGTGGCCGCCTTGATGGAGTGGGCTAATCTCTTAATCTCTAAGGCTGAGAAAGGCCTCTCCCGGGAGACTTTAGAGACTTATCTCATTATGATGTCCCCCGTAGCCCCCCACGTAGCCGAAGAGCTGTGGGCCTTCTTAGGTCATAAGCAAGGGATCTTCGAGTCTCGCCCCCAGTGGCCGGAGCATGAGGAAGAGCACTTGCACGAGGAGGAGTACAACTTAGTAGTCCAAGTCAATGGCAAGATGCGGGAATTAGTGCGCGTGCCCAAGAGCTTAGAGCAATCTGAGCTGGAAGCTATCGCCAAAGAGCGCCCCAAAGTGGCCTCTAGCTTAGAGGGCAAGAGCTTGCGCAAGGTGATCTACGTGCCCCACAAATTGCTCAATTTCGTAGTAGGCTAAGTTCGAAAATACTTTTTGAGGTCGTAGCTATGCAGATGTGGAAGTACTATCTGGGGGTAGGATTAATCTTGGGCGGGGGGCTGGTCGCCCCGCTAGCCTGCCCGGCCCAGGCTCAAGAGCCGACGGTTAGTCGCCAGACCTTAGTGCGCCAAGCTAAGGCGGGCGACGCAGAGTCCCTCTTCCAGTTAGGCGCCCTCTACTTGAGCGGCGGCGAGGTGGTAGCCAACGAGCGCGAAGGCGCCCTCCTCCTCGATAAGGCGGTGCGCGCCGGTTATCCGGCCGCCTTCTCCGCCCTGGGCGGCTGCTACTTGCAAGGTTATGGGGTAGCCTGCGACGGCCGCCGAGCCTTCCACCTCTACATGCAGGGGCGCGAGTTGGGCGATCCCGACTCTAGCTACGGCCTGGGCTGCTGCTACGATTACGGAGTGGGAGTAGAACCCGACTACGAGCGGGCCCGCCAGTACTACCAGGAGGCCGCCCAGCGCGGCTCTTACCTGGGTTGGTACGGTTGGGCCCGCTTAGAGAGTCCGGAGCGCACCCCCTGGCCTAATAAAGCCCGGGAGCGGGAGTACCACCAAAAGGCGTTAGAGACTTGGTTGCAAAGCGATCTGCGCTCCTTCTCCTCGCGCCTTAAAGAGTCGATGCTCCAGAATCCGCAACTTATAAATGAGGTCATTAATAAGCTCGATCCCAGCGGTCAGCTCTCCTTAGGGAGCGAGAAGGCCAGCGGGGCCACTTTCTATAGCGCCTACCAAGCCTATATGGCCCGCTACCAAGTGGAGCGCAACCCCTTCGACCGCGAGGCGGCCTTAGCTTGCGGCGGGGAAGCGGTCAACCTCAAGTATTTGCCAGCCCAAGTCGACCTGGCCTCCGTCTTGGCGGAGGGGTATGGCAAACATCTAGAGGCCATCTTGCTCTATAAGTCCCTTTTGAAGTTTGGCCATTTAAAGGTGCTCTTGGCCCTCAACCGTTACGTGGAAAATTATCCCCAGATGCTCAGCGCCCACGAGAAGCGGGAGATCTTAAGGGAACTCCTCAATATCGACTACGCTTCCGCCTACCGCTACCAGGCCCACTACCTCTTGCAGGCGGAAGGGGCCAGTACGGCGGCTGGACGGGATGGGGAGCGGGAGAGCTATTTAGAGCTCTTAGAGAAGGCGGCCGACCAAGGGGACGGGGAGGCGGCGATCGAATTGGTCCAAGCCCTCATGGAGGGCCAATTGGCGGGGCGCTGGGTCATTCAGCCCGATGTACCTCGCGCCGGGGCCCTCTTAAATAAGATCTTAACTAAGCTCTACCCCCTCGATTACAGTCAACACGATCTGGCCGCCTATTTTTGCGAATTGGGGAACCGCTACTATTACGGCCGGGGGGTGGAGGGCGACCAGAAGATGGCTCAGAAGGCCTATGAGACCGGCCTCCAGGTGCGCTTTACCCCTGAACTGGGGCTGCGTTTAGGGCGTCTCTACTTAGAACAAGGGGCCCGCGAGAAGGGGCGCAAGTTATTGGAACAGGTCATAAAAGAAGAGCCCCAGGGACCTTTGGCCCCTAGCGCTCTCCGTCTCTTAGAAGCTTAGACCGCTAAGCTGGGGGCGCGCTACCTGCGCCTACTAAGGTAGTTCAAAATGCGCAGAACCTCTAAATAGACTAAGACTAAGGTCAGTAAGATAGAGTAGCCCAGGTACCACTCGTAGATTTGGGGCATACCGGCTCTCACCGCTTGGCTGACCGTCTTAAAGTCGACCAATAAGACGTAGAGGTAGAAGGCCAAGAGGAGCAAGCTTAAACCGAAGCCGAGGGCTCCGCCTCCAAAGAGGCCTATTTCCATATTGGGTACTAAGAGTTGGTAGATGAAGTTACAGATGAGGACGCCCATCACGACCCACAGGCCCACCATGGCGATGCGGGCGTCTATGAGGCTGTCGATGACCCCGCTGCGATAGACGAAGAGACAGGCGAAGGTAGCGCAGAAGGTGATGCTTAGCGCCTGGAAACCTATACCGGGGATTGCCTCCTCAAAGAGGAAGGTCACGATCCCTAAGGTCGAACCCTCAGCGAGAGCGTAGATAGGGGCCAAAAAATTAGCCCATTCGGGTTTAAAGCAGAGGATTAATCCCAGGATCAGGGTGATAATGCTCCCCAGTCCAAAGAAAACCAGCATATTGGGGAGCCAGATCTTGGAGAGAGAGATGGTGAAGAGGGCGGCCAGGAAGGCTAAGCCCACTAAGATGAGGGTTTTATTCATGACGCCGGCAAAGGTGCAGCGTCTAGTTTCCAGAGGCATCTCCTCACCGATTAAGGTTAACCCCTGTAAGCGATCGTCATTTAAGGCTGGATTCCACATACCTTCGTTTGGATGACACTCCATTCTCTATATAATCAGGCTGATTATACCATAAATTGGCCCGCCGCTCACCAATCGCCAAAATCGTCGAAGAAGCCTAAGCTGACTAAGGAGCTAATGAAGCTATTCAAATAGCGGCGCTCCACCAAAGGCCAGTTGAAATGCAGGCGGTAGAGGGCTTGCATAGTGTAACCGTTGCTGGCCCGCAGCTCTGAGATCTGATGGCCCTTACAGATATTGCGGTAGGCCAAGAGGCTGGCCAATTGCGGGGCCAAACGCTCGTCGCTAGCGGTGCGCATAAAGGCCTCCAAAAATTCGGAGCGCAGGCAGGGCTTGACCGCGATCTGGTGGGCGTTGAGGGCTTTAATGAGGTCGTTTAAGTAGATAGCGCGGTGGCTAAAGGGATGGAAGAGGCAACACTGGCTGGGGGTCTGAGCTAAGAGCAGAATGGCCTCGGCCGTAAAGTCGATGGGGGAGAGCTCCACCTGATCGCCCAGATCGTCGAAGGCCACCGAACCTATAGTATGGTAGGCCTTGAGGCGGTTGACAAAACTATTGGCCTGGGAGTTGATCTGGAACTCGCCGTCTTGGTTGCGGGCCATTAAGTTGCCTACGCGCATAATCTTGGCGTCTAAGCCGCAGGTCATAGCCTCTAAGATGAGCCTCTCCGCCCGGAACTTGCTGAGGACGTAGGGATTCTCTAAGGTCTGACCCAGATAGAGATCGCGCTCGGTAAAGGGCTGGAGGGGGAAGGGGTGGCCGTCGACGGAGTTGCCGGCTACGCTCGACGTAGAGATATGGATTAAGCGCAGCCCCTCCCTCTGGCAGAACTCGGCCGCGTGGCGGGCGCCCTGGACGTTGACCCGCTCTAAAGCGTCGTCTACTTGGAAGTGGCGCACGTTGGCGGAACAATTGATTAAGGTCTGGGCGCGGTAAGGGGCTAAGCGCTGGAAATCTTGGGGGTTAGTGATATCGCCCTCTACTAAGACTAAACGATCGGAGAAGAATTCCTCAAAGTCGGCGCTAAAGTAGTAGACCAAGAGCCCCTGCAAGCGGGCCTTGAGGTCTTTCTGCTTGCCCTTGCGCATAAAGCAGTAGCAGCGACCGGGGTAATTTTCCAAGAAATAGCGCAAGACGTGGATTCCCAAGAATCCCGTGGCCCCCGTCAAGATAATATCTCCCAAAGGCCGCTTTTGGTGGGGGTCCCAACCCTCTAAGGTATTAGCTTGTAAGAGGCGGTTGATGGCCCGGTAATTGTACTCTTTAATATCCGGGGGCGAGATAGGCAGCTCCTCCCGAGCGGGGCCGCGGCGCTCCTCTAAGAGGGCCGCCAGTTGGCGCGGGGTGGGATGGAGGAAGACCTCGCCATAAGCTAAGTTCTGACCCTGGCGCTCTAAGGCCAAGATGACCTGGCTCACCTGCAGCGAGGCCCCGCCTAAGTCGAAGAAGTTATCTTGGACCCCCACCCGCTCTAAGTGTAAGATCTGGGCGAAGATCTGGCAGAGCTCCTCCTCTAAGGGGGTAGCCGGGGCCACGTAGGAGGCGCGCTGGGGGCGCTGGGGGGTAGGCAACCTCTTTAAGTCGACCTTGCCATTGGGGGTCAAGGGCAAGCGCTCTAAATACTGGTAGACCTGGGGGCGCAGGTAGGGGGGCAGGTGGCTCTCCAATTGGGAGCGCAAGAGCCCCTCCTCTAAAGGTTGGGCGGCGCTATAATAGGCTACTAAGAGGGGCTGGCCCTCCACCTCCTTGACGGCCGCCGCGGCGCCCTGGACTCCGGGCAAGCGGGCTAAGAGCTCGTTTAGCTCGCCCAACTCTAAGCGCAGGCCGTGCAACTTTACCTGGTTATCTAAGCGCCCGCTAAAATGGAGCTCGCCCGCCCCATCCCACCAGCCCCAGTCGCCGCTGCGATAGGCGCGCCGCCCTTGCCAGTCCACAAACTTTTGGGCCGTCAGTTGCGGGTTGGCCAGATAGCCCGGCCCCACTCCCTCCCCGATAATGAGCATTTCGCCCCTAGCTAAGGCCGGAACCTGGCGCCCCCAAGGGCTCAAGATGGCGATCTGGGTATTGCTCAAAGGTCGGCCCAAGGTGATAGGCTGGCCCGGGAAGAGGCGTTTAGAGGTACAGGCGATAGTCGTTTCAGAAGGGCCGTAGCAGTTATAGAGCTCCAGTTGGGGGTTCAATTTAAATAAGCGCTCTACTAACTGGCTGGGACAAGCTTCGCCTCCTAAATTTAGCATTTTAAGACGGCGCAGGGCCTCTACTAAGCGCGGGGACTCTAAGGCGTTGGCTAAGTAGGAGGGGACGGTGGTCAAGCTCTCTAAGCCGTGCTCCTCTATAGCTTGGCCCAATAATTGGGGGTTATGGATCTCCTCTTCCGTCGCTAAGTAGATAGTACCGCCCCCCAAAGAGGGTAAGAGCCACTCTAAGATGGAGACGTCAAAATTTAAAGAGCACCAGGCCAAGTGGCGGCCGCGGGGGCGGGCCATGGTCTCGTAGGGGATATTGCCCGGCAAGTCGCTAGCCAAATGGGCCAAATTGGCATAACTGACCATCACCCCTTTGGGCTTACCGGTAGAGCCGGAGGTGTAAATATAGTAGGCGATCTCGGAGGGCTCGACTTGCTCTCCCTCTAAGGGACCCTCCCAGAGGGCGGGTTCTTCCTCTAGCAGGCGGCCCTGGAGGTCTAAGTAGATTACCTGGACCTCTAACTTTTGGCAGAGCTCCTCTAAGGGCGGGGAGAGGGGGGAGTCGCTCACTAAGGCCGCGGCCTGGCTCTCCCGCAAAATATCCTCTACCCGGGCCGGGGGGTAGTTGGCCATTAAGTGTAAGAAGGGGGCGCCCAACTCTAAGGCCGCCCAGCGTCCGACGTAGGCGGCGGGGCTGCGCTGGGAGAGGATAGCTAAAGGCCTCCCCCACAGGGAGCCTAAGCGATAGCGCAGAGAGCGGGCTAACCGTTGGCTGCGCTCCCCTAAGGCGGCGTAGCTTAAAACCTCCTGACCCCACCAGAGGGCGGGGCGCTCGGGGCTGACCGCTAAGCGCCGCCGCCAGCGCTCTACTAAGGATAAGTACTGCCAGGGGGCGGCGGTGGCGTTGGCCTGCTCCCACTGGCGGCGGGTCCGCTCATTTAAGAGCTCTATCTCCTCCCAGCGCTCGACCTTATCTAAATTATCTAAGATGGTAGCGTAGAGGTCGCAGACTTGGTCGATAGTCTCTTCGCTATAGAGATCTTGGGCCCAGGTTACCTGTAAGGCGGTAGCCTGGGGTAAGTTATAGACCTCTACGGCTAAGGGGGCCAGAGCTGTGGGCCCTAAATTGCGCAAGCTGACTTCTCCCCCCAGCCAGGGCAGAGATTGGAAGCGCTGGCCCTGGTAGATGAGGAGGGGGAGATTCTTAAAGTGGAAGCGCTTTTTAAGGCGCCCAAAATCGTAGGGCTCGAGGGCCAAAAGGGAGTGGCTCTGGCGCTGGAGCTCTTGGGCCAGAGGGGCCGTCTCCCCCTCTAAGGGGAAGCGCGCCGCCAGGGGGTAGGTCTTAGTAAACATCCCCAGGGATTTAATTAAGCGCGGATGTTGGCGGCCGCCATAAATAGTGGCGATAATACTCTCTTCCCGCCCCAGAAGGTTAGCCAGAGTGAAGTTAAAGGCCAGACTGAAGAGGGTCTGGGGGCTGACTTGCCACTGGGCCGCCAACTTTAAGACGCGCTCTAAGGGGAGGTTGGGGAGCTGGAACTCCTTGTTCTGACTGGCGCCCGCCAAGAAATTGGCCTGGCTCTTGGCGCTGGGGAGGGTCAAGTTGCCGTCAAAGCCCTCTAAGAGGCGGTCCCAGCTGGCGTCGGCGCGCTCCCAATCCTCAGCTTTCAGTTGGCGTCTCTCCCGCCAGGCCTCATCCCAAGCGCAATACTCTTCGGGCTCTAAGGTTTGGCCCTCATAAGCCCGCTCTAAATCGCCCCATAAGAGCTCTAAGGAGCTGCCGTCTAAGAGGGTATGGTGGAAATCGAGGGCCAGGTAGGTGGCCTCCTGGTTATAGTAGATCTCTAAGCGCAAGAGGAAGAAGTCGGGGCTAAAGGCTTGATTGGCCTTCAAAAAGCGGAAGGGGTAGACTAATTTCTGACAATACTCCTCCAACTGGGCCGGGGTCACTGAGCGCACCGGGATGGGCAAGCGGCGGTCCGTATTGGGGAATTGGCGCGGCTCCAGGGGACCCTCCGGATCCTCTAAGTTGGGCCCTAAGCCGATAGTCGTCTTTAAATAGGGGTGGGCCTCCAAAAGGCGCTCCCAAGCCCCCTTGAGGCGCTGGGGATCGACCGTGGGCGGGAAAGTTATGAGCAGGGGATTATTGTAGAGGGAGCGCTGGGGGGCGGCCAGGGAGTCTAAGTAGAGGCCCAATTGCCAGGAACTCAAAGGGTAAGAGCTCTGCTGGGGGGCGGGCTCATAATCTTGGGCCGGGCCCCGCTCTATAAGCTCCCACAACTGGCCGATACTCTCAATTTTACTCAAAGCGGCCAGACTGATGGGCTTTTCCCAACGGGTCGCTAATTCGTTGAGGAGGCTCAAGATCTGTAAAGAGCTTAAAGCCAAAGATTCTAAGGAGCTCTCTAAACTTAAAGCGGAGACCCCGCTTAAGCTCTCTAAGTAGGCGACTAAGGCCCGGCTAGGCTCTGGGCCTTCTGAGCCTTCTCCCGGGTGCGTGAGACTGGCCCCGCCCGCCTCTGGGGGGGTAGGCAGAGCTTGATAATCGACCTTGCCATTGGGGGTTAAGGGCAGGGAAGGTAAGTAGAGCAGGTAGCGGGGCTCCATATAAGGGGGCAATTGGGCCCGCAAGTGGCGGCGCAGACCCTCTTCCTCTAAGGGGGCGGCGGCCGTATAGTAGCCCACTAGACACTTCTCTCCCTCGCCCGGCGGCAGCCAAGCTTGGAGGGCCACCCCCTCCACCCCGGGATAAGTAGCCAGAGCGTCTTCGATCTCGCCTAACTCTAAGCGGAAGCCGCGGATCTTAACTTGGCGGTCCCAGCGCCCCCCGATCAGATAGTAGCCGTCGGGGCTCTGGCAGACGCGGTCCCCGCTAGCGTACATCTTAGCTAAGGCGGGCGGGTCGGAGTGGGGATCGTAGAAGGGATTAGCTAAGAGGACCTTGCTCTCTACTTCGGGCCTATCGATATAACCCAACATGATTTGGGGGCTGGCAATATACAATTCACCCCACTGGCCGGGCGGGAGGGGCCGACCTTGAGCGTCTAAGATATAGAATTTAGTACCCGGATTGGGGTAGCCGATGGGGATATCCCGCTCCTTAGAGCCTACCTTCCAGGAACTGACGCTACATAAGGTCTCCGTGGGGCCGTAGAGGTTGACTAAGGTGTAGGCCCGGGGAGGGGGGAGGGTGGGCAATTTCTCGCCGCCCGTCAGGAGGTAGGTTAGAGGGGTGTGGGGGTAATTGAGGACGAAGAGGCGAGCCATCTGGGTGGTCATAAAGGCGTGGCTCACCTTATAGCGGCTAAAGAAGCGATCTAAGCCCGCTAAGTCTAAGCGGATCTCCGGGGGGATGAAGGTCAAAGGGGCGCCCCCGATGAGGGCCGGGAAGATCTCTAAGACGTGGGCGTCGAAAGAGAAACTGGCGATACTAGAGGAGACGCAACCCTCTCCATAATTGAAGGCCTGCCAGTAATACTCTAAATAGGCGACTAAGGAGCGCTGGGGGAGGCGGATCCCCTTGGGGCGACCCGTAGAGCCCGAAGTGTAGAGGATGAGGGCCGCCTCCTCAGGGTCTACCGCTGGGGTCTCAAAGCGGGGCTGGGCCTCTACCTGGGCGAGCTGGCTAGAGCGGTAGAGGGGAGTCGGGTCGCCCTCCAAGAGCTCAGCTAAATGATCTTGGGCTAAGATCAACTTGGCCCCCGACTCCCGGACCATTAAGCGCAAGCGCTCGGGCGGATAACTGGGATCTAAGGGCAAGTAGGCGGCCCCCGCCTTCCAGACGGCTAAAGGCCACAGAGCCATGAGCGGGCCCCGCTCCACTAAGAGGGCTACTACCTGACCCGGAGCTATCCCTAAATGGGCTAAACGAGCGGCTAAGAGTTGACTCTCCTCTTCTACCTGGCGGAAAGTCCAAGATTCTTCGCGCCACCAGAGGGCCGGGCGGTCGAGAGCGGCAGGCCGATGGGCCTTATAGAGATCTAAAAGCTGGGACATAAAGGAGTCTTCGCACTCTTTAAGAGTCCAGCCTGCGTAGCGATTTTTAAAAGTTTTGTCCCCCGCGCCCTGGAAGGGCGCGGGGGACAAAAGCGGGGGCTAGAGATTAGAGGCTAGCCTCCTTGCTGTTGGTCTTCTTTTTGGATAAGACACTCTTGAACGGCTGGTAATTTGAGTTTTGACCAGGCGGTAGCGTCTACGCCTAAGCTAAACTTAGAACCGGCCGCCATATCGGTAGCGTCCAGAGAGTAAGTCTCTTGGCCCGTATGCTGGAAGGTAGGGCCAGCTACGCCTTTCGCGGGTTCTACCTGGGTCGCAGTGGCGGCCGGGTAGGACTCGAGCGGCAAGACGGAAGCGGGCATCGTGAAGATCTCGCTCTGGTAGGTAGAGGCCGCCTCGGAGTACTCGAAAGAGGCCAGTAATTCCACATTCTGCTGGGCGTTAGTATCATCAATTACTAAGCCGTTGAGCTCGGCGTAAGTGTAGGTGGGAGTAGTCTGGGGGTCTTGGGGCTCAGACTCAGTGACCGTATAGAACTTAACGAGGCTGGAGCCGGGATAGACCTGGACTTTAAAGTTGTCGGTGTGGACCTTCTGGCGGTCGTCTTTGAAGCTAGCGCTAAAGGTCAGAGTCTTATACTCTCCAGCCGGGATGGCGTCCTTAGTAATATTGATCTTAGCCAGAGACTCGGTCGTCCACTCTACCTGAACGCCCTCGACATTAGTAACCGTAATATCGCTGCCGGCCCTTAAATCGACGCCCTGGGGCTGCGGACCCTTGCCCTGGGTATCGGTATAGACCGCCTCCACCTGGAAGGGGATGCTCTCTAAACCGACTATTTCCGCCGCCGTCTCAGGGGCTGCGTCCTGAGCCTTCATGGCTACGCTCAAGCTGCCATTGAGGATATAATTAGTACCGTCGCTGGGGTAGGCTAAGAGCTTAGAGCTGTCGCTAGCGGGGTCGACCGTGGGGGTCGAGGCTCCCATATCCAAAGGTAAGAGGGAGAGGCTCGTCAGCTGCTGGTGGGTGACGTAGATGGGGTCGCTCAAAAGCGGGGAGACGTTGCCCGTGCTCACCGGGATAGAAGCGCTAATCGTATTGGCCGGGATGACGCCGCCATGCTCGCCCTCATAGCTAAAGCCCTTATAATTGCCAGGCAGAGGATCGCTCTTTAAGACGTCGCCATAGACCCCGTCCAGGGTAGCGAAGGCGATGAGGTTGACCTTGACATCGGCCGCCAAGGGAGCTAAGAGCTGGAGGTCGGTCTCATCGTTGGGCGCTAAGACGTTCTCCGTAACCGCCAAATAGACGCTCTTAGGATCTAAGGGCGCGATGATGGGATTGGCCACTACGGCCTGGGCGGTCTTAGGATTCCACTCCAACCGGCTGAAACCGACGGCTACGATAGAGCCCGCCTGGTCGTAATAGGCTACGTGGGCCTCTTGGGCCGTATTGGGGACCTTAGGGATGACCGCGTTAAATTTGCGGTTGGCCTCGCCTAACTTGAGATCCTTGCCCTCGCCATTTACGTAGGCCACGTGGACGACGTTGCCCGAACTATCGGAGAAACTGTAACGGGCTTCAGCTACGGGGAGTTCCCCCAAATCGTATTGGAAGATAACCGAATTGGCGCCGGTGAGGCTAGTATTGGGGGAGGTGGAGCCGCCGTCGCCACCGCAGCCCGCGCTCAATAACGAGAGGCCCACCGCAGCCACCGCGGTGTAAGTAGCGAAACCGAAGATATTCTTCTTACTCATAAAAGATGATCCCCTAGATCCTTTCTTGTAAATCAAACGGCCCCACGGGAGCCAAAATTCCCCTGTTTTTTCAAGGCTTGGAAGGAGATTCCTGTTCTCTTATCTTAATCCCAACTTAATTGGCCGATCCCTAAGGGAGATTTAACCTCTGGCGGCCGAGTCCCATCCTCGTAAAGGAGCGATTGAAAGCGTGAGTAACGTACTGATAGTTTCCGGTCATAGCGATTTAAATGACTCTGTGGCCAATAAAGAGATCTTAGAGAGGTTGAGCCAACTCTTACCCCAAGCCCAGATCGATTATCTGGACCGGCTCTATCCTAACTACCAAATAGATGTCGCCGCCGAACAGGCTAAATTGGAATGGGCCGATATTATCGTCCTCCAGTTCCCCATCTTCTGGTACGCTATGCCCTCCCTCCTGACTCGCTGGATCGAGACGGTCTTCATCCACGGTTTCGCCCACGGCTCCCGCGGGCGCCAACTGCAGGGCAAGAAGTTAGTAGCCTCCTTTACTAGCGGAGCGCCCGCCGAACTCTTCCAACGCCAAGCTTTGGGCTTTGAAATTGAGGATCTGCTTTTGCCCCTCAAAGGGTGCTGTAAATTGTGCGGCCTGGATTTTGCGGGCTTTATCTATACCGGAGGGGTCTCCTACCAGCTGCGCGTCGATCCACAAAAATTAACACTGATTAAAGAGAAAGCGCAGGAGCACGCCCAACGCTTGGTGGAACTAATCTCAAGGTTAAATATACAATAACTTTGAGAAGGGGAGGCCCTCAAAGAGCATGAGCAAAATCCTTGTGGCTTACTTCTCCGCCACCGGAGAGACCGCCCGTCTGGCCAAAAATATCGCCGCCGCTACCGGAGGGGAGATCTTTGAGATCAAACCGGTTGAGCCTTATAGCCATGAGGATCTCAACTGGCACGATAAGAGGAGCCGCTCTAGCGTAGAAATGGCCGACAAACGCTCCCGCCCGCCCGTAGCCAACCGCGTGGGCGATATGGCCAGCTATAAATTGCTCTTTATCGGCTTCCCCATCTGGTGGTACGAAGCGCCCCACATCATCTATAGCTTCCTAGAAAATTACAACCTGGCCGGGAAGACGATCGTCCCCTTCGCCACCTCCGAAGGCTCCGGCATCGCCCAAGCCCAAGAGGCTATGCAACGCTGCTGCCCCCGCACCCGCTTCCTCCCCGGCCGCAGACTAGACTCCTGGGCCACCTACTCCGACATTAAAGACTGGCTGGTGAATATAGGCATTTCTAAGTAAAAAAAAAGACAGAAGCCAGAGGCTTCTGTCTTTTTTTTAACGCCGGCGGCGACGGCGAGCTGCGATCGCCTTCTTTTTACGACGTACGCTGGGCTTGTCGTAATACTCGCGCTTTTTGACCTCGGCCAACACGCCCTCTTTCTGGCATTGACGCCGGAAACGCTTTAAAGCGGTTTCGATAGGTTCACCCTCAGCGACTAGAGTCTCCATTCTGCGTTCCCCTCCTTCCGTCACGGCCAAAGTATTAAGGGGTCTAATAGCAAAAGCCGGTTAATAGCGGGCCCTCACAGCCCAAATCTCAGGGCAAGATTCTAATACTTGCATCCCTAGCTGTCAAGGCCCTCCGCCCGCCGCAGGCGGGCGGAGGGTAAGGGATTAAAGCTTCAAAAGCTTCTTATAAAGCGGGGTAGGCTGAGCCTCAAAGTCTCTAAAGTACTGGCTAAAGAGGCGCTCTAAATAAGCCTTGTCGGAGCCGTCAAAGTAGACCTTAGACTTAGCGTCCGTACCCGAGGGGCGCAGACAGATGTCGCGGACGGGCAGATCCTTAAACCACATCTGGATCCCATCCGACCAGAGATCGATGCGCTCTAAATTAGACCACTCCTTAGCCATACCCGGCAGAGCCTCGCTCAAGGCGGCTCGCACCTCCTCTAAGGTCAAAGGCTGGCCGCTCTGGGTCAGACCGCCATCTTGCAAGGCCAGAGCTAAACGGCGGAAATAATTATTGAAGCGGTCCTTTTCGGCAATGCCCGCCGCCTTGGCCTTGGCCAGCTCCGCGGGATCGAAGATAGCCTCGTTATAATGGACCTTGTCGCCCCGGTACTCCATGCGATTGGCGATCTCGCTCTCCGCAAAGAGGCGCGCCAAATGGCGGTGCAAGTAGAGGTCCTCCAGCTGGCCCGACTGGCGGTAAGCTAAGTAGAGGCGAGCCACTAAGGTCACCGCCGAAATGCAAGCCTCACCGCTGCTCTTTTCGCGCATGGCGATAATCTTCTGCCCTAAGATATTGAAGATGGGCTCCTTAGGACCGCAGATCTTACCGCCGCTCTCCTCGCCCGCATGGTGGACCTTGGGCCTAGCGCCTAACTCGATCTTGCGCCCCAACTCGTCGCTAACCTCGATCTTCCCCTCCTGAGCCTTCTCTAAAGCGCTCTCTACCTGGCGCTCAATGGCCGCAATCTCCTTAAAGCCTACGGGAGTACGCACTACCGGGATCTTATGGAACTGGGCCCACTCGTCCCAGGCTAAGGCCGAAACGTAAGTGTGGATGTCAAAGTTAGAGAAGTCGTCCCAATCGCCCTCCTCGACCATCGTCTGGCGGTCATTTTCGGCCAACATCAGGAAGAACTGGTTGGGGGAGAAGAGAGCGAAAATGCGCCCCTCATTGAGAGGGATAGAGACGATACCCTCCGCCGTCAAAGTGGGCTCTAAGTCGGCCGGGACGACCTGACCGGCTACGAAGCGGTCGGAATCGGGATCGACATTGAAGACGATCTGCCCTAAGGGGGCGTCGGCTAAAAGCTTATCGTAACCGGCGGAACGGACTACGATAGGCAAACTGGCGTCGACGCTATCGTGGACTACCTCGTACTCCTCAGAATTCTTTTTGCGCGCTACTCGGAAGCCGATATTGTGGAAGAAAGGATCCTCCTCGGTGCGGATAAAGCCGCCCTCGAAGGCCTTGACGATTCCTAAATCCTCCAAGATGGGACGGATAGTCTTGTAACCGGCCCCGCCGAAGAAATCGAGCTTTAAGCGCATCCCCTCCTCAATAGCCTTCTCGATCATAGCCAAGGCTCTGGGGGAGGCCGGACCCTTGCGCAGATAGTTGGCGTAGAGGGCGCAGACCCTAGGATAGGTCAGAGTGTGGTGTAAGAGGGGACTATCCTTAGCCGCCAAGCGGATGGTATAGCCTTTAGTCTCGCACTCCTCTAAGATCTTGTACATCTCCTCCACGATCTTAGCATACTCGGGCGGGAGGTACTGGGAACCGTCGGGACCTAAGATCTTGTCGCTCTGCTTTTGGGGAGCGCCGTGGCTAGAAGTGTAGTAGTCGCCGCCCGAGAAGCCCAAGAGGTAAGTTAAGAAGCTCCACATAAAGATGGTGGAACTATCCTTATTGTCGCGGTCGGCGGTCAAGAAGACGTGGAAATTGCGGGCCGCGTAGATGCGGGAGACTAAACCTACAAAGGCCGGGGTATTAGAGCGGGTCTCTCCACCCACGATGCGCACCGGGTTCTGGTAGACGAACTCCATAGCCTGGGCTAAGTCCATCTCAAAGATCTCTTCGACGAGCTTGACCCCCTGGGGACCTAAGTGGGCGGCTACCTCCTGAGGATCGCGCTTGCCCAGAGTCGCTACGTGCTGGCGATGGAGCTGGGGCACGATATTGGCCAAGGCCTCGGCCATCAAGGCCAACATATACTCATTTATGCGGTAGCGGTAATCCCAAGGGCAGATCACATTCTGATTTTCGCGCACCCCCGCGGTGGAGACTTTGGCCTCTTTGGCAAAGGCCTCTACCTGGGCCCGCAAACCGATCTCCTCCGCCAATTGGGGGGTGATCGTCAACTGGCTGGGGGCCGGATCGTCCAATTTGAAGGGGGGATGGTCGCTAATATTGTGATTTTTTTGCTCCCATTCTTGCAGACTGCGCCGGGTCTGCTCTAAGTAGAAGGCCCGCATCTGGGCGGGGGTAAAATCGGGACTGACTACGGAAGGGACGGAGCCATTGGGATTGGACACGGTGCTTACTTTCTCCCGGACGATAAAGATTAGAGGGCCGGGGACTTCGCCTTAGCCGGGGCTCTCCCTTGCTTAAAGGTAGGCTCTCCGGGAGGGGCGAAAGAGGGAGAGCTATCCCACAAAGAGCAAGAGGGTATTAAGTTCGTGAAGGTTCTCTTTTTAGCCGCGGAAGCGGTCCCTTATGTGAAAGTTGGCGGTCTGGGCGATGTGGCGGGGGCGCTGCCCGGAGCTCTGCGCCGTCAAGGGGTAGAGGCGCGCTTGATGATACCTCGCTACGGTCTCTTAGATCCCCACAAGCTGGGCTTGCGCCAGCGTTTAGGTAACTTCCCGGTTACGATGGATTGGCGCCGCGAAGAGTGCCAGCTGTGGGAGAACCCTAAGACGGGCGATCTCTTCATCGAAAATCAATATTTCTTCGGTTCGCGCTTCCAAGTCTATGGCTGCGGCGACGAGGTAGAGCAGTTCGTCCTCTTCTGCCGGGCCGCTCTGGAGGCTTGTCGGCGCGAGGGCTGGGAGCCCGATATTATCCACGCCCACGATTGGCATACGGCGGCCGCCATCCGCTTAGCCTGGGCCGCTCCCCACCGGCCGGGATTAGTCTTCACTATCCACAATATGGCCCACCAAGGGAACCAGCGCCCCGACGGTTGGCCCCTCTTAGGGGTTTACGACGGCCGCGGGCCGATGAACTTAATGGACCAGGCCATCTATTGCGCCGATAAGGTGACGACGGTTAGCCCCACCTACGCCCAGGAGATCTGCCAGCCCCAGTATGGCTTTGGCTTAGATGGGCTCCTGCGCTCTAAGGGGCAGAACTTAGTGGGTATCGTCAACGGCTTAGATACGGCGAGTTACGATCCTCAGCACGACCCCTGCTTAGCGGCCAACTACTCCGCTAAAGATCTGAGCGGTAAGAAGGTCTGTAAGCGCCATCTCTTGGAGCGCTTCGGTCTGCCCGTCGACGAGGCTCCTCTCCTGGGCGTCGTCTCCCGCTTAGACTTCCAAAAGGGGATGGACCTGGTTTTACAGTCGATCTATGACATTATGACCTACTCCGACTTTAAGTTAGTTATCTTGGGGAGCGGCGACAAAGATTTAGAGAGCGCCGTCAACTGGGCCGCGGGCCGTTACCCTCAGCGGGTAGCCTGTTATATAGGCTTTAACTCTAGCTTAGCTCGCACCGTCTACGCAGGGAGCGATATGTTCCTTATGCCCAGCCTCTTTGAGCCCTGCGGCTTGAGCCAGATGATCGCCATGCGCTACGGTACCTTACCTATCGCCAGAGCTACGGGCGGCTTAGTCGATACCATTAAGGATAATTTCCACGGTCGCGGGACGGGTTATTTATTTGGCGAGTATTCGGTAGAGGCGCTCTTGACCGCTCTGGGTAAGGCCCAAGAGCATTACGTATACTGTCCGGAACTTTGGCATAACACCCAAGTGCGCGCTATGGAGAGCGACTTCTCCTGGGCCCGCTCGGCCGCCAAATATAAGGAGCTCTACCTCCGCTGCCGCAGTTAAAAGACGGGCGCCCTGGGCGCCTGGGCCGATATTAATGTCTGGCAAATATTGTCTCTCCGCCAGGGGGATAAGCCCCGGGGATTGCGAATAGGCCCAGACGCTAGCTTTTTAGGAAAGGAATTTGGCATGTCCCTCAATCCCATTTCCCCCCTAGGTTGTACGCGTCGGCCCTCGGTCGACACTGAGGCCCTCCTGCGCTGTGCGGTGGAGATGCAGGCTTCCGACATCCACCTCAAGTCCTCCATGCCGCCTATGGTGCGCGTCTACGGACAGTTGGTGGCTCTGCCCGGTTTTCCCGCCTTTGGGGCAGGGGAGGTGCGCGACATCATCGTCTCCTTCCTAGACGACAGTCGGCGGCGGCGCTGGGAAGTGAATATGGAGTTGGATACGGCCATAGAGTCTGAGGGGCTGGGCCGCTTCCGTCTCAACGCCTACTTCGACCGCCTCGGTCCCGCGGCGGCGTTGCGCCTCATTCCGCCTCACATCCCCACGCTGGAGGAGATCGGCCTCAATCCGGCCTTTAAGGATAAGTTTATCCCCTCCTCGGGGTTGGTCTTAGTGACGGGAGCGGCGGGGGTCGGCAAGTCGACCACCTTGGCTTCGCTCCTCAATACTATCCTCCAAGAACGCTCCGTCCACGCCCTGACCTTAGAGGATCCCATCGAGTTCGTCCTCGATCCGGGGTTGGGGATCGTCAGCCAGCGCGAGGTTGGTCGCCACACGGAATCCTTCGAGTCGGCCTTCAATAGCGCTCTGCGGGAAGATCCCGACGTCATCTTAATTGGCGAGTTGCGCGACGCTCACGCTATTGAGATGGCCTTGACTATCGCCGAGACGGGCCACTTAGTCTTAGCTAGCTTACACTCTCCCGACGCTACGGGTACTATCGAGCGCATCTTAGGGGCCATCCCCGCCGAGCGCCAACCCCAAGCGCGCACCCAGTTGGCGGGCAGCTTGCGGGCCATTATCTCCCAGAAGTTGGTTCCTCGTCAGGATAAGGTGGGTCGAGTGGCCGCCCGGGAGATCCTGGTCAATAACCAGGCCATCGCCGCCCTCATTCGCGATAATCGCGTCCACCAGATCTACGGCATGTTAGAGATGCACGGCGAGCTGGGAATGTGCACTATGGAAGCTTCGCTGGCCGCTTTACATAGCGGGCGCATCATCAGTACTGAGACGGCGGTAGCTAACGCCATGCGGCCCGATAACCTGCGCTTGCTCGATAAGGGCGGCGGGGTGCGCGGCAAGAAGGGGCGCGCCAATTAAGGGCGCTACTTCCAGAGAGGGGCCTTCACTAGAGAGGTGAGGGCTCTTTTGTTTATTCCTCAAACTAAGATTTCCTAAAGAGAAAGGGAGAGAGGAGCGCGCCATGATGGTAGGTCGGCCAATGAGGAGGGGGGTACTCTGGCTCTTAGTGGGGGCCTTACTCTTGCTGGCGTCTGGGGCGGGGGTCAGGGCCCAGGAGGGGAAGAACGGCGAGCGCCAAGTACAGCTCACCGTACTCCACGTAAACGATCTCCACGGCCAAGTCGATCCTAGCTTAGATCCCGCAAGTCCCTCCGCCGATAAGCGCCTGGGCGGGATCGCCTACTTAGCCTCCTTAATCGCCCGCGAGCGGGCCCAAAATCCTAAAGCAACCCTCCTTCTCAATGGGGGAGACCTGGCTGAAGGGAGTATGCTTTCCTACTTAAGTCGGGGCGTAGCCTACTGTCGGGCCCTAGAGGCTCTAAAGTTTGACGCCCTCACCTTGGGCAATCACGACTTAGCTTGGGGGCAGGAGGCTTTAAAGGGGATGCTGGAGGCCCTCCAGAGTCCCGTAGTTAGCGCTAACCTAGTCCGCCTCTCCTCAGGTACGCCCTTCCCCTACACCGCGCCCTATCGCCTAGTGGAGGCGGGCGGGGTGAAGGTCGGGATCTTAGGTTTAGAGACGCCCGATCTAGCCCACTTTATCGCCTCTTCTAAGTTGCGCGATCTCTCGGTGCGAGCGGCCCAGGAGACGGTAGCTTGGTATCTGCCTCTCCTGCGTCAGGCCGGGGCCCAAGTGATTATTATCCTCTCCCATATAGGTTATGAGAACGATCTAGCCTTAGCGGAGAGTTTGGCTGGGGAAGGGATCGCCCTCATTGTAGGCGCCCACAGTCATACCTTATTGCCCCAAGGGGAGCGGGTGGGGGAGACTCTGATCGTCCAAGCGGGTTACGCCTCTAAGTATCTGGGGCGCGTCGATTTAGATTTGAGGGAGGAGGCTGGGGGCTGGAAGGTCCATTCCGCTCAGGCTAAACTTTTGCCCGTCGTCTGCTCCCAATTAGAGCCTGACCATAAGGTAGAAGAGATCTTAGCGCCCTACCGCAAGGAGGCTAAGCGCTTAGGGGATGAGATTTGGGGCCACGCCCAAGAGGATATTCTCTTTGCCCACCGGGAGGCGGCTAAATTAAACCAGATCCACGCCGACTCTATTTTAGAGGCGGCCCGCAACCTGCGTCGGCAGCAGGAGGGCTTCGACCCGCCCGGGGAGGAGGCGCCCCTCTTTGGGATCTGCAACTCGCGCACTCTGCGCGCCAATCTGCCCCGCGGGCCTATCCATTACCGCGACCTTTATGCGGCCTTGCCCTTTACGGAAGAGAATTACGTCACGATGCGGGTCAAGGGGAGCATGGTCTTAGCGGAGATTGAGGACGACTTGCGCGATAAGGCTACGGAGTTGGCCGTGCCCTGCGGCCTAAGTTATAAGTATGATCCCTCTCGACCCCCAGGTCAGCGGGTAGTGGAGATTAAACTGGCCGACGGCCAACCTCTAGATTTAGAGAGGGAGTACGTGATAGTCACCAATGAGACTATGTCCCGTAAACCGGCCTTCGCCGCCGCTCAGGATAAGCGCGTCTTGGGACCGGTCCAGCCCCTCTTCTTCCAAAAGGTGCGCCAGCTCTCACCTTTAGATAATCGAGCCGACGCGAGGGTCGTTAAAATTTAAATTTCTAGATTTAAGTTTTAGGTAACATAAGGCCGCTAGGTCTGAGTTATAACAGGAGCGAGACGATAGTTAGGAGGCCGCGATGCAGGTCAAGAGATGGTGCGCCTGGGTTTTGAGTTTAGCTTTATTGGGAGTGCTCTCGTCTTGTACGAATGCCGATCCCTTCGCCTACAGCCAGGATCCCGCCGTTTTAGCTACTAGCGCCCCGGAGGATTTGGCGCGTCTCAAGCCGCGGCTCGATCCCGCTACTCTCAATTGGGGGATGCGCCCCGATCCCGCTAGGCCCTCCGATATTTGGATCCCCATCAATAAGGTGGGGGTCGAGCCCATCTTCTTTACGCCCAGTCAGCGAGAGGGGGCGCTCTGTACCGTCCATTGGCTCAATCCCCGGGGCGAGGTTGACGCGCGCCAGATAGAGTGTAAGGTAGATAGTAAACATCTGCGCAATTTAGATCCCCAGAGCGCGCCCGCCCTTGATTTTATCTTCTTAGACGGGTTTACGACCTATGAGACGGAGAGCGGCGTTATCTATAGCCGCGGCAATTATGAGGAGCTCAAGTCGCAATTGGCGGGCTTTTCCTTTATGTCTCAGGTCAATCCTCGCGATATTGTGACTTTAAATCCCGATAAGACCTTCTTCCACACCAGCGACGCAGGGGACTCGGAGGGGAGCTGGACCTTCGCTACCCCTACCGCCTTGCAGATCCAAGTGAGGGGCCAAGAGGGGCCGCCCCAGTTAGAGCGCATCCTCTTTGACGAGGAAGGGCGCATTATGGGACTGCGCACCAGTCAGAATGTCGATTACTATCCTATCCCGGAGGAGCGGGAGTAGGAGCCTAAATGGAGACTTTATTTAGGCAGGAAAGGGCTCTGAGAGGGTGGAACTCTGGCCGACCATTTAAAATAGGAAGGTTGTAGCCATGAAGATCCTCTTAGCTGACAAAATTAATCCGGTAGCCATCGAGGCTTTTAAGGCCATTGAAGGGGCCGAGGTTATCAATCAGCCCACCCTGACGGCTGAGGAGTTGCCCCAGCATATCGCCGGAGTGGATGTTTTGGTAGTGCGTTCTACTAAAGTTACCAAAGCTACCTTTGAGGCGGCCGATAAGTTGGGCTTGGTGATCAGAGCGGGCAGCGGCGTCAATAATATCGACGTCCCGTGCGCTACCGCCCACAATGTGCGCGTAGTCAATTGTCCCGGCAAAAACTCTGTGGCGGTGGCCGAGTTAGCTATGGGCTTGCTCCTCTCCTTGGAGCGCCGCATCGCCGATTGCGTGGCTCAATCTCGGGCGGGGAAATGGAATAAGAAGGAGTTTGGCAAGGCTCAAGGTCTCAAGGGTAAGACCGTGGGCGTAGTGGGCGTGGGGATGATCGGGCGGGAGCTCATTAAGCGCCTGCGCGGCTTCGACGTCGATATTTGCGCTTATGACGTCTGCTTGACCCCCGAGTTAGCTAAGGAGCTGGGCGTAGAGCGCTGCGAAGATCTGCTCGATTTGGCTAAGAAGTCGGATATCGTCTCTATCCACGTGCCCCTCTTAGACGCCACCCGCAAGATGATTGGCGAAGAGTTTATTACCGCCATGAAGCCGGGCGCCATCCTGCTCAATACTTCGCGGGCCGAGGTCGTCGATAACGACGCGCTCTTAAAGGCTCTGGATGAGAAGGGTCTGCGCTGTGGTTTAGACGTTATCCCCGAAGAGCCGGGTACGGGAGCGGCCGACTTTGACAGTCCTTTGGCCAAGCATCCTCACGCCTACGTCACCCACCATATTGGGGCTTCCACCGAGCAGTCGGAGTTAGCTACCGGATTAGAGGCGGCCCGTTTAGCGAAAATTTACAGTTTGGGGCAGGAGCCTGTTCCTAATTGTGTGAATCCCGCTTAAGGGTTTTATAAAAAATAAGAGGGCTGGGCGGGGGCCTTGCAGGCCCCCGCCCAGCGCAGAGAGGATATCCTTAATATGTCACTGTGCGTTCCGAAAGAGCGGAAAAAGGTCATTGTCTACACCAATAACCACCGCATTGAAGGTGAGATCTATTTGGTAGCGGATACGAAAGTAGCTGATGAATTGAACGTGCGCGCACGCGAGTTTATCGCTATTACCAATGCTCAGGTCTACAGCGCCCATGGGGATACCCTCTTGCACTTCTCCGACTTTGTGACTATCAATAAGCACTCTATCGAGGTAATGATCTCCTCGGAGAACTTGCCGCCCGAGTAGTCTGGGTAAAAAGCAGGGATCGGAGCTAGGGATGGGGTAGAGTCCCCATCCTCTTTTCTATTTTTAAATAATCTCATTCTTATAGCTAAACTTAGAGGTTTGTCGAGTATGCCTATTTACGTCTATCGCTGCGCCAATTGCGCTCACGAGGTGGAGGAGCTGCAGCACGTCTCCGATCCGCCCTTAGTCCATTGCCCCCACTGCGGCCAGGATACCTTACATAAAGTAGTAGCCAACGTGGGTATCATCTTTAAGGGGAGCGGCTTCTATGTGACCGACAATCCTCACTCCACTACTAGCGAGGGGCGCCATCATAAGAGCGATTCCGATTCTAACTCTACGGCCAGCTCTAGCGCTCCTGAGAAGAGCGCGGAGAGTAAAGAGTCCGCGCCCGCTAGCTCCGACGCTAATGAAGGGAAGGGGAACGCTAAAAACGAAAGTTCCGGGGATTCTAGCAATAAGGTAGCGTAGCGATTAAGGATGAAACTGAGCTTAGAGCAGATCGTCTCCCTGGTAGTCAATAATATCAATAGCTTAGGATTGGGGGCTTCGACCCTCAACTTGAGCGGAGATTTGCAGAAGGGGATCAACTTAGACCTCCAGCTGCGCGAGATGAAGATCGCCTCCGGCCAACTGGAGGGGGTGCAGGTGGACGATCTCCATCTCCAAGTAGAGGGCTTGCCCGTAGGCGGTACGCTGGCCCAGATCCAGGAGCAGGCCGAGATCTGCGTGCGTCGGCTCTTAGTGCGCGTCAACGCCGACCTCATTAACTCGTTTTTAGAGAGCGAAGCGGTCCAAGCGGAACTGCGCCGCAACGCGCCCGTAGAGGTGCGCGGCCTGCGCTTAGTCTTTGCCGGCGAGAAGGTCACCATCCGCGGGGAAGTGCGCAAACTGATAACCTTCCCCTTCGCCATCGAGCTCAGCTTCCAACCTACGCCCGAGAACGGCTTAAAGATAGTATTTGCCAACTTCTGGGCCGCCGATATGGTACCCCTGCCCAGCATGGCGCGCCGGCTCATCATGTCCTTTGTCAAACAGAAATTGAGCAGCGCCAAGGGCTTAGAAGGGGTCATCGAAATTACGGACGACTATTTAGTCGTTAATCCCTGGTCCAAAGTACCCCTGCGCGTCAACGCCCGCTTTAAGCGCTTTGGAGTAGAAGAGAACTACTTTATCCTGGAGCTGGGACCTAACGCCCAGTACCAAAACCCCGCCCCCCAACCTGTCGCCCCACCCCCTGCCCCCGCCCCTAAACCTACCCCGCCCCCTTACGATGGACCTTCTTTGCTGCCGTTTTGTCCGGCGGCAATGCGGAATTAGGAATTCGGAATGCGGAATGCGTAATTGGGGGTGACGCCGGGGTAGGTTGTGGCTCTAACTGGGAGCTTCGCGGGACTCAGGGGCAAGGCGGCTTGGGGGAATGACTGGTTGGGTCCGAGGGTTGCTTAGCTAGGGAGAAAATCGCTGGGAGTGTGCGGGCGCGCGACGCGGTCCAATTGGACAAGCGTCCTAAAGACCTCTATCGGAGAACAGAGCAAAAAAACTGGGCGCTGAGTCGCCCAACGATTCTTCCGTCTGCCAAGTTCCTTTCGGATCTGTCAAGCCATTAACAAGAGCCACCTAATTCCGAATTACGAATTCCTAATTCCGAATTAACCCTAGCCTACCCCCCAAGTCCTGCGTTAACTTAGATTACGGCGATAACCTAAGTCCACGCCGCCATCTAAGTACGACTCTCAAAAAACCGTCGCAACGCGAGGAGGCGGCCGCAGGTTTCGCAGAAGCTGAGGCGGTTTTGGCGCAGTTCGTTGAGTTTATGTTCGGGCATTTTGGCGCCGCAGCCGCTACATTGGTTATTAGTGACTTCGGCCACGGCGCGGCCCCCTTTGCTCTTGTGGAGGTTATCGTAGGCGTAGAGCAGTTGTTGCTCCAGGGGTTGGCGGGCCTTTTGGCGTTCCGTTTGGAGGCTGGCGATCCGCTCTTGGCGGCGTTTAATTTGGCGCAAGAGGTGGGCCAAGTGCTGTTTAGCGTCGCGCTCTAGCTTTTCTAGTTCTTGGCGTTGGGTTGTGAGTTTTTGAGTTAAGTCTTCTTCCTCTTCCATCCCCAGGAGCAATATCTCTTGCAGGCTCTCCTGCTTAGTCTTAGTCTCTAAGAGCTCCCCTTGGAGATCTTTTAGCTCTTTGGGGTTTATGACGCTGCCCCCGTAGAGTTTAGCGTGCAGCCGTTGGGCGCGGACTTGGAGCTCCTCTTCGCGGGCGTTATTTTGGCGCTGTCGTTCTTGGAGCTTCTCCAATTGGAGGCTCAGTTCGCGCTCTTGGGCTTGGGCCTGGGCCAGTCTTTCTAGGAAGCCGCGTTCCCCTTTGAGGGCTACGATCTCCCGTTGGAGTTTAGCGATCTGGTCGTCCAGATCTTGGAGCGCTAGGAGGGGATTGACCTGCATAGGGGGGCTACCTCGTGGACCTTTAGTTTAGGGGGCGATAGCGGCGGGGGCTAAGACTCCGATGAAATCTAAGTTGCGGTAATGTTCTTCGTAGTCCATCCCGAAGCCTACGATAAAGCGGTCGGGTATAGTAAAGCCCAGATACTTGGGACTCACTTGGACCTTGCGGCGGGCGGGTTTATCGACTAAGCAGCAGATCTCTAAGCTCTTAGGATTGCGCAGGGAGAGGGTCTGCAGGAGGTAGTGGAGGGTTAGTCCGGTATCGACAATATCTTCCACTACGATGACGTGGCGTCCCTCCAGGGGCTCTTCGACATCCTTTTGGAAGCGCACTACGCCAGTGGAGGAGGTCCCGGCGTAGGAGGAGAGGGCTACAAAATCGATGACCGTGGGCACGGAGATGTGGCGCATGAGGTCGGCTAAGAAGGGCATAGCCCCTTTGAGCACCCCTACTAAGACCACCTCTTGGCCGGCGTAATCGCGGGAGATGGTCTCGCCCAGTTCGCGGATCCGCTGGGCGATAATCTCGTGGGGTACTAAGGTATAGTCGATATTGTGGGCTAAGGGGTGCTGGCTAGCGACGGGGTAGCGCTCTTGGCAATCGAAGTGCATAACTTATAGAGATTTCCTTTCTGAGATATGTAATTAGGAGAGATACCAGATAATAAAGATTTCGCTGATAGTTATCAGGCTAAAGATGAGCGAGGCGCGACGCCAGAGGCGGCTATAGGTCGCCTGCATACTGCCGGTGAGGAGCAGGATGGCGATCTCGCCCAACATGATTTGGTAGGCCCAATCGAGATTCAAACCGAGGCGGGGTAGGTGTTCGGGCCAGAGGAAGGTCAGGGAGGCGGTCAGCATAAAGAGCAGGAGCGTGCAAAGGTAGATGAGGGTCAGGAGGGCGTTAAAGTAGTTGATTCGGGCCAGGCGTCGCTCTTCTAACTGTTTGGAGCTGGGCAGATGGAGGATCTTGGCGCTCCCTGAGGGTTGCTCTTCGCGGACGGTCGACTTGTCGACTAGGGTGTGGCGCCCCATAACTTGGTAACTGACTTTAGTAGCGGAGCCGGAGGCGGCCGCTAAAGCGGGCGGGGCGGGGCGCGGCGGAGCGCTGGGGGCGGCGGAGGGACCCTTTTCGCTGAGCGCCGGCTGGACTGAGGATTCTACTTCGGGGTAGTGGGGCTCTGGATTAAACTTTTCGCTGGGATTTAAGGGCAGACGCGGGGCGGGGGTGCGCAATCCTAAGGAGGCGCTCTTAGAGGAAGTAGATTTGGGTAAGGGCAGGTCGCTACTAGATTCAGAATCTTCGTCGGCGGAGCTGGGATCGGCTAAGCGTTGGATATTCTTAAGGACGGCGGTAGAGGAGGGGGGGCTCCCCGAGCCCAAGGGGCGCAGGGGGGGATTAGCTCCCGCCTGGGCGGAGGAACTCTGGGGGTTAGGGTTCTGGGGGGTATGGGAATCGTCCACCGTAGTACTCCAAGCTCTACTAGGTATAGCAAAAGGCAGCTCTGACGCTAAGATTAGCGGCTAACTGCCTCTCGCTAGAGGGGGGTAGAGGTAAGGTTAAGCTTCGCTGTCGGCGGGGCTCTCCAATCCCGGACTGGGGCTCAATCCTGGGAGAGGTGCTTTCTCTACTATAGAAGCGGGCGCCTTCTCCAGAGCTGGACTAGGACTAGGAGCGGGGCTCTCTTCCGGATCTTTCTCTAAGGTGGGGCGGCGGGGCTCCTCATCCTCTTCCTGACTCTTTTTGAGGGAGCGGGCGGAGGGTCCAAAGAGCTTATCGAGATCGCTAGCTTCGATCAGTTCCTTCTCAATGAGGAGATCGGCCAGCGTATCTAAATCGCGGCGATGCTCTTGGAGGATCTTGCGGGCCCGTTCGTAGCAGGAGGAGACGATATGGTGGACTTCGGCGTCTATAGCTTCAGAGGTCGTCTCCGAGTAGTTGCGCTGCTCGTTGAAGTCGCGCCCTAAGAAGACTTGGCTATGCTTATGGCCGTAGTTTATCGGTCCGATCTTATCGCTCATACCGTAGCGGCAGACCATATCCCGCGCCAATTGGGTGGCCCGTTCGATGTCGTTGGAAGCGCCCGTCGAGATCTCGCCAAAGACGACCTCTTCCGCCACGCGTCCGCCCATAAAGACGGCGATACTGGCCAACATCTCGGAGCGGGTCTTATTGTAGCGATCCGTCTCCGGGACGATGGAGGTGACGCCCAGGGCTTGGCCGCGGGGCAGGATGGTAATCTTGCGCACCGGATCGGCCTCGGGGATAGAGCGAGCTACTAAGGCGTGGCCGCCCTCATGGTAGGCGGTGACGCGGCGATCCTTTTCGGAGATGATACGGCTCTTGCGCTCGGGCCCCATCATCACGCGGTCGATAGCTTCGGTGCAGTCGGACATGTGGATGACGTTCTCCTTGCGCCGGGCGGCTAAGAGGGCCGCTTCGTTGAGTAAGTTCTCTAAGTCGGCGCCGGAGAAGCCCGGGGTGCGCTGGGCCAGATCGTGGAGATCGACATCCTCGTCCAGGGGCTTGCCGCGGCTATGGACCTTCAAGATGGCGGTCCGGCCGGCAATATCGGGCCGGTCGACGATCACTTGGCGATCGAAGCGGCCGGGGCGCAGGAGGGCGGGGTCTAAGACGTCGGGCCGGTTAGTAGCCGCTAAGACGATGACCGGCGAGGAGTTGGGGGCGGTATCGAAACCGTCCATCTCCACTAAGAGTTGGTTGAGCGTCTGTTCCCGCTCGTCGTGGCCTCCCCCTAACCCGGCGCCGCGCTGGCGGCCTACGGCGTCGATCTCGTCCATAAAGACGATACAGGGGGCCGTCTTTTTGGCCTGTTCGAAGAGGTCGCGCACCCTAGAGGCGCCTACCCCGACAAACATCTCCACGAAGTCGGAGCCGCTAATGTAATAGAAGGGCACCCCCGCCTCGCCGGCTACGGCTCGCCCTAAGAGGGTCTTACCCGTGCCCGGGCTCCCTAAGAGAAGCACTCCCTTGGGGATGCGGGCCCCTAAGGCCTTGTACTTGGCGGGGTATTTGAGGTAGTCGACTATCTCTTCTAACTCTTCTTTAGCCTCTTCGACGCCGGCTACATCGTCAAAGGTGACGGTCATCTTATCGCTAGAAACGGCCTTATGTTTGGAGCGGCCAAAGCCAAAGCCCTGACCGGCCCCCGTCGCTTGGCGGGAGAGCATCACGAAGAAGACGATGAGTAAGATGAGGGGCAGAATATTGAGGAGGATCATCCACCAGTCGCCCCAGCTGTCCTCTTCGATAGTCGTCTTGACCTTATGCTTTAAGAGCAGTTCCTCGGGGGCGGGGGTGACTGGGGTGCGGAAGGTGGTGGTAAACTCGCTGTAAGTGTGGTTGGCGTTGGCCAAGACCGGATCGGTAGAGCGTTGGGGGGTAATATACTTCCCGTAGATCCGGTCCCCGCGGATGACGACGGAGGCCACCTTATTATTAGTTACCGCCTCTACAAAGTCGCTAAACTTTAACTCCTCGGAGTTATGGTTATCCATACCGTTGATAATGAATAAGACCATGCACCCTAGGAGCACGAATATAATTAACTGTCGTAAGTATCTAGACAAAAGTATGATCCTTTAGTAATCTCTGCCGCCCACGCTGGCTGGCGCCCCCTCCTTTTCCATAGAGGCTGGGAATACCTTGCCCCTTAGGGCCAGAGCCCTCTATTTTTGGGGAAGTTCTAGGTGGGCCAGGTAGGGCAAGTTGCGGTAATACTGGCGATAATCTAAGCCATAGCCCACTACAAAGTCGTCATTTAAAGTGAAACCTACGTAGTCTATAGGTACGGGGGCCCGCCTCTTAGAGGGGCGGTCGAACATGGTGACGACCTTTATATCTTGAGGGCGGCGCAGGGAGAGCGTCTTGAGGAGGTAGCTCAAAGTCTCGCCCTCATTAATAATATCCTCTACTAAGAGGATGTGGCGTCCTTCGACTAGACTATCCAAATCTTTTAAGAGGCGCACGTGATTCGTCTCCCGCTGGCGGGTGACGCTCAAAAAGTCGAAGGTCACGTCTAAGGTCAGATAGCGCGAGAGATCGGCCATAAAGGGTACCGCCCCCCGCAAGACGGCCAGGAGGTGGAGGGGCTTCCCGGCGTAATCGCGGCTAATCTCTTGGGCTAACTCCCGCACTCTCTGTTGGATCTGGTCGGCGCTATAGAGCACCGCTCCCAGTTGGGGCCTCTGGTTATGGCTCATTACTTTTAATCCTTTCTCTAATTACTCTAAGCTTTGGAGGGGTTGGACTTCTAAGATTATAGACTCTCTACTGTAGGGTGGGGCTAAAAAGTAGCTCTCCGCTCGCAGTCCTAAGAGCCAGAGCAGCTTACCTCCCACCTCTAGGAGGGGCAACCTCTCTCTCACCGCGGCCGGTAGAGCGAGACTCTGGAGATACTTTTTGACCTTCTGCCCGCCGCGGCCTCCTGCGGGATGGAAGTAATCGCCAGCTCGGCGCGGGCGTAAATATATTCCGCCGCTCTCCTCTAAGGCGGCGTAGAGGGGCTGAGGGGCTAGGGAGAGGCGGTAAGCTTGGGGCCTAAAACTTGCGCCCCGCCCCCAACTTAACTTTAAATTCCAGGCGGGGAACTCTTGGCTGAGCCTCTCCCCGGGGGCTAGGGCCTCTAGCTGCCCGGCGGTCAACTCCCTAAACTCCGGCTCGGGGACGGGGGCTAAGGGGAGCGGCTTTTCTAAGAGGAGGTAATCCCTCTCCCAGCGGGCGCGCAAGCCGCCCGGTAGGGGCAGCCACTTGCCATTGGGGGCCTTGAGGAAGGCTTCTAAGGCTTGGTAGTGGCAACTCTCTAAGGGGTGGAGCTTAGCGGCTCTACTCTGCTGGCCGTCAAGTTCTAGCTCTTGGAGGGCCTTCTGGTAGAGGCGTTTGCGCAAAGCGGGATGGAGCGCCTCTAAGCGGCTGCGGGCGATCTTCCAAGCGGGGTCGGGGCGCCAATCTTTTAAGAGCTGGAGGCAGGGTAAGGGGGGGGTAGGGTCGGGAGGGGCTACGATTTGGGGCCAGAGCTCTCCCAATTGGCTCTGGAAAAAATCTTCGTCTTCACAGGCCCAGTGGGCTAGGCGGTTGAGATTCTCGACTATCTGGGGGTTAAGTTCCTGTAAGCGGGGCAAGATCTCGAGGCGGATCTTGGTGCGGGGGGCGCTAGGGATGTGATTAGTCTGATCTTCGCACCAACTCTGCCCCGCTTGGCGCAAATACTCTAAGAGTTGCTCTTTGCGGAAATTGAGGAGGGGGCGCACGACCTGCCCCTCGCGTTGGCGAATTCCGCGCAAACCGCTTAGCCCCACGCCGCTAATAAAGCGCCCTACCAAAGTTTCAGCCTGGTCTTGGGCGGTGTGGGCGGTGAGGATAAAGTCTAGTCCCTCCTCACGGCGCAACCGCTCTAGGAAGGCGTAGCGGGCCTGGCGTCCGGCCTCTTCGAGGGAGAGTTGGCGGCTGCGGGCTAGGTAGGCGATAGGTTGGCTAGCTAGCCAGTAGGGGATATCTAACTTTTGGCAGAGCCGGCGCGCAAAGGCGGCCTCATTTTCGGCCTCAGGGCGCAGATTGTGGTTCAAATGGGCCGCTTGTAAGCGAAAGTTCCAGAGGGGCGCCAACTCCCAGAAGAGGCGCAAGAGGGCCGTCGAATCCCCTCCGCCTGAGAGGGCGATTAAGAGCCCGCTCCCCGCAGGGAGCCAGCGCTCACGGGCGAGGAGGCGGTGTAAGTCGAGGGCGAGGGCTGAGAGCATCATAAAAAAAAAGCCCTGGCAGAACCGGGCTCTAGTGGTGCCGGGGGCGAGAGTTGAACTCGCGACCAAGAGCTTATGAGTCTCCTGCTCTACCACTGAGCTACCCCGGCGAACGAAAAGTATATTATCTATAAGCCCCTCCTTTGTCAAGGGGGTAAAAGGGGAGGGCGCTAAGAATTCTCCCTAATCTTGGGGGCGCTAGCTGCGGCTGGGGCCAGAGGAGCGCAGAATATGGGCAAAATTGGGCACGAGAGCACCTTGATCTTCTTTGGGAGGAATACTCAAGCTAATATCTCCTTTCTCTCCTACTTAGAGCAGGCGGGCTATAACCACGGCAATCGGGCCATGCTCAATGCGGAGGGGCTGGGGGAGCGTTTCGTCCCCGAGGCCTTAATTATCGATAGCGGTCTGGCCTCTATGGAGAAGGTGATAAGCTTTGTGGAGACTCTGCGGGCCAAGGAGGGGTTAAAGGAGGCGGCCATCTTAGTCTTAGTCTCCCAACGCGAATTGGCCGAAGACGCTCTCGATCCCAGCGTGGCCCTCTTCCAGGCCGGCGCTAGCGACGTCTTGAGCGAGGAGAGCGCTCCCGAGGTCTTAGTGGCTCGCCTCAATACCGCCCTGCGCCTCTTAGAGAAGGAGCGCCCCATCCCCCTAACCCGCAGTTCCCACTATCCCATCTTTACGGCGGGGATAGGCGACGTCTTGGGCCATTACCGCTTAGATAGTATCCGCGGCATCGGAGGGATGGGGATGGTCTATAAGGGCTTCGACCTGCGCTTAGAGCGTCCGGTGGCGGTCAAGGTCTTACCCGACGATATTAACCTCAAAAAAGCCCACGTGGAGCGCTTTCTGCGGGAGGCGGAAATTATGGCCCGCCTCAACCTGCCCGAGGTAGTGCGCATTTTGGACCTGGGCCAGGAGCCGGTCAATTATATCGTTATGGAGTATATCCAGGGCTCCGACTTTGAGCAGATCTTGGGGGACGGCACGCTCCCCCCTCAGGAAGTTATGGCTATGGCCCGCCAGGTGGCCCGCATCTTGCATCGCATCCACGAGGCCTCCATTATCCACCGCGACTTAAAGCCTAGCAATATCTTCCGCGACCTCCAGGGGCGCATTCGCCTTTTGGATTTTGGCATCTCTAAGCTCTTAGACGCCGAGGTGACCCTCACCCGCCCCGGGGCCACCATGGGTACGCCCGTCTATATGGCCCCCGAACAGTTCGAACATAAACTGGGGGAGATCGGTCGCTGGACGGATATTTACGCTCTGGGGGTCATTATCTACGAGCTTATCGTGGGGGACGTGCCCTTCCGCCAGTTGGGGATCGTCAATACTATTAAAGAGATCGTCATGGGCAGCCCTATGGCTCTGCGTAAGGTACGCCCCGATATCGACCCTCGCTTAGAGAAGGTCGTCCTCAAAGCTACCGCTCGCCAGCCCCACAAGCGTTACGCTATGGCCTTAGAGATGGCGGAAGCGCTAGAGTTTTGAGCTTTAGGGGCCTTTAGTTGCAGGTAAAATAGAGGGCGGGGGCCAAATGGCTAGACTACTAGCTTAGGTTGAGGAGTAGGTGTAGTGAGCAAAAAGTTTACTTTAGCGGTAGCTATTTTAGGGGGCGGTTTGCTCCTAATGGGCGGCTGCGGCGATGGGGGCGATACCACGCCCGCCCAATTGGCCCCCCTAGAGGGAACCTTGCAGGGGAATTACGATTATACGCTCTGGCCCCAGGAGTTGCGCTCCCAGGTGGCGGGGGTGCGTTACGCCTTTAGCGGCGAAGAGCAAGGGGTCTCCTTCCAGAGACGCCAGCTAGCGAGCTTTATAAGTTAGATACCTCATTGGAGAGCGAGCGCCTCTTAGGGCCGGAGCCTCCGGCGGGTAGTACCCAAGTGGTAGCTCTCTATTATGACGCCCAAGATAAGCCCTTAGGGGTAGGGGTCGACACTTTAGCCTGGCAAGGCCAGAGCGTAGAGATTAAAGCTCCCACTTTAAAGAGCGTAGAGGGCGCCTATCTCGATTTAGAGGTCCAAGAGGCGGTCTTAGCCCCCGGGGAGGAGACTACTTACCGCTTAAATCTGGCTCTGGCCGACGGCAGTTGGGTGGAGGGGGTGACCCCCTTTGTGGAAGGGCTCCAGATGGCTCCGGATCCGGCCTTAGAGTTAATAGCCGGTCAGCCCGGCCTCTTGCGCGGGGCGCAGTTGGGGCAGGTCGACTCCTTTACCGCCTCTTTAGTTACCTCCTTTGGCACTTTAGAAGCCCAGAGCGAGGCGGCCGTCTACGTCACTAAGCAGCAAGTGGAGGGGATTCAGTTAGTGCGCCTGCCCATCGAGGGCCAAGAGGTCACTACCTATCCCGTGTCCAAGTTTGAGGGTCAATTGGCCTCGACGATTTTGGCCTTCGCCCCGCAAAACCATTTGTATCACCAGGTTTATGCCGACCAAAAAGGGGTGGCGATGCAGGATGATATGGGCGGCGATTATTACGCGGCTCTCGTTCAGCAGCCCTTACAAGTCTTGGCTACCTACGGCTCCCAGCCCGACTTGGGGCCTACCCCTCCTCCCTATCCCCTCCAGGCCAAAGATAGTAATTTAGATATTGAGGTCCAGTCTCTGGAGGGCGAGGCCACTTATAAGATAAGTTACGGGGGTACGGAGATAAACTTTGCGCCCACCCGGCCTGACCATCGCGATCGGAGAGATCCCAATACTTGCCAGTTGGTAGCTACCTACCAGACCCCTACAGGCGAGACTTTAAAGAGCGATGGGGTAATCTTAGTGACTTACGCCGCGGAGACTTACCTCTATTGGGCCCGCCTATTGCCCGATGGTCAGACTTACGAGCGCTTACCTAGGGATCACCACTTTAGGTGGGGCCAAGTCTTAGATGCCGATCTCTTCGATCCGGGCTACTTTAAGGATTGGAATCCGGCTATAGCTCTCTCCTACCTGGATAATGGCTCCGATTATAATAGCGCGGGCCCAGTATTGCGCTACGATGAGATCGCGGTCAAGGTGCTAACCGAGGCCAATTTCTTAGAGACCCAGAGTTTACAGCCTGAGTACGAGCTGAGGAATTTAGAAAAGTGCGATGATAGCGTCTTAGAGGTCAGTCCCGGCTCTAAGCCCTTACATTGGAACTTTAACTTCCACTATCTCTACCGCGTGGGAGACGGGGCGGCCGAGTTGAGGTTCTGTTTAAATGTCAGCGAGGAGCAGAATAAAGAGTGGAATATTACCTCTACCTATCCGCCTCACTATGAACATACTATCCTCCATTGGCTCCACTCTTAAGTTAGTAGAGCTTTTAGGCTGCGATCTAAATGGGCTGGCCCCGTAGGGGCCAGCCCATTTAGATCGCTCTTAAAGGAGACTTACTTTAAAAGGGTCTCTAAGCGCTTAGCGACTTCATCTAAGAACTCTTCCGAAGTCACCGCTTTAGCTTCGAAGCCAGGCTCTACCAGACCGACTAAGTCCTTGGTCATAATGCCGGCGTTCAAGGTGTCGAAGCAAGCCTCTTCCAGCTTCTGGCCAAAGTTAGCCAGCTCGGGCAGGGTATCCAGCTCGCCGCGTTTCTTGAAGGCTCCCGACCAGGCGAAGATAGTGGCCATGGGGTTAGTGGAGGTAGCTTCGCCCTTTAAGTGGCGATAGTAGTGGCGGGTAACCGTACCGTGGGCCGCTTCGTACTCGGTCGTCCCATCGGGAGCGATCAAGACGGAAGTCATCATAGCCAAGGAACCGAAGGCGGTGGAGACCATATCGGACATTACGTCGCCATCGTAGTTCTTGCAGGCCCAGATGAAGCCGCCCCGGGAGCGGATGACGCGAGCCACGGCGTCGTCGATGAGGGTGTAGAAGTAGGTCAAGCCCAAAGCCTCGAACTTGGCCTTGTAATTCTCAAACTCCTCTTCGAAGATAGATTTGAAGGTACCGTCATAGACCTTAGCGATCGTATCTTTGGTGGAGAACCAGAGATCTTGCTTAGAGTCGATGGCGTACTGGAAGCAGGCCCGAGCGAAGGAGCGGATGGACTTCTCCGTATTGTGGGCGCCCTGCCAAATGGCTGGACCGTCTACCTTTTGCACGACTAAGGTCGTCTCGGCGCCGCTCTCACCTTTAAAAGTCATGGTGCAGGTACCGGGCTCCTGGGTGTGCAGGTCGACCGACTTATAGACGTCGCCATAGGCGTGACGGGCGATAGTGATGGGCTTCTCCCAATTCTTGACGACCGCTTTAATGGCCGGAATGACGATCGGGACCCGGAAGACGGTGCCGTCCAAAAGGGAACGGATCGTGCCATTGGGAGATTTCCACATCTCGGTCAGCTGGGGATACTCTTCCATGCGCTGCTTGTTGGGGGTGATAGTGGCGCACTTGACGGCTACGCCATATTTTTTGGTAGCCATGGCGGCGTCGACGGTCACTTGGTCTTTGGTCTCGTTGCGGTGCAGCAGGCCTAAATCGTAATATTCGGTCTTCAGGTCGACGAAGGGCAAGATGAGCTTATCTTTGATCATCTGCCACAGGATGCGGGTCATTTCATCGCCGTCCATCTCGACGAGGGGGGTCTTCATTGCGATCTTGGTCACGATTCTCTTCTCCTTTGGGTTGGGTCGGGATTGTTAAGTTGAGAGAGGGTGGGCGGGGACCTCAAGGGCCGGGCCATCGGGGAGACGGGGCGCTTAAGGCCCCCGCCGGTCGTCAAGTTACGCCTTGCCGTAACCGGCGGCGTAGTAATTCATTAAGCAGCCTTCCTTTAAGATGAGGCGCTCGTCTGGGGTTAAACTGCGGCACTCCAATTTGATTGCTTCAACTTGGCCATCTTTACGAATGACTTGGGCCGGAAACTCTTCCTGCCCCTTCAAGATGCCCTCCTTGAGGTTGGGGATATAGATATAATCGCCATCCTGGTAGGGGAAGGGGGTCTCCTTAGAGATCGTAAAGGGCACGATACCCCAGTTAATGCAGTTGGAGCGGTAGCGCTTAGTGGCATACTCGTAGCAGATATTGGCGAAGCCGCCCAAGACCTTCTGGCAGGAGGCCGCCTGCTCGCGGGCCGAGCCGTCGCCGGGCCGGTTGGCGAAGATGCAAGAGCCGATCGTCGTCCGGCTGAGGTCGCCGCCTACTTTAGCCAAGACCTCTACCGCCTCTTGGGGCTTCTGGCCGGCCAACTTCTCCTCTTCCAGAGCCCGGACCGCCTTGGAGCGGCTCACGTACTCCGGCACGCGCCGAGAGAGGGCGAACTCCGAGAGGCCGATGGGGTTGGAGCGATAAGAGGAGGTCTCGCCCGAGGGGATGAGCTCGTCGGTAGTCGTCACTTCGTCGTGGATGACCGCGCAGAGCTTAACTAAGAGGTCGTCCTCTAAGCGGGGCATGGCCGGCCAGTCCTTAATATTGGGACCGTAGCGCAGCGGGGCCTCCGGTTGGGCCTTGCCGAAACCTTCGTAGCAGCGCTTAGCGTAGATAGAGCCATTGAAGTGGTATTCTAACTCCTGGGCGGTGGGAGCTACGTATTCGAAATCGCTAGCGGCGGTCAGGACTCCGCCGTTGGCGGCGGTAGCGGCGATAGAGCGAGCGTCCATCAAGGCTACGGCCGAGATCTGGCCATTGCCGGGCTTAGAACCTTCGCGGTTAGCGAAGTTGCGGGTGGCGTGGCGGATGGAGAGGGCGTTATTGGCCGGAGTGTCGCCCGCGCCGAAGCAGGGACCGCAGAAGGCCGGTTTCATGACGCAACCCGCCTCCATCAAGGTAGCGGCCGTACCATCTTGAACGACGGCTAAGTTGATGGGCATAGACGAGGGATAGACGCTCATATCGAAGTAGCCGTTGCCAATACTGTGCCCCTTCAAAATGGCCGCCGCTTCGACGATATTCTCATACATACCGCCGGAACAACCTACGATTACGCCCTGATCGCAGTGGACCTTACCATCGACTATGCAGTGCTGCAATTCCATCTTGACCTTGCCGCCTAACTGCTTATTGCAGTCCTCTTCGATCTTCTGGAAGATCTCGTGGGGATGGGCTTGGACTTCATGGATGGTATAAGCCTTAGAGGGGTGGAAGGGCAGGGCGATCATGCACTCTACCTGGCTCAAGTCGATATGCACTACCATATCGTAGTAGGCGCCATTTTCGGGCTTGAGCTCCTTATACTCTTGGGGCCTACCTACCGTCTGGTAGAACTTCTCCGTCTCCTTATCCGTCTCCCAGATGGAGGTCAGACAGGAGGTCTCGGTGGTCATGACGTCGATGCCGATGCGCATATCGTTAGAGAGCGTAGCCACGCCCGGGCCTACGAACTCTAAGACCTTATTCTTGACGTCGCCATTGGGGAAGGTGGCCTTCACTAAGGCTAAGGCTACGTCCTGGGGACCGACGCCCTTGCGCAACTGGCCCTCTAAGTAGACCAAAACGACCTGGGGAGCGGGGATGTCGTAGGTATTCTCTAAGAGCTGCTTGACCAGCTCGCCGCCACCTTCGCCTACGCCCAGCGTTCCGTAAGCTCCATAACGGGTATGACTATCGGAACCCAAGATCATCTTGCCGCAACCGGCCAAACGCTCGCGCGCGTACTGGTGGATAACGGCCAAGTTGGGAGGTACGTAGATGCCGCCGTACTTAATGGCCGCCGAGAGGCCGAAAGCGTGGTCGTCCTCATTGATAGTGCCGCCCACGGCGCACAGACTATTGTGACAGTTAGTCATGGCGTAGGGGAGCGGGAACTCTTTGAGGCCGGAAGCCTTAGCGGTCTGAATAATACCTACAAAGGTAATGTCGTGGGAGATGAGAGCGTCAAACTTGATCTTCATCTGTTTGGGATCTTGGCCCACGTCGTGGCTGCGCAAGATGCGATAGGCCATAGTCTTCTCTCTGGCCTGATCGGGGCTCTCTACACCCTGGGCTTGATCGGCGTAGACGATCTGACCGTCTAACCAGTAAGCGCCCTTTTTAATGACTTCTACCATACCTATTCCATCCTCCTTAGGTATTTCGGTCTTCGTAGTGGGCTCCGCCTAATCTACCCCGGGGAGGGGAGAAAAGCAGAGGCGGTTGAGAAATATGGCTAGACTCAAGAGATCGGCGCTGCCGCCCGGACTGATATTGAGGGCGATAAAGCTGCGATCGAGCTTTTGAGCCTCGGCCAGAGAGTAATTTTCACTGAGCTGCTGGGCCTGTTGGCGCACTTGGCGGGCCAATTGCGGGCCGACGCGAGCTAAAATATTGGTATCTTCCAATTGGGAGATGAGCCATAAGAGGGCGCGCACGTGGACCTCGTCGGGCCCTAGCCCCTCTTCCTCTAAAGAGCGCAGGTAGGGGAGAGCCCCCTCCACCACCAGGCGGTAGCCGCTTTGGGCTTGGCCCCTAGCCCCCGTGGCCCGGTGGCGCAAGAACATGCGCTCGCCATGGCTCATAGTAGCCACTTGTTGGGGGCTCAAACTCTCCAGCTCCTTTTGGCAGATCCCAGCGCTCATGGCGGCCATCAGCTCGCCTAGGGAGCTGGGGCTGAGAGTCTCCCCCTGGGCCTGCAGGCGACCCGCCGCGACGCTAGCTAAACCGAGGGCAAATAAGGCCCCCTTGTGGGTATTGACCCCTCCGGTAGCTTTAAACATAGCCTCTTGGGCCTCTAGACCTAGGGGGCGGGCCCGCTCTAAGAGGGCGGCGGGCTCTAAATCGACCCCCTCTTGGCCTAGGTTAGCCAGGCGCTCCCAGTAGGGGCTCAGGGCCTGTATAGAGCTGAGGAAGGTATAAAAGTCCATATCCCGATGGGAACCGTTATTGGCTCGATCGACTAGGCCCGGCTTGGGGGTAGCGCAGAGCTCATAGAGGAGGGCCTCGCGGGCTTGGAGGGCCAGCCAGCGGCTAAAGTTAAGGGTACTCATGCGCGGCCCTCCTCGATCCTGGCCGCCAGCTCCTGGCGCTTAGCTTCAATAAAGGCGTAGGTGGAGGGCGGCGTCAGGGCGGCGATCTCCTGCATTTGGCCGTGGGCTAAGAGCTGGCGCACGCGGCTGGCGCTCACTACTTGGGAGTCGATCTCTAAGCGGGGTAAGATCTTTACTTCGATACCGCGGGGAACTAAGACTTGGAGCATAGCTTCGTTATAAATGGCCGTCACGGGGTCTAAGGGTTCGGTACCTACAAAGCGGCGCGCGATCCCTAAGGGGGGAGCGATGTGGCGGGCGAAGATATCGACGTCGAGGAGCGCCTGCACTTGGGAAGCGCGACTCAACTCTTTGAGAAAATAGGTGGGGAAGGTGGTGGGGGAGACGATATACTCCCCGCCGTCTAAGATGTGGACCCGGGAGAGGTGGGCCGTACCCTGGGCTATGAGCTGGCGGCGCTCGGCGTAGCTAAAGAGGGAGCGCTCGGCCCGCACCGGGAAGAGGTAGAGCTGGTCGCACTCCTCTAAAGCCTTCTCGACTAAGTAGAGGTGGCCCTTAGTGAAGGGGTTGGCATTCATAACGATGGCGCCCCCCACCCCTGGCGCTCGCTGTTGGCTTAATTGCTTAGTCAAGTTGAGGAGATTGCGCTTATAGCTCTCCATCAAGATAGCTTGGGGGGCTTTCCCTACGGGATAGAAGGCCAGATTGGCAAAGAGTTCCTCATTTTCCGGTTTAGTAAAGAGGAAGATACTCTTTACGCCCCGTTCGCGCAGGAGGGAGCGCAGGTGGGAGATGAGGGTCTGGATTAGCCCTTGGCCGCGCAACTCGGAACGGGCGGCCACACATTTAATAGTATGGCCCCAGAAACCGCCTCCGCCCGCAATCCCTCCCTCTTCATCGCGCAAGACGGCGTAATACTCTAGAGGTTCTAGGCGCAGGTCGGAGCGGCGCAGGAACTCCTCTACTTCAGCGCGGGCCGCGGGAGAGTTTAAATTTACGCTTTCCAAATTCCAGGCTTCACTTAGCACAGGGGAGGGCTCCAAAGTAACTTTGGGCCAGTTGGCCGACGGCCTCTAAGAGCTGGTCCACAGAATGGGTGCGGCTGCGCGCGCAATAGGGGGCGGGTCGAGAGCAGATTAAGCAGAGGCGAGGGGGTAAATCTAGCTGACTGCGGCTGATCTGGCCCTGGGGGGCATGGACGTCAAAATCGAAGAGGCGTCCTAGGGGGTGGGTATCCTCTAAATGGGCCGTCTGGCGCTTGAGCTCCAGCGGCTGGAGATCGACTACTAGGTAACCTTCCCAGCCCGTAGCTAGGGGGCGCACTAGGGAGTAGAGGCTGTGGGGGCGGAAGCGTTCTGCTAAGAGTCCCCACCCCGCCTGGTGCAAGCGCCGGGCCAGAGGGTTATCCTTAACGGGCCCGGGCATATTGACCATAAAGCTCACTAGGGGACGCCCGTACTGGGTTAAGAGCTCCTCCTGGAGGGCGCGCCTGCGGTCGCGACTCTCCAGGAGCGGCTCTAGCTCAATGTAGGGGCCTTCAGTCGACCACGCCATAGATGAGATCTAAGATGGTGCCGTCGGGAGCGGTAACTACGCCTACGATCTTCTCAGTGAACTGCAGAGCGTCGGGTTTACCGACTACCTTTTCCGCCATCTCTTTCAGTTCGTTGATGTCGTAGACCTTGAGTCCCGCCGCCAGGAGGCGCTCTTTGATCTCCGGCCGTTTGGGGTTGACGGCGATACCGACATCGGTCACTAAGACGTCGCAATACTGGCCGTCAGTGCAGATGGTCCCCACCTTATCGCGCACGCAGGGGATGCGGCCGCGGATTAAGGGGGTGACGATGACCGTTAAGTCGGCCCCTTTGGCGGTATC
Organism: Vulcanimicrobiota bacterium; assembly: GCA_944322965.1. Classification (GTDB taxonomy): domain Bacteria; phylum Vulcanimicrobiota; class Xenobia; order Xenobiales; family Xenobiaceae; genus Bruticola. The sequence continues at coordinate 88,024 of CALUQR010000002.1, forward strand.
GGGATGGCCGCCTATAGCGCCGCGGATGACGCCGTCAGAACCGGTCAAGACGTTGACGTTAAAGTTGACGTCTATCTCCAAGGCGGAGAGGACCACAATATCTAATTGGTTTAAGATGGAGGCGCGGTCGAAGGGGGTAGCGTAGAGCAGACCGTCTACTTCGTGGTGGCCGGGGTTGCGGCGCAGCGAGGCGGCGGCTTCGGTGTCGAAGTCCTGTACGTCCCACAAGGTCTCGATTAAGCCCTGCTCGTGGAGCTTGACCATCTGACCGGTAATGCCGCCCAGGGCGAAGCGGGCGGTGATCCCCTTAGCCTTCATAGTGTCGGCCAAAAAGCGCGTTACCGCCAGGGAGGCGCCGCCCGTACCCGTCTGGATGGACATCCCGTTATTGAAGTAACCGGAGTTGATGATCACTTTAGCCGCGCTCTCGGCGATCATCAGATCGCGAGGGTTCTTAGTGAAGCGGGTGGCCCCGGCGGAGATCTTGGAGGGATCGCCAATGGAGTCTACTTTGACTACGCAGGTGACTAAGGTGCCCTCAATACTCTGGACGGCGTTGGGGTACTCGACGATGGTATCGGTAACAATAACTACCTTGTCGGCGTATTGGGCGTCTACTTTGGCATAACCTAAGCTGCCGCATTCGGAGACCTTAGCTTGCATCTCCTCATCGAGACAGACGCCGCTAGCGTTGCCATAAGTATCGGAGCAGGGAGCCCCTAAGAAGGCGATGTCGATATGTAACTTGCCGTCGGCGATAGCCGCCGCCCGACCGCCGTGGGAGCGGAAGATGACCGGCTTCTCCATTAAGCCGCGGGAGATCTCGTCGGCTAAGTGGCCGCGACAGCCGGAGGTCTCGATCTTGCGCACTACTCCGCTCTTAATATGCTCAATCAAGGGGGCGTGGACGCTATTGAGCGAGGAGGAGGCCACTTTGAGATCTTTGAAGCCCATGCGGGCGATGACTTCCATCACCTGGTTGAGGACCTGGTCCCCTTCCCGGAAATGGTGGTGGAAGGAGATGGTCATCCCATCTTTTAGGCCGCACATCTTAATGGCCTCTTCGATGGACTCCACCACCTTATTATTAGTATACTCCCGCTCTACGAGGGGGGTCGTATCCTTCTCAGCTACGCGGGGATCCTTATCGACCCCGTAAATGCCCAATCCCAGTTCGTTTGCTATCTGCTCAGGAATCTCATGGCCAATGGGATTTTTCATCTTATTCAACCTCCGCCGGAGAAATGATGCCCGCAATGAGAGCCAGTTCGATCACCCTTTGGGCTCGCAAGACGACCGGCTTATCGATCATCTTACCATTGAGGCTGATGACCCCTGAGCCCTTGGCTTCCGCCTCTTTGAGGGCGGCTACAATGCGTTTGGCCTTTTCAATATCCTTGGGAGCGGGGTTGAAGACGGAATGGACGGGAGCGATCTGGCGGGGATTGATGACGCTCTTGCCGTCAAAGCCCAGCTCCTTAATTAAGCGGGTCTCGTAGAGCAGTTGCTCTTCATTATTGACGTCGGAGTAGACCGTATCTAAGGCGTCGATCCCGGCGGCGCGGGCGGCCACGACGATCGTCTGGCGGGCCAATTGCAACTCCGCTCCGCTAGTAGTGCGCTGACATTTCATATTGGCGCAAAAATCTTCCGCCCCTAAGGCGATGCCTATCAGGCGCTGGGAAGAGGTGGCAATTTGGTAGGCGTTGACTACTCCTAAAGCCCCTTCGATAGCGGCCATCATCAAGGTGTCGCCCTGGGGACGCCCGTACTTGGCCTCCATCTCGGCGATGACCTTTTCACATTCAATAATATCTTGGGGGGTCTCCGTCTTGGGCATGCGCAAGACTTGGGCCCCGGCGGCTACCATAGCTTCGACGTCGGCCCGACCGTAAGGGGTGTCGAGGGGATTGATGCGGACTACGATCTCCGTAGAGCCGTAATCGATCGTCTTTAAGGCCTGATAGACCAACTGACGGGCGGCGTCCTTTTCCGCCATGGAGACGGAGTCTTCTAAGTCGAACATGAGCGAGTCGGAGCCGTAAATATGGGCGTCGCGCATCATACCCGGATTGTTGCCCGGGATAAACATCATCGTTCTGCGGAGTCTATGCTTCTGTGCCATGATCCTACCTCACCAAGCGTATTCCGAGCTCTGACAAGCTCTGTAGACGGCGGTCTTAACGCGGGCTCGAACCGTACAATCGAGAGCCCCTTTGTCGGTGGCGGTGACGATAGCTCCAGCGATGCCCAGTTCCGATAGCGTCTCTCTTATGACTTGGGTAATTTGGCGGCCATAGAGTTTCATGACCGTGCTGCTCAGATCGATCTCCACTTCTGGGGTTTCGTTGCGCTCGATCTCTATGTGTATATCGCCTGACTCCAGCGTACCAGCTTCGGCCTTGGTAATAATCTTCAACATAGACTCCTTCCTGGTCGTTTTTGACAAAAAAATAACCCTCCAGCGCCAGCCCAAAGGGAAGAGCGCCTAGGGTTCCAGACGATCGTTAAGACCAGCGTTGACAAGAGACGACGCAAGCGAGAAGCTACTGTGTTTCCGTCCAGTGGTCATAACTAATGGCCCTGCCTTCTCTTTTTCGGTAACTAACCCTTTTTTTTAGGCACAGTCTGGAGACTTTTATTTAAAAGATTATAATGTGCCTGGAGTCTCCAGCTTAGTTTCGGGAACCTCCTCTTCTGACGGTGCGGCCGGCTCAGGAAGACTATTTTGGAGATAAGAGCGATCGAGATAGAGCTTTAACCACCAACTTAGGGCTACGGTAAGTATTAAAGAGGACCAAAGGGCCGCGCCATGGCCTATTAAGCTGGCGGGACTATATTTGAGTAGACAGAGGTAGAAGGCGGTACTCCCCCCACCGAAGAGGAGGGAGCCAACCTGGGGCAGACGCCAGGGGCTCTTCCAAGGTACGCAGATAGCGTAACAACCTAAAGTGAAGGGCACGGCCACCATTAAGTCGATTAGATAATGGCCGCCAATACTGAGGGTACTGATGAGGGTGGCTATAAAGATTACCCCCATAGCGGGACGCCACCAATCCTTATGGGCGGCCAGCGACCAGTAACAGGCCAAAAGCCAAGAGGCGTGCAGGGAGGGGATGGTAGATAGATTTTCCATTAGGGGAGCGGTAAGGAGGAAGGTGGGATCACTCAAAGCGGGCGGCTGTCCGAAGGGATAGAGGTCACCGAGGAAGACTTGAACGCCAATGGCCGGCGTCCATATATTATTTACGGAGGCGCCAACTAGGAGGATTACGAAGAACATTAGCAAGGGCGGGGCGATGTTGCGACTGGGGTAGAGAAAGGCGCGCAGAGCGGTCAGAGCCATAAAAAAAGCGATGTAGATGTAAATTACCGTAAAAAGAAACTCTATAGGGCTCCAACCCAAAATCAGGCGTCCTACTAGAAAACTGGGTTGAAATCCCAACAGACCGTCAGCGTAATAGAGAGCACAATCTATCGTTTGAGTTGTAATCTGTCTCGACTCTTCGAAAGTCGTTGTAATGTTGGGAGCAAAATAAGCTAATATTTGCCAGGCTGGCAAGAGACTAGCCATAACTAAAGTAGACCATAAGGTAGAGCGCTCTTGGGGATTTCGCCACGCTCTATAGGCGAGCATTCCCAGAGCGCTTAGGCCTAATCCCGATCCTAAATAGAAAAGGGTGACTTTCAACGACATAAAGTCTAAGTATCTTAATCTCAGTTTAGCTAGGAAATATTCGCCCGCTAATCCTAGCAAGAAAACGGTCAGTAGTTCGGACCTTTTGGGACGTAAAACTATCCAATACGCAACGAAGGCCCCTAAAAGGGCTCCGCTGACGTAGGGGTCTCTCAAGAAAGCGCGTGGAATGAAGTAATGGAAGGGAACGCTCTCTGGAAAGATTGCGGGTATAGCAAACTCGGCCAGGATATAAAAAACTAGGGTAAGATAGAATAGACTGCGATAAGGGAAACTGCTGGCAAAATTGGGATCGCGATCACTCATGGGGCGTCCCTATTCGTTCTTACCTTTTTCTACCCTGGTTGGAGGGATATGAAGTTGCGCCCGGATTGACAGACGATCGTTAAGTCAACGTTGATGAGGTATGTAAAAGATTATAATGCGCCTGGCGTCTCCAGCTTAGTTTCGGGAACCTCCTCTTCTGACTGTACGGCCGGCTCAGGAAGACTATTTTGGAGATAAGAGCGATCGAGATAGAACTTTAACCACCAACTTAGGGCTACGGTAAGTATTAAAGAGGACCAAAGGGCCGCGCCATGGCCTATTAAGCTGGCGGGACTATATTTGAGTAGACAGAGGTAGAAGGCGGTACTCCCCCCACCGAAGAGGAGGGAGCCAACCTGGGGCAGACGCCAGGGGCTCTTCCAAGGTACGCAGATAGCGTAACAACCTAAAGTGAAGGGCACGGCCACCATTAAGTCGATTAGATAATGGCCGCCAATACTGAGGGTACTGATGAGGGTGGCTATAAAGATTACCCCCATAGCGGGACGCCACCAATCCTTATGGGCGGCCAGCGACCAGTAACAGGCCAAAAGCCAAGAGGCGTGCAGGGAGGGGATGGTACACAAATTTTCCGTTTGAGGAGCTATAATCTTAAAGGCGGGATCCTCTACTGAGGGAGGGACGCCGAAAGGATAGAGGTTACCTAGAAAGACTTTAATGCCCAAGGCCGGCGTCCAGATATTAGTTAAGGGGGCGCCAACTAAGAGGATGGCTAAGAATACTAGTAGGGGGGGAGCGATATTGCGATTAGGGTAGAGAAAAGCCCGCATAGCGGCCATGGCCATAAAAAAGGCAATTAAAGAGTAGATGGCATTAAAGAGAAATTTTACAGGATACCAACCTAATACGAGGCGTCCTATCCAGATGCTGGGCTGAAAACCTAGTAAGCCATCGGCGTAGTAGAGAGCGCAGTCTAGAGTTGGGACTTTGATTTGATGGGCCTCCTCAACGGTTAATATGCCGTTGGGAACAAAGTAAGCTAAAATTTGCCAAGAGGGGAGGAGACTAGCTAAAGTCAGGGTGGGTAGGAGTAGAGGGCGCTCTTGGGGATCGCGCCAAAGCGTATAGAGCATAGCCCCCCAGGCGCTTAAACCTAAACCGACGCCCAGGTGCAAAAATAAACGCTCTAGAGAGATAGAAGGATCGTTGGCTAGACGCAGTTCCCAAAATACATATTCGCCTATTATCCCTAAGAGGGTGATGAAAAGTAGTTGGCGAGGCTCTGGACGTAAGACGATCGCGTAGATAAAAAATGTACCTAAGCAGGCTCCGGTAGTATAAATATCATTTAAGAGGGCTCTAATTATAAAGCTATGTAAGACGGCGTGTCCCGGAGATAATAGGGGGATGGCCAATTCCGCTAGGATATAAAAGATTATAGTGAGGTAAAAAAAAGCTCGATAAGGGAAGCGGCTGGCAAAATTGGGATCGCGATCACTCATAGGGCGTCCCTATTCTTCCTTCTCCTTTTCTACCCTGGTTGGAGGATAAGGGGAAGAAAGAATCTTTGCTTTTTAGTTAACAGGGGAGGGCAGGGTCTGCGCTTTATCTTTAGAACCTATAAAGGGTAGCGACTCTTAGGGATTGGTGGTGGCGAGCGTACCCATGTTAAGTCGTCTGTGGCGCGTCAAGGATATTGAGACCCTCAAACGGGAAGCTTCGGCTGAAAGTAGCAACGCCCTCAAGCGGACCTTAAAGATAAAAGATCTAGTGGCTCTGGGAATAGGAGCGGTTATAGGGTCCGGTATCTTTGTCACCGCCGGTTTAGCGGCGGCTGGAGGGGGGGATTATATAGCCGCCGGTCCTGCAGTTATGCTCTCCTTTATAGTAGTAGCTGTGGCTTGCCTCTTCTGCGTCCTGTGCTATGCGGAGTTTGCCTCCATTGTCCCGGCGGCGGGCAGCGCTTACACCTACGCTTATGCTACTTTGGGCGAATATCTGGCCTGGCTCATCGCTTGGAACTTGATCCTAGAGTATGGTATAGGCAATGTGGCGGTCGCTATCTCCTGGAGCGGTTACTTTGGCTCTATCTGCGCTAACTTGGGCTTTCCCTTGCCCGAGTGGGCTATGTACAGTTATTTTGCCGCTCCCCCGGAGGTCATAGCTCAAGCCCCCCATTTCCTGGGCATCCCTATAGTCTGTAACCTGCCGGCTATTGGGATTATCCTCTTTTTGACGGCGGTTATCATTAAAGGAATGCGTGAGTCGGCTACTCTCAACGCTATTCTAGTAGTCTTAAAGATCTTAATTATCCTCTTAGTTATCGTTATGGGGATGGGCCATATCGACGTCCAAAATTGGGTTCCCTTCGCCCCTAACGGCTTAGCGGGGATCCAAGCGGGGGCGGCGTTAGTCTTTTTCGCCTATGTGGGGGTCGACGCCATAACGGCCGTAGCGGAAGAGACGGAGAATCCAGGGCGCGATCTGCCCTTAGGAATGATTATTACCCTCGTCTTATGCACTTTACTTTATATGGCGGCCGCGGCCGTCTTGACGGGTATGGTCCCTTATACGGAGTTGGGAACGGCTGAACCTATGGCTACCGCTTTCAATATGCTCCACATGCCGTGGGTAGCGGCTATCATTTCGGTGGGGGCCATGGTCTCTATGGCCGCCGTCTTATTAGTCTTCCAGATCGCGCAGCCTCGCATCTTTTTCGTTATGGCTCGAGATGGACTCTTGCCCCAATCCTTCGCTGCAGTCCATTCCGAATTCCGCACCCCCCACTTGACTATCTTATGGACGGGGATCTTGGTGGCTTTGGGAGCGGGGTTTATGGATCTGGGGGTAGTGATCGACCTCTGTAATATCGGCACCCTCTTTGCCTTCATCTTAGTCTGCGTGGGAGTCTTAGTCTTACGGTATAAGATGCCCGAGGTGCGGGGCAAGTTCCGCACCCCCTTAGTACCGTGGATTCCCATTGCGGGGGTGCTCACTTGCCTCTATCTGATTGCCGGTATGCCCGTTATGACTTGGGTGCGCTTTGGCCTTTGGATGGTAGTAGGGAGCGTCATCTATTTTGCCTACGGTTACCGCCACAGTACCCTCAATAATCCGCTCCCTCAGGGAGAAGGGGCGCCAGCGGAAGGAGAGTCTAGTTCGGAAACTTTAGAATCCTCCAGCTCGCTGGGGGCGGGCGAGGTCGAACCCGCCTGAGCTTTAGAAAAGTTACTTATCTCCGCTCTTATTATAAGGGCGGTTACTTTTATTCTAGAATGGGGCAGGGGAGGGGGGAAGAAATGCGAATGCCCAAAGATCATATGTTTATAGAAAAGATGGTTTATTATTTTAGAGATGTTAGAACGACTATTAAAGGTCAAGGGTCTTGAGGCCATTCGCCGGGAAGCGGCGGCCGATCAGCCCAACGCTCTCAAGAGAAGTTTGAAAATTAAGGATCTCGTAGCCATCGGGGTGGGCTTTGTAATAGGCTCGGGGATCTTTGTTACCGCCGGTTTAGCGGCGGCTGGCAGCGGGGATTATCCTGCGGCGGGACCGGCGGTCACCGTCTCCTTCATTATCGTAGCTTTAGCTTGTCTTTTGTGCGTACTCTGTTACGCTGAGTTCGCCTCTTATATACCTTCAGCGGGCAGCGCCTATACCTACGCTTACGCCTCTTTGGGGGAGTTCACCGCCTGGATTCTAGGTTGGAATCTAATCCTAGAGTATATGGTGGGAAATATTGCGGTAGCCATCTCTTGGTCGGGTTACTTCGCCTCTATCTGTAGAGGCTTTGGTTTAGATATACCCACCTGGCTCTTGCACAGTTATTTTGGGGCCGATCCCCAAGTTATCGCCAGCGCCCCTCAGATCTTGGGAGTGCCCATAGTCTTCAATTTGCCCGCAGTCTTAATCGTCTTATTGATTTGCGCCATGGTTATTCGCGGTATGCGGGAGTCGGCCAATGTCAACGACGCGCTGGTAGTCTTAAAGATCCTCATCATCTTGGGAGTTATTGGCCTGGGCGCCTGTTATGTCAATCCCCAAAACTGGATCCCCTTTGCCCCCAACGGTTTAGCCGGCATCCAGGCCGGGGCGGCCATCGTCTTCTTCGCTTACATTGGTTTTGACGCCATTACCACCGTGGCCGAAGAGACGGAGAATCCCAAGCGTGACCTGCCTTTGGGGATGATCATCACCTTAGTCATCAGTACGACCCTGTACGTCGCCACTTCGGCCGTCTTGACGGGCATGGTGCCCTACTCCCAGTTGGGGACTTCCGATCCTATGGCCACCGCCTTTGAGTTGCTCAATATGCCGATGGTAGCGGCTTTTATCTCCATCGGCGCGGTTATCTCCATGACGGCGGTCTTAATTATCTTCCAGATCGCCCAACCGCGCATCTTCTTCGCTATGGCTCGCGACGGCCTCTTACCTAAGTCCCTCTCTAAGGTCCATCCCGTCTATCGCACCCCCTACATTACGACTTTGGGGATGGCCGCCTTCGTAACTTTGGGGGCTGGTTTTATGGATTTGAGCGTCGTCATCGAGCTCTGTAATATCGGGACCTTATTCGCCTTCGCCGCCGTCTGTTTAGGGGTGATCGTCATGCGGCGTACGCGCCCCGAGATTGAGCCCGCCTTCCGCACCCCCTGGGTACCCTGGGTACCCTTAGGCGGTATCCTCTGCTGCTTCTACTTGGTAGCCGGGATGCCCCCCATCACCTGGTTGCGCTTTGTAGTATGGGTCATCTTAGGGGTCGTCATTTACTTCGCCTACGGTTATCGCCATAGCCGCTTATTACATGGCGGCCAAGTAGAGGCGGCCACGGAGAGTGCGGTAGCCCCGATCGAAGCTGAGACGGAGCGAGAGGCGGAGCCGGAATCTAAGGAGAGTAAGGCTTCCGAGTAAAAAAGGCGGGGGGTAGAATTGAAAAGTACAGATGTTTACAGGCTTTAGGCGTCTTAAGGACCTAGAGATTATTAAGCGCGAAGCTGCGGCTGATAATCCCCAGGCCTTGCGGCGCAGTCTGAAGTTGCGCGATCTCTTGGCTATTGGCTTAAGCGCCGTATTGGGCTCTGGGATCTTTGTCACCGTCGGTTTAGCGGCGGCCGGCAGCCGCGATTATCCGGCTGCCGGGCCGGCCTTAGTCGTCTCCTTTGGGATCGTCTCTCTGGCTTGCCTTTTGTGCGTCCTCTGTTATGCGGAGTTTGCCTCTTTCGTACCCTCCGCGGGTAGCGCCTATACCTACGCTTACGCCTCTTTGGGAGAGTTTTGGGCCTGGGTTATAGGTTGGGACTTAGTCTTAGAGTATACGGTAGCCAATATTGCGGTGGCCATCTCCTGGTCGGGCTACTTCGCCTCGATCTGCAGCGGTTTAGGTTGGGATCTGCCCCCTTGGCTCTTACATAGCTACTTTGGGGCCGACCCCCAGACTATCGCCAGCGCCCCCCTCTTTGGGGGCGTCCCCATCGTCTTCAACCTGCCCGCCGTAGCTATCGTACTCTTATTGGCTTTAGTCATTATGTGGGGTATTCGCCAATCGGCTACTCTCAATGACTGCCTAGTAATTATTAAGGTCCTCATCCTCTTGGGGGCTATTACGTTAGGAGCTCTATATATAGACCCCCAAAATTGGGTCCCCTTCGCCCCCAACGGGTGGGTCGGCATCCAGGCGGGAGCGGCCATCGTCTTCTTCTCTTATATCGGTTTTGACGCCATTACTACGGTGGCGGAGGAGACGGAAAATCCGCAGCGCGATCTGCCCTGGAGTATGATTCTCACCCTAGGGGTAGGGACGGCTTTCTACGTAGCGACGGCGGCCGTCTTGACGGGGATGGTCCCTTACTCCCAGTTGGGGACGCCCGATCCTTTAGCGACCGCTTTTCAGTTGCTCAATCGTCCCGGCGTAGCGGCGATTATCGCAGTGGGAGCGGTTTTAGCCATTACCGCGGTGCTCTTAATCTTACAATTGGCGCAGCCGCGGATCTTTTTTGTGATGGCTCGCGACGGCTTATTGCCCGCCTCTTGGGCCCGAGTCCACCCGCGTTACCGCACTCCGTACTGGACTATTATTGGTACTTCCCTCTTGGTGGCGCTGGGCGCCGGCTTCTTAGACTTAAGTATCGTCATTGAAATGTGCAATATCGGCACTCTGTCGGCTTTTATCTTAGTCTGTATAGGCGTCATCGTGATGCGCCATAGGTACCCCCATTTAGAGCGCCCCTTCCGCACGCCCTGGGTCCCCTGGGTACCTTTGGGCGGTATCCTCTGCTGTCTCTACCTGATTGCGGGGATGCCCGCCTTAACTTGGGTCCGTTTTGCCGTCTGGTTAGTCATAGGGGCGACTATCTATTTTCTCTATGGCTACCGCCACAGCCACTACCAGAAACCTAAGCTAGAGGGCGGAGAAGTAAACGTCAGTTCGGAGTCCTAAGCTATTAAAAAGCTCCCCTCTAAGGGGGAGCTTTTTAATAGCTGAGCGGCTAGATAAATTTATCTAGGGGCGGCTCGGGTTGTTCTTCACCTAAACAGCCTTCCCATTTAGCGACGACGGCCGAAGCTAAACAGTTGCCCATGACGTTGGTGGCGGTACGGCACATATCCATGATCTGGTCGACCCCGATAATAGCCATGATGGGCCACTCTGGCAGGTTGAAGCTGGCCGCCGAGCCTAAGAGGATGACCAAGGTAGCGCGGGGGACGCCGGCCACCCCTTTAGAGGTAATGAGCAGCGTCATGAGGATGGCGATCTGGGTCTCCCAGGAGAGCTGGATTCCCGCCGCTTGGGCTACGAAGATGGAGGCCAAAGAGAGGTAGAGGGTACTGCCATCTAAGTTGAAGCTATAACCCATGGGCATGACGAAGGCCACCACGTGGCGGGGTACGCCAAAGCGCTCCATCTTCTCCATGGCCAGAGGCAGGGCCGCTTCGGAGGAGGCGGTAGCGAAGGCCAAAGTAATCGGTTCGGCCGTACGCTTAAAGAAGCGGATGGGGTTGATGCGGCAGATCAACATGGCCGGCACTAAGACCACTAAGATAAAGATGAAGATCGTTATATAGAAGGTACCGACTAGGTAGGCTAGATTATATAAGATATCTAGCCCCATATCGGCCACCGTGCTGGCGATGGCGCCTCCCACGCCGAAGGGGGCTACGTACATCACTAGGTTAGTAAATTTAAACATCGTCTCCGCTAGACTCTCGACGACGGTCAGCATCGGTTGGCGATGTTTGAGGGGCAGTTGGGCGACGGCGATGCCGAAGAGGCAGGCGAAGACTACGACTTGTAAGACTTCATTGTCGGCTACCGATTTGGCGATATTCTCGGGGAAGGCGTGGAGGATAATATCGCTCGTAGTCTGAGGTTTGGCCGCCTGGATAGTCTGGGTGATCTTAGTGGGGGGGCGGATACCGTCGCCAGCCTGGGTGATATTGATACTGACCAGACCTAAGATCAAGGCTAAGGTGGTGACGATCTCAAAGTAGATTATAGCCTTTAAACCCATGCGTCCCACTTCTTTTAAGTTGGAGTGGGAGGCGATGCCTACTACTAAGGTGGCAAATAAGAGGGGGGCGACGATACATTTAACCAGCTTGAGGAAGATCTTAGAGAAGAGCTGGAGTTTGAGGCCCGTCTCCGGGAAAGAGTACCCCACTTCGATACCTACGACCATGGCGATCACGATCCAGGTAGTGAGGTCTTGGCGCTTCCAACCGATGAAGAAGAGGGCCAAACAGCCTAACCAGCGGCAGATAGAACCCCAGAGGGTGACATTAGCCGCCCCCATTATGGGGTCTAAAACGGCGTGGCCGAGGCCGAAGATGGAAGCTAAAAGGGCCAGCAGAGCCACGGCTCCCATGGCGATCTTAGAAGCCTTGTCCCAAGGTTTCTTCTTTTTGGTAGGGACGGGGGGAAGCGCATGGGCCTGCTCTGCAGCGGGCGATTCCTTCTCCTCGGGAGGGGAGGGGGGAGTTTCAGGGGCCGGGGTCTTCTCGGGGGATAGATCGCTAGCGGCCGGAGTCTGCTCCTGTGGAGCTGGAGGGTTATTTTTCTCCATCTAAGAGGGCCCTTTCTAAATAGAATCGGAGCGGGCACATTCTTTGTCGTCTCTTCGAATCGTCGCTCTCTAGGGGGAGAGAGAAAATTCGAATCTCCACATTTAAACCCCTTCATTATCTATAAACTTCGCAGTCATTTATCTAGACTTAAGTCTAAATTTATAGGCGGCAACGAATGAGCTTTTTGTGGAGCGACCAGGCCCTGTGGAGCGGGTGAGCGGCGAAATCGGGGGAGGTAGTCTGGGCCGTTATTTCGCGCATTTCCAATTGGGGTTTAGCTTCTAATTCTAGCTGAAAGTTACGTTTATTAGTACTAAAGTAGAGCGTTCCGCCGGGCTCTAAAAGTTGCCAGCAACCCTCTAAGAGGCGGCGATGATCGCGCTGCACCTCAAAGAGATCGCGGGTAGACTTAGAGTTGCTGAAGGTGGGAGGATCGCAGACTATAAGTTGATAGCGCTCCCCGCGTTGGAGGGCCCAGTCCAGCCAATCGAGGGTATCGGCCTCAATGAGAGTCTGTCTTTCCGTATGCAGATCGTTTAAGGCTAAGTTCTCTTCACACCAATCTAAATAGCGGCGCGAGAGATCGACGGAGGTCGTGCTCTTAGCCCCAGCGGCCGCCGCGTAGACGGTAAAGCTGCCCGTATAACAGAAGAGATTTAAAAAAGAGCGCCCCTCCACCTCTTGAGCTACCCTCTGGCGCAGCAGGCGGTGATCTAAAAAGAGGCCCGTATCGTGGTAGGCCCCCAGATCGACCTTAAAGGTCAATCCCCCCTCTTGCACCGTGAGCGGGTGGGAGCGGCCCTTCTGCTGGCGGTACTGCCCCCCGGGACGGCGCTCTTTGAGGAAGAGCTTCTCAGGAGAGGAGAGCTCTAAACCCTCTAATAATTCGCTCTGGACCTCTCGGGAGAAGGACTCTATCTCTTGGGGGGTGACGTCGCGCGTGCGCTTAGAGAGCCAAGCTACTACGTAGCCCTCATAGTAGTCGACTATCAGGGGATACTCGGGGATGTCGTGGTGATAGATCCTAAAGGAACCTATACCCTGACGGCGGGCCCACTTGGCGAAGTGCTTATAGCGCTTGCGCAGACGATTAGCTAAGACTCCCATAATCTATTCGAGGCGGTAGCCATTCTCAGCCATAATCTCTAAGCCGTTGACGGTCAGAGGCTCGCCGAAATGGAAGCCCTCCTGATAGATCAAGTCTTTCTCTAAGAGCGACTTCGAGAGCTCTTCCGTATCGACGCCGCTAGCAAAGCAAGGGTACCCTAAGTACTTAGCGATTCCCAAAGTAGCTACGCTGTAGCGGTGCAACTTCTGGGCGGACCAACCGCGGTCGCGGCAGCGGGCTAAACACTCCGTCTTGAGGCCGGCTAAGGGGAGATCGAGGAGCTCGTCTAAGGGCAGAGAGCCGCTACCGAAGCGGTCCACTACTACGCCCACCTTGGCTTGGGCCAAGCGCTCTAAGATGGTCTGGCTCTGAGTAATGTCGGCCGCCAAGACCTCTTCATCTACCTCTAGGCGGATGCGGGCGGGGTCGAAGGCCAGATCCTGACAGCTCAAGAGGATATTATCTAAGAGCTCCGGATCCTGGAATTGGCGCAGACTCAAATTAAAGTTGATGGTAAAGTTCATAGGTAGGGGAGAGATCTTAGTCGCTCGCTCTACCTTCTCCAGAGCTAACTTGAAGAGTTCGTAACCTATGGGGAGGATCAACTGCTCGCGGTCGCAGAGATCTAAAAAGTCTTGGGGCAAGAGGAGTTGGCCATGGGGATGGCGCCAACGCAATAAGACCTCTAAACCGACGATCTGGCGCGCTTGGGCGTCTACTAAGGGTAAGAAGCGGGGTTGGAACTGCTTGCCCGCTACCGCATCGTAGAGCTCTTGCTCCATAGTCAGCCGGGCTTGGGCCACCTTCTGGTGCTTCTCATTGCTCATGCGGGCTAAATTGGGACCCAGTTGACTGGCCTCTTGGGCCGCCCGGTAAGCGTCGCGCAAGAGACTCTCGGGGGACTCATACTCGTCGCAGGAGACGGCGACCCCAATACTAGTGCGCAGAGCGATCTGCCGTTCGCCCAGGCGCAGGGGGGCCGCTAGCGATTTGCCCACTCGCTCCGCTACGCGCAGAGCGTCGCTCACTTCGCGAATATCGTCTAAGAGCAAAGCGAAGCGATTGAGTTCGACCCTGGAAATGAGATCGGAGGCTCGGGAGGAGAGTTGGAGGCGCCTACTGATAGTGGCCCAGATCTTAGCTTGCTCCGCTTCGCTATACTCTTGGGCCCAGGCGGCCGTATCTTCGATAGTGACATTTAAGAGGGCGAAGAGGAACTTACTATTGCGGATGGAGCGCACCATAGAGCGCTCTAAAATATCGTAAAAGATATGGCGTCCGGGCAGGCCCGTCGCATTGTCGTAAGAGAGGGAGCTAGAGATGTCGCTAATATTGCCTATGAGCCGCTCCGCCTGCCCTTTATCGTTGCGCAAGGCTAAGCCCCGCACTAAGACCCAGCGGTGGGTGCCATCCTGGTGCATCACCCTATGTTGCAACTCCAACTGGGGGATCTGGCCCGCTAAGTAGGCGTTGAGCTCCTCGTAGTTGGCGGCGTAATCTTCCGGATGGATGGCGTCCAGCCAATTTTGGATGCGGGGCTGGGTCTCCTTATCTTCTATATCGAGCAATTCGTAAAAGCGGGGCGAGGCGCTGAAGGTATTATTCTTAATATTCCAATCGAAGACTCCGCCATTAATAGAGGACATGGCTAGACTGAGCCGCTCCTCCCGCCCTTGGAGGCCGCGGTAGGCGCGATTGAGCTCCACGCACAACTTCACCTTAGCCAGAGTCTCCGACTCGCCGCAAGGTTTCTTGATGTAGTAATTGACGCCCGCCCGCCAGGCGTTGAGGCGCTCGCTCTCCTCTTCTAGCGAGGTAATGACGATAATGGGCAATTCCGCCAGGTTGTGGCGATTGCGGATCTCGTCTATAAACTCGCGGCCGCTCAACTCTTGGTTGTTGAGCATCATCTCCAAGATGACGACGCGGAAGGGAAACTCTTCGATCAACTTCAGAGCTTCTAAGTAAGAGGAGGCGCTAGTCGTCTCGTAGCCCCCGCCCTCCAGATAGTGACATAAGAGCATGCGACTAACGCCCTGATCTTCCACTACTAGGACTCGATCTACGTTACTTTCCGCCATCTTCTCCTCCTCGAGTTGAGAACTCTCAACCTTACCAGCGCTCCCTCCGGGCTCTTCCCATATTTATTGACGCCTCTCTCTTTTTCCTGGCGCCTCCCTTCTAGGAAAAAATTTACAATCAAAGCTAAAAGGCTGGCCTAAGTGGCTTAAGTTTGTTATAATCATCGGGCAGAGGAACGCACGGGCGAACAAACAAGGCCAACTTGGCAGTTTGTTCAGGGGATGATGACCTCTGGCGGCTGCCCATCGACACGAGGGCGAATGTGTCGACCCCGCGACCTCTGCGCAACACTAAAGAAGAGCCCCCGACTTTGTCTCGAGAGTCGGGGGCTCTTGTTATGGACTCCTATAAGGACTTCTAAAAGGCGGGGTTTAGTCTCCTGGCCTCCCTTATTTTGTGCAGATATAGAAGAAGGCTGGGGGGAGATTATTCCAAATGAGCGGCGCCCGGTAGACGTGGCGGAAACACTCTTTCAACTTGCGGGCGAAGCGCCGGGCGCCCGGAAGGAGGAGGCCTGAGAGATAGGCGACCGTAGCGAACCGGCCCCCCGGAGCTAGAGATTTACAAGCCGGGGCGAGGAGTTGGCTTTGGAGCTGGTCGTCAAAAGCCGACCAGGGGAGGGTGCTAATAATAGTATCCACCTGCTTTAAGTTGCGCTCTTGGAGCAACTGGGGCAGGTTGGCCGCCGATTCGCAGCAGACGTCTATCTGGGGCAGCTGCGATTGCAGGGTCTGGGCTAAATGGGGATTGAGCTCAATAGCTAGAAAACGGGAGTCGGGAGCTTTGGCTTTCACTATCTCTTTAGTAAAGGAACCCGTACCGGCGCCAAACTCGACGATAACTTGGGCCTGCGAGACTTGGGCGCCTTGGAGCATGGCCTGCACCAAGCCTTCCGAAGTGGGAACGAGCGCCCCGATCTGGGTAGGGTGGCGGAGAAATTCGCGCCAGAAGAGTAGCGTACTTTGGTCCATAACGGAGGGGGAAATTTTAATAGCCTTTAATTTTTCCTCCCCTGAGCCTCAATTTTCAGGGTTATTTGGTACAGACGTAGACGAAGGCCGGGGGCAGATTATTCCAGATGATGCGCGACTTGCGGACCTCTTTAAAAACTCGTCCTATCTTGTGGGCGAAGTGGCGGCCGCTGGGCAAGAGGAGGCCCTGCAAGTAGGCGAAGGTGACGAAGCGCCCTCCTGTTACTAGAGAGTCGACCGCCGGTTGGAGCAGTTCGTCTTGGAGCTTATCGGGGAAGGCCGCCCAGGGGAGGCCGCTGACTATAGCCTGGACCTTCGTCAGTTGGCGCTCGCGCAAAAGTTGGGGCAAGTCCGCGGCCGATTGGCAACAGAGATCGACTTGAGGGAGCTCTTGGCGTAAGATCTCTACTAAGGTGGGGTTCTGTTCAATAGAGAAAAAGTGGGAGTTGGCGGAGCGGCAGCGCTCAATCTCCTTAGTCATCACCCCCGTGCCCGCCCCAAACTCTACGATGACCTCCGCCTCCCGGACCTTAGCTTGCTCTACCATCTCTCTAGCTAGAGCCTGGGAGCTGGGGGCGACGGCCCCTATCTGGGTGGGGCGCCGTAGAAATTCGCATAAAAAAGTGAGAGCTCGACTCATGCGGCTTAGAATTTTCACTCTCCATTTCACTTCCTGCTCTCTAGGAGGGGGAAGGGCAAAAGTTAAAATTTAGTGACAAATAACGCAGGCTAGGCAGGGCTCTTGGCGAAAGGCCAAAGACCAAGCGTCAGCTTACTTTTTAGAAAAGGAAATGGACGGAAGAGAGAATGGCCGACGAGCGTCAGATTCTTATCGCTAGTTTACGGGAGCATTTCGAAGGGATCGTAGAGGCTACGGATCTCTTTTTGCGCACTACGGATAATGGGGGCGATGAGGAGGAGGGGGCGTCCTTAGCTGAGCTGGAAGCGGCGCGCGGAGCTAATAGTATTCTGAAGGCGGAGAGCGCGGAGTGGCGCAAGCGGGCGCTGGAGATGAAAGAGGAGTTGAAGAGCTCCGATCTGCGCGCCCAAGAGTTAGCCAATTGCTGTGAGAAGTTAGGTAAACTCTGCCAATTAGTCTTGCAGCGCCTCAAAGATTACGACAATAAGGCCTACCTCTACTACCAGAATTACTTCGATAATCTGGTCGATGCCATCTCTCCCCACGTGACTATTACTATTTTAGCGCAGCCTAAGGGTAAGGCTAAGAGCTCTGAGACGGAGAGCCCGGCCGCCAAAGAGGCCCCTGAGAAGGCCGCTCCCCTCGCTGCGGAGGCGGCTGAGAAGAGAGAGACTCCCACCCTTAAAGAGGAAGATCCTAAGCCCTTAGCGGAAGAAAAGCCCGCTTTAGAGGAGAGTTCTAAACATGAGGTCTCTAGCCTGGCTAGTAAAGAGGTAGAGGCCCAAGGGGATAAAGAGAAAGAGGAGCCCCAGTCTCTTGAGTCTGAGGAGAGTTCTAAGGTCTCTAAGGAGAAGCGCGATCCCGTCTCCGCTTTGAGAGAGCGCATTAGGGGGGTCTCGATCCACAAGAAGAGAGCTTTAGCCGAAAAGAAGAAGGCTAAAGAGGAGTTACCTCCCGTAAAGACCGTAGCCGCTCCCCAAGTGGAGGCGCCCGCTGCGGAAGAGGTAGTCGTCCAGGAAGAGGTCCAACCCAAAGTAGAAATTAAGTTGGCCGCCCACTCCGCTCCCCAATTGGGGATGGCCAGTAGCGCGCCCGAGCCCGCTCCTCCGACCGCCGAGATGCCGGTAGTGGAGGAGAATAAGGAAGAGGTTAAGGAGGCGCCCGCTGCGGAACCCGTCCTCACCCCCGCCCCGCCGGAGAGTAAGAAGGAGGAGGCGCCGCCCGCCCCAGAGCCGGAAGAGCCCGTGGCTTTAGAATTCCCGCTCTTAGCTCACGATCCGGAGCGCCACAAGTTAGAGGTGCTCTTAAATGAGGAGTTGCAGCGGGAGATCGCTACTATCTCCGATATTATTGAGCAGGACGAAGTGTCGGTGACCTTACCTAAGTTGGAGTTCCTCTCTTCTACTTTCGGCCGCCCCACTTTTGGAACTAGCGACGATCCCCAGCTCTTAGAGAAGATCGCCCAAGGTCGGGAGATGTTAGATAAGGGCCAGCAGAGCGCCGGTTGGGACCATTTCCGCCAGCTCATTGAAGAGTATGGCGAGCTCTTACCCTTACAATTTAACTTGACGCGGGCCTTAGTGATGGGCTCCTGTTGGGAAGAGGCCTATAGCGTCGGTATGCCGCTAGTCTACGATATGGCTAAGAGCGACGATTGGGATCTCTACGCTACGCTTATGGCCAAGGCTTTGATCAATTGCTTAAAGGTGGCGGAAGAGGCGGCCGATAGGCGGCGCTTGCTCTTCTATTTGGCGCTCATCAATCGCGATTACCCGGTGACGGCGCGCAAGTTCTTGCGGATGGCCGTCCAAGAGGGCGGGCCTATGGAGAGCTTAGAGAAGGCTATCTTGCACTGTTACCTCTTGCGTCTCTCGGCGGCCGGTAAGGGGCTCAAGTTGGAGGACGATCTCAGCGCCTTGCAAGAGATTACCGTCTGTCCCGAACTCTTCGACGAGCTCTTCTCGCTGGCGGATGAGCCGGCCAATAAGGCCAACGCTCCGGCTATCAAGATGTTGGAGGCCCTCTACTTAACTAGCAAGAGCGAAGCTAAGCAGGCGGAAGCGGGCGCCAGCGGGCCGCGCCGTTTTGGGCCCATGCGCGTGACGACGGCCGACGTCGAGTATTTCCACAACGACGAGTCCTCAGGATTAATTGTCGAATTTATGCTCAACCAGCTCTTCCCGCGGGCAGGGTATACGGCACCCAGCTGCAGTGCCCGCGTGGACAAGATCTTGGCGGACTCTAAGCCCATACCTTTCGGCTTTGAGCCGGCGGGCACCTTAGAGCGCTTCAACTCGCGCCTCTTTAAGTTCCCCTCTTTGGAGATCCGTTATTATCAGGGCGAAGAGAAGTTCTGGCTGGAAGTATCCAGTTCGGAGAGCAAGACGACCTTCGTTATTCACGCTGATATGGCGCGCATGAGCGCTATGGAGCAGCAGTTTGTGATCTTGCGCAAGTGCTTCCAGGCCTTCCACCATACTAGTCTGTGGACTTCTAAGTCCGAGTTAGATCCGGCTATGACGCTCACTATGGTGCAGAAGGCTATAGAGATCTGCGTAGAGACGGGGACGGAAGTGCCTATCCTTTTAGCTTCGGAGGCCAAAAACTGCTCTCTGGAGAAACCTAACTTCTCGGGACGGCTGCAGAGCCTACTCAACCGCCTCTATAGGGCTACTAAGCGCAGCGAGTTTAAGATCTTGCGGGAGTTCCTCTTTTCCGAGCGCCCCTTTGCCAATATCTTGGAGAGCGACGCCAACCGCTTTGCGGCCAAGGCGGTGGGGCTTACGGAGGCTTCTTACAGCTTAGTGCGCTGTGAAAAGGGATTTGCTAAAGATTATGAGGAGATCTCGGAGAATGGCTTCTGCAATATGTATTGCAACCTGAAAGAGGACGAAGAGTATTTGCGGGCCGCTTTGCAGAGGTTGTGGGTCTCTTATTTCCAAGACGATCTGCTCTAAGGATTGAAGGTAGAGGTTTAAGTTAGAGTGAGGAAATATTTTGCGGAGCTAGTGGGGACGGCGCTACTCGTCTTCTTTATCTGCGGCGCTATGGTAGTGCGGGATTTGCCCAACGTCTACGAGGGCATAGGCTTTATAGGCGTAGCCTTGGCGGGCGGTTTGGTGATGAGCGCCATGTACTACTCTTTAGTGAACCTTTCCGGAGCCCATCTCAATCCCGCCGTCACTTTGGCCATGTTGATCGACAATCGCCTAGAGGCCAAAGATCTCTTGCCCTACTTTTTGGCCCAATTTGTAGGGGGCTTTATAGGGGTAGGGATCCTCTACTTAATTATTGGCGATCACGATAGCGTAGGCTTAGTGGCCGGGGGCTTTGGCTGTAATGGCTATGGCGAAGCTAGCTTCGCCGGTCTGGAGGCTACCTGGGCCTTTGTGGTAGAGATTATGCTCAGCTTCTGCTTCGTCTTGACCTTCTTAAAGATCAGCTTAGACTCTCGCCTCCAGGGGGCCTCGGGTATCGCCATCGGTTTGGCTTTAGCGGGAGTAATGATCGTCGGTATGCCCCTCACGGGAGCTTCGGTCAATCCGGCCCGCAGCTTGGCGCCCGCCTGCTTCAAAGGGGGGATGGCTTTAACCCAAGTCTGGGTCTTTGTCTTAGCGCCCCTCATCGGCGGAGCTTTGGCCGCTCTCTGCCACCTGGTGATGGGTGATTCCGTATCGGAAGACGACGATCTCTAAGTCTCTCTTCTAAGACCCTTTAAAGTAACGGGCCCGCGCCTTCGGCGCGGGCCCATTCGTTATATCTAGCGCTCTTTTAGCGGCGCTGGATCTTTTTAGCGGTGCGCTCTAAATCTTCTTCTAAGAAGGGGTGGTCGGGGGCTAATTTATAGCCTTTGAGGAAATGTTGGCGCGCGTTATTCATATCCTCGGGGTTACCCTTAGCGTCGTAGCGACGCTCGTAACAGCAGCCCAAGTAATGTTCCAAATCGGCGTTGCCCTGGGGAAAACGGGCGGCGGCTGCGGTAAGACTTAAGAGGGCGTCCTCGATCTGGCCCTGGCGGTAGGCCAATAAACCTACGCCGATGAGGGCCTGAGGGGAGGTGGCGTCTAACTGTAAGGCCTTAGTGTAGAGCTCTTGAGCCTTAGTTAAGCTGCCCTCTTTAAGCGCCTGATCGCCTTGGCGGGCCAGGGAGAGGGCCTTGCTATTATTGGAAGTAGCGATAGGCATATCGCCCAGATTGGCCACGGGGATCCCCGACTCTTGGCTGCCGCTCTTAGGGACGAAGGTGGCCTTAGCTAAAGCGGCCTCCATCTGGGCTAAGCTCTTTTTGGCCAGCTCGTGCTTGGGATCTAACTTGACGCACTCTCTCAAATGGTCGCGCGCCTTTTCGATCTCCGAGCGCTCCAACTCTAAAAGGGCCATGCGATAGTAACATTCGGCGCGCCGGTAATTCTCTTTAGCTAATTGCTCGTAGATGGGATAACAGTCTAAATTGTTGCCCGCATCCTGGAGCAGGGAGGCCTTATAGAAGGCGGCTTCCTTATTGTCGGGCTCAAAGATGCAGACATTATTAGCTAAATCGATAGCTAAGGAGAAGTTACCCAACTTGCGGAAGAGCTGGGCCATCTGCATGCGGTAATCCGTCTTGCGATTGACGACTTTGCCCGCCAGGTCGCCCACGTAAGCGAAGCGCACGGCGTCCTCTACCTGACCGTTATCGATGCTCCACTTTATGCGGCTCTCTACTCGCTCAAAAAAACTCTTATCTAATAATTTGCGATTATCTTCTAAGATAGAGCTCCAGGTATCTACGGAAGCTGCAAAGACGCGCCGCAACATCAAGACTTGCGAAGCTTCGTCCGCTCCATAGACGGCGGGAGTACCTATCCATAATGAAGCGCCCATCAGCATAGAGATGGCTAAATTACCCAGAAAACGCTTGTTCATAGCGCCCCCGCTTCGCCACGGCGCCTGACCTTTCCTTTTTAAATAGCGGCTGGAGGCTAAGGGGAGAGCGCAGAGAGGGGGAGAAGAAGGGGGAGTTATTTTGCTATTCTAGAGGTGGATTTTACCATGAAGGTTCTCTTAATTAACGGTAGTCCCCGTCCCCAGGGTTGTACCTATACGGCCCTTCAGGAGATGGCCTCCCAATTTGAGAAGTTGGGGATCGAAACGGAGATCTTCCAGATCGGCAATAAGCCCATTAGAGGCTGTATAGGTTGTCGCAAGTGCCGGCAGACGGGCCGTTGCGTCTTCGATGACGATATCGCCAACGCTTTGGCCGACAAGATGAGTCAGGCCGAGGGTTTCGTCTTAGGGAGCCCCGTCTATTTCGCCGGACCTAACGGGGCCTTCTGCGCGGCCTTAGATCGAGTCTTCTTCTCCTGCCCCAACTTGCAAGATAAGGTGGGCGCTTCTATCGTCAGCTGTAGGCGCGGCGGGGCCAGCGCGGCCTTCGATAGGCTCAATAAGTATATCGCCATCCGCAATTGTACGATGCCCGGCTCCCAATATTGGAACTCGGTCCATGGCAATACCCCCGAAGAGGTGCGCCAAGATCTGGAAGGTCTACAGACTATGCGCACTTTAGCGGTCAATATGGCGGCTATTTTAAAGAATCAAGCTCTGCCCCAAGCGGTGCGTCCGGAGCGGGAGAATCCGGTCCACACCAACTATATCCGCTAAAGGCTAGGGGAAGGGGAGTAGAGGCGCCGTGGGATGGAGACTGCTACAAGGGCTAAGAGCTAGGTCCAGGAGCTTAGCTAATTTCTGGACCTTAGCAGCTCTAGGGCTCTTAGTAGGGGCCTTAGGGATGGGGCTCAGCGGTTGCGCCAGTTATTGGTCCCAAGGGCGCCAAGATGGAGGGCGGAAAGTCGTAGTCTATACCCCCTTCCCCAACGCCGCCGCCCAGGCTTTAGCCGAAGCCTTCCAAGCCCGCACCGGTATCGCCGTCGAGCAGAACTTAGATAGTACGACTAAGATCTTGGCCCGCCTGCGCATCGAGAAGCGCTGGCCGCGCTGCGACGTTTGGTATAGCGGCGGAGGGATGGTCCCCTTTATGACCGCCGCCCAAGAGGACCTTTTAGAACCCTACGTCCCGCCCGAGTGGCGCCATTTACCTTATAAGCGCGGAGCCCTAGTGATGCGCGATCGCGCTTGGCGGTGGTCGCCTTTAGCTATAGTCTCTTTGGGCTTTTGTTATAATCCCCAAGTCCTCCAGGGGGAGGCTATTCCCCGCCGCTGGGAAGATCTGACCCAGCCGCGTTTCCGCGGCCAGATCGAAATGTGGGATCCTTCCGATAGCGGCACCTCGATGCTCTTTTTAGAGGCCTCGCTGCAACGCTACTTAGCCACTCCGGGCGGGGAAGAGGCGGGCTGGCGCTACTTAAAGGCCATTTACGCCAATTTGAAGCGCTATACGGTAGAGGGCAAGCCCGCTTTTGCCGTGGCGCGTGGGGAGTGTCAGATAGGCTTACAATTTGAGAGCCAATATTTAGAATTTTTGGAACAGCAATTTCTCAACCGCCAGTTGGGGCAGGGAGCGCGCCATTTAGCTTGGTATCTGCCGGAGCAAAGTCCCGTCCTAGTCGATGGGATCGCCCTCATTAAGGGGGCTCCCCATCCTCAGGAGGGGCGCCAATTTATCGATTTTTGCCTCTCTCTAGAAGGGCAGAAGATCATTAATCGCTACTTCTTCTCTATCAATCCCCAGCTGCCGCCCCCTCCAGGGTTAGAGGGGATCGATCTGGAAACCCTCCTGGAGCGGGCGCAGCCTCTCGATCCCCAATGGATGGCGGACAATTACGATCGGGTGCGTCAGCGCTGGCAAAACGAAGTGGAAGCTAGTATCGAAGTATGAGTAGCGTGGAACTCAAAGGTTTAGTCCAAGCCTATGAGGGGCGGCGCGCCTTAAATGGCTTGAACTTAGAGTTGCGGGACGGAGAGCTCTTCGCCCTCTTAGGGGCCTCTGGCTGCGGGAAGACGACTACCCTGCGCTGTCTAGCCGGTTTGGAGATCCCCCAAGAAGGGCGGGTCCTAATCGACGGGCAAGATGTCACCCACCAACCCGCTTCCGAACGCGGCTGCGCCCTAGTCTTCCAAAATTACGCGCTCTTCCCCCACTTTAACGTCTTAGAGAATGTCGCCTACGGTTTAATGGCCTACCAATATAGGCGCTACGGTTGGTTAGGTAAATTGTTGACCCTAGTCCGCTCCCCCTGGAGCGCCTTAGGGGCTATGGGACAGCGCAAAGTGGTAGAAGCCCTCAAAGTAGTGGAGATGCACGAGCGCCAATACGCCTACCCTCACCAACTCTCCGGAGGACAACAACAGCGCGTAGCCTTAGCCCGCGCTTTAGTCAGCCGCCCTAGGCTCTTACTCTTCGACGAGCCCTTAGGGGCCTTAGACGTGCAATTGCGGGTCAAGATGCGCGACGAGATTAGGCGTCTGCAGCGGCGCTCGGGACTGACCGCCCTCTACGTCACCCACGATCAAGAGGAGGCCTTAGCCATAGCCGACCGCCTGGCGCTAATGGATGGGGGGCGCATCGTCCAAGAGGGGACGCCCCAAGAGCTCTACCTCCACCCGCGCAACCGCCTGGTAGCTAAATTCTTAGGGCTAGCCAATATCATAAGCGCTCGCCTAGAGAAGGGGCGACTCTTCTTTAATCCCGACCTCAGCTTAGAGACCCCGCAACTAAACTCCCCTAAAGTCCAAGTGATGGTAGCTATTAGGCCCGGGGCTATCACTTTAGAAGAGTTAGGGGGCGAGCAGGTCTGGCGCGGGGTAGTAGAGTGGATCACCTTTTTAGGCAGTTTTACGCGCTACGTAGTGCGAGTGCAGGAGCTATCCTTAGCCGTCTATAGGCCGCTCCACGCTAGCGATCTCCAACTCAAAGTAGGTTGCGAAGTGGGAGTGCGCATCGATCCCGCTGAGATCCTACTCTTGCCCGAGGAGTGAGCCCCAAATGGCTAAGTGGGGAAAGATTAGCTTAGCTTTCGTAATAGCCCTCTGGGTAGGGGGGCTAGTCGTCTTACCTATGCTCACCCTAATGCTCACTAGCTTTACGGGCCAGCCGCTCCCCATCTTAGAAGATCTCTTCCAGGGGAGAATAGGCGAACTGGGGAGCCAGTTGCGGGAGTTGGGGACTACCGAGTATTACCGGGAACTGTGGCTGACGCGCCGCTACCGCTGGGGGCTTATCAATACCCTGGGCTGGGCTCCGCTTTTGACCGCCCTCTATTACTTAAGCTTACAGATCGTGCGCTTGGGGGCCCGAGCGCTCCTCCCCAGCGTAGATAGATACTTTAAAAAGCTCCTCAGCAGCCAAGCGCTCCTCTTAGTAGCCTCCGTTAGCGCCCTTTACGCCTGGTTCTGGCTAGCCCAGGGTAGGGCCTGGGAGAGTAAATTGCTCCAAGTTATAGGCTTTTGCCCGGCCGTCACCTTGGGGGCCACGATCTTAGGGACGCTCCTAGCCTTCTGCCTCACCCGCCTCCATTTGCCGGGCGCTAAGTGGTGGGCCACTCTGGCCTTAGTACCTCTGGCTTTGCCCTCGCTCTTAGGGGCTTTGGCCCTACAGAACTTGATGGGGGGCAATGGCTGGCTCACTAAGGGGGCCCAGCTCTTAGGGTGGGAGTGGCCCTTCCCGGCCCAATCTTTAGGAGCGGCCCTCTTAGTCCAGGTCTTGCTCTATTTCCCCTTCGTCTACCTGACGGTCTGCGCCGCCTGGGAGCGCTTTCAGACCCCTTGGCTAGAAGCGGCCGCCACCCTAGGGGCCGATTGGAAACTGAGCTTTTGGACCGTCTACCTGCCCCTCTTGGGGCCTGGGGTGTGGGCGGGCGCGACCTTAGTCTTTATCCGCTCGCTAGGCGATTTTGCTAGCGTCAGCCTCTTGATGCCGCGCGGCTATCCGCTCTTAATTATCGAAGCTTACCGCGATCTAGCTGGCTCCACCTACTGGGGAGGGGCGGCCATGCTCTCTACCCTCTTCCTAGTAGTCGTCTCCTTCTTCCTGCTCTTCCAATACCTGCAGCTGGGCGCCGGGCGCTATTCAGCCGCTCAAGAGGGAGGGCGCAGCGAGACTACCTCCCAACCTCGAGGGGTCTGGCGCTGGGTGGGACTGGCCTTTACCCTTGTGCTCCTCTCCGCGCCCTTGGGGATGATCGTCACCCTCTTAGTAGTTAGCCTAGCCGGGGAATGGGGGACTAGCCTCTGGCCCCAAAGCTTCACCTTAGCCCGCTACGGGGACTTGGCGGCCCGAATCTTAGCTAAAGACTCGCCCCTAATCAACTCGCTCTTGCTAGTCTTGCCCGCCCTCTTCTGGTCGCTCTTAGGGGCCTTATATTGCGCCTACCTCTCCGTACGTCGGCCCTCGCTAGGGAGTAAGATCCTCGATTTCTTGATCCTCTGGCCCTTCGTAATCCCCGGAGTGGCCTTGGCTATCGCCCTGATCTGCACCTTCAACGGACCGCCTCTGGCCCTCCATCTCACCCCCGCCCTAGTAGTTGGGGCTTATATCTTAACTAGTATGCCCTACGGAGTGCGCTCCCTGGCCGCCTGCTGGAGCCAACTGAGCCCCAGCCTAGAGGAGAGCTCCCAAACCCTAGGGGCCGATAATCTCCTCACCCTCACTAAGATCGATCTCCCCCTCCTCACCCCCGGACTGGGGACCGGAGCCTTGCTGATCTTTATCTCCTCCATCCAAGAAGTGGCCGTGACCCTCATGATCTGCCCCCCCAGCTGGAGACCGCTCTCGACCTTTATCTACACCGAAATCCAAGAGGGCGATATCTTCACCGCCTCCGCCTACGGACTCGTCCTCTGCCTCCTCATCCTCATACCCTACTTTCTAGCGCTTAGCCTACGGAGGCAATTCGGAGTGCGTAATTCGTAATTCGGAATTGAGGTAGGGGGAATTTTGGGAAATTCATATTTTAGCAACTTTAAGATTTTATTAAAGTGGTAAGGTGAGAGGGCGGAAAATTAAAATAAAAGTACAGAGGAGGTTAAAAAGAAGGTGAAAACAGGATTTACTCAGTCACTTGCTCTATCTTTGCTCTTGCCGGGGCTTTATTTTTAGGGGCTGGATGCGGCGACAGTGGGGATACGGCGCCCGCTTCTGTGCCGCCGGCTCAGAAGGCTTATTTACAGAGCGTCTACGATTATAGCGCCTGGCCTACGGAGTTGCGCGCCCAGGTGGCTGGGGTGCGTTATTCTTTTAGCTCTCCCCAAACTAGGGCGACTGAGGAGCTTTTAAGCGCTGCCAGTAAGTTTTATGAGCTCCATCCCGAACTCCAGACGGAGCGGGTAGTAGGGCCCGAAGTACCCCAAGGTTCTACTAAAGTGACGGCCGTCTATTATGATGACGAGCAGCGGGCGGTAGGTATCGGCATCGACCAATTAGATTGGCAAGGGGAGGAGGTCGTCCTGAAAGCCTCCACTATCGAGAGTGTAAAGGGGGCTAGCGCCCAATTAGAGGTCCCGGGCGCCGTCTTAGGCCTCCAGGGAGAGCTGGATTATACCTTTAACCTAACCTTAGCCGAGGCCAGCGAGCCCATCGCCATTACCCCCTTCTTGGAAGAGCTGGAGATGGATCCTTGCTTAGAGCTAGTAGCCGACCGGCCCGGCATCTTGCGGGGGGTGAAGTTAGGGACCGCCCCTCAATTTATGGCTACCTGGCCTACCGCTTATGGAATCTTAGAAGCGGAGAGTAAAGAGCCCGTCTACGTCACTCAGCAGAAGGCTAGCTTGGAGTTAGTACGCCTCCCCGTAGGCGGTCGGGAAGTGACTTTGATCCCTACCCCCGACTCCTCTGAGCCTAGCGCCTCTACTATCCTGATGGTCGACTTGGAAAGTCCCTTAGTGAAGCAGATTTACGCGGAACAAGAGGGAGTAGAGCTTACTCCTGAGAGCGGCGAGGCCGAACCCAGCTGGGTGGCCCTCAATAGTCAGCCTCTGGGATTATCCTTAGTCTATGGGGCTGAGCCCGATTTAGGACCTACCCCGCCCGCCCAAACCCTCAAGGAAACTAAAGAGGTGACCTTTAAAGTCCAGACTTTAGAGGGTGAGGCCCCCTACACTCTGACGCCCGACGCGGACCGAATCTTATTCGCGCCCGCCCGCCCCCAGACGGAAGAGGGCGTCAACCATTACCAGATGGTCGCTACCTACCTAACCCCCGCCGGGACTGAGCTCCAGAGCTCGACCCTCGATTTAGTAGCGGTCCGGGGCGAAATCTCCCTCCACTGGGCCCGCCAACTGGCTGAAGGTACGACTTACGAGCGCCTGCCGAAGAGTATTAACGTCCAATTAGGTCCGGACGAAGTTCTCAACTGCGACGGCCCCCAATTTGAGGCCGGATACTTCAATAATTGGACCCCCAGCGCCGCTCTCACCTACCTAGCCAGCGCCCAATATAGCCCCGCTAAGACGCAGACTCGCTACTATGAGACCAACTGCCAGCTCCTTAAGGAAGAGTATTGGCTCTCTAAGGATAGTCTGCAACAGCGCCATATTTATAGCGGCGCCACTTTCCTGCCTGGTCTGCTACCCAGCAGCACTATTACGGGAGGAGAGAATCTGCATTGGAATCTCGACTTCCATAACTTGGCCTTTCAAGTGCCTGAGCAGCCTGAGGATACGCCCAAGCCCATCCACGTCGGTCTGGCCCTGGATATTACGCCCCAACAGCGCCAAGCCTGGAAGATAGGCGAAGGACCCCTGCAGCAAATCGAATGCGAGGTAATCGCCACTTACAAGGAATAATTACGAATTAACTTGTGCCCAACGATTCTTTCATAGGCCAAGTTACTTCCGGAACTGCCAAGTTACTAACAAAAGCCGCTCTTAATTCCGAATTACGAATTAAGCATTCCGAATTATCTTTCTCCCGCCCCTAAGTCTTGCGTTAACCTTGCTTACGGTGATAACTTAAGTCCAAGCCGCTATGTAAGTACGACGTTTAAAAGGGGGTAGTTATGGGACATGATTCGAGTTATAAGCGTCTTTTTAGCCACGTGGAGGTGGTAGAGTCTTGTGTAAGCGGATTCTTACCGCGCTGGTTGGTTAAAGAGTTAGATTTTAGCACTTTACAGGCTTTGCCTACGGTCCATGTCGATCATCGCCACAGAGAGCGGCGCAACGATCTTTTGTGGCGGATCGAGTGGAAGGATGGGGGCGTCTGTTACGTCGTTTTGATGTTTGAATTCCAGAGTACGGTCGATCAGAGGATGGTTGTGCGCCTTTGGAATTATGTGGGTTGCGTTTGGGAAGAGGTCTTAAAGAACGAGAAGGGTTTGGAAAAAGCCAGTCTACCGACCGTCGTCCCGATCGTGATTTACAACGGTTTACATCCTTGGAATGCGGCCCAGGATATTGAGGACTATTTACGTTCTAGGCCTCGCGGTATACAACGTATCAATGGTCATTTTAGATATTTCGTCTTAGATGTCAGGCGTCTGCCGGGCAGAAAATTGGAGAAAGATCCGGGGCTCAGCTCTTGGATTTTTAGGCTGGAGCGTACCTCGAGTTCCCAGGAGCTGGTTAGGCTGTTGCGCGTTTTGGAGCGCTCTTTGCGTAGCGAACGTTATAGCCAATTGCGGTGCGACTTTGTACAATGGATTGTGAGTATACTCTTGCCACAGAGAGGATATGAGGAGATTGCTGATTGTAAGATTTTAGAGGAGGTAGACGATATGAGCCAAGTGGTAGATTACATAGAAAACTGGCGTGCTCGGGATAAAGCCGAATGGTTGGCTGAGGGAGAAGCGAAGGGCCGAGTTGAGGGGGAGATCTCTCTTCTTAAACGTCTCTTAGGAGGTGGGCTTAGTATTGATAGCATTGCCCAGGCCCTGGGAATTTCTGTAGTCGAAGTGCGCAGGCTCGCCGCTGGCAACAACAATGCGGAATTAGGAATTCGGAATGCGTAATTGGGGAGCCGGCGGGAAGGGAGGTTGTGGCTCTAACTTCAGTTTCGATAGTGGGTAATGGGCGAGAAGGCTTGGGGAGTGGCCTAACAGATTCGGAAATAGCCGACCCTATGAGAGGACCACTGCGGTTTCACCGCGTTTTTTTTGGGTTTTGGTACTTATCCAATTAGGCCCTGCGGGCCTCGCGCCCGCACACTTCAAGACGATTTTCCCCCAAGCTATGCTACCCCGGACCCCAGCAGCCACTCACAAGCAGCCATCTAATTCCGCATTACGCATTAAGCATTCCTAATTGCTAGCCGCCGTTCCGGCGGCTAGCACGATTCTCCCATAGGCTCCGTTATTCCCGGATCCGCCAAGCTATTAACAAGCGCCATCTAATTCCGAATTCCGCATTCCGAATTAGATAAGTCTGTCCAGGGCTAGGCAGGAAATGATATAGAGGGCGCTGAGGGTTATGAAGAGGGGGAGGCCCCAGGGGTGTTGGAAGTAGACGTAAGAGAGGCAGTAAGCGTGGATAAAGAGGGCTACGAAGGAGAAGAGGACGAAGACGGCGGCGAAGAGGTAGTTGCGTTGGCGCACGGTCTGGACTTGGCGGCGGATTTTGGCCAGTTCCTCCTCTAAGGCTTGCTGTTGGTGGCGGCGACTTTCGCTCTCGGCGGGGGAGTGTTGGGCGATAAAGAGGAGGTCGCTGCGGATGAGCTCGTAGCGCAAGGTGTGGGAGGCGGTAAAGAGATTTACGACCCTTTTGATCATGAGGGTGTAGATAAAATAGAGCAGGATAATCTCGCCCATATAGTAAGGGCCTAATTCAGGGCGATAACTAGGCACACAGAATTTGAGAATGTCGGGGCAGGCCCAGCCGAAGAGGACTAAACCTAGAGCGGCGGTGATAACGTAGATAGAGTAGCGCAGAGTCTCCCCTATCTGGCGCAGGGGCCAACCGGCTAGGTAGGGGAGGATCTCCGCCTTATCGAGGTAGGCTCCCAAGGGATGGGAGTATAAGAAGAGGAGCAAGACCTCCGTGAAGAAGAGGGAGACGACGCTGGCGCACCCCCAGCCTAAGATCTGGGAGAAGAGGAGGGCCAATAACCCCGCCCCCGCCGCGATAGCTAGGAGGAGTCCGCCCACCAGGAAGCCGCCCATCTGGACGATCCAGGGGCGAGGGGGAGGAGAGTTGTCCGGAGGCGGATAGGCGGCGCTCATAGGAAAGGCCCTCTACTTAGCGATACTTGAGGATACACCACACCGCTTGCCAACCGTCTTTAAAGCCGATCTTCTTGCCGGCGGCGTGGGTGCGGGGGCGGTAGGAGATAGGTACTTCCAGGACCCGACACTTAGAATGGGCCAATTTGGCGGTAACTTCAGGCTCGATCCCAAAGCGATCTTCGCATAACTCGAGCGATTGGAAGACTTCGCGCCGAATAGCTTTAAAGCAAGTCTCCATATCGGTTAAGCCTAGTCCAGTAAAGCGGTTGGAGAGCCAGGTCAGGAAATGGTTGGCCAGGAGGTTACTCCAGTAGGCGCCGGGGATGCGCCAACCTTGGGCGAAGCGGGAGCCGTAACAGGCGTCGGCTTGGCCGTCTAAGACAGGGTCTACCACTTGGGGATACTCGGTGGGGGAGTATTCGAAGTCGGCGTCTTGGATAATGACCACCTCTCCATGGGCCTCGCGCAGCCCGCGGCGAATGGCCGCCCCTTTGCCGGCGTTGAGGGGCGCGTAGAGGACCTTACTGACTAGGGGCTCTACCTTTTGGGCCAAGAGCTCTCGGGTCCCGTCGGTCGAGCCGTCGTCCACCACGATCACCTCTTTAGGGTGGATGGGGGCGGCCAAGACGGAATTGACCAGCTCCACGATGCGCTCTTTCTCGTTGTAGCAGGGGATAATGACGCTCAGTTTGGGGGCTTCAGGAGAGCGGTCCATACTCTTTTAAGTTCTCCAATAGTTGGGCGCCAGCCTGGAGATCCAGCTGCTGCTGGCTATCGGAGCGGGCAAATTGGGGTTGGGGGTGGAGTTCGAGCATAAGGCCTTGAGCCCCTACGGCGCGAGCGGCGCGGGCCAGAGGTAGCAAGAGGTCGCGTCGGCCGACGGCGTGGGAGATATCTACTACGACGGGCAGATGGCTCTGGCGCTGGAGGAGGGGCACGGCGGAAAGATCGAGAGTATTGCGCGTCCAGCGCTCAAAGGTGCGGATCCCCCGCTCGCAGAGTACGATCTGGCGGGCTCCGGCTTGGAGCAGGTACTCGGCGGAGAGGAGGAACTCTTCCAAGGTGGCGGCAAAATGGCGCTTGAGGAGGATCGGCTTATCTTGGCGGCCCACTTCGCGCAGGAGGGGGTAATTGTACATATTGCGGGCTCCGATCTGGAACATATCGAGGTAAGGGTAGGCCTCCTCTACGGTGCGGGGGTCGTCTATCTCGCTTAAAACGGCCAGATGGTAGCGCTTAGCTATCTGGTGGAAGAGTTTGAGCCCTTCCAAGCCTAAGCCTTGGAAGGAGTAGGGGGAGGTGCGCGGTTTAAAGGCTCCGCCGCGCATAATCTTGAGGCCCCGTTGGGCTAGGAAGGCGGCTACCTCTTCGATCTGTTGGGGCGTCTCTAAGGAGCAGGGCCCGGCTAAGATCGTAAAGTTAGCGCCTCCCAGAGGGGCGCCGTTGAGATTAAAGATCGTATCTTGGGGGTGGACGCGGCGGGAGGAGAGGAGGGCCTGGCTCTGGTGGCTCTCCATGAGCTCTAAAGTATTTTTAAATAGCTCTTTAAAGAGGCGTCCGATACTCAGATCGTCAAAGGGCCCCTTATTGGCGGCTAAGAGGCGCTCTATCATCTCCCCCTCGCGTACCGGATCGTAGCCTGGGTAACCCAGCTCCTTTTTGCGTTGGGCGATCTGGAGGGCGACGCGGGCCCGCTCATTGTAGAGTTCCAAAATTTTAAAATTTAAATTATCTATCTGGCCGCGCAGGGCGCTTAAAGTTTCGTCGGACATGCTCTCTCTTTTGCGATCAAAGGCTCAAAATCCCGCTCTTGGGGGCTTAGGAAGCTTAGAAGTATGAGTTCTGCTCTTAAAAAGGACGATAGAGAGTAGGCGCGAAGGGCTAGGCCGCGATATGAATCGGTCGTCCCTAACTATTATCGGGTTATCGCTTGTGGCTTTAGTAGAGGCCTACTTCTTGATTTCTCGTCCGGCCGATCCTCCGGTAGCTACCTTTGCCGGCCAGGAGTTGCGCCAGAGTCAGTTAGATGAGCGCCTGCGCCAGCTGTACGGAGAGCGTATCTTACAGGAGTTAATTACGGAGCGCCTCATCGATAAGTCGATAGCCCAAGCTAAGGTGGGGGTAACTCCTGAAGAGCTAGATAGTTGGGTAGCGGACTATAAATTGCGTCCCGACGCTCAGGAGCTAATCGTCAATCACCAGCTCGATGAGAGTAAGTTGCGGGAAAACTTAAGCCGTTCCGTACCCTTATACAAGTTGATCTTAGCCCAAGTTCCTGAGAGTGAACGGAAACGTTACTTTGAGGAACATCGGGCCCAATTCCAAGAGATGGAGCTCTTGGGGATCTTGTTGGGTTCGGAGGCTGAGGCTAAGAATTTAGCTCAGCGCATCAAGGGGGAAGATTCTTTTGCAGCGATGGCTCTAGTCCATTCGCTCGATATACAGACTAGAGATATTGGGGGGCGATTGGGTCGGGTGACTTTAGCGGAATTGCAAGAGTCGTTCGACCCTTTGAGCGTCCAAGAGTTAATGGCTCAGAAGGTGGGTTCTATGAGTCCGCCTCTAGCTTCCAACAGTGGCGGCTGGTACCTATTTTGGATTAAGAGTAGGTCTACCGAGTACGCCGACCTGCGTTTGCGCGTCATAGAACGGATGGCGAGCGAGCGCTTACCCCAGTTCTTAGAAAGTTTGCGTCAGCGGGCGGAGGTAAAGATCCTCTTGCCCCAGGCGCCGTCTCTAAACCAAACAGAGGAGAAAAAATCGTGAAATTCAACTTCCTGCCCAAAGAAGATACTTTCTTTCAGCAGTTCCTGCGTCAGGCTGGCTTCGCCAAAGATGCCGGTAAGATGTTGGTCGATCTCTTAAAGGACTTCGACAATATGGGGCGCCACCTGGAGTCGCTCAACGAGTTAGAGCGCCAGGGCGACCACGTAGTCCACGACACGGCGCAGCAGATCGCTAGGAGCTTTGTAACCCCTATCGATCGCGAAGATATTCACGCTCTGTGTGCCAACTTAGACGATATTATGGACTTCATCCAGTCCTCGGCCGTCTCTATGGCTACTTACCAGGTCAAAGAGCCTACCGAGCCCGCCTTCCGTTTAGCGGAGATGATCCAAGAGACGACTTCCGTCCTCCACGAGGCGGTAGGTCGCTTGATGGACCTGCGCGATGTGGCCGATCTGCGCCGCCGGGTCAAGGACTTAGAGCGCGAGGCGGACAACGTCAAGCGCACGGCTATCGCCGACCTCTTCCGCAATGAGAAGGACGCTATCGAGCTCATTAAGTGGAAAGAGATCTACGACAAGTTGGAGACCGTCACCGATAAGTGCGAAGATGTCATGGACGTCTTAGAGGGCATCGTCTTAAAGTACGCCTAAGTTAGGAAGCGCCTACTAGAGCCTGGCGGCGGGGGAGCCGTCGGGCTCTCTACTTTTAAGGGGCGGGATTTTAGAGTAAATTCTTGGGGGTAAAAGGTCTGGGGGACTGGAGGTCTTAGATGTCAGAGCGGACGAGCAGGCGCTATCAGCCTTTAGGTACGGAGGTTAACTTCCTCTTATTGAAGGTAGAGGAAGAGGGCGGCGCTAAGCGCCAAGTAGTCTTAGTCGATAATAATTACTGGTTTCTGGAGGCGGAGAGTTTAGGGATCCCCACCCACTCGCCCCAAGCTTACCGCGAGTATATGGCCGCTCACGATGGGGATTATTTTTCCGTTCCCCCCGCGCTCTATGCAGAATTAGAGGCTAAGGTAGCCCCCCCGGTACCCGTAAAATATAGCTCCTTAGACGATAAAGAGCTTTTAGAAAAGTACTGCCAATCCCAGGGGGCCTTCTATACTTTAGCTCCCCAGGTAGGGGCCGACTGGTCTTTAGTACGCTCCCTCTTAGAGCGCGGCTTCTGGGTGCGTTTAGATTGTGAAGCGGGGATTTTAAAGATCGTACCTTAGGCATCGGCTAGGGAAATGTACCTACAATCTGGGGCGAGGGGGCCATTTTAAGTTAGATTTTAGGTTCAAAGTGCAGAAAAAATGGGGGCTAAATTGAATATTAGTCAGCAAGTGCCTAAACTCTAGGGGAAAATGGTGGTATAATACTAAGGTCCTAGATAAGAGTTAGTGGCCTTCAGCCTTAAATAGGCGGATTGATTGAGGTCTAGTCAGAGAGGTACGGAAACCTTTAGATGCGTTCGTTTAATTATTCTCGGCCCTTGGGGAAGGATGTTTGCAATATCTCTACTCCCTTATTCCGTTTAGTGAATATGGTCCATGAGTATAAAGGCAAGCAGGATGTGGTGGCCGACGTAGCTCCCGCCGTCTTGGGGGACCTTCCGGTGAGCACTATTCTCAAGAATGTGACCTTCTTTTGTGAGAACGCGGGCCTGCCCTTCGATGAGGAGGAGAGGCAAGTCTTAGAGCGCGAGCTCAATAAACCTCAACTTCTGGAGCGAGTCCGTCCGGCGGAGTACGGAGAGGCGCTCAATAGCCGCGATCTGCAGCGTTTGCAGACTAAGTTGTACGCTAAGAACTTCTTGCGCCTGGAACAGCCGGAGAATTTTGAAGTCTCTATCGATTCTATCGTGGAGCTCTACTGCTCCTTAGTCCCCTACCGTTTGCAAAAGAACGAGTATTGGCCCAAGGTGGGGGAGCATCGCACCCTCTATGGGGGCTTAGAGTCGGAGGGGGTCATCCGTTACTTGCAAGTGCAGAGTAAGGGCTTCCCCTTGCAGTTGATGACGGGCTCTAACTTTACGAGCGGCAATATCGTCATGCAGGCTATGTCGGCCCGCGATGTACGTCTGGCTCTGCGGGAGATCTGCGATAGCTTCAATGAGGTCGTCAACTACTTCGATCCCTTAGTCGTCATCCCGCGCTTTATTGTGGACTTCCTCTGTATCAGTCCCTTTGACGATCTCTTCGGGAACCTTTTAGTGAGCCAATTCTTGACGATGATCCTCCTAGCTAAGGCCGGTTATCCCGTCTACCGCTACATTAGTTACGACTTAGTCTCCCACCATCTGAGCGACGGCCATTATACGGGTAACGACCGTTTCACTACCGCTTTGAGAGAGAGTATTAGCGGCTGGCATCTGGGCAATAACGATTACGCCCCCTTTACGGTCTACTTCCTGCGCCACCTCTCCTTGGCTTTCCAGTATTTCTTCTACCGCCTCTTACCCTTAGGCGGTAGGGATCGCAAGGCTAAATGTATTAAGGCCCTCTTCCGCGACGAGTCGGTCTTATTGACAAAAAGCGAGATCCACGACCTCTGTTATGAGATTAGCGTGCCTACTATCGAATCCGTCTTAGGTAAGTTGAGCGGCGAGACGGGCTTTTTAGAGAAGGTCGGCAAGGGGCGCAATACCGCCTATAGGCGTCGGGCGGGAGCTATCGATCTGGTGGAAGACTTCGCCTATTAGCTTATTTTTAAGCCTCTTAAATGATATAGAAATGTTATAGCCCCGGCTCCGCGCTAGCGCAGAGCCGGGGCTATAACATTGGTAGGGCGGGGCTCTTTAATAAAGAGCCCCGCCTCCCTTTAGAAGGTTCCTCCTAAGAGGGCTAAGAGGACGCCCGCCACTACCGCCGAGCCGATGACGCCGGAGACGTTAGGTCCCATAGCGTGCATCAACAAGAAGTTGCGGGGGTTAGTCTCTAAGCCGACGCTATTGACGACGCGGGCCGCCATAGGCACCGCGGAGACGCCAGCCGCGCCGATGAGCGGGTTGATGGGGTCTTTAGTGAACTTGTTCATAAATTTACCCAACAAGACGCCGGAAGCGGTGCCGACACAGAAGGCGATTAAGCCCAGTAAGAGCACGCCTAAAGTCTCGGGGGTCAGGAACTTATCGGCCGCCAGCTTAGAGCCCACCGCCGTGCCCAGCATGATGGTGACGATATTGCACAGGGAGTTTTGCATCGTATCGGAGAGGCGATTGACGACGCCGCACTCTCTAGCTAAGTTACCGAACATCAGGGCGCCCATTAAAGGAGCGGCCGAGGGCAAGAGCAGAGCGCAGAGCAAGATGACCATGATGGGGAAGATGATCTTCTCCGTCTTGGAGACGGGGCGCAATTGACGCATGACGATATTGCGCTCCTCTTTGGTAGTCAGGGCCCGCATGATGGGGGGCTGGATGATGGGCACCAGGGCCATATAGGAGTAGGCGGCCACGGCGATGGAGCCTAACATATCGGGCGAGAGGTGCGAAGTTAGGAAGATAGCCGTAGGTCCATCCGCGCCTCCGATAATGCCGATACTAGCCGCATCGCGCAGATCGAAGTCGATGGCCGGGATAATATCCGATAAGACTAAGGCTCCGATGAGGGCGAAGAAGATACCAAACTGGGCGGCCGCGCCTAAGAGGGCGGTGCGCGGATTGGCGATTAAGGGCCCGAAGTCGGTCATAGCCCCTACGCCCATAAAGATGAGCAAGGGGAAGAGGCCCGTCTCAATACCGGCAATGTAGATAGTGTGCAGGAAGCCGCCGGGCTCGGCGATCCCCGCGTTGGGGATATTGGAGAGCAGGCCGCCCATACCGATGGGCAGGAGCAGCAGGGGCTCAAAGCCCTTGACGATAGCCAAATAGATGAGGGTCAAGCTGACGACGATCATAATCAGCTGCTTGACGCCTTCCGCGGAGGTGCAGAAGACGGAGAGACCGGTAGAGCGCCAGATAGTGCCCGCCGACTCTGAGAGGGAACTCATACCCTCCTCTTGGGGAGCGGCCGGAACTTGAGCGGCTGGCTGAGGAACGGTCTCCTCAACCTCTATGACCTCTTCCACTACCGCAGGCGCCGCGCTCTGAGGGGCGGGGGCCGGAGCGGCGGCGGGCGGCGCGCTGGGAGAGTGGGCCGGAGTAGCCGCGCTCTGGGGAATGGGAGCCGCGGCAGGGGTAGAGCTAGCTGCAGGGGCGGCTACGCTCTCCGGGGCCGCAGCGGGCTGGGGAGCGGCGGCGGGGGCCGGAGCGTGAGCGGCCGGAGCCTCTTCCTGGGGTTCGCCTAGGGGAATGAGATCGCTAGGGACGGGATCCTCGGGCTCCATCTCCGTAGGGAAGGGGATAAACCCCTCGGAGGGTTGGCTGCCATCTTGGGGATAGACGGTCACTTCCTGGGGCATCTCTTGGGGCTGGGCCTGGGTGGGGGCAGCCTCGCTAGGCGCCAGCGGGGTGGGGGTATTGGCCCAGCCGGGCTGGCCCAGCGCCAGGAAGAGGGTTAGGGCCAGCAACAGACTGAGGGCATAACTTATTCTCTTCATGGCTAAACTACTCCACATAGGCGACGACCGACTCCGCAGCGATGAGATCGCCGGGCTCAACCTTGATAGCCGAGATGGTACCAGCTCTGGGGGACTTGATCTCCATCTCCATCTTCATAGCTTCCAGAATGAGGACCGTATCCTCAGCCTGGATCTTAGTGCCCACCGGGGTCACGATGCGGATGACCGTACCGGGCAAGGGGGTGGTGATGGGCTCGCCGCCGCCAGCGGCAGGAGCGGGAGCGGGGGCCGGAGCGGGAGCGGCGGCGGGCGCCGGAGCCGGAGCTGGGGCAGCAGGAGCGGCGGCCGGAGCGGCCGGAGCGGGCGCGGGAGCGGCGCCGCTAGCCGCCTGTACGGCGTAACCGTAATCTTTGCCATTTACTAAGACGCGCCCATTATTGACGGTCACATCGTAGTTGACGCCCTCTAAGGTAATCTGCAGGCGCTCGGGAACTTTGGCCGGGGCGGGGGCTGCGGGAGCGGGCGCCGGGGCGGGAGCTTCCTTCTTCTTCTCGTCCTCTTTGTAGCGCACCAAGACCTGGCCCTTGCCCTTCAAGAAGAAGATACCCTTCTCCGCGCAAGCCGAGACGATAAAGAGATTCTCTTCGGTAATGGGCAGGTTATTGTCCGTCAGCTTCTTCATGATCGCTTCCCGCGACTTGCTGGGATCGGCGTCGTTGATCTCTAAGACGGGGCGAGTATTGATGGGCAACTTGAGCTGCTCGGAGGCCAAGGCTTGGATCTCAGGATCGGGAGCTACGGGGGTGCGCCCGAAGTAACCGAGGACCATCTTGCCATAACCGTCGGTGATCTTCTTCCAGGGGCCGTTCTTGACGTTGCTGTAGGCCTGCTGGATGTAGAACTGGGAGACGGGGGTGACGGAGGTGCCGAAGCCGCCGCGCTTGACGCACTCGCTCATAGCGTCTACCAGTTTGGGGAAGAGGTAGAGCTCGTTATTGTCGCGCATCATCTGGGTGTTGGCCGTCAGGGCGCCGCCGGGTACCGGGCTCCAGGGGATGATGGGCAGAACGGCGGTGCTCTCCGGGGGCAGGAGGTACTTCTCTAAGCACTCTTGGGAGATGCGCTCCGCTTCGCGCACTTTGTCGATATCGACGTCTAAGCAATATTCGCTGTCGCGCAGGTTGTGCCACATAGTGAGGATGTCGGGCTGCGCCGTCCCTCCAGACATGGGTTGGATGGAGAGATCGATAGCGTTAGCGCCGGCCTCAATAGCGGCCAGGTAGCCGCTGATACAACCGTCAGCGGTGCTGTGGGAGTGGAAGTCGATGTAGGCGTCGGAGCCTAAGCGGGCGCGGGCCCTCTTAATCGTCTCGTGGACGATGCGGGGCGGGGTAGTACCGCTGGCGTCCTTGTAGCAGATACTATCGAAGTGGATGCCCGCCTTTAAGATCTTCTCTAAGATTTCGGAGTAGAAATCGGGGGTGTGGGCGCCGCTCAGACCCGGAGGCAGACCCATCATGGTGATGGTAACTTGGTGCTTGAGTCCCGCTTCGACGATACACTGACCGCTATAGATGAGATTCTCGACGTCATTTAAAGCGTCGAAGTTGCGGATTGTGGTCACGCCGTGCTTTTTGAAGAGCTGGGCGTGCAATTTGATGAAGTCGCGGCACTGACTCACTAAGCCGACGACGTTGATACCGCGGGAGAGGGTCTGCAAGTTGATATCCGGGCCCATGATGGTGCGGATCTCGTCCATGGCGGTGAAGGGGTTCTCGTTGCAATAGAAGACCTTGGACTGGAAGATAGCCCCGCCTCCATGCTCAAACCACTTGATGCCGGCGTCCTTACAAGCTTCCATAGCCGGCAAGAAGTCCTTATTGAGGACTCGAGCGCCATAGCAGGACTGGAAGCCATCGCGGAAGGCGGTACACATAAAATCGATAACTTTTTTACCCATGTCTACTCCTTGGGAAACTTGATAGCTAGTGGAGGTGGAAGGCCTCTACTACTTTAGGGGAAGGCCAAACTCACGCTGAGCGACGGCGATAACTGCGGCTAGTTGCTCTTGGGGGAGAGCTGCGGGGGCCGGAGCGGCTGCCGGAGCCGCAGGAGCGGGTTGAGTGGCTGAGGGAAGGGCAACTTTTTCCTTTTTAGTGGGCGGCGGAGTGCTGCTTTTGAGGGCCTCCAACCGACTGATCAACTTTCCAGTGCGGTGGGTAGCGACGACCAAGAGGATCAGGAATAAAAAGGTCACCGTCATGCCCACGACGGTGATGATTAGACCTTGAATGATCATAGGCACACAGAACCGGATGGAAAAAGATCCCCCGGCTTCCTTTCTTGGGACGTTCTGGCCAGGGGCTTCGAATGGAGGGAATTAAATCCTTCTATAACAAAAGGGGCTCTAAAAGCCCGTCTAGAGGTACTTTTTTATGGCCGCCATCTCCTTGCAAATTGAGACTTTAGAGCTCCTGCCCTCTACTAATACCTATCTCAAAGAGCGCGCCCAGAGGGGGGAGCTGTCGCCGGGTTGGGTAGCGCGGGCCCTACGGCAGACCCAGGGGCGGGGGCGGGGGGAGCGGGTCTGGGAGAGCGCTAAAGAGGAGAGTCTGACCGTCAGTTATTGGCTAGATCTGGCCGCCCACCATTTAGAGCTGCCCCAAACGCAGCGCCTCCCCCTCCTAGTGGGCTTAGCCCTCTGGCGGGTAGCGGCCCGGCGCCTAGAGAGGCTGGGGCTAGAGGCTAGGCGAGATGAATTGGGGCTCAAGTGGCCTAACGATCTCTGGCTGGGGGAGGGCAAGTTGGCGGGCATCCTCTGTGAACTGGTGCGCCAACCCCAGGGCCAGTGGGGGGTAGTAGCGGGGGTGGGCTTAAACTTAGGGGGCCAGCCTAAAGACTTAGGGCGCGGGCGGCATAAGGCTACTTGGGAGGCCCATTGGGGGGATAAGTGGCTCCCAGAGGAGGCGCTCGTCTCTTTAGGGGAGGAACTCTATAGGCTCTTAGAGCGTTTAGCTGAGGGCGAGTGGTCTCTCTTAGCTAAGGAATGGTACTCCCACTCCCTGCATCGGGAGCGCTGGGTCCATCTGCATACCGCCCCCTGGGTCAAAGAGGGGGGCTCCACCTTAAGTTGGGGGGATAGAGAAGAGTTAGTAGGGGCGGGGGGCGCCTCTGGGCCCGTGGGCCTTTGCCGAGGGCTAGGGGAGTGGGGCGAGCTCTTATTGGAAGGGGAGGGGGGCGAGATTGAGGCCTACACTTTGGGCGACCTCTACTTAAAGTAGCTGGGGCTCTTGAGAGGTAAGGCAGGAAATTGGGGGAGGAGACAAAGTAGGGGGAGATCTAGACCTTATACAGAGCGGAGGAGGGAGCGTGTCCCGCGATAATGAGCGCTTATCTATACAGGAAGTAGCCGAACTGACGGGGATCTCCCTGCCTACTATTTACCGCCGTTTGCGCCAGGGCGAGATCCGGGGGGTAGTCTGCATAGACGCTAATGGCAAACATTTAGAGATCTATAAGCGCGATCTCCCCAAATTGGTCCTTAAAAAGAGGCGCTCTACTTCCCAATCCTTAGAAGTGGGGGGATTAGCGGCTGAAGTGGAGACTGAGTCCCCTAGAATTGAGCGAGTTCCTGAAATGCCTCCCTCCTTAGAGCGGGCTGCGCTTACGGTAGAGTTAGAAGCCCCAGAAAAAGATAGCTGGAAGGTTAGGGCGCGCCAATTAGAGCAAGACTTAGAGATAGCCAAAGACGAGGCCGCCTACTGGCGCGGGCGTTGGGAAGAGGTCAGCGCCAATTATGAGACCTTGCGCCAGATCTTAGTCGATAAGAATGCTGAAGATCAGGAGGAGATCTGGAGTCTGCGCTCCCAGGTAGCCGACTTGCAAGAGCGCTTAGAGAGCCCCTCCCCAGAGGTCGAGCCCTCTATAGTAGAGGATGATTCCTTAGCAAGTGAGGCGCCGGCGTTAGAGGCAGAACCTTTAGAATCTGTACCTTCCCCGCCAGTAGAGGCGCCCTCGGTAGAGGAAAGTCTCTTAGAGTTAACTCCGGTCGAGGAAGGGCCCTCAGAGCCTTTACCCTCTTATCCTACGCGCGAATTAGTAGTAGAGAGCCTAGAGAGCGCCCCGGCCCCCTCTTACTTTATCCACTCCTTAGAGGAAGAGCCTACGCGCTATCCAGAGCCCGTCTTTGGGGATCCGCCCTCCCAAGCGGAGTCTAATCCGGCCCCCAAAAAGTGGACCCATCTCCCCCGGCGCAAGCGCAAGCGGGGGCGGCGCTAAATGTTAAAGGGAGGGCCTAAAGTCCTTAAGGGGGCGGGAGGTCTATTGAGGTTGGCGCAGGTGGTCTAAGCTCAGGTGGAGGTATTTCTCTAAGAGCGGCTTTTCCGTCTCCAGGGCGTTGGGGAGCATAGACTCTAAGGTGTGGGCCGCCTGTTGGAAGAGGCCCTTTTCGAAGTAGCCCAGGCCAATATTGAGTTGGGCCTCCCTATTTTGGGGATGCTGGGAGAGGACTTCGCCCCAACATTCCATGGCCTGGTCCAACTTATTCTGGCGGGCCAGGGCGATACCCATATTGAGGCGCGCGCACTCGTCTTTGGGATCTAATTGCAGAGCAGCGCGGAAGGAGGCCAGGGCGTTATTGAGCTGGCCTAAGCTAGTGTAGACTAAGCCCTTATTATTGTAGGTAAACTTATCTTGGGGGCGCAGGTCGAGGGCCTGGTCGAGCGCCATAATGGCGGGGGCCAATTGGCCGTCGGCTAAGTAGGCTAAGCCCAAACCGTTGTAAGTGTCGGCGTCTTGGGGCTCTAACTCTAAGGTCTTAGTGAAGGCTTCGATAGCTGCGCTCAATTCGCCCCGCTGGACGCAGCACTGGCCCAGATTGCGCCAGGCGTAGGAGTTGCGCGGATTGACTTGCAGGGCGGCCCGGTAATGTTCGATAGCCCCCTCTAAGTCTTGGCGGTAGGTGAGGGCGAAGGCCAGATTGGTGTGGGCCAGCTCGTCTTGGGGCTTTAAGTTGAGGACGCACTTTAAGGTAGAGATGGCCTCCTCTAACTGGCCCTGGCGCAGGAGGCAGAGCCCTAAATTATTGAGAGTATTCGTATTTTGGGGGTCGGCTACGTGGGCTTGGCGCAACTCTTGGGCCGCCTCTTCCAATTGGCCCAGAGCTAAGTAGGCGCGCCCTAAGTTGGCGTGGAGGTAAGGGTCCTGGGGGGTTAAGGTCAGGGCCTTTTGGTAATTTTGGACGGCCTCGGGCCAGCGCTGCAATTGGGCTAAGGTGCGCCCCAAATCGTGGTAGGCCTTGGCATTTTGGGGATGGTAGGCGATTACTTGCTGGAAATAGTAGAGGGCTTGGGAGAGCTGGTTCTCTTTGACCATCAAGCGTCCCAGAGCGTTGAGGGCGAAGGCCTGCTGGGGATCGGATTGGAGGACCTTGTGAAACTCCTCCACGGCCTCCGTATAGCGGCCGGTGCGCTCATAGAGGCGTCCCAAGTTGCTCAAAGTGTAAGTATCTTGGGGATCTAAGTCGACCGCCACTTTAAATTCGCGTTCAGCCGCTTCGAAATGGCCGGAGCGCATCAATAAGAGGCCCAAATTGTTGTGGGCGTACTTATTCTTAGGATCGAGCTCGATAGCCTTTTGGTAGGCCTCTTGGGCTTCCGCTAAGCGGTTAGTAGAGGCGTAGAGGATCCCTAAATTGTAGTAGGCCTGGGCGAAGTCAGGTTTGAGTTCTAAGGCCTTCT
Source organism: Vulcanimicrobiota bacterium (assembly GCA_944322965.1). Lineage (GTDB taxonomy): Bacteria > Vulcanimicrobiota > Xenobia > Xenobiales > Xenobiaceae > Bruticola. Next base: position 131,892 of record CALUQR010000002.1, read on the forward strand.
GCCAGGCTTCGATCGCCTTGTGGAAGTTATTGAGGCGGGAGTGGAGGAGTCCGATATTATTGTAAGCTTGGTAATCCTGGGGATTTTGGCTTACTAAGCGCTCATACTCTTTGAGGGCCTTCTTATTGCGCCCCAGATCGAGGTAGAGGGCCCCCAAATAGTTGTGTAAGGTAGGATCGTCGGGCGTCAGACTTTGAGCTCTCTCCCAGTAGAGGAGGGCCTCTTCCAGCTGACCCTGCTCATAGAGGGCGGCGCCCAACTTCTGCAGCAGCTCCCCATCTTGGGGGCGCTCTTGGAGTTGGTCTTTTAAGCTGGCGATCTGTGCGTCCACGGCGTTCCTACCTTTCCTAACTTAATGGCTCTCGAAGTTGGAGATCAACTTCAAGATATTGCTGACCTTCTCCACATCTTCCGCCCCGCCGCGCACGAAGATCACGTTGAGCATGGGATCGGTGGTGAAGGTGACCTGGGGATAGAGCTTCTGCAAGCCCTCTACGACCGTACTGGCGTTGCGCTCTTTGATGGGAAAGTAGGCCAAGACCTCATCCATCGAACCGCGCTCCGGGGCTGTTGTAGCGGTCGCTGGCGCCGCTTCAGGGGCGGGAGCTACTTCGGGCGCTGGGGCCGGTGCTGGGGCAGGCGCGGGAGCCGGAGCTGGGGCAGGCGCGGGAGCCGGAGCTGAGGCCGGAGCAGGCGCGGGCGCTGGGGCTGGCGCAGGTTTAGGGGCCGGAGCCGGTTGGGGCGCGGCAGCGGGCTGAGACTCTTGAGCCGGGGCGGACTGGGCCTTGGGGGCTGTCTCCGCTTTGGGGGCCGCTTCAGCCTTGGGGGCGGGTTTGGCCTTAGGAGCCGCTTCGGCCTTGGGGGTCGCTTCAGCCTTAGGGGCGGGTTTAGCCTTAGGGGCGGCCGGGCGCTTTACCGTGCTCGTAGTGGGGCGAGCGTCTTGGGAGTAGTTATAAGAGATACCGTAGAGGGCGCCCCCTTGGGGATCGACATCCTGGATAAAGTAGGGGGGATTGAGGACCCCGATCTCTACTAAAACCTTATTGTCGCCCACTTGGCTGGCGCTAGCCTGGGTAATTTGGCCCTTATTGAAGATCTTCTTCTGGTCGGGACCTACTAAGACGGCGGGACAGAGCTCGATACTCATCTTAGAGTTGCTGCCCTGCGCTTTGCGTACTACGTGGCGCAAGTTGCCCTTGTAGACAAAGCCTACGCGCAATTCATCCGTTTTGGGATTAAAGATAACCTTCACTTTGACGGGCGGATCTTGGGGGGTGAGCTGAGGGGGAGCGGGCTTTTGGGGCTCTTCCTTTTTAGGCTGAGTAGCCTTAGGGGTAGCTTTGGGAGCCGGAGCGGCAGCCTTAGGAGCTTCTTTTTTAGCTACGCTCTCTTTTTTAGGCTCTTCCTTAACTTTGGGCGCGGGAGCCTTACTCTCTTTAGGTTCGGCCTTAGCCTTAGGCGCGGGAGGCTTAGCTTCTTTGGCTTCTTCTTTTACCTTAGGGGCGGGCGCTTTGATCTTAGCGGGTTCTTCCTTTTGGGGCTGAGTAGCCTTAGCCTCTGGGGGTTGTTCCTCTTTAGGCTCTGCCGCTTTGGGGGCGGGCAGGTTGAGGGAGAGGACGTACTTGCGCCCTTGGACCTCTTTGACGGGCTTTAAGGCGAAGCTCTTGAGCTTAGGATCGACTTGGGCCCGGAGGTTAATGACTACGGTGTCGGCGTCTACTTGGCTAATGAGGGCCTCGCGCACGTTCGTTCCGGAGAGGGGGATAAGTTGGGTCCCGCCCTTCAGAGTAGCCCCTTTGAGGGTGATGCGCGCCGCTCCGGGATGGTACTCCTCTTGGAAGGTGGGCGTCGTCGCTTGAGCCCAGGTGATAGTGAGTTCCAGGATCCCCTGGCTCGTCTGGGCTTCGATGCGCACCGGGGTGAGGGGCGCCGCTTGTGCCGCCAGGCCGGGCAGGAAGAGGAACCCCGCATAGAGCAGGGCCCAGAGCCAGCTGGCCAACCGTATCGATCTCATGTAAACCTCCTAGCTATCTTCCGCCCTGGGGGTAGTTTAGAGCGGAGAGAGCTTCGAAAAATAAAGGACCTGAACGCACACTTACATTCAGATCCCCGCGAGCGGTACCCTTCCCTCGGGTGAGTTAGACGGGGAAGGAGCCTCTCTCTACTTGCTGAGTTTCTTGATCTTAGCCAAGACCCAGCGGCCATTCTTGTCGCGCGCGACTTTAATCCGGACGATGTCGCCCGGCTTGAAATTCTCAACTAAGCGCAGGTTAGTGCCCTTCTGGGGATCGTAGGCCACGAAGGCTTGGACTACCTTCTGGTTGTCGTAGTCTACTACGTTGACGCTAGTATTGGTAACTTCCGTCAGAGTACCCCGGAAGGTATAGAGTTTGACGCCAAAGATGGAGGCGGAGGCGGGCAGGGCCAAGAGGACGACGAGTAATAGGCCGAGCCACAGGGTGGGGATAGATCTCTTGCTGAGCATAAATACCTCGAAAGTCTATAAACTACCGCGTATAGCCCGCCTTTCTTGAGGGCCAGGGCAGATCCCTGCCCCCGCGCTCTAAGGCTGATACTCTCCAGAAAAGAGAATATCCAGTTGCCTAACTAGGTAACTGGATACCCCTTGTGCCTTTTTTCTATTCTACGAAAAGCGCTAACCCCTAAAGGCTAGGTATTGGCTCCGACAGTAGGACTTGAACCTACGACCGATCGGTTAACAGCCGATTGCTCTACCACTGAGCTATGTCGGAATATGTTGGCTCCGACAGTAGGACTTGAACCTACGACCGATCAGTTAACAGCCGATTGCTCTACCACTGAGCTATGTCGGAATATATTGGCTCCGACAGTAGGACTTGAACCTACGACCGATCGGTTAACAGCCGATTGCTCTACCACTGAGCTATGTCGGAATGTGAGCCATCCCCCTCAAGGGACAGGGGGATTTTATCATTAAGGTACTAATAAATCAAGAGGGGGAGCTAAAAAGCTGAGAGCGGGTATAGAGGATGGTCTTCGGTCAGAAAGCCAAGGTTGATAGCTGGAAGAAGAGCGCTACCTACAATCGTTACATCTACACTAAGCCGGGGGAACAGGACGATCCTCAAAGTAGGGCCACCCCCTTACAAGTGGGGCGGGCCATGTACTTAGAGGGCAACTTCGTCCAGGCGCGAGAGTTCTATCTCAAGTTGGTAGGGGAGAACGAGGCGGCGACCGTAGAAGGGTGGCGGGGCAGTATCTACTGCATCTTAGCCCAAGGTCAGTATTTTGAGGCCTTGCAAGAGGCGGAAAAATTTGCCCAAGCCATGCCGGGTTCCCGTCAGGCGGCCTCCACTTGGCTCTACGCCTTGGCCCACACCTTAAAAGGGGCGGAGGCCGAACAACTCACAGATAAGGTGCGCCGTCTCTACTTAGAGCGCTCCCAGGCCCAAGATAGCCAAGATTTCTGCTGGCTCTTAGAGAGTATCTTCGCCTTCTATCGCATCGGGGATATTACCCAGGCCCTAGATAGTACCTCGATGTGGAAATCTCTCTTCGGCCAGGATATAGATAAGTGCCAATTCTTTGCGGAGATGCTCTTCGACTTGGGTAAGGGGGATAAGGCCTTCCCCTTCTTGCAAGTGGGGGTGCAAAAGGGGATCGACCGGGCCCGGATGTGGTACTTGCACGCCCTCTCCGCCGCCCTCAACGGCAACTTCGATATAGCGGAGAGCTCCGCCCAGAAGTTGGCCCGCCTCCATATCGATCTGCCCTTTGCTAAGAAGTTGCCCCAAGAGATAGAGAAGCTCTACGCCCAATCCCACGGCAACGGCCTCAAAAAGGCGCTGCGCTTCTTGATGCCCTGGATGCGCTAGAGGCCTAGCCCCCTTACGCTTTAAGTTAGGGGCTAAGCCCCTTTTAAAATGCAAATTTCCCCCCGCCCCGTACGGGGCGGGGGGAAATCTTTTTAGGGCCTAGAGGCTAAGGCTTAGGATCTCTTAGGCTTTAGCCAGATGCTTAGCTTGCTCGCGCAACGTCTCCGCCTTGTCGGTCAACTCCCAGGTGGCGCCGGGCAGGGTGCGCCCGAAGTGGCCATAAGCGGCCAGAGGGGCGTAGACCGGACGGCGCAACTTGAGGTGGCGAATGATGGCCCCGGGGCGGAGGTCGAAGTTCTTGCGCACTAACTCTACGATCTTCTCTACGGGGATAGTCTCCGTGCCGAAGGTGTCGATGGAGAGGCTGATAGGCTCGGCCACGCCGATAGCGTAAGCCAAGGCTACTTCACAGCGAGAGGCCAAACCGGCGGCTACGATATTCTTGGCTACGTAGCGAGCGGCGTAGCTAGCGGAACGGTCCACCTTCGTCGGATCCTTGCCGGAGAAGGCGCCGCCGCCGTGACCGGCCATGCCGCCGTAGGTGTCGACGATAATCTTGCGCCCGGTGAGGCCGGTGTCGCCCTGAGGACCGCCGATGACGAAGCGGCCGGTGGGGTTGACTAAGATGCGCGGCTCGACGATCTTATCCCCTTCCTTCTTGATGAAGCGCTCCGGCACGATGGGCAGGATGACGTACTTAATCATATCCTGGCGAATCTGCTCTAAGGAGACGTCGGGATCGTGCTGGGTGGAGATGACGATAGTGGGGATGGAGACGGGCTTGCCGTTTTCGTAGCGCACCGTAACTTGGGTCTTACCATCGGGGCGCAGATAGCTCAAGACGTTGGTCTTGCGCACTTTAGCCAGTTGGTAGGCCAGAGCGTGGGAGAGCTGGATAGGCAAAGGCATGAGCTCCGGGGTCTCGTCGCAGGCGAAGCCGAACATCATACCCTGGTCGCCGGCGCCTACCGTATCTTCCTCGTCGATCGAATCTTTCTGATCGCGCACTTCTAAAGCGCGGTCTACGCCTTGGGCGATGTCGGGAGACTGGCTATCGATAGAGATCAAGACGCCGCAGCTGCGCCCGTCGATACCGTAGTCGGGGCAATCGTAGCCGATGTCGACTAAGGTCTTGCGCACGATGTCGGCAATATCAATATAGGCCTTAGAGGTGATCTGGCCAGCGATATGGGCGCAACCGGTGTGCAGGAAGGTCTCGCAAGCTACGCGGGCTTGGGGATCCTCGCGCAAAAAGGCGTCCAAAATGGCGTCAGAAATCTGGTCGGCTACTTTATCCGGATGTCCCTCGGTAACAGATTCAGAGGTAAAGAGTTCGTAAGTGCTAGCCAAAGTAATAACTCCTTCGTAAATAGAACAAAATAAATGAGCCTCTCCCTTTGAGGGGGAAGGGGAGGCTCCCCGGCTAGCTTAGTATTCTAAGCTGGCGTCGTTTTACAAGGTGTCCGTCACCTCTGGAATGTCGGACTTTTTCTGGTTCTTACCAGAATCTTTACTGGCTTGGGGCTTAGGGGCCTTCTCTGCCCCGGGGCCTTCTTCCACGGCGCTGTCGCGCAGATTCTTGGAATCCTCGGAAGCGGATCCCGAATTTACATCCTCAGCGCCAGATTCCTTCTTGATTTCCTTAGCTTTTGCAGCGCTATCGGAAGAAGTGCTGCCCGTCACCTCGTCTAAGATAGAGCTAGTGCCGCTAGAGCGCTGGCGGGAGGTGGGATAGGGGGCGGGCTTGGGACCGTAGAGGTGGATGGGATCGCGCTGGTGGATAATCTGAATGCGGTTATTGCCCGAGTCGGCCACGAAGAAGAGCTGCCCTTGACCTTCGGCGATCTGCTGGGGGCGGCGCATCAAGTTGGCCTCGCTAGTACCTACGCCCCACTCGGTGACGTAGACCCCTTGGCTGGTAAATTTCTGGATACGGTTATTGCCCGTATCAGAGACTAAGATGTGGCCGTCGAACATCACTAAGACGTCGGTGGGAGAGGAGAACTCGCCCGGACCTTTGCCTGGCAGGCCCCACTTTTGGAGCAGTTCGCCATCGGCGTTAAACTTTAAGATCTGGTTAGACTTAGTATTGGCTACGATCAACTCGTCGTTGACATTGACGTCCAACCCCCAGGGCTGGTTGAGGTTGATACTGCCATTATTTTCTAAGGTAGAGACGAACTCCCCTTGGGGGTTAAAGAGCTGCAGGCGGTTATTGCGGGCGTCGGTCACCCAGATGTAACCTTCACTGTCAAAAGCGATGCCGATGGGGGCGGCAAATTGACCGTCTCCCTGCCCCAGAGAGCCCACCTCGCCCAAATATTCGCCTTGGGTGCTGAAGTGTAAGAGGCGGTTATTGCCCGTATCGGAGACCCAGAGGGTATTGTCGGGAGCCATTTTAATGCGGATGGGCTCTCTCATTTGAGCCTCGCCCGAACCCGGGCCGCCCCAGACGTCTAATAACTTGCCCTGGGGATCGAAACGCTGGATGCGACAATTGCGCGTATCGAGGACGTAGATATTGCCGCTGGCGTCGACCGTCACCCCCGTAGGTTCATTGAGCTCTCCCGGCCCTTTGCCAGCGTAGCCCACCCCGATGCTCCCCTGGTAGGAGGGGGGCAACTCGTTTTGGGTATAGTACCAAACGAGAGCGGCGGCCGCGCCTAAAAATACTAAAAAGATAAAGGTCCAGATCAAAGGGCGATAACTTTTCACAGGAAAGCTCTCCGCTACTATTTTTAGTCTCTTATTCCCTACGCTAAGGCCCAGCTCCTGGCGTAAAGACCTCCTCTCCCCTGAGCCTCCCCATTCTGGCGGGAAGAGTCGGCTTTCCAGGTATCTAGTAATATTGATTAGGCAGTTTTCTTAAATTGTATATACAATATTTGCTAAAAGTTTGACATCCTGGATCGCGCTTACTAAGATGGAAGGGATGAGGGGGAATAATCCCTATTTTCTGGCCTTTTGGAGCTCCAGTCAGGGGAGAGTAGATTGAGGAGTGGTAGAGATAGTGTCCGTAGTTAAAAATTACACTAAGACGGGTAGCAAGTGTCGGGTAACTTTTAAGCTCAATTCGGAGTTGGCGCGCCGCTTTCACGCCGAGCAGGTGGTAGTAGTAGGCGATTTTTGCGACTGGGCGCGGGAGAAGGGGCTCAAGATGAAGGTTTTAAAGGACGGCTCCTTCAGCTTGACTACTACCTTGCCCTCGGGGCGCGATTATCACTTTAAGTATTTAATTAACGACCAGTTGTGGGAGAATGACGAAGCGCCCGACGATTGGGTCAACGATGGGAGCGGTAATTACAATTCTCTCTTGCATTTAGAGGAGGGGCTTCCCGCTACTGACTCTCTTGCAAGCGCTTGAGGTTAGCCTCTAAGATCTCTAACTTCTGGCGGGTGGCCTCCAATTCGCGCTGGGGAAGCCCTCCCAGGCGGTAGATCTTCTCCTGGCTCTCCAAGACGGCCTGACATTGGCGCACTTGGCTCTTAGCCTCTAGGAGGGCTTGGATCTGGGCCTCCTCCTGTCGGCGCTTATAATTTTGGACTTCGCCCTTCAATTGGCGGTCGTTAGCTACTAGGTTATTAATAAAATTTTGTACTTCCGCCCACTCTATGCCCTCCGCCTGGGCCCTCTTTTGGGCCGCATTTTGGCGCTGGCGGGCGCTAACTAGTTGCTTTTGTAGGCGGGCTAACTCCTGGGGGGATTGGCGCTGGGCCTCCTTGAGGCGCTTTAACTCCTGGCGCGTCTTCTCTAAGTCTTGTTTAGACTTTTCCACGTCGCGGCGGGAGATGAGCCCCTGGGCGAAATATCCCTCCATCTGGCGCATGGCTAGGCGGCGGTTAGTGTAGCGCTCCTCTAATTTCTGGCGCTCTACCTTTTGTAAGCGGGCCTCGCGCTGGCGGGCGGCTAGCTCTTCTTCCAGCTCTTCTAAATTATTGGCGGCGCTCAGCCAACCTACCATCAACTGTTGGCGGCTGCTAGTGGGGATGAGGCGCAGGGAGCCGTTAGCTAAGAGCTCCTTCTCATCCTCGCCAAAGGGGACGTACTGCCCTTGGGCGTCGCGCATCTTGACGTCGACGTGATCTTTAGCGATCTGGCCTACTATTTGGCCGGTCTGCAACTCTTGGCCTAAGTGGACGCTGGGGACGATATGGCCGTAAGTGACTTCGCGCCCATCGGGGGAGAGGACGGTCACCCCCCACTCTCCCTCCGCCCAGGGGGCGATAGAGATGACGCGCCCGGGCCAACCGACCCGCGCTCCGCTCCCAGCTTCCATAGCTATATCGTAACCTAAGTGGAGGCCCGCCTGGCGCCGGTAGAGAGAGAGGCCGCGATAATCGTAGAAGGTGCTAGTGAGACAGGCCCAAGCGCAAGATTGGCGCTGCAGAGCCAGGAGTTCCCCTAAGCCTTTGACCCCCTGAGTAAGAGTAGTAGCCGGGGGAAGGCCGTATTTCTTCTGGGCCGCCCGCAGGGCGGCCGGTACCTGGGAGGTAGAGGGCTGATGGGGGGCCGCTCCCAGAGGGATCGCTCCTAGGGTCAGGATGAGCGTCCAGCTCCACAGAGTAGATTTAGCTAGCGTGATGGGGATAGGCATGAGCTACTTAATAACATTAACTAGCCAGTTAGTCAATAAAAGGGGCGGCGGGGGCTACTTTTAAGGGCAGGGAGTGGGGCTAGGAGCTAGAAGGGCTGGGGACTTTTTTCTATGGAGTTTGGGAGTTTTTATGAATATGTTTGGCAGATCCCCCTTGTCTGGCGGTTATCCCCTCTGGAACGGGATGCCTTACCCGCTGTGGATGAATGGCTGCAGTCTGCGTCAGGGCGCGCACAACCAGTTAGTGCCCATGGTAGTAGAGCAGACGGCCCGCGGGGAGCGCGCCTACGATATTTATTCGCGCCTGCTCAAAAACCGCATTATCTTCGTGGGCGAGCCTATTGACGACGATCTCTCGGGGGTCGTTATCGCCCAGTTGCTCTACTTAGAGCAAGAGGATCCCGATAAGGATATCGATATTTATATCAATAGTCCCGGCGGCTCCGTTACGGCGGGTTTAGCCATCTATGACTGTATGCAATTAGTTAAGCCCGACGTCTCCTGTATCTGTATGGGTATGGCGGCCAGCGCGGCGGCGGTCCTCTTAGCGGGCGGGACTAAGGGTAAGCGCTTCGCCCTCCAGTATTCGCGCATTATGATCCACCAGCCCTGGATCCAGGGGATAGGCGGTCAGGCTACCGATATCGATATCCACGCCCGGGAGATCATTAAGACTAGAGCCACGCTCAACCAGATCTTAGCGGCCCATACGGGCCAGCCCTACGAGAAGGTCTGCCAAGATACGGAGCGCGACAATTATATGTCTAGCCAAGAGGCCGTGGAGTACGGTCTCATCGACGACATTATGACTAAGGATAAGCGCTAAGTCGCTTTCTAGGTCCTTATGAACTATCTGCGCGGCTGCGGCATCGACATTGGGGGCTCCCTCACGAAGATCGCCGTAGTCTATCCCGGGGAGGAGCTCATCTTCAACCTCCTCCCGGAGCACAACTGCCAACAGGTAGTCGATTACGTGCTCAAGTTGGGGGTCCAATTCTGCGGGGTGACCGGTAGCGGGGCCTCGGAGTTCAAGTTGCGTCTGCGCAATTTGGAGGAGGCGGGCCAGGAAGGGATCCCCCAAGTCTTCTGCGTCAACGAATTCGTAGCCTGGGGGACGGGGGTGGGCAAGCTATTGCCTACCTCCTCCGGGGTGGAGTTGCCCTACCTTCTGGGCTCTATCGGCACCGGGACTTCGATCTTACTAGTTAACGGCTTTACGATTACTCGCGTAGGGGGTACGGCCCTGGGGGGCGGGACGATCTGCGGCTTGGGGCGCCTGCTCTGGCCCGGTCGCACCTTTGAGGAACTCTGCCAACTGGCGGAGCGCGGTAAACGCTCTAAAGTAGATCTCCTCTTGCAAGATATTTACGCTCCCGGTCAAGTGGGTATCTCGGGCCATACGACGGCCTCTAACTTTGGGCGCTTAGCGAGCGAGTCCGTGCCCCGCCCCCCCGATAGCGATCTGATGGCCGGTATTATGGGGATGGTGGGGGAAAATATCTCTTTAATCGCTTCCGGCTTTATGCCCTTAGCCCGCACCCATACCATCGTCTACGCCGGTTCCACCTTGCGCCACAATCCCGCCTTGGAGCGGGTCCTTACAGAGTCCGCCCAGCTCCTCAACCACCGGGCGGTCATCTTAGAGCGAGGCGAGTTTACGGGGGCGGTGGGCGCCTACCAGTTGGGCCTCTCCAGTTGGAGCCTCTACCAGGGGCGCTAAGTCCTCCATAAGGGGGCTAAATTAATTAGCCTGGGGGCCGAAGCGGCTCTTAATCTTTTGGTAGTCCTCTTCCGACATATACTGGCGCAAGTTGTCTAAGGAGGCTTTGGCGGAGGAGGCCCGCTGGGGATCGTACTTATCGCTGGCCTCTTGGCTGGCCTTTTTGAAGATCGACTTCAGTTCGTTCTCGCTGGCCTGACCCTTAGACTCAAAGTAGCGGATGGCCACCTCCCCTAAACCGTAGGTCCAGCCGAAGACGAAGGGCGCGCTCACCAAGGAGCCTACGAAGGGGATGAGATTACTCAAGAAGAGGGCCGTCAACTGGCCGAAGACGCTCGCGCCGCAGCTCCCGGCGATAATGGCCAAGATGCGCTCCGGGGTCTCGTTGACCTTATAGACCTTACCTACCGCCACCACCATAGCCGACTGGATGGGCATTAAGAAGACTAAGTCGCAGAAGGGGATGGGGATGAGGACGATAGCCGCCGCCCAGAAGGCGAAGTTAGTCACCGTATCTTGGGCGATCTCCCGCAGATTCTCCTCTTCGTCGAAGAAGTCGCTCAGAGGGGGCAAGGGGCGAGAGGCGTCCCGGCTGGGATTGAGCGCCGGGGCGGGGGGCAAGGGGGCGGCGTTCACCCCTACCGGAGGCAGGCCGCTAGTAGGGTAGTCGTAAGATTGGAAAAATTGCGGCGCGGCGGGGGCGGGCTGGGCGGGAGCGGAGTAGGCTGGCGCCGGTTGGGGCTCTTTGTGGACGGAGAGAGGCGGGGCCAGACGGTGGCCGCAGATATTGCAAAAACGGGAGTTCTCGCGCAATGGAGCTCCACACTTATTACAGAACTTGGCCATCTTTGCTATCCGCCCTTCTTGGGAAACTTCTGCCCCGCCTTCGCTATCGACAAAGGCGTTCCTGGATTGGGGTGCGAAAATGATCCCCCTATTGTTTAGCCTTAAAGAAAGCTTGAGAGTTATCGAGAAGTTATGAGTCAAGGAAATCCCCCCGCCCAGCCTAGCTCTGAGCCCCAGAACTTAGCGCCGACTGAGCCCCAGAACTCTCCCCCCGCCGAGCCCCAAGAGAGCTCCGCCCCGGCCCAGGAGAATGAAACCTCCTCCGCCGAGACGGGGGACAAGTCTTCTACGCCAGGGGAAGGGGAAAAAGCCCCTGCCCCCGGGGAAGAGCCAGTTAGCGCCGCTCCGGTTACGGCGGAGCCTAAAGTTAAGGAGTCTCCCGCCGCCGAGACTTACGCCCAGTTAGATCCTAAAAAGCAGGAGGAGCTAACGGAGCTAGCTATGAGCCTAGCCCCTCCGCCCCCGCCCACCCAGCGGGGCTTTAAGATCTTGTGGGCGATAATTGCGGCGGCTCTCATCTTAGTAATCGTAGCTCTCACTTGGCGCTCCTCTTCGCTAGGGGGCGGCGGGGGAGAGATGATGGAGGAAGCCGCCCGCCGGGCCCCGCGCACCACCCTCTTTATGGCGGCGGTCGACGTGCGTCAGGCGGAGGAGTTACAAAAGAAGGCCCACCAGATTATCGCCTTGGCGGCTACCATCCCCTCCGTGCGGGAAAACTTCGCCTCCAGCTGGCCCCGCAATTTGGAGATCGACTTCTTAAAAGAGGTCGCCCCCCACTTAGAAGGGGCGGGGGCCTGGATTATCGATAGCGATCTCCACGCCGAAGCGCTCACCAATCCCGAAACGATTAAGACGGGGCGCAATATCTCCGTCCTGATCCACCCCCTTAAGGCGGAAGAGCCGGTTAAGGCCCTCTGTGAGCGGATCCAAAAGGCCTGGCAAGAGGATCATCCCGGGGTAACCTACCTCAACCAAGCGGCTCCGGAGACGGGGACCCAGGCTATCTTGCACGCCCCCCAAGATCAGCGCGGTTTCTCCTGGACTATCTACCAAGGGGTAGCTTACGTAGGTACCTCCTACCAGGATTTAGTGAGCGTCTTAAAGCCCCGCCCCGCGGGCGAGTCCTTAGCGGATAATCCCCTCTACCAGCAGGCCTTAGCCCAGGCCCCTAAGCAGGGCTTGTGGGCCGGCCATCTCTTCCTCAACTTACAGCAGCTGGCCCAATTGCCCGCTATCCAAGGTATCTTTAGCGCCTCCCCGGAGGGGGCCAAATTTATTAACGTCTTAGAGTACGCCCTCTTAGACGCGCGCTTACAGGGCGGCTCCCAGCCCGTCCTCCACTTTAATGGGCGCTTAGCCCTCAGTCCCCAAGCGGCTGAGCTCTACCCCCAAATTTTAAAGGATCCCAGCTTAAATATCCCCTTCAACTCCTTAGCGAATCACCCCTCGACTAGCGGAACCTACTCCGCCCTCAACTTAAAAGTCCTCTGGCAGAGTTTCGTACTCTTAGCTAAGCTGAGTCCGGAAGGGCAGCAGAATTTAGCTAGGATCGAGTCCGCCTTAAAGGGTCAAGGGACTAGCTTAGAGGAGATCTTAGGGGCTCTGAGCGGGGAAGCGGCCCTCTCAGGGAGCGGTTTAGCCCAGGCCCAGGCGGAAGATTTCTTCGCCGAACCCGGTTTGGCTACGGTAGCCGCCCGCTTAGCGCGCGTACCCTTAGTAGTTACCTTAGGGATCCAGGATAAGGCCAAATTTGACCAGCTCTGGTCCCATTTCCCCCAGGCGGAGATAGGGCTCAAATTTGCGGCCCAAGCTTATGAGACCCCTAAAAAGGATAAGGTCTATAAGTTCCGCAACGCCGCCGACCTCTACCTGGCCTTTACCCCCCAAGAGATCCTCTTCTCCAATAACCATCCCCAAGAGGAGGTAGAGGCTCTGGTAGCCCGCCAAGCGGTTAAATCCTGGGACCAGGCGGTGAAGGTTCCCGGCTTAGCTAAGGATTGGCAAAAAGGCGTCTTCTTAGCTATTCAAAATATGGGGGCCAACTATGGAGAGATGATCTTAGGCTTCCAGATGGCCCAGAAGAAGACGAAAGATCCCCAGCAGTTGGCTACTTTAAAGGCCCTCTTAGAGATCTGTAAGCTCCTCGAAAAGTCGGTGGGCTTGGCGGTCACTAACTTTAAGTTAGAGCCCCAAGGGTTAGTCTTAACCTCCAGTATCGAGTTGCGCCGCTAAGACTTGAGCCAGGGCCTAATCTCTAGGCTCTGGGACTAAAGAAGCTCCCCCTAGGGCCCTAAGAACTTAGGGCCCTAGGGGGAGCTCTTTTAGAGTCGTTTTAAATTACTAAAAGTTCAAACCCGGCAGACTCAAGTTGGCGCCCTTCTCGGGGGCGTGGGGATTTAGCTCTGGGTGGAGGGCGAAGATGCCCGCCAAGACGCGCAGACAGGCTCGGTCCTGTTGGCGCTGTTTATAGGCGTCGTGGGAGGCCGTACCCTCAATACTTTGGAAATAATTGTCCTTATCGATAATCTGGACTTCGAGCGGGAAGAGGAGGCGGAACTCCTGCTCGGCGCCCGGACCTTCCAACTCTTGGAGCAGGCCCTCTAAGTCGGGGCCCAGGTGGTATTTCTCCAACTGGGCGCGCATGCGCCTGGTTTTAAAGAAGCCCGGATTCTCCAACTTTACCAGCTGATGGACGGTAAATTGGAGCGACTGGTAGTCGGAGCTAGAGTCGGGGTTATAATTTTCGCGTTCCCGCTGCACTTGGGCCTGGTCGAGGGTGGTCAGGCGGTCGAACTTTTGGGAGAGTTGGGCGAAATACTCTTCGCGCTCTTTAGGGGAGAGTTCGCGATGATTGAAGATCTGGTCCCCTAAGAGGGAGCGATAGGCGGGCAGATTTAAGAGGCTATTGCGACTGCGCCCCGGGGTGAGGTTGGCGAAGGTGATGACGTTATACTCGTAGAGGTAGTAGAGGACCCGCAGAGCGTCTAAGCGGTTGTGGGTCACCAACTTGACCCCTAAGCGATCGTGGATCTTCTCGGAGACGTTTTTGGGCTTATGTAAGAGTTTTAAGATTAAGCTATCGCGGCTCTTCTCTTCCTTATAGAAGACGCCATAGAGGGGGATCTGCTCTTCACCCGTCCCTAAGACTACGCCAGCTGAAGTAGTGCTAATATTTTGGCGGAACTTATCTAAGATCTGGCGCTTGATCTCCGGGAAGAACTCGGCCCGCATGGTATTATCCAGATGGTGGATAGTATGCATTACCCGCAAGATGGCGCAGGACCAAGCTTGGCGCTCGGTGGTGCGGGGGCCGGAGGCCCAGACTAAGAGGTCGCGCACGTCGTTTAAGCGCTCAATTTCGGCGGGGATAGTCAAGTAGGTGGGGCAGGAGCTGTGGCCGCGGCTAAAGTGCAACTTAATAAAGCGCAGGGCCTCGGCGAAGAGATCTTCGACCGTCTCCCGGTCTTGGCTATCGTTTAGATCGTAACCGTAATTGTAAAGGAACTGGTGGGCCTGGGCGCGATCGTCTACGGTCAGCGCTTGGAGGTCGATGGGGGATTGGCCTTCCACCAGGCAGGCTAAAATATCCCAAGTAAAATCGCTAGCGGGCGTAGGCTGCCCGGAGGGGGAAGAGGAGGGGGAGACCTGAGGATGGTAGGAACTAGGCATTTACATCTCTACTCTCTCACTGGCGCGGGTGGCTCTGATCGTAGACTTCGCGCATATGGGTGCGGGAGAGGTTAGTATAAATTTGGGTGGTGGAGAGGCTAGAGTGGCCCAGGAGCTCCTTAATAGTCACTAGATCGGCCCCGCCCTCCAACATGTGGGTGGCAAAGGAGTGGCGCAAAGTGTGGGGGGAGGCGTCCTTAAAGACGCCCGCTTCTAGTTTAAGGCGGTCGAAGAGGAGCTCCACCGCCCGCCGGGAGAGGCGAGTATAGTGGCGATTGAGGAAGAGGGCAGGATCTTTGGAGGGAGGGCGCACCTCTAAGTAGCGGGCCAGCGTATTCCAAGCGGATTGGTTAATAAAGACGTAGCGCTGTTTACTGCCCTTACCCAAAACGCGCAGGCTGTACTCGTCTAAGTTGATATCGGCCATATTGAGGCCGGTGATCTCCGCTAGGCGCATCCCCGTAGCGTAGAGCAGCTCCACGATAGCCGCGTTGCGAATATCCTTCCAATCCTTAGCTTGCTGCAATTTATGTTGCATATACTCCAAAAGGCGCTCAATATCGCTGTGATTTAAGACTTTGGGTAGACTGCGCCCCATCTTGGCCCCGGCGATGGTGCTCATGGGCGAAGTCTCGAGGCGCTTATCGTAGACCAAAAAGCGAAAGTAGCTCTTGAGGGAGGCGATCTTGCGATTGAGGGCGATGGCCGTATATTGGTGGGTAGTGCGCAAGTAGGCTAGGTACTCGCCTATGGTGCGAGCGTCTATATCGTCTAGGGTGAGGCCCTCTTGGAAGAGGGGGCGAAAGTAATTGAGGAAGATGCGCAGATCGTCTTTGTACTCCTGCACCGTGCGCCGGGCCAAATTCTTCTGCAGGGAGATATAATTGAGAAAGTCCTCCACATACCAGTTGCGCGCTTCATCCAGTTGAGCCTGGTGGAGTTGGCCTGCTACCGGGTGGTGTGCACTCTGATTAGACATGGGGGACCCTCGCTTCCAAAGATTGCCCAAGAATTATAACATAACTTAGAGCGCCAAGGTACAGTATAGGCCTGGATAGGGGCCTATTCTTCGTCAAAGAGGCTCAATTCTCGGGGCTTAAGGGAGGCCGCTTGGCGCACGGGCTCAAAGTTTAAGCGGTGGTAGGGGGAGGGGCCGTAAAGGCGCAGGGCCTCTAGGTGGGCGGCCGTGCCATAACCCTTATTCTCCGCCCAAGCGTACTGGGGCCACTTTAAGTGGGCCTCCTCTAAGAGCTGGTCCCGATAGACCTTAGCTAAGATAGAGGCGGCGGCAATGGCCGGTAAGCGCCCGTCG
This sequence comes from Vulcanimicrobiota bacterium, assembly GCA_944322965.1. GTDB lineage: Bacteria > Vulcanimicrobiota > Xenobia > Xenobiales > Xenobiaceae > Bruticola. The sequence continues at coordinate 147,891 of CALUQR010000002.1, forward strand.
CCTTTGATGACCGCCCGCTGGGGGTAAGGGCAGTTAGGGAGCGTTTGGGAGCCGTCTACGGCTACTAGTTGGGGGGCAAGTTCTAAGTCGCCCAAGGCTAAGGCCATCCCCTCTAAGGCGGAAGCTAAGATATTGGCGCGCTCATTTAAGCTCTGGACGCTAATCTCCCGCAGGGCCCACCTAGAGCGCATCTTGATCCATTGGGCCAAGACCTGGCGCTCTAGAGGTTTTAATTTCTTAGAGTCATTGAGCCCCGGCAGCCAGACTCGCCCCTCTAAGAGGACGGCGCCCGCCACTAATGGGCCGGCTAGAGGCCCCCGCCCCACTTCGTCGCAGCCTACTACCCCTTGAGGGGCCAAAGACTCTTGCTCTAAGTACATCCCCTCTAAGCGTTGGCGCTCTCGCTCTAACCAGGGGCGGGCCTGGGGTAAGAGTTCTAAACTCTCCTCCCAACTGGCGCCGGGGGGGAGACTCTTTAAGACGTAGCTTAAATTGATTCTGGGGGGCATAGAAGAGACTAAGGGGCCAATTCTAAGGTTAAGGGGGCCATCTCCCCTTGGGCGAAGGCCTGCAAGAGGTGGTGGGCGCAGCGGGGAATATCAGGCTCCTTATTGGCGATAGTCAATTTCTTGGCCCAAGCCAATTGGGCTAAGCGCTCTTCAGGGGTTAAGGGGGAATTTTCCCCTTGCCACTCTTCCCAGAGAGAGAGGGGAATAAAGGGCGGGCGCAGTTGGCGCTCCCAGAGGGTCTCTAAGAGGAGTTGGCCCGCTAACTCTTGGGGGATAGCTTCGTGGCGCACGCAACTAGCGGCCGCTAAGGCCATTAAGGTCTGGGCGTCTTCGATCTTAGGATAGAGGATGCCGGGAGAGTCTAAGATCTGCCACTTGCCCTCGACGCTCACCCACTGGTTGCCCCGCGTCACCCCCGGCTTAGCCCCCGTCTTGGCGCGGGTGGCCCCCGCTAAGCGATTTAAGAGGGAAGATTTGCCCACGTTGGGTATTCCGGCCACCACTAAGCGGGGATCGCGGGGGCGCATCCCCTTAGCTTGGCGCTTGGTATTTAGCTGCTGGCGCACTTGGGCTAAGCTCTGCTCTAAGGGACCCGCCCCGCGCCCGGAAGAGGAGCGCATACTGACCGCCCGCAGTTGGGCCTTTTTAAACCAAGCTAACCAACGCTCCGTCTCTTCCGCTTGGGCCAAGTCGCTCTTATTGAGCACAAAGATCAGCTCTTTGCGCTTGCGAGCTAAGAGCTCTTCTAATTCCGGTTGGCGGGAAGAGCGCGGGAGGCGGGCGTCTAAGACTAAGAGGACCACGTCGGCTAACTCTAATTGGCTCTCTAATTGGCGCAGAGCCTTGCGCATGTGGCCCGGGAACCAGGAAAAGCCCCGCTGGGGGGAGGCGGCTTCTCTCTCTTTATCTGGGGATGGGGGATTAGGCATAAGACTAAATAGCGCCTTTAGTGGAGCGCGCCCTGGCGCTGGAGGGGCCAGAAGATGAGGACCGCCTTGCCCACTACGTTTTTTAGGGGCAGGGGACCCCAGTAGCGGGAGTCGTCCGAATTATTGCGATTGTCGCCCATGACGAAGACGTGGCCCGGGGGGATGCGGTAGGGCGGGAAGTCGGCTAACATGGCTTCTTTGATATAGGGCTCCTTTTGGGGGAGTCCATTGAGGTAGAGGACCCCGTTGGCAATCTCTATAACGTCGTTCTCTACGGCCACTACCCTTTTAATAAAGTCCGTGCCCTCTTGGTCGGGGAGGTGGGGCGGGTGGAAGACGATGATCTCCCCCCGGCTGGGGGAGGCGAAGTTGTAGACGAAGCGGTTGACTAAGATGTAATCGTTAACTAAGAGGGTGGGCACCATCGATTCGGAGGGGATATAGAAACTGCGCACTACGAAGGTAATGAGCACGATGGCCGCCATACCGGCTACGAGGAAGGAGTCTAAGTACTCGCGGGCCATCTTCTTCCACCAGTAGCCCAGCCGATGGCGCAATAGGGTGATGGTGAGCCTGGCGGCGGCCAATAGGTAGAGTACGCAGACTAAGTAGACTTCCTTCATAACTAGTACACCTCTAACGGCCCCCAATATACGGAGCCCGGGCAGAATTATCCTCTCCTCTGGGGGCCGGGCTAAAGAAAGGGCCCCGCCCCTTGCGGGGCGGGGCCCAAGGTCCCAAAAGACCGGGAGTAGGGGACTAGGCCGCCCTACTTAGCGACGTTGACTCTTCTCTCTTTGACGCGGGCCTTCTTACCGACCAGGTCGCGCAGGTAGAAGAGGCGAGCCCGACGGACGGCGCCGTGACGGACGACCTCCACCTTAGCTAAACGGGGGCTGTGCACCAAGATGGTGCGCTCTACGCCTACGCCGCCGGAAATCTTACGCAAAGTGAAGCTCTCCTTCAGACCGGAGTTGCCCCGCTTAATGCAGATGCCCTCGAAGGCCTGAGAGCGCTCTTTGCCGCCTTCGATAACTTTTAACCAAGCTTTTACCGTGTCGCCAGGGCCGAAGGTGGGGAACTCTTTTTTCATTTGCTCGCGTTCAATGCTCTTGATCAGATCCATGGTGGGAATTCCTTCTCTAAACAAATCTCTGCTGTGCCACTTGGGGACGATTTCTTAGTTCCCTACTGGCTCTAGATACTACTGATAAGTAAAACGCAGTAGTGCCGCAATATTCTAGCAAAAGAGCTTAAGTAAATCAAGGCTTTTGCTGGGCTAAAAACTCCCGCTCTTGGGGGCTTAAGGGGTAATCGACCAGGAGATCGGGCCGTTTGCGTAGGGTATTTAAGAGGGCCTGTTCCCGGCGCCAGCGGGCGATCTTTTGGTGATCGCCGCTCGTTAAGACGGCGGGCACCTCTAAGCCGCGGAAGTTGGCCGGGCGGGTGTAGTGGGGGTAATCTAGGATTCCGGTGGAGAAAGACTCCTGGGAGGCCGACTGCTCGTCGATAACGCCCGGCAAGAGGCGAATGACGGCGTCCGCTAAGACCATAGCCCCCAACTCGCCCCCCGAAATGACGAAGTCGCCCAAAGAGATCTCTTCGTCCACGTAGTGGGTGATAATGCGCTCGTCTATCCCCTCGTAGTGGCCGCAGAGCAAGATGAGGTGCTCGACATTACGGGCCAACTCTTCCACCTTACTCTGCTTTAAGGGCTGGCCTTGGGGGGAGAGGTAGACGACCCGGCGACTAGCGGAACCTACTAAGAGCTCGTCTAAGGCTCGCCCCACGGGTTCAGGTTGCATGACCATCCCGCTACCCCCGCCATAGGGGATGTCGTCCGTCTGCCAGTGGCGACCGCTGCCATAGGGGCGCAAGTCGACTAAGTTGAGCTGGACTAAACCCTTCTTTTGGGCTCTGGCGGGGATGGAGGTAAAGAGGGGAGCGAACATCTCCGGGAAGAGAGTGATAATATCTAGGCGCATCTTCTACTCTCCCGGCAGTTCGACTAAGAGGCGGCCCCCGGCTAAGTCGACCTCTTTAATAAAGCGTCCCACGGCGGGGATAACCATCTCCTGGCCCAACTCGTTGCGCACCACGTACTGATCGCAACCGGGATAAGAGTAAATATCGCGCACCGTACCCCGCAATTGGCCCTCTTGGTCGTAGACCTTGAGCCCTTTAATCTGGAAGTGCCAATATTCGTCTTCCTCTAAGGGCATGAGCTCCGTCTCCGGGACGCCCAAAGTCCACTGGCGATAGGGGGCCACCGCCTCCGGGGTCTCGATACCCTCCAACTTCAAAAGGGCGTAACCTTTATGGAAGCGCACCCCTTGCAGGGCGTGCTCCTCTTTGACCCCTTGGGGGGAGACGAGATAGAGGCGCTCCGTATCGAGGAAGCGCTCGGGAAAGTCGGTCAAGATGCGGGCCTTAATCTCGCCGCGCACTCCAAAGGAGGTCAGCACTTGGGCTACGGCCACGATCTCTGGGGGGTGGGACATACGTTTCCTCGCTAATGGCTAATAGACAAAAAGAACCGGCCCCTCTCCTAGAGAGGTGGCCGGCGCGGCGATCATTAGATGATCTCTACCATAACCCGCTTGCCCTCGCGCAAACCGGCGGCTTTAACGAGGGTCCGGATAGCTTGAGCGGTCTTCCCTTGGCGACCTATAACCTTGCCCATATCTTCGGGGGCTACGCGTAACTCGAGGATTATCGAGCGCTCGCCCTCCAATTCTTGAACTTCAACCTGGTCGGGAAGATCCACAAGTTGGCGGGCCAGATACTCCAGCAGGCCTTTCATAAGGAATCCTCCTCAGCTCAAAAGTGGAAAAAGGGAGAGAACCTCTCTTCTAAGCTTCGGGAGCGGCTTCAGTCTCCTTGGTCTGCTTGGGAGCGGGATAGACGTAGTCGGTCCCGTAGAACTCTTTCCACAGGCCGTTGCCCACCAAGAGGGTGCGCACGGACTCGGTGGGCTGAGCGCCCTGACCTAACCAAGCTTTGACGCGGTCGTTCTTCATGACCACGGTGGGGGGATTGGTGCGGGGATTGTAGTGGCCGAGTATCTCGATGAAGCGGCCGTCACGAGGGCAGCGAGCGTCGGCGGCTACGATGCGGTAGCTAGCCTGTTTCTTGCGTCCTACTCTGCGAAGTCTAATGCGAACCATTGATTTGGGTGCCTCCTATGGGTGTTGATCTGCATTTAGAACGATTTACGATCTGGAACTAGGCTCTGGAGTCCCAGAGGGTAAGTTGAGAAAATCTTATCTATCCTGCCCTAGAAGGGGAACTTAAAGGGCATCATGCGTCGGCCGCGCTTATTCTTAGTCATCTGCCCGATCCCTTTCATGAACTTGCGCAGCTCGTTGTACTGTTTCAAAAGGGCGTTGACTTCAGCCACATCGCTACCCGAACCTAAGGCCACCCTCTTCTTGCGGGAAGCGTTCAAAAGGTCGGGATCGCGCCGCTCTTGGGGGGTCATCGATTGGATGATGGCCTCAATATGCTTGATCTGGGCCTCGCCTACGGGCAACTTATCGAAGGCCGCCCCGATGCCGCCCGGGAGCATCTTCAAAATCTCCTGCAGGGGGCCTAAGCGGCGGATCTGTTGCATCTGGTCTAAGAGGTCGTTTAAGTCGAACTTATTCTGTTTGAGGCGGTCCTGGAGCTCTAAGGCCTTCTCTTTGTCCATCGTCTGCTCGGCCTTCTCGATCAGACTCAAGACGTCGCCCATCCCCAAGATGCGACTGGCCATGCGGTCGGGGTGGAAGGGCTCAAAGCCGCTCAACTTCTCGCTGACGCCCATAAACTTCAAGGGGGCGCCCGTAGCCTTGTGCACGGAGAGGGCCGCGCCGCCGCGAGCGTCGCCGTCGAGCTTAGTCATAATGACCCCGCTCAAGCCCAAACGCTCGTTGAAGTCCTTAGCTACTTGCAGGGCGTCCTGGCCGGTCATAGCGTCGACTACTAAGAGGACTTCGCTGGGCTTTAAGGCCTCTTTCTGGCGCTCCAGCTCTTCCATCAACTCTTGGTCGATATTGAGGCGGCCGGCGGTATCGACGATGAGGACGTCCTTACCCGTCTCCTTAGCCTGGGCCAAAGCCTTAACGCTGATTTCTACCGGATCTTGGCAGCCCTCGATCGTAAAGACAGGGACGTTTATCTGCTTAGCTAAGACCTCTAATTGTTTAATGGCCGCGGGCCGGTAGACGTCGGTAGCCGCCAAGAGGGGCTGATGGCCGCTCCCTTTGAGGTAGGAGGCTAACTTTACGGAACTAGTCGTCTTACCCGAACCGTTGAGACCTACCAACATGAAGACGGAGGGGGCCTTGGCCGCGAAGTTGAGGCGCGCCGTCTGGGAGCCCATGAGGGCGATCAACTCGTCGCGCACGTACTTAATGACCTGTTGGCCGGGGGTCATGCTCTTAGAGAGCTCTTCTCCCACCGCCCGCTCGCGGATATGGTTGACGAACTCTTTAACGATAGGCAGGCTGACGTCGGCCTCTAAGAGGGCCCGCCGCACCTCGCGCAAAGCTTCATTTACATCTTCTTCAGATAACTTTCCGCGACTGCGCAATTTCCTGAAGACTGCATTTAGCCGCTCCGAAAGAGATTCGAACATTACTCGGTCCGCCTCATCAAACTCCTAGGCGCCCGCTCGGCTAAAACAGCCACTAAGCCCCTAAACAACGGGATGTATTATAGTATCCCCTAAATCAAACGTCAAGAAGACAGGAAGGGAGAAGCCTTTGTCGTACCCTCAAGCGCTACTTTTACCTTCGCTTAGGGGACCGTGGTCAGCAGAAGGACCCTTTCCGGTTCGGGGGGCTGGCTGGACCTAGGCGAGAACTCTCTAGAAAGTTTTTTTTACTCCATGTATAAGGAAATTTTGATCTCCATCGACGACCGGGAAGGAAGGGCCATCGTCTTGGAGGATGGGCGGGCTATGGAGATCCTCATCGCCCGCGAAGAGCGCCAAGTGGGCAGCATCTTCAAAGGTAGAGTCTCCGACGTCTTGCCGGGCATGAACGCCGCTTTCGTCGATATAGGTCTAGAGCGCAACGCCTTCCTCTGCGCCAACGACGCCGTAGCCGGGTTGCCCGAGGGCGACGCCTTCGTTAAACCCTCCATCGCCGACATCGTGCGCCCCAACCAAGAGACCTTAGTCCAGGTAGTCAAAGAGGCCATAGGCACTAAGGGGGCGCGCATTACCTCCTATATCACTCTGCCGGGCCGCTATTTGGTCCTCTTCCCCTCCGCCCAGTACGTGGGCGTCTCCCGGCGTATCTCCTCCGATGCCGAGCGCGAGCGCTTGCGGCGCATTGCGGACGAATTGCGTCCCGAGGGCATGGGGGTGGTGGTGCGCACCGCGGCCGAAGGGCGCCGCGAAGAGGAGCTGCAGCGCGACTTAGATTACCTGCTCAAGATCTGGAATAAGGTAGTGGTGAAAGCCAAGAGTTGCCACGCTCCGGCCCTAGTCTACCAAGAGTTAGATCTAGTCGATAAGATTATGCGCGATATTTTCACCGAAGATGTCGACCGCTTAGTTATCGATAACCGCCAAGAGTATCTCAACTTGCGCGAGCGCTTAGAGCATACCGACCCCGAGCTGTTGGCTAAAGTCCACCTCTACGACGATAGCTTGCCCCTCTTTGAGATGTATAAGATCGAGCAGGAGATCGACAACGCCCTCAGCCGTAGGGTCTGGCTGGATTCGGGCGGTTACTTAATAGTCGACCGCACCGAAGCTCTGTGGGTGATCGACGTCAATACGGGCAAGTACGTCGGCAAGAATAATTTGGCCGATACGATCTTGCGTACCAACTTAGAGGCCTGCAAAGAGATCTGCCGCCAGCTGCGTCTGCGCGATATGGCGGGGATTATTATCGTCGACTTTATCGATATGGACGCCTCCGAAGACCAGCGCAAGGTCTTGGAAGTCTTGGGCGACGAACTTAAAAAGGATCGCACCCGCACCCACTTAGTCAGTATGACGGAATTGGGCTTGGTGCAGATTACCCGCAAGCGCGAGGGCAAGGACTTAGATAGCATCATGCGCGACGTCTGTCCCATCTGCCACGGTCGGGGTAGGGTCCTCTCTCCCAAATCGGTGGCCCTGCGCGCCCGCCGCAGCGTCCTGCGCGAGATGGCCGGTACTAACCGCCACGACGTAGCTATCGTCACCCTCTCTCCGGCGGCCGCCTACCAATTTATCGGGCCCAAGGGGAGCGAGGTCGAGCAGATCGCTAAAGAGACTAACTCCATTATTAGGGTCCAGGCCTCCGAGAGCATCCACCCTGAGCGCTTTAGCGTCATCTGCGGCGATCGCTCCTTACTTGGAGATAAGCCCCTCTTGGCCAACGGTCAGCAGGCTCGGGCTACGCTCTTAGAAAATGTGGCCGAGGATAACCATTCCGCCTGGGCCATCGTCAATGGCAATCTAATTGAGGTAGCAGGCGCCGCCGATCGAGTTGGCAAAGAAGTCCTAGTGCGCCTGACTAAGGCCGGGCCCTATCTCAATTACGGCGAGGTCGTACACTAGGAGGTCGAGATTGTTCTCTATTCGCATCTGGGGGAAGAAGTTGGGATTAGTCCTGGCGGGGATGGTTGCGGCCTGCGGGCTGTGGGCCTGCTCTCCGCCCGAAGTGCCCCCCTATGAGGATGAGCACCAGACTTATGTCGCTCCTCCCAGCTTAGAGAATAGGCCCTTTACGGTGGCCACTAAGTTCTTAGAGCTCATTAAAGAGGAGCGCTTTGAGGACGCCTACTCCTTCTTAGGCCCTCAAGCGCGGCGCAAAGTGACGGAGCGCACCTTCGCCAATAGGTTGGGCGACTACTTTGAGACGGCCAATACGAAGAGCTCTTATATGGGGCGCATCGTCAGTAATGAGCAAGTCTCGGGAGATACGGCCATAGTCACCTTAGAGGATACCCTCTCGCCCGACTCGCCCGACTGGGTCTGGGAGTTTGAGAAGCGCCACGGTACTTGGCTTTTGCAGTCGCTCGACTTGCCGCCGCTCTTTATCTACGATAACCCGCGCCAAGATCGCTGGCATTAGCCTTTAGCGATGTGGTCCTAAAGTTATGGGCTAAAAGTTTGTGGGCGCCCCTCTAGTCCTAGAGGGGCGCCCACAAACTTTTAGGATGAGCTAGATTAAAGTGGAATTTAGGTCTGGCCGCGCCCGCTCGAAGCCTTCTTTTCTAATTGTGGAGTATCAGGAGGGGCGGGGGTTACTTCAGGCGCGGGCTGAGGTAGGGGTTTGGCAATTGGAGTGGGTACGGAAGGCGGGGGAGTCTCTAAGCTCTCTTCTAGGTTGGCTTCGCGGTAGGCCTTTTTGAGGGCTCCTAGAGTCTTACCGAGGGAGCGCCCCAGTTCGGGCAATTTTTGGGGGCCGAAGAGGAGGAGGGCTACGATCGCTAAGAGGATCAGTTCGCCCGGTCCTAAGTTAAAGGGCATAATTTTAGAGTTTCGCTTTCTCTAAGCTCAAAAGCGCCGTTTCCGTCAGGGAGTGGGCGCGCTCTATCTGGCTCAAAGTGCCGGCCGGGCAGGGCGGCTCTTGGCCTTCTTCTTCCAGTTCCTGTAAATCTTCAATGAGGTCGGCTAGCGCTTCCAGGGCTTCTCCTAAGTAGGCCCGGGCCGATTGGCAACGGGCGCTCAGCTTTTGCTTCTTCACGGCACCCTCCTTGGTAGGAAAAAGATCGCCCCAACTTGAAGGGGGAATGGCGCATATTTATATTTAACCGCGGGGACTTCCTGCCCTCAAGGGGGCGCTCTATCCGCTCTCGGGGCGGTTTGCCGGAGGGCGCTGGCCGCAGAGCAGAAGGTCCGATCTTTATGTGGTGGGGTTGATATGACCGATTCGTTAGCCGTTGGGAACTTAGTCAATCTAGAGATCTATGATTTTGCGATGGGTGGTGAGGCCGTAGGACGGGTTGGTAATTTTGTCCTCTTCGTCAAAGGCGGAGCGCCGGGCGATAAGTTAGAGGTCCAGATCACGGAGCTCAAAAAGAATTACGGCCGGGCGCGTATCCACCGGGTCTTAGTCCCCTCGCCGCGCCGCATCTCTCCCCGCTGTCCCGTCTATAACGAGTGCGGGGGCTGCCAATTGCAACATTGCAATTACGACGCTCAGCTGCTCTTTAAGACCAAGATGGTCCAAGACGCCCTGCAACATATAGCCGGGCTCAAAGGGGTGAAGGTGCGCCCCTGTAAGAAGATGCAGCGCCCTTGGAATTACCGCTCCAAAGCCCAGGCGGTGGTGGGTGCCAAGCCCTATTTAGTGCGCGGCGATAGCGCCGAAGAGGCGGAACCCCGCTTCCATCCCTTCGTCGGCTACTACGCTCAAGGGACCCACTCGATAGTTAAAGTCGACAATTGCGCCATCCAGCTGCCCACCAATAATGAGATCTTACAGGCGGCCCGCGACGCCCTGGAGCGCTTGCAATGGCCCGTCTACAATCCCGAAGACGGGACGGGGGCTATTCGCTACTTAGTAGTGCGCACCGGCTTCTACTCTAAGCAGAGCCTCTTAGTTATCGTCTCCACTCAGCCCCGCCTGCCCCAAGTGCGCGAGTTCGTCGACTTAGTGCGCAAGCGGGTTCCTTCCCTCTGCGGGGTAGTCTTAAATCTCAATCCCCACCAGACTAACGTCATCTTAGGGGCGCGCAACTCCGTCCTGTGGGGTAACGACCATATTATCGAAGAGGTGGCGGGGCTAAAGTTTAATATTTCCGCTAACTCCTTCTTCCAGGTCAATATCGAAGGCTTAGAGTCTATCTACGAGTGCTTAGACCAGTTCCTCAACCCCCAAGCGCGAGATATCGTCTTAGACGCCTACTGCGGCGTAGGCTCTTTAGCCCTCTACATGGCTCGCAAAGTGAAGCGGGTCATCGGCATCGACGAGTGCCAGGCGGCTATTGAAGACGCGGTCGTCAACTCCGACCTCAATAATCTGGTCAATACCACCTTTATGGATGGGACCGTAGAGAAAGTCTTGCCTACTCTGTGCAATAAGGGTTCCCTCTTACAGCGGGGCACGCGCTTTAGTAGCGCCATCCTCGACCCGCCCCGCAAGGGTTGCGACTTGACCGTCTTGCATACCGTAGCCAAGATGCGCATCCCCAAACTAGTCTACGTCTCCTGTAACCCCTCCACCTTGGCCCGCGACTTGGGGATCTTAGTCGAGAATGGCTACCAAGTCTTGGAAGTCCAGCCTATCGATATGTTCCCCCAGACCTACCACGTGGAGTGCGTAGCTCACATAGTGCGCAGTTAGTGATATGGCCTTAAATAATAGCGAAGCAACGGAACGCGTCATCTCCCGAGCTCTGGAACTCTCCCAGCGCTGGAGGCACTACTACTTAGGGGTAGAGCATTTCTTTACGGCCGCTTGCCAATTGGATTCTAAGTTAGAGTCGGCTTTGAGCGAGGTGGGGCTCTCCCTCCAGGAGTTAGAGGAGGGGATCTTAGAGTTCGTACCCTCTTCCGACGACGGGCCCCTCTGGGATGGGACGCCTGAGACGCCGCGCTATAGGCGCTTAATGAAGACTATGGTCCCCGAAGAGGCCGAGGCCGAGCGGGCCCTGCGCGTAGAGCCTAAACACGTCTTTACCGCCATCTTGCGCGAGGGGCGCAGCGTGCCCTGCCGCTTCTTACAAGCCCACGACGTCGACCTCTTGGAATTGCGCGATATGGTGCGCGGGGTGCGGCGCAACGAAGGGGGAGGGGGTGAGAAGAAGGGTGGATTCTTCCGCAAGTCGGAGGATAAGAAACTTACCGCCGACGGGCGCAAGTTCGCTCGCGAACATAAGCTCCTCTTAGAGTACGGGCGCGACTTAACGGAGTTGGCCCGCCAGGGGAAGATGGACCCGGTCATCGGCCGCAACGACGAGGTGCGCCGAGTCTTACAAGTCTTGACCCGCAAGACGAAATCGAATCCGGTCTTAGTAGGTGAAGCGGGGGTGGGCAAGACGGCCGTAGCCTACGGTCTAGCCCAGCGCTTGGCGGCGGGGACGGTGCCCGACGTCTTAAAGGATCGCCATCTAGTAGAGCTCAGCCTCAGTTCTTTAGTGGCCGGAACGGGCCATCGGGGCGAATTTGAGAAGCGCTTACAGCAGGTTATTGAGGAGATCTCTAAAGACCCTACCATCATCATCTTCATAGACGAGATCCACCAGATCGTGGGCGCCGGAGGGAGCGGGGGGATGGATGCGGGCAATATCCTCAAGCCCGCCTTAGCGCGAGGGGACTTTGCGGTGATGGGCGCCACTACTACCGACGAGTACCGGCGCTATATCGAAGCCGACCCCGCTTTAGAGCGCCGCTTCCAACAGGTGATGGTCTCCGAGCCCTCCGAAGAGGACGCCTTTGAGATCTTGCGCGGCTTGCGCGAGCGCTACGAACATCACCATCACGTCCACTTTACCGACGAAGCCTTGTTGGCGGCGGTGAAGCTCTCCGTGCGCTTCTTGCCCGACCGCAACTTGCCCGATAAGGCCATCGACCTCATCGACGAATCGGCGGCCCGCATCAAGACGAGAGGCGACTGCCAGCCCGCCCAGGGCGGCAATAAGGAGGTCACGGAAGAGGTGATCGCCGAGGTGGTGGCCGACTGGACGGGGATCCCCATCTCCCGCATCGCCAACGAAGAAGAAGCGCGCCTTTTAGATATGGAGAACCTCTTGCGGGGGCGCGTCGTGGGCCAAGATCACGCCGTGGCCGCGGTGGCCAGTACTATCCGCGTGGTGCGCGTAGGTCTCTCTTCGCCCAACCGGCCGGGCGGGGTCTTCCTCTTCCTGGGTCCCAGCGGCGTCGGCAAGACGGAGTTGGCTAAGACTTTGGCCGAGTTCCTCTTCGGCTCCGAGCGGGAGATGATCCGCCTCGATATGTCGGAGTTCCACGATAAACACTCCGTAGCGCGCTTAATTGGCGCTCCGCCCGGATACGTAGGTTACGAAGGGGAGGGTCAGCTCACCAAAGCGGTGCGCACTAAACCCTTCTGCGTCTTGCTCTTAGACGAGGTGGAGAAGGCCCATCCCGACGTCTTCGACCTCTTTTTGCAAGTCTTCGACGACGGGCGCCTGACCGATGCTCGGGGGCGGACGGTCAACTTTACTAACGCCATCATTATTATGACCTCCAACTTGGGCTCGCGCAAAGCTCTGGAGTTGGCCTCTTCCCAAGTGGCGGCGGCCAGTAAGGCTTTAGAGGAAGCGACGGGCAACGAAGAGCTGGGGGCTCTGGCTAAGATGGAGAACCCCTTGGCGGCCATCTTACCTACCGATCAGGGTTACGTGGGCCAATTAGACGATATGCCCGAAGTCTACCAAGCCGCCCTGCGCGGCCATTTCCGCCCCGAGTTCCTGAATCGCATCGACGAGATTATCGTCTTTAAGACCTTAAAGCGCGACGATCTGCAGGGGATAGTCGATATTAACTTGGCTAAGAGCGTGAAGCGCATCAAAGAGAATCGCCAAGTGGACTTAAAGATTACCTCTAAGGCGGTCAGTTTTATCTTAGATAAGGGTTACCATCCCGAGTACGGAGCTAGGCCGCTCAATCGGGCGATCGATACTTGGCTGACTAGGCCCTTCGCCGAGTACGTCTTGCGCCACAAGATCCCGCCTAATACCGTAATTTGGGCCGATCTGGAAGAGGGGGGCGAGAAGCTTAAATTCTCCCTCGATAAGAGAGCGTTGGGCGATACTTATGGAGGCGACTCCTCCGAGCCTAGCCCTGCTCCTGCTCCGGCCGCGCCTCAGGCCCCAGCGCCCAACTTGCGCAAGGCTGCTCCCGCCCCTGGGCCCGATAATTTCGGGACGGGTTATGAAGAAGGGTATGAGGAAGGGTACGACTCTGGTTATGCTTCGGGATACGAGCAAGGTTACGAAGGTTACGGGGAAGGGTACCCCCAGTACCCGCCGGAGGCTTACGCGCCGCCCGCCTATCCCCAACAGCCCGCTTATCCGCCCGCGCCCCAGCAGGGAGGGTATCCCTATCCTCCTCAAGGGGGGTATTATCCCCAGCAGCCGCCCGCCCCTCAGGCCCCGGCCGCGCCTAGACCCGGCTCTAGAACGGGCGGCTGGGCGCCAGCGGGAGGAGGGCTCGCTCCCCAGCGGCCAGGAGTACCCCGCCAAGCGGCTGGAGCCCCGCGTTCCGCTTACCCGGCGCCCGAAGGGATGCCCTCCGGATACCCGCCCCCCGCTCCCTCCGCGAGCGGCTCTTGGAGGTCCGCGCCCCCTCAGCAGCCCTACCGTCAAGGACCGCCCCCCCGCCCCGCCGCCCCGCCCCACCCGCTCCCGCCAGGAGCGCCCGGGCCTTTCAGTAGACGCTTGGAACAAGACGAACCAGGGGGTGAGTGGCAAGCATGAGAATCCAATTAGAAGTACTGGGAGGGCCGCTCGACGGCTATATCTTCCAGTTCAATAAACGAGTCCAGATCGGACGCGAAGGGGACGTGGCCCTAGGGGTGGACCGCTTCGTGAGCCGACACCACGCCGTCTTGGAGCCGACCGCCGGAGGGGTGATCCTCGAAGATACCGGCTCCACTAACGGCACCTTCGTCGACGGCGAACGCCTCCACGGCAGCACCACCCTGCGCAACGGCCAAGAGTTCATCGTAGGCAAAACCTGGTTGGCTATCACGTGGTCTTAGCGCCACTGCGGCGAAGCCGCAGGGGCGCTAGGACCACGTGATATAATTCGTAATTAGGAATGCGTAATTCGGAATTGAGATGGCGCCGGGGGGGGGCTTAGCTGGGGGGAAAATCGTAGCGGATGTGCGGCCGGGAGCCGCTTAGTCCCGTTGGATAAACGCTCTAAAGGCCTCAATTGGGCAACAATATTACCCAAAGGACTATCTGGACGCCAACACAAAAGCGCCAAAAAGGCAGTGAAACTGCCGACGATTCTTCCATAAGTTCAGCTAATTTCGGATCTGCCAAGCCATCTACAAGAGCTCCTTAATTACGAATTACGCATTACGAATTAGAAGAAGGGCGGAGTTTTTGTACTTCGGACAAGGGGATGCTGACTAATTTGGCGATGAGCGTATCCTCAAAGCCTTCAGCGAGCATCTTGAGAATAACTTTAGTACGCTCTTTGAGTTCACCTTTAAGTTCTCCTCTAAGTTCACCTATGCGTTCGCCTTCGGCGCGGCCTTGGTTAATGTAAGGGAGGGTCCAGTCTTCCATTTCTGGGGTAACTACGGTCATTTTTTCTTCCTCCTTCAAACGTTCTACAACTATCTTCGCGCCCGATATTTTGCGGACAGGCAAGACGCAGGTCTCCAACCAGATTATAATCTCTTGGCGCAAATTTTCATAAGCTGGATTCTTGAGAGCGCGGAACATAACTCTCCAGAGGCGTTCCATCTCTTGAACATTGGCGGCACGCTCAAAGCGGAAGATCCAGGCGCTGATACCTTTAGCCTTATCTACCAACGACTCTTCTAGATGGCGAATGTCAATTAAATGGTATTTGAAATCCCAAATACCGCGCTCATAAGCCAGCCTCTCGTGCTCTGATAACTCGCCATAAACGCAAGGCGCGCTCCAAGGTTTGGCCCCATTGTAGAGGACTACAGGCAAAATTTTAGGTAAAGCCAACCCTTTACTTGTTTTCTCATCCAAGGTCTGTTCTAGAAAGAGAGTGGCATATTCCAGTAACCTACAGAGCATCTTCTTGTCGACAGTACTCTGAAATTCTAAAAGTATGGCCAAAAGGCAATGGCTCCCATCTCGCCATTTGAGTCGCCAAATAAGATCACTGCGCCTTTCCGTTTGTCCATGCTTTTGAAAAGCGGTAGGCATCAGCTTCAGAGTCGTAAAGTCTAGCTCTTGAGCTAACTCCTCAGAAATAAAATCGCGCACCAAAGACTCAACCATATCGGCGCGGCTAAAGAACTTTTTGTAACTAGAATCGTGGCTCACGTTCCCCCCTTTTGCGTATCGAAGTTAAGTTATCGCTAGGGAGAGTATACAACCGTAACCTTGTTTGTCGCAAGACTAAAGTTGCCGCCTGCGGCGGCAATGCGTAATTCGGAGTGCGTAATTCGGAATTGGGGTGACACGGCTGGATGGGAGTGAATGGCTCTAACTTTTGTTTCAGCGGTGGGATAGGAGCGAGAATGCAAGAACTTAGTTATTGGCTGGTTCCGTGGGTTGCTCGGCTAGGGTGAAAATCGTCTTGGAGTGTGCGGCGCGCCGCGATGGATGCGAAACCTCCTGCGATTCTGGCGTAAGTTCAGCTACTTTCGGATCGGCTAGGCAATTAGCAAAAGATACTTAACTTCTCATTACGAATTTCGGATTGGACTTAGCGTAGCCCGCGTGGCCCAGTTGGACAAGTATCCTAAAGGCCTCAGTCAGATGACAGAACACAAACGAAGATCTGGACGTCAGAACAAAAGCCCCGAAAGGGCAGTGAAACTGCCAACGATTCTTCCGTCTGCCAAGTTATTCCCGGATCTGCCAAGCCACTAACAAAAGCCATTTAATTCCGAATTACGAACTTCGCATTCCGCATTGCTAGTCGCCGTCCCGGCGACTAGCTCACTCCGCATTACGCATTCCGCATTCCGAATTGCAGTCGCCTTCGCCGTTTTGCCAGCGCAGGGTCTCCGCCTCTTTACGTTCCTCTTGGGCCAGCTTCAGTTGTTCTTGGGCGTTCTTCTCATTCTGGTCGGCTAATTGGCGCAGATATTTAGCTTCCGCCAGATCTTTTTGCGGATCGCCTTCGTAGCCGTCTAAGACGTTCTGCCAATATTGGGACTCTTTGTCGTAGAGTTGGCTCATATGATTCTCAAAATGGCCCATATCTTGGAAGCTGAGCCCCATAATCTGGGCGTAGATATTCCACTGTAAGGCGATGCCGTTGCCGATGCGCCAACCGCCTAAAGTAGCCAGTTCTTTAGAGCGAGCTTCGTAATACTCTACCGCCTGTTTAGCGTACTGGGCCCGAGTAGCGGCGGCCTCTAATTGCTCCGCTTTGGCCCGCATCGTCTGAGCGGCGTTCATCCCTTGCTGGGAAGCGGCCTCCCTCTTAGCGGCCGACTCTTCTAAACGGTCGGCGCTCTGGAGAGGATCGGGCTCTTCACATTCGCCGCACTCGGGAGCAATAACGCTCTCCGCCGGGGCGCTATCTTTGGCTACGCTCAGCGGGGTGCTGGCGGAACTCTCCCCTTGGGCCCTCATACTCTGGAGCTGGGAGCGCAGATCTCCCAACTCAGGCGCCGCCTCCGAGCGATCGCCCGCCTGGAAGGAGTCCCCACTAGGCGCGGCCGCCTCAGAGGAGGGAGCGTCTACCTTGAGGTTAGATCCCAGCGAACTCTTAGCGTAATTAGCATTTATAGGGCTAGCCAGATGGGGATTGATACTATTCATCGCTGCAACTCTCCAGAATCGAAAATCAGTTCCAACCTAATCTCTCCAGGTTATTCTAGCATGGAGCCAGAGAGGGGTCTTAGGCAAAATGTTAACATTTAGGCAGAGGCGCGCCCCTCTTGCCATTCGCGCAGATCTTGGAAGCGTCCGCGCAATAGTTGCAGATCGGAGTTGAGGGCCAGATCGAGATAGCGCCTAGCTAAGAAATCGCGGCCCAACATGAGATGGGCCTGGGCTAAGCCGTAGTGGGCTTCGGGCAACTTTTCAAAAAAGCGCAAGGCCCGCTCCCAGTAGTCGATAGCCTGGCTATAAGCGCCTAAGAGGAGCGAGCAGCGCCCCAAATAGTGGAGGGTATAAGCGTTCTCCTTATTCTCACCCAAAGCTTGCAGGAAATACTTCTGAGCCCCCTCGATCTCCAGGCGCTCCGCCTCCGTATAGGGCTGGCCCGGCCGATGGGCGTACTCTACCCCTCCCAGACAAGCTTCGCCCAAGTCGTAACTGAGCATAGAGAGGTCCGGATAGAGGGCGTAAGCCTCCTCTAGTTCCCTCCTAGCGGCCGCAATGATCTCTAGACGCCGCTCGCCCTCTAAGCCCCAAGCGCGCTGCAATTTCCTACTGCCGCGCCCCGCCTTATTACTAGCCTCCGCTTTGGCCCAAACCCCCACTTTAGGCGTCTCCTCCTTAGGGGCGGGCGCCTCCGTCTGACTGGGATCTTCCGTGGGGTTAGGCTCCTTCGTCTGGTTAGGCTCCTCCGTTGGGGTAGGTTCCTCCTCAGAGGGAGCGGGTACGGCCGTTTCCGGTGTCATGGAGGAAACCTCGGGAGAGTTAGGGGCGCTCTCCAGGGCAGAACTCTCTTCAGGGGGGGGAGTCTCTTCAGAAAGGGCGGGCGCTTCCGGAGGAACTGGCGGCTCTTCAGGGGCGGGGGGTAACTCTAAGGCGCAGAGTTTGCGCTCTAGGGCGGCCGCCAGGCGGTTTAGAACTTGGGGAGAGACGGTCAGATCGAAGCGTCCTTTAGAGGGAAAGAGGAGCTTTAAGGCGGGTTCTATCTCTTCTTGGAGGAGGTAGAAGAGGACTTGGACGCTAGGGGCCGCCTGGTTCTCTGGGGAGAGCTTTAAGAGCTCTTCTAAATAACTCTGGGCGGTCTGGTAATCTCCCTCATCGGCGGCCGCTAAGCTTAAAAAGAGGTAGCTAGCCGGATTCTTAGGATCTAAAGCTTGGGCCTTTTTTAAGCTTTCCAGGGCGCGGGCGGGTTGAGCGGCCTCTAAGTAGGCGTAACCTATCTGCAGCCATTCGCGGCAGTTTTGGGCCGCTTGGGCGGCCTCTTCCAGGAGTTGGGTAAATTTTGTCTCTTGAGAGGCTTCTAGCTCTAAAGTGGAGTAGAGGAGCTTTTGAGCCTGGTCACTATATTTAAAGGCTTTGGACATAGCGCCCCGCCCTTTCGGGCGGGGCGGGCTGAGAACCTGCCCTCCTAGGGGAGAGGCGGAGGCGGCCAGAGAGGAGCGGACGGTGCAATTGTGGAGAGCGCGTAGGGGATGGTATGGAGGTTGGCTCCTAGCTTGGTTGATCTTAAGCCTCTGGAGCTTGACCCCCGCCTGGGCTACCCCTGCGCCCGCCGCCCCCGGCTCCAGCTGGCGCAGCCCCCAGGGCTTAGAGGCGCGGCTAATCAGTGCGGAGCGAGAGTTAGTAGCGGGCTCCCAGGGCTTAGTGGCCCTCCAACTAAAGTTGCCCTCCGGCTGGCACGTCTACTGGCGCAACGGGGGAGAGTGGGGCTTACCTACTAGCGTAGAGTGGCAGCTTCCGCCCGGGGTTAAATTGGGAGCTAGTTACTGGCCTCCGCCCAAGCGGGCCCAACTTTTAGGAGAGATGAGCCTAGAGTATTCGGGCTCCCCCCTCTTAGTCCAAAGTATCGAAGTACCCGCTACCTGGCCCGCCGGTAAGACTTTAGAAGTCATAGCTAAGGCCAGCTGGTTAGAGTGTAGCTCCACCGGCTGCTTCCCCGGGCAAGCTACTTTGCGTTTAGAGTTGCCCGTCTTGGCCGCTGGGAAGGAGCCTACTCCCTCCCAGGAGGCGGAATTATTTAAAAGTAGCGCCCCCCTCTGGCCTAAAGATTGGGCGGGCCAGGCTGAAGCTTGGGTAGAGGGCGAGTATTTAAATCTCCATTTAACCCCTGCGGAGAAGAGTGAAATTCCCGCTGAGGCCAAGTTCTGGGAGTTCTATCCCTGGGAGGGCACGGCCCTAAATTTGAAAGCCGATCCCCAGGTGCAGAGGGTAGGGGTCGGCTATTGGCTGCAGGTTCCCCTGCGGGCGGGTAGCTCCTTAGAGAAGGTAGCGGGCCTCTTAGTCGCCTTAGACTCTAACTCTAAAGAGCCGCAAGCCGCTTGGAACTTAGAATTGGCCTTAGGGAGTAAACCTAGCCCCTGGCCCCCGGCGGGGAGCTTAGAGGCTACTTCGCAAGCAAAGGCCCCAGCTGGGAGTCCCTTAAATTGGGGGCAGGTGGCAGGCTATACCTTGGGCGCCTTCTTAGGGGGTATCCTCTTAAACTTAATGCCCTGCGTCTTCCCCGTCCTCTCCCTCAAAGTCTTAAGCTTTGTCGAACACGGTTCCCAAGAGGGGAGCGGCCCTCGCTCTAGCCTCAAACAGGCCCTGTGGTTTAGTTTGGGCGTCCTTTTGAGCTTCTGGCTTTTGGCTTTAATCTTGCTCCTCTTGCGGGCTAGCGGCGAGAGTTTAGGTTGGGGCTTCCAGATGCAGTCCCCGCTCTTTATCTCCTTATTGAGCCTCCTCTTTTTGGGGATCGCCCTCAACTTGTGGGGCGTCTTCGAAGTGGGCTTGGGGCTTACCCGCTGGGGCGGGGTAGAGAGCGGGAGCGGGGCCTTAGGCAGTATGGCCAGCGGCGCTTTGGCGGTAGTAGCCGCTACCCCCTGTACCGCCCCCTTTATGGGCGCCGCTTTGGGCTTTTCGTTGACCGCCCCGGCCTTAGTCGCTCTCCTCATCTTTGGAGCTTTGGCTTTGGGGATGGCCTTACCTTACCTCTTACTGGCCTCCTGGCCCGCCCTCTTGCGCCGCCTGCCGCGGCCGGGGCGGTGGATGGAGAGCTTAAAACAATTTTTGGCCTTCCCCTTAATCTTAACTGAGGTCTACTTCCTGTGGGTCTTGGCCCAACAGCGGGGAGCGGACGGAGCGGCCCTCTTGGGGGCGGCTTTAGTGGCGGCCGCTTTAGGGGGCTGGATCTACGGGCGCTTTATCCAGAGCAGCCCCCGCTGGGCTTGGAGCGGCCTCTTACTCTCTTTAGTAGTTGCGGGCTTTTTGGTAGCGGGAGCCTGCCAGCCTCGGGAGGTAGCTACTTCTGGAGGGAGCGATTCTTTAGCGGCCGTCCCTTGGTCCCAGGAAGCGGTCCAAGAGGCCATCGATCAGAAGAAGCCTCTCTTTATCGATTTTGGCGCCGCTTGGTGTTTAACTTGCCAAGTTAATGAGCGCGGCGTCTTGGCCGATCCTCAGGTGCAAGAGCTCTTCCAAAAGAGGGGCGTAATCTTTATGAAGGCCGACTGGACGAACCGCGATCCGGCTATTACCGCCGCCTTAGAGAGCTACGGGCGCAGCGGCGTGCCCTTATACGTCTACTACCCCCCTACAGGCGAGGGTAAGGCTAAGATCTTGCCGGAGATCTTGAGCGTCGGTCTGCTCATCTCTATTTTGGAGTGAGCGGCCGAGGCTCTGAGAGGGGGGGAGCAACTGCAGCAGGGGGGGAAGAGTAGAGGAGAGAGTATGGAAATTAAGACCCATTTAGGAATCGATCGCGCGCTCTGCGGGCAGCCGCTCGCCCTAGAGGAGGGAAGGGCCCAAGTAGAGTTAGAGCTTAGGCCAGAGATGGCCGTCGACGAGCGGGGCTTAGTCCACGGGGGCTTTATCTTTGGAGCCGCCGACTATGCGGCTATGTTGGCCGTTAACGACCCTTACGTCGTCTTAGGGAGCGCCCAGACGCGCTTTTTAAAGCCTTGTCGGGTAGGGGAGAAGGTCCGTTTTGAGGCTCAGCTCCAGGAGGCTCCGGGGCGCAAGAAGATGGTCCAAGTCCAAGGATGGCGCGGAGAGGTAGAGATCTTTACGGGCAGCTTTACTTGCTTTGTCTTAGATAAGCACGTCTTGGAAGTCTAAATTGCACCCCTGGCAGGAGCGCTCTGGGAGGGAAGGGAAGAGGAGGGTAAACGACTGGTTAGGGGTGGTCTATGCCCTTGGAGTGGCGCCAACGCAAAAATGTAGAAGGTGGAGAGGTATGGGAGGAAGAGGCCCTCTTGCCTTTGGAAGTGGCGCCCGACAGTAGCCAGCGCTTAGTCCATCCCAACGGGGTTAGCTGCAGTGCGGGCAGCCGTTTTTGGGAGTATTTCCAAGACGCCTTAGCCTACGCTGAGGAGGCCCAGCACCAGCCGGAGTATATCCAGGCCGCTCAGGCCAGCGGGCGCACCCCTTTGGAGGTGGCGGCCACCGATTTCTTCCAGCCGCCGGAGATTATCTGTATCGATCTCAGCCGCTATAATGGCAAGAAGGGGGAGATCATTGAGGTTACCGCTTACGATGCGGTCAAGGTGCAGCAGGTGGGGTTGCTGGTCTTAGACGAGCAGCGGAAACTCTTAGAGATGGGGCACGCGCGCCATATAGACGGCAACCTATGGCGCTATGAGGCCCGCAAAAATTTGCAGGTCGCTTCCGTCGTGGTAGTGGCTGATGCTGTCGATCTGCCGGGTCATGTGGCTGAGCGACGCCTATCGAAGACGCTCAAGCGCGGACGTTATCACTAATAGGAGGGTGCATCTCTGGATGAGTAGCGAGTATTGTATTGTGGTGGTCACCATCTCTTCGGCCTCGGAAGCCAAGATTATGGCCACCCACCTCTTGCAGGAGCGGCTAGTAGCCTGTGTCAACTTGGTACCCAAGATTACCTCTCTCTACTGGTGGCAAGATAAGATTGAGGAGTGCCGCGAGGCCCTGATGTTTATGAAGACGACCCGGGAGCGAGTGGAACGGGTGATGGAGTCGGTCAAGAAATTCCACTCTTACGATGTCCCTGAAATCTTAGTTCTGCCGGTTAGCGGCGGTAGTGAAGAGTATTTGCGTTGGATAGACGAATCGATGCGTCCTGGAGTGGAAGCTCAATAGGCGCTAAATGGAAGATGGGTCCTAGAGAGGCCGCTCCTTTGGGGGATCTGATGAAGATCGCCATGATGAGCGCCCTCTCCTTATTGCTCATGGAGTTCGTGCGGGTACCCCTTTTACCCACCGCCCCCTTCTTAACTTACGACTTCTCCGAGGTCCCGGCCCTGATCTTGGCCTTCACCTTGGGACCGGCGGCCGGGCTAGCGGTAGTAGTCATTAAGAACTTGCTCTTTCTGTTGCTCAATTTGGCGCCCTGGGAGCTTATCGGCATTCCGGTCAATACTCTAGCCGGTATAGCCTTGGTGGGGATCGCCTCGAGCGTGGGCAATCTGCGCCGCCAGCCCCATTTAGAGAATACCCAAGTCTGGCGGGGGCTCCTCTGGGGGTCGGGGGCCATGGTCCTCTTGATGTTGCCCCTAAACGTCTTAGTCTACTGGCTAATGAGTAAGTTCTTTAGCGCCATGGTGCCCTTCGATTTGGGGGCCTACTTGGTGGCTATGATCTTGCCTTTTAATATTATTAAATCGCTCACTACCTCTCTAGTGGTAGGCCTCTTGTGGCGCCGCTTGGCTTGGAACTTGCGCGGTCAGGCCCCCTTGGCGGCGGGAGCGGCGGGGGGATAGATGGAGAGTTTATACGCCTTCCTACAGAGCCTCGGCTTCTGGGACGCGGTAGACGTCCTCTTAGTCTCCGTCTTCTTTTACTACGTGCTCTTGCTCATTAAGAGTACGAGAGCCTTACAGATCTTACAGGGCTTATTGGCCCTCTTAGTTTTGCAGGGCTTAGCCTACTTCGCCCAATTGCAGACTTTGAGTTACATCTTAAACGGTATCTTAGTCTCGACTATGGTAGCCTTGCCCGTAGTCTTCCAGCCCGAATTGCGGCGAGCGCTGACCCGTCTGGGCCAGCAAGGGCTCATAGGCTCTACGGCCATTAAAGAGATCGGCCAAGAGGAGTTTACCCACATTATCGACGAGATCGCCTTTGCGGCCTTTAACCTCTCCACTACCCGCTTTGGGGCGCTCATCGTCTTAGAGCAAGAGACGGGGCTCCAAGAGGTGATCGAGACGGGTCAGACGGTCAACGGGGTCTTATCGGCCAAGCTCTTACAGACTATCTTCCGCCCCAAGACCCCCTTACACGACGGAGCGGTCATCGTGCGCGGTAGCGTCATCGTAGCCGCCGCCTGCTACTTGCCGCTCACCGACTCCGTAGTCGACTCGCGCTTTGGGACGCGCCACCGGGCGGCTATCGGCATCACCGAGCAAAGCGACGCCATCGTAGTAGTCGTCTCCGAAGAGACGGGGGAGATCCGAATCGCCAAAGACGGGACCTTCAGCCAACCTATGACCGAGGAGGCCCAAGTGCGCAAAGCCCTGACTCGAGAGCTGATGGCCGAGATCAATAAGGAGCGCAAGAAGCGCTTTACCGGCCTCTCCCTGTGGCGTCCCTTCGGAGGTAATGAGTAGATGCTCTCTCGTCTGCGCAATAATTTCGGTCTCAAAGCTTTGGCCTTCGTGATGGCGCTCTGTACGGCCATCTTGGTAAAGACTCTAGCTCGCCCCATTCAGGAATTGCCTACCCAGCGGGTCTTTACGAAGACTATCGACATCTTAGAGCCGGCTAATAGCAACCTCATTAGCTCCGTCTCCCCCAGCGAGGTTACAGTCTCCATTCGGGGCAAGAAGAATATCTTAGACCGCGTCGATCCTAACCTCATCTCGGCTATGGTCGATCTCAGCACCCGGCAGACGGTAGGCACAGCTTTGGTGGCGGTAGACGTCATGGCCCCGGGCGGGGCGGAAGTCTCCTCCGTGGAACCCAGCCACGTGTGGGCCTCCGTCTCTAGGCGGGTAACTTCCAATGTGCCGGTCAGAGTCTCCATAGTGGGTAAGCCGCTAGACGGTTACCGCCTCTTAAATCCCATCATCGAACCGGCCAAAGTGCGAGTAGTGGGCGGTATGGAGCATGTCGATAAGGTGGCGGCCGTGGTGGCCCCCATCGCCGTCAGCGAGGCGGAGGAGACCTTCTCCACTAGGGTGCAGACCTTAAATGCCGTCGATGGCAATGGCAATACGGTCCCCCAGGTAGAGGTCTATACGACTAACGTCTACGTGACGTTGCCCATAGTGGCGGTGCAGAAGTTGCCCGTCTCCTTAAAGAATATTAGCCTCCAGGGTCTGCCCGATTGGGAGTATAAGCTCACCTGTAAGCCCAGTACCGTAATAGTGGGGCGGGAGGAGGGGCGCGAGAAATTGGGCTCTTTGGGGGTCGAGAAGATCGTCTTGCCGGTAGGGCGCGAGGTCTTAACCAAGACGGTGCGCCTAGAGCTCCCCGAACATTACCACCTCTACGATTTGCCCCAAGGGACGGTCCAAGTGACGGTCACCCCGCGCTCGCCCGCAGAGAGCGAGCCTATCCCCCTGCCCACCCCGGCCGGATAGCGGGGGAGGGATCCTTTCCCCTTTCTTGAAGGCGCTGGGCGCCTCTCTTCCAGTTAGGGAAGGGGAGGGGTGGAAATCTTCGCGGGGCGGAGCAAAGGGTAGACCATGAGCAGATTATTCGGTACGGACGGCGTGCGCGGGCGCGCCAATCTCAATCTCACTCCGGAGTTGGCCTTTAAGGTGGGGCGGGCTCACGCTTATCAGATTATCCAAAATCCCCAACTGCAGCGGGGCGGGCGTCCTCAGGTGGTAGTGGGGCGCGATACGCGTCTGAGCGGCCAATTACTGCAATACGGTTATACCTGCGGGTTGATGAGTTTAGGGGTTCAGCCCTTAGTTTTGGGGGTTATCCCCACTCCGGGCGTGGCCTGGTCTATCCGCCGCTACGGAGCCCAAGGGGGTTGCGTCATCTCCGCTAGCCACAATCCTTATTACGATAACGGTCTCAAGTTGGTGGGGGCCGACGGTTATAAATTGACCGACGCCCAAGAGGATCAATTAGAGCGTTTAGTGGCCGAGAGTAAGGATCTGCCCCGGGCGGTTGATGAGAATTTAGCTACCTGCCAAGATCTGACCTCCGCTCAAGGGGAGTACGGGGCCTACGTGCGTTCTTTGGCTAAGACCCGCCTAGAGGGCTTAAAGATCGTCTTAGATTGCGCCAACGGGGCGGCCTCCGCTTTGGCCGAGCCTATCTTTAGCTCCTTAGGGGCCCAGGTGACCCTCTTACATGCCAGTCCCGACGGGATCAATATTAACGCCCAGTGCGGCTCTACCCACCCGCAGACCATGCAAGCCAAGGTAGTAGAGTTGGGGGCCGATTTAGGTTTAGCTTTCGATGGCGACGCCGACCGTTGCTTAGCCTGCGACGAGCGGGGAGAGATGATCGATGGCGACCATATGCTCTTACTCTTCGCTAAGTGGTTGCAGAAGGATGGGCTCTTGCCCCAGAACCGCCTAGTGACTACGGTGATGGCCAACTTAGGTTTAGAGGAGGCCTGCGCCCGCCATGGTTTAGATATGGTGCGTACGGCGGTGGGCGATCGTTACGTCTTAGAGGAGATGCGCCGCTCGGGGGCGACCTTGGGAGGCGAGCAGTCGGGCCACATTATCTTCCTCAACTACTCTACTACGGGCGACGGTTTAGTGACCGGCTTAGTCTTAAGTCAGATCCTCAAAGAGCGCCAGGCTCCCCTCTCCCAGTTGGCGGCCGCCGTAGAGAAGAAGCCCCAATATATGGTCAATGTGCGCGTGCGCGATAAGTATACCTGGAGCGAGCCCCAGCCGGTGGCGGAAGCGGTGGCCCAGGTGGAGGAGTCTCTGCGCGGGCGCGGGCGTCTCTTAGTGCGCCCTTCGGGGACGGAGAACGTGGTGCGCGTCATGGCGGAGGGTCCCGACGCCCAGGAGTTGCGCCAGTTAGTCGATAGTATAGCCGCCGCCTTAGAGCTCCACTACGCCCCGGAAGCCTAGGGGATAGAGATGGCTAAGAGTACGCGCTTAGAGCCCGCCAGTTGGTCTAGCTGGGAGGGAGAGTTTAAGAAATTTAGCCAAGAGGCGGTCCATCTGGACGCTCTGCGCGCGGCCGGGGCGCAGGCGGTGGGATTAGGGCCCAGGGAGTGGACTGCGCCCAGTAGCGCCCAGAACTTAGAGCCCTTAGCCCGGCAGGTAGCGGAGGCTCTGCGCCAGGCTCAAGAACTATGGTGGACGGACTTTTTAGCGGAGGCCCAAGCGCTGGGGCGCTCTGTAGAGTTGCCCCCCTTATGGGCCTTAGGGGGAGAGCCTACCTTAAAGGAGCTGAGCGCTAACTTTTATTTAGAGTGGGAGCCTTTCACCTTAGTTATCGATTGGGCTTTGGGGGTAGGGCGCTTAGAGTTAGGGGGTTATGGAGTAGGGAGTTGGCCCTTAACTCCGGCAGTGGGCTTAGCGCAGGGGCTAAGTAAGTTAGAGGAGAGCTTTAAGGCTAAGGCCCAGGCGGGGGCGGAGTTTGCTCAGCGCTTAGCTTGGGTAGCTCAGACTTTAGAGGGCGAGCGCCATTCTTTAGAAGAGCTCTGGCCCGGGATGAGAGCTCTCTATTTACTCTCTACCCCCTTTGCGCGCACCCCCAACCGGACTAACGCCCAGGCTTACTCGTGGGGCCAATACCTCTATGAGGCGCGGAGGTTGTGGTTAGAGCCCCAACTCTTAGCGGGCAGCGGCTGGACTACTGAGGGCTCCCTAGAGGGTTGGAGTTGGCAGAGTCAGTTGGCGCGCACGGGGCCGCGCGAGGGCCAAGGGGCGGCCAGAGCTCAGGAAGATTTACGAGGTTAAGAGCGCTATGGCCGAAGCGAAGTGGAATTGGGAGGGCGGGGAGCTTTTTTTGGAGCGCTGGAGCCAGGCGGCGCAGGAGCGCTTAGAGGCTGGCGCGCGTCTCATAGAGGGCGAGCGCCAACTGCGCCGCGAGGAGAGCTTAAAGGGCTGGGCGGCGCTGGGAAGAGCTATCGGTAATTGGCAGGAGGGGGACGAGCCCCAACTTTGGTCTTCCTTAGCCGGGCAATGGTCGGAGTATCGCCAGTGGGCGGTAGGGGAGTTAGAGCGCTCCTTTAGGCGCGAATTTAAAGGCTTAGCCGCCCAAAAGGGCTGGCGGGTCAGCGTCATTGGCCAAGAGCCTTTAGAGTTGCAATTGGGAACTTTCACTCTGCGCCCCCAGTGGCGGGAGGGTTTGGCCGACCTTTATTACGCGCGCCTACCCTTGCGCAGCCAGTTGCCCTTAGTGAGCGAGCGGATCCTGGAGGTAGCCGCTAGCGAGAGCCAGCTTTTGAACGGCGGGGAGCTCCCCGAGGAGCTCTTCCAGAGCCAATTTTTCGCCGCTCTCTGGCAGAGTTATCGCTTGGCCCTCTATAACGGGCGGCAGAGTTTGGGGGCTAGGGTCCCGCTGCGCCAGATTTGGCCTTTAATGGCTTTGGCGCGCCAAGGTAGCGAGTTCCAAAAGGCCCAAGGCGGCGAGTTTAGAGAGTATACGCGCCTCCAATTGGCCTGGGATATAGCCCGTTTGCGTCAGGGCGGGGGGCTGGCCCGAGGGGGCTGGCGCCTCTATTTGGGGACGGCTACTATCGGGGCTACCAAGAATAAAGATCAAGTCTTCTGGTTAGAAGATGGAGTAGGCCGGGGCCAATATTATCTCTCCCTCTGGTTCCAGCGCCAAGAGCGAGATTAGGGAGGGCGGTAGGATTAAATGAGTGAGTCAGGAGTAAGCCGACCCGCCTGGGGAGCGGAGCTCTCTTCCCTAGAGGCGGCGGAGATTATAGAGCGCATGGGCTCTTTGGGCTTGCCGCCCGAGCGGGGCATAGAGTATGTGACCGTCGGTCTAGATAGGCTCTTATCCGTCTTAGAGCGCTACTATTTAGAGCCTATGGCCCAGGGGGAGCGGGGCTCGGCTTTTAAATTGATTAAAGGCTCCTTCGGGGCGGGTAAGACCCACTTCCTCACCTGTCTGCGCAACTTAGCTTGGGGGCGGGGCTTTTTGACGGCCAATGTCGAGCTCTCCTTGCAAGGTTGTAGCTTTGGAGATCTAGCTAGCGTCTACCAGGCCCTGGTGCAAAATTTAGTCACCCCTCCGGCTAAGGCGAGCGATTATGAGGGGCGGCGCGGCTTGGGGACTATCTTGCGCGCTTGGGCTTACGCTATAGAAGATCCCGGCGCCCAGCGCCAGTGGCTGCGGAATTTGAAGTTGGCGACTATGGCCAACCACAATTTCCGCTTGGTGGCCGCCCACTTTATGCAGAGCCTCTGGACTGAGGATGAAGAGAGCGCCGAGCAGGACGAATTGTGGCTTCTGGGCGGGACGGTTAAGCGCCTCAAGTTGGGGAGTTTGACCTTGACCGAGTCTATCTGCGAGCGTAATGGCTCCTCTATGCTCACTAGCTTAGTCCAGCTCTTGCGCCTTTGCGGTTATCCGGGCATCGTAGCCCTCTTCGATGAGGCGGACCGCGTGGCGGCGGGCGGGCGGCGCGAAAAGAAGAAGCTAGTCGACAATTTGCGCCAGTTCGTCGATATGTGCGGCAGCGGTCGCCTGCCCGGCCTCTTCTGGGCCCTGGCCGTGCCGCCGGAATTTATTAGTCAAGTGGTAGTCGACTACCCCGCCTTGCAACAGCGTCTGCATAGTCCCTTACCCTTCTCGGCCGTCTGCCCCCAGGCGCCCACTATAGACGTCACCGACTCCTCCCTGCCGCCTCGTCAATTCTTCTACCAGCTGGGAGAGCGCATCTTAGCCGTGGCTAGCCGGGCGTGGGATTGGCAGCCCCAGAGGGAGCGCCAGTTGGAGAATTTGCGCTTTTTAGTAGAGGAGTATCTCACTTTAAATTTCGATGCCGGTCAGCGGCGCAACTTTGTCAAGCAGTGGATCGCCGTCTTGACTAACGAACATCTCCACGGCGAGGGGACGACCGATATTGAGGCCCTCTGCCGTCAGGATGAGGGGCTGGGCGGAGAGGAGGAGGAATTTGCCGACTTCTAAGGAGCTGGCCGCTCCCCAGGTCCCCAGTCGACTCTTACAGGTGGGGGATATGGTCTGCCATGCGCAATACGGCCAAGGGCGGGTCTTACGCTTATTGGGCAACGGCCAGTACTTCGTCCATTTCTTTAGCGACCGGGTCAATCAATATTGCCGGGCCGACGATCTGCGCTATTACCTGCCCGATGGGCGCTTGATCGCCGCCGCCCAGCCGCGCACCCGTTGGCAGCGTTACGCCGGTTGGCGCGAAGCGCGCCCGCGCGGGGCGGAGGCTTTGCCCCCCGGTCCTGAGGGGGAATGGGCCGCTCTGCGCATTTTAGAGGCTATGCGCACGGGGGTAGTGGGGGAGCGGGTAGAGCTCTATACGACGGGGCGCCAGCTGGAGATGGAGCGCCTGGAGGAAGATTTGGGCCGCCTGCCCGAAGGTGGGGCGCGCGTCTTTTTGGGCGACTACGGGGCGGGCAAGACCCACATGTTGGAGTGTTTGGAAGCCAAAGCGCTGGGGGCCAACTGTCTCACCGCCCGCATCGCCCTCAATAGTAAAGATACTAGCCCCTCCAACCCCCAGCGGGTCTATCGGGCGTTGATGCTCAATCTGATCTATCCCGGCCACAGCGGCAAGGATGGACTCTGGCCCCTCTTTTTGGAGGCCCGCCGCCGGGGACTCGTCTCCTGGTGGTTGGAGCGCCAGAACTTTCACGCCTACTTGAGCCCGGCCCTATATTTCTTTAACCGCTATCTCGACAATTTAGAGGCCTGCAGCGATCCGCAAGCCGACCGAGAGTTGGACCGTCAGGAGGGGGCGGTGCGCCACCTCTTAGATTGGCTGGAAGGCCAAGAGGCCCAAGAGTTGACGGGCGACTTTAACCGCTACTTAGGGCGCATCTTCCCGGGCGCGCCCTCCGCCTGGCGCTTCCCGGCTCTCAAAGATTATCGCACCTTCGGTCACATCTACACCTACATTTTGAGCGCTATCGCCCGTTTGGCGCGCCAGGCGGGGTATGCTGGCTTAGTCCTCCTCTTAGACGAAGCGGAGATGTACAATATCCTCTCTAGCCGCGATCGTAACTTTGCCGATCAGCTCTTTGGCTACTACGCGGCCTTAGCCTTGGGGAAAGAGGCCGTGCCGGGTATCGCCCGCTTCCCGCGCGGAGGCCATCCCAACCACCGCCATCTTCCCCCCCTCTACAATCCTGAGGGCGGAAAGTATGAGAGCGGCGTCTTTTGCGCTTTTGCTATGACTATGGACCGCGGGGCGGGTTGGCAGGCCCTCCAAGAGCTCTTGCCCCAAGAGGTCTTTTGGGAGTTGCAACCTTTGAGTAAGGGCGACTACCGGGAGTTATGCTCTCTAGTTATAGGCCTCTATCGCCGGGCTTACCCCCAGTTCGCTTGCGGCGATAACGCGGCCGCGGCCATGGGTCAAGTAGTCTACCAGGCTATAGAGCAAGGGGCTATCGACGGTTCGCGCCAACTCTTGCGCTGTATCTTGGAGCTCTTAGATTACTCCCGCCTCTGCCGAGGCGATATTGGCCCCTACGTCCACGAAATGACTTCCAAATTACATTTTAAGTGAGAGTCCCCAGGATGAAAAAGACGATCTCCGCAGTCGCCCCCCAACGGGCGCGGGCCATTTTAAATACTATGGGAGAGAGCGGGGCCCCGCCCTTAGAGGGCTTAGAATTGGTGACGGTGGGCTTAGAGGAGTACCTGCAAGTAATTGAAGAGGAGTATCTGGGGCGCCTCTTGGGGGAGGCTGGGGGATCCGCCTTCCGCTTAGTGCAGGGTAGCTACGGGGCGGGCAAGACCCATTTTTTAAGTTGCGTGCGCTCGCTCGCCCAAAAGCATGGTTTTTTAACTTGTAGCGTCAATCTCTCCCCCCGGGAGTGTCCTTACCAAGACGCCTTGCGCGTCTACCAGGTGGCCTGGGCCAATTTGAGTTGGCGCTACCGCGCGGGCCAGCGGGTGGGCGAGGGTCTAAACGCCGAGGCGGAGGGGGAAGAGCTCCAAGTGCGGGGGGCGGAGGCTATCTTGCGCCTAATCGCCCAGGGGCAGGTAGAGAGCGAGCTGGCGGGGCCCTGGGGCGAGATTCCGGTCGAAAATTATACCTTCCGTCGGGTGGCGGGCCGTTTGGTAGAGGCCTACCGTCAGGGGCGGGAGGAAGAGGCGGAGCTCTTAGAACATTGGCTGAGCGGCCAGGCGGGGAGCGACCGCCAGCTCTTGCGCCAGTTGGGGATCTACGATGAGGTAGCTTCCGACAACGCCTTCCCCATTTTGCGCTCATTAGTGGCTCTCATGACCGCTTTAGGCTTTCCCGGGGTAGTCTTTCTCTTCGACGAGGTCGATATCCAGATCTCTAGCGCCAACGCCCAACAGATGCGGGCTATAGGGGACAACCTGCGCCAACTGATCGATCTCTGCGCCAGTTCCCGTCTGGGGAAGGTGATCTTCTTCTACGCTACGCCTCCCGAATTTATGCAGGTGGAGGTCAGCGCCTATCCCGCCTTGCAACAGCGTTTGGCGCGCCCCCTCAATATGTCTAAGGCTAGCCCCCAATCGGTCGTTATCGATTTAGAGGGCGCCCAGCGGGAGCCGGCGACCTTCTTTAAGGAGTTGGGCTTAAAGCTCTTAGATTTGGCCCAAATCGCCTGGTCCTGGGACGAGCCCCAACGCGAACTGCAAGAGGCCAATTTAGGGCGCTTAGTAGATTTTATGAGCCAGCAAGTCTTTAGCGGCGGTTACCGGCTCTTTGTAAAGTTCTGGTTGGCCCTCTTGCAGGAACAGTACGCCCTCCAGCCCCACCCGTTGACGGAGGAGCGCTGCGAAGAGTTACTCCATAATTAAGGGCTAGCCCGTGCATCCTAACCTCTTGCGTCAGAATTTGCCTAAGGTCTGGGGGGCCTTCTACGGGCGCTTCTTTAAGCCTCAACCTATCCAGTTAGAGGCTGCGGCCCCCCTCTTAGGGGGTGAGAATGGGCTCTTAGTTTCGGCCACTGCCTCGGGCAAGACGGAGGCTTACGCGGCTCCCTTAGTAGAGCGCCACTGGGACGATCTGCGAGCTAGGCGCCTGACTGTCCTCATTATTACCCCCACTAGAGCCTTAGCTAACGACTTGCAGGCCCGCTTACTCCCCCCTTTAGAGCGCTGTAAGGTGAAAGTCGCCCTGCGCACCGGCGATCATCCTCTCCCGCTCCGCGAGGGGGCGGGCGGGGTCTTGGTGACTACCCTGGAGTCCTTAGATTCGCTCCTCTGCCGCTACCCGGCCCAACTTTTGGGGATTAAGAGCGTAGTCTTAGAGGAGTTGCACGTAGTAGACGGCACGCCCCGCGGCGACCAGCTCTCTATCCTCTTAGAGCGCTTAGATACTCTGCTCCACTCTCCCAAAGCTTGCGCCCTTCCCTACGGTTTAGGGGGGCTAGGCTTACCCTTACAGCGGGTGGCGGTTAGCGCTACTCCGGGTTGCGGGGCGGAGATTGTGAGTAAATATCTGGGGGGCCGGGGCCAGATTATCTCTATCCCCCAGGAACGCCGCTTTGTAGCCCAGCTCGTCCACCCTAAGGCTTTAGAGGGCGAAGAGAGCCCCGCTCAGCAGGCTAAGGCTAAGTTAGAGGCCATTATCTCCTTCTGCTTAGAGGAAAAGGCCCCTAAGATGTTAGTCTTTGTGAGCTCTAGGGCGGAGGCGGAGCTTTTAGTAGCGGCCGCCGCTAATTGTCACCCTAACCCTTTCGGGGCGGCCGTCTATTCGCACCATAGTTCTTTAAGTTCCCAGGCCCGGGAAAGGGTAGAGGAGCAATTCGCCCAGCAGACGGCCGCCCTCTGTTGCGCCACCTCTACTTTAGAGGTGGGGATCGATATTGGGGATATAGACGGGGTGGCCTTTACCGCCCCCAACGCCGATTTAAACTCCTTTTGGCAGCGTTTAGGGCGCAGCGGGAGGCGCGGCCAAGTCACTAAATTCTTGGGCCTTTATGGCGACTATTGGCAAGAGTTGCAATATCGCCATCTCCTAGAGGCCGCGCGGGCGGGCCAGAGCGTAAGCGAACATCCGCCCTTTTGTACTTCCGTCTTAATCCAGCAGAGTCTCTCCCTAGTCTGCCAAAATCCGCGCCATCTCCTGACCCCTAAGGCCCTCTTAGAGCGCCTGCCCGCCTACTTGCAGGGGCGCTACTCTAGCGCCCAGATAGGGCGCCTCTACGACCATTTAGCCTCCGAAGGCTGGTTGCGGGTAGAGCGCCGGGGTGAAAGTTACGCCTGGGGTCCAAAATTGGAGGAGCTCTTTACTAGAGGAGAGATGCATCACAATATTGCTCGCGGCGGAGGGGGGGGCGGTTATCAAGTCCTGGAGGGGCGTCAGAATGTGCTCTTAGGGGAGATAAGCGGCCAGAGGGGTTGGCAGGTGGGCGATTATCTGCGCTTAGGGGGCAGGACTTACAAGGTGGTGCGCCTGGGGGCCGGGCGCCAATTAGTGGTAGCGGCTCAAGCGGGCGTCCCGCCCCAGCTGTGGCGCAGTTGTGAATTTCAGAGCGCGGGGGGACCGCGCTGGGGGAGAGCTTGGACCCGCGATTTAGGGCGTTATCTGGGCTTCCCGGAGGGGGAGACGCTCTGGACCCAACCCCAGCGGGGGGAGTGGCTTTACTCCCACTTTTGGGGGAGCTGGGGCGGCTCGCTCTTGGCGGCCTGCTTGCAAGCGGAGGGCTATCCGGAGGCTAAGGCCAACCCCTACGTCTTGAGCGTGGGGCGCCCCTTGGAGGTCCCCCAGCGCTATTTAAGTCCCCTCAGCTGGAAATTGAGCCTCAAAGGTTTAGCTAGGGAGTTGCGCAGCCGCTTAGATCTGGGCCCTTGGAGTTACCTTTTGACGCCCGAATTATTGGCTGAGGACTTAGAACGTTGGTTAGAGTGGCTGGAGCTGGAGAGCGCTTGGCGCCTTTTGGCCCGTCCGCACCCAGCCGAGGCCCAACTTTCGCGTTACCTCTGCGCGGCCGCCAGCCAGCTCTAAAAAAAGGTATACTTTGGGCGGTGTGCAAGAGAAGCGGGCTTTGGCTATTGAGAAGAGTATTTTAGAGAACAAGTTGATCGTTTTGAGTGAGAGCCTGCCCGCTTGGGCCACCTGCGCCTTGGGCTTTTGGGTCCAGACGGGAACCCGTTGGGATCCCCCCGGGCAAGGGGGATTGGCCCACTTCTTAGAGCATATGCTCTTTAAGGGGACTAAAGAGCGCACCCCCCTGCGTTTAGCCCAAGATATGGACCTCTTGGGGGGGAGTATGAACGCTTTCACCGAGCAAGAGCAGACCTGCTTTTATACCGTAGTCTTAGGCGAAGATCTGGAGGCCGCCTTAGAGATCCTCTCCGATATGCTCTTAAATTCCACCTTAGAGGAGTGCGAGTTGGAGCGCGAGCGGGGGGTCATTATCGAAGAGATCAAGATGGTGGAGGACGATCCCCAAGAGTTGGCTTCCGATCTCTTTTACGCTACCCTTTGGCCCCATCATCCTTTGGGAGCGCCCATCCAGGGGACGGTAGAGAGCGTCCAAGCTTTAAATCGCTCCCAGCTTTGGGAATTTAAAGAGCGCTATTACCAGGGGGCCAATATTATCGTAGCGGCGGCGGGGGCGGTCGAACATGGGTCTTTAGTAGAACTCTGCCAACGCTATTTGGGCCAATTGCCGGCTGGCGCAGCCGTAGAACGGACGCCGGGCGGCGCCCCTCAACCCCATCCGGGGCGCACTTTGCGCCGCCGGCCTACAGAGCAGGTCAGTCTCTGTTGCGGTTGGCAGACTATCGCCCAAGACGATCCCCGCCGCTTCGAGGCGGCCATCTTAGATAGCGCTTTGGGGGGCTCTCTCTCTTGCCGCCTCTTCCAGGAGATCCGCGAAAAGAGCGGTTTAGCCTACTCGGTAGAGACCTTTCGCTCCGCCTATCGGGACGCGGGTCTATTCGGGGTAGAGGTGGGGGCTTCGCCGGCCAAGGTGGAGGCCGTCTTGGCGGCTATCGACTCCATCTTCGCCAGTATCCGCCGCGAGGGCATAAGCGCCGACGAATTAGAGCGGGCTATTAAACATATTAAGAGCTCTTACGCCTTAAGTTTAGAGACGACCTTCGGGCGCATGGGCAAGATCGTCCAGAATGAGCGCCTCTACGGGCGCCAAGTGGAGTTAGCCGAACTTTACGCCCAGTTGGAACTGGTCGATAGGGAACGGATTGTAGAGTTCGCGCGCCAATTCTTCCGTCCCCAAGATTGGCGCTTAGCGATCGTGGGCCCGCTGGAGGACTAGACGGGCTAGATATTTTGCCATAAAGCGAAAGATTAGGGGACAGTCAACTGAGGAGGAACTATGGACAGTGTAATTGAGAGCATTCCGGTCGTCGTCTCCGGAGCCACAGGCAATCTGGGGCGGGAGATCGTGCGTACTATCTTAGGTCAAGTCGGTTTTACGCTGGTCGGAGCCATAGGGCACGCGCGCCATTTAGGGGAGGATATAGGCGAATTAGTGATGGGCGAGCCCTGTGGAGTGGTAGTTACTCCCGAAGCTGACGAGGCGCTAGAGGCGGCTCGGGGCGGAGTTTTGGTCGAAGTCTCTACGGGCAGCGCGGTTAAGGATTTAGTCTTTAAAGCCGGGGCCCACGGGGTGGCTTGCGTTATCGGTTCGACGGGTACTTCTAAAGCCGACTGTGAAGAGATCGTCAATTACGCCCGCGAGAGTCGCCATCCCGTCCTCTTTGCCCCCAACTTTTCCGTAGGGGCGGCGCTCATGATTAAGTTCGCCAAGATCGCCTCTAAGTACTACCGCTGGGCGGAGATTATTGAAAAGCACCATGAGCGCAAGTTGGACGCCCCTTCCGGCACCGCCACTTATACGGCGGAGGTCATGGCCCGGGCTTCGGGGGGCAATTTCCGCTCTCCCGTCGAGGGTGAAGAGGCGGTCAAGGGGGCGCGCGGGGGCAAGGTGGGCGGTATTCGCATCCACTCCGTGCGGATGCCCGGCTTTTTGGCCGATCAGCAGGTGATCTTTGGCGCTCCCGGCGAGACGCTGACGATCCATCATAACGCCTCCAGTCGAGAGTGCTTTATGCCCGGAGTGATCCTGGCTATCCAGAAGGTGCGCTCTCTGGAGGGGGTGACTTACGGTTTAGAAAATCTCTTAGAGGAGGTACGCGTCTAAGATGAGCAAGACGTACAATATGGCGATTGTGGGGGCCACGGGGTTAGTGGGGGGCACGATGCTCAGCGTTTTGGAGGAAGATCGGGAGCTGCCTATCGGCCAGTTGCGCTTGATGGCTACCGCCAACTCGGCGGGTAAGCGCTTACCCTTCCGCGACCAGGAGATCGCCGTCGAAGATGTGGCCCAGGCCTCTTTTAAAGGGGTAGATATCGCCCTCTTTGCCGGTGGGGAGACGGCCTCCGCCGATTACGTGCGCCGGGCGGTAGCGGAAGGGGCTGTGGCTATAGACAACTCTTCCCTCTTCCGTATGGATCCCCAGGTGCCCTTAGTAGTGCCCGAAGTCAACGGTCAGGCCCTGGAAAGGCACCGGGGGATTATCGCCAATCCCAATTGCTCCACCATCCAGTTGATGCCCGTTCTGGCCGCTTTGCACCGGGAGTGGGGGGTAGAGAGCGTCAGTATCGCCTCTTACCAATCGGTCTCGGGGGCGGGCAAGGAGGCGGTCCAGGAGCTGCGCCAGAGTACGGCCGATTTCTTAGCGGGCCAACCGCGCCGACAGAGTAAGGTCTTCCCCCACTCCATAGCCTTTAATCTCTTCCCCCAGATCGGCTCTTTCGATAGCGAGGGCCACTCTACGGAAGAGTGGAAGATGGTCTGCGAGACGCGCAAGATTATGGACTTGCCCCAGCTGCCAGTCCTGGCTACTTGCGTGCGGGTCCCGGTCTTCTTCGCCCACTCAGAGGCGGTGCAGATGAGTTTTAGTAAGGCTTGCGATCCCCAGAGGGCGCGGGAGATCTTAGCGCAGACCCCTTGCGTCAAGGTCCTAGACGATACGGCTAAGGGTTTATATCCCACCCCTATAGACGGCGAGGGCCAAGATTTAGTCTTAGTGGGCCGCATCCGCCGGGATATGACGGCTAAGCACGGTTTAGCTATGTGGATCGTAGCCGACAACTTGCGCAAAGGGGCGGCTACTAACGCGGTCAATATCGCCCGGGCGCTGATCGCCCGTCAGGGCTAGAGAGAAGGTTTAGAGAGTATGGCTATTGTCGTCCAGAAGTTTGGGGGCACTTCGGTAGCTACGCCCCAGGGTTGGCAAGCTTTGGCCGCCCAGGTACGAGCCGCGCTGGAGGAAGGGAAGGAACCGGTAGTAGTCGTCTCCGCCATGGGACGTAAGCCCGCCCCTTACGCTACGGATACGCTCTTGAGTTTGGTGGCCGACTATCCCCACTGGACCTCTTCGCGGGAGCGAGATATGCTCATGGCCTGCGGAGAGATCATCTCTACGGTAGTCGTCAGCCACTATCTGCGCAGCGTGGGTCTGACCGCTAAGGCCTTCGACGGCGCGGGCGCGGGCATTAAGGTTCAGGGCGAGTATGGGCAGGCTAGTATCGTGGCGATCGATCCCAGCCAGTTGCGCGAGTGGGTAACCCAAGGGGGCATCCCGGTGGTGGCCGGTTTCCAAGGGATCAACGAGCGCGGGGAGATCGTCACTTTGGGGCGCGGGGGTAGCGACACTACGGCGGTAGCCTTAGGGGTAGCCTTAAAGGCGGAGCGGGTAGACATCTTTACGGACGTCGAAGGGGTGATGACCGCCGATCCGCGTTACGTACCCCAGGCCCAGATCTTAAAGTCGCTGACCCATCAGGAGATCGGGGAGATGGCCAACGAGGGGGCTAAGGTCCTCCATCCGCGGGCGGTAGAGATCTCCCAAGCCCACCGCGTCCCCTTGCGGGTGCGCTCTACCTTCTCTACTAATCCGGGCACGGAGGTAACTACCCCCGATCCCCACCATCCCATTAAGGATCGGGCCCCGGCTAAGGAGCGCTTGGTAGTGGGAGTGGTGAGCGTGCCTGGATATTGCATGGTGGTCTTAGACTTCCAGGGGGCCTCCGATCTCCACACCCGGCGCTTAGACGTCTTTGAGCAGCTGGCCCAGGCCTCGCTCTCTTTAGATATGATCAACGTTACCGAGCACCGCATCGCCTTCTTAGTGCGCCAAGAGGACTTAGATCTGGCCAAAAAACTTTTGGAAAAGTTTGGTTACAGCTTCGCGATGCGCTTCGGATGTGCTAAAGTGTCAGTAGTAGGGCAGGCCATGCGCGGGCAGCCGGGAGTTATGGCCCGCATCTGCCAGGCTCTCTCCCGGGCTGGGGTAGAGCTCTACTATAGCACCGACTCCCATATTACCATCTCGGCGGTCATCCCGGAGCGCTATCTGCGGGTGGCCTCTCAGGCCCTCCACCGCGAGTTCGGTTTGGAGGATAAGTCTCTCTAGAGGGGGGCTAGTGCCATTGGCGCCCTTCGTTGATCTCCTCTTTGGCCCGGAAAGCCTCTTCCAGATCGATCTGGAAGCGGTTAGCTAGCTCTAAGAGGTAGCTTAAGATGTCGGCTAGCTCTTCCCCCAAGTTAGCTTGCAGGGAAGAGGCGGAAGCGGGGGCTCCCTCCTGGAAGAGGGCCCTATGGCGGCGGATGGCGCGGGCCAGCTCGCCCGCCTCCTCGCTAAAGAGGAGATAGGTCTCTAAGTCGGAAGCGCGGTCGAAACCGCGTTCGCTACACTTATTTTTTATATAACTTTGTAACTCGCTGAGGGTTGCTTTATCAGGGAATTTAGAGTTAGGCATAGAATAGGACTTGCGCCGTCTGGGCTTCCCTTCCTGCCCACCCGCCGGGGGAGGGAGTGGTCGAGCTAAAGAGGGAATGAGGAGCGCGATTGAGCGTGCGGCGAGATGAGAGAGAAAAGATAGTGAAGATGGGTAGAGAGTGGAAGAGGTTGCGCAGAGCGGGTAGGGGCTTTAGTCTCTTGGAGTTGATGGTCTCGGTGGGGATTATGTCCGTGACCTTGCTCTTAGTCTTGGCCGTCTTTACGGGCTCGATGCGCGCCAGTCGCAAGACGACCGATCTAACCGCCGGGGTAGTAGTGGCGGAGACGGTCCTCAACGAGGTCGTAGCTAGCTCCTCTTCTGACGATGCCGGTAACTCTAAAAAAGATAAGTATTCCGAGGTCAAGGCGGCTATTCTAAGTGGTAATAGCTCTTCTCCTACAGTTGTAGCTTCGGGGGTCAAGAATCTCAATAATACGACTTTTATTTGGCAATTGAGCTCTACTTGCGTTAGCCAGGGAGGAACGACGACCGGAACTCATGAGGGGGGCGACAATAGCCTCTATAAGTTAGATATCGTCGTCTGGTGGGGCAAGACGGGGGAGACGGAGGCGGCTAGTACTAGCGATACTGGCGTGTCTACTACAGGTGTCACGGACGACAAGACCTTAGTAGTAGCGGGGCAAGGGGTCTTGCGCTACGAGATGAGTCGACTCTATAACGCCAATTCTAATTTCTAAGGGGTGGGAAGGGGTTTAGTGGGTATGGTACGGAACAATCTGCGGCGCGGCGCCACCCTGATCGAGGTGATCATCACCACCGGGGTCTTTAGCGTCTTGATGTTGACCCTCTTCTCTATCGTCCAGTACGGTAAGGACGCCTGGCGCAGCGTAGAGGGGCGCCAAGTTACCCAGACGATGATGCGCAAGGTAGGTATCTTTACGATGGACGA
Organism: Vulcanimicrobiota bacterium; assembly: GCA_944322965.1. GTDB lineage: Bacteria > Vulcanimicrobiota > Xenobia > Xenobiales > Xenobiaceae > Bruticola. Next base: position 187,494 of record CALUQR010000002.1, read on the forward strand.
CCTGCGCCGAGCTAGTTTTAGTAATTTAGGGGTGGCCAACTACACAAACTATTTGCCTAGTAATTCCTCCTGCTCTCTCAGCGCCGGTAATGAGAATGTCCAAAGTGGAAAAAATGGGATGTATGGCCAGGCGATCTGGATGACCTCCGCCTACTTGCCGGGCCAGAATACGGCCGAAGGCGCGGCCCAGCAGCGTTTGGGGGGCAACCAGTTCTTTAGCCGCAACCAGGATGGGACACCCAACTGGCACTCCAATATCCTCTATTACGTCTCCGTCATGACTGATAAAGCCCACATTGAGAAGTATCATGGCGGCATTCAGGACTTATGTGGAGGCGAGCAAAATTGCCCCCACAAGTGGTTGATCCGCAAGGAGATCTACAATGCCCCTAGCCTCTTAAGTAAAGAGGATATTGGCAAATATTTAGTTCAGGCGGGGGCGAAAGACTTCTTCAAGGCGGACGGTAAGGTTAAAACTCAGGTCCTGGCCGATTGTATCGTAGCCTTCCAAGTAGTAGTCGAGAAGCCCAGCGTAGTCTTAGTCATTAAGTCGGCCCGCTTAGAGGAGCTCAATCGCTACCTTACCGTCACCCGTCAGAGTTTGGGAGGGACGGTTACGAATGATGAGGGTACGCTTCCGGTTAGTGGCGATAGCGGTACGTATGATGCCCAGAGCAATAGCGTAGCTTTAAAGCGCTTAGATACTTTGGCGGGAGCTACGGGCCGAGCGGGCGCCTACACCTTGCAATACGATATTACCGTCGTACCGGGTAACGAGTAGGACTTAGAAGAAGGTGCTCTGGTAGGGGCGCTCCCGCTCCAACCAGGGCTTAATGTGGCGGTATTGGAGGTGGGGGATCATCAAGAGGGGGCGGCGCACGGGCTCAGATAAGGCTTCGATGGCCTTAGTGCGCGTAGCTTGAGAGATCTCCCGCCAGGAGGTGGGCGGGGTATCGAGGATGCGGATGGGAGAGGAAGAGCTGCCGGGCTGGTAGATGTCGTAGCCCAAATTCTGGGGGGTATCTTGGTGGCAGTACCAGCGCCAATCCTCCCCTAAGCTCTTTTGCAAGTAGCGCAAGATGCGCTCATATAAGGGGCCGGCCCCGGGGTGGTCGAAGGCCTTAAAGGGGTGACGCCCCAAAAAGCGCTGGCAGAGATCGGCTAAGATGGGATCGGAACTCTTAGCCCAGAGTTTAAAGGCGTGGTAGAAATCGAAATCGTCGATCTCTAAGTAGTGGGCCAAGAAATCTTCCTCTCCCGCAGGGGGAGCGAAGAGGAAACGCAGATTGGAGGGTAGCTCCAAGAGCTGGGGCGACTCCTCATAGAGGAGGTGGGCCCGCTGTAAGATGACCCGCAAGAGCGTCTCATAGGAGCGCACCGTCTTATGTAAGTAGACCTGCCAGTGCATAAAGTAGCGGCAGAAGAGGTAGCCCTCCACCGCCTCGCAGCCCTTAGGGTCGACGGCGCAGCAGAGGTGGCCGTCGGGATTGCGGAAGGGGCGGACAGTAAAGATGATGCGGTCGATATCGAAGAGACCGTACTTAGCCCCCGTATAGAGGGAGTCGCGCTGCAAGTAGTCCATGCGATCGACGTCTAGCTGGCTGGAGAGGAGCTCGTGCCAGAGGGGCTGGGGATGGCGCCCCTCTAAGATGGAGAGGGTCTCCTCTACTTGCAGACCGTGGCGCTCAAAGAGGGGGGCTAAGTAACGCTGGACTAAGGCCCTACCTAGGCGCTCGTGGTCTACTTGGGCGAAAGCGTGTTCTAAAGCGTGGGAGAAGGGGCCGTGGCCCAAATCGTGGACTAGGGCGGCGGCCGTGGCCGCCAATTTAGTCTCGGGCGTAATGCGCAAGAGGCGGTTATCGTGCCAATAATTGAGGATGCGGTGCATGAGCCACATCACCCCCACGGAGTGTTGGAAGCGCGAGTGTTCCGCTCCGTGGAAGACGTTAAAGCACATTCCCAACTGGCGGATGCGCCGCAAACGCTGGAAGGGGTAAGAGTCGATAATCTCCAAGAGGAGGGGGTGGCTGACAGTAATATTGCCATAGAGCGGATCGCGCAGGACCTTCTCTTTAAAGCGCTTCATAAGTGGGGAGAGACCTCAGGTAGACTTCTTTTGACGGTGGAGTTGTTGGTACTTTTGGCGGCGCTCGCGCAAGAGTTGGCTGCGGCGGGTCAACAACTTTTTGGGGGTGGGCGGGGTCGTATCGCAGCGCGGCTCGCTTTGGGTCTGGGGGGCCACGTTGAGTTCGGGGATAGAGATGGCAAAGTCGTGCTTTAAGCTATCGTGGATAATCTGCAAGCTGGGATTGAGGAAGCTGCGGCAGATGGCGTTGCCCATGAGCATCCCCACCGCGATACCGCTGGCAATTAAGAGGGCCTGCATAGTAGAGGTCATGGCCGCGTCGTACTGACCCTGAATGAGGGAGAGCATGGCGTTATAAGCGGTCATTCCCGGCACTAAGGGGAAGACGGCGGGTACTACAAAGACCGTAGAGGGCATGCGGATGGCTCGAGCTAGGGCTTCGCTGCACATGGTGAGGCCGATGGCTCCCACAAAGGCGCTGTAGAGAGGGATGATCCCCTGTTGGATGAGCAGGTAGTTGACCTCCCAGCCGAAGAGGCCGGCCAGGATACAGCCCAACCAAGCTCGGGCCGGGATGCGGAAGGTGACCGCCGAGCCCCATAAGCCCATAATTACCCCCACCCAACCCATGGCGAAAGCGCTCATATTCATAGGATCTGCCCCAAGCTAATCCCCGCTGCGGCGCCGGCCGCCAGGCCGGCGCCGGTCAAGAGGGCGTCGATAGTGCGAGCCATCCCGGCCACTAACTCTCCGGCCATGAGGTCGGCGATGGCGTTGGTGAGAGCCAAACCGGGGAGGAGCGGAACGATACCCGCTAAGACTAGGGCCCAGTGCTCTACCGGGAAGATATGGTTACAGTAGAGGTTAGCGAATAAGGTCACCGCCAGAGCGTTAATAAAGAAGAGCAAGAAGGGGGGGAGGGTGACGCATTTCTTCTCTACGTATTTGGCCAATAAACCTACCAAGAGGGCGGGCGGGATGAGGCGGGGGTTAGGTTCAAAGATTAAGGCGAATCCCGCGCAGCAGACGGCCTGGGAGAAGTAGATCAGCCACTCCGAGAAGATGGGTTTTTGGTGTAAGACCTCGTCGACGCGCCTTTCCGCCACTTGGAAGGGGATCTTGCCGGCGGCCAAGGCTCGGGAGATATTATTAATTAAGATCACCTTGTCGAGATCGATAGTGCGCGTCTTGACGCGGGTGACTACGGTAATAGTCTTCTCGCCCCCTACGGTAATCGTAATGCCGGTGGGGGTGGCGAAACTCTCGACGGGGATCTTACAGGCCCGCCCGATATAAGAGACCGTATTCTCTACCCGGGCCGTCTCCGCTCCCGAGGCCATCAAGACGCGGGCCGCTTTAATACAGAGGTTAGCCACTTGGCGCAGGGCGTGCTTAGAGTAGGGTTTAGCCATAGCTCAAAGTCTTACTCTTGCGGGTCGGAGGGTTGGGAATCGCTAAACTCTTTGTAGTTGGCGGGGGCGGAGAAGAGGGCCTCCAAAAATTGGGCGGGCTCAAATTGGCGCAGATCGTCGATCCCCTCTCCCACGCCTATATAGCGCACGGGGATAGGCAACTCCTGACCTAGAGCCACTAAGACGCCCCCCTTGCCCGTGCCGTCCAATTTGCACATCACTAGCCCGCTCATCTCCGTCACCTGATTGAAGATTTTCGCTTGCTCTAAAGCGTTTTGGCCGGTAGTGGCGTCTAAGACCAAAAGGGTCTCTTGGGGAGCGCCGGGATAAGCCTTGTGGGCCACGCGTTTAATCTTGCGCAACTCGTCCATCAAGTTGGCCTTATTATGTAAGCGGCCGGCGGTATCGATAAAGACTAAGTTGCAGCCTCGGGCCTGGGCCGCCTGTAAGGCGTCGAAGACGACGGCGCTGGGATCGGAGCCCTCTTGGTGGCGCACGAACTCTACCCCCAGGCGCTTAGCCCACACTTCCAGCTGCTCGATGGCGGCCGCTCGGAAGGTGTCGGCGGCGGCCAAGAGGACCTTATAGCCCTCCTTTTGGAATTGGGCGGCCAATTTGGCGGTGGTAGTCGTCTTGCCCACCCCATTGACCCCCACCATGAGGATCACGTTGAGGCGCTGGGGATCTAACTTTAAGCCGCCCGCCTGGGAGCCGTTGCGGGCAAAGATCTGGCCCACGATACTTTTGAGCTCCTCTAACATCTGGGCCGGCTGGGTGAGCTTCTTCTCCTTTTGGGCGCGGCGCAACTCGTCTAAGATGTGGGTCGTAGCCGCTAAACCGACGTCGGCGGTCAGTAAAATATCCTCTAACTCCTCCCAGAACTCCTCGTCTATATGGCGTGAGGAGTGGAAGAGATCGGCTACCCGGTCGACTAGACGGCGCCGCGTCTGCTCTAACCCTTGGGCCATCTTGGCAAACCAAGGATCGACGGGGGTCAGCGCCAGTTGGCGAGCCCCCTCCCATAAGCCGCGCCATCCCCCGCTCTGGGTAGGAGCGGAGTCTTTCTTAGCTTCCGCTTCCGGTAGAAGCTCAGCCTCATTTTCGAGGCCTTCCGCCAATTCCGTAGGCGGAACCTGGCCTTCTAATTGGCCTTCCAGGGGGGGAGGGGAGGAAGATTCCTCCGGAGGGTTAGTTTTCGAGCGTTGGAACCACTTAAACATCTTCGCTGGCAGTCGTCCTCAAAAATAGGGGGAATAGTTTGGTGAGCGGTTGGCTAGCTCCTCCTTCTCCCCCGGAGAGAAAGTCCTGAGGGCAGGACTTAGGGCCATCTAAAGACAATATAGGGGGGTTATGGGTAAAGTCACCTCCACCCCCTTCGTCTTAATCCCCCCCTCCAAGGTACAGGCCGTGCGGGCCGCCGCCTTGACCGTCCCTGCGCCCGACCTCTTCAATTGGAAGCCTCTGCCCCCCTTAGACGCCGTGGCTATGAGTCGCAAAGCTAAGGGCGATGAAGTGAAAGAGCGCTTAGAGCGCACTCGCGAGGCTATAGCTAAGAAGATGGAAGCCGCAAAAGGACACCTGCCCTCGGCGCCGCCGCGCAATCTGGGCGCGGTAGGGGCTCGAGTTAAAGGGGCTCAACCGCCCCGTCCCGCTATCCAAGTAGAGGGGTTATTTGGCAGCGCGCGCCAAGCGGGGGAGGGAGCTCAAAAGGCCGCCCCGCCCGCTTCTAAGTTGGGAGTGACCCCCGCTTCTCCCCGGCGGCGTCCGGCCTCTGGAGCCGCTCCCGGGGCGGCTAAAGCCCGCCGTCCGGAACGGCGTCGCGAGGATGCGGTCTTAGATTTTGACGCCCTCAATACGGAGATCTTTGGCAATTAAGAGTAGTCCGAGGTCCGCTCTGAAAAAGGTTAGCTTCAGGGTGGACTTCTCATTTTTAAGACCTAAATATTTAGTAAAGGAGCCCTGGCTATGTTAGAGCACATTTACAAGAGCGACCCGGAGGTAGCGGGAGCTATCGTCGCCGAAGCGCGACGCCAAGACGAGACTTTAGAGATGATCGCCTCAGAAAACTTTGTCAGTATGGCGGTCATGGAAGCTCAGGGGAGCATCCTAACTAATAAGTACGCCGAAGGTTACTCGGGGCGGCGCTACTACGGGGGCTGTGAGAATGTAGATCTCATCGAAACCTTAGCCTGTCAGAGAGCTAAGGCCATCTTTGGGGCGGAACATGCCAACGTCCAACCCCACTCCGGCTCTTCGGCCAATATAGCCGCCTACTATTCGGTAGCTAAACATGGCGATACTATCTTAGGGATGTCCTTAGCCCACGGAGGCCACCTGACCCACGGCCATAAGGTCAATTTCTCCGGCTCCCACTTTAATGTCGTCCAGTACGGCTTAGATCCTAAGACGGAGCGCATCGATTATGAAGCTATGCGTCAATTAGCTCGGGAACACCGCCCGCGGGTCATCTTAGCGGGAGCTAGCGCCTATCCCAGAGAGATCGACTTTACCCCCTTCCGCGAGGCGGCCGATGAGGTGGGGGCTATCTTTATGGTCGATATGGCCCACTTTGCCGGTTTAGTCGTGGGAGGGATGCACGCTAACCCCGTGCCCATAGCCGATATCGTTACCACCACCACTCATAAGACTCTGCGCGGGCCGCGCGGCGGGATCATCTTCTCTAAGGCGGAGTTAGCTAAAGCGGTCGATAAGACGATCTTCCCCGGCTACCAGGGCGGACCCTTAGAGCATGTCATCGCCGCTAAGGCGGTAGCGCTGCACGAAGCTATGCAGCCGGAATTTAAGCTCTACCAGGAGCAGACGGTCAAGAACGCCCGCACCCTGGCCGCTACCCTAAAGGAGGGCGGGCTGCGCTTAATTACGGGCGGCACGGATACCCACCTCCTCTTAGTAGACGTGACCCCCTTAGGCTTAACGGGGCGAGCGGCGGAAGACGCCCTCCACCGGGCGGGGATTACCGTCAATAAGAACGCCATCCCCTTCGATCCCAATCCTCCGGCGGTGGCTAGTGGCATCCGCTTAGGGACCCCGGCCCTCACCACGCGGGGTATGAAGGAAGGGGAGATGGAGCTCATCGGCTCTTGGATCTTAGAGATCTTCCGTGCTCCCCAAGCGGAAGAGACGGCCCAGAAGGTGCGGGCCAAAGTCTTAGAGCTCTGCCAATCCTTCCCCCTCTATCCCCAATTGCGCGCTGAAGGGGAGAGCTTAAAGAGAGGAAGTTCGCCCGTCGAGGTTTAATTGGGGTTGACTATTTTCCCCTTGTGGAATGGAGGTTTTTATGTCTCGGGTAGCGGTTATCGCCGTCGGTGGCAACTCTTTAATTAAGGATAAGCAGCATCAGACGGTACCTGATCAATTTAAGGCGGTTTGCGAGACGGTCAACCACGTAGTCAATATGATCGAAGAGGGTTGGGAAGTCGTCTTGACTCACGGCAACGGTCCCCAGGTGGGCTTTATCCTCTTGCGCAGCGAGGCCGCTTTGGACCAGATCCACTCGGTGCCCGTAGACTCGGCCGTAGCCGACACCCAAGGGGCCATCGGTTACCAGTTCCAGATGGCCTTAGATAACGAGTTTGCGCGCCGCTCCCTGCAGAAGGGTTCGGCTACTATCGTCACCCAGGTGGTAGTCGATGCGAACGACCCCGCCTTCCAAAATCCCACTAAGCCCATCGGCCCCTTCATGGACGAGGCTCAGGCCAAAGAGCGCCAGGAGAAGGACGGCTGGGACGTCATGGAGGACGCCGGCCGCGGTTGGCGTCGCGTCGTAGCCTCTCCCAAGCCTCAGCGGGTTATCGAGTTGGAGGCTATCCGGGCCCTCATTAAGGCCGGTCAGGTAGTCATCGCCGTAGGCGGCGGCGGGGTGCCCGTAGTGGAGCGCCAGGGCCAGCTGGAGGGCGTGGCGGCCGTAATCGATAAGGATTACGCTTCCGGTCTGTTAGCGGCTAAGTTGGGGGCCGACTCCTTCATCATCTCCACGGCGGTCGATAAGGTCTATATCAATTATGGCAAGCCCGAGCAGCAGGGCTTAGATAGCTTGACTTTGAGCCAGGCTAAAGAGTATTTGGCCCAAGGCCACTTTGCGAAAGGCTCGATGGCCCCCAAGGTAGAGGCGGTCATTAAGTTCTTAGAGGCGGGCGGCCAAGAGGCCATTATTACTAACCCTGAGAACTTAGGTCAGGCGGTCAAAGGCTTAGCCGGGACGCGCTTTATCAAGGACTAGCGCTTAAGTTGTAAAGCGCTGACCTAGGGTTATAACTAGCCCCATATATTCGGCCCCCCTCCCCGTCGGGGAGGGGGGCCGAATATATGGGGCGGCGCGCCCCTCTAGGGGCGCTAAAAAGGAGGAGCGGGGTCTATCTCAAAGATTTCCCCTTCAGAACGTATGCAAACGTAAGGGAGTTTAGATGTTCAACGCAGTGCGGTCCGCTAGAGCTTATAAGGTCGCTTTACTGGCAGGGGCTTTGCTGGTGGGAGGGGGCCTGGCGGGGGGCTGTACTAAAGAGGAAGCGAGCCCGGCGCCGCCCATTACCGTAGGTCAAAAGAAGGCGGAAGAGGCGCCCGTTAGCGTGGGAGTCCCCCAGTTTCAGGTGGAGGGTTCCCCTTACGAAGAGGGGGAGTCGCTTTTGGCGCTCTACTACCAGAGCCAGCTCGATCCCAAAGAGGTGGAGGCGGTCCGCAAGGGGATAGAGGAGTTCGTCCCCAACTACACGCGCGAGCAGTTAGACGAGGCTACCCAGGCCATTATGTGCTACCAGTACGTGGTCTACCATCCCACCAAGTTGCACAATCTCTTGCAAAATCACAAAGTGGCCCGCCAGGTAGAGCGCCAGTTGCGCGAATTGTGCCAGCTTTTGGAGGTTCCTTTCATTCCCATTTGGGCTATCGTCAGTTGGGAAAATTCGGGGGATACGACTAAGGTCTCTTACGCTAACGCCGCCGGCTTGGGGCAGATGACGCCGGGCGCAGTAGAGATGGCCCACGACTACGGGCGCTATTTGGCCGCTCAGTGGCGCAACGAGGCGGCCCACATTAAAGCCTCGGGGGAGCGCTTAGACTTGGCGCGGGCGGAGCGCTTAGAGAAGGCGGCCCGCTTAGCGGACTGCGCGGAGCGCCACCAACAGTTGGCGCGCGACAATAAGGTGGAGGACGAGCGCTTAGTCTTAGCCTGCAATTTGGAAGATAGCGTCCTCTTCTTTAAGTATCTGCTCTCTAAGTACGGGGGGCGCATCGATCTGGCCGTCTCCGCCTACCACAACGGGGTAGTCAATAATGACGACATCCTCTATGAGTATCTGCGCCAAGTCCACAAGTGGAATTTGAGCGGCGATTTAGATCCCAACCGGGTGGGCCTTCTGGAGGCTCTGGAACGCTATAGTATCACCTATTTAGACCTTTGGAATAATAAACAGACCCGAGAGATGCTCTGCGGCTTGCGCACCGTCTACGGGGATAAGGTCAATTCCGATAACGCCCACTTGGCTTTGGGGGACGAGTCCGATCTCTACCTTTGGAAGGTGATGGCCTCTTACGTGGGCTTAGAGGCGGGCGAGGAGTTTGTGAGCTCCCTCCAAGAGCGCTATACTCCCAGCTTGGATTTCTGCGCGGTGCGCGGTCTGCCCGCCTACGAGACGGCGGCCGCCTGGAAGGAGGGGCTGGCCGCCGATCGCCTCTTCGCTATCGATCCCAGTCCCTACCGCGATCTGGGGGTAGCCGGTTACGATCCGGAAAAGTTGGCCCAAGAGCAAGCTAAAGCTCAACAAGAGGCCCAAGCTAAGGCCCAAAAGGCGAAGGCTAAAGCTAAAAAGAAGGGCGCTGATAAGAAGGCTAAGGGTAAGGAAGCCGCCCCGGAAGAGGCGGCCCAGCCGGTAGTAGAGCTTAAACCCCCGGTCTCCGAGGAGGCCATCCAATTGTCTTGGTACGCTACTCCGGAGTTGGCCGGTTACTTGGCCCAGTTGCAGGCCCGCTTTGTCAAGGCTAGCGGCAATCCGCGGGTGCGTCTGCCCTTACAGACTATCTCCGGGGCTTGGGCTAATGAGGTTAAAGAGGCCGAACCTTGCGCGGCCGGTTCTCTGGCTACCCACCAGCGCGGGGTGGCCGTCGATCTGGCTTTGCAGACTTTGCCCGCTATGCATCGCCCCATCTTAGAGCGCCTGATCGTGGAGGATTTCCTCTTAGACGTAGTCTTTATGCGCCGCACTCCCCAGGGCGGATTACATGTGGTCCTCAATCCTCGCTGTGGGCGCGATTTCTTGCTCTCCTTTGTCGACTTAGTCTCTTCGGAGGGCAAGATCGCCCGGGCCATGCGCGACTCTTTAGCTCGCCAGCGGGCCGAGGAGCAGGAGAAGGCTAGGCGGGCCGCGGCTAGAGCGGCGGAGGCTAAAGAGAATAGCCCGCGCAGCGCTAGAGAGAAGGCTTTAGAAGAGCGCTTAGAGGCCGAGCGCCGTTTACAAGAGTTAGAGGCCCGCCGGGCGGCCGATTCTCGCGCTTCGGCCGTCAAAAAGCGCCAGGCTCAACCTACCCGCTCTGATAGTTTAGGCTCCCAAGAGGAGGAGAAAGAGTCTTTATCTTCGGAAGAGGAAGAGCTCTTCGCTATCCCGGAAGAAGAGGTTGAGCGCCTGCCCGGTGGCGAGGACCGACGGGAGAGTGACATCTATGATTTCTAGATGGCGTCCTCAAGTAGCCAAGCGCCTCTGGCGCTGGGGTCTTTATCTATGTAGTTTGGGTTGTCTCTTGGCTAGTTACCTCCATGCCGCCGCGCGCCCAGAATTTCGCAATCTCTTCGCCACCGTAGCCCAGCAGGCGCTCGATAAGGCCCAAAACCAGGCCTCCGAAGCTAAAGAGATGCGCCAATTAGCGGCCGCGGCCATTAGTTCCACCCTCTTCCGCTCCTTCTATCAAGATTCGTCCCTCTACAATACGCGCCCGGAGGTCCACCTCATCGGGCTCCGCGAGGCGCGCGGTAAGGAGTTGGCCCGCTTCCAGCTCTTAGATTTGGCCCAAGCCTTCGCCGAAGAGGGGGACTCCTTAGAGAGTTTTGAGCGCGGCTTGCGGGAGTTGGGGGTAAAGCGCAATATCTTGCTCGACTGGGATGGGGAGCGGGTGCGCCAGGCTATGGCCCGAGTCTACAAGCAGTTGCAACTTTTAGACTCCCAAGATGTGAGCGTCGTCTCTAGCGCCCACTACTTAAAGGACGATTGGAGCGGCGAGATCCGTTTCAGTTGGTATCCGACCTCGGGCCAGGTGCGCCTCTACGCGGTGATGACCTTTACTAAGCGAGTCAATATTCGCACCATTATCCTCAACGCCAACGGGCGCGTCTTTTTGGGGGCTAAGAAACCGCACGAGCGCCAAGTGGCTATTGAGAAGTGCAGTTTAGACGTCAGCACTCAGGTGACTAGCGCCTCGGGCCGCTGGTCCGATCCCCAGGCTCAGCGGGCCGACGGGCCGGGCCGCCTCTTTATCGATAATAGCGCTCGCCTCCAAGTTAAGGGGCGCCGGGTAGAGGGACGGGTCATTGAGAGTATTATGGCCGTAGGCCAAGAGGGCGGCCCCTGGACTATCGAATACTTTTTGAGCGGCCAGAGCGATAGTTTTGGCAATATGCGGGGCCAGTGCGCTATTAAAGGGGATCCCCAGGCTCTGCTCTTGCGCTTTGGCGCTTCGGAGGCGCCCGCGGGAGCTACCTGGCAAGCTTCCTGGCGCGAGGCCCAAATTAAGGGTCTCATAAAGATCGCAGGAAGTAAGGGGATCAACTGGCAAGTGACGGTCAACGATTAGGGGAAGAGAGAAGAGTAGATGGCGGTTATCGCAATTAAGGGTTTGACCCGCACTTACGCTATTGGGGGCGACGTAGAGGTGCGCGCTCTGCGCGGGGTCGACTTAGAGGTCCAAGAGGGGGAGATGGTAGCTATTATGGGACCCTCCGGCTCCGGCAAGTCGACGATGATGAATATCTTGGGCTGCTTAGATAAGCCCACCTCCGGGTCGTACCTTTTGAATAATGAAGAGGTCTGCCACCTGACTAACGACCAGCGGGCGGAGATCCGCAATAAGTATATAGGCTTTGTCTTCCAGGGCTTCAACCTCTTAGCTAGGACCTCGGCTATTGAGAATGTAGAGGTCCCCTTGCTCTATACGGGCAAGCATATTAAGGCCGAAGAGCGGGCCCGCCGCTCTAAGGAGGCTCTGGAGCGGGTAGGTTTAGGTAATCGCTTGGACCACGTCCCCACCCAGCTTTCGGGAGGCGAACAGCAGCGCGTAGCTATCGCCCGGGCTTTAGTCACCCATCCGGCCCTAATCTTAGCCGACGAGCCTACGGGCAATCTGGACTCTAAGCGCTCCGACGAAGTAATGGAACTCTTCCAGGAGTTGAATCGGGAGGGGATGACCATCGTCATGGTGACCCACGAGCCCGATGTGGCCGCCAAGTGTCGCCGGGTTGTCTTATTTAAAGACGGCCAGATTATCGGGGACGGGACCCCCGACGAGGTCTTGGGCGGCCTAGCTTACGGCGTCATCCGCTAAACTAAAAAGGCCCCCAGGGATTATGCCCCGGGGGCCTTAGCTTTAGAGTCTAAAGACGTTCCTTTAGTCGATATCGATAATAATCTTCAGGGAGTCCTGGGCCTTACGGGAGAGATCGACCGCCTCTTGGATGCGCTCTAAGGGGAAGTGGTGGGTGATCATTTGGGGGGCGGTGGAGACGCCCGCTTCGATAAGGCGCAGGGCCTCTCTCGTATCGTCGGGCCCGCAAGAGTAACTGGAGAGCAGATCGATCTCATCGAAATAGATCTTATTCATATCGACCGTCAATTTCGTACCGGCGGCGGGACCCATAAAGAGTAAGACTCGAGAACTGCGGCCCGCGCACTCTATCCCCTCTAAGAAGGCTTCCGGGGTGGTGGGGCAGACGAAGACGACGTCGGCCTTTTCGCCATTCGTCTCCTGGGCCACGACTTGGGGCAGAGACTCGCGCCTAAAGTCGACTAAGCGATCGACCCCTAACTTTTTAGCGTGCTCTAAGCGGAAGGGGACGCAATCGGAGGCTATAATCTGGGAGGCCCCCAAATGGCGGGCTAAGACGGCCATCATCTGGCCCATGACCCCTAAGCCTAAGATAACTACCCGATCGCCAGAGCGCATATGGACGCGGCGGAAGGCGCGCACCACGCAGGCTAAGGGCTCAATTAAGGTCCCCTCGGCGTAGGACATAGAGTCGGGCAAAAGGAGGGTATCCTTATCTAAGTTGTTGGCGGGGACCAGGCAGTATTGGGCGGCGCCGCCGGGGATAATCTTAGAGTCGCGCCAAGTCTGGCACATGACGTAATTGCCATTCTGGCAGTGGCGGCACTTGAGGCAGGGGGCGTGATGGTGGAAATAGACGCGGTCGCCCACCTTAAATCCCTCTACTCCGGCGCCCAATTGGACGATCTGGCCGGTCGGTTCGTGGCCGATCACTAAGGGGGCCTTCTTGTGGACGTACCAGGGGGTGACATCTCCCATACAGAGGCCCAGAGCGCGGACTTTGACTAAAGCCTCGCCCGGTCCGGGTTGGGGGGTAGCCATGGACTCTAAGCGGATATCATCAAAGTCGTGGGCCATGGCCACGGTCATAGTGGGAGGGATATTAGACATGGATGCTCCTTTATAAGCGATTAGTTGTCAGTTGCCATTGACGATCGTCAATTGGTCGTAATGCATAGTCGAAGTGGGTAAGGTACAGAGGGGAGAGGCCGCCTTCTGGGCGCGCACCACCAAAGTCGCCCCCTTAGCTAAATGGCTCCAGAGAGCGTCTAACTGGGGGACGGTATGGCAGTTGAGCAAGACCTTGCTGGCGCCTTGGCCCATACTGCTGGAATCTACCAAAGGTCCCAGAGCCTCCCACGGGCCGCAGTGGCAGTCGGGCCACAGGGCCTTGACCTTTTGCAAGCGTTGGGGATCGGGATCGATGTAGGTGCAAGAGGCGAGGGGGTAGGAGCGCAAGTGGGCCGCTATCTGGGGGCCGTCGGGGCGCTCATTGAGGATCAGGAGATGATCTAACTCCCCTAAAGCTAAGCGCTTGAGCAGACGCTGTAATTGTAATTCTTCTTCCTTAGTCACTCTAAGTTAAACCTATTTCTTCACAAAAAATCACCCCTCCGCGGCGCTGAGGAGGGGTGGGCTAGCTCTTTTTAAGCTACCAGGGAAATTCCAGGAGCAGCTTATTCTCTAAGGCCGCCTCCCAAGTTTGGAGCGTGTAAGCTCTATACTGTTCCAAAAATCCCGCTACCGCCCGGGCCGCCTGCTCCGACTCTAAACCGTTGAGGGAGATAGTCAAAAGCATGGCGGGCGCTAGCCAAGCCGGCCCCCCGCCTTTGCTCTTCTCTAAAGCGGTTACCGCCCAGTCGACGCGCTCTAAATCCCCGTAGCCATAGGAGGTCAAGACCATAATGGTAGCTAGCTCCTTAGCTAATTGGGGCTCGCCCGTCCTTTTAGCTACCTCGCGGTAGATGAAAGCGATACTCCAGATAGTCAACTGGTAGCCCACCTTGGGCGGATCGAAGGGGCAGGAACAACCGCAGCGCTGGTAGCGCCGAGAGAGCTCCTCATTAGTGCGCGGCGAGTAGACTAGACTGTGCCAGAGGGAGAGGGCTACGGGGATGGCGTGCAGGAGGGAGCGGGCGGAGATAGGGCCGCGCCCCTCGTAGCGCGCCAGGAAGGAGCTAGTCTCAGGCAGGTGGATGAGCCGCTCCTCTAAGCGCAGCCGAAAGGCCTCTAAATCGCGCAGATAGGCCTCTAGACCGGGATCGAGAGCCACCGCTTAGGGCAGGTTGCGCCCTTGGGGGCGCTGCTGGTAACGGCGCGAGCGATCTTGACGGCGCGGCCCCCGGTTTTTGTTGGGTCCCATATTGCGCCCCTCGCGCTGAGGATTGGGGGAGGGGACGAACCACTGGGACTCGATGAAGGGGGGCAGCTCTAAGAATTCGTCGCTGTGCAGATCTAAGAGCAGGGCGTGCTCGGAGCGATCTTGGATGTGAAAGGCGTCGACTAACATTCCCCCTTCGGCGCCGTCGGTGCGGTCTACTAAGATCTTCTGGACTTGGTAAGGCGCCGTGGGAGAGGTCATCACAAAGCGCAAAACCCCCACCTTCTCCTTGTCGGCGCTGTAGACGGCTAATCCCATCTGTAAATCTTGGGCAGAGAGCTCTAAAGCCACGGGATCTCTTTCCTTTCCGATAGTAACTCTGGCTCCAGTATTAGCGATTAATAGAGGCAGTCCTTTTTAGGGGAGCGCTCCTAGGGGAGGGAGGCAGGCCTTTACCCCTTGAGAGTCGAATTCTAGGGACCTAGTTGCGCTCTTTACTGGAGAGAACTCGGAGTCTAGGGACTCTTAGTTTGGAGGATTCATTTGGGAATCAATATTGACGGGATGCTCTTAGAGCTGCTCACCAAGAATGGCTCTGACTTATTTATCACTTCGCGCCATCCCCCCACCCTGCGAGTCAACGGCTCGCTGCAGCCGCTGGACATGCCGGAGAGCACTCCGGAAGAGGTGGAGGCCATTATCCGCCGCTTTGTAAGCGAGGCCGACTTTGAGCGTTTAGAGGAAGATCAAGATATCGACTACGCTTATGAAGTGCGTCTGCCCGGCTTCGGAATGCGCCGTTTCCGTGGTTGCGCCTTCTACCAGCGCTTGGGCCTGAGCGCGGTCTTGCGTACCATCCCGGTCCAGATCCCCACCTGCAATGAGTTGCTCCTGCCCCCGGAAGTGATGAAGCTCATCGAGTTCCACCAGGGCTTAGTCTTGGTGACCGGCCCTACCGGTTCGGGTAAGACGACTACTCTGGCCTCCCTAGTAAACCACATCAATAATACTAGACCTCTGCACGTCATTACTATTGAGGACCCCATCGAATTTATCTATCCGGTCAATAAGTGCATGGTAGTGCAGCGCCAAGTAGGCACCCACGTCGAGTCCTTTAGCTCCGCCCTGCGTTCCGCCTTGCGTGAAGACCCGGACGTCATCCTGGTCGGTGAGTTGCGCGACTTAGATACCATCTCTTTGGCTATCACCGCCGCCGAGACGGGCCACTTAGTCTTAGGGACCTTGCACACCCTCTCCGCCGCCCAGACTATCAACCGTGCGGTCAACGTCTTCCCGCCTTCGCGCCAAGCTCAGGTGCGCGTAATGTTGGCCGAGTCGCTGCGCGGAGTGCTCTCCCAACAGCTCATCCCCCGCATCGACGGCAATAGCCGCGTAGTGGCTACGGAGCTCATGATCTGCAATAGCGCTATCAGCACCCTGATCCGCGACGCCAAATTGCACCAGATCAACTCCTCCATCCAGACGGGTACCAAGCAGGGTATGCGCTTAATGGACCAGTCCCTCTTAGAGTTGGTGGAGAGCCACCAGATCGACCCCCACGACGCTCTGGATCGCTCCATCGACAAGAATACTTTTGCCAATACCATAAGGAGTTACTTAGAGTAAGATGAGCGCTAGCCCCATTCTGGAAAGTTACTTGCAAGTCGTCTTAGATTACGGCGGCTCCGACTTGCATCTGGAAGCCGGCGCTCCTCCGGCGGTGCGCATTAACGGCGATATTAAATTCTTAGACGAGCCCCCCTTAGAGAGTTCCCAGGCGGAAGATATGTTGCTGCCCATCCTCTCCGAGCGTCTGGCCCAGGAGTTCTTAGATAGCGGCAGCGTCGACTTCTCCTACGAAGTGGAGGGGATGGCCCGTTTCCGCGTCAACTTCCTCCTGCATAGCCGCGGTATGGGCGGGGTCTTCCGTATCATTCCCAACCGCATCCCCACCTTTGACGACCTCAACTTGCCCCCCATCGTCAATAATATCGCCCGCTTAGATAAGGGTTTGGTAGTCGTCACCGGACCTACGGGCTCCGGGAAGTCGACGACTCTGGCGGCTATTATCAACCATATTAACCGCACCCGGCGCAAGCATATTATCACTATGGAGGACCCCATCGAATTCGTCCACAAGTCGGATAAATCGATGATCCAGCAGCGCGAGATCGGCACCAACGCCCGCAACTTCTCCCAAGCGCTGCGCGCCTCCCTGCGTGAATCCCCCGACATCATCCTCCTGGGAGAGATGCGCGACTTGGAGACTATCTCCGAAGCTATCCGCGCTGCGGAGACGGGCCACTTAGTCTTTGGGACCTTGCACACCAACTCGGCGGCCCGCACCGTAGACCGTATCGTCGACGTCTTCCCCGCCGAAGAGCAAGAGCAGATCCGCCAGATGCTCTCCGCCTCACTGAAGGCGGTGATCGCCCAGCAGCTCTTGCGCACCCGCGACCGCAAGGGGCGCGTGGCCGCTCAAGAGGTAATGTTAGTCAACTTCGGTATCGCCGGTCTCATCCGCGAGGCTAAGTCGGCCATGATCCCCTCCTTCATCCACATGGGCGCTGAAGAGGGGATGCAATCTATGGACAGCCACTTAATCGAGCTCTGTATGAGCGGCTGGATCGACACCAAGACGGCCTTCGACCACTGTATCGACCGCGGCGTCTTGTCCCGAGCGGGGTTAGTCGATCCTGAAGAAGATGCGGCGGCCTCCACCCAAGTGACGACCGACGTCTAAAATTTAGAGGATGCGCCCTTTAGCTCCATAGAGGAGGGCGTAATGTTCTCTCATCTCCTGGCGCAGGCGCTCCTCATCCCACTCCGGGTAGGGGCCGTTGACCGCCAAGAGGAGCATCGGGGTCTGTCCCAAGTAGCTCTTTAAGCCGCTGGGATAGGCCCCTAAGCGCTCATAGAAGCGCAAACGCCGTTGGCGGATGAGTTCGCTCTGGGGATCGGGGGCTAGGTTGGGATCTTCCACCTCAATAATTATTAGCTGGGGGGAGTAGCGCTCGATTAGGGCTGGCAAGAAACGGCTGCCCCAACCTTGGCCCCGATGGGCGGGCAAGGTCTCTAAGAAATCTAACATGTGTAGGCCGTGGGCGGTGGCGCTAAAGAACGCGTAGGCTACTAATTCCCCCTCCTGATAACAGCCCCAACCGTAGTAGCGCCCTTGAGCCTGGAGTCGGGAAATATGCTCCCAGCCTGCGATCTCGTCTTGGGGGAACTCCGCTAGGAGGTGCCGGCGGTAGACGCGCTCCAGTTCGCCAATAGTTAACTCTTTAATCTCCATAATTAAGCTCCCTGAAGGTTAGTTGGCATAGAGTTCAGTGATAATAACAGAGGTTTTGCAGCCATGTCTAGTATCTGTGTCTTTTGCGCTTCGGCGCTCCCTAAGAATCCGCTCTTTAAGGAACATACGCTCCAATTGGCGCAAATTTTGGCCGAGAAAGATTACACTTTAGTCTATGGAGGGGCCCACGTGGGCTTAATGGGCATCTTGGCTAGGCGCGTTATGGAGCTGGGGGGCAAAGTCGTGGGCATTATGCCCCATTCTCTCACCGGGCGCGAGGTGGCTAGCGACGATCTCACCGAAAAGTATTTAGTCTCCTCTATGGCTGAGCGCAAGCGCCTCATGTTAGAGCGCTCTCAGGCGCTAGTCGTCTTGCCGGGCGGTTTAGGGACTATGGACGAATTTTGGGAGAGCGTCTGCCTCTCTTCTTTAGGGGAAGAGCGCAAGTCCATTATCCTAATTAATAGCGGCGGCTTTTATAATAAGCTTTTAGCCTGGACGGAAGAGGCCTACGCCGAGGGGCTCTTGGCCCTACCTTTCCAACGTTATGTGAGCGTTATCGCTAGCCCTAGTCAGCTAGAGGAGGCCTTAGCTAACTTCCAATTGCCCCCTATCCCCAGTTGGGTGCGCTTGGGAGATACTAAGTAGGTCGAGGATGGCCTGGGCCGCCCCCAGGAAGGTCTCCGTCTGGGACCAGATCTTAGCCCCGCGGCTCAAGATGCGTCGGTAGGCGGGGTTCATGAGGATACTGTGGATAGCCTGCCAGAGATTTTGGGCGGTGGGAGGGGTGGAGGGAACGATGAGGCCTGTGTGGGGGACTACCGTCTGGCGGGCGCCGGGGGTATCGAGGGCCACTACCGGCGTCCCCTGGGCCATAGCTTCCATAGTCGTTAAGCCGTAACTTTCGTGGCGGCTGGTAGAGACGAAGAGGTCGGCTCTAGCTAAGAGGGCGGCCTTCTCTAAGCCTCCGATGTGGCCCGGGAAGAGGAGGCGCACGCGGTGCAAATTCTTCCCCAAGCGCTGCAGGCGGCGGGCGAAGGAGCGCCCCTCCATGTAGGCGGCGGCGCCACAGATAATGACCGTCAAGTGGGCGGGGATCCCCCCCAGCTGTTCGCCCCATTGCAGGGCTTCTAAGAGTTTATGTTGGGCCTTCTCCGGGGAGAGGCGGGAGAGCATGACGATCACCGGGTCTTCGGGCTGGAGGTTGAAGCGGCGATTGATCTCTAAGACACCGTCCTCTATCTGGGAGGGGCTAAAGAGGGGGGTGGGAGCGCCCCAGGGGACGACGGCGATCCTTTCTTGGAGGTCGGGGAATTGGGGGTAAGTGGCCAACATGACCTCTTTCATCCCTTGGGAGGGGACGATGAGGCGGGGGCAGGTAGCTACGGCCTCATATTGCTTGTCGAAGACTAAGCGCAAGATGTCGGGGCAGATGGGGTAGGGGCGCAGGCGGGACCAGAAGCGCTCGCATTGGGCCGGGGTCCAGCGCTCGCCTAGGTACATGCGGCAGAAGAAATCGAGTACGTCTACGTGGAAGATGGGCAGGCAAGGGATCCCGGCCTGGGCCAGCCTTTTAAAATTGGGTCCTTCCGAAATGTCATGGGTGAGGACGGCGTCCGGCTTTAACTCTAAGACTCGGCGCGTAGCCTCCCTCTCAAAGCGGCGGCAGAAGCGCGCGTAGCCCCAGGTGCTCAAGTGGCAGGGGGCCTGACCCGAGGGCAGGAGGGGCAGGGTTACGATCTGTAGGCGCTCCGGGGGATAGAGTTCGGAGAGGCGCTCTAAACTGGGATCGGCCGCCCCCCGGCGGGGTCCGGGGACGATGAGAGTCAGATGGAGGGCCGGGACTTGGGCCCAAGCTTGGAGTAGGCGCTCACAGACGGCGGCCCCGCCCCCTAAGGGCAAGAGGTTAGAGTTGCGCCCGCCGTGGGCGGCCAACATAGCTAGGCGGAAGGTCGGTGTAGACATAGGGGGCACTCTCTCCTCCATTGTCAAGGAATTTCCTCCTTTTAGCGGGAATTTGCTAGGGAGAGTCTCGGGCTCGCCGCCGCCAGTAGCGCGCCCTAGAGGAGGAGAGAGATGGGGCGGAGCGGGAGCTATAAGTTGCATGTGGTCGATGGGGCCGATTTGGGGACCGTCCTAGAATTGCAAGGTTCCATCTTGCGGGTCGTGGGGGGGTGTTCGACTAAGATCGAGGGGGGCTGCCTTTATTTAAATGACGCCACCTTAGAGGGAGAGATCGCCGAACTGCGCTGGGAGGCGGAGCGCCAAACGTATCTCATCTGCAACCGTTCCCTGACCCAGCCCCTCTTAATTAACGGCTTACCTTCCACTCAGGCCCTCTTGCAGGGCGGGGCGCTTATAAATATTGGCCAGAGCGTCTTACAAGTAGAGGCGCCCGCCCGAGCGGGGGCTACGGCCGCTAAACCTAGGCCGCCTAAGCCGCCGGCCTCGCCCCTGCCCATCCACGGGCTAGGGGATAGCTTAGGGGGGCAGATCCCCGATTGGGCCGCCCCCACCGTAGGCCACTCCTGGAGCGAGGCGGCTAGAGGGGCTAAGTGGAGTCAGACGCGCCCCAACGGCGCCCCCCTTCCCGAATCCCCCTTCGAGATGGAGGAGGCCTGGGAGAGAGAGGTTCCGCTAGAGCCTACCCGGGAAGAGTTGCCCCCAGTAGAGCGGGTAGAGACCCCTAGGGAAGAGATCCTCTCTCCTATAGTCGAATCGGCTCCAGTAGAGGAGTTAGCGCCAGCTGAAGAGGGAGGGCAGCGGGCCTTGGGGCGCATTAGGGTCTTGCGGGGCGACAATCAGGGCCTAAGTTTAGTAGTTTATGGTACTTTTACGATCGGTCGCTCCCCGCAAAACGACTTCGTGCTGACCGATCCCCAAGTTTCGCGCCAACACTGTTCTATCCAATTCCTAGAAGACGGGGTCTATTTAGTCAACCATAGCCTCTCTTCTACTACTAAGATAGGCCCGCAACCCGTCGCTGAGCGGGGGCTCTTGGGGCCGCGTTCGGAGATCATCTTGGCCAACAAGGTGCTTCTCTACTGGGAGGGCTTCTAGTCTTCTCTATCCATCTCGCTTAAGGAGCAAAGTATGCAAGTCTATATCCTCTCCGCCGCCCGCACCGCCGTGGGCAGTATGTTGGGCTCATTGAGCACTATTCCCGCCCCCACTTTAGGCTCTATCGCCATTAAAGAGGCCTGGCGGCGCAGCGGGGTCTCCGGGGAATTGGTCGATGAAGTCATTATGGGCTGCGTCTTGCAAGCGGGCTTGGGCCAAGGGGTAGCCCGCCAGGCGGCTATGGAGGCCGGCCTTTCCGAGCGCACCCCCGCCTGGTCTATTAGCCAAGTCTGCGGGTCGGGGTTAAAGAGCGTGGCCGTAGGCGCCAACCAGATCGCCTTAGGCGAGAGCCATTGCATTATCGCCGGCGGTATGGAGAATATGAGCGCCGCCCCCCACGTAGCTACCTTTGTGCGCACCCCCCACAAGATGGGGCCGGTGACCATGCACGACACTATGCTCTGGGACGGCCTGACCGACATCTTCTCCCAGAAACATATGGGTCTGACCGCCGAAGCCTTGGCTGAGAGTTACAACTTTAGCCGCCGCGATTTAGACGAATTCGCCGCCACCAGCCAGGCCAAAGCTTGCGCCGCCATCGAGGCCGGTTACTTCCAGGCGGAGATCGTCCCCGTAGCCGTCCCCCAGCGCAAGGGCGATCCCCTAGAGTTTAAAGTGGACGAACATCCGCGGGCGGGGAGTACGGTCGAAGTCTTGGCTAAATTGCGTCCGGCCTTTAAAGAGGGCGGCGTAGTGACCGCGGGCAACGCTTCGGGAATTAATGACGGAGCGGCGGCTTTGGTCTTAGCTAGCGAAGAGTTAGTTAAAAAGCACCAATTGCGCCCTCTAGCGCGCATCGTCTCCTCCGCTACTACCGCCTTAGACCCCTGGTTAATGGGTTTAGGTCCGGTCGAAGCTACGCGCAAGGCCCTCCACAAAGCGAACTGGATGGTAAGCGACCTCGATCTTATAGAGCTCAACGAGGCCTTCGCCTCCCAGGCTCTGGCCTGTATTAAAGACTTAGAGTTAGACCCCCAGAAGGTCAATATCCAGGGCGGAGCTATCGCTCTGGGCCATCCCATTGGCGCTTCCGGAGCGCGCATCTTGACTACCCTCATCTACGCTCTGCGGCGCACGGGCGGCAAGCGCGGCTTAGCTACCCTCTGCGTAGGCGGCGGCATGGGCGTGGCCATGTGCGTCGAGTTAGTGTAGAGAGCGCGACCTGAACCGGGCTCCTGGGCCCTGAGGGCCCTGCGGAGCCCTTATTTGTGCCTTTTTTAACATCTTAATTGGGCAGGGTTTTGAGGCTTAGCTTGATAATGTAGCCTTGAAAAAGTCCAAAACCTGGGAGGGTTTATCTTGTTCAGCAAATTTTATCAACCGCAGAGCGTTGAGGAAGCCGTAGCTCTGCGCTGGCGCGAGCCGCGCTCCGCTTACTTAGGGGGCGGAACGATTTTGAATACTCTATCCTACGCCCAGGAAGTACCGGCCTCGGAACAGGCGCAGACGGTCATCTCCCTGGAGCGCGTGGGGTTAGGGGGGATTAGCGCTGAAGAAGAGGGGCTGCGCATAGGGGCGGGGACGACCCTCCAAGAGCTCTGCGAGAGTCCCTTAGTCTGTCCGGCCCTCAAAGAGGCTACGGGGATGGTAGTCAATCGCAATATTCGCAATATCGCTACCGTAGGCGGCAACCTGGCCTTGCGGGCTTCAACTTGCAATGTGGCCGCTATGCTCTTAGCTTTGGAGGCTGAGGTCGAGGTAGCTTTAGAGGGCGGCCAGAGGAAACGCCTGCCTTTAGAGGAGTACTTGACCCAAGGGCTCCCTCAGTGGTTATTGACGGCGGTCTGGGTCCCCCAGCATTCCGCCCAGATGGGTTGGGGAGCGCGCCGCTACGTGCGCACCCAAAACGATATTTCTATCCTCTTAGCCTACGCCGTAGCGGCGGGCAGCGCCCAGCGGATCGACGAGGTGCGCTTAGTGATGGGCGGGGTGGGCCCTCAAAGTATGCGCCTCCGCCAGTTAGAGGACGAATTAAAGGGCGGAGCTCTGCCCGCTCGCGATCAGTTAGTAGAGATGGTGCGCCCCTACCTCCATCCGCTGAGCGATTTGCGCGGTAGCGCCCCCTTCAAGCGGGAAGTGGGCGCCCAAATTGGGGCCTGGGCAATCTATAGAGCTTTAGGGCAGCTGTAAGGAGAGAGCGGCAACGATGAAGATTACCTTTCTTTTGAATGGAGTACAGCGACAGGAGGAGGTAGAGCCTAGAGAGCGGGCCGACGCCTTCTTGCGCCGACTGGGGGTCCTCTCCATCCGCAATGGTTGTAATGGCGAGGGTACCTGCGGAGCTTGCGCCGTCCGTTTCGATGGGCGCTTAGTCAACTCTTGTATCCTCTTGGCGGCCCAGCTGGACGGTCATCAGGTCTGTACGGTCGAATTCTACTCTAAGCATCGCACCTTGAGCGCCATCCAGTCGGCCTTAGTCGATATTGGCGTCGTCCAGTGCGGTTACTGCAGCGCGGCTTTAATTTGCGCTATCGAAGAGCTCTTAGAGTCCCACCCCGATCCCAGCGACGAGGAGATTCGCGACGCCCTCTCCGGCATCTTCTGCCGCTGTACGGGCTACCAGCAGTTCTATAAGGCCATCAAATTGGCGGCCAAGCGCCGTTCCGATCCGCACTTCATCTGCGAGTTCGCCCCCGCTTTCGGGGAGGATACCCGCTTAGTGGGTAAACCCGCCCGCAAGATAGACGCCGGCAAGTTGGTGCGCGGTCAGAAGGCTTACGTGGAAGATATGGTGGAGCCCGGCGCCTGCGTCTTATACATGTTGCGCTCTCCCCACGCCCACGCCTACATTAAGAGTATCGATACGGCGGCCGCTTTAGAGGTACCGGGCGTAGTCTATATCCTCACCTGTGAGAATTCGCCCACTATCCACTATAACCAGGCCGGTCAGGGCTTCCCCGAGCCTTCCCCCTACGATCGCCAGCTCATCGGGCGCAAAGTGCGCCACGTGGGCGATCGGGTGGCGGCCATAGTAGCTGAGAATATGGATGCCGCCCAGGCGGCCGCGGCCAAGATTAAGGTAGAGTATGAAGTCTTACCCCACGTCTTGACCGTCGACGAGGCCAAAGCGCCCGGCGCTCCCATCGTCCATAAGGCGAAGGTGAGCTACGTAGTAGGGGCTCCCGACAATTTGGAAGAGTACAACCAGAAGGCCGATCCCCGCGACGGCGAGGTTATCTACCAATTCCCCATCCATGGCGATCCCCACCGCAACTTGGCGGCCAGCGTCCACTCCGGGATTGGCGATATCGAGAAGGGCTTTGCCGAGGCCGACGCCATCGTCGACGAGTGGTACGATTGCTGCCAGATCCAGTGTACCCCCGTGGAGCCCCACGTAGTCTATACGCGTATGGATGGCGACCGTCTGGTAATCCACGCCTCCACCCAAGTGCCCTGGCACTTGCGGCGCATCGTGGCCAGTATCGTCCAGACTAAGCAGAATAATATCCGCGTTATTAAAGAGCGCGTAGGCGGCGGCTTTGGCGCTAAGCAGGATATTGTCTTAGAGGAGTTGTGCGCCTACTTAACTTGGGTCACGGGCCGCTCTATCTTCCAGCGCTTCACTCGCGAAGAGGAGTTTATCGCCTCCCGCACCCGCCACTTAGCTAAGGTGCGCTGCAAAGTGGGAGCTAAGAAGGATGGGACTGTCACCGCCATCTATATGGACGTGCAGGCCAATACCGGACCTTACGGGGCCCACTGCTTGACGGTGCCTATGAACGCCTGCTCTAAGTCTTTGCCCTTAATCGACTGTCCCAATATGGCCTTTAACGTGGAGACTTGGTACTCCAATATCGCTCCTACGGGCGCTTACCAGGGTTATGGGGCTCCCAAAGGCTCTTTCGCTTTGCAATTGGCTATCGCCGAAGTGAGCCATAAGTTGGGCTTAGACCATATGGAGGTCATTGAGAAGAATCGGGTGCGCGAGGGGACGCGCTTAGAGATCCTCAAGAGCTTAGGCGAAGGGCGCGAAGGTCAGGCGGAGACG
The DNA here is from genome assembly GCA_944322965.1 of Vulcanimicrobiota bacterium. Classification (GTDB taxonomy): domain Bacteria; phylum Vulcanimicrobiota; class Xenobia; order Xenobiales; family Xenobiaceae; genus Bruticola. The sequence continues at coordinate 212,259 of CALUQR010000002.1, forward strand.
ATTATGTCCTGCGGTTTGGGGCCGGCCCTCTCGCGCGGTCGGGAGCTTATCGAGTGGGGCAAGCGCGAAGAGAGTAACGATCCCGACATTAAGATCGGTAAGGGCTTCGCCATCGTGCAGCAAGGTTCGGGTCTGCCCGGCTTAGACTCCGCCAACGCCGAGGTGCGCTTACTCTCCGACGGGACCTTTATGGTCCTCTCCGGCGGTACCGATCTGGGGACGGGCTTAGATACGGTCAGCTGTAAGTTTGTGGCCGAGATCTTGAAGGTCGACTTAGAGGAGGTCAGTATCCTCTCGGGCGATACCGACGCCAGCCCCTTCGATGTGGGAGCCTACGCCTCTAGCGGTACCTTCTTCTCGGGCGGCGCGGCTCGCAACGCGGCCCGCAATATGGCTAAGCGCATCTTGGAGGTCGCCTCCCAGCGTCTGGGCGAGCCGGTGGAAGATCTGGAAATTGTATATCACGGTACGGTGCAGGGTAAGAAGGGAAAGATCACCTTCGCCGAAATTGCCCACTTTGCGGAGCAGGGCGACGGTTGCGGCCAGTTGATGGCCTACGGCCACTTTATCGTCGATAAAGCCTCCTTCCCTTACGGGGCTCACTTCGCCCAGGTGGCGGTCAACGAGCGCACGGGCGAGGTCAAGTTGCAAAAGTACTTCTGCTTAGAAGACTGCGGCACGCCCATCAATCCGGAGTTGGCTTTAGGTCAGATGTACGGCGGCGTCTTGAAGACTATCGGCCATTCGCTCTACGAGCAGATGATCTACGATGAGCAAGGTCGCTGCTTAAATCCCAACTTCACGGACTACAAAGTGCCCATGATCCTCGATCTGCCCGAAGTCTTCCAGGCGGAGTTGATCCCCACCGACGATCCCTTGGGTCCCTTCGGCGCCAAATCGATCTCTGAGATCACCTGTAACGGGGCTGCGCCCTGTATCGCCGAGGCTATTCACGATGCGGTAGGCGTTTGGATGCGCGATTGGCCCTTCACCCCAGAGCGGATCTTGCGGGCCTTAGGAAGGATCAGAGAATAAGATGGAATACCAGGTGGTAGTTTGCGCTTACGATGAATCTTGGCCCCAGGAGTTCGCCCAGGAGGCTCAGCGACTGCGCGAGGTTTTAGGAGAGAACTGCTTAGAGATTCATCATATCGGCAGCACCGCGGTACCCGGCTTAGCCGCTAAGCCTATTATCGACTTTATGCTCGTAGTGCGCGAGTTAGAGGAAGTAGACCGCCGCGCCTCCGCTCTGGAGGAGCTGGGCTATGAGTATCTGGGCGAATTTGGGATTCCCGGGCGGCGCTACCTGCGCAAAGGCGGCTTCCGCCACACCCACCACCTGCACATCTTCTCTACCTTCAATAAGGCGGCTATCGAGCGCCATTTGGCGGTGCGCGATTACCTGCGGGCCAACTTAGAGGCCGCCTTAGAGTACGCCCAGCTCAAGTTGGAGGCGGCTAAGATCTATCACGACTACCAAAGTTACAGCCAAGCTAAGGATGAGTACGTGCGCGCCCTAGAGCGGCGGGCCCTGGAATGGCGGGCCCAGCGCCCCTAAAAGAGGGTCTGGGGAGCGGGTGTATAAAGTGGGGAGCGCTTATGATCTATCTCGATAATGCGGCCACTACTCCGGTCCGTCCGGAAGTAATAGAGGCCATGCTCCCTTACTTCAATCAATTTTATGGCAATCCGTCCAACCTCTACTCGTTAGCGCTCCGCTCCCGGCGGGCTCTCGATGAGGCTCGGGCTACGGTAGCTAAGGCTATCGGCGCCCGGGGACCGGAGGAGATAGTCTTCACCGGCTGCGGTACGGAAGCCGATAATTTGGCCGTCTTAGGCTTAGCTAGGGCCCGTCAAAATTTAGGGCGCCACATCATTACCTCCACTATCGAACATCACGCCGTCCTCTACGCCTGCGAGGAGCTGCGGCGGGAGGGCTTCCAGGTCACTAAGTTAGCCGTCGACCGCTACGGTCTAGTCGACCCCCAAGAGTTGGCCGCCGCCCTGCGCCCCGATACGATCTTAGTCTCCATTATGGCGGCTAATAACGAGGTGGGCACTATCCAGCCCCTGCGCCAGCTGGCCCAGGTAGTGGCGGGCCATCAAGCTTACTTCCATACCGACGCCGTCCAAGCTACGGGGGCTATCCCCTTAAAGGTGGAGGAGTGGGGGATAGACGCCCTCAGCCTCTCCGCCCATAAGTTTTATGGACCTAAGGGGGTGGGGGCCTTATATTTGCGCCAAGGGGTCAAGCCCTGGAGCGTCAATTATGGGGGCGGCCAAGAGCGCGGCCTGCGCAGCGGCACGGAGAATGTGCCCGGAATCGTCGGTTTAGCTAAGGCCTTAGAGTTAGCTACCCAAGGCTTAGAGGAGCGCTTAGAACCGTGGCGAGCCAAGCGCGACTTCTTAAAGGAGAAGCTCCTAGCCGCCTTGCCGGAAGCCCAGTTGACGGGCCACCCCCAAGAGCGCCTGCCCGGCTCGGTCAGTCTAGTTATCCCCCGCCTTGAGGGAGAGTCGCTCTTAATACTCTTAGATCGCCAGGGGATCTGCGCTTCAGGCGGAGCGGCTTGTTCGGCGGGCCATGGGGGGATCTCCCACGTCTTGGCGGCTATGGGGGTGGGTCCTGAGTTGGGGCGCGGCAGTCTGCGCTTGACTTTAGCTCCCGACATAGAGTATGAGCTTTTAGAGGAGGCCGCGGAGAAGATCGCCGCCGCGGTCCAGAAATTGTGGAAGGTGAACGCCATCTCGGCGCGTTCCCATCGCTCCGGGCGCCGTCGAGGGGAGAGGTAGGTTAGAGCGGAGAGGGGTTGAGAGATTGTCCAGTTTTTGCTCTTCGTCGCGTCGACGTCAGAGAGAGGAAGGGCGCCTCTGTTACCGGCGCGCCTTAGAACCGGCTACGCGCTACTGTTATATCACTAAGCGCCAAGTTACGGTCTGTATCGACTATCCCGAATATATAGACTCTAGACGTAAGGGCCCTCAGGGGGATATTTATTGCGAACATATCGTAGAGTGCTACCGGCGCCAAGTGCGCTGCTGCTATAGCGGTATCTCGCCCCTTTTCCCCAATCCCTTCGTACCCCCCGACTCGGAGGAGCCCCAACCCCTGGAGGGAGAGGAGTTGGGCCCAGAGGCGCCGCCGGAGAATTTCTCTTTAAAAACGGGAAAAAATTTAACAAAAGCGAAAGATGGCCTCTAAGGTAAGCTGGCTATAGAAGGAGTAGATATGGACTGGCAATTATTCTTAGCTACGGCGGCCGCAGAGGCTACGGAGGCCGCCGCCCAGGCGACTACGACGGCCCCCGCGGCGACTTCCGGAGCCTTGGGGGAGCTCAATATGATGCAGATCGCCATCGGCGTCTTTATCGGTGTCGTCTTATACGCCGTAGGACAGGCGATTATGACCTTGGCCATCAACCATATGTCTCCCCCCGCTACTTCTTCGGGCGCCGACGATCTCAATAGCGGCATCAATTTCGGGCGCTGGAGCGCTCTGCCGGGCATGATGAACCGCCTCACCAAAGTTACGGAGCCCAACGAGGTCTTCCGGGTGATTATGGAGATCACCCAGGAACAGATGAATTGCGAATACTCCGCCCTGCTCATCTTGCGCGAAGGTAGTTACCGCTTTGAGGCGGGTGCCGGTTTATGCGAAGAGAGTCGCCAAGCCTTCAAGTTGGACGCTAAGAGCGGTTTAGTCGACTTTATGCGCGATAAGTCTCAATCGGTAGCCTTGACGCGCAGCGACCGCCAGTTACAAGAGTTTAAGTTCCTGCGCGAGCCTATTAGCGACGTGATCCTCACCCCCTTGCGCACCGGCAGTAACATCTTCGCCTTGCTCTTTGTAGCCAATAAGGCTAAGGGGCAGTACGATAAGCACGATTTAGATATGATGGCCTTCTTGGCCATGCCCTTCGCCCTGGCCCTCTACCAAGCTATTAACTATAAGCGCTCCCAAGGGGGCGTAGTGCGGGCCATCGTGGAGATTATTCGCGGTTACGAGCGCAACCGGCCCTACTGCGACGGCCACTCCGACCGCGTAGTGAAACTGGCCGAAGCGATGGGTAGAGAGCTGCGCATGAACTCCAGCGAGTTGGAGAGTTTGCGCATGGCCGCCTGGTTGCACGATCTGGGCAAGATCTCTATCCCCTTGGAACTCCACTTCTGCGAGACTCTGCCCGAAGGGCCCGAGCGGGAATTGGTGGCCAATCAAGACCGCACCGCCGTGGCTTGGCTCAAGCCCTTGGGCTTTGTGGAGAAGGCTCTGCCCCTCATCTTGCAACACCATGAGCGCTACGATGGTTCCGGCTTCCCCAACGGAATGCGCGGTCCGGCTATCTCTATGGGAGCTATGGTCATCGCCGTAGCCGAGACCTTCGACCTCTTGACCCACGATCAGCCCGATCGCCCCGGTCGTCCCCCGGCGGAGGTTAAGGCTTACATCGAGTCGCTCTCCAATACTAAATTTGATCCCCAAGTTATCCGCGCCTTTATGGCGGTGATGGCTTCCCCTCCCAGTCTAGAAAAATAAGAGGTTCTCTTGTACACGGCCATTGAACGCTTAGTAGCTGAGATGGCCCTCAAGCTGGTGAGGGCGGAAGTCAAGCGCTGGACCAGCAGGGCCAGGCCTTTGGGCAAGATGGTGATGCCCGAGGGGTTTGAGCATATTAAGAGTCCCGCCCGGCCCGCCTACGCTTGGCCTAGGTTGGTGGGCGAGTATTGCGGCTTGCCCCTGGCCTTAGAATTTATTCCCCAGGGGATGGGGGGCAAGTGCCGCTTGGTCTTAGAGCTTTTGCTCCCCATGCCCCTCGATTTGAGCCTCAGTCCCCCCGACTCCCTTTTAGGATTAGGCGGTCCCTGGTGGACGGAAGTGCGCGAGTTGGGCCTGTGGGGCGAGATGTGGCAGAGTAGTTCCAGCCAGCCCCAAGAGGCGGCCCAGTTTTTGGCCTCGCCGGGGGTAGGGGAGCTTATCGAAGAGATGCGCCCCTTCCAGCGCCTCTCCGCCCAGCCGCGCTACCTGCGCCTCACCTGGTCCGCCCTCCAGCCCCAAGATTTGGAATTGGCCCTCTGTGAGCGGCGCTTAGAGGCTTTAGTGCGCTTTGCCCGAGCGCTTAGGGGCGAGGCCTTTAGTGAATAAGAAGTACCTATTTTTAGCCCTGGCCGCCCTCCTGTGGGGGACGGGGGCTCCAGTTCTAGCCCAAGAGGGGAACTGGCTCGAGAGCGATCCCCAAGTGGTCCAAGAGCGCAGCCGCGATTGGGAGGTAGTCCAACTCTTCCGCTCCGGCCGGGCTCTACAACAGCGGGGCCAATTGGAGAGGGCCTTAAACCTCTATCTCCAAGCCCAAGAGCTAGACCCCCAGCGGATCGAGATCTTGCCCTATTTGGGCTTGGTCCAGTACCAATTGGGCCAGATCGAGGCGGCTCTAGCTACTTACGAACGCTACTTAGAGTTTGAGCCCCAGGAGAGTCTAGTCCTCTTCAATAGAGGGGTGGCCCTAGCCGCCTTGGGGCGCTGGGAAGAGGCGGCCCAGAGCGTAGAGCCCCTGCAAGAGGCCCTCGGCCGAGAGTCTAATTACTGGGCTCTGCGCGGGGGGATCGCCGGTAGCTTAGGGGATTACCCAGAGTCGCTTTTAGCGTGGGAGCGAGCCCGCTCCCTAGACCCCCAGAATTTAGGGGCTATCTTAGGGGAGGCGGCCGCCCTCCAGAAGTTAGGGCGTTTAGAGGAGAGTCGTAAACTTTTACGCTCTGGATTAGCGACCCACCCCGCCCAGCCCCAATTAGCTAATAATTTAGGGAGCGTCGAGGTCCAGCTGGGCCAATTAGAAGAGGCTAAGAGCGCCTTCCAGCGGGCCTCGGGCTTAGAAGTAGCCCAGATCAATTTGGCGACTCTCCAACTCCTAGGGGGGACCGAATTCGATCTAGTGAGTTTAGCCGCCTTAACCGACGCCTGGCCCCAGAATCCTAAGGCTCAGCTCCTCTACGGGGTAGGGCTCTATAAAGCGGGGCGCTATCGGGAGGCCTGTACCCAACTAGAAGAGGGACTCGGCTCCTCCGCCGCTCCCTTAACCCCCGACTGGATCCTCTGGGCCCTCCAGTACCGGGCTCTGAGCTTAATGGCCCTCCAGGAGTGGGATTTAGCCTCTAAGGCTTGGCAAGAGATCTGCCTCACCCAACCTAACTCCCCCCAGCCGTGGCACAATTTGGCCCTCACCTACCTCCGCTTAGGCGCCTACCGTCGCGGGATTAGCGCCGCCCAGCGGGGCTTAGAACTCTGGCAGGAGCTTAAACCTTCGCCTGCTGAAGAGAGGATAGGTAACGCCCTCCTCTTTAATTTAGGCTCCCTCTACCGGGCCGCAGGTCGGCGGGAAGAGGCCGCCGAGACTTATAAGCTCTGGTTAGAGCGCTATCCCCAAGATGGTAAAGCGCCACGGGTGCGCGCCTACTTAAAAGGTTCTAAAGACTCGTCCCGCTAGAAGGCGGGCCAGTCGCTAAACTCCTTATTTTGGCGCGGCTCTTGCAGCATCAATTGGCGGACCTTCTCCCCATATAAGGAGGTGCGGTTGCGACCTTGGCGCTTGGAGTAGTAGAGGGCTTCGTCGGCCCGCTGGAGCAGCTCCCTCTGGTCGCTAGCGTGGTCGGGATAGCTGGCTACCCCAATACTTACTGAGATGCGCAGCTCGATCTTCTCCTCTTGGCCCTCAGGTTGCCACTGGAAGATATGCTCCTCCAAAGCGCTCTGGATGCGGGTCGCGGCGATTAAAGCCCCCACGGCGTTAGACTCTACTAAGAGGATAGCGAACTCCTCGCCCCCATAGCGGCCGATAATATCTAGATCGCGCAATTGGGCGCGCAAGACGGCGGCCAGTTCCGCTAAGACGTAGTCTCCGCACTGATGGCCGTAAGTATCGTTGACCTTCTTAAAGAAGTCGATATCGATCATCAATAAGCTCAAGTCGGCGTGGGTGCGGGTGGCCCTTTTGAGCTCTTCGGCAAATTTAGAGAAGAAATGGCGCCTAATAAAGACCTTAGTCAGGCCGTCCGTCACCGCCAGCTCGTAGAGGTGGGCATTGTAAAGGGCCATGGCCGCCTGGTCGGCTACTTGCAAAATGATCTGTAAGTCGTCGTTAGTGAAGGGCTGACCTAATTCTTTATTGGTTATATTGAGGACGCCTTGCAAGTCGTCGTGGACTACTAAGGGGACGCAGAGGATAGAAGTGACGTTGGAAGTGGCCGTATGGACGAACATCTTGGAGGTGGTGGGATTATTGAGCACCACCGGACGCCTGCTCTGAGCCACCTGGCCCGCGATACCTTCGCCTATCTTAAAGCGCTTAGTCTGGTAGAGGCCGCGCAAGATCTTCTCTTCCGTATCGGCGTCGATACCGTAGACTACGGAGACGACTAACTCGTTGCTAGCTTCCTCCAAAAGCATAATGGAGCCCTTCTGGGCGTGGACGATCTCCGCCGCATAGCGCAAAATATCTTTGAGCAGATGGTCCCGATCGTCGATAGCGCTCAGAGCCCGCCCCACGTCGTAGAGAGTCTCTAACTTACTCACCTGCCGAGCCAAAGCGATGCGCGAGCTCTCCAATTGGCGGTACCAGACGGCGTTGCGCAGGGCCCTCACCCCTTGGGCGGTCAGACGTTCAATAAATTCGCTCTCCAAAGAGTACTGGGCGGTAATATCTAAACCTATGAGCCCCAGGACCTGGTTATCTAAAGGATTCAATAAGGGGATCCAGTAGTAAAGACCCAAATCGTCTAATTGACACTCCCGCATACTGCTCTGGTAGGGGAGGGCCTGGCAGTGGCCGGTGGCGTCGGCGCTAGAGAAGGGGCGGCCGTTACAAGCCTCCAGCCAGAAGAGGCTGTGCTGGTGGGGGACAAAGCGCACCCGCTGGGCGGAGGGGACGTTGAGCTGGTAGACGCAAGCGTAAGCCTCCGTCTTGAGGGAGGTCTGGATGAGCTGGCGCTTAAAAGTCTCGACGTACGGGGCTAAGAGATCGCCCTCCGGAGCGGCGCTGGGGGTATGTTGAGGGGTAGCGGAGATCTCGGCTATAAAGATGGCCGCCCTCTTGGCTCCAAAGCGGGCCACGAAGGTATCGACTAAGATGCGACCGATGAGATCGATATTGGTGATGGCCGCATCGAGACGGTCGGTGACCCCCAAGAGTAGATTGGCGTTGCGCAGGCGCACCAGAGTGTGCTGATACTCGCCAGCCATGCGGATATACTTATCCTCTAAGTCCTGATAGGCCCGCTGAGAGCTCTCTAGCTCGATATTATCCATCTACTAACCCCGAGATTCGTTATCAAATGGACCCTTTCCCGATCGCTCCCTTAGTCCCTGTCCTTAAGCTAAACTGGCTAGCTCTTCCCATTGGCCGTAATACTCCTCCAACTGGCGCGGCAAGAGCTCGGCCTCCTTATAGATAGACTCCATCTCCGCCCGGTCGGAGCTGGGACTAGCTAATTTAGCCTCTACCTGCGCTAAGCGCTCCTCACCCTCACTTATAAGTCGCTCCAATTCCTGCAGGCGGCGCTGCTCTTTAAAGGTGAGCTTCCTCTTTTTGGGGGGAGCGGCCGCTTTAGCTGGCGCTTTTTCCACCTTAGTGGGCGGAGGAGCTTGGGCCGCTATTTCGCGCTGGGCCTCGCGGTTTAGATGTTCGCGCAAGACCTCGTAGTCGCCCTGGAACTCGCGGATGGTTCCCTTCTCAAAGTAGAAGAGCCTATCGACGCAGCGATCTAAAAAGTAACGGTCGTGACTGACTATAACTACGATCCCCGCAAAGTCGTCGAGCCAGGACTCTAAGCGCATGAGGGTAGGGATATCTAAGTCGTTAGTCGGCTCGTCTAAGAAGAGGCAGTTGGGACTTTGCATTAAGAGGGCCAAAAGCTGGAGGCGCTTGCGCTCGCCGCCGGAGAGCTTGCGGATGAGGGTCTGCTGACGGGGACGGGGGAACAAAAATTGCTCCAACATACTCTCCGCGCTGACCCGCTTGCCGTTGGGCGCTACAATATACTCGCCCCGCTCGCGCACGTAATCTAAAATAGTCTGGTCGCTATCCTCTAAGTGGAAATTCTGACTATAATAGCCCCGCTGGACCGTCTCGCCCACCTCTAAATGGCCGCTATCGGGAGCTAAACGCTCCGCTAAAATATTTAAAAAGGTCGATTTGCCACAACCGTTAGGGCCCACTAAACCGATACGCTCGCCCCGGCCCAAGGTGAGATTGACCCCTTTAAAGAGGAGCTGGTTTCCAAAAGATTTGCTAATATCGACTAACTTGAGGCCCTTACTGCCTAGACGCTTATTGCCCGGCAGCTGCCCCAACTTGACCTCTTGGGGGCGGTTGAGCAACTGCTTCTGACTCTCTTGCAACTCCAAAAGCTGGAAGAGGCGCTCTTGCCTAGCTTTTTGCTTAGTAGAACGAGCCCGAGCCCCCCTCTTAAACCACTCCATCTCCTGCCTAATCAGATTGGCCCGCCGCTCCGTCTCCGCCTGTCCGCGCAACTGTTCCTCCTCCTTGCGCTCTAGATAGGCGCTGTAACCGCCTACGTAGATCTGGGCCCGACCCTTATCGAGCTCCAAAATGCGGGCGCTGACCCTATCTAAAAAGTAACGGTCGTGGGTCACCACCACCAGAGCCCCCGGGAAGAGGCGCAACTGGTTCTCTAACCAATCGATAGTTAAAGTATCCAGATGGTTAGTAGGCTCATCTAAGAGCAAGAGCTGAGGATTATTTAAAAGGGCTATGGCTAAAGCTACCTTCTTGCGCCCGCCCTGAGAGAGCTCCTCAATGGGATGGGGGTTTTTATCTGATTGCAATTGACTTAAAAGGGACTCGATACGCTGCGGCAACTCCCACGCCCGCAGACTGGAGAGGCGACTATTTAATTCGTCTAACCTAGCCCCATTCTTGGGGGTGGGATCCTTAGCATATAACTCACATAAACGCTCATACTCCCGCAGCGCGTCTAAAGTAGAACGCTGCGAATTATAGACCGTATCCCGCACCGAAAGGCCCGGCTCAAACTCTGGAGTTTGAGGGAGATAACCAACGGTCAGATCGCGCTGAAAAGCTATCTGACCGTAATCTAAAGGGTCTAAACGACCTAAAACCCGCAAGAGACTACTCTTGCCGCAACCGTTAACCCCAATGAGACCTAAACGCTCGTTGGGCTCAATCTGCAAATTCACACCCTGCCAAATGGGCTCCGTCGCAAACTGACGTCCGCCATTCTCTAACTTCACTAAAGCCATAACGTTGTTGCCCCATTCCCGCCGCTCCTGCCAGTTCCCTGGTTGCCGCCGCTGAGGCGGCGGCAACTAATGCGTAATTAGGAATTCGGAATGCGGGAGGGCAATTCGGGATTCGGAGTTCGGAATGCGGAATTGAGTTAGTGAGGAATTAGGGGGGGCGAGGGCAATGCGGAATTCATAATTCGGAATTAGGAATTCGGAATGCGGAATTAGATGTGTTGTTGGGTCGAAATTATAAAAGAAACCGCTTCTTGGGGAAGCGGTTTCTTGCGTTAAGAAGATATAAGATTCTTCTTCTTTATTTCTTAACGTCGCAGACCATTAAGCCGGCTTGGCTGTAGACGGCCATCTTCTTGCCATCTTCGGAGATACGTACTTGACCGAAGCGGGCGGTGCGGTTGCCGAGATCGGCTACGGGTTGCAATTTCCAGCCCGTCTGTTCGTCGGCATAGAAGAATTGGGCGCGCTGGACGCGGTTGGCGCTGTCGGTTACCAATACGGTGGAGCCATCTTCGGAGAGGAAGATATTGAGGTAAGGATCCTTAGTGTCGGCGGCGATCACCGTCTTCTTGTTGGTCTTGGCGTCATAGATAATTAAATCGAAGAGCGAATTGGGCTTCTGCATGGTATAGGCGATGCGGCCCGAGGAGCCCCAGAAGGAGAAGAGGTCGGCGCCTTCGTCGAACTTAGTCGGTTTCTCGAAGTTCGGCGGGTTCCAAACGTACATCTCCATGTGATTCTTGCCCTTGGGGACGGCGTAGAAGGCGCAATCCTTGGCGGTGAAGACGTAGTTGCGCGGCTTCAATTTGGCTTCCATCAGCTCGATGTCGTGGACGCGCTTAAAGGCCAGGTCGCCCTTCTTGGTGGGATCGAAGGTGGCGGTGCAGTCTACATCGGCGAAATCGTCGCCGGTATAGAAGTAACCCATGGCGAAGATCTCGTCGTTGACCATGCGCAAGACCTGAGGATGGGCGCGGAACCCGGGCTTACCGGCTACGTGCTCGGCGATGGTCTCCATCTTACCCGTCTCTAAATTGATCTTGGCGAAGGTAGCGCCTGAGCGGGTGACGATGATGAGTTCCTTCTGGTCGGGGGTGAGCATGGAATACTCCCAGGAAGTGACGGGCGGACCTACGGGCAGACGCCGAATTTTGCCAAACTTTCCATCCTTGGTGAGAGGAACAATGATCAATTCGTAAGGATAGCCCTCCCCAGCCTTCTTGAGGTCGGGATTCTTCTGGTGGAGGGTAATAAAGCTGCCGTCATGACTAAAGCCGCTAATGCTAGTGCGGGCGTACTTGACGTCGATGCCCAGTTTCTGCAACTCGGCCTTAGAGATAGAAATTTCGTCAGCTACGGCCGGCCCAGACCAGGCCAGAAGGCACATAGCGCCCACCAAAGCGGTAGTCAATTTTTTCGTCATACGATAAGCCTCCGGTTGGGATCATATGTTCAGGCTTCGCTCTCCTTCGCAAAAGTGCCCATTTAACCTTTTTTTAACCCGAGAAAAAATATCTTAGCGCCAAATTAAATAACCTCCAATAACTTAAAAACGCTCCTTTAGGCGGTTTATTGACCTTCACAATTTAGTGTTAGTTTGTTGGTTAAGAACAAATAAAGATAATACTAGAAGTATTCAAAATTTAACACGAAGTAGCTGATTTTTAACATTGTAGACACAAGTATGTTGCAACTCCATTTGTTCGATTCTTTAAGATAAGCGCAGATACAGGGTTGGGATGGCAGTCTCCCCTCATCGGTATTAGCATTCTTCGCTTCTCTGGGGCGGTTTTCATATATGGGAGGTAGTCCTATGAATTTTCGCTATGGTATTCTAAGCGCGGCTCTAGCCGTAGGAATCTTCGCTCTCCCCGCCAGCGCGGCGGTCACCGATGTCACCGGCGGTAACATCGACGTCAACACTACTATTAATAAGCACTACAACGAGATCGATGGCGGTACGACCCAGATTAAGGGCAACGACATCATCCACAAAGGCCAGGATAAGGTCATTGATAAGAGCGGTCCTACTAAAGTTACCGTTAATGGGCGTTTAGATTATAACGTCATCGGCAACGATAACTGGAGCGGTCACGAAGTCAAGAATTTTTCGACGACGGTTACCAACCCTTCCAACGTCAACTCCGTGATCGATCAAGTAGGTAAAGAGATGTTTAACTACCTGCACGACCAGCTGTGGGATCATCGTCCCGGCGTGAGCTACGGCGGCAATCGGACTGACGGTGAGGGTAACTACTTCTTCTTTGGCTCCTCAGCTGGCAATACTAATAGCTATAATGACTGGCAGAGCGGCACTTCCAGCGCTGTAAACGGCGCTAAGAAGGTCAGCGAGAGCAATACCTATAAGACTACCACCAAGACTAAGAAAGAATATACCGGTCGCACCTACGGCAGCGAGTATGAGCGCAAGGATAAGATGACTACCGTCCTGACTCGCATCGAGAGCTCCAGAACGGTCAACGCTAGCCCCAACTCCATTATGGTCGGCGACCCTGACGCCATCGCCTCCGCTTACGCCGCCCAGGGTAATGTGACCGTAGACGAAGTAGTCGACAAGTACTACGATCGCACCCACTACTACGAGCAGGTCTACCACAACAATTATAAGACCTGGAACGAGATTACCAAGACCGGTAACAAGACTATCGTCTACCAGCTCAACGCCTATCGCCGCTACAGCCCCATCATCCTCGACTTAGATGGCGATGGCAAGATCGAGGCCTCCAACGGCCAGTACCTGGCTCACGATGACTTCAGCGACAAGGTAGCCGCCTTCGACTTCTTCGGTAACGGCTTCCCCGTGCTCACCGAGTGGGTAGGGGTCAATGACGGACTGCTCTGCCGTCCTACCGCCGACGGTAAGGTGACCGGCGCTCAGCTCTTCGGTTCCTCCAACGGTATGGCCAACGGCTACGAAGAGATGGCCTCTCTGGACGCCGATGAGAACGGAGCCTTAGAAGGCGCTGAACTCCAAGGCCTCAAGGTCTGGACCGACCTCAACGGCGACGCCGTAGCCCAAGCCCACGAGCTCAAGAGCTTAGAGGAGCTGGGAATCACCTCCATCAAGGTGACCCACAACAACTACTCCTCAACCTTCGAGCGCAACGGCCAAACCTACAAGACCTTCGACTGGTGGCCCAACTGCCGCGAGATGCGCAAAGTCAACCTGGCCGGACTTTTCGAATAATTCGTAATTCGGAATTCGTAATTCGGAATTGAGATAGTAGGTAATTAAGTTGCCGCTGGGACTGAGGTCCTGGCGGCAACTTTTTTTGCCGCCTGGAGGCGGCGGCAATGCGGAATTCGGAGTTCGGAATGCGTAATTGGGGGAGTCGCGACAAGAGGTTAGGCGTAGCTATAACTTTCGTTTTAGCGAGGACTTAGGGGCGAGGGAGCGGCGGGGAGTTAGTTCTGGCAGGTTTCGAGGGTTGCTTGGCTGGGGGAAAATCGTCATGGTGTGATGCGGCCGAGGGCCGTGCCAGAACCAAAGCGCCAAAAAGGCAGTGAAACTGCCGACGATTCTCCCATAGGTTCAGCTACTCCCGGATCTGCTAAGTCATTAACAAGTAGAAACTTAATTCCTAATTACGAATTAAGCATTCCGCATTGCTAGCTGCCGTCTCGGCAGCTAGCGTACTCCGAATTCCGCATTGCTCTAAAGTCTTTTTATGAAAATTTTTTATTCTTCTTATCGCTCTTAGGAGAGCTGTCTGGAGTATTATCCTTAATTGGCGGGATTTATTTTGTTTGTAGTTGTGTATAAAATATTTAAACTTAATTTCTTTTAATTTCGATTGCTAATAAAGTATTAATAAGATACCCTGAGCTTAGATGGGCTAGCGTGGGTTAGGCAGTCGCTTGCGGTAGGCTATTGACTAGAACTAAAGTTTTGGGAGGTTAGCTCATGGATTATCGTTATGGCATCCTAGCTACGGCGCTGGCCGTAGGATTCTTTGCTCTTCCTGCTTCCGCCGCCGTCTCCGATGTGGAGGGTGGCACTGTCAATGTCAACACTACTATTAATAAGCACTACAACGAGATCGACGGGGGCACGAATACTATCCGTCGAGAGGTAACTGAAGGGACTCGCACAGTAGGTAAAACTTTCCAGGCGAATTTAGAGTATAAAGCCCAGGCCGCTGGCGATTGGGGGAGAGGTGAAGAAGTAAAAGCTCGCCAAGTTTGGTGGAATGGACGCTTGAAGACCGTTTATGACAGCGTGTGGACGGGCGTAATAGGTAACTATTCTAGCGTAGATCAAGCCGTTAACGCTATGGAAAAATACCTGATCTGGTACGGTGGTATGAATGATGGACGCAGTGGAGCTACCTTCCACAATGATCCCGCATTCTTTACTGGTCGTACCCAAGCTGCTGAAGGGCGCACCCACGTCGGTACTAGAGATACGGGGCGCGTGGAGGATGTAGGTAAACAGACTACCGTCTTAACGAGAATTGAGAGTGCTCGTACAATCAACTCCGATCCCGGCTCCATTACGATCGGCGATCCAGATTCTATAGCTAATGCCTATGCCGCTCAGGGTAATGTCACCGTAGACGAGGTAGTCGACAAATACTACGATCGCACCCACTACTATAATCGAACCGTGGTCGACGTCTACGCTCAAAATGTAGTAGAAGTTTGGCAGGTGAATGGTTTCCGTTTCTATTCGCCCATTATTCTCGATTTAGATGGTGACGGCAAGATCGAAGCTTCTGATGGATTCTATCAGGCCCATGACACTTTCAGTGATAAAGTAGCCATGTTCGACTTCTTTGGCAATGGATTCCCCGTGCTCACGGAGTGGGTAGGGGCTAACGACGGCCTGCTCTGCCGTCCCACTAAGGACGGTAAGGTGACCGGCGCTCAACTCTTCGGTACGGCTAACGGTATGGCCAATGGCTACGAAGAGATGGCCTCCTTAGACGCTGACAATAGCGGAGCTTTAGAAGGCGCCGAACTTCAGGGACTCTACGTCTGGACCGACCTCAATGGCAACGCGATAGCTGATAAGGGCGAACTTAAGAGCTTAGAGGAACTGGGAATTACTTCCATTAAGGTGACCCACAATAATTATGCTTCTACCTTTACCCGCAACGGCCAAACCTACAAGAGCTTCGACTGGTGGCCCAACTGCCGCGAGTTACGTAAAGTCAATGTAGCTAGTATGTTCGAATAGGGGAGTAGGCTCTTAAAGCTTCCATTCTAGACCGTTAATATAAATGTGCTCCCCCTGCCTGCGGCAGGGGGAGCGCAACTACTTGGAGACCTTACTGGGGAGGCGCGGTCACTTAGACCATCGTCGTGCCGCCGTCAATAGTTAAGACTTGCCCCGTTATCTCCCGAGCTAAATTGGAGGCTAAGAAGACCGTAGCCCAAGCTATATCTTCAGGTTGCTGAGCGTGACCCATGGGGATCATCTTCTGGACCGAACTCTGCCAGAGCTCTTCCCGCTCTTGAGCATTTAAAGGACTCTTATTGGCCGGATTCCAACCGTGGGCCATGCCATCTAAAATCTCTTCCCACATCGAAGTGCGAATGATGCCCGGGGCGATACTATTGACGCGCACCCCGTACTTGGCCGCCATGCGAGCCGCGCTCTGCGTGAGGCTAATAACCGCCGCCTTGGAAGCGCAGTAGGCCTGAAGCATATCTAAGCCGCCCCGACCGGCAATGGAAGAGACGGTGACGATATTGCCCGAGCGCTGCTTTTCCAAGAGGGGGAGGGCATGCTTCAAAATGTGGATCGTACCTAAGACATTGATATCGAAGAGGCGGCGTACCTCGTCATCCGTAGTATAGAGCAGATCCTCTACCGAAATGACGCCCGCCGCATTGACCACGACGTCCAAACGGCCGCCCCCAAACTCCTGGGCCGCCTCTAATAACCTCTGGACCTCAGACTCCTGAGCTACGTCGCAGCGCACGAAACCACTGCGCCGACCTAAAGCCTCAATCTCCTTGACCGTCTCTAAACCCTGATCTTCCTTGCGGTTACCTAAAAAGACGTCGGCTCCCGCCTGAGCAAAAGTCAGAGCCATCGACTTCCCCAAACCGCGCCCGGCTCCAGTTACTAAGACGGTCTGGCCGGAAAAATCTATCTGTAAAGCCATTGCTAGAACCTCCTCTAGACCTCGCTTCCCCAATCCCAGGAAAGGAGGAGCTTAGTTCAAAACCAAACGACCGCCCTAAACTTCGCAAAATCTAGGGCTGAGGCCTCTCCCTATGAGACACAAACTTTTAAATTTATATTCTATAAGTATTCGCTTGTTAAGAAGTTATTAGGATGATAAAATCACCGTAGGCAGCGCAGAGCCAACTCTCGTCCGGCAGGGAGCGTGGTGCTGAGCGTCCGAAACCTATCTTAATCAATAACTTCAGGAGGCGGATTACTTCCTCAACTGTCGGGGGAAGGCCGGTTCCGCTCATACTTCTGAATCCCCTGACTAGACGCGGTCCCGTCAGGCGCTTGCGCCCCCACTCCCCCAGAGCGGGGGCGCAAGCGCCTGACGGCTACAATTCGGAATTAGGAATGCGCTAGCCGCCGCTGAGGCGGCGGCTACAGTTCGGAATTCGGAATTCGTAATTGGCTCGCCGCCGGAGGCGGCTAGCGCCTTCCGAATTAGATTTTTGTTGCTGTTACAATTATTTTACATTTAATGTCTTGCATATCACTGTTACTTTGTTTTAATATTTGTAACAAGATAGAAAGGTGGAGAAAGGCAGTCTCTCTAGTTTTCTTCTCTAGTCCTCTGCGTTGCGTTGGGAGGTAAGGTTTATGAAGTACAGTTTTCGCATTCTAACTGCGGCCTTGGCCGTAGGATTTTTTACGCTTCCCGCTTATGCCGCTGTTTCTGACGTTGAAGGTGGCGAGATTCACGTCAATACTACTATCAATAAGCATTATAACGAAGTCGATGGGGGAACTATCCGGGAGCGGTTTGGGGAAGATCGTGTAGGCGGTGAGACCCACACTGAGAGTTATGACGCTCACATTACCTATAAGGCCCAAGGGACTAAGGGCGACGGGTGGCTGACCCCTGAGGGCGGCCATAAAACCCACTATCGAGAGGATGTGCGGGTTACCTGGACGCAATGGAAGACGGTCGATATGGCCGAGTGGAATGGGGTTATTGGGAACTACGCCAATGCCAGCGAGGCCATGGACGCCTTAAGAAACTTCAGAATTCACTATAGTTACGGAGGGACAGACCTTAACGACGGGCGCAGTAACGTCTTCACACCAGAGGCTCAGACTACGGCCAGAGTCTATGATAGCGGATACGTCGAGACGGGGGAGGTCGTAGATGGCGCCCGCAATAAGATCAGCCATACCGATACCCTAGACCGCATCACCAGTTCTCGGACTGTGACTCCCGAGAAAGATTCGATCCTCATCGGAGACCCCGACTCTATCGCCACCGCCTACGCAGCCCATAAAGATGTGACCGTCGATGAAGTCGTCGATAAGTACTACACCCGCACCAACTACTACGAGCAGGTAAAGCATAAGGTCGTCAACCGCAATGTCCACACCGTCTACCAAGTTAACGCCCACCACTTCTTCTCGCCCATCATCCTCGACTTAGATGGAGATGGGAAGATCGAAGCCTCTAACGGCCAGTACCTGGGACACGACGATTTCAGCGATCACGTGGCCATGTTCGACTTCTTCAATAACGGCTTCCCCGTCCTCACCGAATGGGTAGGACCTAACGACGGACTCCTCTGCCGACCCAATGCCGACGGACAGATTACTAGCGGCGCCCAACTCTTCGGATCCTCCAGCGGATTGGCCAACGGCTACGAAGCTATGGCCGCCATCGATATGGATGATAGTGGAGCCCTGGAAGGTGAAGAACTCCAAGGACTCTACGTCTGGACCGACCTCAACGCCAACGCCAAAGTCGAACCCGGTGAACTGAAGACCGTCCAAGAGCTGGGCGTTACCTCCATCAAAGTGACCCACAACAATTACGCCTCTACCTTCGAACGCAACGGCCAAACCTTCAAAACCTTCGACTGGTGGCCCAACTGCCGCGAACTGCGTAAAGTAAACGTAGCCGGAGTTTTTGAATAATTCGGAATTAGGAATGCGTAATTCGGAATTGAGATAGTAGGTAACTAGGTTGCCGCTGGGACTGAGGTCCTGGCGGTAACCTTTTTTTGCCGCCTGGAGGCGGCAAAAAAAATGCGGAATTAGGAATGCGCTAGCCGCCGCTGGGGCGGCGGCTACAATTCGGAGTTAGGAATGCGTAATGCGTAATTGACTTGCCGTCGGTGAGATGGGCTGTGGCACTAACTTTGGTTTCGCGGTGGGGTAGAGGCGGGAGAAGCCTTCAGAAAAGTTAGCGCTACAACTTTTAGGGGAGTAAAATAAGAATATCATAAAGATTTTTGGGTGTGGCGAAAATGAGGGGGAGTGCCTATTTAGACGCTTTTTGGAGGATGCTAAGGGGGCTAATAGGCTTTAGTTAGAGAGGCTTCTTAGTCTCTAAGAGTTATATTCGTACAGAGCGAATTAGTAAAGAAATTGTGTTGCTGTTACAATTATTTTACAAATAAACTCTTGTAAAATATTTTATCTACACTTAACATCTGTTACAGAATAGAAAAATTTGAGAAAAGGGCAGTCTCTCGTTGGTAAATTTCTGTTCATAGTTAGGTTTTGGAGGTAAGGATTATGAAGTATAGTTTTAACATCCTAGCTACGGCTCTGGCCGTAGGATTATTTACTCTTCCCGCTTACGCCGCCGTCTCTGATGTGGAGGGTGGCGAGATTCACGTCAATACTACTATCAATAAGCATTATAACGAAATCGACGGTGGCACGACCGTGGTCCAAGGCACCGACAAGCATCACCAGGGCCAGAATATTACCAACGTCAGTAAGCAGTACAAGGGTTATATCGATTATAACGCCCACGGCACTAACTGGGGTGGCCACAAGGAAGGCTGGACTGCGGTTCGTGACAATCCCGGTTCTGTCGAGAAAGATCTGCGCGAGTACGTAGTAGCTACTAATTATCCCAACCAGTACACGGGTGAGTTTAACGATCGTCGCTGCGGCGTCAACATAGTCGGTAGCGATGGAGCTGGCAATTGCTTCTACTATGTCGATAAGCACGGTAATTATACGACTAACGCCGGCTCCGCTTGGTATAAGGAAGATGGTTCAGTCAATAGGACGGAGCGTCATAGCGACTTTACCGGTGTGACTTACAGCGACGTCTACGAGCGCACCGATAAGACTGAGACTGAGCTTACCGGCATCACCTCTTCCCGGAAGGTGACCCCTGGTAAAGACTCCATTGTGATCGGCGACCCCGACGCCATCGCCTCCGCTTACGCCGCCCAGGGTAATGTGACCGTAGACGAAGTAGTCGACAAGTACTACGATCGCACCCACTACTACGAACAGCAGCGCCACAACAACTACGAGGACTATACCGTGACTACTGTCAATGAAGTCTGGGTCTTGCATGGTTATCGCTACTATAGCCCCATCATCCTCGACTTAGACGGCGACGGTAAGATCGAAGCTTCTAACGGTCAATACTTAGCCCACGACGGTTTCAGCCAGAATGTGGCCGTCTTCGACTTCTTCGGCAACGGCTTCCCCGTCCTCACCGAATGGGTAGGCGCTAACGACGGCCTGCTCTGTCGTCCCACTAAGGATGGTAAGGTGACTGGCGCTCAACTCTTCGGTACTGCTAACGGTATGGGCAATGGCTACGAAGAGATGGCTTCCTTAGACGCCGACAATAGCGGAGCCTTAGAAGGTGCCGAGCTCCAGGGGCTCTACGTCTGGACCGATCTCAATCGCAACGCTATCGCCGATAAGGGCGAACTGAAGAGCGTCCAAGAGCTGGGCATTACCTCCATTAAGGTGACCCACAACAATTACGCCTCTACCTTCACCCGCAACGGCCAAACCTACAAGACCTTCGACTGGTGGCCCAACTGCCGCGAGATGCGCAAAGTGAATGTAGCCGGCATTTTTGAATAATGCGGAATGTGTAATTCGTAATTAGGAATTGAGATAGTAAGTAACTAGGTTGCCGCTGGGACTGAGGTCCTGGCGGTGACTTTTTTTTGCCGCCTGGCGGCGGCAAAAAAAATTCGGAATTAGGAATGCGTAATGCGTAATAGGGGGTGCGCGGCAGAAATGGAGGTTGTGGCTTTAACTTTATTTGCCGCAGTGGGAGAAGGGCGAGGTAACAATGAGTTAATATCTGGCTAATTCCGAGAGGTGCTTAACTAGGGGGAAAATCGTCTTGGACTGTGCAGCGCGCGGCGCGGTCTCATTGGACAAGCGTCCTAAAGGTTTAATTCAAGTAATAGAACACTAGCCTAAAAACTGGGCGTCAGAACTAAAGCCCTAAAAAGGCAGTGAAACTGCCAATGATTCTGGCATAAGTTCAGCTACTTCCAGAGCCGCCAAGTTATTATCAAGAGCCGCTTAATTCCGAATTACGAATTCCTCACTATGAATTGATTTATGCCGCAACGATTCTTCCATAGGCCAAGTTATTCTCGGATCCGCCAAGCCATTAGCAAGAGCCATTTAATTCCGCATTACGCATTAAGCATTCCGAATTGCTAGCCGCCTTCGGGCGGCGCCTCACTTCCCCAATTCCGAATTATGCATTCCCAATTCCGAATTAGCTTTTAACTTTTCGTTCATAAATGGCGATTAAAGATTAGTCTTAGCCTGGTTTAGGTTCAATTGTCACCCTTTTGTCTAAAGGTGTGTATGCAAGAAGTGGTCAATCTTTATATGAGTTTAGTCTTAACGTTAGGTTACGGTTAGGCGGGGAAGCTTTACGGAAGGTAAGGCCTAAATTCTAAGAAGGTGGGTGCTGGGTTTGAAAGGTCAAGTATTACCTGTTCTTTTGCTGGCGGGTTTAGTTGGGTTCTTAGGTGGTTGTGGCGATGGCGGCACGGGCGATTATGTGCCTGGCGCGTCTACGGTAGGTAGGGTAACTTACGATTATAGCGCTATTTTAGATTCTCAGGTCGCCTCCTTGGCTAGTTCGGTCCGTTACGTCCCCTTAGATGCCGAGGGGCAGTGGCTGGGCGAGTTGTCCCCTAATTACGATTTGGAGAGTAGTCTCACTTTAGAGCGAGTCCCTAAAGAGGCGGTGGAGATCCAGGCCCTTTATTATAACCATGGTCAGCAGCTAGTAGGCATGGGGATCGACTCTCTAAGTTGGATCTCTACCCCTAAGTTAGCGGCCCAAGTCCAGGAGCCCCAATATCTCTCTTTCGAGGGCGCGAGCTTAGAGGTAGAGCCTAGTCAAACTGTCTTGGCGCCCGGCGAGGAGATCCAACTCCAGGCCTGGGCGACTTTTTTGGCTAGCGGAGAGCGGGTCGACTTCACTAAACTAGTAGACTGGCAGGGCGGTAACGAGCAGATTTTAAGTCCCGTCTCCTCGGCTACCTACCGGGGCGCGGAGATGGGGATCGTTGAAGATTTAGAGGCCAGTATCCCTTGCCATTGGGGCCCGCTATCCTCTAAGTCCCCCGCTATCTACGTGACGCGCCAGACCTTGACCAGTCTAGTCCTAAAGCGAGCCCCAGTCGAGGGCCATGAGGCGACCCATTGGGAGGCGCCTGATTCTCTTCCCCCCGCACTTTCGCTGCTGAAGCAAGAAGGTTACTCGACTATTGTCGGCCAGTTTTTGGGATTCCCTGACGACTGGAATTTTGACGATGCGGAGCCCGCTGGTTGCTTCGGCTTAGCGGGTAGTTCATTTACTGTCTATTATAATGAAACCGGTAATGAGCGAGAGGCTTACATACCTTTCTATCGTCAGCCTATACAGGCTAAGATAGGCTATTCCCAGGAGGAGGGTTTAGGTCCCCAGCCCCCGGCCCAGGAGCTGACCCCTGAAGCTTTGGCCTCTGGGAAGTTAGAATACCAGATCCAGAATATAGTACATGAAAGCTTCCTACCTGTCGAAGCTTCCATGCAGGGCAACGATTTAGTAGCCCATATCGACTGGAAGGCCGCCTCCTCGCCCGATTTTAGGGGAGATGTAGGATTTGTCTCTTTAGGGGCTACTTTCACTTTGGGCGATCAGAAATTACAGACCTCAGTCCCACTCTTCTTTGAGGTTACTTTTGGTATATCCACCATTTATTGGAGCGAAGACCCAGAGGACTTATTAATCTTAGATTACGTCTCCATGACGCCTACCCCCAGTGCGGTAGTTCAAAAAGAGTTATATTTGCTGCCCTTATTAACTGTCTTCGGATCGCTCTATGAAGCTGATGTTGTCCCCTTTACGGCTGCCCAGTTAGCGGAGCGTTTGGGTACTCCACCCTCCGTTAAGTTTGTGCCATGCGAGCACGAGCATCAATTACCGGCGGGGATAACCTGTGAGCCTAGCGATATTCCGGGTAAGTATCTACTCAACTGCCAGGTAGAAGAGCCCGTTTCTGAGACCTTGATCTTCGACTTTGCCCTAGACTTAATCGCTCCCGAATACAAAGAGCGCGATATACCCAACATGATCCCCAGTATTTTGGAGCTAAACGCACTAAAATAATTCGGAATGCGTAATTGAGTTAGTTGGTTGCCGCCGGAGGCGGCGGCAATGCGTAATTAGGAATTCGAAATGCGTAATTGGGGTGGCGCGGCGGAGGATGGGGCGTGGCGCTAACCTTAGTTTCGTCGGTGACTCAGGGGCGAGAGGGCTTGGGGAAATTGCTGGCGTATTTTGCATGTGGCATGGCTAGAGGGAAAATCGTCCTGGAGTGTGTGGCGCACGGTGCGCGCCGCGGTCCAATTGGACAAAGGCCCTAAAAAGGCAGTGAAACTGCCAACGATTCTTCCATAAGTTCAGTCACTTTCGGATTTTCCAAGCTACTAACAAGCGCTAACTTAAGCTGCCGCCCTCAGGCGGCGCCTTACTTCCCCAATTCCGAATTCCGCATTATCTTTCTCCCGCCCCTAAGTCTTGCGTTAACCTGACTTACGGTGATAACTTAAGTCTAAGTCATTATGTAAGTACGACGTTAAAAAAGGGGGTAGTTATGGGACATGATTCGAGTTATAAGCGTCTTTTTAGCCATGTAGAGGTAGTAGAGTCTTGCGTAAGTGGATTCTTACCCCGCTGGTTGGTTAAGGAGTTAGATTTTAGCACTTTACAGGCTTTGCCTACGGTCCACATCGATCATCGCCACAAAGAGCGGCGCAACGATCTTTTGTGGAGGATCGAGTGGAAGGGTGGGGGCGTCTGTTATGTCGTGTTGATGTTTGAATTCCAGAGTACGGTCGACCAGAGGATGGTTATACGTCTTTGGAATTACGTGGGTTGCGTTTGGGAAGAGATTTTAAATCACGAGAAGGGCCCTGAAAAGGCCAGTTTGCCCACTGTCGTCCCGATTGTAATTTACAATGGTTTGCATACTTGGAATGCGGTCCAGGATATTGACGACTATTTGCGCGCTCGGCCTCGCGGTATCCAGCGTATTAATGGTCATTTTAGATACTTTGTCTTAGATGTCAGACGTTTATCGGGCAGGAAATTGGAGAAAGATCCAGGTCTTAGCTCCTGGATCTTTAGGTTGGAGCGTACATCGAGTTCCCAGGAGTTGGTTAGACTGTTGCGCGTTTTAGAGCGTTCCTTGCGCAGTGAACGTTATAGCCAATTGCGGCGCGACTTTGTACAATGGATCGTGAGCATACTCTTGCCACAGAGAGGATATGAAGAGACCGCTGATCGCAAGATTTTAGAGGAGGTAGACGATATGAGTCAAGTAGTCGATTACATAGAAAACTGGCGCGCCCAAGATAAGGCTGAAGCTAGAGCCGAAGGCCTAGCTGAGGGTAAACTTGAGGGGTTAGCTGAGGGTAAACTTGAGGGGTTAGCTGAGGGAGAAGCTAGAGGAAAAGTTAAAGGCCGGGCTGAGGGTGAGACTTCCATTCTGAAACGCCTCTTAGTAGGGGGACTGAGTATTGATAGTATAGCCCAAGCCCTGGGAATGCCTGTTGTCGAAGTACGTAAGCTAGCCGCCGGGGATGGTATTGCCGCCGGGACGGCGGCAATACCGAATGCGTAATTAGGAATTCGTTAGCCGCCGGAGGCGGCGGCAATGTGGAATTAGGAATTCGTAATGCGTAATTAGGGTAGCTGTCAACGGGAAAGGTTGTGGCTCTAACTTAGGTTTCGGCGGGATTTAGGGGGCGAGACAGCGGAGAGGTAGTGTCTGACAGGGTCCGGAGCAGCATGGCTTGGGGGAAAATCGTTAGAGGTGTACGGGTGCGGTGCGTATGGTCAAATTGGATAAGCGTCCTAAAGGCCTCCATCAAGCAGCAGAGCACAAATGAAACTTCGGGAGCCAGAACTAAAGCGTCACGCCAAAGCCCCCAAAACCGCGGTGAAACCGCAACGATTCTTTCATTGGTCAAGTTACTTCCAGATCTGCCAAGTCATTAACAACAGCCCTTTAATTCCGAATTCCGAATTACGAATTAAATGTAAAGGGAGATAGTGATGAAGCTTAGCTTTAGGGGGCGGATCTTAGGGGGGGTACTTTTACTCTTCGCAATCCTCCAGTGGAGCTTAAATGCGCAGACGGTCCAGCCTGGTCCTTTGGTGGCTGAGGTGCGTCAAAAGCTCTTACAGGAGTCTATCTTCGCCCCGGCGGAGGTTACGCTCAATAGTGGCGTGGCGCGCGGTTTGGGGGAAGGGTTGGGAGAGAAGGTCGAGCCTCAAGCTTTGGCCGGGTCCGCTCTCTTAGGTTATTGGTCCCAATTGGCGGCGCGCGAGCCGCAGAGAGTGGGGGCTCTCACGCAGAGGGCTTTAGAGCGCATGGTAGAGAGCGTGAGCGACCCCTATACCGCCTTACTCACCCCTCAGGATATGGCCCGCGAGCGGGAGATGATGAGTAGCGGCCGCTTCGCCGGGGTGGGGGTAGAGCTCGCTTGGCAGGGCGGCTTGGTAGTGGCCGGAGTCATCCCTCATTCCCCCGCCGCTCAAGGCGGTCTGCAGGTGGGCGACTTCTTACAGCGCGTCGACGGGCAGGCTACTAAGGAGCTGACCTTCTACCGAGCGGGCGATCTTTTAAGCGGAGCCCCGGGCTCGCAGGTCAAGTTAGATATTGTGCGCCGCGGCCGCCCCTTGACTCTCACTTTAACTAGAGCCGCTTTGCGCTTGCCGGAGGTAGAGAGTAAGATGCTCTCTAGCGGGGTAGGTTATCTGCGCTTAGGTTACTTTGGCCCCCAGACGGCCAAGGAGACGCTCAACCACTTACGCCAGTTGCAGGCTCAAGGTTTAGAGAAATTAGTCTTAGACTTGCGCGGCAATCCCGGGGGCGATTTCCAACAGGGCTTACAAGTAGCCGCCCTCTTCCGTCAGGGCGAATTGGTGAAGGTCCAGCGTCGAGGCGGGATCAAGCGTATGCGCAACCCCCAGCCTCCCGCCTACGCGGGTCCTCTGGCTATCTTAGTAGACCGCGGCACCGCCAGTTCGGGGGAGATCGCCGCTTTAGCTTTGCAAGGTCAGGCCAACGTTAAGGTCTGGGGCGAGAAGACCTTTGGGAAGGGTTTGATCCAGGCCCTCTATTCAATGCCGGGCGGTTACGGCTTGCGCCTCTCGACGGGCGTTTACTTGAGTAGGGAAGGGGAGAGCATCAATCAGCGCGGCCTGACCCCCGACCATTCCGTCGCTAGCGCCCAGGCTTTGCAGGCGGCCTTAGCCGGTTGGTAGAGTCTTTTAAGAGGCTAACTCGCGGCGCAAGAGGGGAACTAGGCTGAGGGCCGCGCGGATAGCGGCCCAGCTGCGCAGCTGGAGGAGTAGGGCCGGCAAGCGGAAGAGGATGCGCCGCAGTTGGCCCCTCTGGGGAGGGGGAGTCTTACCCGCTAAGAGTCGCTCCAGCCGCTCTTTATAAAAGTCCATATAAGGGGGTTGGAGTTTAGGATTATGGGCCCAATGGCGGGGGAGCTCGGGGAAGAGGCCGCTCCTATACTTTAAGATTTGGGGCAGGTAATAGCCTAGCCAGGCGGCGGCCGTATCGGCGTGGAAGGGGTTGGGCGGTAGAGAAGGCTCGGCGGCGGTGAGGCGGTCGTAATTCTGGTGTTTTTTAATTAAGACCTGGGGGTCGTTGAGGGTGCGTAGTGGTGGAATAGGTAGGGCGCGGCCACGCGGATTCCTTGGCGTCCGGAGAGCTGTTCGTGGATCCCCCGCTCCCAGCGCATACCGGGATGGTAGCGGATGAGAAAGTCGTGGTGCCTCACTAAGGGCAAGAGATAATCCCACGAAAAGGCGAAGGCTTGGGAGTAGCAGTCTAACATCCCTACCCGGGGGCTGAGCGCCGGCAGGAGTTGGCGCGTTAAGATCTGCAGCTGCTCGGGAAAGTGGACCTCGTCGGCGTCTAGGCGCATGAACCACTCCGTCTGCGGGGGCAGCATCGCGAGAGTATGGTTGCGGGCCTGGGCGAAATTTTGCCACTGGCTCTCGCCTATCTGGAGACGCCCTTCTCGGTAGAGGCGCGACTCTTGGAGGGCGCGGTAATTATCCTCTTGGACCCCATTGTAGTCGACTACGCAAAAGTCGACGGCTGAGGCTATCGACTCTAAAGCTAGGGGCAGATGGGGCTCAGGTTGGGCGCCTACGATGAGGGTGGCGGCGACATAGGGTAGTTTCATAGCTAGAGCGACTTAACTTTCTCTAAGGCGGGCAGACAAGAGAAAACCGCAACCTACGCGGGGCAGGGCTGCGGTTGGGGCTACTTAGGTCCTAAGGTTACTCCGCTAACTGCGCGAGAGTACCTGGGGCGCCTCGTCTAAGCGGCAGATCTCGTCGATCTCCGTCTCAATAGCCTCTTCGTCGCGCTTAGTGATAAAGCTAAACTCTACGGCCATCGTCTTGCGGGCCTGCTTGAGCATCTGCTGCTCCTTGGGGGTCAACTTATGCTTTTTGGAAAAGACGGTCAAGTCGCGGATCACTTCGGCTAATTGATAAATATCGCAGCTCTTAACCTTACGCAAATTGAAATTGTAGCGGTCCGAAGAGCGGTTAGGTAAGGTGCTGTCGGCGGTCTTCAAGTGGGAGAAGATCTTAGAGATCTCCTCTTCCTTGACTAAAGGTCGGATCATGGCGTTTTTGCGCCCCAAGTTGACCTTGATCTTCAAGCGGTCGTTTTGGAAAGAGATGCACGCAAAATCACTATCTTGGCCTAAGATATTCTCATGCTCGATGTTTTCCACCGTGCCCAGACCGTGAAGTGGGTGCATAACTTTACTTCCGACATTAAACATTCTCAGTTCTCCTATTATCGTCATCCCCCCGCCAATCTCTATTCCCCTAATTCCTTAAGTGCTCAAGTCTCTCTAGTGACAGTTCAGGATGGACGGCTAGCGAAGTTTGCAAGGTCAAGGTGGCGCAGCAGATTCCCAGCTCCACCGCTTGGCGGAACTCCAAACCACCCAACAAACCGCACACCGTACCTGAGGTCAGAGCGTCGCCCGCTCCTACGGTATCGGTCACTACGGTCGAGATGGAGGACATAAACTCGATGCGGTCTTGGTCCCCCTCTCTATTGGCGATCAACACCCCTTCCGGCCCCAGAGTAATGATCACCCACTTGACCCCGCGCTCTAAGAGCTCAGCCCCGGCCCGCTTGACGTCGGCCGCGCTGCGCAAGGGGAAGCCTACTAAGACCTCCGCCTCTTCGCGATTGGGAGTGACCATCGTAATCTGGTTTAAGAAGGGTACGATCTGCTTGGCCTTAGCCACGGAGATAGGCTCCACGCAGATAGGTAAATTGCGCCTCCGACACTGCTCAAAACAGTAGACGAGGGTGGGAGTAGGAATGTCGGCGTCTACGACTACAAACTTAGCGGAGTCGAATAAGTCTCCATTCTGGTTGAGATACTCAGGGGTGAGCATCTTAATTATGTCAAGATCGGCGATAGCCGATTCTAAGTCGCCGTAATGGTTCAAAATAGCGAGGAAGATGCCCGTACGCTGGTTTTTAGAGACCAAGATGCGACTGAGATCGACCCCCGCCGAACCGGTCAAATCTAGGATCTGCTCTCCATAGAGGTCGTCGCCTATGACGCTCAGCAAGGTGGCGTCCACGCTCATGCGGGCTAAATTCTCGGCGATGTTGCGACCCACACCCCCGGCCGTAGTGCGCACCATGCCCGGATTAGAAGTTTTAGCTACATGGTAAGAGTATGCGTGACCTTTGATATCCAGGTTAGAAGCCCCAATCACTAGGGCTTTGCCCTTAGGAACTATCATCATCCGCCTCCGCGCCAAGATCATCCGGCATATAGTAAAAATCAGGAGGCTGAAAAATGAACGTCTCAGCCACCCCGGATTTACCCTTCTAGGTATAATTCTCTCTTTCCTGGTTAGTTTCTTATTTTATTAGGTCTTATTTTATCGATAAAATTTTATTGTTTAGAAGGGGCGGCGGGGGTTATTTGCAGGAGTAAAAAGTTTATCGTCTGTTGGGGGTCGGCCCCCGTTTTGAGGGCTAGATCGGCTTCAGTGAGGGCTAAGAGGGCCTCGCGCAACTTAGCTTCCGGCCAGCGGCGCAATTCCTCTAGGCTCTTGCGGATGAGGAACTCCTTCTTGTCGGGGAGATGGGGGGCTAGGGCTTTGGGGGAGCGCCCAAAGCGCTGGGCCAAGTGGGCGATCTGGGCCAGGGAGCGCAAGTAGCTATTGAGGTAGGAGAGGAGGCTCAAGGCGCCGCGCTGGGGGCTATCCTCTAAAAGGGAGGCGGCCACTTGGAGGGCGGAGCGCAAGTCGCCCGCTCCCAGGGCGGCGGTCAGCTCCCAGGCTTTACTCTCTAGGCTCTGGCGGATAATGGCCCGCACCATGGCGGGGGTAATCGTCTCCCCCGGACCGGCGTAGAGGGCCAGCTGCTCTAGTTGGAGGCTCAAGTCGGCCAAATTGAGACCGGCCCTATTTTGCAGCTCGCGCAGAGCGGCCCCTTCGATGGGCGAGGAGAGGCGCTCTAAGTAGCGGCGCGCCCAGGGTAAGATCTCGTTGGCGTAAGCGCTACACTTAATAGTTAAGCCCGACTTTTGGACCCACTTTTTGAGGGGGCTCTTACAATTTTTGGGCTCTTCGTGGAAGACTAAGAGGATAATATTGCTCCCCTGCTCCAGGGTCTCTTGGAAGACCTGCTCCACCTTGGCGCTCACCCCCGCCGAGAGGCGTTGGGGATAGTGGAGCTCCAAGAGGCGCTGGGGGGTGAGCATCGGCAGCTCTAAGAGGGCGTTAGTTAAGGTATTTAATTTAGTAGCGGCGGAGCACTCCAAGGCGCTCCAGTTAAAGTCGCTAAAACCTGGCTCCAAGAGGGTGCGCCTAGCTAATTGCAGGACCTGCTCTAAGAGATACTCGTCTGAGCCCTCCAAAATGTAGGCGGGAGCTGCAGGCAGCTCCCCGCTCTCTAAGAGGGAGAGAGCGGAAGGGCTGGGAGGGAGGGCCATTAGGAGCCCAGGACTTTGCTAAAGTCGAAGGGCGGATAGAAGACGCCCCGCTCGGTGATAATGGCCGTCACCAGGTTAGAGGGGGTGACGTCGAAGGCCGGGTTGGCCACTTCGATCCCCTCTGGGGCCAAGCGCTGTCCATTGAGGACGGTCAGCTCCTGGGCGGCTCGCTCTTCGATGGGGATCTGCGACCCGTCTTGGAGGGAGGTGTCGATGGTAGAGTAGGGGGCGGCCACGTAGAAGGGGATCTGGTGGGCCTTACAGAGCGTAGCTACGGTGTAAGTGCCGATCTTATTGGCCACGTCGCCCTTATTGGTGATGCGGTCGGCGCCCACTACGGCCAGATCGATCTGCCCTCGCTGCATAAAGTGGCCGGCCATATTGTCGCAGATGAGGCGGGCTGGAATCCCCTCTTGGAGGAGCTCCCAGGCGGTGAGGCGGGCCCCTTGCAAGAAGGGCCTAGTCTCGTCGACCCATACCAAAGAGACCTTCCCTTGGGCGTGGGCGGCGCGCACTACCCCCAGGGCCGTACCGTAATCGCCCGTAGCTAGAGCCCCGGCGTTACAGTGGGTGAGAATCCTAGAACCTGCGGGGACTAACTGGGCTCCGTGGGCGCCTATCTGGCGGCACATCTCCTCGTCTTCGCGGGCTATTTCCAAAGCGCGCTCTACTAAGGCGGGGACGATCTCCGCGCTCTCATCTAAGCGCTGCCAGACCTTAGCCATCTCCTCTAAGGCCCAGAAGAGATTGACCGCGGTGGGCCTAGAGGCCGCCAAGATTTGTCGGGCTTCCTCTAAACTGGCTTTAAGCTCGTCGGCCGGTAACTGGGCCCCTTGTAGAGCGGCTAAGGCCATACCGTAAGCGGCGCTAATCCCAATGGCTGGGGCTCCGCGCACCTGCATACTCTTAATGGCCCGGGCCATCTCTTGGGGGGTGGTACACTCTACCCACACTTCGCGGGTGGGGAGTAAGGTCTGGTCTATGAGGCGAGCCCGATCTTGGGCCCAAACTACGGGACGCATCTAATCTTCCTCGCTGAGAGTAGGCTGGGTGGGGAGGGGGCGATACTCATCCTCTAAAAGGCTCAAGGCGCGCACATTCCAATAGCGCCCCTCCTGGAAGAAGGCTTGGCGCTGGACCCCCTCTAAGATGAAACCGCACTTTTGGAACATCTTCAGAGCTCGCTCATTCTCCTCCAAGACGTGGACGGAGAGGCGGTGGAGGCGCAACTGGCGGAAGGCGAAATCGCACATAGCCCGCACCGCTTCCGAGCCGTAACCGTGGCCGCGGTAATTGGCTTCGCCAATAATTATCCCCAGTTCGGCGTTAGCGCAGCGCAAATCGAGATCGCGCAATTCAATATTACCGATATAAGCGCCATCGTGGAGTTTAATGGCCAGGACGCGCTGCTCGGGATTAGTCTGAAGGTTATTGTACCAGGCTTCTAATTCGCCCATT
The DNA here is from genome assembly GCA_944322965.1 of Vulcanimicrobiota bacterium. Classification (GTDB taxonomy): domain Bacteria; phylum Vulcanimicrobiota; class Xenobia; order Xenobiales; family Xenobiaceae; genus Bruticola. The sequence goes on from CALUQR010000002.1 coordinate 243,458, forward strand.
GCTTTGGGGAGGGGGAGGGAGCCTGCCAGACGAGTGAGCTCCATATCGTTGGCCCACTGGTAATTCTTGCCCAAATCGTGGCGCTCTAAAGCCCACAAATGCAAGCGTTCAGTCTTAATCATAGCCCGCCTCTCTTCGTTAGTCGTCCAGTTCTGGCCTGCCTGGGAAGGGGATTGACTAGGGCAGGAATAGCCCCCTTTTTAAACGAATCCCCGGGGGCTTTTTTAGCCTCCGTACCGTACCAAGGCGGCCTGGCTAGGGAAGTGGACAACGAAGACGAGGAACACTTGAGCATGGTAGAAGTCGCCACCTCCAATTTGCAAAAATTCCAAACGATGGTGAAGCTCCATCCTCACGATGCCTCCGCCCACTTCCAACTGGGACGCGAATATCAACTCCTCGGCAACTTGGCGGAAGCCGTCCGCTCTTTCCAGCAGGCTATCAGGCTGGATGAGAATTACGCTCTAGCCTACCTGCACTGCGGTCTGCTCTACGCTAAGAATGCGGAGCTCAAAGGGGCCCTAGAGTACTTCGTCAAGGCCCACGAGGTCGACGAGCACGTCCTCAATATCCTAACCGACCCCAACGTCATGAGCTTCTACCGCCGGGAGATCGACGCCGCTCTGGCCGCCTTCGAACGCCAGGTGACCTTAAATCCCACCGACGGTTACGCCGCCTACCAGCTGGGGCGCGCCAACTTCCTCTTGGGTCGGCCGGAATTGGCCTTACAATATCTGACTAAGGCGGTCGAAATTAACCCCCGTCTGTGGGAATCCCGCTTGCAAAGCGGTCAGATCTACGCCCAGATGGGCCAATACAAGTTGGCCATCATGTACTTGCGCAAGGCCGCCGAGGATAATCCCACCTCCGCCGACTGCGCCTACCAATTGGGTTTAGTCTACGAAAAGGCCCAACAGACCTCCCAGGCCATCAAGCAATTTGAGAGCGCCAACGCCTTAGACAAGAAGAATACGCGCTACCTCTTCGCCTTGGGGCGCATCAATATGAAAGCCGGCCGCTATAAGCAGGCTATGCTCCAGTTCCAGAAGGCGCTCACTCTGGATCCCAAAAATGCCGAAGGTTACCTCTCCTTGGCTCGCTGCTGTAAGGAGGTCTACCGCCCCGACTTATCGATCCAGATGTACGATAAGGCGGTCAGTCTGCGCCCCGACTACATCGAAGCTTGGAATGAATGCGGTCAGATCGCCTCCCAGTTAGGCGATTGGGAGAAGTCTATAGCCTGTCTCAAGAAGGCCATCGAGTTAGACCCCGGCGACTACGAGACCTACTTTAACTTAGCTCAGGCCTACCAGAAGAAAGAGGATTACTCCGGGGCCAGCCAAGCTCTGACCCAGGCCGTGCAGCTCAATCCCCGCGATAGTTACGGCTTCTACAGTTTGGGAGTAGTATCTGAAAAGTTAGGCCGTCTGCCCGACGCTCAGGCCGCCTTCCAGCAGGCCGTAGCCCTGCAGCCGGGCAATTTCCAATTTAACTTTAACTTAGGTCTGTGCTACCTCAAGATGGGCAAGTTGGCGGAGGCTACTAAGACTCTCAAAGAGGCCACCACTATTAACCCCAACGACGTCGAGGCCCAAAGGAGTCTGGCCCAGGCCTACCGTCAAAATCAAGAGCCCCAAGAGGCTATCCAAGTCTATCAGCGCCTCCTCCAAGTCTCTACCGAGAAGTTGGACGTCTACTACGAGATCGGTCAGGCTTATCTGGAGCTCAAGGAGCCTAAGTACGCCCTCTTCGCCTTCCAGAAGGTCTTAAAGACTAAGCCCGACGATTTCCGCTGCCTGCGGGCGGTAGGCGTCACCTACTTGCGCCAGATGGAGAATCCCGTCTTGGCGGTCGATTTCTTGCGCCGCGCTCTGGAGGCTAAGCCCGACTACGTGGAGGCTATGGCCGATATGGCGGAGGCTAACTGGAGCTTAGACCAGCGCCAGGAGGCTTTGGATCTCTATCGCCAGGCCTGCCAGCTCGATCCCGACGGGGTCAGCCTTCGCTGCCGCTATGCGGAATTGCTCTCTCAATTTGGGAGCAACGAAGAGGCCTTGCAGAATATTCGCTCCATCTTGGTCACCCATCCCGAAGAGGTACGCCCCCGTCTGGTGCGGGCCCGCATCGCCGTGGCTATGGGCGATTGGCAGAAGGCCCTCGACAATTACCAGCGGGTTACGATGTTCGCTCCCCAAGAGGGCGAGTACTGGCTGGAGTTGGCGCGCTGTCAGGATAAGCGCGGCCTCTATGAAGACGCCAAGCGCTCTTACTCTAAGGCTTTGGAATTGTTGCCTGAGAATGCCGAGATTAGCGAGCGCTTAGACGAGCTCTTCGATATGAAGAACGCAGCTGCGCCCCAACTGGAAGAGGCGCCGCCCGCCGTTACGCCTGAGGTCCGCTTGGAGAAGGCGGAGGAGGAGCCGGTAGCGCCTTCCGCCGAGGTCTCCGAGCCCAGCCTGGAGGAGGAGACGGCAGCCGTAGAGGCTGCTCCCGCCCAGGTAGTGGAAGTCGCCGCCGAAACGGTGGAGGTTCCCGCTCCCCAGACCCCCGCTCCGGCCCTGGAAGAGGCCGAGGTCGCCAGTTCTCCCTTGGCCCCCGGCGAAGAGGCGGCCGCCCACGAAGCCGCCCGTCAGGCGGCGGCTGGCAAGCTGCCCGAGGAGTTGGGCGAGTATTTGCAGAGGTTGGATGTGGCGCGCTTCGTCGGCCAGAGCGCTTCCGATCTCTTCTCTCAAGGGGTTATCGCTCAGGCCACGGGCCGCTTAGAGGAGGCCCAAGAGCTCTTTATGGGCTCCATGGTCTGCGATCCGGGTTACTATCCCTCCTACCTGCAGGCGGGCGTCTTGCTCCTCAATGGGGGCGACGTGCGCACGGGAGCTAAACTCTTGGCGGTGGGTCGCGAGATGGCCACGACGGCCAACGACCAGAACTTACTTAAACTCTTTAACGTCGAGTTGCGCAAGTTGCGCATCTCCGCAGTCAGCACGGCTCGAGCGGTAGCTACTAGAAGAGCCCTCACCCAAGCGGGCGTGAGCGCGCCTTCGGTAATTAGCCTCAAGAAGGAGAAAGCTAGCGAGCCGGCGGCCGCTGCGGAAACCCCAGCCGAGCCGGTAGCCATTCCTACGTCCGCCGCCGAACCGGTAGCCGCGCCTAAGCCCGCTTCTGAGCCGGCGCCCACTCCTGCGCCCACGCCCGAGCCTGTGGCCGCGCCTAAGCCCGCTTCTGAGCCGGTGCCCACTCCTGCGCCCACGCCCGAGCCTGTGGCCGCGCCTGAACCCGCTCCCGAGCCGGCGCCCACTCCTGCGCCCACGCCCGAGCCTGTGGCCGCGCCTGAACCCGCTCCCGAGCCTGCGCCTACTCCTGCGCCTGCCGCCGAGCCGGTAGCCGCGCCTGAGCCCGCTTCCGAGCCTGCGCCTACTCCTGCGCCTGCTCCCGAGCCGGTGGTCGCGCCTACGCCCACGCCCGAGCCGGTAGCTACTCCTGCGCCCACGCCCGAACCGGTAGCCGCGCCCGTTCAGGCCCCGCCCGTTCAGGCGCCGGCTGCGGCGGTCGATTCGGCCGAAGTTAGAGCTCAGCGCGAGCGGGAGATTGGTGATTTAATCGACGTCAGCCGCGACTTCTTGGAGTTGGGCCATTACGAGCGCGCCCGTCAGCGTTTGCAACAGGCCTTGCGTGTAGACGGCCAAAATACTCAGGCCTTAGTCCTCATGGGCGACGTCTACTGGAAGGAAGAGAAGGGGAGCGAGGCCTGCCATTGGTGGGAGAAGGCCAACGGCTTAGAGTTCGGGGAGGAGGTCAGTCGCAAGCTGGTGGGCGCCTATCTGCAGAGCGCCCAGGTCAATGCGGCCGTCGAGCTCTTACTCAAATTACAAGACCGAGCCCAAGATCCCCAAGCGGTGGCGCGCGAGATCAGTACCCTCTTACTCCAAGAGGCCCGAGCCCAGGTGGAGGCCGAGCGGATCTCCGAGTCCCTGGCCACTCTGGAGCGCCTGTGCAAGTTGCAGCCTGAGGAGGCTGAAGTCCGCCAGGAGATCTTAAAGATCTTCCAGGAGCGGGCCCAGAAGTTTGAGGATCAAGAGAAGTACACTCAGGCCGCGGAGGTCTATCAGCAGCAGTACCAGTTGGGCTTAGAGAAGGAGAAGGCGGCCGACTCTATCCGCCGTCTCTACGGTTTGGCGGCCAGCCGGGCCGAAGAGGATGGCAACTACCAGCAGGCGGTAGAGACTTTGCGCCGTCTGGCCAGCGGCCCTTACGCTACCCCCCAAGTCCACCAAGAGGTCATCCGCCTCTATGGCGAGTGGGCTTCCTCTTGCGAAGTGGACGCCAAGTATCCCGAAGCGCTGCGCCTCTACGAAGAGGTCTTGGCCGATTATCCCCAGGATGAGATGGCCAAGTCGGAGTTGGTGCGCCTCATCAATAACTGGGTCCAGGATCTCTTGGCCAGCCAGCAATTTGAGCGGGCTCTCAAAGCTTACGAGCAGTACGTCAATTCTAAGTTCTCTACCCCTGAGCCCCAGTTGAAGGCCCAGATCTTCTCCGCGTGGGCTGACAATTTGGCCGCCCAGGACTCTTACGCCGAAGGGTCGCGCCTCTTCTATCGCCTCAAGCAGGAGGAGCCGGAGCTGGAAGGGGTGGGCCAGTCTATCGCTCGCTTCGCCCTGCGTTGGAGCCAGTCTCTGGCCGCGAAGAGAGAGTTCGATCAGGCTCTGAAGGTCATAGAGGATACGCTCAAAGAGGAGGAAGCTCCGGCTCTCAATGAGGAGTTGCTCCGGCTCTACGCCTTAAAGGCCCAAGAGTGGGAGCGCGCAGAGCGCTTTACGGAGGCTCTCAACGCTTACCGCCAGTTGGCGGAGCGCTACCCGCAGATCGCCGCCGACATCCAGCGCGAGCTCTCTAAACTCTATACTTCTTGGCTCCGCCTCTTAGAGGAGCGCGGCCAGTACGAACAGGCGGTAGGAGTGGCTAAGGAGTGGGCGGCCAGCACGGGCGACGACTCCAAGATCGACGGCCAAGTTATGCGCCTCTACCGCTCCTGGTCGGAGAAGTACGAGAATGAAGGGGAGTACGCGGAGGCGGTAGCCTGCTGGTACAAGTTGGCCAAGTTGCAGCCCGACAATGGAGCGGTGGCGGAGGAGATCGACCGCCTGCATCGCCGTTGGGCCGACAACCGGGAGATGATGGACGACTACCAGGGCGCTATCGCCGCTTGCGAGCATTACTGGAGTCACAATCCTCAGCAAGATTCGTGCTTAGAGGATATTAAGCGCCTCTACCGCTGCTGGATCCGCTACCAGGAGGCTTTGGGCCAGTATGCGGAGGCCTTATCGGTAGTCAAGCGCTTCAGTCAGCGCTTCCCCGGTCTGCCGGAAATTGCCGAACATCAACAGCGCATCGCCCTCGCCTGGGCGGGCGAGTTGGCTCAAGCTCGCAATTACGAAGAGGCCCTGCGCGTGGTGCGCGAGTTGCGCGAGGCGGTGGGCTCTAAGAGCGAGGTCTTAGAGCGGGCCCAAGAGTACTACTTCGCCTGGGCCAGCGAGTTAGCTGAGCGCGACCAGTTGACGGAAGCGGCCAAAGTCTTAGGCCAGTTGGCCCAAGAGCAGCCCCACTTGGAGAAGGTCTCCGCCGTCCGCTTCCAGCTCTTCCAGAAGAAGGCTAAGGTTTGGGAGGAGGAGCGCAATTGGGCGGAGGCTCTGCAGCTCTTAACTGACATCTGGAAGGACGACTCCCAATACGCTCCGCTGCGCCAGGAGATCGTCCGTCTCTACCGGGCTTGGGTCCTCCAAGACGAGGTAGAGAAGAGGTACCCTCAGGCTATCGAGCACCTGACCCAGATGAGCCCCTATCTGGAGGAGGGCGAGAGCTTAGAGGCCGATTTCTGTCGCCTCTACAAGGCCGAAGCCCAGAGCGCGGTGCAGGGCGGCGACTACCGTCAGGCGGTGCGCTGCTTAGAGGAGTTCTTCACCCGTTATCCCGACTCTAAGTTGGGGAAAGAGGCTCTGGATCAGCTCTATCGCGAGTGGATCGAGCACCTCTTGGCGGTGGAAGATTACGCCGAAGCGGTCTTAATCTGCGGGGAGTGCGCGGGTAAGGGCGCCGACGCGGCCCAGATGCGCGAGCTCAACTTAAAGATCCACGACGCTTGGGCTTTGAGCTTAGAGAAGGGCGAAGCCCCGCGGGAGGCGGTAGAGGTCTTGCGCGATCTCTTAGCCTTAGAGCCCAACTGGCCCGGCGCTAAGGATCGCTTAGCGGACCAGCTCTTACTGTGGGGCGCCCAGTTAGAGGGCGGCGCCTGGACCCAGGCCCTCTCCCTCTACCAGGAAGCCCAGAGCCTGCGCGATAGCGAAAAGGTGCGAGAGGGACTCTTCCGCGCTTACTGCGCCCTGGCCGAAGAAGCGGCGAGCGAGGAGAAGTGGCCTCAAGCTATCTCCTCTTACCGCGAAGCTTTGCGCTTTAAGCCCGAAGATGAAGGGGTCCAGGCTAAGCTGCGCAGCTTGCAGTTGCAATTGGCGGAACAGCAATTCGCGCAAGGCAAGTCGGAGCAGGCTTTAAAGATCTACCAGGAGCGCTTAGTAGCTCAGCCCCAGGATCAGGCGACGCGCGACTCTCTGCGCCGTCTCTACGATCCCCAGAACGATCCTTGTCCTTACGTCGATTTCTACCGCGATCTCTGCCAGCTCCATCCGGAGCGGGTCGAGCTGCAGAGCCTCTTAGCTTCGGCCTACCGCGAAGTCGACAAGCCGGCTTTAGCCTTAGTCTGCTTGCGCCACGCCCTGCAGAAAGGTTGGCGCGAGGATCTCCTCGGCCAGTTGCTCGAGCTCTACCTGCTCTTAGATAAGCCCCGTTCCGCCTGGACTTTGGGCGAGGCGGCCTGGGAAGCGGGGATGGAGAGCGTCGCTTTGGCGGAGCGCCTAGTAGAGATCTATACCCAATATGGCGGCGCCAGCGAGCAGCCCGCCTTAGAGCGCCTCAGCTCCTACTTGCAAAAAGAGCGCCAGGCGGAGGAGCCGCCAGCGAAAGATCCTAAGCCTGAAGTCGCTGCCGATCCGGTAGCCGAGGATCCTAAGCCTGAAGCCGACGATCCGGTCGTCGAGGAGCCTAAGCCTGAAGTTGCTGCTGATCCGGCGACCGAGGAATCCAAGACCGAAGTTGCCGCCGGCCCAGTAGCTGAAGAGTCCAAGCCTGAAGCCGCCGACCCTGAGACTGAAGTCACTGGTGACTCTAAGCTTGAAGCCGCTGGCGATAAGCGGGCCTCTAAGGCTAAGGGCGAGGGCAAGAAGAAAAAGAAAAAGCGGGGTAACCGCTGAGAACTGGCCAAGGGAGAAGAAAGATGGACGAAAAACGGACTACCGAGAGTGCAATCAACGTAGAGGAGCTCACCCCTCAGCAGCAGTTTAGCTTTGCGGTTCTCAAGAAGGCGGCTTCGATCGCCGAGGCGGCGGGTTTAGAGTCTAAATTAGACTTAAAGTATATGCACCTCTTTATCGAGGCCCAGTTGGGCAGCGAGCGCCAGCAAGGGGTGATCGTGCGCGATAAGACGGTCAATCCCAACCTGCCCGTCTTGGGTATCTTCTCCCCCTGCTTACAGTTGAAGCGGGCGGAGATCGAGCCTCGCTTACCTGAGCTCTCCTACAAATTGCTCAAGGCCAACGAGGGGATCAACTTCGCCAGTTACGCCCTCATGGAAAATTCCGAGGAAGTGATCGTCATCGCCTCTTGGGAGGCCCTCTTAGAGGAGGTGACCCCCAAGGCCTTTAGGGCGGCGGTGATGGCCGTAGCTTTGGCGGCCAATCTCTTTAGGGAGCGCTTAGATCGGGATGAACTTTAAAATTTGGAAATGGCGTCTATTCGTACTCCTTCTCTGCCTAAGCTTCTGTTGTAGCGCCCTCTGGGCGGAGGAGAATAAGCCGCGCATCCTCCTTTTGGGGACGGGCGGCACCATAGTAGGCGTAGCTAATCAGAATTCGCCCACCGGTTATACCGCCGGCCAATTGACGGTAGAGGAGTTAGTCCGCTCCTTGCCGGGCTTTGAGCGCTTAGGGGTCGATCTTAAGGCGGAGCAGGTGGCCAATATCGCCAGCCAAGATATGGATTATCCCGTCTGGAAGGCTTTAGTAGAGCGCATCGAGCGGGCGGCCGCCCAAGATGAAGCCGACGCTTTCGTTATTACCCACGGTACGGATACCTTAGAGGAGACGGCCTTCTTTTTGGAGTTGGCCCTCGATATCGATAATCCCGTCGTCTTAGTGGGGGCTATGCGTCCCACTACCAGCTTATCGGCCGACGGTCCCCAAAACTTGTGGGAGGCTATCCAAGTGGCCTCTAGCGTCGACTCCTTTGGGCGCGGGGTTTTGGTCTCCTTTGCAGGGGAGATCTTCCCGGCCCGTTACGCTACTAAGGCCAGCACCTTGCAGACGGGGGCCTTTGCGCCCACCTTCGGCGGGGCGATCGGCTTTACGGACGCCCACCGGGCCCACTATTACGTAGCTTCCGCTAAAAAGCAGCGGCGCCCTTGGAGCTTAGATTGGTCTAAGTTAGAGAGCTTACCTAAGGTGGAGATTATCCCCGTCTACGCGGGGGCCGGAGGGGAAGCGCTCCTCCAAGCCTTAGAGCGGGGCGCCCAAGGGATCGTAATTGCGGGCGTAGGCGATGGCAATATGCCCGCCTCTATGCTCCAAGCTTGTAAGCGAGCCCAAGAGCGGGGAGTGCCGGTAGTTAGAGCGACTAGGGTCTTCCAAGGTTACGTCCATAAGGACCATGAATTTAAAGATAGCGACTATGGCACGGTAGCCGCTTACGACTTGAGTCCCCAGAAGGCTCGCATCCTCTTACAACTGCTCCTAGCGCGCGGGGTGCGCGACTTAGAGCGGATCCAAGCGGCGCTGGTAGGCGACCAGCCGGGCGCCTTGCGCTTTGCCGAAGAGGAATAGAGGAAGTAGGCTGAGGTCCCGACCTTTAGGTCGGGACCCCAGCTTTTTTTAGGGGAAGTTGGGCGGTAGAGGGGCAGAGGGAGGGGCGGCAGGAGAGGAGATAGGGAAGGTAGGCAAGAAAGTGAGGGGGCTTTTTAAGGCGCAAGATCTCTCGTAGAGAAGGGGTACGGCTAGAGTGCAGATAGAGCTTAGGTATAAGCGGGTACTTTTAAAGTTATCGGGCGAGGTCTTAGCGGGTACGGAGAGCTTAGGTCTAGAGCCCCAGGCCCTCTCCAATTACGCCCAGCAGGTGGCGGAGTTAGTGCGCTGGGGCGTAGAGGTGGGGGTAGTCTTAGGGGGCGGCAATTTCTGGCGGGGGCGCATGGCCCCTCACATGGGGCGCGATGAGGCGGACGCCATGGGGATGTTGGCTACGGTAATGAACGGCTTGGCTTTTGCCGACGCCTTGCGCCGTCTGGGTCAAGAGGCGGTAGTGATGAGCGCCATTCCCATCCCTTCGATAGTCGAAGGTTTCCAGGCGGCTAAGGCCCGCCAGTTGTTGGCCCAAGGTAAGGTCTTGATCTTTGTGGGCGGGACGAGCAACCCTTACTTTACTACCGATTCCGCCGCCGCTTTGCGGGGCTTACAGATCGGGGCCCAGGTGGTCCTCAAAGGGACGCTCACCGACGGGGTTTACGATAGCGATCCCTTCAAAAATCCCCAGGCCCAGCGTTTCCAGCATCTGACCTTCTCCGAGGCGCTGCGCCGCGATCTGCGGGTGATGGACGGCGCGGCCTTCTCTCTCTGTCGGGATAATAATTTGCCCGTTTACGTCTTTAAAGTTACTGAACCTGGCAATTTGCGCCAGGTAGTCGTCGAGGGCCGGGAGATCGGTACCTTAGTTAAGGAGGAGCTGTAGTGATAGATCCCAGTATTCGCCGCAATGCGGAAGAGAAGATGAAGAAGACCCACGAGAGCTTGGTGCGCACCTTAGCTACCATTCGCACTGGGCGGGCTACCCCCGTGCTCTTAGATCGCATCGTGGTTGAGGCTTACGGTTCGGAGATGCCCATCAACCAGGTGGCGACCGTGGGAACGCCGGAGGCGCGGATGTTGACTATTCAGCCCTTCGACAAGAAGAATCTGACCGCCATTGAGAAGGCTATCCAGAAGTCCGATCTGGGCATCAATCCCACCAACGATGGCAGCATGATCCGCCTGATCTTCCCCCCTCTCACTGAGGAGCGGCGCAAAGAGCTGGTGAAGCAAGCTAAGAAGATGACGGAAGAGGCCAAAGTCTCCATGCGCAATATTAGGCGCGACGCCATGGACGGCTTAAAGAAGCTCAAAGACGCTCCTGAAGACGAGGTCAAGAAGGCCCAGGAAGAGATCCAGAAACTCTTAGATAAGAGCATCGACGAGTTGGGTAAGGTCCTCTCCGCTAAAGAGAAGGAAATTATGGAAGTCTAATGGGGGAACCCTATAGCGTGGGGCCCAACCGTTGGTTGGGCCGCTCTTATTTATACGCTCTCCAGCGGGCGCGCTTAGCGGGCGAGGGGCCGCGGCGCGTCGTTTTGACGCGTCCGCCCTATCCCGGCTGGGGGGCGGGAGAGTTGCGAGTAGTGGGGGTGCGCCCCCTGGCCCCGGAGAGAGGGGAGGGCTGGGAGTGGATCTTAGCTTATCCGCGTTTCCTGCGTCCTCCTAAGCGGGAGGGGAAGAGGTGAGTAAGGTCTTAGAGTTAGAGCTCGATCCTAAGCGTATGCCTCGCCATATCGCCTTCATTATGGATGGCAATAGGCGCTGGGCCAAAGAGCGCTTCTTACCTTCAGTTATGGGCCACCAGGCGGGGGTCAAGGCCTTTCGGGTAGTCTTAGAGACCTGTCGCCAGTTGGGTATCGAGTACGTGAGCGCCTACGCCTTTTCGGCCGAAAATTGGCGCCGTACGCCCGGCGAAGTGAAGATTTTAATGCATCTCTTCGAACATTACGCCCAAGCGGAGCGCCGTTCTATGGTAGAGAATGGCATCCGCCTGCGGGTCATCGGAGATAAAGGGGGCTTAGACCCCGCCGTCTGCCGGGAGTTAGAGTTGAGCGAAGAGGCTACGGCCCACAATCGGGCCTTGACCCTCAACTTGGCCGTCAATTACGGGGGGCGGGAAGAGTTGACCCAGGCGGCTCGCCAGTTGGCTCAGAGGGTGGCGGCGGGGGAGTTAGAGCCCCGGGATATAGATGAAGAGTTATTAGCTAGTCAATTGTATACGGCTGGGAGTCCCGATCCCGATCTCTTAGTGCGCACTAGCGGCGAGTTGCGGCTCAGCAACTTTTTGTTGTGGCAATTGGCCTACGCCGAATTCTACTTTAGCGATCTCTATTGGCCGGAGGTAGACGCCAATTTCGTCTACCAGGCTATCGGGGAGTATCAGCGTCGCTTGCGCCGTTACGGGGCCTAGCTGGAGAGAAAGAATATGTTTGCTGGGATCTCAATTATCCTCGTCTTTTTAGTGATGGCGGTCCTCATGATGAGCCGCCGTCTGCCCGCCCTCTTGGCTTTACCTTTAATGGCCTTGGGCGTAGGTTTGATCTCGGGGGTAGCCTACCCCTGGAGCGCTCAGGAGGAGGGCTTGGGGCGCTTTTTGGGGGAGACGATCCTCACCCAAGGTTCGACTAAGTTGGCCCAGGCCATGATGTTTACTATCTTCGGCTCCATTCTCTCCCAGGTAGTGATGCGTTTAGGGATAGCGGCCCGTTTAGTGGGCCTGACCGCCGAATATGCCGGCCAACATAAGGGGCGCTTAGCCCTCCTCTTGACGGCCATTACCGCTATCTGCTTTACCTCGGTGACCGGTTTAGGGGCGGTCATTATGATCGGCTCCCTAGTCTTGCCCATTATGATCGGCGCCGGCCTCTCCGCCCCGTTGGCGGCGGGGCTCATGCTCTTTGCCATCGCTCTAGGCGGGGTCTTCAATCCGGCCATTTTGGGCTTCTATATGGACGTCTTACAATTGCCCCAAGCTACGGTCCAAAGTTACGTCGCCGCCTACGGGGCTCTCTTAGGTTTGACTACCCTAGTCTTTTGGGGGGTAGGTTGTTATCGGGAGCGCCAGAGCTTCAATTGGGCACAAGTTGAGACCCCCAGCGCCCCTGCCGTACCCTGGTGGTCGCTAATTACCCCCATCTTGCCTATCGCCCTCATCTTAGGTTGCGATCTGCCCATTATTCCGGCCTTCGCCGTGGGCATCGTGTGGGGCGTTTTGAGCGTGGCTCCCCGCCAGGCGGTCCACAACTTGAGCGCCGCCACCTTAGAGGGGCTCAAAGATGTGGCCCCCGTCTTGGGCCTCTTTATTGGCTTAGGGATGTGTCTCAACGCTATGACCGCTACCCCCACTAAAGTGGTGATGGAGCCCCTCTTAGAGGCCGTCATCCCCACCAGTCCCTGGGGCTTTACCTTATTCTTCTTCCTTTTAGCCCCCTTAGCTCTCTACCGCGGTCCGCTCAATATGTACGGTTTAGGGGCGGGGGTAGCGGGCATACTCTTGGGGAGCCAATTCTTGCCCCCCACCGCCATCTTGGCCGCCTTCTTTAGCGTAGGTCAGGTGCAGGGGGTCTGCGATCCCACCAATACCCAAAATGTGTGGCTGGCCCAATTTACTAAGACTACTACGGAGCGCCTGCTCAAAGACACCTTGCCTTACGTCTGGGCCTTTGTGGCCCTAGCCTTACTGTGGGCGACTTTCGTAGCGGGAGCTCTCAACTGGCCCAGTTAGAGGAGAGGAGGCTCCAGCGTGCGCCAATTGCGAATCGGTATCGATGTGGGGGGGACCTTCACCCACGCCGTAGCTTTAGATAATCGCACTTTAGAGGTCGTAGCCCACCAAGTGGCCCCGACTACCCATACCCATCCCCAAGGGGTGGCGGCGGGGATTATTGAGGTCTGCTATAAGCTGCAAGAGCGCTTAGAATCCCAAGATAAGATCGTCTTCTTAGCCCACTCTACTACCCAAGCTACTAACGCCCTTTTGGAGGGGGATGTAGCTAAGGTGGGGATCGTAGGTTTAGCCGGAGCTTTAGAGGCCCTCAAAGTTAAGGGGGACCTCTCTTTAGGGCGCATTGAACTCACCCCGGGCAAATTCTTAGAGACGGAGAGTATTATCTTAGACCCTCAAGAGGAGGGCTTTGAGGAGCGTTTGCGGGAGCAATTAAAAAAGATGCAGGGGCGCGGGGTAGGGGCCGTGGTGGCCGCTCAGGCCTTCTCCGTGGACGATCCGCAAGGGGAGGACGAGGTCGAAAGGGTAGCCCGCGAGGTAGGTCTGCCCGCTTGCGCCACCCACCAGATGTCGGGGCTCTACGGTTTGGGCGCCCGCACCCAGACGGCCGTCTTTAACGCCTCTATCTTGCCCAAGATGATGGAGACGGCCCTTATGACGGAGAAGGCCCTCCAGGAGGGGGGCTTAGAGGCGCCGCTGATGGTAATGCGCTCCGATGGCGGGGTTATGAGCTTAGAGGAGATGCGCCGCCGTCCGGTCTGGACCCTACTCTCAGGGCCCGCCGCCGGTATCGCCGCCTGCCTCATGTTTCTCAAAGCCTCCGACGCCCTCTTCTTAGAGGTGGGAGGGACTAGCACCGACATCTGCCTAGTTAAGGATGGGCGGGCCGCCGTGCGCTCGGCCTCTATCGGGGGGCGCAAGACTTACCTGCATACCTTAGATAGCCGCACTTTGGGGGTGGCCGGGGGCTCGATGGTGGGTTTAGAGGGGGAGAGATTGGCCCTCGGTCCGCGCAGCGCCCACCTGGCCGGTTATCCCTACGCCTCCTTCGCCCCCGAGGGGGAGCTGATTGAAGCTTCTGAGTTGCAGATGCAACAAGTTTCGCCCTTCGCCGGGGATCACGCCTACTGGGTGGTTGTGGGACCGGAGGGGCGGAAGTGGGCTTTGACTACGACCTGCGCCGCCAATCGCTTAGGATTAATTCCCCTCCAAGGTTACTCGCGGGGGAATAGGGCTCAGGTGCGGGAGGCCTTTAGCGCTTTAGCTAGAGAATTAGCCCAGCGAGGCTTAAAGCCCCGCTGGGCGGAGTATAGGCGCTGGTTGGAGGTCCAGAGCGCCTTAGATAATAGTTTAGGGGAGGAGGGGCCGCCTCAAGAATTACCTAGTGGGGATTGGGAACAATTGGGGCGGGCTTGGGCCTGGGAGGTCTTAGAGGAGGCGTCCCGCCAGGTCTTACCTACCTTGGAGGGTTTAAAGCGCGAATACCACTTAGAGGGGCGTAAGATTAAGTTGTTAGGGGGCGGCGGAGGGGCGGGGGCTATAGTCCCTTATTTAGCGGAGCGCTGGGGGGCGCCTTGGGAGATAGCCCAGCGGGCGGAGGTCATCTCCGCCATTGGGGCGGCCTTGGCTATGGTGCGCGAAAGTTTAGAGCGCAATATTATGGATCCCACCCCGGCTGACATCCAGGCTTTGCGCCAACAGGCTGAAGAGGCGGTCCTCAAGATGGGGGCCGACCCCCAAAGTATTGAGGTGCGCATCGAGATCGAGGCCCAAAAGAATATTTTGCGGGCTATCGCCCAAGGGAGTATCGAATTTTCTAACCGCCAAGTCCAAGAGCTCTCTCCCGCTGAGAGGCTGCAGACTCTGCAGGCGGCCGGCCCTCCGGAGAGTCAGTACCAATATTTGGGGAGTAGCGGCTACTACCACCTCTACCAGGGGGAGGTCGTCCATAAGCGCCTGTGGGGGTTATGGAAGAGCGTGGAGCGTACCCTCTGGCTGACCGATCCTAGCGGCAGCGTGCGCTTACAGGCGCCGGGAGCTAGCTGGGAGAAGGGGCGGGTGGCGGAGCTTATGCCCCTCTTAGAGGGGATCTTAGAGCGCTATACGAGTTACGGGGACGCGGGAGCCTTAGTGCCCGCCCTCCACTTAGTGGCGGGCCATAAATTGTGCGATCTGAGCTCTCTAGTTAAGGGGGAGCAGATTAAAGAGTTAGCCCGGGCGGAGGTAGAGGGCTTAGAGGGGGCGACTCCGCTCTTAATCTTAATTAAGCGCGCTTAAACTGGAGGCTGATAGATGGATCAGAATCTATTGAGTTTAATCTATCCGCACTGGCGGGAAGAGGCCGCCCATTGGTCGGCGGCTTTAGCTAGGGCCCAGGAATTATATGATCCGCAGCAGGCCGATCCCGCCCAGCGCTTAGAGAGTTTAGGCTATCGTCTAGAGTTAGCGCCGCTCAGCGTGCCCGGAGCTACGGTTTACGGGCGCATCGATAAAGAGGAGCGCGTCGTCTACCTAGACTTAGAGGCTCTCGATACCCTCTTAGAACGCACCCAGGGCTGGGGGGAAGGGGAGCTCGATTTAGCGAGCGCCAGTACTCTCATTTGGGCTCACGAGCTCTACCACGCCTTGGAGCGGCGCCCCCGAGCCTATAGCGAATTGGCGGCCCAACTGTTCGCCCTCTTGAGCCTGGGATACGACCCGCAAACTTTGCGTCTGCAACTAGAAGCCGAGGGTTAATTTAAGACTAAATAGAGGCTTAGAACCCTTATTTTTAGGGGAAATAAAGGAAGTTAAGGCGGGGCGTATAAATAGCTAAGCACCATGTGGTTAGCAGCTGATGAAGTTTTTGATACCCTGCGCATGATCGAAAATGAGCATTTAGATGTGCGCACCGTGACCATGGGGCTCAGTCTCCAAGATTGCGCCTCCAACTCCATGAGTACTACTTGCGATAATGTCAAACGCAAGATCGTCTCCGTGGGCCAGCGCTTAGTGCCCGTAGTGGAGCAGGTCTCCCAAGAGTTTGGGGTGCCTATCGTCAATAAGCGCATCGCCCTCTCCCCGCTGGCCCTCTTAGGGGCTTCCACGGGCGCCGACTCTTACGTGCCCCTGGCCGTCGCCGTCGATGAGGCCGCTAAAGAGGTAGGGGTCGACTATATTGGCGGTTTCAGCGCGCTAGTCCACAAGGGCTTCACTCGCTCCGACCGCACCTTATTCGCCTCTATCCCCGAAGCGCTCAACGTCACCGACCGCGTCTGCGCCTCCGTCTCCTTAGCTTCGACTAAGGCGGGGATCAATATGGACGCCGTCAAGTACTTTGGGGAGATCGTCAAAGAGACGGCCTTTAAGCGCCCCGAGTTGGCCGGTTTGCCCTGCTGTAAGTTGGTCTGTTTCTGCAATATGGTAGAGGATAATCCCTTTATCGCCGGGGCTATGCACGGGGTAGGGGAAGCGGAGTGTTCTATCAATGTGGGGATCAGCGGTCCGGGGGTAGTCAACGCCGCCTTGCGCCGTCTGGGTCCTAAGGCCGGTTTAGGCGAAGTGGCCGAAGCGGTCAAGCGCACCGCCTTTCGCATTACGCGCATGGGCGAGTTGGTGGGCCGCGAAGTTTCGCGCCGTTTGGGGATTAACTTCGGTATCTTAGATCTCTCCTTGGCGCCTACGCCCGCCCGCGGGGACTCGGTAGCCGACGTTTTGGAAGCTATGGGCTTAGAGCGTTGCGGTACCCACGGCACTACGGCCGCCTTGGCCCTCTTAAACGACGCGGTCAAGAAGGGGGGCACGATGGCCTCCTCCTCGGTGGGCGGCTTATCGGGGGCTTTTATCCCCCTCTCCGAAGATGAGGAGATGGCCCACTGCGCGGCCATTGGGGCTCTCTCGCTCGACAAGTTAGAGGCTATGACCTGCGTCTGTTCCGTCGGTTTAGATATGATCGCCGTTCCCGGGGATACGCCCGCCACTACCATTTCGGGGATCGTGGCCGATGAGATGGCTATCGGGATGGTCAACAATAAGACTACGGCGGTGCGCATCTTACCCGTGCCCGGCAAGAAGGCCGGGGAGACGGTCGATTATGGCGGCCTCTTGGGAGCGGCCACGATTATCTCCCTCAACCCCTTCTCTTCGAAGGGCTTTGTAGAGCGGGGCGGTCACATTCCGGCCCCCATGCAAGCTTTGCGCAACTAGGAGGCGTAGGTGGCGGAAATCTATCTGGTGCGCCACGGCCAGCCCCAATGGTCCCAAGGGGAACTGAGCTGTGAGGAGCCGGGGCTGACCCCGCTAGGTGCGGAACACGCTAAGGGCGCGGGTCAGGCTCTGGGGCGGGTGGGCTTTACCCACTTTTTCGCCTCGCCCTTGCGCCGCGCCCAGGAGACGGCCCATTTTATCGCCCCCCACGTCGGTTTAGAACCGCAACCTATCCCCTGGTGGCGGGAGTATCAGGCTAAACCGATGGATCAGCGCCCCTTAGAGGAGGTCCAGGAGTATTTCCGCCTCTGGCAGGCTACCGCTCTGGCTCAGCGTCAGGCGGGGCCGCCGGGCGGGGAGAGTTTACAGGAACTAGTTACTCGGGTCCAGAGCGGCTTAGAGAGCCTATTGCTCTCTTTGGGATTTAAGTATGAGTGGGACGGTCCCTGGCGCAAGTGGTCGGAGCCCAGTCCAGAAATTAAGATCCTCTTGGTGGGCCATACTTTCGCTTCCGCTATGGGGGCCGGTTATCTGCTCAATTTAGAGCCTAACCCCCTCTTAGGGGAGCAATTGCGTTTAGGTTGGGGGGCTTACAATAGGGTGACGACCTTCCCTCTAGGGGGAGGTCTCATTTGGAGGTTACGGGAGGTAGATAGCCGCTCCCATTTGGGTGGGTTGCCCAACGATCTTTGAGAGGAGGTAGGGTGCGCAGATGGCCAAAGAGTGTGAATGGCAGGGAGGCCTCTTTCCAGAAGAGGAGCCGCCGGTAAGTAAGCGTCCCGCTCCCGTCTTAAAATTGCTCCATAAGAGCGCTCCGGGTCGGGGCGAGGGGGAGGCGGCCTCTAAAGATAAGACTCCGGAACCCCAGGAAGAGGAGGCGCGCCCCCTCTCCGACCGTATGCGCCCCCGCACTTTAGAGGAGTATGTGGGCCAAGAGCATCTGATCGGTCCCGGGCGCGTCTTGCGCCGCCTCTTAGAGGCCGATTTTATCCCCTCCCTCATCCTCTGGGGGCCGCCGGGGACGGGCAAGACTAGTTTAGCCCGCCTCTTGACCTCTTACCTCAAGGTCAGTTTTGTAGCCCTCTCCGCCGTTACGGCCGGGGTCAACGAGGTGCGGCGAGTGGTGGGGGAGGCCAAAGAGCGCTGGCGCCTCTTGCGGCGGCGCACCCTCCTCTTCTTAGACGAGATCCACCGCTTCAATAAGGCCCAGCAAGATGTGATCTTGCCCCACGTAGAGGATGGCTCCATTATCCTGGTGGGGGCTACCACGGAGAATCCCTCATTCCAGGTGATCGCCCCCCTGCTCTCGCGCTGTCGCATCTTGACCTTAAAGGCCTTGACGAGCGAGGATATTATGCTCCTCTTGCGCCGGGCCCTGGAGGATTCAGAGCGCGGTTTGGGGCGCTTACACGTCCAAGCTAGCCCCCAAGTCCTAAGGGCTTTAGCCCAAGTATCGGTGGGCGACGCGCGGGCGGCGCTCAATACCTTAGAGGAGGCGGCGCGGGCCTTAACCCCCAACGCGGCGGGGGAGCGCATCTTGACGGAAGAGGCCATAGCCGAGGCCTTGGGCCGCCCCAATCTGCGCCATGATCGCGCCGGAGAGTCCCACTACGATATTATTTCGGCCCTCATTAAGTCGGTGCGCGGTAGCGATCCCGACGGGGCCCTCTACTGGTTGGCCCGCCTCTTAGAAGCCGGAGAAGATCCCCTCTTTATAGCTAGACGTTTAGTCATTTTAGCTTCGGAAGACGTGGGCTTAGCCGACCCTCAGGCGCTCAGCGTAGCCGTAGCCGCCCAGCAGGCGGCCCACTTCGTGGGCATGCCCGAAGGGTTCTACCCTCTGGCCGAAGCTACGCTCTATCTGGCCTTAGCCCCCAAGTCTAATAGCGTTGGCCTGAGCTATATGGCGGCCGTGGAGCGGGTGCGCCAGAACCCGGGCGAGCCGGTCCCCCTCCATCTGCGCAATGCGCCTACCAAGTTAATGGAGGAACTGGGCTATGCTAAGGGATATAAGTACGCCCACGATTATCCAGAACATTACGTGCCCCAACAGTTTTTGCCCGATACCCTCCAGGGTCAGCGCTTCTACCGCCCGGGACAATTGGGCTACGAAAAGCGCCTGGCCGCCTGGTTAGAACATCTGCGCAGCCGCGATGGGGAGCGTTCTCAATAGGAAATAGTTGTATATGCAAAATAAAGAAAGCTTTTCTGGTCCCAGCGCCGGCGCCGGGTTGCGGGTGGGATGCCACCTCTCCATCTCTAAGGGCTTGATGGCTATGGGGCGGGACGCGCTCTCCATAGGGGCCAACGTCTGTCAATTCTTCTGTCGCAATCCGCGCAGTAAGGGGAAATTGAAATTTAAGGATGAGGAGATCGCCCAATTTCGGGGGTTTATTGAGGAGAACGATTTCGGTCCCCTCTTGGCCCACAGTCCCTTTGTCATTAATGCGGCCTCTATCGATCCTCAAGTTAGCTCCCTCACCGAAGAGATCTTAAAAGAGGATTTGGAGTTTATTAGTAAGCTGCCGGGGGCTATGTATAATATCCACCCCGGCAATTACTTGCAGCGTACTCCCCAGGAGGCCATAGCTACTATCGCCCAGACGCTCAACGAGTGTCGAGCCGCCCATCACGAGCAGTGGTTCCTCTTAGAGACGATGGCCGGCAAGGGGACGGAGATCGGCCGCACCTTCCAGGAGTTGCGGGAGATAATCGATCGGAGCGACTATTCGGAGCGCTTAGGGGTCTGCTTAGATACCTGTCACGTCTGGGACGGGGGCTACGACGTAGCCCAGCGCTTAGACGAGGTCTTGGCGGAGTTCGACCAGATCCTCGGTTTAGAGCGCTTGCGGGCTATCCACTTAAATGACACTTTAAATGATCTAGGGGCCCACAAGGACCGCCACGCGCGTTTAGGGGAAGGGAAGTTAGGGGTAGAGGCTATCGCCCAGATTATCAACCATCCCCAGTTGCGTCATTTGCCCTTCTACTTGGAGACCCCCAATGAACTGCCTGGCTACGCCCGCGAAATAGCCCTCTTGCGCCAACTGTACCGGGGTTAGATGGCGCGCCCCACCTCTAAACGGAGCTTTTGGGATCGAGAGCTACAGGTAGTAGCTAGTAGCTCTTTTGAGAGCACGCGCCTTTTGGGCTTATTGATCCTCTTAGCCTCTTTGGTGATGATCGCCCTCTCCGGGTGGTTGGCCTCCCAGGCCCAAGCCAAGGGTTGGCTCTTCGCCAGATCTCAGACTTTGAGCGTAGCTACCTTAGCGGAATTGCAGACCTTAGAGCCCGCCCGGATGTTGCGCCTAGAGGAGTGGCAGACGGCAGCCCCCCTCTTTGAGACCTTAGTCCAGGTGGGGGAGCGCCCGGGAGAGTTTGAGCCCGGTCTAGCTCAGAGTTGGCTAGTAGAGGAGGGGGGCAAGGTTTGGACCTTCACCCTGCGGGAGGGGGTCTTCTTCCATAATGGGCAGCGCCTTACGGCCCAAGCGGTGGTTCAGTGGTTAGAGCATCTGTGCGGAGGGGAGCGACCTAATCCCTACCTCTGGAGTCAGTTTCCTTATATAGCGGCTAGTTTAGGGGGCAAGCGCCCCCTCTTAGAGCGCGTCCAGGCGGTAGACGAGCGGCGGGTGCGCTTCACCTTGCGCCGCCCTTTGGCCGATTTTTTAGAAGTCTTGGCCGCTCCCGCCTGGGGGGTCGTCTCCCCCGCCTCTTACCAGGAAGGGGGCTTTGTGCCCATCGGGACCGGCCCTTACCAGTTAGTAGAGTGGCGCCCCGGCCAGCGCCTCAGCTTGCGCCTCTTTAGCGGTTACTGGCGGGAGAAGCCCCAGATTGAACGCCTCTTACTGCTCAGTTTACCTCCCGCCCAATTGCGGGTGCGCGAATTGAGGCGGGGCAACGTAGATATCGCCTTAGATCTCCCCCTAGAGCAGATAGAGCGCTTAGAGCGGGAGGGGCGGATTAAGATCCAGACCGGGCCCAGCCGGGGCTTAGTAGCCGTAGCTCCCAATTGTAGCCACCGCCCTTTTAGCGATTTGCGGGGGCGTTTGGCCTTACAGTACGCCTTACCGAAGCGGGAGATCTACCGCCGCTTCTGTTTAGAGCGGGGGCAGGTGGGGGGCGACATCTTCTCCCCTTTGAGTTGGGCGCGCTCTAAACATTTAAAGTCCCCCGAATATAGCCCCCACAAGGCTAAACGCCTCTTCGATAGGGTCTATGGCAGTCAACAGGGTCCGCGCCATTTGAGCTTAATCTACCGCCGCTATAACAGCCTTTTAGAAGAGCCGCAGCGTCTAGCCAATTTCTTGAGCCAGCGGCTGGGAGAGTTGGGCTTGGCGGTCTCTACTTACCCTTTAGAGGAAGAAGAGTATAATTTAGCCCTGCGCAGCGGTCAGTACGATCTCGTCTTGCGTTTAGAGAGTTGGCCCTGGGTCGATCCGGCTACGGAGTTAAATCTCTCCTGGGCTTGGGCTCCGGGGCTCAATCGCCTCTATAATCCCGCCAACTATTATAGCAACCGTTTGAGCCTATTGGGGGAAGGGGCCCGCTTTGTAGGTTTACAGGCGGAGCGAGAGGCGGCCTACGCCGAGGTCCAAGAGAAGTTGGCCCAGGATGGGGTGGCTCTCAACTTGGCCTGGACGGAGATCTATCACGGTTGCGGGCTGAAGGTAGCCAATTTAGTCAGTAACCGTTGGGGCCTCCTCGATTTAGGGGCGGTAGTGGTGGAGGAGTAAGTTTATGGCCTGGGAGGGTGAAAAGTTGAGGGCCCAGGTGGCCGCTACCCTACCTGAGGGGCGGGGAGAGGAGCTCCTCACCTGGGCCCGAGAGCAGGAGTACGCCCTCTACTTAGTGGGCGGGGTGTGGCGCTCGCTCACTTGGGGGGAGCCCGTCCACGATTGGGATCTAGTAGTCGATTCTTCTGACCCCCAAGTAGCTTGCCAACTCTCCCAAGAGATCGCCCAGCGTTGGAATTTAGCCTGGGTCGTCTTAGATGGCCAGAGGGGCTTTTACCGCTGCCAAGAGCGCTCTCAGAGGTGGAGCCTCGATCTCTGCGCTAGGGTGGGGGAGAGTATGCTCCGGGACCTCCAGGTGCGCGACTTTACCATTAACGCTTTGGCCTGGGAGATGGGGAGCGGCCAGTGGCTAGATGGCGGTTATTCGCGCCTCGATTTAGAGAAGCGCCACTTGCGCTTACAGAGTCCTAAGTCTCTAGAGATCGATCCCTTGCGCGCTCTGCGCGCCGCCCGCTTTGCGGCCTCTAGCTCTTTAAGTTGGGATAAGGAGCTGGGAGAGGCGGTAAGGGCGACGTTAGAGAGCGGGCTAGTTAACGTGGCGCCCGAGCGCCAGTGGGCGGAATTAGCCGCCTGGGCCGCCCACCCCTTAGCCCCCCAATGGTCTACTTGGGAGGAGTGGGGGCTACTCCACTTTTTAGATCCCCAGGGAGATAAGGGGGCGGAAGGGAGATTTAAGATTAGAGTCTGGGAAGAGGCCCAGAGGGCGGGTTGGCCCTCCTTCCCCCAATCTGGCGCTTCTCTTAAGGGTTGGCTGGCGGAGGAGAGCGCCGGGGGGCGGCGGCGCTTGGCCCTTTGGAAATTGTGGGAGCTAGCCCCTAGAGCTTGGGCGCCCTCGCCCCCTTGGCCCTTAGCTAGCGAAGAGCGGCGCGCGGGAGAGGAGGGGCGGAAGCTCCTAGAGTTAGCTTACCAATTGTGGGCGGAGCGGGCGCCCTGGGGGGACTGGTACCTCTGGGGGCGCTCGGCGCGCTCGCTACCGGCCCTCTTGGCGGCCCTCTGGGTCCATAAAGTGGCCCTGGCCCTGGCCCGGGAAGGGGCAGGCTCTAGGCCTTGGAGGGCGAATAACTTAGAGCGCGGAGTTGGGAAGAGCGGGCCCAGTTTAGAGGCCCATCTCGACCGACTTTTAGGCGATTACTTTCAAGGTGGTCCCATCTTTCGCCCCCAATTGCCGGTGGACGGTTTAAAAATTGCCCACTGGGCGGGGTTGGAGACCGGGCCGCGGTTGGGGAGATTGTTGGAGCGCTTGCGCCGGGCGGGAGCGGGAAGATTCTTGACGCGCCTGGAGGCACGGCGTTTGGTGGAGTCGTGGCTGGCTTCTCCCAGCGGGGAGGGCCAGAGCGCAGAATAGGTTAAGGGGTCGCAAAAACCTGCATGGGTACCATCTATATCGGGCGGTATAAAGTAATAGAAGAGTTGGGACGCGGCGGGATGGGAGTCGTCTACCGCGGCGAGGACCCGGTGCTCGAGCGCCAGGTGGCTATTAAAGTTTTGCCCCCCAAAAAGATGAACCCCAAGTCTATCGAGCGTTTTTTGCGCGAAGCGAAGACGGCGGCCCGTTTAGATAGTCCCTATATCGTCAAGATCCACGATATCGGCCAGATAGACGACATCCACTTTATCGTCATGGAGTATGTGGAAGGCAGCTCCTTGAGCGACCTCATCGAATATGAGGAGATCCCCCCCTACGAAACTTTGCGCAAGCGCCTCTCTATCTTCCGCCAAGTCTTAGAGGCCGTCTCCTACGCCCACCAGAATGGGGTCATCCACCGCGACTTAAAGCCCGACAATATTATGGTCAATAAGAGCGGTCAGGTGAAGGTCATGGACTTCGGTCTGGCCTTCTTTATGGGCCACCACTCGCTGACGGAGATCGGCCAGGTGATGGGGACCGCGGCCTACGTCTCCCCCGAGCAGGCGGCGGGCAAATTGACCGACCCGCGTACCGATATCTACTCGCTGGGGGTCATCCTCTTCGAATTGATTACCGGTCGCTGGCCCTTTAGCGCCAGTAACCCCTTAGAGATGTTCCGCAAGGTGATGGAGGAGCCGCCGCCCTCGCCTAAGGTCTTCAATCAAGAGACCCCCTTGGCCTTGGAGGCCTTAGTCTTGCGCGCTCTGCGCAAGAAGCCCGAAGATCGCTTCGCCTCCGTGGCCGAGATGTTGGAGAGTCTCGACCTTTGCTTAAAGAAAGATTTCGCCTCTGAGGCCCCGCCCGCCAGCTTGCCGGTAGGCGGCGCTAGCGCTAGCGCCCCGGCGGTCCCTCTGCCCTCTCCGGCGGCTACTCCGGCTAGCTTCTCTTTACCCTCTGGGGGCGGGGTTAGCGTTCCCCAAGTAGACAAGTTGGTGGGCAGCAAGACCCCGCAGCGCTTGCCCGATCCCGCCTCTTTGCGCCAGAGCGCGCTCCACCAGAACGAGAGCCTCTTAGCTTCCGATCCCCACGCCTTAAAGGTTACGGGGACGGCTGAAGAGGCGGCTTTGCGAGCGGGGGCCGCTTTAGCTAGCAGTATTGCGGGCAATAAGCGCCTGCCTACCCCCTCTTCTAAGAAGGGTTCTAAAGATAATTTCGATTCCGCTACCTTGGCGGCGGTCCCTTCGGCGCCGCAGCCCAACTTAGAGGCCGCCTTGCGCGAGGCCCCGGCTCGCCCCAAGAGTTACGGTCTGCCCGCCAGCTCTTCAGTGCGCAAGAAGCGTCCTACGGCGGGGGTGGTCACTATCGGTGGGGAAGCCGCCTTCCGCACTTCGATGGCTAGTTACGCGGCCCAGCAGGAGAGCTCCCTCATGGAGCCCAGCGTAGAGGGGACCTACACCCCTCAGTCTTGCGGCTTCAATCGGCCCCAGCCGGAGAATCCCCCCGTACCCCCCAAGGTCGTCCCGCCCCCTCCCGGCCCCGCCTTGCGCAAGCCTATCCAAGAGACGAGCGTAGCGGCGCCCCCGGCTGCCCAGGAGCCCTTCTCCGCTCCTGGCCCCGCCCCTATCCCTACGGCTACGGCGGTCTCTACTCCGGCGCCCCCGGCCCCAGTTAAGCCCGCCCCCGTTAAGGTTTCCGAGCCCGAGAAGAAGGAGTCCGCCGAGCCTTCAGCGGAGGTAGAGGCGGTCAACAATCGCTTCGTAGGCGGGAGCGGCTCCCCCTTAGCTTCTAACGCTTGGATGGCGGACGTAGAGGAAAAACCTGAGGCGGAAGCCGCCGAGGCGGAGAATGAGGACGGAGATTACGTCGATTTTGAGCGCGATCCCAAGTATCTGCTTAAGCAAGCCCAGCTCCACTTGGAGAAGGGGCGCTACAAAGAGGCTAAAGAGGCCTTCCAAGAGTTGGTCGAGGTAGAACCCCAAAATATGGAGGGCTTAGTCGGTTTGGGGCGCTCTCTCACCGAGCTGGGCGATTTGGGTCCGGCCCGGGAGAATATAGAGCGGGCCATTAAGCTCTATCCCGATAGCGCCATCCCTTACGTAGCCTTAGCCGATTTCTATACCTTTACCGAGCAGCCGGCCCTCATCATCTCGGCTCTCCACAAAGCCTTAGATCGCAACGAGTACGATCTCCCCAGCCGCTGCCGCTTAGCTTACCTCTATTTCGATCAGGGACGGGCGGAGGTGGCCTTAGAGCAGTACTGTCTGGCCTTGCAACAGGGGGAGAGCGATTTCCAGACCAACTTGCAATTGGGCCTTTTATTGTGGGCCTTGCAGCGCGCCAGCGAGGCGGCGCCCTGTTTAGAGCGGGCTTGTATCGCCAATCCCAAGAGTTCTATCTCTTCGCGCCTCTTGGCCGGTACTTGCCTCAGCTTAGGGCGGGCTAGCGAGGGTCAGAGCGTCTTAGAGCACGGCTTAGAGACGGGGGTCAAGGTGAGCGGGGCTTGGTATGAGCAGTCGGCCGCTATCTACCAGGCTTTGAAGAATGAGAAAGCGGCGGTGACGGAGCTGACTCGGGCCTTAGAGTTAGAGCCCGGCCACGAGGCGGCCTCCATCCGCTTGGCTACTATCCTCTGTCTCCACCAACAGTACGCCGATGCGGTCCAGATTTTAAATCGCTCTTTAGAGTACCATCCCCACAGTATCAACCTCAACCGGCGTTTGGGAGAGGTCTACATCTTGGGGGGCAACTTAGAGAAGGCCATGGATCATTTCGAGCGCATCGTCCAGCTCGATCCGGCCTGCGCGGAGAATTACAATCGCTTAGGTAAGTTGCACTTTAAAAAGCAATACGACGCCTCTTCGGTGGCACGCTACCAAAAGGAGGTGGAGGCCCATCCCGTCAGTTCGGCGGTACGCGAAGATTTGGCGATGGCCTACTATTGTAGCGGTCGCTACCAAGAGGCCTTAGCGGAGCTGGTCAAAGCCTGCCGTTTAGATTATACCAACCCGGAGTATCCCAAGACTTTGGGGATTATGCTCTTAGAGTTGGGGGCTAGCGAAGACGCCATGCGCCAATTGCAAGCTAGTCTGACCTTAAATCCCAACGACGGCCAAGCGCGCGGGATGTTAGGTAAGGCTCTGGCGGCCCAGGGGCTCAACAATTTGGCCATCGTAGAGTATCAGAAGGCTATAGAGAGCGACCCCCAAAATCTCTACCTCTTCAACTTGCCTTTGGCTCGGGCTTACGCTATGCAGGGGCGCCAAGAGCAGGCGGTCAACTGCTTTAAGCGCTTTTTGAGCACCGTGCCCGATAACGGTCAGTTAGCTCCCATCTACGCCGCCTACATCGAAGTGGGGAAGGCGCTGGTGGCGGAGGGCTCCTACAAGGCGGCCTTGGAGATCTTTACCTCTATCTTGCGGCGCGATCCTTACGAGGAGGGGGCCTACCAGGGCTTAGCCCAGATGGCCTTAAACTCTGGCAATTACCAGAGCGCCTCGCGCTACGTAGAGGAGGGCTTGAGCTCGGCGCCGCGCAGTCCCGAGTTGCTCTTATTGAAGGCCGATCTCTTGGCCGCCCAAGATCGCTGGAGTCAGGCGGTCAACGTCTTAGTAGAGGCCAATCGGGAGGCGCCCCAGAGCCACAAGATCGTGGAGCAGTTGGGTCGGGCCTACCGCAAGTGCGGGCGCTTCCAAGACGCTATCGACGTCTTCAGTAAGGCGGTCGAGGAGTTCCCCGATTGGGCCGCCCACTTCGAGTGGCTCAAAGGGAGGGTGCTCTACCGTCAGGGGCAGTACGAGGCCGCCAGTTGGTCTTACCAGCAGGCTCTGACCCTCGATCCCAACGATTGGCGCCTCTATCTCGATCTGGGTAAGGCTTATAGCAGCTTGCAGCGTTTAGACGACGCCGCTAGCTCCTACCGCTCGGCGGAGCGCTTAGCGCCGGAGGGCGAGAAGAAGCAGATCCGCTCCTTATTGCAGCGCCTGCGCCGTTAGAGGGTTGGGCTCGCCCTAGGGGGAGGGTTAGGGCCCCCGGTCTAAAAGGAAGCCTAGCTTCTAAAGAAAGAATTTGTTTAGCAAAATGGCCTTCTCTTGAGAGGGCCGGTTTTTATCAATCTGGAGGATCGCTTGATTTCGTATTTAGGAAGTAAGATGCGCGTCAACTTAGCTAGTTGGCTGACCGTGGCCTTGGTGGCTTTAGTGGGGGCCTGGATGGCGGCGCCCGTACAGGCCCAAAAGGCGGAGAACGCTTATGCGGTCTTGATCGTAGGCGACGAGTCGAAGCCGGAGATCGTCAATGCTGAGAAGGCTCTAATTTCCGAGATTACTAAGCTCTTAGTAGAGAAAGATGAGAAAGGGGCTTACAAGTATAGCCGTTCGCGCAGCGGCATGCAGGTCTTCTCTTACCACATTAACCACGAGCGCGAGAAGCAATTTTGTGAGAAGAAGCTCAATATCTTAGGCGAGGACCTGCTCTTTGTGGGCATCATCTCCTTAGAGAATAAGTTGCCCGACCGGGTCGTCTACCGTTTAGACCGCATCGTCAACGAGCGGCGGGCGGCGGTCGACGTCTTCAATTACGCGGAAGAGTTATTAGCGGGCGAAGCCAGCGTCCCGGCGGCTCCTGCGGCCCAGCCCGCGCCCGCTAAGAGCGCCGCCCCGAGCGCTCCCGCCGCTAGCGCCCCGGCTAAATCCCAGGCTAGCGCTCCCAAGGCTCCGGCCTCTAGCGCTCCGGCCGCCTCTACTAAGGCTAGCGTCAAGCCGGCCGCCAAGCGCCCGGCCGCCGTCTCCCGTCCCGCCGCTTCGACCTCTAGCGCTCCCGTGCCGGAAGGTAAGTATCTCAGCTGCCAGGTAGGGGCCTTCTCTAAAGAGATCAACGCTAAAGATCTGGTCAGCCAGTTGGAGAGCAAGGGTTACTCCGCTACCTACCGCAAATTTGAGCGCTCTAGCGGCAGCCCCTTCTACCGGGTCTATTCTGGCAATTTCAATAACCGCGCCGACGCCGACGCCGCTCTGCAGCGCCTCAAGGCCAGCGGTTTCGATAAGGCCATCTTGGTGACCTTAGATAAGTAAGGATAGGCGGCGGGAGGAGTCTTGGCGATGGCCGCCCCCCCTCTCTACGCCCGCGTCGTGGTCGATGTCCCGGCGCGGGCTTTAAATCGTCTGCTCACCTACCAGATCCCGCCCCCCTTTAGGGAGAGTCTGGAGGTGGGCTGCGTCGTCTTGGCCCCCTTAGCAACCCGCCAAGTGAGCGGGGTAGTAGTGGAATTATTGCAGCAACTGAGCCCCCAAGAGGAAAAGTTGCAACTGCGTCCGCTGACCCAAGTCTTAGAGGCTACCCCCTTCTGGGGCGGGGAGCTCTTAGCCTTAATCCAGATTATGCGCCGCCTCTACGCCTGTACTTGGCAGAGCGCCTTCCAAGCGGTAGTGCCGGCCCCCGTCTTGCGCCGCCTGCAGGCTATGTGGCAGAAAAAGCGGGTCCTCAATAGAAAGAGGCGCCGCCAGGCAGAGGCCCCCGCCCTCTACTCGGAATTGCCCTTGACTAGCGCCCAAGAGGCGGCGGTCCAAGCTATTATCGATTTCGCCGCTACGGGTAAGCCCGTCTTGCTCTACGGGGTGACGGGGAGCGGGAAGACGGAAGTCTACTTGCGGGCCGTGCAGCACTTTTTGCAGGCGGGTAAACAGGCTATCGTCTTAGTGCCCGAGCTCTCCTTGACCCCCCAGGCCGTAGAGCGCTACCGCGGCCGCCTGGGGGAGAGGGTGGGCATCTTACATTCCGCCCTCTCCGCCCCCGAAAGGCGCGACTACTGGTGGGCTATGCGCCGGGGAGAGTTGCCGGTAGCTTTAGGGACCCGCTCCGCTATCTTTGCCCCCTTTACTAATTTGGGGCTCATCTGTATAGATGAAGAGCACGAGAGCTCTTATAAGCAAGAGCAAGAGCCCCGCTACCACGCGCGCCAAGTAGCCTTTATGCGAGCTAAAGAGCATGGGGCGGCTCTAGTCCTGGGGAGCGCTACCCCTTCGGTAGAGAGCTTCTATCTGGCCCAAAAGGGCCATTATCAGTTAGTAGAGTTGCCCCAGCGCCCCGGGGGGCAGAGTCTACCCCCGGTGAACTTAGTCGATATGCGCCGCTCCCACAACCGGGGACGCCTCATCTCTTGCGAATTGGAAGAGGCCTTAGCCCGCCGTTTAGAGCGAGGGGAACAGGCGGTCTTACTCTTAAATAGGCGCGGTTACGCCTCTCAGTTACAATGTCAAAATTGCGGTTATATCCCCCTCTGCCCCCACTGCGCCATCCCTTTGACCTGGCATAAGGGGAAGCGCCTCTTACTCTGCCACTATTGCGATTACCGCGCCCCTCTGCCTAGCTGTTGCCCCCAATGTCGGGGGGTAGAATTTAAGTACGGTACTCCGGGCGCGGAGCGTTTAGCTTTAGAGATCGCCCGCCTCTTCCCCGAGGTCCCCTTAGCGCGCATGGACCGGGATACGGTGGGCAAGATCGGGGCCCACGCCGCCATCTTAGAGGCCTTCGGGCGGGGGGAGACGCGCATCCTTTTGGGGACTAAGATGATCGCCAAAGGTTTAGATTACCCCAACGTGACTTTGGTGGGCGTCTTGCGGGCCGACGCGGAGTTAGCCCAACCCGACTTTCGGGCCGGGGAGCGCACCTTCCAATTGCTCTCCCAGGCGGCGGGTCGGGCCGGGCGGGGCAGTAAAGGGGGCGAGGTCTTAATGCAAGCCTGGGACGTGGACCATCCCATCTTGCAGGCCGTAGCTCGCCACGATTACTTAGCTATGTATAAAGCGGAGATCGCCCTGCGCCGGGAACTCATCTATCCGCCTTTCTGCCGCTTAGTGCGGGTCGTAGTGCGCAGCTTGGATCCCGGTTTGGCCCAGGCTGCCGCCCAAGAGGGGGTCCAGATCTTGCGGGCCCAACTGGCGGAGGGCGAATACCTAGTTGGGCCCGCTCCCTGCGCCTTAGAGCGCTTACAGGGGTATTACCGCTGGCACTTCCTTTTAAAGAGTCCCCAGCTCCTCCCCAGCGTGCAGCGCTGCGCTCAGGTGAGCGAACTCTTAAGTAAGCGCTACCCCCAAAAGGTGCAGGCTATCTTCGATCCCGAGCCTCAGAATCTCTCTTAAAGTCTCACTCTAAGCCGGGAATAGCGTACTTTTGGGCTAAGCGCAAGAGATCGCGGCGCAAGTAGCCTATAAAGTAGATGTAATTATTAGTCTCCGCGTAGAGCGGAGGCACTCCCCCTCGTGAGCGCACTAAGGTGGGGCCCGCATTGTAACTAGCTAAGACGGAGGCGTAAGGATTGGTCCCTTGGCGCCAACGCTCCACCAAATTGGCTACCATCGTGGTGCAGCCTTCTAAATTTTGGATAGGGTCCAGAGCGTCGCCTACCCCTAAGCCCGCCGCGGTGCGGGGCATCAGTTGGCCTAAACCTTGGGCCCCGGAGCGGGAGACGGCCTCTACGTCCCAGGCCGATTCGATCTGGATGAGGGAGGCGGTTAAAGCTAACTCTAAATGGCGAGCTTGGCACTTATCTACCAAAGCTTGGGCGATCTCTTCTACTTCGGCTATCTTTTGGGTGGGATTATGGAATAAGATGCGCCAGGCGATAAAGTCGGCGGCGCTGGGAATGCGTCCATTCTGCCAGACGGGGTAGGAGTAACTGGCGGGTGGCTCTAAGAGGATACAGCTCTGACCCTGCAGACCCTGAAATTGGCCCTGGCGCCAGTCGATTTTCCCTTTGACAGCCACTCTAAAGCCGGTGCGGTCAAATTCCAAGTTGCGGGTAGGTTTAGCGAAGTAGATAGGTACCTGACCCGCTTCCGTAGCTAAGAGGAGGTAATCCTTCTCCCCTAGACGCTGGTGGAGGCGGACCCTACCCTCCCAGAGGACTAATTGTTCCCCAAAGCGGCTCTGGGGGTTACTCAAAAAACGGCGGGGGGTGAGGTAGGGATTGACGATCTCTGGCCCTTGAAAGATGGGGCGGAACCAATCGCCCTCAGCTAAGGGGTTGGCCAGACTGGGGCGGGGAGAGAGGGTCAAAAAGAGACCCATTAAGGCGATAACTACGAGGAGGGAGAGGGATAAACGCTTCACAGCGGCCGCCCTTCGTCTCCTAGAGCCCTCAACCTGCCTAGGGAGTTGGCGGCCGGGCGCGAAGGTGGGGGGCAGAGTTCTCAGTAGTAGAGGCGGGAAGGTGAGAAGATGGCAGAATTAGCGAGAATCGAATTGGGGCAACGCATCGCCTGCCCCTCCTGTCAGCGCGTGGTAGAGGGGGACAATTTGGAACGCGTCTTAGAGGGGGAGGTAGTCCGCTGTGAGCGCTGTGGAGAGCGGATCAAGTTGCCCCGGGAAGTAGTGGAGCGCTACCAGCGCTCGAAATACGTAGGTACTAATTTAGATATTACCTGCTGAGGAAGCTAGGAGGGCGGGATGTCTAGGATAGGCGAGGCTTTAGCCTCTAAATTTGTGCTCTTAGTGAGCCTTACTCGTAACGACCCCCATTTGGCGCGCATCGCCTTAGAGAATGGGGCGGACGCCATTAAAGTCCATCTCAATTGCGCCCATTTCGCTAGCGGTACTAATTTTGGCAGCTGGGAAGAGGAGAAGGAGCGCGTCTTGGAGGTAGCCCAAGTCGTCCAACCCCATATCCCCTTAGGGATCGTCACCGGCGCCGAAGAGGTACCCCCGGAGGCCGACTTGGAGGATATTGGCCGCCAAGGTTTTGACTTTTGGGATCTCTTCGCTAACCACTTGCCTCCCGCCTATTTGGACTGGCCGAAGATGGGGCGCATGGCGGCGGTAGGGCCCGACTGGACCCCCGATTTTGTGCGCCGCTTAGTAGGTTGGGGGGTAGAGATTATTGAGTCTTCCATTATTCCCCGCTCCCTCTATCGGACTCGCCTCACCGCCGCCGACCTCTGCCACTACCAACACTTAGTAGAGAGCGCCGGGGTTCCGGTCATAGTCCCCACCCAAAAGCGCGTGACCCCTAAAGAGGTAGAGTATCTGAAGAGAGCCGGGGTTAAGGGTTTAGCTATCGGGGCGGTAGTGACCGATTTAGGCGACAAGTTCTTAGGGGAGCGGGTGCGCGCCTTTAGAGAGGCTATAGACGCCTTAAAGTGACGTGGCCTTAAAACCTTTAC
This sequence comes from Vulcanimicrobiota bacterium, assembly GCA_944322965.1. Taxonomy (GTDB): domain Bacteria; phylum Vulcanimicrobiota; class Xenobia; order Xenobiales; family Xenobiaceae; genus Bruticola. The sequence goes on from CALUQR010000002.1 coordinate 275,605, forward strand.
TCCTCCTCCCTCTAGACGATCGCCCCTGCTGCTGGGCTTGGGCCCGACGTTTGGCTACGCTAGCGGGCGGGGAAGTTGCCTTCCCGCCCGCTAGCCTGTGGAGCGGGCTAGGCCAGCGCCTAGAGAGCGGCCTCAACCCCCAAGGGGAGGCCTTAAGAGAATGGCTAGCTAGGGGAGCGGCCCAAGGGCGCTGGGAGGGGATGGTTATCTCCTTAGATCAGCTCCTATATGGGGGCTTAGTTAACTCCCGGGCCCCGGGCCCCGTAGAGCCCATTCTAAAATTGTGGGCGGAGTGGGCCGGGCGCCCTCAACCTACCCCGCTCTACCTTTGGGGGACGGTTATGCGCCTAGCTCCCACCCAGCGCAACGCTAGGGAGGTAGAGTTAGCCTCTCGCCTTATGGAGGCCAATAGCCATTTAGAGGGGCCGCCCCCCAGCGGAAGGGAGTTAGAGGAGTGGTTAGCTAGTTGGGGCTTACCTCTTGAGTATTGGGCCCAATATTGCGCCCGGCGTCAGCGCAAGGCCCAGGTCGATAGGGCCATTATAGAGCGCTGGTTAACTACCTGGGGCCCAGATCCCCAGCGCCCCCGCGATTACTTAGCTTGGGGTTTAGACGATAGTAAGAGCCGGGGTCTAAATATTGAGGAGGCGCGCCTTTTAGCCTCCCTCTTAGCGCCAGCCGCCCCTAAGGCCCAAGTGGGCCCCGGGACGGATGAGGCGCCCCTCCTCCTCTTGGCCCGCCACTTTAGCGCCCCCTCTACTTTAAAAGTCGTCTGGTCCCACCCCCAAGCCTCCCAGATCGTCACCCTCTATGAGGGCCAGCCTTTAGGGGAGGTCTTAAAATCCCAAGCGCGCTGGGCGGGCGTAAGGTTAAGAGAAGAGATTATAGGGGAAGTTAACCGTCTGCCCGCCCCCCTGGAAGCGGACGCTAGGCCCTATGAGCTTTGGATCTACGCCCCTTGGCGAGAGCAAGGGGAGGCTTTAGAGCAAGAGCGCGCAGAGGTACGGGAGTTAGCGGAGGGGAGCTCGGCCCATTTTGAGCGTTGGAGCTTAGCCTTAGAGCGAGCTCTAGGCGAGGGGCGCTCTATCGTCTTAGCCGATTTAGCTTACGCCAATGGCGGCTCTCGGCGCTTAGTAGAGTGGCTTTTAAGGGAAGGGCGCAGCCAAGCTTTAATAGGTTATAGCGCCTGGAATACGGCCGGAAACGCCTTAGGGACCGCCCTAGCTTGGGCCGCCTTAGCCCAAAAGGGGCGGCGCGGGCCCGCCGACCCTGCCAATCGCTCCCTGCGCTCTGAACGCCTCTTAGACGATTACTATTACCAGAGCTCAGTGCGCTCCCACTTGAGTCGCCAGGTGGGCGGAAGTTTTCTGAGCTTAGATCCTGAGCGCCAGCGGGAACTAGCCCTAATCTGCGCCCAGAAGTTGGAAGCGTGGGCCCAAAAGTACGTTTTAGAGTTACCTTCTGGGCGCCCCCTCTCTATCTATTGGCCTTGGGGGCGCCTCTTTGAGGTAGGTTTTAACGACTAGTTGAGCAGGCTCTCTAATTTAGGCCACAGCAATTGGTGGGCCTCCTCTAAGCTAGAGACGGCCAGACGGCAGGCGGCGGCGCAGGCGTGGCCGCCTCCGCCAAATTGGGCGGCTACTTCGTTAATGGGGATCTGGGCGGAGCGCAGGGAGACGCGCACCGTGCCCGGATCGAGAGCTTTAAAGAGGGCGAAGATCTGACAGCCGCGCATGACGTTGAGCTGGTAGATGAGCTGCTGGGTATCCTTCTCTTCCAGCTGGCACTCCTCTAACATGGCCCGGGTGAGGTCGACGCTAATCAAGCGGCCGCCGCTCAAAGTCTGCATAGTCTGGGCCACTAGACCTTGTAAGTGGAGATCGTTGGGGGTGCGATTATTGTAGAGGGCGCGGTGGATATAGCTGATGTCGCCCAAGATACTCACTAAATGGGCGGCCACTAAGTGGGTGCGGGCGGAGGTGGTAGGGTAGCGGAAACTGCCCGAGTCGGAGACTATAGAGGTATAGAGGGCCTCCGCTATGGCGCGGTTGAGCTCTACCCCCATCTCTTGGAAGACGAAATAGAGCATCTCTCCCAAAGCGCAGAAGCTGGGATCGATCCAACTCAGCTGGCAGGGGAGATTATTGACGGGGTGGTGATCGATATTAATAATGAGATCGGCCCGCTTCTCTAAATCTAAACCCTCCGGCAGGCGCGACTTCTGGGGGCACTCTAAGACTAAGGCCGTCTGGAAATGGCGCTGGGGATCTAAATCGGCGCGCAGATCCTTAGTACCGGCCATAAAGGAGAAGATCTCCGGCACACCGTCGGGGCTATAGAGGTAAGCCTCCTTACCTAAGCCTTTGAGTACCTGGGCGAAGGCTACCATAGAACCCAGGTCGTCGCCGTCAATATTGATATGGGGGACTAAGAGCAGGTCCCGAGACTCTAAGATAGCGCGGGCTATCTCCTTACATTCGCGGGGCGGGGTGTAACTGACGTTCACAACTCCTCCTGAGTATAAGTGGGACGCAGACTCTCTAAGAGCTGGTACATATGCTCCGCCTTCTCCTGAGTATCGTCCCGCAAGAAGAGCACGGAGGGGATATTCTTAATACATAATTGCTTGCCCAGCTCGTGGCGGAAGAAGCCTTTGGCCTTGTTGAGCCCCTCCAAGATAGCCTTCTGGCGCTCGGGGGTAGCCATAATGCTCACGTAAAACTTAGCTAACGAGGTGTCGGCGCTTAAGTCGACGTCGGTCAAGGTAATAATCTCACCCTGGGAGCCGCTGGGGGGATAGACGGCCGGATCCTTGACGTGGGGCAAGAGTTCGCTACCTACCTCTAAGAGCAAGCCGCGCAGACGCTGTAAATGGTGATTCATAGAGTAAAAAGAGCTCCTTAAAAGGTAAAAAACCGCCCCCTCCAAATCTGCCCGACCCTAGGGAGCGAGCCTCATTGAGAGGCTGCCTGGAGGGGCGGGAGGGGAGTGGGCGGCACGGGGAGGGGACTACAGTTCGCGCTGGTGCTCTACCTTCTGGTAGCACTCAATGACGTCGCCCTCTTGGAGGTCGGAGTAGTTATTTAAGGTCAAGCCGCACTCGAAGCCTTCCATAACTTCGCGGGCGTCGTCCTTAAAGCGGCGCAGAGTGTCGATCGAAGACTCGTAGATCACCACGCCATCGCGGACCAGGCGAGCTAAACCGCCGCGCACGATCTTGCCTTCGGTAACGTAACAACCGGCCACCTTACCGATCTTGGAGATCTTGAAGACCTGGCGTACCTCGGCCTTACCCAGGTTGACCTCTTCGATGTCGGGGGTCAAGAGACCGGACATAGCCTTGCGGATATGCTCAATGACCTCGTAGATAATGCGGTAGGTGCGGATCTCCACCTCTTCCACATCGGCCAAACGCTTGACCATCGCTCCGGGCCGGACGTTGTAACCGATAATGATGGCGTTGGAAGCGGAGGCCAACATGACGTCCGTCTCCGAGATAGCGCCTACGCCGGCGTGGACGATCTTCACCGCCACTTCGCTAGTGCTCAACTTATTGAGGGACTGGACCAAGGCTTGCATACTGCCGTGGCTCTCGGCCTTCACTAAGAGGTTGAGATCTTTGGCTACGCCATTCTGTAAGTCGGCGAAGAGGCTCTCCAAAGTCTGGCGAGTGTTGGTATTGATGCGCGTGTGGCGCGCCTTGGCGGTCCGGGCTTCCGAAACCTGACGGGCCATCTTCTCGTCTTCTACGACCTGCAAGTGGTCGCCAGCGTCGGGCACGCTCTCTAAACCGATGACCTCCACCGGGATGGAGGGACCGGCCGAGCGGATATTCTGACCCTTCTCGTTGAGCAAGGCCCGCAGGCGGCCCCAAGTCTTGCCGACTACTACGGTGTCGCCCACCTTGAGAGTGCCATTCTGGACTAAGACCGTAGCCACCGGACCCTTACCCTTGTCGATAGAGCCCTCAATAATGGCGCCCTGAGCCTTGCGCTGGGGGTTAGCCTTGAGTTCCATGAGGTCAGCCTGGAGGGTGACCATCCCTAAGAGGTCGTCCAAACCGATATTGCGCTTAGCGGAGACTTTACACATTACCGTGTCGCCGCCCCACTCTTCGGCCAGTAAACCGTAGTCGGTCAGCTGGGTCATGACGCGCTCGGCGTTCGATTCGGGCAGGTCGATCTTATTGATAGCTACGATAATGGGCAGATTAGCCGCTTTGGCGTGGTTAATAGCCTCTACCGTCTGGGGCATGACGCCGTCGTTGGCCGCCACTACTAAGATGGCGATGTCGGTAATGGCCGCGCCGCGGGCCCGCATCTGGGTGAAAGCTTCGTGGCCGGGGGTATCGATAAAGGTGATCAATTTGCCATTATGCTTGACGGTATAGGCGCCGATCTTCTGGGTAATACCGCCATCCTCTTGGTCGACGACCGAGGTGCGGCGGATAGCGTCCAAGAGAGAGGTCTTACCGTGGTCGACGTGACCCAGAACGGAGATGACCGGGGGACGGGGCTCCAATTGGCCCTCATCCTCTTCGATGAGATCCAAGGGTACGTCTTCTGAAGACATATCGCCCACTTTGTAGCCGTAAGAGAGGGCCAGATCGCGGGCTTCCTCGTAAGAGAGGGGCTGGTTGATGGAGACCATCTTACCTTGGCGCACGAAGGTGCTTATTAGGTGGTTGGCCGGGCGACCCATGCGGGCAGCCAGATCGGCCAGGGAGATGATCTCCGGAATGACGATCGTCTTCTCCTGAGGCTGGACCGGGGGCTGAGCGGGCTGACTAGCCTGGGCGCGGCGTCCTTGATTGCGCCCCTGATTGCGCCCTTGGGCGTTGCGTCCCATATTGCCGCGCCCACCGGGACCGCGACCGGCCATATTGCCGCGACCCATGGCGCCCCGTCTCCCTTGACCGGGACGGCCCATGCCGTCGCGCATCGAACCGCCATGGCTGGGAGCGCCGGGGCGTCCGGCCATGGGCTGACCGCCGCGAGCTTTGGGAGCGCGACCCTCGCCCCGACCGCCCCGTCCGCCTTCGTAGGCGGAGGAGAGGGAGCTAGAGCCTATATCCCCAAAGGCGTCCTCAATAGAGATGGCGGTAGGGGTAGAGAGAGAGACGCTCTCATCTTGCTTAATCCCCATCTCCTCGGCGGAAATGACGGGCAGATCGACCATCTCTTTATCGTTCTCTTCGTCTTCAGCCTCTTCGCGCTTACCCGCAGGGCGCTTGCGCAGGGCCTCTTTGGAGGGAGCGGCCTTACTCTCGGGCTCGGGATTGGGGGCCGGGCGGGGGAGAGAGATGGGCAGAGCTTTGGCGGTCAGAGGGGCGTCGACCGGCTCGGCTACGGAAGTAGAGGCGGTAGCGGCCGTCTCCTCGATCGCCGCCTTGGCGGCCTCCATATTCTCAGGTTTGGGCATGACCGCGTCGCTGTGGCGCACGGGGCGGATCCCACCGAAGCCCGGGCGGCGGAAGATGCCCGTCGTCTGACGGATCTTAATATTGCTATTGCGCACGGGGCGAGCGCGATTATTCTCTTCCGGGCGCTGCGCTTTGCGTTCCACTAAAGCTTGCTTCTCCTCTTGGGTAGCGCGTCGGGCGATGCGTACCGTAGGCTTAGAGCTGGCCTTGGCCGCTTGGGCCTCCTCTTCGACTTTGCTCTTGGCTTGGGCCTCGCGGCGCAATTGCTCCAAATGGGGAGTTACCGTCTCCCGCACCTTCTGTACCGCCTCGTCGGGGATACTGTTGGCCGCCGTCTTGACGGGATAACCCATGCCGCGCAAGATGTTGATCAGCGACTTGCTGTCCTCAATGCCGAGTTCTCGGGCTAGCTCGTACACCCTAACTTTGCTACCCGCACTGTTGTTACTGCTCATAAATCTTTCACTTCCTCGCTACAAGATGCTGGCGTACGCTGGGTCTCTTCCTCCTCCAGCCGTTGGCGCTCCGCAGTCAACCACTGGAGAGCTGGGGCGGTCAGTTTAGCGCTAAAGTTCTTACGCAGCCGCTTGTCTTTCTCTAATTTTGTCAGGCACTCGACGGAACGACAGATGTAAAAGCCCTTGCCGCTCGCCTGCCCCCCTAAATTCAGGTCGATCTCCGTGGCCTGGGTAGGGCGCACTAGGCGCGCCAACTCTGTACGCGGGCGCAGGCGCCGACAGGCGACGCACATGCGCTCCGGAACGCGTTGGGAGCGGGCGCCCACGCTCTCCTACTCCTCGCTGGGGGTAGCTTCATCTTCCGCCTCTTTGGCCTTCTGGGCCTCGGCGGCTACGGAAGATTCGCTCTTAATATCGATATGCCAACCGGTCAACTTGGCGGCCAGACGGGCGTTCTGACCTTCGCGGCCGATAGCCAGCGGCAACTGCTGGTCGGGCACTACTACCACGGCATTGCTCAACTCTTTGTTGAGGGTGACTTTGGTGACGTGGCTAGGCTGCAAGGCGTTGGCGATAAATTCGGCCACATCGTCCGACCAGGGGATGACGTCGATCTTCTCGTTGCGCAATTCTTCCACGATCCCCTGGACGCGGCTGCCCTTGGGACCTACGCAAGCCCCCACAGGGTCGACGTTGGGATCGCTGGACTTGACCGCAATCTTAGAGCGCAGACCGGCTTCGCGCACCACGGCTTTAATCTGGACGATACCCTTCTCAATCTCCGGGACCTGGCTCTCAAAGAGGCACTTCAAAAGGCCGGGTGAGGAGCGGGAGAGGATAATCTGCGGACCGTGCTGACTATCGCGCACATCGACTACTAAGGCCTTGACCCGGTCGCCGACGCGGAAGAATTCGTTATGAGCCTGCTCGGAGGGGGGAATGATCCCTTCCACGCGCCCCAAGTCGACTACGATCTCCCGCCGCTCGTGGCGAGTGACCGTGCCGGTCATAATCTTACCGCGGCGATCGCTAAACTCACTGCGAATAATATCCCGCTCCGCCTCGCGCATGCGCTGCAAGATGACCTGCTTAGCGCTCTGAGCGGCGATGCGCCCGAAGGCGTCGTTGGGGACTTCGATATCCAGCTCCATACCCAGCTCGGCGTCTTCGGAGAGCTGGAGGGCCTCCTCCAGAGACATTTCGTTGTTGGGATCGATCACTTCCGGGACGACCGTCTTGCGCTGCCAAATGTGGAGGGCGGCGGTGTCGCGGTCCAGCTCGATAATCACCTGCTGATTGGCGCCATAATTGCGCTCGTAAGCCTTCTGGAGAGCGTCTTCGATAGCCTCAATGATCTTTTCCTTGGGCAATTTGCGCTCGTGTTCGATCGCTTCAAGGGCTCTAAGAATTTCGGACTTGTTGTTCTCGTCTGCCATAGTAGTGCGCTGCTCCTTAATCCGGCTGGGCGCCGGTGGTTGCTTCTGGGGAAGAAGGGGACACCTGGGAACCTGGGGAGGCGACCTCCAAATAGTAAGTGCTGGAGATGAGATCTAACTCATCGAGACGGCGGGAGAGAGGACGGTGCAGGCGGCTGCAATCCTCTATAGTGACCGGCTGCCTAGATTTGGCGGTAGCGTTGGCCGCATGATCGACGGTCACCCGCAAATACCACAAGCCGTCCTCTTTGAGGTACTCTACCTTGTGGACCACTAATCCCCAAGGATTAGCCAAAGAGGCGGCTTCCGCACGGATGCGCTCTATAACTTTGTCGCTGATTTTCGCCAAGTGTAACTTCCTTAAGAAATGCAAACAATTCTCAGCTTCGACCCTCCCTCCATAAGGCTTCTTCCCTTACAGAACAAAAAAGAGCGGTAATATAACCACCCTTTCTCTAAGATAGGCCGAATTGAGACCGCCCCAATATATCACAGAAGGCGGGGAATGTGCAAGCGCTCTCCATTAGGGTAGGCGGGTCCGGTTTCCCTGGAGGGGCGCAGGGTTTGAGAATGGATTAGCTAGGCCGTTGTGGAACTAGAGAGGGGCGTTCCCCGCAGGAGGAGAGGAGACGATCCGTCCTCTTGAGGAGGCGCTTTCTGTTGGAGGGAAGAGAGTATATGATTTGTCCGGCTTGCGGTTTCAAAAATAGCGAGGGAGAAATTTATTGCGACGGCTGTGGAATCCAGATCCGTATGGCGCCGGGGGCTAACCCTGAACCCCCAGAGTCGGACCTTAAAGCGGGGGCTATCTTAGGGGGGAAGTACCGCCTGGAGGAGATCCTCCAAGAGGATAGAGAGGCTATCTTCGCTCTCTTCTCTACCCTGGAGACGGAAGAAGCTTCCGCCCGCCAAGTTATGGGCTGCCAGTTCCCTAGTAACCCCCAGCAGGCCTCAGAGGTCTACGCCGCCTTAGCGGAGGTCGAACACGAGGGGCTGTGGCGGATCCAAGAGTTAGTGAGCGAGGAGAAGGGCAATTGGCTCGTCGGCCCCCCCGTAGGCCAGCCCCTGGGCCGTTATTTAAGTAGTAGAGAGCCGCTCCAATTAGAGGAGATTATCAATATAGGTCTCGATATCCTCAACGCCCTCAAGATCTTACACAATATGTGCCAGATCTTTAACGCCATCTCCTTAGACGGGGTGTGGATCGACCAAGAGAAGCGGGCGGTATTAACGCGCTACGACCGTTTGCAAGCTAAATACCACGTCCAGGCGGAGACGGGGAGCGTCTTGCCCGGCTTCTCCGCTCCCGAAGCCTACGGGCTAGAGGGCGGGGAGCTGACCCGCCGCTCCGACATCTTTGGAGTGGGGGCCCTGCTCTACTACTTATGGACCCAAAAGACGGTCGAAGTGGGCAGTCAAGTCAACTTTAGTCAGCCCCCCTTAAAGACGCTTCGCCAACAGGCCTTCTACAAAGTCTTAACTAAGGCTCTGGAGCGCTCCCCCCATATCCGTTGGCTCTCGGCCTCCGAGATGGCTGAGGCCCTGCATAAGGTCCTCAACCAGCCCGATACGGAGATCCCAGCTGGGCCGGCCCCCGTCAAACTCTCTACCTACTCCGAATTTGCCGACTACCAGGTGGCCAAAGTGACCGACGTAGGGGTGGTGCGCAAGATCAATCAAGACGCCTTCTTAGAGCTCAGCCTCTCCGTCTGTGAGCGCGACCGTCCCACCACCCTGCACTTTGTGGGGGTTATCGACGGCATGGGGGGCGAAGCGGAGGGGGATAAGGCCGCCTCTTTGGCCGCTAGAGCTATAGCCCGCGAGCTTTTACATCTCACCTTGCCCCTCAAAAACGATGGGGCCACCACTATCTTACTGCCCTTAGATCCCAAGGAGCGCAAAGTCTTTTTGATCGAGCGGGCTCTGCAGGCCGCCAATCGCACCATCTTTGAATACGCCTGCAAGGCGCCCCGCCGCCGGGGTATGGGCTGTACGATCTCTTGCGTCCTCTTAGAGGGGGCGGAGGCGGTCTTTGGCCACGTGGGCGATACTCGCGGCTACCGCATGGCCCGGGAGATGGATCAGGTGACTACCGACCACTCTATCGTGGGCCAATTAGTCCAGCTGGGGACGCTCACTAGGGAAGAGGCCCGCCGCTCTCCCAAGCGCAGTATTATCTATCGCGCTTTGGGCACGCAGGCCGAGGTGGAGGTGGAGACCTATGATCGCCAAATAGCGCCGGGCGAATATATTATGCTCAGCTCCGACGGGGTGTGGGAGTATTATAGCGACGAGGAGCTGCTCTCTTACTTCCAAAAGGGGAGCGAACCCAGTCTTATCGCCAAGCGTTTAGTGCAGGTCTGTTTGGAGCGCGGAGCGGACGATAACGCTACGGTAGCTATTATTAGGCGGCGTCCCCGTTAGGGCAGGAATGATTTGGCGGGGTTCTAAAATACCAGAGCGATTTACTTAGTTACTTGAGAAGAGGTCCCTTTCGGGCTTACTAGGAGGAGGAAAGGCGTGGCGGAAGTCAATCTGCGCACCAGTCTCAGTTACCAGGCGGTAATGACGACGAGCGAAAATAAGTTAACCTATTTGCTGGCGGAGGTTTCGCCGGGAGAGGAGATAGGGGGCTCTTCCTTGGGCCTCAACTTGGCTATCGTCTTAGATAAGAGCGGTTCGATGTATGCGGCCGAGAAATTGGATTACGTCATCCAAGCGGTGAGCCACGCTATCGATATGCTGCGCCCCCAGGATCTGTGCTCTATTGTCGTCTTTGCCGATCGGGCGCGGGTTTTGATCCCCTCCAGTCAACTTTACGATAAGTCGACCGCCAAGTTGATGATCCAAAAGTTAGACCACGTCGACGTAGGCTCGGGCACCGACATGTTGCGAGCTATAGACGCCGCCCTCTATGAGGTGCGCCGCAACTTCTCGCGGGATAGGCTCAATCATATTATCATCTTGACCGACGGGCAGACGCTCAACGAAAAGCAGTGTCGCGAGCGCTGCGTAATGGCCGCTGAAGAGGGGATCTCCGTCTCTACGATCGGGGTAGGGGACGACTTTAACGAGAAGTTCTTGCTCAATATCGCCAATAGCTGTCGGGGTACTTCCTATTATATCGACCGCCCCTGCGATATTCAGCAGATCTTTGCTAGCGAGTTGGCGGGCGTCCAGAATGTGATCGTTAAAAATTGCCGTCTCAACTTGAAGCTCTCTAAGGATGTGAGCGTGCGCCGGGTCTATAAGGTCAAGCCTTTAATTAACGATCTGGGGGCTCCCGAAGTAGTCGATCGCCTCTGCTCCTTGCCTTTGGCCGACTTACAGCGCAATGAGACCCAGTCTATGCTCTTTGAGCTCATCTTGCCCTCCCGCCGGGCGGGCGTCTATCGCTTGGCTCAGGCCAGCTTGAGTTATGAGATACCCGGCCAAGGGGTCCAGGAGAACCAGTCGCCCCAAGATATTACGATTACCTACACTGAGGATCCCTCGCAAGCGGCCGTGGTGACGCCCAAAGTCTTACAGATAGTCGATAGCGTCAGTATCTTCCGCCAGCAGACGCGGGCTCTGCAATTAGCTAAGGAGGGCGATCGCGGCCGGGCTACGCAACTCTTGCGCTCCACCGCCACCCAGCTCTTACAGCAGGGTCATGAAGAGTTGGCCAACCAGGCGCTCAGCGAGGCTCTGAGCTTAGAAAAGGGCGGCATGGCCAGTTCGGCCGGCACTAAGAAGTTGGAGTATGGCACGCGCAAGCTGACCCAACTCTTGAGCGAGGTCCCCGATATTCCCCAAAGTTAAGAGTTTGGAGTAGGCTCTCCCTACCGGGGGCGGGCTACTTACCTTTAGATACTAGAAATTATATTGAGGAGAACGTCCATGAAATGTAATGTCTGTGGTTCGGATAACGTCGAAGGCTCCATCTTCTGCGAAGATTGCGGCAGTAAGTTGGCGACCCCCGCCCCGGTGATCGCCGCTACCGTAGCTCCGGCCCCCGCCCCGGCGGCTTCCCCTGCCGCTCCCTTTACTCCCGCCCCGGCGGCTTCCCCTGCCGCTCCCTTTACTCCCGCTGCGGCGGTAGCCGCGCCCGTGCCCGCCCCTCCCGCTCCCAGCGCCGGGGCCCCTCCCACGCCGCAGATCTTGTGCCCCTCTTGTCAGACCCCCAATCCCAGCGGCTCTTCCTTCTGTGAGAATTGCGGGTCCAGTTTGCAAGTGGCTCCCGCGCCCGCTCCCGGGCCCTTCAGTGCGGCTGTGGCTCCTACCCCCGCTCAGGCTACGCCCGCTCCCATCCCCGCTCCTCCGGCGCCCGTAGCTCCGACCCCCGCCCCGGTAGCGCCGGCGGCTGCGCCCGTGCCCGCCCCTCCCGCTCCGGCGCCTACTCCCGCCCCGGCGGCTGCTCCCGCTGCGGCGGCTAGCGTGCTCTGTCCGGCCTGTGGAGCTAGCAATACGGCGGGTTCTAACTTCTGCGAGGATTGTGGCGCCAGTCTGAAGGCGGCGGCCGCCCCCGCGCCTTTGGCCACGGCCAGCGCCACCCCCATCCCGGCGCCCGTAGCTAGCGCCGCTCCCGCCGGGCCGGCTCGCTTAATTATGCCCAACCAGGTAGAGTTGCCCTTAACTAAGGAAGAGAGCCTCTTAGGGCGCAACTCGCCGGCCGACAATATCTATCCGGAAGTCGATCTGACCGATTTGGATCCTGAGTCTTACGTCTCCCGCCGTCACGGTCGCATCTTGCGCCAGGGCGGTAAGTATCTCTACGAAGATATTGGTTCTTCCAACGGTTCCTTCATTAACGGTACGCGCTTGCAGTCCCACATCCAGACGGAGCTGCACGATGGCGATACGCTGCGTTTAGGGCGTACGGAGATGACCTTCCGCCTCTAAAAGTAGCCTTCTAGATCGGTCGCCGCCCTCCCCAGTCGGGGAGGGCGGCGACAACTTAGGGAGTTACGGGCTGGGAGCAAAGGAGCGACAAGATGGCAGAGCAAGCCGATATATTATCCAAATTGAAAGATGGGTTGGGGATCGCCGGCAAGTTGGCGGGCAAAGGGGTCGATGAGGTATCGGGACTCTTCTCTAAAAAGGACGACCAGAGCCGCTACCAACAGAGCAACCTCTTTTGGAGTCGCAGCGCCTGGAAGGCGGCCTCGGGACTGACGCCCAGCCTAGATTTCTGCGAGCCCCAACTGGGGCTAGGCTTTGCCAGCAGTATGATGCAGCGCCTGACCGTCTCTAAGGCGGAGCGCCTCTTTATGCAGGCTTGCGCCCATCTGACCAGTATGGATACGGAGCAGGCCTTAGACAATTTGCGCCAGGCGGCCAGCCAAGATACCCAGTTTACGGACGCCTACTTCCTTTTAGGTTGTACCCTCTTCGAACTGGGGCAGGCCATGGAGGCGGCCTCTCAATTCCAAAAGGCCCTGCTCTGCCAACAGGGGCTCGGTCAAAAGATTAAAAAGTACCTGCCCTCCTTTAAGATGACCCTGCCTCTAACCCCTTGGAGCAAAGTAGTCCTCTTTGCCGACCTTTTGGGGGTCAATATCCTCTTAGCCTTGGCCTGGCGGCGGGCGGGCAATCTGAGCATGGCGGCCTCCGTCTTAGAGCAGATTATGAGCGTCTTGCCCGACCAGCCCTTAGCTCAATTCTTTATGGCCGTCCTGCGCTTAGAGTTGGGCCAGTGGGCCGCAGTCAGTATGCTCTTAGCCGATAAGCCCGTAGAGTCTACTATCCAGGCCGCCAACTTGATCCTCTTAGGTTACGCCGCTAGAGAGCAAGGGCAGGGGAATGGGCTGGCGGAGAGTTTTGAGAAGGCTCTGCAGCGTACCGATATCGATCGCGTCTTGCGCTACGATCTGCTTATCGCCCAAGGGGAATTGAAGGCCCCCCTGGGTTTAGGCGATCCCCAGGCGCTCTTAGGGCGCGTCCAGAGCGAGTGTCCGGAGTATATCCCCCTCTTCCAGCGCCTCTCTATTAACCCCCTCTCCGGAGGCGGCTCTACCCACCAGACGCTCAATATCTCTAACCCTACCCCCTTTAGCCCGGTAGCCGCGCCCCCCAGTAGCCCCCTGGGAGAGAGTCTGCCCTCCCTCCCGCCCCATTTGGGTAGCGCCCCTAAAGCGACGGTAGAGATTAACCATCTGGCTCCGCCCCCTCCCGCGGCGACGCCCGCCCCTCTAGCCGCCGCTCCGGCTCCTCCCGCGCCCCACCCGATGGCCTCGGTAGTTCCGCCGGCCCTTCCGGCGCCCCCTCCGGCCGTTGCGACGCCTCCTTCAGGCCTTCCCGCCGCTCCGCCGACTCTTCCTGCAGCTCCGCCGCCCGCCGCTCCTCAGGAGGCCGACTACTTAAACTTACAGCTCAGCTGCGGTCGTTTGGGGCAGGTCTATCCCTTACAAAAGCCGCAGCTCATTATCGGCCGGGAGAGCGGGGATATTATCCTCAATTTCGATAGCTCTATCTCCCATACCCACGCGCGCCTCGATCGCGGGCGGGATGGCCATTACTACGTTATGGACTTGCAATCGACTAACGGGGTTTTCCTCAACGGTCACCGGCTGCTCGCCAATCAGTCTTATCCTTTAAAGCGCGGCGATCAGTTGCGGGTAGGTCAAGTCCTCTTCGACCTCATCTAGGGCCCTTGCCTTAGCGGGGGGAACGTGCTAAAATGTCACCGCCCTATAAGGGTTATTATTTTTAGTTAGGCCATATTACCCGGCGGGCCAAGTGCGGCCGTGGATTCGGCCCCAAGCCATATATCCGGAGGCAACCAATGTATTTAATGGATCTTACCCGTTTTGCCCACAAAAAGGGCGCTGGCTCTTCGAAGAACGGTCGCGACTCCCAGCCTAAGATGTTGGGCGTTAAGCTTTATGGCGGCCAGATTGCCGCTGCGGGCAACATCATCGTCCGTCAGCGCGGCACTCGCTTCTATCCTGGCAAGAATGTCATGATGGGCCGCGATTTCACCCTCTTCGCCACCGCCCCGGGGATCGTCAGATTCGTAAAGCACAACGCTAAGACCTTAGTCGAAGTGGAAGGCTAATTGCCCTCTAGCTCGCTAGAGAGCTCTTACTCCGGTCCGCTCTCCTTAAGGAGGGGCCGGGGTATTTTTTTATAGGTCTCAATTAGGGTAGATAAAAGGGTAGGAGAGGGTATGCGTCCGCTAGATTGCTTGGCTACTGTGGGGGTCTGGAGTCTCTTTGGGGCTACCGTGCTCCTCTTCGACCCGCCCTTGCGCTTAGCCAGTTGGTGGGGCGGGGTGGAGGCTATGGATAAGGTCATGCCCCACCTAGCTCGCGCCTTACAGTGGACCTTCCCCTTAGGATTTTGCCGCTTAAATGTGGAGGGCCAAGAAAATATCCCCGACCACGGGGGAGTGATCGTAGTGGGGAACCACCAATCTTTAGTGGAGAGCTTTATGCCCTTCTACTTACTGCGCCGCCTGCGCCCCAAATACGTAGCTAAAGAGCTCTTAGGGCGCTGTTACCTGCCCTCTATCAGTTTCGCCCTGCGCCGCGGGGGCCACTGTCTCATTAATAGGCGCGACCGCGCCCAAGCTTTAGAGGCTATCGCGCGCTTGGGAGAAGAGGTGGCTAAGGGGGAAATATCGGCGGTCATCTTCCCTGAGGGGACGCGCAGCGACCAAGGGGAGTTGCAATCCTTCAAATTGGGAGGCTTGGCCACCCTCTTAGCTAAGGCCCCCCAGGCCCCCATCTTGCCCATGTTAGTCCATAACGGCCACCAGATCTATCCTAAGGGTCTGCCCCGGGTGCGGGCCGGCTCGACCGTCACCATGCGCTTTTTGCCCCTCTTAGAGCGGGCCGGGATGGAGGACCAGGAGCTCTTAGCCAAGTTGCAGACCTTAATGATCGACAATTACCGTCAATTAGAGGGGTGCTGAACCTTATAGAACCAGACCTCTTCGTAACCCCAGCTAAAGAGGAGGCGCTCCGCCCGGAAGAGGTTGAGATGGGGATGGCGCTGCTCGTGGCCCACGGAGATCCAGCGGGTCCCTTCCGCCAATTCCTCCACCCGATCTAAGAGCAGATCGCGAGTCAGAGGGGCCCAAGTAGTACAAGCGGTGTAGAGGACGGTGGCCCCCTGGAGATCGCACTCTAAAAAGTCGTCCGTAACCCAGTGCAGGCGATCTTCTAACCCCAATTGGCGGGTAATGCGCTGGGCTAAGAGATTGTAGCTCGGTAAGAGCTCTACCCCCACCGCCTGACAACCGCAGGCCAGAGCGCTCACAAAGACCATCTTGCCCCGGCCGGAACCCAAATCGTAGAGGGTATCTTGGGGGCCCACCTGGGCTAGGCGCAAGATGGTCAAGGCCGTCTGGTAGGGGGTGTCCCCAAAGCGGAAATCTTCTTCCGGCTTGGGGGTCAAGCGGCGCTGCAGCCAAATATCGAAGGCCGGCAGGCGCAAGAGGTAGTAGAGTCCCAAGAGCAATTGGACTTTCCACAGCCCCGGTACCCGCCAAATAGCGGGCCATTCCCGGAAACTGAGCGTCAAAATAGCCCACACTTCACCCATGAGCTCTAAACCTAGCGCCTAATCCCTAACTTTAGCCGGACATCTGCCAGTAGGCCAACTTCAAGAGGTCCTTGGGGGAACCCATGGCCTGCTCTACCGCCGTCTGTTCGAAGCCGGAGTGCATGCGGCAATTGGCGCAGCGGGGATCGCTATGCTTCTCCCAATAGCCCCAATCGACGCTCTTCCAGAAAGTATCGAAATCTTGATAGTACTCGTCGCTATCGATGAGGTAGCAGGGGGCCTTCCAGCCTTTGGGGGTAAAGTTGACCGTAGAGTAGGGGGCGCACTCCAGTTGGCGCTCGCCCGCACAGAACTCTAAGAAGGCCGGAGTGGCGGTAATCTTATACTTGGGTGCGAACTCTTTGATCCGCTTAAACTTGGCGTCTATATCCTGCTTAGTCAAGAAGACGTCTTCGTGGACCTTCTCAAAGGAGTAGCCGGGGGAGATGAGGATGCCGTCGATGCCGATCTCAGTCAGCAACTTACAGAGCTCCTCTAACTCGTCGACGTCCGTCTCTTTGTAGACGGTGCAATTGGTAATAGTCAGATAGCCGCGGGCTTTACTCTCTTTGATCATCTTGATGGAGTGCTGCCAGACGCCGGGCTTATTGCACACAAAGTCGTGGGTCTTCTCCATGCCGTCTAAGTGGACGTTGACGAAGAGGTGGCGGTCGGGGGGGATAATATCGAAGAATTTCTTATCCATCAGCTGGGCGTTAGTGCACATAATAATATATTTGCCCCGCTCGATGAGCTTGCGGAAGAGTTCTGGCAACTCGGGATAGAGGAGCGGCTCGCCGCCGCAGACGGCCACGATGGGCACCCCCGCCGCCTCTACCGCCTCTAAACAGCGCTCTACGCTCAGACGGTCGGCTAGCTTGCCCGTGTGGCGCTCAGGGGTACAACCCCGACAGGCCAAATTGCAAGTATAAAGGGGCTCCAACATGCAGACCGTAGGATAGCGTCGACCGTGACGCTTCATCTTGGCCTGATAGAGAGCCTGGGTTAATGTAAAATCGAAAGGAAAGCGCATAACGCCCGCTCTTTTGCTCTTGGAAGATCGATCCCTCCCCCTAGAGGGGTCTAGATGGAGCCTCCAGGCCAGATTCTCCGCCTTTTAATTGTAAAATCTTTCGGGAGAGGGGCTGGAGGAGCAGGAAAAAGGAGAGTAGCTTAGGGAAAGGGGAGGCCAGTGAGACCTATTTTTAAGGGAAAAAGCCGATTTTCTGGACTTTGAGCAAGCAGGAATAAGGTTCTTCCCGTGAAAATGGGGAAGCGCTTGCCGGGGGGTGCAAGATCAATCTTTAGTAAACTCTAGAGAAAATCTCCTCTCCTTTTCAGTCTCTGGGGGGAGGGTCTGGCCCTAGGTCCAAAGTACGTAGGGCAGCCTCTCATCTCTGCTGGCAGACGGTCCTGGGACGGACTTTTTAGGGCGGCTCTTCTATCCGCTCATTAAGCCCTCGGGAGGGGCGAGGATGAGATAGTTAGATCGTTTTATCAGCGCCGGGCGGAGGGAGCTGGAAGAGAAGCCTCTACCCCAGACGCGCAGGCGCTTCGGTAGGCGATCACACACCCATGGAGGATCATATGACTCAGGAAAAAAGGAAAAAGGTCGGCAAAAGCGAGATCGTGGCCGACTTTGCTGCGGAAGCGAAGTTAAATAAGAAAGAAGCCGGAGAGCTGCTCTCCACTCTGCTCAAGGTGATCGTCAATCGCCTCAAACAGGGTGAGAACGTGCGCTTGATCCCCTTCGGCGCCTTTGAAATTCGTGAGCGCAAAGCTCGCACCGGTCGTCGCCCTGGCGTGGCTGGCGAGCAGACCGAGAGCATCCTGATCCCTGCGCGCAACGTGCCCGTCTTCAGACCCGGCAAAGAGCTCAAAGAAGCTGTGAAGTAATTAGCCCTTGGGGCTCGGAAGATTAATCTTGAGGCAGCGGAAAGTGCCCTCTAAAGCACTGGTCCGCTGCTTTTTTAAATTACGGGGGGGGGGACGATAGCTAGAATTATGGACCAGAGTTTAGTCAGAAATTTTTGTATTATTGCCCATATCGACCATGGAAAGTCGACCTTAGCGGACCGCATCTTAGAGCGCACCCAAGCTATAGATAAGCGCGAGATGATGGATCAAGTCTTAGACTCCATGGATCTAGAGCGCGAGAGGGGGATCACCATTAAGTCCCATCCCGTCACTCTCTACTACGAAGCGCAAGATGGGCAGCGTTACCAGCTCAACTTGCTGGACACTCCGGGCCACGTCGACTTTACTTACGAAGTCTCCCGCTCTCTGGCCGCTTGCGAAGGGGCGCTCTTAGTAGTAGACGCCTCCCAAGGGGTGGAGGCACAGACTTTGGCCAACTACCAGATGGCTCTCGATCAGGGACTAGGGATCGTGCCCGTCATCAATAAGATCGACCTCCCCTCCGCCGACCCCGACCGGGCTAAACAGGAGATCGAAGAGGTCTTGGCCCTGCCCGCCAGCGAGGCCTGTCTCGTCTCCGCTAAGCAGAATATCGGCATCGACGAGCTGATGGAAGCTATCGTCAAGCTCATCCCCCCGCCCCCCGGCGACCCCCAATCCCCATTGCGGGCCCTAATCTTCGACTCCCGCTACGATAAGTACCGGGGCGTAGTGCCCTTCTTCCGGGTGATGGACGGTCAAGTGCGCAAGGGCGACCTCATCGCCATGATGGGTACGGGCAAAGAGTACCAAGTAGACGAGGTGGGGATCTTTACCCCCGGCCCCAGGCCGGTCGAGGTCTTAAAGGCGGGAGATGTGGGCTATTTGGTGGCCCAGATCCGCAATATCGAAGAGACCCAAGTGGGCGACACCATCACCTTAGCTAAAGGCGGGGCCACCGAGCCCTTGCCCGGCTACCGTCCCGCCGTGCCCATGGTCTATAGCGGTCTCTATCCCGTCGATCCCTTAGATTATGTCAACTTGCGCGACGCCCTCACCAAATTGAAGTTAAACGACGCGGCCCTAGTCTGGGAGCCGGAGACCTCTCTGGCCTTAGGCTTTGGCTACCGCTGCGGCTTTTTGGGTCTGCTCCACATGGAGATCGTCCAAGAGCGCTTAGAGCGAGAGTTCGACTTAGATCTCATCGCCACCGCCCCCAGCGTCGTCTATACCTTGCGCCATAAGGATGGGACATCCACCCTCATCCAGAACCCCTCCGATTTCCCAGTGGGCGAACAGCAGCTCATTATCGACGAACCGGTAGTGAAGGCCACGGTCATGGTACCCGAAGATTACGTGGGTCCCATTATGGAGCTCTGTCAGGGTAGGCGCGGTATCTTCTTAGATATGGAGTACCCCTCGCCCGGGAGAGCCATGCTCCATTACGAGTTGCCCCTCTCTGAGATCATTACCGACTTCTTCGACCAGCTCAAATCCCGCACTCGCGGCTATGCCTCCTTCGACTACGATCTGGCCGGGACGCGCCAATCGGACTTAGTGCGCTTAGACATCTTAGTCAATGGCCAGAAGGTAGACGCCCTCTCCATTATCGTCCACCGCGAACGGGCCTACGCCGCCGGCCGAGACCTGGCCGAGCGACTCAAAGAGGTCATTCCGCGCCAGATGTTTGAGGTGCCCATCCAAGCCTGTCTGGGCGGGAAGATTCTGGCCCGCGAGACGGTGAAAGCTATGCGCAAAAACGTCTTGGCCAAATGCTACGGCGGCGACATTACCCGCAAACGCAAGCTCTTAGAGAAGCAGAAAGAGGGTAAGAAGCGGATGAAGCGCATCGGCAACGTGGACATCCCCCAGGAAGCCTTCTTAGCCGTCCTTAAAAAAGAAGAGGATTAGCTTATTGCCGCCTTTCGGCGGCTAGGCCGCCGAATAAGCGAATTCCGCATTGCTTCAAGACGATTAGTAGCTAAAAGCTACTAATCGTCTTGAAGCAATATGGTGCTTTGCTCGTAGGAGGTGTAGGCGGGGCGTTCTTGGATATTGAAGTAGCGGCGCCAGGCGTTTTCGGTGGCGAAGTCGGGATTAGGAGCGACCCCATCTACCGGGAGGCCGGTAGCTTGGAATTCAGCGGCGCTGACGTCGTTAGACATAGGTTTACCGTCTACAAGTTCGCCGCCTACTTCCGTCTCTATACATATACGTTTATCGAGGGTGCCCGTAGCTGAGTTGTAAGCGTGATTCAGTTCGTGAGCTAAGACGAACATGGGGGTCGTTTGGAAGGATTTGGGGGCGCCGGGAGTCTTAAGATTGAAGGTAGGATTGTAGCCTATATCGCTACCAATACCCACGTTGGGAGTGCCGTCCGCATTTAACTTCGCTTTCTCGTAATCTTTAGCGACGCAGACCCCATTCTGTTCGATATACTTAGAGATAGAGACTTGGTTGCCCGTCCCATCGATCCCCGCCATGAGATCTTGGCCGTAGGCGAAGGAGCCCATGGCTTCTAAATCGTCGTGGGTCTGTTCACGGAAGAGGCGCAGGGGGTCGTTATATTCGTCTTGGGGCATATCCATGTAGGCAGGGATCCCTAAACCAGCAAAGCCGAGCGTTGGCATCTGCATACTATTATTGACTTTGATGGAGTCGGGAGCCTCTTGGGGTTCGACATACTCCGTAATATCGCGCCAGTTGGCGTCCATTATCTCATCGCCATGGGCTTCCGAGGTTCCTACTACGAAGCGATCGCGCCCTGTGTGGCCTTTGACCTGATCGCGGCCAAAACCGCCTATCAAGACGTCGTCGCCGGAACCGCCCTCTAAGCGGTCGTCGCCGCTCAAGCCAAAGATGGTGTCGTCGCCCCTTTGGCCTCGCAAAATATCATTGCCCGCCCCGCCGTTAATGAAATCTTGGCCGTCGCGACCGTCTATCTGGTCGTCGCCCTGGCCCCCGTAGAGGACGTCGCGACCGTCGCCGCCATCTATCCGATCGTTACCGTGGGAGCCGTTGATATAGTCGTCGCCCTTCCCGCCGCGTAAGCGATCGTTACCGGCTGCGCCCATAATCTGGTCGTCGCCGTCTCCGCCCACGATATTTAAGGCCGTCTTCAAAGTGGGAACAGCTTCAATAATGTCGCCATTGTGACCGCCCACGATAATGAGACTCTTCGCTTCTTCGGACGTATATTGGAACTCTTCACCGTTAATCTCGACCGTCAGATTGCCGTCGTTATCGGAGCGAATGTTAATCTTATTGCCTTGGCCTTTCTCTAGGGTAGGGGCTTGCAAGATGCGCAGATCCTCTTGCTTACAGGCGCCGCTAGATACCATCTCTACGGCTAGATCCTGAACGTCGGGACTCATTTTGGAGACGGACTCCGCGCCTAGCTCCCGTGTCTCCTCAGTCGAACGCTCAGGATAGAAAGCGTTTAGAGCCGCCTCTTTGATCGTACCTAACTTTTGCGAGATAGCCTCGCCTATAGTAGAGATTAGGGAGCGATCCTCGTCCTTATTAGCCGCGCCGCTTTCAGCGGCTGGGGCCTGACCCTGGTTCTGGAGAGACTGGGCCTGGGTCCTAGCCACGCTAGCCCCCGCCGACTCCTGCAAACGCCGCTGTTCTAAAGAATTTACCTTATTATTGATACTCTCAATCTTACTCATACCACACCCTACCTCCACAAAGCCTCGCTTCTAGTATCACTTAATTTTTTCTTTTTGTCTACTCCGGGCCACTACGTGGATAATTCGGAATGCGGAGTACGCTAGCCGCCGGTACGGCGGCTAGCAATGCGGAGTGCGTAATGCGCAATTCGGAATTAAGGGGCTCTTGTAAATGGCTTGGCGGATCCGAAAATAGCTGGTCTTATGGAAGAAGCGCTCTGGGCGCTTTGCGCCCAGTTCTTAGTCTGTGTCCTGTTACTTAAATGAGGCCTTTAGAGCGCTTGTCCAATTGGACCACGGCGCGTGAAATCTAATTCGGAATGCGCCTATTCCGGCGGCCAAACCGCCGGAATAATTCGGAACGCTTAATTCATAATTCGGAATTAAGGGGCTCTTGTTAGTGACTCAACGGATCCGGAAGTAACTTGGCATATGGGAGAATCGTTGGCGGCATTGCCGCCCTCAATTACGCATCACGAATTCCGCATTTTTTAATGTTGCCGCCCTCCAGGCGGCAACATTAAAAAAGCCACCGCGTGGTTTGGGACTCTTGGTCGATGACTTGGACCGTCTTGTGGTAGAGTTCTTGGGCCTCTTGGGGCGTATTACCGATGCAGGTTACGCCGAATTTGCCATATTGGGAGACGGCGCCGATCATGTGGAAGATAACTCCGGTGAGGGTGGTGGAGTTAAATTGGAGCTTAGAGTAGGTGATAACTTCCAGGAGATCTTCGGGTAGGAGTTTGCGGTAGCGGTCGGAGACTAAGTTATCGGAGGCCACGTAGTATTTGGGCATTTGGCGGGGAGTAGCGAAGAGTCCCGTCTGGGGGTTATAGTGGCCGCCGGTGAGGAATTGGAGGGTGCGGAAGGGGTGGGTCGTCCCCCCTTTGCGCATATTGATCTCAATAGCGTAGAGGTCCCAGGGATTGTCGGCGCTCACCGGCCTTTGGGGGTCGTGGGGCACGGCCATATAGTCGATGGAGACGCGCTCTACCAGTCCGGCTTGGGCCAGGTAGTGGCCCACCTTGAGGCCCCCTTCGTGCAGGGCGGGCAGGAAGGGCGGGTCGGCGGGGAAGCGGCAGCCCAGGAAGACTTGGGCGTCGGCTCCGCCCATAATCTGGTCGTGGGTGGAGATAATTTGGGCTTCGCCGGTGGGGGTTAAGCGGGTTTGGACGCTGGGCGAGGCCTTTTCGACGCCCTCCAGGAACTCTTCGACGATCCCTTCCATCTGGGCGAACTTCTCCATAAATTTGGAGTAGGTCAGATTCTTAGCTTGGAGGCGCAAGGTTTGGGGCAGATCGCGCAGGACGAGATCGATAGCTTGACGCCTAGAGCTGGGGGTAGGGTCGAAGGCGGCCAGGGCCTCTAAGGGGTAGACGGCGTTCCCTTCGCCGGAGAAACCTTCGTTAATCTTGACTACCACGCGTTTGAGGTGGGGCTTTTTGAGGTAGAGCTCGACTATCGCTTGGGCTACTTCCTCTTCGCAGCGCAGATCTTCAAAGCCATCGGGGCAGGGCACGCCCGTCTGGCGGAAGAGTTTGCGGGCTCCAGATTTAGTGCTATAGGAGAGGAACTTGGGATCGGCGCCCATGAGGGGCAGCCCCAGGGCCACGGAGAGGCTCTTTTCGGCGGGGGTGACGTTAAAGACTGAGAGGTGGGCGATCTCAGCGCGCATAGTGTGCAGGCGAATGCGCTGCAGCAGGGCGGGCCGCTCTAAGATCTTTTCGGTGAGCGACTTTTCGCGAGTCGCGTCGTGGACGCTATAGAGGTGGAGCCGGCGTCGGGCGTGGGGATAGGAGATGCCGGGCAAGAGTTGGAGGTAATAATCGACGATCCGCTCGCGGATAGGTTGGGAGGTGACGTAGATCACTTCCGTATTGGGGTTACAGAGCTGGATCAAGAGGAAGAGCAGGCGCTCTTCGTAGTACTCGATCCCCTCGATCTTAGCTAGCTCCTCGGCGTCTAAGGTGAGGGAGGGTACGACGACTACCGTCTCGTTGATGTGGGAGTCGCAACGCAAGGCCTCCCAAATAGCTGGCAGTTGGGCGTAGAGTTTGTGGAAGAGTTGGTCCTCTTCTGGACTGCCGGGCTGGGGAAGTTGGGAGAGGGGGCAGTAGCAACTCGCGTCGTTAAAGACTAGATCGGAGGGTCCAGTCTTCCAGTGGGAGGCGCAAGCCTGGCCACTGCCGCCATCATCTAATTCCGCTACGCGCAGGGAGAGTCGAGAGCTATTCACGAGCTAGGTTACCTCGAGCAATTCGTTTATACTGAAAAACCTTAACTCTTTGAGCTTCCCAACTCTCTCACTACTTTCCTTCTAAGTTCCGAAGTTCCAGACTTTAATGCCCGCAAAATAGGGCGAAGTACCGCGCTGGAGCGGCTCTTGGAGGGGGCGCATAAAGATCTCGGCAGTTACGGAGATCTCCGCTTCCAGGAGGTGTCCGCCCCTCATCTCGCCTCCCTGTCCGCCCAGGGCGGCGTGGAGGTGGAGGAAGGGCTGGCCTTCCAGTTGGCTCAAGTTCCCGGTGAGACTGACTAGCTCCCAGAGACCGGTGAAGCGGGTGGGGGTATAGCCGCTCATATCGGCTTTGACCAATCCCAATTCGATATTGGTCACTCCGCCCAGCCCCGAGATCTCGGCCGCCTGCACTCCCGCCTCGCGGGCCGCTTGCAGGAGCCCCTCCTGGAGCTTATCCCCGGGAACCATAGTCACTAAGATATACTGGCCGTCGCGGCGCCATTGCATATTATTAGGACCTCCTCTACTTTAGGTAGCCAATTAGAGCAAATGGTTGACGATAGAGTCTCTCAATTTAGGCTCGAACCAAGTCGATTTGGGGGGCATAATCTCGCCCGCATCGGCAATATCCATCAGCTCTTTTAAGCTCACCGGCCGCATGGAGAAGGCTACTTGGGCCTGGCCGTTATCGACGCGCTTCACCAATTCGCCCGTGCCGCGGATACCGCCCACGAAGTCGATGCGCTCGTTAGTGCGCGGGTCGTCGATATTTAAGAGGGGCTGCAAGATGTGGTCCTGGAGGATCGCCGCGTCTAAGCGCTGGGCGGGGCTCTGGGCCTTGGCCTTTAAGGGGTTGAGATCTAAGTCGTACCACTGGTGATCGAGGTACATGCTCACGTGGCCGTCGGCCTGGGGAGCGGGCTGAGCGTTGGGGGTCACGGGTACTACTCGGCCGATATCTTCTACCAATTGGGCCGGGGTGTGGCCGTTGAGATCGGCTACTACGCGGTTATAGGCCATAATCTTCAATTGGTTATCGGGGAAGGCTACGGCCAGGAAGTAGTTAGCCTCTTCCGTCCCTTTCCACTGGGGATCTTGGGAGCGCAACTGGGCCCGGGTGCGGCTGGCGGAGGCGGCCCGGTGGTGGCCGTCGGCAATGTAGAGCAGGGGCACTTGGGCGAACTCAGCTACCAGGGGCTGGTAATCCTCTACCTTCCAGGCCGTGTGGCGCACCCCGTCGGGGGCTACGAAATTGTAGAGGGGCTCGGTAGCTACGATCTTCTCTACTAAGGCGTCGATCTCGGGGCGAGCTCTATAAGTTAAGAAGACGGGTCCCGTCTGGGCCTGGGTAGCGATAATGTGGTTAGTGCGATCGTCCTCTTTGGCCTTGCGGGTCTTTTCGTGCTTTTTGATGAGGTCGTTATCGTACTCGTCGACGGCGAAAGTGGCGGCGATACCCGTCTGGACCTGGTCGCCCATCTGCTGCTGGTAGACGTAGAGGGCCGGGGCCTCTTCCTCGATGAGTACCCCTTCTTGGCGCAACTTGCCTAAATTTTCAGCCGCTTTGGCGTAGACCGCGGGATCGTAAGCGCCGACCGAATCGGGCAGATCGATCTCCGCTCTAGAGACGTGGATAAAGCTGAGCGGATGGCCCGCCCCCAAGGCCGCCGCCTCTTGACGATCTACTACATCGTAGGGTACTTCCGCTACCTGAGCTACGAACTGGGGAGCGGGACGCAGAGCCCGGAAAGGACGTAAAGTTGACATCGACACCACCTTATTTTTATTGCGAAGATTGAAAAGACTTAGCCCCTTAAACTGCCTATCTAAGTCGCTAAGCTCTGGATAAAACTTCTCCCCTCTAAGGGTCGCTACCTCTAAGAGCCGGGGCCCCTTCTGGTAGATAGCGGCGTTAACGGGAAGGGAAGCGGGCTCGCCGGAGGCTTCCCTTTTAGTCTAGAGATTTACATTTTATTCATAAGATAGACTAGTCAATCTCAGGTTAGAGTCTATATAATCAAGGAAGTTTTATGAGGCTAGCTCCATTTTGTATAGGCGTGGGGCGAGCTTAGGAGGATCAGATGTCTATTAATTCCGTAAATTTGGCGAATACTAACGCCTACCAGATGCAGGGCGTTTCCTCTGTACAGTCCGCTCCTCAAGAGGCCGCCGAGGTCCCGTCCGTACCGCAAGAGACCGTCTCCATCGGCGAAGAGCCCCCGGAGACCCCTCAGTACAGCGTTCCTATGCGTATAGCCCGCACCGCGGTCGGCGTGGTAGGCGGAGCGATCGGCGGTGTGACCGGCGGTTTCGTAGGTTCCATTAAGGGCGCGGCCCACAGCGAGAACTTTGACATCGGTACCGACGGGCGCTCTATCGCCCAGACCGTGGGCGTAGCCACGGGTATCATAGTGGGCGGCGCGGTAGGCGGCGCGGTAGGCGGCCCGATGGGCGCGGTAGCCGGCGCGGTAGCTGGTAACGTAGTAGGCAGCGCCGTGGGCGGCGGCGTAGCCGGCGTAGTCGGCGGTTTGGGTTCGGCTGTGAAGGGCTTCGTTCCCGAGGCCGTAGACGGCGCTAAGAAGGGCTACGACGTGGCTACTTCCGTCTTCGATACCGTAGTCTCCAAGTTCTCCGAGGAGCCCCAAGAGGCTGCTCAGCAGTAAGCAGGGAAGATAGATAGCCTTCTCCTAGGGGGGAGGTCTTCTCTCTAGAGGCCAGATTGCCGACGGCGGTCTGGCTTTTATCTTTGGGAGAGAAACTCTAATTAGAGTTAAAAGTTATTCTCTCTCTAGCAGGGGGGACGCGGGACCAGGCGAACCGGGGGAGACAATAATTAAAGGTTATTCAATTAAAGAGCGCTCAATGCGCTTTGAGGCGCCAGTTGTCAGTAGAGACCCTCCAAAATTATAGGCTTTGTCTCAAGGAGATGAAGCGGGCCCCCCATTGGGGGCCCCTTAAGTTTGAACCGCTCTTAGTAGAGCGGGTGTGGGGCGGCGAGGCTCTAGCGGCGCATTACGCTCCCCAGGCGCCTAGTCTCCCCCATACGGGCGAGATCTGGATCCTCTATGGGGGCTTGCCAGTTATTAACGGCCCTTACCGGGGTTGGACTTTGGACGCCCTCTACCGCAAGTTTCCCTCCCTTTTAGGTTATTACGGCGAGGAAGAGAACTTCCCCTTACTTATCAAGTGGTTGCGAGCCGAGCGCTGGCTCTCTTTGCAGCTCCATCCCGACACCCCTTGGGCCCAGTATTTGAGCGGCGACCAGCGGGCCAGAGGCAAGGATGAGGCCTGGCTGGTGACGGAGGTAGAGCCGGGGGCGGAGCTCATTGCGGGGGTCAAGCCGGGGGTCAGTTGGGAGGATTTCTGTCGGGCTAAGGGTCCCCAGTTGGCGGAACTCGTCCATCGCGAGCACCCTTATTGGGGCGAGGTCTTTTACATTCCGGCCGGTTTAGTCCACGCGCTGGGCCCGGGGATCAGCGTCTTAGAGGTCCAAGGGAATAGTCAATTGACGTACCGCCTCTACGATTGGGACCGCCCCGGCTTAGACGGTCGCCCGCGCCAGCTCCACTTAGAGGAGGCCCGGGCCGTATTGGCCGCCAAGTGGCCCCAAGGGGGAGCGGAGGGGATCCTGCGGGGGAGCGGAGGGCGCAATTTCCCGCCCTTAGTAGGGGAGGAGCTTTTGAGCGTAGAGCGCTTTCGTTTGGAGTTGCTCTCCCAGAACGCCCGTTGGTCTACCCCTACTTGGGAGGCGGAGGTGATAGTCTGTACTAAGGGGCAGCTCTCCATCTCCTTGGAAGGTCAGCGCGAGGAATTAATTTGCGGCCAGGTGGCCCTCTTAGCGGCCGGGGGGCGGGCGGTAGAGTTAGAGTTAGAGGCTGAGAGTAAGGCGGCGCGCGTCACTCTGCCCCATAAATTTGAGCTCTGGGGGGCTAGCTTAGCTCTTGGGGATGGTAATTGAGCTCCCGGACCATCAACTCTTGGAAGCTGCGGTGGAGATCGCTATAGGGGGAGCTATGGCCTAGTTCTATAAAGGAGGCGCGATAGGGGGAGCGCCCTAAGAGCACTTCGGCGTTGGCTGCGATAGCTAAGTCGTTTTGGCCGTCGGCTACTACGAAGGGTTGGGCCCCGGAGGTCAAATTGCGCAGGCGCAGGTGGGTCTCGATGGGCAAGACTAGGGAGCGGATGGAGGAAGAGAAGACGGCGTTGGAGGCTACTAGGCAGAGCGCGTCTTCGATCATTAAAACTGGCCCTCCGGCGCTAAAGGAGTAGGCGGTAGAGCCCGTCTTAGTAGCTAAGATTAGGCCGTCGCCGCGGATAGCTCCAAAGGGTACGTCGTCTATATGGACCTCTAAAGAGACGGTGCGGTTGCACCCCCCCACTAAGACTTCGTTTAAGGCTTGGGCCTGCCACAAGAGTTGGCCCTCCTGCCAGACTTGGCACTGGATCATATTGCGCCTCTCCAGTCGGTAGCGTCCGCGCAAGAGATCTTCTAAGGCCGGCTCTAAGTGTTGGGCGTTGACCGTGCAGAGGTAGCCGATGCGCCCGAAATTAACCCCTAAGACGGGCACCCCGTGGGGGGCTAAGGAGCGGGCGGCGTGTAAGAGGCTGCCGTCCCCTCCGAAGGCGATGACTAAATCGGCTTCCCGACCGGCGCCCACCTCGTTTAGTTCCATAACGCGCAACCCGGCCTTCTCTAAGTAGCGGCGGGTCCGCTGGAGAGCCTGGGTTATTTGCGGATTATCTTTGCGCCGGTAGAGGGCGACCGAGCGCGGTTGGCGCGAGGCGGGATTAGTACTCAAAGCGCCCTTCAATTAGATAGTTGAGGCTACCTTACCTGCTGGGCCTAGCGGGGGAGGGAGAGCCCTTTAGGGGAGTGAAGAGGGCTCTATTATGGAATGGTCTACTTTCTTAGAGGGGCGCATCCCCTACTTACAATATCTCTACTCTTACCAGCAAAAGTTGGTTCAGACTGCGCTCAGCTGGGAAGAGCTCTTAACTAGGGCTCAGGGGGCGCAAGGCTTGGCCTTAGTGACCGTCGACGCGGTGCGCGGTTTCTGTTCGGAGGGGCCTATGCATTCGCCCCAGATGGCGGCTATTATCCCCACTATCGTTAATTATCTCACTAAAGCCCATCAGTTGGGGGTGAGAGAGCTTCTCTTTACTTGCGATAATCACTTAGCTGAGAGTCGCGAATTTAGAGCCTATCCCGCCCACTGTCTAGCGGGGAGCAGCGAGAGCCGCTTAGAGGAGCGCTTAGAGAACTTAGAGTGCGCGGAGCTCTTTAAGATCTTTCCCAAAGAGAGTATTAGCTCTTTAGTCGATACGCGGCTTTTAGAGTACTTAGAGGGTCTACCCAACCTGCGCCAGATCGTCTTAATGGGCGGGGTGACCGATCTCTGTCTCTACCATTTGGCTGCCGGTTTACTCTTCTTTGCCATTACGCGCCGCCATCCTTGGCAATTAATTATCCCCGCCCAGGCGGTGGCTACCTTCGATTCGCCTACCCACGACGCCGGGCTCTTACAGCCCTTATTCTTAGAGCATTTGCAGAGTATGGGGGTAGAAGTGGTGGGAGGCCTAACTTAGAGTCTTTTAGAGGCGGGGGGCCCTAAAAAGGGCCCCCAAGAACTTTCCCCGCTCCAGCCTACCGGCTGGAGCGGGGAAGAGAGGGGCTAGGCCCTTAAGATTATTCCTCTAATTTAGGAGGCGAAGGCGGCGATAGCGGCCTCGTTATTATCGAAGATCTTAAAGATCTTCACTAAGCCGGTGATAGTAAAGACCTTCTTGATCTGCTGATCGACGCAGACTAAGAAGATGTTGCCGCTATGCTCGCGCACCTTCTTTAAGGCTCCGATCAAGATCCCTAAGCCGGTGCTGTCGATATAGCGCACCTGCTCCAGGTTGATAATTAAGTTGTAGTGGCCTTCCTCGATCAGGGCGTTGATGGCCTCTTTGACCTTGGGAGAGGTATAGACGTCGATCTCGCCGCTGACGTCCACCTGGGCGGCCTTATTTTCAATAACTTTGGTGACGACTTTAATGTCCAAAACGGATCCTCCCGCTTCTCGCTGGCTATCTAAAAGGTATCAGAATTTCTTAAGCTTTCTCTGGGGTAGGAGCCTCGGCGGGCGCTTCCGGAGCGGGAGCGGCGCTGGGAGCGGACTCCACCTCAGTCTGGGCCAGAGGCTGACCAGCTTCGGGGGCGTAACGCTCGCGCATACTCTCGCAATAACGCTTGCCGCGCTCTAAGGCTTCATTGGTATTGCTTTGGAGCTCACGGGCCGCTTCGGCCGCCTTCTGGCGGTACTCGGCGAAGAGCTCGCTCATCCGGGACTTATACTCCGAAGTACGGTCGTTCAACATGCGCCGGCTCTCTTCGCCCGAACGGGGCGCCAAGATCAGGCCCGCCGAGACTCCGATAGCGGTTCCCGCCAACAGACCGATGAAGAAGCTCATACCCTCGTTACTTTTGCTCACCTGCATACACCTCACGCTTGATCGCTTGATATGGGTACTGCTAATTCTCCCTTAAACTATACTTACCTCCCTCAAAGGGGAGTTTACTCTGCATTGGGGGCCAAAATAGCGGAGGAACAGGTCGCTTTCCAGACGGGCCAGAGGGAGAAGAGCCAGCATAATAAGTTGAGTAGAGGCCAGATCCATAATTGGGAGCCCCAAGTAGGTAGGAAGAGGGGCGAATCGGCCAAGAGGGGGATCTTGAAGGCGCCATAGAGATTGAGGGCTTGACCTGCTAAGAGGCCGACTACCAGCCCTAAAAAGCTTCCGGCCAGCCCTATAAAGAGGGTGCGCCACCAAAAGATCAGCAATAAGTCGCCTCGCGAGGCGCCCAGAGCTCTAAAGAGAGCCAGGCGGCGGGCGTTGATCTTGACCTCTAAACTAAAATTAGAGTAGAGGGCCACCCCCGCGCAGAGGGCTAAGAGGAGGGAGAAGAGGGCTAAGGCCAAGCGCCCCCAGCCCAGAGCTTGACCGACCTCTAGGGCCAACTCCACTTGGGGAGCGCGCAGATGGAAGCGTTGGAGGGTAGGTTGGAGACCTTCTAAATAGGAGGGATCGCGCAAGAATAAGAGCAGGGCCTGGGGGCGCAGGGGTTGCGCGCTAATCTTTTGGGCTACCGAATAGGGGATAGCCGGGCCGCTGACCCCGATTAAAGGGGAGATAGCTAAGATCTGACAGCGCAATTGGGCGGGGGGTTGCTCGTCCCTTTTAAAGCTAGAGCGGCCGATCTCCAAAGAGAAGTGGCGCCCCACCAAGAGTTGGCCGCTTAAGGGGGGGAGGGTAGTATGGACGCTCATAGCGGCCAAGAGGGTCTCTACTACTCCGCTAGGCAATAGGGCCGGGATCTCTCCCGCGCTAGGTAAGGATTCGGGAGAAAGATCTAACTCTTGACTGAGGTGGGTAAAGAATTGGTCGTCTACCGCCTCTACCAACATATCGCTATAAAAGCTCTGACCCCCATATTGGGCCCTTAAGAGGGCGGGCCGTTCCAGATGGGCCTGGCGGTAGAGGGCTACTACCCCCGGCAAGCGGCGCAGAGTCTCGATACTCTGCTCAGTGAGGCCCGAATCGACCTGGAGGGGGCCTAGCGAGTAGCGCTGGGGCTCTAAACGCACTACTTGGGGCAGTTCGCCTACCAACTGTCTTTGGACTAAGCGCTCTAAACCGTTACTCAGACTAAATAATAAGAGACTCACCGCCCCCACAAAGGCCAAGCTAAAGATGAGGCCCCACTTCTTATAGGGGGGATCGCCTAGCTCGCCCCAAGCTAATCTCCACAGGCGTAGAGCGCGCATCTTAAGAACCTACCTCTAAGATCTGCCAGTCGGGATGCTCCAACTTAGGCGGCAAGTAGTGGGCGGTCATGACGATAGCCGCCTGAGAGTAGCTTTGCAGGCGCTCTAAAAGTTGGATCATCTTCTGGGCTTGGGGGGGATCGAGATGGGCTAAGGGCTCGTCGGCTAAGAGGAGTACCGGATTATTTAAGAGGGCTCGGGCCGCCGCCACGCGCTGTTTCTGGCCGCCCGAAAGGTGCCCGGCTAAAGTCTGTTTCCAGGGGGTGAGTCCCAAAAATTCTAAGAGCTCTAGGGCTCGGGCTTGACCCTGGGCCAAGGGTTTGGCGCCAAAATAGAGGGGCAAGAGCACATTTTGCAAGACGCTGCGCTGATGATCTAATTGCGGATCTTGGAAGATAAAGCCTACCTTCTCCTGGCGCCAACGCGCCAACTGGCCCTCGCTTGCAGGTAGGGGCCGCCCCTCAAAGAGTATCTCGCCCCCTTGGGGGCGCAAGAGTCCGCCCACTAGATTTAAGAGGGTGGTCTTACCTGAGCCCGAGTAACCTTGTAAGAGCCAAAACTGGCCCGCCTCTACCCGCCAATTGAAATTAGCGAGGAGCGGAGCGGCCTGACTCTTAGGGGCGTAACTAAAAGAGAGATCTCTACACTCTAAGAGGGGGGGCGCCATGAGCTAAGGCTGGGAGGGCAGCGGAGCTAAATAGTAGGGCTGAGGGGAGCGCTCGAGCGCCTGCAGGGAGGGCTGGTAGGGGTTAGCGGGCGGGAGGGAAAGGGGCAGTTGTCCCCTGCGCCACAATTGCCAGAGGTTGGCCCAATTGGAAGCTTGGTAACTTAAGCCCTGCCAGAGGGAGGCTTGAGAGCTCAAATAGACGATCTGGGCCTGGGGGGACTTGGCCAGCTGGCGGGCCAAAGCGTAGGCCTCTTGGCGGTAGCCGATGCGGTCGATGAGCTTATGTTTTAGGGCCTGCTGACTATTAAAGATGCGCCCGTCGGCCAATTTGCGCACTTGGGGTAAAGTGAGCTTACCCTTTCTACCTTGGGCTACGACCTCCGTAAAGCGTTGCCAGCTCTGGGTAACTAAGTTCTGTAAGAGCTGGCGCTCGGCGGGACGCATTTCGCGGAAGGAGGAGCCTATATCCTTAAAGGAGGGGCCGCCATTGACGTTGCCGGAGGTGATAGTATTCATATCGACCCCCACCTTGCCCATAAGGCCCACTAACTCCGGGGTCTGCATAATGACCCCGATGGAGCCCGTCCAAGAGCTGGGTTGGGCCACGATCTCTTGGGCGGCCATGGCGATATAGTAACCGCCCGAGCAGGCCATATCGTCAAAGAGGGCCACGAGGGGCAGTTTACTCTCCTTTTTGAAGAGCTCCAACTCGTGGTAGATACTGTCGGAAGGGGCCACGCCGCCGCCGGGAGAGTTGATCTCTAAGATCACCCCTTTGACCCGCTTCTGGGAGGCGATATACTTTAAGGCGTAACTCACCCGCTGGGGGGTAATAAATCCGCTCTCTCCGCTACTCGTCCAGTCGCCGGAGACGATCATCCCCTGCAAGGGGAGGACTACGATTAGATCGCGCTCCAGTCCGCTCTCTGGGGATTCCTTACCCCGGGCGTAACCCTTCTGAGGGTCGTCGACTAGGTAGGTTTGGAAATGGCCGCTCTGGGAGAAATCCTTAGTAGACTCCAAATCGCCCCAGGCCCTCGCTAAGAGTCCCACCATCCCTGCCGAGAGGGTTAGGAGGATAGCTAGACCGACTACTAAGACTAGAGCCCCCAGACAGTAACAGCCCCAGCGGGCCCGCTTGCGCCCGTCGTTCTCTTGCACAATAGTGCCCGTAGAACCGTTCGCTCCCCCAGAGTTCTGGTTAGCGAGGGCGCCTAAGGGGACGGTAGAGTGATTGACCGGCTCTACCGCGGGTTGGTTAGGGAAGATACTCTGGGGCACGGGGCCACCTCCTTCTAAGGCTTAAGGCGCTCGACTAGCTAAACCCCTCTTAACTTTCGCTTGGGGGGAGGAGATCCTGCGCTTACAAGTAGGGGAGTCTATCCCGCGGGGGCCTCGGAGAGGGGGAGGTAGATACAGAATGAGGGGCAGCCCGCTATATCTTGGAAGAAGCGCACTCGGCCATTGTGAGCGGCGATGAGAGGGGCTATAGAGCGAGTGGGGTTGGTCTCCCCATTAATTAAGAGGCAATGGGGCTCCGCCTGGGGCAGCTCTACCAATTCGCAAAAGCGCAATTCACAGTAGGAGCCTTCCGGTAAGTTCCACTTTCTCGCCTCTAAGCCCCCCAAGCGGGCGGCGCGCAAAGAGATGAGGACCGTACCCTTACTCATCAGACCGCTAGCGTGCCAGGCCAAAGAGTGCAAGATCTGCTGTAATTGCGAAGCCTCTAAGCGCACCCAGAGACTCTCCTGGGGAGGGGCGATCTGCAGTTGGATGCCCTCCTTCAAGATGCGCGTCAAATGGCTCTCCATAGAGCTCAAAGAGCGATGTAAGTCGATGACATTATGACCCATCTCCCTGGCGCCCTTCGCTTGCGCTCCCCCTTTTCCTGTACTCTCAGGCAGACTCTTGCGGAGCTTGCCATTTCCATGTTAGAAAATGTTCATAAATATCGTTTAAAGAGCAGGATTCGGAGGGTAGGAAAATAGAACTTACGGGGACAGGGTCATTTCGGTAGCCAGCGGGGATTTATTAGCTTGAAAAACAAAGTGCGTCGCTTCTTGCGCTCCTCTA
The DNA here is from genome assembly GCA_944322965.1 of Vulcanimicrobiota bacterium. Classification (GTDB taxonomy): domain Bacteria; phylum Vulcanimicrobiota; class Xenobia; order Xenobiales; family Xenobiaceae; genus Bruticola. The sequence continues at coordinate 309,804 of CALUQR010000002.1, forward strand.
TCTTCCTCAATACCATTGTGGGGATCGTCTTGCTCCTACTCTTAGCGGTCGGAGCCTACAGCGGAGTCAATATTATCGTTGAACAGCGCCAAGAGTGCGCCCAGAAGCTAGTGGCCTTAGAAGCCTGTGAGCGAGAGATCGCGCAAGCTAAGGCGGAGATCAAAGTCCTGGAGAAAAAAGAGCGTCACTTGCGCCAGCCCCAAGGGGTGGAAGACGCCGCCCGCGAGAAATTGGGCATGGTACGCAAAGGGGAAGTAGTCTACGTAGTAGACGGAGTCCAGCCCTCCGACTTAGAGAGCCAACAACTCCAAGCCACCGCCGACGCCTACCAACCCGGCCGCCGCCCCTCCGGCCTCTTCTTCAGCCTCTTCGGACCGCTTATTTTTTAATGCGGAATTCGGAATGCGTAATGCGTAATTGGGAAGGTGCGGCAAGGGGGTGGGGCGCAGCTCTAACTTTGGTTCCGTCGGTGACTTAGGGGCGAGGAGTCTCGGGTGAATGACTGGCGGATTCCGTAGGAAACTTGGCGGGGGGTAGGGGTAATGTGGAATTCGTAATTAGGAATTCGTAATTGGGTTAGTGAGGAATTAGGGGGGGGTGTAGTTCGTTTTGAATCAGTTGAAGTGTAAATCAGAGGTTTAAAATGTCTTTTGAGCGTACATGGACCAAATTGTTAGGTAAGATTTCGCGGGCGCCGCGTCGTTGGGGGTGGGGTGAGCCTGACGCTAGTTACGTTTCGCAGCGCTTAGTTAGCGATTTGCGTTCTTACGAGCGTTTATACCCCGCTTTGGAGGATGCTGCGCAGCGGCGTCAGTTTTATGAGCATTTGCGAGCGGCGAAATTGGCCTTGTCGCCCGTCATGGATGTAGAGGGGGGACAGTACGAGCGAGTAGGCGATCAGGAGGCCGATGGCGGGTATGTGATGCTCAAGTGGAAACTGCCCGAACCTAGTGAGCGTATCGCCTATTCTATAGGGATCTGTGACGACGTAACCTGGGACAAAGATTTAGCCCAGCGCGGTTATCAGGTCTATATGTACGACCATACTATCGAAGGACTAGTAGAGTCGCACCCCAATTTCCATTTCTTTAAGATCGGGATCTGCGGAGAGCCCAAGGTAGACAAATGTCAGACCTTAGCGGAGATGGTAGCCTCCAACGGCCATACTCAGCAGAAGAATATGATCCTTAAAATTGACGTTGAAGGCGCTGAACACGCCTCCTTCAACGCCTGTACCCCGGAACTGCTCCAGCAGTTTAGCCAAATAGTAGTCGAATGGCACCGACTCACCGATTATAAGGACTCAAAGAACATCCTCAACGCTATCCAGCGTCTGAACCAAACCCATCAAGCCATCCATATCCATGGCAATAACTTCTCGCCTACCGTAGGGCGAGTAGCCGACATCGAACTGCCAGAAGTATTAGAAATGACCTACCTGCGCCGCGACCTGGCCCATTTTATACCCTCCCAACGCTTCTTCCCCACCCCCTTAGATCGACCCTGTGATAAGACCCTCCTCGACTGGGAACTGGGCTACTGGACTTAAAGATAATTCGTAATTCGTAATTAGGAATTCGTAATTGGGTTAGTGAGGAATTTTAGGTTGCCGCTGGACGGAAGTTCTGGCGGCAACTTTTGTTTTTGCGGGACTTATGGGCGAGATGGCCAGAAGCAATTGCGGAATTCGGAGTTCGGAATGCGCTTATCTGGCAGCCTCCGGCCGCCAGATAAATTCGTAATTAGGAATGCGTAATGCGTAATTGAGGGAGTCGCGGCTGGAGCGGGGCGTGGCTATAACTTTAGTTTCGGCGGGACTCAGGGGCAGTGCGGCTTGGGGAAATGACTGGTTGGATCCGGAGTAGCACAGCTTGGGGGAAAATCGTTAGGGGTGTGCGGGGCGGGGCGAAAGGCATCCAAAGCGATTCTGGCATAGGCTCAGCTACTTTCGGAGCCGCCAAGCCACTAACAAGCAGCCACCTAATTCCGAATTACGCATTCCGCATTCCGAATTAACCCAAGCTCGCCCTTAAGTCTTGCGTTAACCTTGCTTACGGTGATAACTTAGGTACAGGCCGCTATGTAAGTACGACATTTAAAAGGGGGTAGTTATGGGGCATGATTCGAGTTACAAGCGTCTTTTTAGCCATGTGGAGGTGGTAGAGTCTTGTGTAAGTGGATTCTTACCGCGTTGGTTGGTTAAAGAGTTAGATTTTAGCACTTTACAGGCTTTGCCTACGGTCCATGTCGATCATCGCCATAGAGAGCGGCGCAACGATCTTTTGTGGCGGATTGGGTGGAAGGACGGTGGCGTCTGTTACGTCGTTTTGATGTTTGAATTCCAGAGTACGGTAGATCAGAGGATGGTCGTACGCCTTTGGAATTACGTGGGTTGCGTTTGGGAAGAGGTTTTAAAGAACGAGAAGGGCTCTGAAAAAGCTAGTCTGCCCACTGTCGTTCCGATCGTGATTTACAATGGTTTGCATCCTTGGAATGCAGCCCAGGATATTGACGACTATTTACAGGCTCGTCCTCGCGGTATTCAGCGTATCAATGGCCATTTTAGATACTTTGTTTTAGATGTAAGGCGTTTGCCGGGTAGGAAATTGGAGAAAGATCCAGGTCTTAGCTCCTGGATCTTTAGGTTAGAGCGAACTTCTAGCTCTCAAGAATTGGTCAGACTCTTGCGTGTTTTAGAACGCTCCTTGCGTAGCGAACGTTATAGCCAATTGCGGCGTGACTTTGTACAATGGATTGTGAGTATACTCTTGCCACAGAGAGGATATGAAGGGGTCCCCGAGCGTAATATTGTAGAGGAGGTAGATGATATGAGCCAAGTAGCTGACTATATAGAGAACTGGCGCGCCCAAGATCAAGCCGAAGCTAGAGCTGAGGGAGAAGCCAGAGGAATGATCAAGGGAGAAGCTAAAGGTCGAGTTGAGGGACGAGCTGAGGGTGAGACCTCCCTTCTTAAACGTCTCTTGGGAGGGGGACTCAGTATTGATAGTATCGCCCAAGCTTTAGGAATGAGCGTAATCGAAGTACGCAAAATAGCCGCCGGCAGTAACAATGCGGAATTAGGAATGCGGAATGCGTAATTGAGGGCGGCAATGCCGCCAACGATTCTCCCATATGCCAAGTTACTTCCGGATCCGTCAAGCCATTAACAAACGCCACCTAATTCCGAATTACGCATTAAGCATTCCGAATTAGATTAGAGGCGAAGCCTCCTGCGATTCTGGCATAAGTTCAGCTATTTCCGGATCCGCCAAGTCATTAGCAAGAGCCGTTTAATTCCGAATTCCGCATTCCGCACTCCGCATTGCTAGCCGCCGTCCCGGCGGCTAGCGCATTCCGAATTCCGCATTACGAATTCCGAATTATTTCCACAATGGCTTGCGAGGCGCCGCGGGAGGGGGTGTAGAGGTGGTGGAAGGCCCAGCGTTGGGCGGTCAGTTCTTGGGGTTTAGCCAACATCTCGAGGGCCTTGTGGGCTACTTGGGCGGGGGTGAGGACTCCTATAAGTTCGGGCACAACGTAGCGCTGGGCCAGGATATTGGGTTGGGCCAGGTAGGAGAGTTTCTTTTGTAAGTGGAGGAGCAGTTGCCCTTTGAGGCGGCGCCCTCCCGGTACCCAGTCTAGGAGTCCTAAGAGTCCTATGGAGGGTAAGAGTTCCGGCCTATTGAGGGGTAGGAGCATCAGTTGGGGCGTCCCCAGGGCGGCGGCTTCGGCCGTCTTGGTGCCGGGGATGGTGATCGCCAATTGGGAGGCGCTGAGGTGGGGCAATTGATGTCGGCGCACCAGTTCCAGGCTAATTCCGGGGGCTACGAGGGTCTCCCCTTGGAGTCGACCTTGAATCCCGCCCGCCTGGGGGTGGGGCGGGGCGCAGAGGGCCGAGGCTAGGCGGCTAGGCTCCAGGAAGGGGGAGAGTACCATCTGGAAGCGGAGGGCGGGTTGGCTCTGGCGCATAATCCGGGCTGTCTCCAGGAAGAAGGGGGCTAAGCTCTCCACTTCGGCTAGGCGGGAGCCGGGCATAAAGGAGATGAGCTGGGGATCGGGGGCGGGTAAGGAGGCGTACTTCTGGCGGTAACTTTCCATCTGGTAGTAGACGTCGTCTACTACTAAATCGCCCACCTCAATAGCTTTAGAGAGGGGCAGATGGTGGCGGCGCATCCACTCTAGGTGTTGGCGGTCTTTGATGAAGTACCCTTGGAAGGCCCAGTCCCACCACCAGCGCCCCCAGAGGTAGGACCAGGCTTTGATCTTCCAGCGCCAGACTAAGGCCGCGCTATACATGAGGTCCCCGCCCAGATGGAGGAGGGCGGAGTGGCGTCGGTCGGGTCGGACTTGGGCGAGTAACTTCCAGTAGTTGCGCGGGGCCACGATCTCTTCTATCCCTAGCTCCTGGGCGGCCACTCGAGCTTCGGAGCCGGTGGCGAAGGTACAGGGCAAGAGGATGAGGGTCAACTTGCACTGGGGCTCTTGTTGGCGCAGGGTATGGACTAGGGGACTGAGCCAGCCAGCCACTTCGCCGGGGCTATTGGCGGTCAAGAAGAGTTGGCGGAGGACCATAATTGAGTGAGCTCCTTACATTTTGAGGACGATAGCGCTAGTAGAGCGGCCGGGTATGAGTCGGGTGAGTACGATCTTCCCGCCGAAGCTTCTGACGAGATCGGCTTCGGGCAGGTCTTCTTCGCGGTAATCTCCCCCTTTAACGTGGACGTCGGGCCTCAGGGCGGCCAAGAGTTCGAGGGGCGTCTCTTCGGGGAAGATGACTACCATATCGACGCACTCCAAGGCGGCCAACATCTCGGCCCGTTCCCCTTGGGGATTGATGGGGCGGCTGGGCCCTTTGAGAGCGCGCACGGAGTCGTCGGAGTTGATCCCTACGACGAGGAGGTCCCCTTCCGCCTTGGCGCTCAGGAGGGTATGCAGATGGCCTACGTGGAGAATATCGAAGCAGCCGTTAGTAAAGACCACCTTGGGGGGCTGGGGCGATTGGCGCAGCCTCTCGATCCGTTCGCGCGCTTCGCTGCGGCTGAGGATCTTGCGTTGGGGCGAGAGGGAGAGGTTGGGCTTCTTACTCTGTAGGGAGTCGAGCAACTCTTCTAAGCTGACGGTGGCCGTACCCACTTTGCGCACTACTACCGCGGCGGCGTGGGAGGCTAGGCGCATAGCCCGGTCGAGGGGTACTCCGCTGGCGGCGCAGATCGTCATTACGGAGAGGACGGTATCTCCCGCTCCGCTCACGTCGTAGACTTGGGAGGCTAAGGCTGGAACTTTGAGGGTGGGCTGCTGGGAGCGGAAGAGGGCCATCCCCCTTTCTCCCAAGGTCACTAAGACGGAGCCCGGCTCCAATTCGCCCAGTAAGGAGCGCCCCGCCTCTTCCAGGCCGGGTTGGGTAGCCGTATCGTAACCGGAGGCCGCTTTGGCCTCTTTGGCGTTGAGGGTAATGAGTTGGCAGCCCCGGAAGCGCTCTAAGTTGACGGGCTTAGGGCCGGCGATAATGGGGATGCCGGCGAAGATGGAGATGAGCTCTTGGACGTGCTCCCCCCAGAGGAGCCCTTTATCGTAGTCGGAGATAGCTAAGGCTTGGTAGCGGTCGCGATTCTCCTGGGCCCAGCGCAACATCTTCTGCCAGAGGTAATCTTTAACTTCCCGCTTAGTCTCTAAGTCGGCCCGCACCACCTGTTGGTTATTGGCGATAATGCGCGTTTTGAGGATGGTGGGGTAATCTTCATGGACGAAGATCCCTTGGGTCCCGATATTTTGGCGATTGAGCATGAGGCGCAGGCGTCGACCTACGTCGTCCGCCCCCACGACCCCTAAGAGATCGACCTCCGCCCCCAGCGCTTTGAGGTTGGCGACTACGTTGGCCGCGCCGCCCGGGGTGTAGGAATGGTGGGCGATATCTACTACGGGCACCGGCGCTTCGGGACTGATGCGCGAGACGCTGCCCCACACCCAGTAATCGAGCATCAGATCCCCGACGACTAAGATGCGCTTCCCTTGAAAGGCCGAGCCTATGGCCTGGGCTTCTTCGTAGTCGATCAAATTCATAACTTTAGCCTCCACTCAAATTGGGGGCTCTATTAGCTCTGAGCCTTAAAATACCTTGCCCCCTTGCCTTTCTAATGTTGGGCCAGAGCCTCCTGGAAGAGCTCTAAGTAGCGCTTAGCGCACAGGCTGGGACTAAACTTCTGGGCCCGCTCTAAACCGGCCCGCTTATGGCGCTCCACTTCGCTAGCAAAGGCCGGTTGGGCTAAGATCTGGTCGAGTTTTATGGCCAAATCCTCTATATCGTTCTCTTGATAGTAGAAGGGCGCCGTGCCGCCTCCCACCTCTTGGAGCACCTTCGTAGAATTACAGACGGTAGGGGTAGCGCAAGCTAAGGCTTCGATTAAGGGCAGGAAGAAGGTCTCGTGGGTGGAGACGGCCGCAAAACAGGAGGCGTAGGAGTAGGCTTTGATCATCTCCTCTAAGTCTAAGTTTCCGCGCCAGATGAGGCGCTCCGCTCCGCCCACTTGGGGCAAGAGATCGAGCACCTTCTGCCAGTAAGGGGGATAGGCGGGCTTCCAGAGGCGCTGCCACCAAGGGCGCGGCCCTCGAGGCAAGATACCGGCTACCATCACCCGATACTCTTTTAGGTGGGGCAGCTTCTCTAAAGCCTGGAGCAACCCGTAGAGATTCTTGCGCTCCTCCTGGGGATCGCCCACAAAGAGGAGATAAGGCTTCCCCTGACTGTAAGTCTGGCGATAATTTTCGGCTCCCTCGGCGGGGGCTAAAGCTTGCGACTGGGAGGGGGTTAAGAATTTAGGGCTGATGGCGTTGTGGCAGGTGACCACCTTATGTTGGGGATCACCCAGCCGGGATTGGACTAGGTGGCATTCCGTATCGGAGACGACGGCAATCTTCTCTATTTGAGGATAGAGAGCGGACCAGTTGCGGTAGCGGGGCGGCCATTTGCCTAGAAATTCTAAACTCTCGTGGACGGTCAAGACCTTAGCGCAGGGGAGAGGGACGTCGATCCTATTCCAGGGATACCAGGCTACCTCCAAGTCGCTAGGGGCTTCCTTAAAAGTTGTGACCGGTCCCAAGGCGCCCACCTCCTGGCGGATAGCCGGGAGCGCCTTCGCTTTGCAGGTTAGAAAGTGGAGCTGATGGCCGCTCTCTAGGGCTTGGAAGCCCTGTAAGAAGTTGCGCACTACCATCCCCATGCCGCGCTTATCGCGGGGCAACCAGGTGGCGTCTATACCGATCTTCATAACTCTTTTTCTCCAGCCGTGGGGGTGGGGGGCTCCTCTTCTAAGCGGGGAGGCCAATAGTGGAGGAGAGCGGCCAACCCTATCCAGGAGAGGAGGGTGGCGGCGCTCAGGTAGTAACCCGGTTGGGTAGAGGCTAAGCCCAAGAGGAGGAGCGAGGCGGGCACGTAGAGGTAGATATAACCTCTAGCTACGGCGCGGCCCGCTAGCCAGGTAGCTATTAAGAGCCCCGCCCCCATGCTGCCCGCCTTGAGCAGGTGGGGATGGCTGAGCTCTAAGCCGGTGCGGTAGAGGTCTAAGGGATTCTGTAAAAAGGACCACAGGAAGATGGAGGTCAAAAGGGCGCTCCCCAAGGCTACGAAGTGGACCAACCCCGAGCGCCAGATAGCTTGGCTCCAGATCATGGGACCTCCGAACCTAAAGCTTCTAAATGGCGGCTAAGGAGAACCATTAATTCCTCTATCTCTCTCCCAGCGGGGAACTTTTTTAAGGCTTCTAAGCGGCGGCGGGCGGATTCTATAAATTCGCCCAGCTCTAAGTGGGGGTAGGCCCGGGCGTAAGCTAAGGCCTGGAGGGCCATATCGAGCTTATCTAGGGCCTGCACTAAGCGAGCTTCCGCCGTCTGGGCGGCCTGGTACTCCTCTAAACGCTCGCGCCACTCATTACCTTTAGCTAAGGGGGCTGCCAACCGGCCCAAAGCCTCCGCTTCCGCCCTCTCTTTGGCGGCTGGAGTTACGGGATCGTAGGGGGTCAAATCGCCCACCCGACATTCGGCCAAGTCGTGTAAGAGGGCCAACTCTAAGACCCGCTGGCGGTCTAGTTGAGGGGGGCAGAAATTTAAGCCCAGCCAGGCTACCCCCCAACTGTGAGCGGCTACGCTCTCAGGTTGAGGGACCCCGGCGCGCACCCAGCCGCTGCGGGACAAGGCTTTTAACTTTAAGGCCTCCAGATAGACCTCTAAGCGTTCTGCTAACATTTCAAGTCGTTAAAGCCCGCACCGCCAGTTCGAAGGCCCAGTCGGGGAGGTACTTTTTGAGTATGAGCATGAGCTTAGCGTCTAAGGGGGCCGCGTAGCGAGCTTTAGGATACTTAGATTCTAAGGCCCGCACGATGACGCGAGCGATAGTCTCCGGGGTACTAGACCAGGGGCTAGCGTACATCCAGCGGAAGAATTTTAAGGTGCGCTGGCAGACCCCAGCGTAAGGGCCGGAGCCGGAGTAGCGCTGCAGGGAGTCTAAGGCCAGATCGGACCATTGGGAGCGGATAATCCCCGGCTCAATGAGAGAGACCTTAATATTTTGCCCTTTAAGCTCCAGGCGCAGAGAGTCGCTCAGCCCCTCCAGAGCGTGTTTAGAGGCGAAGTACCAGCCCCCTAAGGGGGCGTAGATCTGTCCGGCCACCGAGGAGAGGTTGACGATGCGCCCCCCGCCCTGCTGGCGCATGAGGGGCAGGACCTCTTGGATTAAACCGGCTACCGCCAAGAGGTTGACCTCCAGTTGGCGGCGGGCCTCCTCTAAGGGGACCTCCTCGAGGGAGCCAAAGGAACCATAACCGGCATTATTGACTAGGGCCTCTAGGCGCCCTTCCTCTTGGCGAATGCGCTCTATAGCCGCTTGGCGGGCCAAACTTTGGGTGACGTCTAAGACGACCGGGCGCACCCCCTGGGGGGCCAATTCTTCTAACAGGCTAGAGCGGCGCGCGGCCCCGTAGACGATCCAGCCCCGCTTACTCAAAGCTAAGGCGGTGGCTCGCCCGATCCCGGCCGAGGCGCCGGTCACTAAAGCTACTCTCTTGCGGTCCATAACGGGCCCTCTTTTCCCCGTAGCTAGGGGCTCTCCCTGCCCCATCAGGGGCCTTAAAGAGGAGTCCATACTTCTGCCCCCTAGAGGAGAGGATTCCCTTAGCAACTGTCTAAGCTGGAAGGGAGTTTAAAAGTCATGGAGGAGGCTAACATGTCTGAGAATCAGGGATACGTTCCGCCTACGGTCTCTCCCGTCTGTAATATGCTCTTAGATCGTCTGGAGAGGGCCTACGCCGGCGAGATCGACGTCAAATCTTTGGCCTTAATCGCCGTGGAACAGTTGGCGTTGACCGACAAGACGCGCAATGAGATGTTAGCTAAATTGGAAGCGCCGACTACGGCCGTCTTGAAGGTCGATCCTCAGATCGTGGAGAGCGTGCGCGAGTCTTTAGATACCTACTCGCAGCTCTTGCGCGATATTCTCAGCTACATTGAGACGGGGGACGAGTCCCTCTATCAGACGGCGGTGGAGGGGCTTTTAGAGTTAGGCTCCTGCGGGCGGCTCATCTTCGAAGGTTATACCCCCCAAGAGGGCGAGATGGGGCCTACCCCCATGCCGATGCTCAACGTCTTAGTCCACGTCTGCGAGGGCTATACCCAAGGTTATTTCCGGCGTGAAGCTATCGAGCGCACCATTACTAATATCGCCCTCAACTCCCGCTTGGCGGCCAGCGAATTGGAACAGAACGAAGAGGCCGACCTCTACCTGCGCGACACCTTGGTGCGCATCTATTGCGACTTCGCCGAAGCGGTGGAGGAGCTGCGCCAATACTTAGACCAGGGCCAAGAGGCCACCCGTCCCCAGTTGCAAGCTATCGCCGACGCCGGTAAAGCTTTGCGCGACGGCATCGAGAACTTTACGGCCAGTATGGCTACCCGCGGGCCCAGCAAGATGGCTCAGGCCAACCTGATTCTCAATATCGCCAAGAGTTGGCGCAGCGGTCGTTTAGCTCCCGAGGCCTTTATGCGCTCTCTGGAGCAGTTCCGCAGCAACGTAGACGATCTCTGGCGCGAGGTGGAGTCGCTGGGCGCCATCCCCGTGGAGTGCCCGGAGATCGCCGAGCAGTTAATTACTTGCCGCGAGGCCTTCGAAGATCATTTCCGCGCTATCGACATGTTTGCAGCCACTTTGGCCGGTCAGGAGGATCTCTTCGACCAGGCCAGCGAGCTCTTAGTCCAGGCGGCCGACGCCCTTTATGACAGTAAGGAGCGCTTCGACAATATTGGCGAGCAGAGTTCTAAGGTCTACTGTGTGCGCTGCGGCGCCCCCAACGATGCCGGCAGCCGGGCTTGTATCAGTTGCGGCGCCAAGATGCTCGACGCCGCGGCGGCCAGCGGGACCAGTTCCACTTCTACCATGTCCTTCCAAGAGGACGGCGGCCAGCCCCAGTACGGCGGGGAGCTGGTGATGACTAAGAACTTACTGACCGTCTTTGAGACGGTCAATAAGGCGGCGGAAGGGCGCATCGATGTCGATGAGTATAACGCCGTCTTAGATTGGTTTAGCCATCTGGTAGAGGATAATATCTTGAGCTTACCGCCCAGCCCCGAGATGGACGGCTCCGGTTTAGAGGGCGAGGGAGCGGCCGAGCTCCACTCCCTGGAGTCTCAGTTGGTCAGCTACCGGGCGGAGATCGACGCCGGCGCCCAGGCCATGTTAGAGGCCGTAGAGCGCTTGCGCCTCTTTGCGGCGGACAATAACTCTATCAACTTGGTGGAGGGGGTGCGGGCTCTGCGCGACGCCTCCATTAGGGTCCAGCGGGCTACGCGCGGTATCGAAGAGGTGGTGGCCTCCTGTCGGGCTCAGGCCAATAATGCCACTTAAGATGGGAAGCTCTGAACGTGCGCCCTCAAAAGGGCGCCTCACCTTGGGTCAGTTTTTGAAGCTGGTGGGAGCCTGCGCCACCGGAGGGGAAGCCAAGCTCTCTATCCAGGAGGGGATGGTCCAACTTAACGGTCAAGTCTGTACCCAGCGGGGCCGCGCTCTGCAACCTGGGGACCTAGTCGCTTATAGGGGCCGCACCTACCGGGTGGCCCTCGATGAACAGTATGGAAATTGAACTTTTAGGACGCCACAACCGTCTAGTTAAAGAGATTAAGCGCCTCTCTCAGTCCGCGATTAGGGATGAGCGAGGTCGCTTTTTAGTTGAGGGGCGGCGCGTAGTCCAAGAGTTGGCCCTCTCTCAAGTGGAGGTAGAGGAGCTGCTCTTAGGGGAGAGCCTCTTGCAAGCGGAGGGCGAGCCCCCCTGGTTAGAGGGCTTATGGAGACGCCAGCCCGAACTGCGCGTCTGGATGGTAGCCGATTCCGTCTTGGAGTCGCTCTCTAATACCGCCACTAGTCAAGGCTTTTTGGCCGTAGCGCGGCGGCCGACGCTGGAGTTGGCCCAGTTCTTAAAGGCTAAGCGCCTCTTAGTCTTAAGTCAGATCCAGGATCCTGGCAATGTGGGGACCCTCCTGCGCTCCGGCTTAGCTTTGGGGATCGAGGGGGCGCTCCTCTGTGGAGGAGCCGATCCTTATAACCCCAAAGTAGTGCGGGCTGCGGCCGGGGCCGTCTTCCATCTCCCTCTCTATCGCTTTAGGGAGGAGGAGCTAGCCAGTTGGAGCCGCCGCCTGGAGGCGGAGGGTTTTACCATCTTGACGGCCGAAGCCCATGGCGGGCGTTCCCTCATTGGGATTGAGCCCCCCAGGTCTTGGGCTTTAGTCTTAGGGGCGGAGGTCAAAGGGGTAGATAGCGCTTGGCAGTCCCAGGCCCATTGGCCGCTCCACATCCCCTTAGCTCCCCAGAGCGAGTCGCTCAACGTGGCGGCGGCGGGGGCTATTATTATGTACGAATTAGCTCGTGCGGGGGCGACCCGGGGCGGAGTAGAGAGTTAGAGGAGAGTAGCTTTGCGAAGTAAGTTTTGGATCTGGGTACTCCTCTCCATCTGGATCGGGCTCCTGGGGAGCTTAGAGGTTCAGGCCGCCGCGGGCGACCCCCAGCTCGAGCGGACGCTCCAGCTCAGTTCTGATCGCGGCGATTACGACGAGGACCAGAAATTAGTGCGCCTTATTGGCAACGTCAAGCTAACTTACGGGGACGTCGTCATGTACTCTTCCTTCGCTAAATACCATACCGACACCCAGATCGCCGAATTCCAGGGCGAAATTCGCTTAGAGCAGCCGGGGACTACTATGACCGCCCAGGGGTTGCGCGTCTATTACGCCCAAAAGCGAGCCGTCTTGCGCGGCCAGGTGCGGGTAGTGAGCGAGCGTTTGCCGGGTACTAAGGAGAAGGCCGAGGGACCGAGCGTACCCGCCTACTTAGAGGCCCAAGAGTTGGAGTATTACTGGGAGAAGGGTTTGGGCCAGGCCCAGGGGCAGATCAAGTTCCGCCAGGGCGAGAAGCGCCTCTTTGCCGATCGGGCTACTTACGATCGCCAAGCTAATAAGGTCGAACTCTTAGATAATGTGCGCTTAGAGCGGGGCCAGGGCGACTGGCTAGCTAGCAATAAGGTGAGCGTCGATCTGACGACTAACGATATTGAAGCTAGCGGCCAAGTTATGGGCCGCTTCGTAGTCGGTAAGCCGGAGGAGGAGAGTAAAGGGCAGGCCGCCTGGCCCAGCGCCAGAGCCTTAGAGCCGAACTCGGCCCCCGCCCCCCAGACGGTCGAACGCTGGGACCCGCTCCTCTATCCCAATCTCTAAAGCTAGAACCGAGTTAGAAGATGAAGAGATTTTTTACGTATACGACGATAGCCGCTACTCTGACCCTCTGGGCGGGCGCCGCCCAGGCGGCTCCCAGCGGAGAGGTCGTCCCGCCCCATCCGGTCCAGACTATCCAACAATTCTTACAGCGCGAAGAACTCCAAGAGGAGCGGGAGCGCCAGGCCCAATTGGAGGCCGAACGCCAGGCCCAGGCGGAGCGGGAGCGCCAAGCCCAATTGGAGGCCGAGCGTCAGGCTCAGGCGGAGCGGGAGCGTCAGGCCCAATTAGAGGCTGAGCGTCAGGCCCAGGCGGAGCGGGAGCGCCAGGCCCAATTGGAGGCTGAACGCCAAGCCCAGGAGGCGGCCGAGTCTACGGAGGAGGCTCCAGAGGCGGAGAGCGCCCCCACCTTGACGGCCGCCCCCTCTGAACCTGCGCAGCCTTTACAGATCGGCAGTCCCTTACCGGAGCCGCCCGCCCTCCAGGAAAAGCCCGCCCTGAAAGTCGCTTTAGCTAGCGGCCAAGAGGGGGAGTTGTGGACGATGTACGCCCGTTTAGGCCGGACGGGGAGCCAAGGGGACGCCCAGTTGCGCCAGAGCTTAGAGCGTTTAAGTCAGGACCATCCCGCCGCTCATGAAGATCTCTACCTGCGGGCCTGGCGGGCGCGCATAGCCGCTAAAGGGGCCTTAGCTTTTAAAAATGATTCTTCCCTCTCCCAGAGCTTAGCGGCCGCCGCCCAGCGCGACTTACAATTTATTGGACCCTGGTTAGAGCGCTATAAGGAGATGGTCACTATCCACGGCTACCGGGAGCCCGCCTGGATAGGCGGGCGGGTAGACGCCGCCTCCCAAGCCGTCTTGGCCCTCTGCGACTTACAGGCCCTCCACCCCCAGGCCGGGCGGCTGGAGTCTATTCGCCGCTTAGCGGAGGGGATTAGCCTCTGTCTGCAGCCCCAATCTCAGCTCTATCCCTTCGGGGCCCACTTCTCTTACGTTACGGCCGAAGGTAAGCCGCGCACCTATCCCGTGCCCGGTAAGGGCGAGTTAGTAGCGGGAGCCGCCCTCTTCCCCCAGCGCCAGTACGCGGCCTTAGCTTTAGTGACCGCCAGCCAGTTGCTGGGCGAGGAGGACTTTTTAGAGTCGGCGGAGTCGGAAGGGTGCAACTTCTTCGCCAAATTGGCGCTTAGCGGCAATATCCCTTACTCGTTCGCCCCCCGCCCCGAGCGCGAAATTACCTCTCTCTGGGGGGTCGTGGCCGCCGTGGAGAATCTCTTAGCTCTTAAAAAGGCGACGGGCAAGGAGCTCTACGCCATCTTGGCCGGGTGCGCGGCTATCGATCTGGGCCAGTTGCCTACCTCTAGCCAAGTTAAGGAAGCCCAGGCCCTAGTTAGCGACCTCTTAGCTAATCAAGGGGCCGCCCAGTGGTTGGAGGCTAAAGATCTCTGCTTGCCCTTCCGGGGTACGGTCATCGAATTAGAGGATGGCAAAGCGGTCCAGAAGGCTTTCGACACCGAGCCTTTAGAGTATCCGGGCGGGACCCCGGGCCACTTTGCAGTAGTGGGCCGCGACAATATGTTCTGGATGCGCTTTGACGTGCCCCGAGACGATCCTTACTACTTCTACCTCAGTTTCCTCAATAGCAATTTTACGGGCGGTTTAGTCTCCGTCTTGGTGCGTATCGACGGCGATCAGATCTTTAAGGTCAACCTGGGGGGAGCTACGGACGACCCCTTCGTCGATTGTAAGTTCGTCGATGGGCCGCGCCAATTGCGCCAAGGTCCGCACTCGGTGGGGGTGAGATTTGCCGGCCTCTTAATGAAGAGTCCCGCTATCTTAGACTCTATCTCTATTGAACCGGCCGTAGGTAGGCGTTGGGTCCGTCTGCGCGACGGGCGCTCTCTCTTAGTCATGCACTCTATTGCCGATCGCACGGTGCAGACCAGGATGCAGGAGTTAGAGGGGCCTCAGGGGACCCCGCCCCGCTGGACCCTCTTAGACCGGGCCGGTCAACCTACGCCCAAAGAGCTCAAAGTCGATAAGCGCAAGCGCACCTGGCTGGACATCCCGCCCGGGGGGACGGTCATCTTAGAGTGGCAGCCGGGGGTAGAGATTCCCAATCTGCCGGCGGATACGGGCGCCTAGGGAGGAGTGGAGAGTATGGAATCTAGGCCTACGGAAGCCTCCAATGAGGCTAGTACCCAACTAGATAAGTTGAGCCCCGCCCAGCTAGTAGAGCTCATGAACCGGGAGGATTACCGGGCTGTCCAGGCGGTGACGGAGGCTAGCGGGAGTATTAGCCGTTGTCTCGAGGCTATAATCGCCTCCTTCCGGGCGGGCGGTCGCCTCTTCTACGTGGGGGCGGGGACTAGCGGGCGCTTAGGGGTTTTGGATGCGGCCGAGTGTCCGCCTACCTTTGGGGTCTCCCCCCAGGAGGTGCAAGCTATCTTAGCGGGCGGCCCGCAGGCCTTAGTAGAGGCCGTGGAGGGAGCGGAGGACGATTCTGAGGCCGCTTACCGGGAGTTGCAAGCCCGCGGCCTAAAATCTAGCGATTTCGTCTTAGGAATCAGCGCCTCTGGTTCTACCCCCTTCGTAGTGGGCGCCTTAGAGCGGGCGCGCCGACAGGGGAATAAGACGGGCTCTATCTTCTGTAATCCTCAAGCCCCCTTGGCCCGCTTGGCCGACTATCCCATCCTCTTAGAGGTGGGGCCCGAGGTCCTCTCCGGCTCTACGCGCCTCAAAGCGGGCACGGCTACCAAGATGACGCTCAATATCTTATCGACGGGGGCCATGGTAGCCCAAGGGCACGTAGTGGGCAATCTGATGGTCGACGTGCGCGCTTCCAATCAAAAACTAGTCCAGCGCCAGCGCTCCATCCTCTCCCAATTGGCGGGAGTCGATTGGCAAGAGGCGGAATTGGCTCTGGAGCGGGCGGAGGGCGATCTGCGCCGCGCCTTAGCCCAATTGCGGATGGAGGAGTAAGAAAAGGTGAACCACAAGACGAGCCGCTTTGTCTACAGCATGCTCTTTACCCTCTGCGTGGCCTTAATAGCCATGTACTCCGCCTACTCGCATACGTTGCGTACCTCAGGTATCGATTTCTCTAAGCCCCCCCAAGGCCAAGCTTTCCGCCGCCAGGCCCCCAACGCCCAAGAGATGTTAGCCTCCTCCTTAGAGTCTAGCCAAGATACCCAAGCGGCCTTTACGGAGCGGACCCTCATTAAAGTGGGGCTGCCCGACTGGGTGGGCGAGGTCAACTTGAGCGCCCCGGGCGGGATCCTCTACTCCCAAGGTCAGGCCCCGCTCATTAAGGTCCGGCTGGTGACGACCTTCTTCCAGAAGGTGAAGTTGGCCCTCTACGACGGTGAAGATCACCTCCTCTTGAGTACTACCGAGCCCCTCACTTTGGGGGCGGCCGAGGGGACGGAGGAGCCCATCTGCCAGGTGGAGATAGTCGATCCCCTCACCGGAGCTAAGACCTACTCCGCCTACCGCGGCCAACTCACCTTGACCCCCCAAGAGGCGGGGATTAAGGTGGTCAACCACTTAGCCTTAGAAGATTACCTCAAAGGGGTGGTGCCTAGCGAAGTGCCGGCCCGCTTTGAGCCCGAGGCCTTAAAGGCTATGGCCTGCGTGGCCCGCTCCTACACTTTAGCCAGTTTGGGGCGCCATAAAGAGCAAGGTTACGATCTCTGCTCGGAGGTCCACTGCCACGTCTACGGCGGGGCGGGGGTAGAGGATCCTAAGATCAACGCCCAGATCGAAGCTACGGCGGGCCAGATGGTCTGTTGGGGCAAGATGATCGCCGATACGCGCTACCATGCGGTCTGCGGCGGCTGCGGCGAAGGTTTAGAGTACGCCTGGCCCCAAGCCCAGCCCGTCAATTACTTAGTCCCCTCTAGCGACTTAGAGAGCGGCCAACTCTGGACCCCGGCCGAGCTCTTAGCGACTATCAGCCGCTCTAATTTAGGCGCTAGCCCCCTAGCTGCGGAGCCTGTGGCGGAGAGCGACTCTTTAGAGGGTGGAGAGCTAGCGCCTAATCGCGCGGAGGCCGCCGCGCCCCCCGCCTTAGAGCCTGGGGCCTCCTTAGAGAATACCCCCCAACTGGAGGCCGCTCTGCGCCATTTTATCGATGACCCTGGCCCCGCTTACTGTCAGGAGGCCAGCCGCTTCCGCTGGCGGGCGGAGTATACCTTGGCGGAGTTGAGCGACCAGTTGCGCGAGTCTCTGCCCGTCTTAGTGGGGGCCCAGCCTACGGAGATAGGCGACCTCCAGGAGTTACAGATCTTGCGGCGCTCTCCCAGCGGGCGGGCCTTACAATTGGCGGTCGTTACTAGCCTGGGCTCCTTTACCTTAAGTCACGATCAGATGCGCTGGATGGTGGGCGGAGGTAAGATTAACCCCTCCGGTCTGCGCAGCACCCTCTTTTATATTGAGCCTAGCCCTGAGAAGATCGCTTTCGTAGGCGGAGGCTGGGGCCACGGGGTGGGCCTGTGCCAGGAGGGGGCGCAAGGGCGAGCTTTAGCCGGTCAAGATTATTTAGAGATCATCTCTCACTACTACCCTGGATGCGAGGTGCTTCTCAACCGTTAGCAGGTTTTTAGACTTGCACTTTCAACTTAGCGCAAAGTAATTTGCTAGAAAAGAGCGTTAGGCCGTGATAGCCCCTGGTTCCTACTTAGAGTATCTACAAGATAAGAAGTTGACGCCCGCCGTCGTCTTGCGCCAAGATAAGCCGGGTAAGATCTACGTGCGCAATTTGCGCGGTCGCGAGGAGAAGTTAGTCGACCAGAAGGCCCTCTTTGTCGTTCCGGCCTTCGCCGATCCCCAAGGGGCCCACGAAGATCTAGACCGGGCCCTAGCCCAGGCCCAAGCGGAGCGGGAGGAACTCTCCCAGGCGGTCAGTCCCGCCGAATTGTGGGAACTTTTGGGGGAAGAAGAGGCGGGGCGGCTGTGGACTTTAGAGGAGCTGAGCGAGTTAGCCCTAGGGGATAGCAGCCCGCGCTCCCTCTCCGCCACCTACCGCAGCTTAGATCGCGATAAGATTTACTCCTACCGCAAGGGGACGGATTACGTCTGGCGGACGCCGGAACAGGTCCAAGAGATCTGCCACCGCCAGGAGGCGGAGGCTATCAATAAGCGGGAGCGCGAGATCTTGAGCCTCTGGTTGAGCGAGCTCTGGCAGCGGCCCGCTCCCTGTCACGAGCCCCTAAACTATCCGGCCGAGGCGGAGCGGGCCGCCCAAGATTTAGTGCGCCATCTGGGGGAGGTGGCCGTCTGGGGCGCCGAGTCGCGCCGCTACAAAGAGGTGACGGAACTCTTAAAGGCCATCGGCATTACCCGCCGCGACGCCCCCTTCCAATTGATGCTCAAGGCCGGGGAGTGGGGCGAGCACCAGAATTTGGCCCTCTACCGCTACAAAGTGCCGGTGGAGTTCGAAGAGGACGAATTGGCGGAGGCCGCCCAGAGTTGCGCCCTCTTAGAGGATGGGGCCGCCCTGGAGGGGCGCTTAGACTTGACGGAGTTAGAGGCCTTCACTATTGACGACGCCTCCACTACCGATATCGATGACGCCTTGACCTTTGAGGAGTATGACGACGGCCGCTTGCGGGTGGGGATCCATATCGCCGACGCCTCCCATTACGTGCGCCCCGGCAGCTTAGTCGACCAGGCCGCCTTAGAGCGGGGTACGGCCCTCTACCTGCCCGATCTCAAGGTGCCCATGTGTCCGCCCATCCTCTCCGATAGCGTCTGTAGCTTGGTGGCGGGCCAAAAGCGCTTGTCCTTCTCCTTTTTGGTGACCTTCGACCCCCAAGGGGAGCTCTTAGAGTCCCAGATGAGCCCCAGTATTATCAAGGTGCGGGAGCGCCTGACCTACGAAGAGGCGGAGCGCTTTTTGGCGGAGGGGCGCTGGGCCAAGTTGTTGGCCTTAGTGCGCCAACTTAAAGAGCGCCGTCTGGCGGCGGGGGCGGTAGCTATCCCCTTCCCGCGGGTCAACGTCAAAGTCTCGCCCCAAGGGGAGATCAGTATTGAGCGCGAGTCGCCCGACTCGCCCGCCCAGGTCTTGGTGAGCGAGCTCATGATCTTAGCTAACTCTACGGCGGGCGATTACCTAGCCGCCCACGGGGCCCCGGGCATCTTCCGTTCCCAGGAGCCGCCGGAGAAGCCCTTAGAGGATTGGACGGAGTTTGACCCCGTCAAGGCCTACAATTACCGGCGCTACTTGCGCCGAGGGACGATGGGCTCAGCCCCCGCGCGCCACATCGGTTTAGGTTTAGATAATTACGTCCAAGTGACTTCCCCCATCCGCCGTTACAACGACTTAGTGATGCAGCGCCAATTGAAGTCTATGTTAACTGGCGATCCCCAGCAGCCCCTCTACGATAAGGAGGCTTTGGAGGCCATTTTGGCCCATACTAAGGCCTCGATCAGTACGGCCGACGCTTTAGAGAAGGAGCGGCGCACCTACTGGATCTTGCGCTACTTAGAGGAGCACTCTAAAGAGGAGATGGAGGCTATCGTCTTGGCCAACCATCCCGATAAGCATATCGTCCAGCTCTGCAACTGCCTGTGGGAGAACGAGTGTCCGCACGTGCCCGGCCATCCTCTGCCCCCTGGGAGTAGGATCCACGTGAAGATCGACTTAGTCTGGCCCCGCGACGCCACGGTGCGCCTGAGCCCCATAGTCGAGAAGGAAGGGGCTTAACAGTAGGCCTCTAAGTGGGATATAATAAGAGTCCAGATCTTATATAAGGGGGGATATATGCAAAAGATTTCGCAATTGACAGTCGACGGTTTGACCGCTTTAGTAGTGCGTCAGACCAATTTTCGCGGCCTGGTAGCCGCTTGCAACTTACCCTACGCCGAGTTGGTAGTGCGCGCCTCTTGGGATATGCCTGAAGAAGAACTCGCCCGACTCTTGCGCGCTAGGGCCGCCAAAATAGAGGAGCGGCGGCGCCTTTTAGCCCCCTGGTTGGCCTTGCGCTTGTGGGGTCCAGAGGAGGAGCGTTACCTCTACTTTTGGGGACGCAAGTACCATTTGCAAGTGGAGAGTAGTTACCGCAAGCGCGGGATGCGCCTGGAGGGGGAGAGGATAATCGTCCTGGCGCCGCCCCACAAGCGCCAAGATCAGCAGCGGGAGATAGTGGAGAAATATTTGCGCCAGGAGTTGGAACGGGCGGTAAAGGCGGTCTTAGCCGAGCGCCAGGCGGCCCTGGGAGTAGAGATAGCCGCCCTCCAAATAAAGAAGATGCGCAGCCGTTGGGGGAGTTGCACCCCCTTAAAAAAGCGCCTCTCGCTCAATTTGGCTTTGGTTCATTTCGATTTGGAGGCTTTAGCCTATATCCTCACCCACGAATTGGTCCACCTCTGGGAATTGAACCATAGCCCCTCCTTTTACGCCCGTTTAGATCGTTACTATCCCAACTGGCGGGAGCTCAAGCGCTACCTGGGTTGTCCCATCCAAAAGGCTTTGCCCCTCTACGGGGAGCGCCAATTGCCCGACTCCCTCTACGCCGCTTTGGGAATAGCGCCTGGAGCCTCTTCGCGACCGGCGGGCAGCTCCTCAGAGGCCCAACGCCTCTTAGCCTAATTAGAAAGTAGAAAGCAGATAAAAATGGCCTCCTTTACCATCTTAACTTTAGGGTGCCGCGCCAATCGGGCCGATTCGGAAGCTCTCAGCCGCCTCTTACAGGGGGCGGGCTGGCGGCTAAACCCTGTAGGCCAAGGGGCCGAGGTGGGAATAGTCAATACTTGTACGGTGACGGCGGAGGCGGATCGCAAGGCCCGCCAAATGGTGCGCCGCCTGCTTAAAAGTTGCCAACTAGTAGTAGTTACCGGCTGTGGGGCGGCCCCTAAGGGGGGCTTAGCTCAAAGCGTAGCCCAGTGGGAGCGGGTTATTCTCTTGCCCCCTAGAGAGCGGGAGCGGATCTTAGAGTATCTGCCTAAGCCCTTAAGGCTCTCGCCGCCCATCCCCGCCCCCAAGACGCGCGCTCGGGCCCTCTTAAAGGTCCAAGAGGGTTGCAACCATATGTGTACTTTCTGTATCGTCCCTTTAGTGCGCGGCCCTTTGCGCAGTTGGAAGGGCGAGGAACTCTTGCCCCAAGTGGAGCGCTTGCAAGGGGAGGGCTACCGGGAGATCGTCTTGACGGGCACCCACTTGGCCCTCTGGGGGCGGGATAGCGCCTCTAAGTTAGAGGCTAGGGCTAAGGGGCGGGAAGCTCCTAATTTTGCCCAGCTGGTAGAGTATTTAATAAAACATACGCAAGATGTGCGCTATAGGGTGAGCTCTATTGAGCCTATGGCCTTCCCGCGCCCGCTCTTAGAGCTTATGGCCGCCTATCCTGAGCGCCTCTGCCCCCATTTGCACTTAGTCCTCCAACACGCTAGCGATAAGATCTTGCGCGCTATGGGGCGGGATTACACCCTAGCCCAGTACGATAGCTTGGTAGGGGAATTTTTAGAGCGCGTCCCGGGCGGGGTCTTAACTACGGATATTCTCTTGGGTTTCCCGGGCGAAGAGGAGAGCGATTTAGAGATCTTAGAGGATTACTTAAGGCGCCGCCCCTTCTACCATTTGCACGTCTTCCCTTACTCTCCGCGCCCGGGCACGGTAGCTAGTACTTTGCCCCAGCAGGTCCCCGAGGCCCTCAAGCGCGAGCGGGTGGGGCGCGTTATCGCGCTGGGCGAGGAGTGTAGCCATAAAGTCTACGACTCTTTTGTGGGTACGGAGCGCCCCATTTTGGTAGAACGCCTCTCCGCTAACGATCCTCAGCGCGTAGTGGGGACGGCGGATAACTTTTTGACGGTAGAAATCCCGGGCTCCAGCTCGGATTTAGGTCGGATGGTCACGCGAACTATACCTAGGAGGTTGCTATGAACTTTAGACGGACTAAGATTGTGGCTACGATTGGCCCCGCTTCCCAAGATGAGGAGGTCCTAGACGCGCTCATTAAGGCCGGGGTCAATGTGGCTCGCCTCAACTTCTCCCACGGCACCCACGCCACGCACCAGGAGTTATACGATCGCCTGCGCCGTTTGAGCGTGCAAAATAACGTCTTTTTGAGCATCTTGCAAGATCTCTGCGGCCCTAAGATTAGGGTGGGCGAAGTCCAGGAGGGGAGCGTTTTGAAGGAGGGGGAAGAGTGCGTCTTTACCGATCGCGAAGTCTTAGGGAATTCCCACCTACTCTCCGTCTCTTATCCCAACTTGGCCCAAGAGGTCGAGCCCGGTCACACCATCCTCTTAGACGACGGGGCCTTACAATGTCAGGTAGAGTACGTTAAGGACGATAAGATCTATACTAGGGTCCTAGTGGGCGGTCCCATCAGCTCCCATAAGGGGGTCAATCTGCCCGGCACTAAGCTCTCCGTCCCCTCGCTTACCGAAAAGGATGCCGACGATCTGCGCTTTGGCTTAAAGATGGGGGTCGATTATGTCGCTATGTCCTTTGTGCGCAGTCCCCATGACGTAGAGGCGGCCCACAAGATTATGCACGAGGTCGGCATCTTTAGGCCCATTATTGCCAAAATAGAAAAGCCCGAGGCCATCGAGTGTATTGAGGAGATAGTAGAGGCTTTCGATGGGATTATGGTAGCTAGGGGCGACTTAGGGGTGGAGATGCCCTTAGATCAGATCCCCGTCATCCAGAAGCGAGTTATCTCCTTGGCCCGCTCTAAGTATAAGCCGGTCATCTGCGCCACCCAGATGTTAGACTCGATGATCCGCAACCCTCGTCCCACCCGCGCGGAGGTGACCGACGTGGCCAACGCCATCTTAGACGGCGTGGATGCGGTGATGTTGAGCGGCGAGACGGCGGCCGGCCACTACCCGGTAGAGGCGGTAGAGGTTATGGCCCAGATCGCCGAGCGCACCGAAATCTCTCTGCCCTGTAGTAGCGTCTTCAGCCCCCAAGAGATCCAGTCCGCCCGCACCGCCTTGCCCCACGAATTGGGGCGCAGCGCCTGCGAAATCGCCGAGGTGGCGGGGGCTAAGGCCATCCTAGCTTGTACGGCTACCGGCCAGACGGCCCGCAATATCTCCCACTTCCGCCCCAGCACTCTGATCGTGGGGGTGGCCCACAGCCTGGTAGTGGCCCGCCAATTGAACCTCTTATTTGGGGTAGAGCCGGCCTACATCGAGAAGGTGGAGACGGTCAACGAATTGGTCTTCCAGGCCACCCAGGAGGCCCATCGGCGCCAGTACGTCAGTTCGGGCGATAAGGTAGTAGCCGTCTCCGGTTTCCCGCCCGGCTGCGAGACTAATTTTATCTTTGTCAATACAACCCCCTAAAAAGAGGGCTAGCGGGGGCAGGAGGAGCTCCTCCCGTCCCGTATTTTAGCCCCTATAAGAGAGGTCTTAGGGGGGAGTTCTGGGGGGCATATCTCCTGAGAAAGGTTGGTTTTAGTTAAAGATGTTAACTGAAAAGATCCAAGAACTTTTGCAAGAGCAGATTAATCGCGAGTTCTACTCCGCTTACTTATATCTCGATTTCTCGAACCACTACAACGAGGTGGGTTTAGACGGCTTTGGCCACTGGTACTATCTCCAGGCCAAAGAGGAGATGGAGCACGCGCGCCAGTTTATGGACTACTTGCATAAGATGGACGTCAAAGTCCAGCTGAAAGCTATCGCTCAGCCCGACAAGAAGATCAAGAAGGTGCTGGACGGCGTAGAGATGGCTTTGGAGCACGAGCGCTTTATCACCGCTTCTATCGAGAATATCTACGCGGTAGCCCACGAAGCTAAGGATTATAAGACTTTAGACTTCATCCAGGGCTTAGTGCGCGAGCAAGTGGAAGAGGAAGATTCGGCCCGCATCTTGGTCGACAAGGTCAAAGCTTACGGCGACGATCCTTCCAGCCTCTACCTGCTCAACCAGGAGCTCAGAGGGCGCGCCTAAGGGTCTTTAGAGCCTCTCTCCCAATAGGAAGAGGGGCTGGCCCGCGCAGCGAGTCAAGAAGAGGGTCGCCTCCCGCTTAGAGTGGGGGGCGAGCTTTATTTTAGAGCGCAATTGGTCCGGTTCCAGGGCGAAATTGCGCTTTTTAATCTCTAAGATGCCGATCTCCAACTGGCGCAACAACTTTTGTAAGGCCTTGAGTGAGAAATGTTGGACGTGGGTGAGGCGGAAGGTTGCGTACCAAGGTTTTAGTTCTGGGGCGGGAGCGAAGGCTAAGGAACCGGTGAGCCAACTGACCTGGGGATCGAATTGACTGGCCCCCAAAGCCTTAGCCAGTTCCCCCAAAAGTCCGGCCCGCAAGAGGGTAGGTTGGACCTCATAGAGATATTGGCCCGCCTCTAGGGGGGCTAGTGGCAGCTCAATCTCAGTCTGAGCCTTTTTAGACCAGCTCCACCACTGTCCCTGGCGGTAGAGGGAGGCCTCCCAAAGGGCGGCGTCCTCAGTCTTTAGCCAGAGGACCGCCTCCCGACACTCTAAGTGGGGGCCTACAAATTCTAAGCCGCTCTGGGGGTAGTCCTTAATTATTTGGCGATCTACGCTGGGGGCCAATTTTATGGCGGCTGGGAGTCGGTAGCGCTCCGCTAAGTTTATGAGTTCTGAGAGCGGGGGGATAGTCTCCTGGGGATCGTAGAGGCGCTTTTCCCCTTGGCGGCGGGCGGGATCGGCTACTAGGGCGGCAGCTGGGGGGAGCTCCATTTTGAGAAAGTCGCCTAATTTAGTCTCTATGGGGTAGGGGGTCTGCAGCTGGCGGGCGTTGCGCTCTAGGAGGGCTAGGCGCAGAGGGTCTAGATCGATAGCCCACACCGGGCGGTACTGGGCTAAGGCCAGAGCTTGACCTCCCAAACCGCAACCTAAGTCTAGGATAGGGCCGGGCGGGACTAGGGCGTCTAACTTTTGGGCCCTCTGTAAGGCCAATTCCCAGCTCGTAGCCTGCTCTAAGGCCTGAGGCTCCCAGAGCATTTGGCCCGCTTGGGGGAACTTACTTTGGGCCTTGCGCCGCCACAGCGCCTGATCCCAAAGGAGCCCCGCCTGGGCGGGGGTAAAGTGGCGGCGCAAATTTTTGAGGAGCGGCCAGCGTTGAGACTCGCTGAGCTCTCGGGAGGCTAAGCTTTGCAAAGCCTCTTGAGCTTCAGGAGAATCTAGCCAGACCAGCTCCTCAAGGTTCATGGTATTTAACTAACCGTCCGCTGCGGCGGCCAATTAGCCTACTGTTTGGCTCCGCACTGGGGGCAGAATTTGGCGTTAGGATCTAACTCCGCGCCGCAGGCGCATTTCTTCTTTTCCACTTCCACCTTGCCGCCGCAGTTGGGGCAGAACTTGCTCCCTACGGGGACGGGCTGTTGACAGCCGGGGCAGGGGATAGTACCCGCCGGTTGGACCTTAGCGCCGCAATTGGGGCAGAACTTAGTCCCGCCCGGAATGGGCTGATGACAAGCGCTACAAGTCTGGGCGGGAGCGGCCGGAGCGGCGGCCGGGGCGGCCATAGCTCCGCTGAAGGCCTGCTGCATCATGGCGGGCATCATCATGCCCATGCCCAGACCGGCGCCCATGGTCATACCCTGACCGCCAGCCCCTTCATTTTGGGCCATATCGCCCAGAGCGTCAGCCGCTTTGAGCTGCATGTAATTGTCGACGCCCAGAGCGCCCATCGTAGCCCGCTTGCGGAAAGCGGCCTGGATCTCTTCCGGTACGGAGACGTCTTGGATAAAGAAGTCGCGCAGGGAGACGCCATACTTGCCAAAGTCGTCTTTCAGCTTGACCTTCATGGCCGCCGCCAGATCGTCTATGTCGCTGCGGATACTGGCGTAAGACTTGAAGGTGGTTCCCACCAGGTCGTTGAGGCGGGTGCGCACGCTGCCCTTGAGGGTCGTATTGAGATCCTTAATGGAGTAGTTGGGGCGCGTACCCACCATGGTGTTGACAAAGAGTTGGGGATCTTCGATGCGCACGGAGAAGGTGCCGAAGGCCCGCAACTGGACCCAACCTAAGTCGGGATCCTTGAGGTCGATGGGGTTGGGGGTACCCCACTTGAGATCGGAGAAGACGCGCTGGTCGACGAAGTAGACCTCGGCGGCAAAGACGTTGCCGCCGCCCGTAAAGCGGCTGATAAACTCCGAAACTAAGGGGATATTGGCCGTAGTCAGCGTATGGCGCCCCGGGCCAAAGACGTCTAAGGCCTGGCCGTCGCGGTAGAAGATAGCCGCCTGGTTCTCGCGTACGATGAGCTGGGAGCCCATGCGAATATCAGCTGGCCCCGATTCCGGCACCCGCCCTACTAAAGCTTCGGGATCTGAGGGACGCCATTCAATTGTGTCTAAAACTCTAGCCATATCTTACCCCTTACTTGATTCCTTTTAAAATACCGTCTCTCTCGCTCAGAGCCCGGTCAAACTCATCGATCTTAGCTACTAAAGAGCGCAGAGCCACTTGGGGATCGGCCGCTCCATCGGCCGCCCCGCGCACCGCCATCAGCGCCTCTTCGGCGCTGGCTACGATATTCAATAAGGAGAGATCGTACTCGTAGATGCGATCTAACTCCGCCTCGTTGATCTGGACGCTATCGAAGAAACCCGCGTACCCGTGGCTAGCGTGGCGTATCCGCTCGATCACTCGATCCAGGCGGTTATTGGCCTTCTCGAAGGAGCCCATCATCGACAGCTTGCCAGAGCCTAAGAATTCCTCTTGGACGGACTGCAGGTCGCTCTTTAACTGGGTCAACCGGCGGGCGATAAACTCGCGTTGGCGGGCGTCGCTCTCCCGTCGGGTGGCTCGAGCTTGGTAACCGGAATAGCCGGGGATCATCTCCATCAATCCGGTAATCTTGCTGGCCAGGTTGTCGGTCTTTACTTTGTCCACTAGAAGGCCTCCTTCGTGTGTAGGCGGCTGCCCGCTGGGAGCAGACCACAGATGCTAACGAATTTGCTTAAATTCTAACAATTCCTTTGTTAAGTGGTCAAGAGATAGGTCAAGTTAGAGAGGACCCCAGGGGGCTTAAAAACGGATCTCGCGCTCTAAATGGGCGCGCTCTTTAGAGCCCTCTTGGGTCTCCTCTAAGAGGAGGACTTTAAAGCCCAAAGAGAGGTTAGCCAAGATGGGGAAGACTTTATTATCGGCCTGCTTAGAGATCTCTACGCACTGGCCGGGTTCTAAGGTATTGATTATGCAACTATCGAGCAGATACCAGCCCCGGTCTTGGCGCAAGTTGCGCACCATCACTTTGACCACTAAGGGGCTGGGAATGGCTTGGGTTCCGTCGTTGCGCACTTGGGTGACGATCTTATAAGAGACGCCCATAAAGTTCATTTGGCGCTGGACGTCGAGGCTAGTCAATTCGGGAGCGGCGCCTTGGGTGGGATTGGCCTCCTCAGAGCGAGCGTAAGCCCAGGGGGAATCGGCCGGTTGGGCGGGCGGGGGCTGGGTCAAGTAGCGCACGCTGATGGGAGTCGTCTGTTGGGGGGCGGTCGCTCCAGCTCCGGGAGTGGGATAGGCTCCAGCCATGGTATTGGGCATACCGTAAATATCTAAGCGGGGTACGGGCATAGTCGCTAAGGGGGAGCCGGGACCGCCCATGCCGGGAGCGGTCATCCCCGGGGCCATCATTCCCGGAGCCGCCGTCCCATAACCGCTGAGACCGGGGGTGGTCAGATTGGGATTAGCCATACCGGGGGCTGCCGTAGCGCCGTCGACCGTCCCCGGGGCGGCCGCCGTTTCGGGAACCAGCGCCGCGCCGGGAGTAGTCGTTCCGGGAGGCGTCGTTCCGGGAGCGGCTCCCGGTGGGGTCGTCTGGTAGGCGGGGGCTAAGGATCCTTCGCTAGCTGGAGCGCCGGGCGCGGTAGGAGCGGCCTCGGGGGAGACGGGGGCGACTGTCGCGCTCTGAGCCGCTAAGGGAGGGTTACCTACTGGGGCGGTACCTAGGACGGGGGGCGGCGCGGGGGGTAATTGGGCGCTACTAGTAGGGTAGGCGCTCTGGTAAGTAGTGTAAGGGGAAGTATCTAAGGGATTATAGTTAGTAGCGCCCAGGCCCGGGATCTGCCCCCCGGAGGTACTGAAGTTAGCTAAGTAGCTCTGCATGGCGCTTTGGGTGGGATTTAAGGGGTTGGGACCGGGCAGAGGGGTAGTGCGCAAGACGCGGTTACTCATCAGCGTACATTGGACGCAGAGGCGGCTATCTTGGGGGGTGATGGTGGCCCCAATAATTTGGGAGATCTCATAAAGCTTAACGACGAGATCGTTTTGATCGAGGGCCGGGGGGACGGAGAGGGGGTAAGTCTTATTATTGAAGAGGCAGCTAGCTTGGCCTACGGTGAGGACTAGGCTGGCGTTAGTCCAATTGGCGTGCAAGCTCTGGTTTTGGATACTGACCTCGGCCCCAGCCGCTTTAAAGAAGGGGGTAGCGTGGAGGATCCAGTCCCCGTCTACCTGACCTAAGATCGAATTTTCCGCTAAGATCACCTGGTTGACGATAATGGTGGGCGCAGGGGCGTTCTGGGCCTTGAGCGGAGAGAATAGAGCCAATACTAAAAGGAGGGAGGTCAAGAGCCCCTTCCCCAAGGCGGCACTACTAATTTTACACATCAGCAGACTCCTGGCGGGAGCGGCAAAATAAGAGAGAGGATAGGCCGCCGCGCCCAGGCTCTAGTTTAACAAAAAGAGCCCCTCTTTTGTAGATCTAAGCCCCCTTTGCGCGAGGGCCAAATCGGCTAAAACTAAAGCGATCATCGCTTCCACTACTACCGCTCCCCGCAGGGCGATACAAGGATCGTGGCGCCCCTCTATCTTTAACTCCTGGGACTGCCCCTCTAAATCTACGCTCTCTTGGGGTTGGGCGATACTGGGGGTAGGTTTAAAAGCTACCCGCCCCCAGAGAAGGCCGCCATTGGAAATGCCCCCCCAACTGCCCCCCTGCCAATCGTGGCGGGGGCGGGGTCCGTAAGGGCCGGGAATGAGCCCTTCGCTAACTTGGGAGCCGCGTTGGGCGGCTAGGGCGAAGCCCTTACCCATCTCCACCCCTTTGACCCCGGGGATAGAGAGGAGGGCGCCCCCCAAGAGGCCGTCTAAGCGGCCAAAGACGGGCTCGCCCCAACCTGCGGGCAGATGGCGCGCGACCCAAACCACTACCCCTCCCCAGGAGTCCCCTTGGGCGCGGGCCTGATTGAGGAGCTCTACTAAAGACTCTTGCCCTTCCGGCCAGGGGCAGCGGGTAGGATAGGAATCGATCTGCTCTCTCTTGAGATGGCGGAGATGCTCTTGCCAGAGCTCCTCAGAGTAGGGGAGGGCGAGGGGGCCTACGCTCTCTACCCAGGCGGCGATCTCCAATTTAGGCCTCTGCGGGGGCCAGAGGGCGGCTAAGAGTTGTTCCGCCACCCCGCCCGCTAAGACCCTAGCTACCGTCTCCCGAGCGCTGGCCCGCCCCCCGCCCCGGTAGTCGCAATGGCCGTAACGCGCCCGCCAGGGGTAGTCTCCGTGGCCGGGTCGGAAGAGTTGGGCTAAGGGTCGGTAATCTTGAGAGCGAGTATCCCCATTGCGCACCGCCAAAGTGAGCGGGGTCCCTAAGAGCCGCCCCTCCCAGAGGCCCGACCAGATCTCTAGGCGATCCTCTTCGCGGCGGGCGCTAGTTAAGGGTTGGCCCGGCCGCCTTCTAGCTACGTAGCTCTGTAAAAGTTGGTTATCTAAAGGCCAACCTGCGGGCAGACCGTCTAGGATCGCTCCGCAGGCCGGGCCGTGCGACTCTCCAAAGGTAGTGACTCTTAAGTAATTCCCCCAGGTATTCATCTTAGCTCTTCCCTCACTAGAAAAGACTACTTTGCTAATTGGGGCGGAGTAACCTCTCTTAAGGCTATTTATGGCAGGAGAGGAGTCCCCTAAAGGGAAAAGCATGAGCCATTTCGCGACAGAGAAAGAGGTAGTTTGCGGTGGCTAGTAAGCGTGAAACTAACTTGCCTATAGGATTTTTGGTGACGGAGAGCAGCCCCGACCGGCGTCGAGTCTGCGTTTTAGAGGTGAGGCACGAGGTTTTAGAGGAGCCCCACTTAGAGAGCCTAAAATCCTTAGCCCACAAGGCCTGCCAGTTGGCTTTGCGCGAGCCCCAGATCCGCTACCTCAGCCGCAAAGCGGTCCCCTGGGAGGAGGCGCGCCTCCAAGAGCGCCAAGCTACCCAGGACGCCATTAAAGAGTTTGCCAATTACGAGCGGGTAGAAGATCGCGTCTTAGCCCTCATGGGCGACTGGTACGCCCAGGTCTGCCTTTTAGAGCGCGAGCTGGAAGAAGGGTCTAATATCGGTTTACAGTTGGCGCGCCTCAGTCAACAAGCCCAAGCCAAGGTCAAGTTCGCCCAATTACACGTCATTCAGAGCCTTTAAGTTATAATAAAAAAATGATAATACAACTTTACTTTTATTTAACAAAAGGAACTGGGCGGCTCTTTTCTGGGTGAACGAACGGCAAAGTGCCTATTTTGAGGGGTTTATTACCTACATGGGCGTCAATTTATAGGGCTGGGAGGGGGAGGGCGAAGTCTTGCTCTCAGTGAGAATTCTAGGTTAGACTTGGCCCAGTTGATATTCTTTAGGAGAAGTTAGGATGGCTGTTCCCTTTAATGTTCGCCTCAAAGAGGCGCTGCGTCTGCGCAAGATGAGTCAAGCGGAGTTGAGTAGGGCTTCGGGCTACCCTTCTTCGCGGATCTGTAATTACGTCAATGGTACTTTTGGAGTTAACGACCAGACGGCGCGCACCTTAGCCGACGCCCTGAAGGTCGATATCGATTGGCTCTTAGGGGGTAACGTCACCGTCGAGGGATTACCTATAGAGACTACCGCCGAACCTAATTACGCTAATTTGCCGCCCACCTGGCGAGAAGCCCTGGAGATCGTCTGTATGTATATGGATCTCACGGAGATTGAGGAGCGCCAGCGTTTCCGCGAGGCTTGCCAGTATTATCGCAGTTTAGACTCTAACGACCGGGCCGTAATCCGCGGCGAGATGCGCCAGATGTTGCGCGATTCTAAGTATAGAGATGACGATGATGACGATTGAGAGTAAATCTCTAAAGTAGGGTATTCGCTCCAGGCCGCCCCCCGCAGGGGGGCGGCCTTTTTTAGCCTTTTTTATAGCTATCTAGATTTTAGCAACTCTTTAAAAAGCGTTCCCTTGAACTTTCGATTTGGCGAATTGGTAACCTTACTGTAACGAATGGGGGACAACTATGGGGCCCAGCGTCTTTTAAGTGAATATGCAATCGGTCTATGTTGCTAAATCACTAGAATATAACAGGTAGGTGCGGAACAATGTCTATCGGTTCAGTTAACTTCCACAACAATACTCAATACTCGGCTAGCTCGGTCTCCACGGAGAAGGCGGCCCCTCAGCAGGTAGAGACTCAGTCTACCCCCCAGGAGTCCGTATCCCTCGGTTCTAGCTCGCAAGAGCCCGAAGAGATGGGATTCGGTTGGAAACTGGCTCGCAACGTGGCCGGCGTCGTAGGCGGAGCCGGCGGCGCGGTGGTCGGCGCGGTAGGCGGCGCTCTCTCTGGCGCTACTGAGACCCCCTCTCTGGGTACTAGCGTAGTGCGGGGAGTCACCGAGAAAGTGACCAAGATCTTAGGTACCGTCAGCGGTCTAATGGGCGGCGTGGCGCTGGGTGCGGCGGTGGGCGGTCCCATCGGCGCTTTGGCGGGCGCCGTTCTGGGCACCGTAGGCGGCGCGGCTTCCGGCGGCGCTGTGGGCGGCGCCATCGGCGGTTACGCTCAGGGCTTAGCGGGCGCGGCCGTGGGCGCTGGCAGCGGCGCGGTGGAGATGGCTCAGGACGGCTTCGCGGCCGGTCGGGGCTTGGTAGACTCTATCGCTCAGAAGTTCAATGACTAAAAAATAACTTCCTCACCGCTGGGCTCGATGCTTACGGATCCCAACGGCGAGAGAAGTTATCCCCTCTGAGGGGCGGAGGCTTTCTCCGCTAGAGGGGCGCTCCCCTGGCAAGAGGAGGGCAGAATTATTAAATTCTGTTTAATCTTGCCAGCGGGGGCTTTTTTTTTGCCCCTAAGAGGAGGTTTTAAAGGCCAGATCTTAAAATTAGGAGCCTTCTAAAGGAGAAAAAGCCGAAATAACGGGCTTTTTTAAGAATTTCTTGATACTCTTTCATCTTTGCTAATGCAAAATTTAGCGGAGAACTGCTAGTATCTCACATTGAAAAATCTCCATTGGGACCTGTGACAGAGGGGCGCCTAGGCCAGAAGCTACGTACCCTAGCTCCCGCGGAGGGGGGAGGATGATGGAGCGCTTTTCAGGGGGTGGGGTTTACCTTCAAGGAGGCAAACTTTATGGATGTTTTGGTGGTCTTGATAGGCCTGAGCGCCTTGGCTCTACTGATCTATTACATTTATATCCTCATGAAAGATGAAGCCTAAGTCATGAATTCCCTCATCCAGTATATTCTCTACACTTTAATCCTAGTTGCTTTAGCTTATCCCTTAGGCCTCTACATTCGCAAAGTAATGGACGGCCAGCCTACCTGGTTTACTAACCTTCTGCAGCCCGCGGAAGAGGCGTTCTATAAGATTATGGGGGTAGAACGCGAAGAACAGATGAATTGGAAGAAGTATCTGTGGGCCATCTTAGCCTTCTCCGGGGTGGGTTTTGTCTTCCTCTTCTTCTTACAACTCTTACAAGGTTACTTGCCCGCCAATCCCCAGGGTCTGCCTGGCGTCAGTTGGCACCTCTCCTTTAATACTACGGCCAGTTTCGTCTCCAATACTAACTGGCAATCTTATAATGGCGAATCGACGCTCAGCTATCTCAGCCAGGCTTTAGGTTTGACGGTCCAGAACTTCGTCTCCGCCGCCACCGGTATCGCCGCCCTCTTCGCCTTTATTCGCGGCTTGCGCAGCGCCCAGACGGAGGCTTTAGGTAGCTTCTGGGTCGATATGACCCGCACCGTCCTCTATATCTTGCTCCCCTTAAACTTAATTATCGCCCTCATGTTGGTAGGCGGGGGAGTCATCCAAAACCTCAAAGGGGCGGAGAGCGTCCCCTTAGTGGAGCCCATCGCCTTGAGCGCCCAAGGCGAGATCTTAGAAGGGGCCCACATCGATTTAGCTACTAAGACGGTGAGCTTGGAAGGCCAAGTAGTGCCCGGCGCCCAGATTATTACCGAGCAATTTGTACCCATGGGTCCGGCGGCTAGCCAAGTGGCTATCAAACAGTCGGGTACTAACGGGGGCGGCTTTATGGGGACTAACTCCGCCCACCCCTTGGAAAATCCCAATCCCTTCACCAACTTAGTGGAGATGATCTCCATCTTGCTCATCCCCGTCTCCCTCTGCTTTACCTTCGGCGAGGCGGTCAATAACCGCAAACAGGGTTGGGCTATCTTTAGCGCTATGTTGATCCTCTACGCCATCTGCTTAATAGGCGTAGCTTATAGCGAACAGGCGGGTACCCCCCAATTAGCCCAAAAGGGCCAAGTCGACCTTTCCGCTAACGAACAGGCGGGCGGCAATATGGAGGGCAAAGAGTCCCGCTTCGGTATCGCCACTTCCGCCACTTGGGCTACCTTCACGACCGCCGCCTCCAGCGGTTCGGTCAACTCTATGCACGATAGCTACACCCCCTTAGGCGGTATGATCCCCATGTTGGAGATGCAACTGGGCGAGGTCATCTTCGGGGGCGTCGGTTGCGGTCTGTACGGTATGTTGGGCTTTGCCATCTTGACCGTCTTTATCGCCGGTCTCATGGTGGGGCGCACCCCGGAATTCTTAGGTAAGAAGATCGAGCCCTACGAAATGAAGTGGTCGGTAGTCGTCTGCTTAGCTACCCCGGTAGCCATCTTAGTAGGCAGCGGTCTGGCGGCGGCGGTTCCCAGCGTCTTCGATAGCGTCTACAATAGCGGCCCCCACGGCTTCTCGGAATTGCTCTACGCCTACACTTCGGCCGGCGGCAATAACGGTTCCGCCTTTGCCGGCTTCAACGCCAACACCCCCTTCACTAACGTCACCTTGGGTATCTCCATGCTCTTTGCGCGCTTCGTCCAGATGGGTGCCGCTCTGGCTATCGCCGGCAGCTTAGCCCGCAAGAAGAAGATCGCCGTCACCGCAGGTACTCTCTCCACCACAGACGCCATGTTCGTCTTCCTCTTGGTCTCCATCGTCATCTTGCTGGGAGCGCTGAGCTTCTTCCCGGCTCTGGCCTTGGGTCCCTTGGCTGAGTACTTCACCTACATGATGTAAGGAGGTCCCCCTACGATGTCTACTAAGAAGAAGAGCGCCCTCTCCGATCGTCAGATGGTGACTCGGGCCATTAAAGATTCTTTCCTCAAGCTAGATCCCAAGACTCAGGCTGAAAATCCGGTCATGCTCTTGGTCTATCTCTCCGCCATCCTGACTACCATCTTGTGGATCGCCTCCCTCTTCGGGATCCAGGATGCGCCCAGCAATTACACCTTAGCTATCGCCATTATCTTGTGGTTCACTTCCATCTTCGCTAACTTCGCCGAAGCTATCGCCGAAGGGCGGGGTAAGGCCCAGGCCGACTCGCTGCGGGCCGCTAAAAAGGACGTCGAGGCCCACAAGATCCCCTCCGCCGACAAGAAGGAGGAGATCACCAAGATCTCTTCCGTCAACCTCAAAAAGGGCGACTTAGTCATCGTCAAAGCGGGCGAGCAGATCCCGGGCGACGGCGAGGTCGTAGAGGGCGCGGCTTCCGTCGATGAGAGCGCCATTACCGGCGAATCGGCCCCCGTCATTCGCGAGGCGGGCGGCGATCGCAGCGCGGTTACGGGCGGTACGACCGTCCTCTCCGACTGGATCGTAGTCCAGATTACGAGCGAAGCGGGCGAGAGCTTCTTAGATAAGATGATCGCCATGGTAGAGGGCGCGGCCCGCAAGAAGACCCCCAACGAGATCGCTTTACAGATCTTCTTGGTGGCGATGTCTATTATCTTCATCCTGGTTACCGTCTCGCTTTATACTTACTCCGACTTCTCGGCCCGTCTGGCCAACGTGGCTAACCCCACCTCCGTCACGACCTTAGTGGCCCTCTTAGTCTGTCTGGCCCCCACCACTATCGGCGCTTTACTCTCCGCCATCGGTATCGCCGGTATGAGCCGCTTAAACCAAGCTAACGTCTTAGCTATGAGCGGTAGGGCCATTGAAGCTGCGGGCGACGTCGACATCTTGATGTTAGATAAGACGGGGACTATCACCTTAGGTAACCGCCAGGCGGCCGCTTTCGTGCCCGTCGATGGCGCTAAGGAAGAGGAGTTGGCCGACGCCGCCCAGCTCTCTTCCTTAGCCGACGAGACCCCCGAGGGGCGCAGCGTAGTCATCTTGGCCAAAGAGCGCTTCAATATCCGCGGCCGCAGCTTATCCGATAAGAATATGAGCTTCATCCCCTTCACCGCCAAGACCCGCATGAGCGGCGTCGATTATGACGGTTGTGAGATCCGCAAGGGCGCCGCTGAGGCCATGCAACAGTACGTGGTGGCTTCGGGCCACGAGTACTCCGAAGAGTGCGATCGCGTCGTCCAAGATATCGCCAAGCAGGGCGGCACCCCCTTAGTAGTAGCTAAGAATGGGCGCGTTTTGGGCGTCATCCACCTCAAGGACATCATCAAACAGGGCGTCCAGGAGAAGTTCGCCGACCTGCGCAAGATGGGTATTAAGACCATCATGATTACGGGCGACAACCCCATGACCGCGGCCGCCATCGCCGCCGAAGCGGGCGTAGACGACTTCTTAGCCGAAGCTACCCCCGAGGGTAAGTTGAAGATGATCCGCGACTTCCAAGCTAAGGGCCACTTAGTAGCGATGACGGGCGACGGCACTAACGACGCTCCGGCCCTGGCCCAAGCCGACGTAGCGGTAGCGATGAATACCGGCACCCAGGCCGCCAAAGAGGCGGGCAATATGGTCGACTTAGACTCTTCGCCCACTAAGCTCATCGACGTGGTGCGCATCGGTAAGCAGCTCTTGATGACCCGCGGCAGTCTGACCACCTTCTCCATCGCCAACGATGTGGCCAAGTACTTCGCCATCATCCCGGCCCTCTTTATGGGGCTCTATCCCGGTCTGGACGCTCTCAATATTATGGGGCTCCACTCCCCCCAGAGCGCGGTGCTCTCGGCCATTATCTATAACGCCTTGATCATTATCGCCCTCATCCCCTTAGCCCTCAAAGGGGTTAAGTATCGCGAGGTGCCGGCGGCCCAACTCTTAGCCAGCAACTTGCTCGTCTACGGGGTGGGCGGCCTCATCGCTCCCTTCATCTTCGTCAAATTGATCGACGTGCTCTTAGTCGCCTGTAGATTGGCTTAAGGAGAGATAGTTATGAAGACCTTTCGCAAAGTATTACCTAAAGCCACCATCATGTTTCTGCTCTTTACGGCTCTGTGCGGGATAATCTATACCGCCTTAGTCACCGGGCTAGCTCAACTTATCTTCCCTTATCAGGCCAATGGCAGCTTGATCGTTATAGACGGTAAGAAGCAAGGTTGCGCCCTTTTAGGCCAGCAATTTACCGATCCCAGCCACCTCTGGGGGAGGATCGTCAATTTAGACGTCACGACCTACAAAGACCGCCAAGGTCGGACCTTAGTCTACGCCGCTCCCTCCAACTTGAGCCCGGCCAGCCCGGAGTTTGAGAAATTGGTAGCTGAGCGCGTAGCTAAGATTAGGGCCAGCCACCCGGAGAAGGAAGCCTTCCCCATTCCGGTAGACCTGGTGACCTGCTCGGGCTCTAGCTTAGATCCGGGCATCTCCCCGGCGGCGGCCGAGTTCCAGGTGACCCGCATCGCCCGAGCGCGCTCTATCTCCGAAGAGGAGGTGCGCCAAGTTATCGCCCGCTGCACTACGGGCCGCTTCTTGGGCCTTCTGGGCGAGCCTACGGTCAACGTCTTAGAGGTGAATCTCATCTTAGACGGCAAGCTGCGTTAAGTAGCTCCGAGCCTAAAATAAATCCGCCCCCCGCCTAGGCGGGGGGCGGATTTATTTATACTGGGGGAGATAATACTGAGGGAAAGGTTTTAACCCTAAGGGGCGTTTACCCTAAGCGCCCTTTAAAGTCCTCATAGCCAAAGCTCTTTAAGGTCTGCAATTGGCCGTCGCGGCGCAAGAGGATAATAGAGGGGAGGGGCATCCCGTTAAAGGTATTATTCTTACAAGTCGTATAGATGGCCATATCCCCAAAGATTAAGGGCTGGCCCACCTTTAAGGGGCGCTCGAAGCTATAGTCGCCTATAATATCGCCCGCTAAGCAGGTAGGGCCGCCTAAGCGGTAAGTATACGCCTTCTCTTGGGCTTCTCCCGCAGCGTAAAGGGGCGGGCGGTAGGGCATCTCTAAGACGTCGGGCATATGGCAGGCCGCAGAGGCGTCTAAAATAGCGTTATGGACGGAGCCGTTGCGGGTTAGATCTAAGACCCTAGTTACTAAGTAGCCGGCCTCTAAGGCCCAGGCTTCGCCCGGCTCTAAGTAGATAGTTAAAGCGGGATAGCGCTCCTTTAAACCTTCTAAGATCCTCTCTAAGCGGGGCAGATCGTAATTGAGGCGGGTAATATGGTGGCCGCCGCCCAAATTGAGCCAGCGCAAAGAGGGCAAGAAGGGGCCGAATTTCTCTAAAAAGGCCGCCAAGGTGCGCTCTAAGTCGGGGGAATCTTGCTCGCAGAGGGTGTGGAAGTGGAAGCCCTCCAAAAGGGGCAGGAGCTCTGGGCCCCCTTCCGCCTCCCAGCTAGCTAAGGTCACCCCCAGGCGGCTACCCTCTCCGCAGGGGTCGTAGATAGCGTAACCCTCCTGGGTAGAAAATTCGGGATTTAAGCGCAAGCCTAAGCTCTTACCGGCCTCTTTAGCTAAAGGACCCCAGCGGCGCAGCTGGTTTAAGGAGTTAAAGACGATATGGTCGGCGTAATTGAGGAGTTCCCCCATCTCCTCTTCCCGGTAAGCGGCGCAAAAGACGTGGACCTCTTTGCCGGGCATCTCCTCGCTCCCCAGGCGGGCCTCAAAGAGGCCGCTAGCCTCCGTTCCCGCCAGATAGGGGGCTAAGAGGGGGTAGAGCCCAAAGTTAGCAAAGGCCTTTTGGGCTAAGAGGATCTGGCAGCCCGTGCGCTCCTGCAGCCCCGCTAGGAGCTCTCCATTTTCCACCAGTCGCCTCTCATCTAAGAGATAACAGGGGGTAGGCAAGTTCTCTAAGAGGGCGGGCAGCTGATGGTAGCTTAAGCCGCGGAAGGGGGGGCGCAAATCGGGCTGCATGGGGACCTCAATCGACCAGTTGGGGGGTAGTAGACTCGCGGTGGGGGAGTCCGTACTTAGAGAGGGTCTCTAAGAAGGGATCGGGATCGAACTCTTCTACGGTATGGACCCCTTTGAGCCGCCATTTGCCGGTCAGGAACATGAGAGCGCCGCACATGGCCGGGACGCCCGTAGTGTAGGAGACGGCCTGGGAGCCTACTTCGTGGTAGCACTCTTGGTGATCGCAGATATTGTAAATATAGTAAGTCTTGGGCTTGCCATCCTTAGTTCCGGTAAAGATACAGCCGATATTAGTCTTACCTACGGTGCGCGGGCCTAAGCTGGCCGGATCGGGCAATAAGCTCTTTAAGAACTGGAGGGGCACGATGCGTTGACCGTTAAACTCCACCGGGGCCGTAGAGAGCAGACCGCAGTTCTGTAAACATTTCATGTGGGTCAAATAGCTCTGGCCGAAGGTCATAAAGAAGCGAATGCGCTTGACGCCCGGGATGTGCTTAGCCAAGGACTCGATCTCTTCGTGGTGCAAGAGGTACATATCGCGCAGGCCCACCTGGTCGAAGTCGTACTGGCGCTTAATAGACATGGGCGGGATCTCTACCCAGCGCCCCTCTTCCCAGTAACTGCCGGGGGCGGAGACTTCGCGCAAGTTGATTTCTGAATTGAAGTTGGTGGCGAAGGGATGGCCGTGGTCGCCGCCATTACAATCTAAGATGTCGATAGTGTCGATAGTATCGAACTCGTGCTTAGCGGCGTAGGCGCAATAAGCTTGGCTGACCCCGGGATCGAAGCCGCAACCTAAGATAGCGGTCAAGCCCGCCTCTTTAAATTTCTCTTGGTAGGCTAACTGCCACGAATAATCGAAGTGGGCGGAGAAGCCCTCTTCGTGGCAGCGCTTCTCGTAGATGGCGCGCCAGGCGGGATTATTCGTATCCTCAGGCTCGTAGTTGGCCGTATCTAAGTAGCTCACCTTACAGGCTAAGCAGGCCTCCATGATCGTCAAATCTTGGTAGGGCAGGGCTAAATTCATCACCAGATCGGGCTTATAGGCTTCGATCAGCCGCTTAACTTCCGTTACCTTGTCGGCATCGACTTGGGCGGTCGTGATCTTGGTCTGGGTCGTGGGGGCCAACTTGGCCGCCAAAGCGTCGCACTTAGAACGGGTGCGGCTGGCGATACAGATGTCGGTAAAGACTTCGCTTACCTGACAACATTTGTGGATAGCTACCGAGGCTACCCCACCACAGCCGATGATCAACACTCTGCTCATTACTCAGTTACTCCTTTGAGGATTTAGGGTTTCCGTCTACTAAGGCCAAGATCAACTCTCTGACTACTTTACAGGCCAGAGCGGTCGACGCGCCGGAGGGATCTAAAAGGGGGGCCAATTCGTTGACGTCAGCTCCGACTACCTTAGTCTGAGATACGGCCAGGATGGCCTCCAACAGTTGGGCGAAACTGACCCCCCCAGCTTCGGGCGTGCCGGTACCGGGGAAGGCAGCGGGGTCTAGGCAGTCTAAATCGAGGGTGAAGTAGACTGGGGTCTGGGAGGCGCGCAAGCGCGCCACGGTCTCATCTAGACCGGCAAAAGAAAACTTGTGTAAATGCGTATGGCGGGCGGCAAATTGGAACTCGGCCCGCTCCCCCGAGCGGATGGCAAACTGGTGGATACGCCCCGGCCCTAAGAGCTCAAAGCAACGGCGCAGGACGCAAGCGTGGCTCAACTTAGTCCCCAAATAATCGTCGCGCAGATCGGTATGGGCGTCAAAATGGATAATCTCTAATTGGGGATAGCGCGCGTAGACCGCTTCCACCGCCCCCAAAGTCACCAGATGTTCGCCCCCCAAAAGGAGGGGGAATTTGCCCTCCTCTAAGAGCAACTGGGTGCGTTGGCGGATAGTCTCTAAAGCTCGGGCGCTATCCCCAAAGGGGAGCTCTAAATCGCCAGCGTCAAAGATATCATAATCGCTTAAGTCGCGATCCTGGTAGGGGCTATAAGTCTCTAAGCCAAAACTCTCATGGCGCATAGCGGCCGGACCGAAACGGGCGCCGGGGCGGAAACTAGTGGTAGAGTCGAAGGGCGCGCCCCACAATACCAACTGGGCCGAAGCGTAGTCGCTCTCACAGCCTATAAAAGTCTCTATATTGGGGGCCAACATCTCCAGCTACCTCTTCTTTAGCTCTCAAAAAAGAAGAGGCCGCCCGCTCTTGCGCTGGCCGCCTTGTGCCTCTAAAGCCCAGTTCCCCCTTAAGGGGAGAGGGCTAGGGGAGAGTAAATCCCCAGAGATGGAACCTGTCAGAGTCTATATAGCAATCATTACTTTTACTACTCTTATTGACCGTTTCACAAGTCAGCGCCCGGCGCTCTTCGGTTTTGAGAAACCAACTTATAAAATTTGAGCTCTTAACTCAATCAATAAGGCAACTCGCGCTGCCAATCGGCAGTGGACCCGGCTGTCCGTATGGCCTTAACTCCCGCAAGAGTGGTCCTAATAATTGCTCCGGAAGACCCTGTACATCTTCCAAAAGTTGCCTACTCTTTATCATAAAATTGCAGAAAAGTCAATGGAGCGGCCCCCGCCCTCTAGAGTCCGCTAGATAGCTAAGAGCGCCGCCAAAAAGAGCAGGTTAAAGATGGTAAACGTGATTAAATAGCTCTTTTTCAATTGGGGATAAGAAGTTATGAGCTGCTTATAGGAGATGAGACTGGCCATAGAGGCGATTAAAGTCCCCAAGCCCCCTAAATTGGTACCAATAATGAGCTCGCGCACGTCGCCCGTATAATTAGCTAAGAGCATAGCCGCCGGGACGTTGCTAATAATCTGACTGGTCCAGACGCAGACTAAGCGCTCGTGGTTGGAGAGGAGCTCCATAATAAAGCTCTTGAGGGAGTCCAGGTGGTTTAAGTTGCCCACGAAGATAAAGAAGAAGACGAAGGTCAAGAGTAAGGAGTAGTCGATGCGGGTCAAAAGGCTGCGGTTGCGCCAGAAGATAGCTCCCGAGACTAAGAGCAAGAGGAGGGTGTAGGGCAAGAAGCCGGCCACCGTCAGAAGGCAGAGGCCAAAGAGGAGGGCGTAAAAGATAATGAGGCGCCTATTGCGCAATTTCAAATTTTGGGGTTGGATGGCGATAGGGGCCGGGCGGTAGGCCAGGTAGATGGCGCCCCCTAAGAGCAGGGCGGAGAGTAAGGTGTAGGGGGCCATGAGGCGCAGGAATTCTAAGAGGTTGAGGTTGGAGATAGAGTAGAGGTAGAGGTTCTGGGGGTTGCCGATGGGGGTAAACATACTGCCCAGATTGCCCGCTAAGGTCATGAGGGTGATGGTCAGGCAGATATTGGCCGTCAGCCCCGCCATCTTGAGGATCATTATGGCGAAGGGGACGAAGGTAATGAGCGCCACGTCGTTAGTAATAAACATGCTGCTCAAAAAACAGAGGAAGACTAAAGTGGCGATAATACCGCGGTCGGTATTGACCTTAGAGAGGACCAAGGCGCCCAGATATTGGAAGACCCTCTGCTCGCGCAGCCCTTCGACGACTAACATCAGGCAAAAGAGGAGGCTCAGAGTATAGAAGTCGATATACTTAAAATAACCCGCGTTGGGCGGGGCGATGAGACAGGAGGCGCAGGCCAAGATTAAGGCCACGCTTAAAACTACATCCCCGCGCAAAAAGTTACCCAGTTTGCGAACCGCTACCGCCATAATAAAGCTCTACTCCCCGCGCTCTAGCCCCTACCTCCCTCTACCTTTAGAGGGCCCAGCTAAGCTTCTATCTTCCTTATTGCTGGCTAGATTTTAGCTCTTTAGATTGTCAAAACAAGCTCTAAATGTAAACTTTAGCCCAATTGAGCGGGGAAAAGGGAGCTACTCAGCTAAATCGACCCTCATGGCTAAATATCGCTACTTAGATTTAGAGACTTACCCTCGGCGGGGCCAATCTGGGGATTTGGAGAGGAAAGTTGGGGCAGGCTAGTAAGTAGGGAGAAAAGTTAGCGGAAGGACCTAAAAAAGTGCGCTCTAAAGTTTGGTATGGCGGTTTAATCTTAGCTCTGGGGGCGGCCCTCTGCGGGGGCTGTTCGGACGATAATGAATATGGCTCGCTCCACTTTACGGTGCGCAACGAGGGCAGTCCGGCCCAGCCCGAGATCTTTATCCCCCAGGAGACGGCCCAATTGCAATTGGAGCTCTTCCAAGAGCCGGCCGTAACTGGGAAGACGATTACCTTTAGCGATAGCGCCCTGCAAGAAGAGGAGAGCGACTCTAACTCTGAGACTAGCGGAAAAGAGGCCCAGGCTAAGAGTTTAGGCCAGTTGGCGGCCGAGCGCACCTGGGATAATTTCGCCTTCGGCCACGATAAAGAGGAGGAGATTACCCGCACTTACTACCGGGCCCGGGTCGACTATACGGGGGGCGAGCCCAGCTTAGAGATCGGGGATATTCAGCAGGGGGAGTGGATCTTGAGGGTCAGCGCCTTAGACCAAGGGGGCCAGACCTTAGCCTACTATCAGGACGGGATCAATATTAATGGGGGCAGCCTGGAGTTAGACGGCTGGTTGCAGTCGGGACGGGCCCCCGAGGGCTATCTCTACGCTACCCACACCGCCAACGGGACGCTAACTAGGATCAGTCTCTACAGTAATATTATAGAGCAATCTACTTTGAGCGCCGGCCATCCCGCCTACCTCTTTGCTAAACGCACCCAGACCCCCAAATTTAGCGATCCCTTCTACGCCACTACGGGCGGGACGAGCCTCTTACAATTGACCCCCGACTTTAAAGCTAACCGCTTAGACGTAGAGGAATTGGGCTTTGTGCGCAATGGGACTTACGTGCGCTCGGCGGCCAACGTCGATACGGCCCTCATCTCCTTCTTTAGCGAGGGGTTAGTGCGCTTCTTCGATTTTAGCGAGGTCTCTAACTACGATTACCTCTATACGGGCCAGGGGGCTAGCTACTTGAGCCAGTTGACGGGCGACGATTGCGTCTGGGTCTGCAACGAGAATTCTAACGATCTGAGCTTAGTCGACCTGCGCGAGCGTTCTTTAGCCTTAGAGGGCAACTTGCGCTTAGGTTCCGACTCCCCCAAAGCGGCGGAGGCCAACGCGGCCAATACTAAGATCTGGGTCTTAGCCCAGCGCAGCGGGGGCGGGGCGGTGCGCGTTATCGACTTCTCCCAAAAGGATTTAGGGGGCGAGACTTGGGCCGAATTTACGACCGACTTAGCCCAGCCTAGCGCCATCTACTTAGAGTCCGACCAGTGGGCCTGCGTGGCCGATAACCAGCGCCAAGAGGCCATCTTCTTAGACGCCGCTAACTTGGATGAGGGGCAGCGCTTAGAGGAGTTATTTGGGGAGAGCGGAGCCCGTTTAGCCCTGCCCCAGGGTGGCGACCAGATCTTAAGCGACGGCGATCGCCTCTACGTCTTACAGAGCCAGGCCGGTCAGGTGGCTACTATCGATATTGCCACCCGCACCTTAGGCCAGACTTATAAGTTAGGGGGCAAGGCCCGCCACTTACTTAAGGTCCAGTAAGGGGCATTCCCAGAACCCTTTAACGGCGGGTGGGAAAGCGCCAGTAGTCGATGGCGTACTGCAGGTGGCCCACCAGTCGGTAGAGGGTGGTATGTTTGACGGAGTCCACGGGAATATTGACTACGGTGGAACTGGTATTATTGAGGGTACAGATATAGATATTGGGGGCGTTATAGTGGGAGGCCACGTAAGCTACCGCGCCGTTGGGGGAGACGGCAAAATGGTAGGGCATGACCCCTAAGTTATCGGCGGAGAGGAGGGGGATATCCTCTTGGGTATCAAAGTGGTAGCGGTCGATGCGATTAGAGGAGATAAAGGTTAAGCTGTGCTCGCCGTCGTGGATAAAGGGGCGCAGCTCCGTCCCTTGGGGCAGGCCGTGCAATTTGGCCGCCTGGCAATCTTCGGGGGCGTGGTAGGCGAAGAGTTCGTCCTCTTCCGCATAGCGAGCCACTCCGCCTAGCCAGCTGGAGTCGGGAGCCCAGACCACATCGAGGGAGTCGGCCGTTTGGGTAGCTAAGGAGGTCCACTTGAGCTCTTTAGCGGGGCGATCGTAGATCCAGACTCCCAAGGGAGAATCGCTATTTTTAGCCCCGGAGGCGGGGGTATCGTCTTTAGTAGAGATGACGATCGCCAATTGCTTATCGTCGGGAGAGGCGGCCACCTGTTGGAGGGTCATCGTCTCATCCTGACGGGAGGGGATAGTAGTAACTACCTCGATCTTAGTACTCCCCGGCTTCCAGGAGAGGAGGTTAGTAAAGTCTCTACTCTGACCCTGATCGAGGTGTTCCACTAAAAAGACTTCGTCGCTATCGCAGCCTACTACTTTTAAATTGAGAGCCGCCAAGTTCCAATAGTTGAGGGTCTGGCGCTTAACGTCTACTTCAATGGCGGA
The DNA here is from genome assembly GCA_944322965.1 of Vulcanimicrobiota bacterium. Taxonomy (GTDB): domain Bacteria; phylum Vulcanimicrobiota; class Xenobia; order Xenobiales; family Xenobiaceae; genus Bruticola. The sequence goes on from CALUQR010000002.1 coordinate 354,148, forward strand.
GTAGACTACCCCGGAGGGATTTTGGCCCGGAGCCAAGATCTTTTCCGCGCTGGCGGGGAATAATTTGAAACTGGAAGTCCCCGGCTTCATGCGCGGTTGGTAATTGGGGGCGCTGGGGGTGGAGGCTGCCGGGGAGAGCAATAAGAGGCGACTATCGTCTTTAAACCAGCCTAAGATCTGGTAGTTAGGGGGCAATTGGGGCTCTAAGCAGGAGACGCCCTCTCCAAAGCGGTTGGCGACCCACAGGGCGCTCTTAGTCTCCATCCCCGAAGAGATCTGGCGCTTAGCGACCCGCAAGAAGGCCAACTTCTCGCCCTTTTGGGACCAGGTGAGCTGGTCGTAGGAGACGGTAGGTAAGACGTCTATATCGTTTTTCCAGGTCAGGAGGGAATTGGCCCCCCAGAGGATGAGCCCCCCTAAGAAGAGGAGGTAGATTAAACCTAAGGCCAGATCGTGGACCGTCCCCTCTTTAGAAGAGCTGCTCGCTGCCGGGGGCTCCTCGGAAGGCGGCGGGGCGGGAGGGAGCTTCTCTAAGGAGGGCTCCTCGGCGTTAACGGGGGTTACTTCCTGAGAGCTGGGGGGAGAAGCGGGGGGCTCCTCTTTGGCGTCTAAGGGCGGAGCTAAGCGGCGCCCGGGCAGAGGGCGGATCTGGGTCGCCTCTAAGGGGGCGGGCGGCTGGGGCTCAGGGGTAGAGGTCGGGGTAACTGGGGTCGCTTCCGCGGCCGGGACTTGGCGGGCCTGGGCTAACTGTTGGGAGGCTAAAGCCTGGAGCTCAGGGGGAATAGCTACTTCGACCGTCTTTTCAGGATCGGAGATCTGAGCGGGCGGGGTAGGCTGAGCCGCCTCTTGAGAGGGCCGGGAGGACGCCTCCTGGGGGGGCGCCTCCTGGGAGGCCTCTTTCTGAGAGGTCTCTTTCTGGAGGGGCTCCTTTATGGAGAGGGATTCCTCGGCGGGGAGAGGGGCGGACTCTTGGGGAGCGGGGGCCAGTTCGGCGGGAGCCGCCTCTTTAAGCTCTGGCGCGGGCGCAGGTCCCTCCTCTTTAACTTCTGGAGCCCCTAAGCTAGGCTGATCGGCCAATGAGAAATCGGGTTCGGGATGGATAGCCGGTTCCGGCATAGAGAGAGAGGCGGAAGGCTTAGATTGTGGCGCGTCAGTCATGGCAGAAACCTTATATCCTTTGAGCTTGGGGGCCTAAATCGGTCAGCGCCAGGGCTTCTTTTTGAGGAGATACTCTCCTTCTTAAGTCCAAGCTTCTTCCCCAGAGGGGCAGGCCCAGGCCGATCTTTAGAGAAGGGGGAGAGGATATTTTTCCGAGTTTTACTTAACTGGGGAAAGGTTTTACTAGCAATGGCTGATGTTGTTGATCTGATGCTGATGGCTGCCGCCCGCGAGCCCTACCGGCAGGCGGCTATCGCCCATTACCATACTCTTTTAGAAAAGTCTGACGTGGCGGCTTTCGCCCAAGAGTTGCAAGAGGAACTGCGCAAGCGCGAGGTCATCTTTGGAGGGCGCTTCTTCTGCCCCTTCCTGCGCCCCCACTTTATTGGGCGCGAGCAGTTCTTGCTCTTACAAGACGCGGTGCGCGGCGTGACGCGGGCTATCTCCGCGCTCACCCCCAAGTTACTGACCTCCAAAGAGCTCAAAGATAAGTTGCACTTCACCGAAGAGGAGAAGCGCCTTATCGCCATCGATCCCGGCTATCCCGAGCTCTCCGTAACTTCGCGCATGGATAGCTTCCTGATGGGCGGCAGTTTGCAATTTGTAGAGTACAACGCCGAGACCCCGGCGGGGATCGCCTACTCCGACGAGATGGCCCGCAGCTTTATGCGCACCCGCTTAGTCCACGAGTTTACGCGCGAGTACCCCTGCCAGCTGCTCTACTCCTCTAACCGCCTCTTGCAGGCCCTCTTAGATACTTACGAGGTGTGGGGCGGTACTGAGAAGCCCACTATCGGCATCATCGATTATGACGGCTTACCCACCATTCCAGAGTTCGACCTCTTATGTAAGTACTTCCAAAAGAGCGGTTATAAGAGTTTAGTGGCCGACCCGCGCAAGTTGGAATACCACAATGGGGTTCTGAGCTATCAGGGTCAGCAGATCCACATCGTCTATAAGCGTCTCTTAACTAACGAGTACTTAGACCGGGCTAGCGATTGTCAGGCTCTGTGGCAGGCTTATAAGGATCGGGCCGCGTGCTTTGTGAACTGCTTCCGTTGCAAGTACCTGCACAAGAAGGCCATCTTCGCCATCTTGAGCGATCCTAAGTATCAAGAGGGCCTGAGCGCCACCCAGCTGCAGGCCATCTACTCCCACGTGCCCTGGACGCGAGTCGTAGAAGATTGTAAGACTACCGCTCCCGACGGGCAGACTATAGATCTCTTAGAGTGGATTCGCCGCCACCGCGAGAACTTAGTGATGAAGCCCAACGACGATTACGGCGGCCACGGGGTGATGATCGGCTGGGAGAAGACGGACGCCCAGTGGGATGAGGATATTAAGAAGTGCCTCGCTACCCCCTACGTAGTCCAAGTTAAAGTCGACGTGACGCGCGAGCATTATCCCACCTGGGACGGTCAGAAGGTCTCGGTGGGCGAGTACGCGGTCGACTTAGACCCCTACATCTTCAACGGGCGCGCCTCCAGTATGATGACCCGCCTCTCGGGTACTTCGCTCTGCAACGTCACCTCCGGCGGCGGAGCTACGGCGACCTTTATCTTAGATTAGTTAGTGGAGAAGGGAAGAGATGCGCAAGCAAAAGTACTTTAGTTGGGTGTGGATCTGCGCCTTAGTCTTGCTCTTGACGGTAGCCGCCCAAGCGGCCCAGTCCTTTACCAATAAGGGCGGTAAATTCGACGGCGAGTATACGGCCACTATCGAAGGGATGAAGAGTAAGAAGGTCCAGGAGAAGGTGCCCATCGAGTTGGAGGGCGTCTACATTACCGTCAAGTACAAAGAGGGCGAGAAGCGTTATAAGTTTGACGAGATCGTCGACCGGCGCTACGAGAAAGAGATCTTGGTGCGCCCCTTCGATGGTAGCGAGTCCTTCTTAGTTATCTTTAAGTAGCGAGGGACTTTCTCTATGCTAGAGCGCGCTGACCGCTGGCCCTTAGCGGCCCTCTTGGCGGTCAGCGCTTTTATTTTGATCTTGACCTTCCCGCGCTGGGCCTATATTGGCGACCCCTATTGGATGCGGGCCCAGGCCCAAGCCTGGTTAGAGGGACGGGGCGACGTGCCCGCCCAGTATGCCGACGACTTAGAGGTGGGCCAGTACTGTTACCGCAACCCCCAGACGGGTCTCTATTACAGTAAGTACGGTTTAGCTAATAGCCTCTGTATGGCGCCCGTAGTCTGGCTTTGGAATAGGGAGGGGATTAGCGCCTACCAGAGCCAGGTGGGGAATAAGGCAGTAGCCATTTTAAACTTTTATAACCTGCTCTGGGCCCTAGCTATAGCCGGGCTCACTTACCTAGGGGGGCGGCTTTGGGGCTATAACCCCTGGCTAGTAGCCCTCTGGAGCTTCCTCTGCCTCTTTAGCGGCTTTGGCTGGAATTATCTGCGCGCCCAAAATGGGGAGATCTTCCAGTGGGCGGGGGCCTTACTCTTCTTTTACGGGGCGGCGCGCCTCTGGCTTCAAAGTGCCGCTCCCTCCTCCGAGCGCTGGGCCTGGCTCAGCTTATGGTTGGGTTTAGCCCTCTTAGTCTTCCTGAAAGCCAGTTACTGGCTCTTACTGCCCTGCTGGTTGACGCTCTACCTTTGGCCGCAGGAGAGAGAAAAACGCGGGGCCCAGATCTTAGAGAATTTGCGCCGCCCCGCCCTCTGGGGGCCGCTCCTAGCCATTTTGGCCCTCTTCTTAGCTACTAATTACTGGCGCTTTGGCGGGGTTTTCAATACGGGCTATACCCAATGGAGTCGGGAGGCCCAGGCTTTCTCCGGCTCGCTCTGGGAGGGGGTGACGGGCTACCTCTGGAGCGCCGACAAGGGGCTCTTTTGGCACTGGCCCCTCTTGGCCCTAGCTCTATGGGGTTGGCCCCAGTTTATTAAAAAATTCCCCCGCCCCGCCCTCTTAGTCGCCAGTTGCGCCTTAGTAATGCTCCTTTTAAATTCTAAGTTCGTCAACTGGGGCGGCCACTGGTGCTACGGGCCGCGCTACATGCTCTTTATCTTAGTCCCCGCCTCCTGGCCCGCCTTAGAGTTGGGAGCTTACCTCTATAGGGAGCGGGCCCGCTGGAGAGAGCGTCTAGCTACTTTAGGGATAGGCGCCCTCTTAGCTTACTCTACTTACTTGCAGATACAAGTTAATGGCTTAGAGTTCTTCACCTACTACCGGGTGGAGCGCTTGACTACCCTCTACGTTACCCCCCAAGCTAACCGGGAGTACGCGCGGCGCCATTTTGGCGTAATTTATGGGGAGTTAGCTAATTTCCAGCGCCGCGGGGTCTATCCCCCCTGGCTCTTGACGGCCTCCCGGGAGTCTCCCCAGGCGGCCGCCCAGCTGCCTTTACTCTTGCGCCAGATAGTAGTTAGTAATTACTACTGGTTCTAAACGTCCCGCCCCCTAGAGAGCGGGGCTAGAGCGTCAGAGTTAATGGGGTAGAGCGATAAAGGGTAAGATGCCCTTTAATTTAGCGATAATTACCCCATAATTGCTCATGGGGACCCCTTGTTGGCGGGCCCGCTCGAGGCGGGAGAGGACGTGCTGGCGGTTAAACATGCACCCTCCGCACTGGATAATGAGGTCGTAGGGGCGCAAGTCCTCGGGGAAGTCGGCCCCGCTCACCGTCTCTAAGCGGATCCCTTCGCCCAGCCTTTGGCGCAATAAGCGGGGCAGCTGCACGCGCCCTATATCCTCTTGTAAGGGGACGTGGGTGCAACATTCGGCGATCAAGATGCGCGCTTGGGGGGTCAGGCGCTCTAGCTCTTCCGCTCCCGCCAAATAGTAGGCCAGGTCGCCCTTATAATTGGCAAAGAGTACGGAAAAGGAGGTCAAGCGGCTGGCGGCGGGCTTCAACTTATAGACCTTATCGAAGACTTGGGAGTCGGTCACAATCAATTGGGGCGGCGCGGCCAGAGCTTTGAGACTCTGGGGCAGCTGGTCGAAGGTGGTAGCCATAACTAGGCAGCGGCGATCTAAGAGCTCGCGGATAGTCTGCACCTGGGGTAAGATGAGGCGCCCTTGGGGGGCTTGGATATCTTGGGGCATGACTAAGAGGACGCAATCTCCACTAGAGACGAGATCCCCCAAAATACTAGCTTCCTGGCCCCCCAAATTGAGTTGGGCCACCCGCTGGCGCAAGGCCGCGATACTTTGGGGATCGACTAGAGAGACGGGGAGGGGGGCGCCCCCCAGCTCCTCCTTAAAGGCCGCTAAGTTCTCCCTTAAAGGTTCGGGCTCTACGCTATCGCTTTGGGATATGACCCACAGGACGGGCGTCTTTTGGGCCGCAAATTTAGCCGCCCACTGGCGCTCTAAGTCCAGATCCTGAGCCTTAAAAGGGACTAAGCGGGGAGCGGCTACTAAGATTAGAGCCACGTCTACCCGCTGGGCCATAGCCTCCGTCTTCTGGACTCGCTGGGCTCCCAGCTGGCCCTCATCGTCAAAGCCGGCGGTATCTATTAAGAGGGTGGGGCCGAGGCCCTTAACCTCCATAGCCTTAGAGACGGGGTCGGTAGTCGTCCCCGCCTGGGCAGAGACGATGGCTACCTCCTGGCCGGTAAAGGCGTTGAGGAGGGAAGATTTACCGCTATTGCGGCGTCCGAAGAAGCCAATATGGATGCGATTGGCGGATGGGGTAGAGTTTAGGGAGTTAGGATTCATATTGTACTCCCCTCCCTAAAAGCGGAAGTCGCGCTGCCCTTGGGCGATAAGCTGCAGGCGCTCGGCCGCTATCTGGCGGGCTTTGGGATTCTTGACGTGGGGCAACTCGCGCTCAATGAGCTCTAAGCCTAAGGCTTTCGTCTGGGGGGAGGCGTAATCTTCCAGATACTCCTTGAGGGTCAAGAGAGCGTTGGGGTGGCAGCAATTGAGGATCTGGTTATGTTTGCAGAGCTCCATAAAGCGATCGCCCGTGCGCCCCTCGCGGTAGCAGGCCGTGCAGAAGCTGGGGATATAGCCTAACTTAATGAGCCAACTTACGATCTCATCTAAGCTGCGATTATCGCTGACGTCAAACTGCTGGGAGTTCTCCTCTTCCTCTTCGGGCTGGACGTAGCCCCCGACGCTCGTGCGGGAGGCCCCGGAAATTTGGGAGATGCCCAGATGGAGCAGGCGCTCGCGCACCTTCTGATTCTCGCGGGTAGAGATGATCATCCCCGTATAAGGCACGGAGACCCTAATTACGGCGCAGATCTTGGCGAAAATATCGTCGCTAATGGCGTGTTGGAAGGAGTTGGGATCGATATCGTCGGCATGTTTGACCCGGGGCAAGCTGATAGTATGGGGACCTACCCCGTAGACGGCCTCTAAGTGCTCGGCGTGCATTAAGAGGGCCGCCAACTCGTAGCGGTAATTCTCTAAGCCGAAGAGGACCCCTAAACCGACGTCGTCGATACCCCCTTGCATGGCGCGGTCCATAGCCTCGGTATGGTAGGCGTAATTGTGCTTGGGGCCGGTGGGGTGGAGGTACTCGTAATTGCCCTTATGGTAGGTCTCCTGGAAGAGGATATAAGTCCCGATCCCCGCCTCTTTGAGGCGGGTATAATTCTCTACCGTAGTGGCGGCAATATTGACGTTGACGCGGCGAATGGCCCCGTGGCGATGCTTAATAGAGTAGATAGTGTGGATGGACTCTAAGATATACTCTAAGGGGTTGTGGACCGGATCCTCGCCGGCTTCTAAGGCTAAGCGCTTGTGGCCCATATCTTGGAGGGCGGTCACTTCGCGCACGATCTCCTCTTGGGTCAACTTCTTGCGCCGGATATGCTTATTCTTCAGATGGTAAGGGCAGTAGAGACAGCCGTTGACGCAATAATTGGAGAGGTAGAGGGGGGCGAAGAGGACGATGCGATTGCCGTAAAAGTCCTTCTTAATCTGCTCCGCTAAGGCCATTAAGCGCCCCTCGATTTGGGGATCGTCGCTAGCTAAGAGGAGGGAGGCCTCGCGGTGGTCTAAACCCTGGCGGCGGGCGGCCTTATCTAAGGTGCGCTCCAAAAGGGGCAAGTTGTGACAATTCTGCTCGGCGTAGGCCAAGCTATCTAATACTTCCTGATGGCAGATAAACTCTTCCGCCTTCTGGGAGTGGGGATTATACATCTTTTTAGTACCTTTCTTCTGAGTTAGGAGTTAAGCTTCCTCATTAGAAATTAGGGGGCTATCGCCCCGGCCGAGGTCCAGCTGGTAACCGCAGCTAGCCAACTCTTTAGCTAAGGTGGCGATACCTTCGCCGGCCTCGCTATTTAAGTAAGCTTTGTGGTCGTAGAGTAGGTAGTTGGCCCGCTCCTCTAAGGGGGAGATATTGGGCATGACGACGTTGCAACCAGCCTCTAAGCCCAACTGGCGCCCTTGGGGGGAGAGGGTGGCTAGGGCCGTAGTGGCCGGCAAGAGGACTTGGGGCAAGAGGAGGCGGGTGAGGGCCAAAATATTTAAGGTCCGCTCCAAAGAGCCCGCCTCTTCCTGGGCGTAAGGGGTAGCATGGTGGGGCAAGAAGGGACCCCAGCCCACCATGTGGGGCCGGAAGTTTTGGATAAATTCCAGATCCCAGGCTAAGTCCTCTAAAGTCTGGTGGGGGCTGCCCACCATCCCTCCGCAACCCACCTGATAGCCCAAACTCTTGAGGTCCTGCAGACACTCTAGGCGCGTCTCTAGGCGACTCTCTGGAGGGTGGAGGCGAGCGTAGTGGCTGGGATTGGCGCTCTCGTGGCGCAAGAGGTAGCGATCCGCCCCCGCCTGGCGCAAGCGGGCGTAACTCTCCCTAGAGCGCTCCCCTAAAGAGAGAGTTATAGCGCAAGTAGGGTAAGTTCCGCGCAAGTAGGAGATAATCTCTACTAGACGCTCATCCGTAAAGTAGGCGTCTTCGCCCCCTTGCAAGACGAAGGTGCGCATCCCCAAAGCGTAGGCCCTAGCCGCGCAAGCTTTAATACTCTCTAAGTCTAAGCGGTAGCGCTTGACCCCCTTATTGGAGCGGCGGATCCCGCAATAGAGACAGTCGCGGCGGCAGATATTGGAGATCTCCATTAACCCTCGCACGTAGACGCGCCGCCCAAAATAGCGATCGCGCGCCTCTCTAGCCTCCCGGCGCAGACTTTGGGCGGCGGCGGGATCGGCTTCCAGGCGCTCTAAGATCGCCAAAAATTGAGCGCGGCTTAAGGGTGATTGGAGTTGGGTAAGCCAAAGGGACAAAGGGTCATTAACCTCGCCCTCTATTTAAGCGTAGAGGGTCTTTACTTTCAAGCCCGGTAGGCGGCCAATTTGGCCGGAGAGGGCGTTAATCTGGTCTTGGGGGGCGTCTAAGGCGATACTCATTAAAGAGACCCCCTTAGAGCGGTAGGGGAGACCTAAGCGGCCAATAATTAGTTCGTTATAACGATGTAAGAGTTCGTTGAGACGGGCTACGGAGTCTAAGTCCTCTACGATAATGGCCATAATGGCTAAGCGGGTCTCTCGGCTCATCTCCAGCTCCTGCGCGAAATGGCGCAGGGCCCGGTCCTCTCCGAGGGAGCCTCTTTAAAGGACCGGGCCCCAGCGCTTTGAGGGGCTAAATGGGGGCGCTTAGAGGGCGCCATCTTAGCCTCTACTCTTCCGGACTAAATTGATCCTTACCTACGCCGCAGACGGGGCACTGGAAATCGTCGGGCAGATCGGCAAACTTAGTGCCGGGAGCGATACCCAAATCGGGATCGCCCGCCTCTTCGTCGTAAACCCAACCGCAAACGTCACATACGTACTTCATATTTATCAATATCCTCCTAAGGGATAGACTAGCTTCACTTAACGACCGCGTCCCCAAATGGAGAGCATGGCCTCAAACTTGTTCAGAGGGCGGATATTCTCCTCTAAACCGGTGAAATCTAACAGGGCTTGGCGGTTAATATTTTGGCCGGGGGTGAAGGCCATGCGGATCCCCAGACGGTACATGGGCAGGGCCTTGAGGGCTTTGAGGCTCTGCTGGTAGTCGTCCGTAAAGTGGCCGTCGGAGATGAGGATCATCACCGGCGGCGTGGCGTTACCCTGCTTGGGATCGGCGCCCTTAAATTGCTGAACCAATTGGTCGTAGGCCTTACTTACCGCGCACTGGCCGTTAGAGATGAGATCGCGGGCGCTAAAATTGTCGATATTGAGCGCCGTCTGCGAAGAGAAGAAGGCGGAAGTAGAGGAGAAGCGCAGGACTCTAGCCTTCATCTTCATGCGCGGATAACTCTTATTGACCGCTTGCAAGGAGGGGACGATCTCGTTGATATAACGCTCTATGCGACTCAGCTCGTCCTGCATGGAGTCGGAACAATCGACCAGGAAATAGACGACCAGATCCTGATTCCCAGAAATATTCATACTCATCGCTGCCACCTCACCTAAACTTTAGAGCCCCTCCCCGGAGCCCTTGCCAAACTGTCCCTCCAATTTCGGGAAGCTGACAAAGGGCTCCTTTCTAAGTCTTTAACCTAATTTAGCGCGCTCTATTTCGACTATGGAGGGATCCAACTTCTTAAAGAGCGGAACGGGAGCGTTTAAGGGATGGCCCGCCTCTAAGGTCGGCAAGCTCCAGCGTACCTCCTGGGGAGCGTCGGCTAAATTGAGGATCGTATGTAATTTGGAACTGGTGTCGGGCAAGAAGGGATGGAGCATGACCCGCAAGTAGGCGATAAGCTGCAACATGGTAGCCATAACGACTCCGGTGCGCTCCTTGTCGACTTTGACGCTCTTCCAGGGCGCTTGGGCGTCGAAGTAGCGGTTACCCTCGCGGGCCAGCTCCATAGCTTCCGCTAAGGCCTGCTTAAATTGGCAATTGGCGATCAATTGGCCCACCTTCTCGAAGGTGGCGCGTCCCAAATTGAGCAACTCCTCATCCACCTCTTGGCGCAGACCGGCCGGGACCTGGCCCTGGAAGTGCTTGTGCACAAAGGAGACGGTGCGGTTGACTAAGTTGCCCCACCAACCTACCAGCTCGTCGTTATTGCGGCGCAAGAACTCGGCCCAGGAGAAGTCGCTATCGGCCGTCTCGGGAGCGGTAATCGTCAAGACGTAGCGCAGAGGATCGGGATCGTAATCTTTTAAGTACTGGCCGACCCACACCGCCCAATTGTTGGAGGTGGAGAGCTTGCGCCCCTCGAGGTTGAGAAACTCGTTAGCCGGAATGTCGTAAGGCAGGTTGAGATCGCCCAAACCCATTAAGACGGCGGGCCAGCGAATGGCGTGGAAGGGGATATTATCCTTGCCAATAAAGTAGTAGCTCTTGGCCTGGGGATTCTGCCACCACTGGCGCCAGAGTTCGGGATCGCCCTCCTCTTTAGCCCAGGAGATACTGGCGGAGAGGTAACCGATGACCGCCTCCCACCAGACGTAGATGCGCTTATGCTCATATCCAGGCAGGGGAACGGGGATACCCCACTCCATATCGCGGGTAATGGCGGAGTCGCGCAGCCCTTCGCGCAGGTAGTTGTTAGTAAAATTCAAGACGTTGGGGCGGAAATTCTGACGCTCTTTGAGCCACTGGGCGATGCGATCGTTAAAGGCCGACCACTTGAAGAAGAAGTGCTCCGTCTCCTTAACTACGGGCTGAGCGCCGCACAATTTGCAATGGGGATCGACTAACTCTTTAGCGTCGAAAGTGCGCCCGCAGGCGTCGCATTGGTCGCCACGAGCCTTTTCCGCGCCGCAGATAGGACAGCGCCCCTCCACGTAACGGTCGGGCAGGAAGGTCTCCTCTTGGGGGCAGTAGAGCTGCTCTTGGGTCTGGAGGTAGATGTAGCCCTTATCGTAGAGCTCTAAAAAGATCTTCTGGACCGTCTCTTTATGCTGCTCGGTGCGGGTGCTAGTAAAGAGCTCCCACTGGATGTGCAGGCCCTCAAACTCCTGGGCGATTAACTGGTGGTAACGGTCGGCAATTTGGGCGGGGGCGACCCCCTCTTTAGCGGCGGAGATGGTGATGGGGGTCCCGTGCTCGTCCGTGCCGGAGACCATCAAGACTTTGTCGCCCGCCATGCGATGGTAACGGGCAAAAATATCGGCGGGCAGATAACATCCGGCTACGTGACCTAAGTGTAATGGACCGTTGGCGTAGGGCCAGGCCACGCCTAAAAAGATATGTTCAGACATCTAAACCTCCGCTGTGGGGAACTGTACAAACTGACTAAATTTAGGGGCCCAGATTCTAGTTTAGATGTTCTTTCCCTTTGCCTAGAGGGGGCGGGGCGAGAGTTGGATAAGCCGCTAAAGCAGGGGAAAGAAGGGATCTGTAAAATTCCCTAAGGCTATGGCGTTAATCGAAATTGTTTTAAAAGAAGCTGCAACTTGTTTGGGATGTGGACGGCGCATCGCGGTGGGAGACGTCGCTTACGAAGACGACGAGATGGAACAGATCTGGTGTAAGCGCTGTTTCGATGAGACGATGGCCGAGATCGAAGCCGAAGAGGCCGCCGAGGCGGCTAAGTATGGGGAGGCTCTACCGCCCACGGAGAAGGTAGTAGAGGTCGTCCCTCCGCCCGTCCTGCGTACCAGCGCTAAACAGACGGCGGCTCCCAGAGACGATTTCAAAGCTCCTACGGTTAAAGCCAAAGTATCGAAGGCGCCGCCCTTAGTGATCGAGGCCCCTAAAAAGAGGAGCGCGGCCGCAGCCGCTCCTCCCGCGGGTCAAGCGGCTGCGGAAGCTAGCCCGGCTACCCCTAAAGGCGCCGCCCCCGCTGGCGACTCTTTAACGGTGCCCGAAGTTAACAAACCGGCTACGCGCGTAAGTTCGGGCGGGACGGTGGTCTCCAGTATGGGAGGGCGCAGTCAACGTCCGGCCTTAGATAGTACGGGCTTCCCCGAGCCCTCCTTCGCCGCTCCCAAAGTGGGCGCCGCTCCTAAAGCTAAGGCGGCGGTAGCCACTACCAAGGCGGGAACGGCTAGTAAAGTCGCTCCGGCCGCCCCTAAAGCCGCCCCCAAAAGTACGGCTAAAGCGCCCTCTAAGGCGGAGGTCCAACCTACGCCCGCTAAGGCCGCAGCTTCCGTCCAGAAAGCGGCGCCCCCCAAGGGAGCCCCTCCCTTACCCCCCGTAGCCCCCGCGGCTCCGGCCGAGAAAGCGGCCCCCGAGAGCGCCGCCCCCAAAGCGGCCCCGAAAGCGCCCGTCGCTCCGCGCAAGTCGCGAGCTCGGGCTCAGAGCGCAGCCTCCGCTCCAGCGTCGACCGCTCCCGCCGCCCCGGCCCCTCCCGCTCCAGCCGCCCCCGCTGCGCCAGTTGCCCCCGCGGCTACGGCCCCGCCCGCCAAGAAGGCGGCCCCCGCTCCCTCCGCTCCGCGCGGAGCGCGGACTTCGGTGCGCGGCGGGGCGGAGGGCGGCGCCCGAGCTAAGCGAGAGAGCGCCCGTCCGGCCGCCGAGACCCCGGCTAAGGCCGCCTCTAAACGGCGCTCAGAGCATGAGGCCCCTCCGCCTAGGGCTAAACGTTCCGCCCACGAGGCTCCGCCCCCTAGGACGGGGCGCTCAGAACATGAGGCCCCGCCGCCTAGAGCTGAGCACCATAATTTGAGCGATTTGGTAGGCGAGCTCCAAGATACGGGCGGCACTTACCGTTTGGGGAAGTCCCAAGTCCGCGAAGAGGATATGGCCTCCTACCCGCCTTTAGGGGTTGCGCCCGTCGTGCCCGATTTCGCTAAGGGCGCCGCTTTAGAACATGAAGGGACCCAGGACCAGGGGATCGCCGGAGCTGAGGCCGAGGTAGGGACCTTAGCGGTCGGAGTGACCGCCGATCCCAATTCGGGCTTCTTGCCTCCCGACGTAGTGCCTGAGATGCAGAGCGGCTATTTGGGAGCGGCCTACACGCCTCCCGAGCCGATTATGGACGAAGGGGTAGGGGCCGATAGTCCCAGCCGCAACCGCCAATATACGGCGCCCGAGAGCAATCTGCAGGGGGGCGATCGCGTCCTGCAAGATCTCTGGAATCGCTACCATATGTACGTGGCCACCAACCTGCGGGCCGATATGGTGGAGGGTATGGCCTCTATAGACGATCGGCGGCGTTGGATGCCTATTAGCGGCGATATGGAGCATGTCATCTCCCAAGGGGAGGCGGTTTTAGAGTTCGGCCCCGAGATCGAGGCGGTCACCGCTCGCTTAGGGGAGGACCAGACTCTGGTCTACGGTTGGCCTTCGGTAGTGGTCGATACCACGGAGGGCCTGCAAATCGCGCCCTTATTAGTAGTCAATATCTCCCAGCCCCCTTATACCAATTACCAGGCCCAAGTTACCAGCGAGCCGGTCATTAATCCCGCCATCTTGCGCGTCATCTGGTCCCACAGTAGCGATGTCAATTTCTTGCGCGACGCTTTTGGCAACGAAGTTCCTAAGGGGGCGGTGGCTATCAGTAAGTTCGTCCAGCATATCTGCAATGTGATGGGTCTCAAAGTCTACGATCTCGATCCTTTGAAGCTCATCCACCGCACGCCCGACGAGACTGGGGTCTACAATATCGCTTCCCTCATGGTGACTAATATCACCCACGACGCCAAGACTACCATCGAGGAGTTACAAAAGATCGCCCAGGCGGGAGATTGGCACTCTTCCGCTAGCGCCTCCCTCTTTGGGGAGACTTTAACGCCGGTCAGCGAAGGGCGCGATACGACCCCCGTCATGCCCTGGTCGGCCGATCAGAACTTTGAAGATTCGCTGCAACTTATTCGCACCAAGCCCCTCACCGTCTTCAATATGACTAAGCGGGATACGATCGACCAGCTCATAACTTCCGCGGCGGCTAACGCCTGGATCGACAATGAATCGCTCTTAGTCCTCTCCGACGATACGAAGCGCTTAGATACGATCGTCGACCTCTCCTGGGACGTCCACTCCGCCCTCTTGATGCGGGCCTGCGTCGACTCCGACTTAAAGGCCAACGCCAAGCGCAAGTGTCACCCCCTCTCTGAAGTGGCTAAGACCCTCTTAGACGAAGTGCAGACGGCCAGTTCCTCTATTCGCCAGATTATCGAGCGCGCTTACGCCGATCTGGAGAAGGTGGAAGAGAATCGCAAGATAGCCCTGGAAGGGGCCGCGGTGCGCAAACAGTGGAGCGATAAGAAGATCCAGTGGGAGAGCCAGCGGGTGGAGATCGCTAAGCGCATCTGGAAGCAGGGTCTCTATCCCCACGGGACGGACCCGGCCGAGATCGGACCAATGGCCAAATCCTTAGCTAAGTCCTGGATGCTCAAAGGGATGCGCGGCAGTATGTTCTTGCGCGGCATCGGAGCTAAGTCGGACGCCAATTTGCAAGACGTCATCGATTGGGCCAATATGTCCCTCCACATTAAGCAGGCCGAAGCGGAGATCGCCAAAGTTAACGATCCCGATAAGTACAATATCGGAGCCGTTAATTACCGCTGGGCCGCCAGTAGTATCGGAGCCGTCTCCGCCCGCGTCTCCGGCGCTCTGCCCGGCTGTAAGCGCTTCTTAGAGCAGCTCATGCAAGTTAAAGGGCGCGACGCTCAGACTAAAAAGATCTGTACCTCCCTAGTACCCCACTTGCGCGCTTGGGCGGCCGACATCTACAACGCCCAAGACTTCTTCGACCTCTCCGCCTGTATGTTCGACCTTTTGATCGTCGATAACTCCAACCATATCAACCTGGCCTGGCTCCTGCCCTGGACTTATCGCGCCAAGCGGTTGGTGGTTATCGGCAACCCCAACGGCGTGCCGCCCAGTATCTTCGTCGATGAGGCCCAACTCAATCGCAGCGCCCAGAGCTTCGGCTTCGACCGCGGCGATCTGATAGGCAGAAGCTTAGAGTATGGAGTAACGACCGTCTTTAACGCCTTCAATAACGCCTAAACGAGCGCTGGGGAGAGACCCCCTCTCCTCAGCTAATCCCACCTAGAGAAGGGCATGAGTTTTAATCGCACTTATTGTAACTGCAACAATATCTCGGGCCCCTTCTATATTATTGGGGATTGTCACGGCTGCGGGCGGGAGCTGGCGCAACTCTTGGGGGTCTTGGGATTTGAGCTAGATGGGGAAGGGTTTATCTGGGCCCCCGCCCACAGTGAAAAGGCTCAAGCTAAGCTAGTTTGGGTGGGCGATCTCTGCGACCGCGGCCCTCAGGTGGCCCAGGTCTTAGAGCCCTTAATAGCCGCCTGGCGTTGCGGCCCCCCGCTCTTTCCGCTCTGGGAAGGTTTAGACCCCAAATCCCTGGGCCAGGCCCTAGAACTCTACCGCCCCGGGGCTCCGCGTTTTGGCTTAGATAGCGAGCGTCTGCAGCCGCCCTCTTTAAGGAAATTTAGACCGCTACCTAAGCGCGCGGGATGGAAGCCGGTACCGCTCTTGGCCGTCTTGGGGAATCATGAGTTTCGGCTCTTGCGAGTTATGGAGGGGCGCAACGTGCGCCTAGAGACCCACGGACTGCCAGAGACCTTGCGCAGCCTCCGCGCGGCCTGGGAGGGGCCCTATACGACTCTAGGGGGAAAAGTCTTAGAGCGTTATCCCTTTAGCTATCTAGAGTTGGCCGGAATGCTAGCTAGCTTGCCCCATTACCTGAGCTTAGACGGAGGGAAGCTCTTAGTCTCCCACGCCGGCTTAGCCCAACATTTGCAAGGAACCATAGGCGAGAAGGCTCGCCATTTCTGCCTCTTTGGCGATACTACCGGAAAGTTTGACGAACGCGGCTTTCCCGAACGCCGCCCCTGGGAAGAAGAGTATCGCGGACCGGCGATCGTAGTCTACGGCCATACGCCCAATAGCCAAGTCAAAGTCTGCAACGGCGCCTTCAATGTCGACACCGGCTGCGTCTTCGGCGGCCAACTGAGCGCCTTACATTATCCCAGCATGGGGGTCGCTTCGATTGCCGCCGGAACGGCGGCAATCGAAGCGTAATTAGGAATTAGGAATTCGTAATTCGGAATGCGGAGGCCGCCTGGCGGCGGCAGGCAATGCGGAATTCGGAATTCGGAATTGGGTTACCGGCGGCGAGAGAGGCGGGGCTCTAACTTGGGTTTTGGCAGGACTTAGGGGCGAGATAGCTTGGGGGAATGACTGGCGGGAGCTGTGAATAGCTTGGTCGGGGAGAGAATCGTCATGGTGTGCGGGCGGCGGAGCGCAGAGGCAATGCGGAATTAGGAGTGCGTAATTAGGAATTGGGGGTGTAGCGGCGGTGGGGAAGATTATGGCTCTAACTTGGTTTTCATCGGTGGGTTAGGGGCGAGACGGCAAGGACTTAGTTGCTGGTTAGTTCCGAGGAGGCTTAGCTAGGGGGAAAATCGTCTTGGTGTGCGGGCGCCTGTGGTTCAATTGGACAAACGTCCTAAAGGCCTCATTCCGGGAACAGAACACAAATCTAAGACCTGAGCGCCAGAATCAAAGCGCCAAGAAGGCAGTGAAACTGCCAACGATTCTCCCGTATGCTCAGCTATTCCCGGATCGGCCAAGTCACTAACAAAAGCCGCTTAATTCCGAATTACGAATTAAGCATTCCGCATTGCTAGCCGCCGCCCCGGCGGCTAGCTAGCGCATTCCGAATTAGACTAAAGGCAGTGCAACTGCCAACGATTCTTCCATAAGCTCAGCTATTTCCGGATCGGCCAAGTCACTAACAAAAGCCGCTTAATTCCGAATTACGAATTAAGCATTCCGCATTGCTAGCCGCCGCCCCGGCGGCTAGCTAGCGCATTCCGAATTAGACTAAAGGCAGTGCAACTACCAACGATTCTTCCATAAGCTCAGCTATTCCCGGATCTGCCAAGCCATTAACAAGCGCCATCTAATTCCGCATTACGCATTACGCACTCCGAATTAAGTTTAAAGGCTTGACAAGCCGTAGGCGATGCGCTAGTATATCCGAGCGGTTCGACAAGTACCGCTTTTGAGAACAGAATAGCAGAGCTTTTAGTGATATAGAGCTTGTGTAAGTGCCCTGT
>CALUQR010000003.1 GCA_944322965.1 Vulcanimicrobiota bacterium
TGGTGGGTCTAATAGGACTCGAACCTATGACCTCGTCCTTATCAGGGACGCGCTCTAACCACCTGAGCTACAGACCCACGTAAGCTCTAACCTCACCTAAGGCTAGGGCTCCTCACGGCAGCGAAAAGATTCTACTTAACCTACCTGCCTCTGTCAAGGGCTTAACCTCCAAAGTGGGAGCAATATTTTCTTCTCCCTCCCCAAAGCAGGGAGCTAGAGTAACTATTGGAGAATTTAGAGGGACCTTTAGAGCAAGTGTGAGGAGCCTTATGGAATACTTTGCCCCCCAGGGGAGCGACTTTTGTCAGCGCGTAGAGAAGTCTATTGAAGAGATTGAAGCTCGCTCGCAGGCGGAAATAGTAGTAGTCGTCGCCCGGCGTTCCGATTCTTACCAAGCCATCCGCCAACGTTGGTTTTTTCTCCTCTCCCTCTTACTCCTCTGCCTCCTCTACTTCCCCTTAGGTTACTACCCCGCCCTCATCATCTCTCTAGGCTTAGGCTCCCTCCTCTGGTATCTCTCCAACTTCCCTCAGCTAGGGCGCTACTTAATCCCCCAGACCCAACGGGAAGTAGCCGTCTTGCGGGCCGCCCGCCTGGCCTTCTTTAGCGAAGCGGTGAGCTCCACTAAAGGGAGATGCGCCATCCTCTTCTTCTTCTCGCGCTGGGAGAGGCGCTTAGAGATCGTGCCCGACGTGGGGGTGGAGGGCCAAATCTCTAACTCCCTCTGGAACGAACTAGAGGCCAAGATCAATAGTCTGCCCGACTTAGCGGCCCAGGAAGAGGCCTTCCAAAAGATGTTAGCCGATCTAGCGGAGACTCTGGCCCAACGCTACCCCTTACCTGCGGGTACGGAAAAACAGAACGAGATCCCCAACGCTCCCCATTTTATCTAGCCCTCCGCCCCCATCTCTAAGCCAATTTGGCGCCTTTTGAGCGCTCTTAGTTTACATTTCTTTAACACTTTTGTTACCCCCTCACTAGTTAAAAAGGGATGGATATTATATACTCAACCCATAGTAGGTTATTCATGTTTACTAGTATTTCTGGCGTTAGTTGCTAACGAGGGAAGGAGTGCGCGATGGCGGATAACCATCAGGATAAAATTGAACAGATCAGAGCGCGGCGCAGTCGAGATAGCATGCAGATTGGGTACAATCCCTACGATACCCAGCGCCAGCAGCCGATGGACAATGTGGCTTCTGCCAGCGCGGCCCGCAATGTACAGGGAGTTAACGACGAAGGGCCCTCTATTCTGGGCGCCGACTTCAAGAGCCCCTGGTTGCGCGATCGCATTACCTTGAGTTTAGAGGGGCAAATGGCCCTCATCGAGCAGCGCGCGGCGGGGAAGACGATCGTCGATTTGGGTTACAGTAACCGCAATTCCTTCGTCTCCTTCAGCAACGGGGCTTCGGTACAGATTGAGCCTCCGGGCACCTACCGCTTGATGTATAACCGCGGTTAGTAACCCCTCTTCAGAAGGGCGGTTACCTCTAGACCCGGGCGGAGTCTTCCGCCCGGGTCTAGCCATTTCTAAGCAAGATTCACCCCAACTCTTCTAGAAGGAGAGAGAATATGGGCTCTTTTTAGTAGCCTAAGGGGATGGTCTAACGATGCGCTGGAAGAGATTGATCCTAATTGCGACCTGCTTAGTAGCCCTTTCAGGGGTCTTTACCTGGTTGGCCGAAGCGGCCTGGGGGCGCGTAGGCGGGGGCCAGACTTATAGCGGTCGCTCTTACTCCTCTAGTAGGAGTAGCTCCTATGGCGGTTCCTGGGGGCGCCGCCGCAGCAACGACTTCTATTTCTTCTACTTGCTGATCCAATACCCTTGGCTCATAATCCCCGTCTTCGGGCTAATATTCTTATATAGCTGGGCCAAATCCCAATCCCAAGAACAGGAACAGCTCTCCTTCTTGCGCGAGGGGGATCGCTACCAGCTGCCCCCGGAAGCGGCGGCCAATAGCAACGACGCTATGCGCTTTACGAGACGGCGCCAGGCGCTACAGCTCCTCCAGAACCAAGATCGCAACTTCTCTGAGCCCATCTTCCTCGATTTTGTCAGCGGCCTCTACGTGCGCCTCCAAGAGGGGCGCTTCCGCGGTTTCCCCGGAGTTAGCCACTACTTAAGTCGCGAGGTCGCTAACCGACTCCAAGGTACCGAGGCCAATTCTAGGGCCAAGATTACGGACGTAGTAGTGGGCAATATTACGATCGCCGAAGCCCATCTCAATAGCCTCAAAAAATTATTGCAAATAACGGTCCAGGTAGAATCTAATTACACCCTCCAAAAAGAGGGAGTCCCGCCCCAGCGACTCTATAGCCTAGATCTCCTGACCTTGAGTAGACGCCAAGGGGTGCTCTCCCAAGGGCCGGTCCAGATGAGTACCTTCGCCTGCCCCCACTGCGGCGGAACTAGCGGAGTCGATCCCCAAACCGGGACCTGCCTCAACTGCCATGAGCCCGTCTTAGACGGCCGTTTCTCGTGGGTAGTGACTACCTTTAAACCCCACTCCGAACCGAACCCTCCCCTCACCCCCTCTAGCCACGATTCTACCAGCGCTAAACTGCCCATCAAACGCTCCCTCACCTTCGCCGCCAACTACCGGCGCTTTATGGGGCGCTACCCTCAGTTCGACTGGAAAGCCTTTGGCGAGCGAGTTAAGAACGCTTTCTTACAGATGCAAAAGGCTTGGAGCGACGACAATTGGGAGTCCATCCGCTCGCTGGAGACGGATTACCTCTTCTCCACCCACTCCTTCTGGATGGATCGCTACCGGCGTCAAGGGTTGCGCAATAAGATGGAGGACGTCCAAGTCTTACAATTGGAGGTCTGCGCCATCTCTAGCGACGCCTTCTACGATATAGTGACCGTCTACTTAAAAGCCAAAGCTAAAGACTATACCATAAACTTAGAGAGCGGTCAGATCGTAGCTGGCTCCAACCGCAAAGAGGTAGAGTTCGCCGAGTACTGGACCTTCATTCGCACCCACGATTTCCAAGAGAGCCAACACCAAGACGAGACCTGCCCCCACTGCGGAGCGCCCCTCAAAGTGGCTATGTCTGGGATCTGCCCCTACTGCGATACTAAGATCACCCTGGGGACCTTCGACTGGACGCTCTCCAATATCCAGCAAGCGGAGAGTTATACCCCCATCTAACCCTAACCCCTACCCTACTAACTCCCCACTTTGGCCAGCAGTTAACAACTTTCTAACAGCGGCCTAGAACAAACGTTCTAAACTGGGCTTGTAAGTATATAGCTTGTAGCTTAGATTTTTTTAGCGCGAGGTTTGACGGATGTTAAATTCAATCAATTCCGTGGGCGCCAGCACTTATGTGGCCCCTACTAGCGGTGTTAGCGCTTCTCAAGCTCCCCAGCAGAGCGAAGGGTTAGAGTTTTCCTATAACCCCCAAGATGAGTTGGTGATGGATCCCCAAACGATCACCGTACCCAACGCTTCCAAGGGCGGTCGCGCCCCCGAGAGCGAGCATGTGCGCTTAGGTGAAGATCAGGTCCTGAAGCCCAACAAAGAGGGGCAGTACGTCTACAATCAGGGTACCCCCCAATATATCGCAGCCCACACTATGGGTACCGTCCAGAGCACGGTCAACGCCCTGAGCGAAAAGTTCGGTCAGGATATTAGCTGGGCCTTCGGCGAGCGCCAGATCGAGGTCAACCCCGACGCCGGTATGATGCTCAACGCTTACTATTCTCGCGACGACGGCTCCTTAAACTTCTTCCACGCCACCGATCCAGTCACCCGGCAGCAGGTCTTCTCCGGCAGTTCCGGCGAGATCGTCTCCCACGAAGCGGGACACGCCATCCTGGACGCCATTAAGCCCGGCTGGTTGAGCACCTGGCAGGCCGATACCAACGGTTTACACGAGGCCTTCGGAGACCTGACGGGGCTCTTTATGGCCAGCCAGAACGACGCGGTCTGCGAGTTGGCGGCTAAAGAGACGGGCGGCGACCTGCGTAAGCCCAACTGCCTCTCGGCTACTGGTGAGTTGCTGGGCCAGACTATCAATAACGATGCCGGTCAGAACGCTACGGGCGGTACCTACGTGCGCACCCTCATTAACGATTTCTGCTGGCAGGCCCCCCACACCGTCGATCCCAAGCCCTCTGGGACCGATCCCCTGACCACCGAGATGCACTCCTGGTCCCGTATCTTTAGCGGCGCCCAGTACGACCTCATGACCGCTATGACCGCCCGCAATATGGAAGGCGGCATGGAAGCGGCCCAAGCTATCAAGAAGGCCGGCAGCGACTGCATGACCCTCTTGGCGGGCGGCATTAAGAAGGCCCCCGATGAGGACGCCAGCTATAGGGACGTAGCCTTAGGGATGTTGCAGACCGACCGCGAGTTAGGCGGGGCCAACCAAGACCTCATCTTCTCTACCATGCGCCAGCGCAATATTCTCTTCGAGGGAGACGACCAGTTGATGAGCATCCAGTCCGCGCCCCAACCCCGCCGCGAGATGACCGTCACCTTAGAGGGACCTGAGTTCGGTAAGTTCTCGGGCGCCGAAGTGACGGGGACCGTCTCCGCCGGACCCTCCATCCAGAGCGGGAATCCCGGCCAGTCGCTGATCGACAATATGAAGATGCATATCCAAAATGGCTCGATCCTCTACACCGAACCTAACCAGAAGGTCGAACATAAGGATCTCTTCGATAAGGACGGACGACCCTACGTAGGCGTAGTGCGCTGGGTAGATGGCAAGATGACCATTGAGCGCAATACTATGATTAGCTAAAAAAGCTAGGCTAAATGTGAGCCCCCCGCCGCAGGCGGGGGGCTCACATTACTTTTAAATAACCTATTCCGCGCTCTCCGGTTCCTTAGCCGCTAAGTACCAGGCGCTAGCGGCGGCTATTAAGCCATTGACTACTAACCAGACGCCCTGGCAACAGCCGGGCAGTAAAGCTAATTGCAGACTAGGCCACAGAGCCTCATAAAGGAGGTGGCCCGCCACGCCGCAGCTAAAGCCCGCCGCTAAGCTCCACATTCGAGGCTGAAACTTAGCCCCCACGGCCGCCAACACCGGCACCAAAGCGCTATAGAAGAGTAAGTTGCCATGGCCGCTCGGGCCGAAAAGATAAAGGTCCCAAGCTGGGAAACCATAACGCCACGGGCCCCAGGCGATTAAAGAACCCAAAGGATCGCCCGGAGCTAAGAAGAGGCCGCTGGCGCCTAAGACTAAACCGCCGCCCAAACCTAACCACTGGGAACGGCTGAGAGCGCGGCGACTTAAAGGAAGCAAGAGAGCGGCTAATACCAACAAAGCCATGCCCAAACGCCAGTAACCTAACTGGGCCGCCAGAGCCGTAGCCCGCTGGGCATTGACGATCCCCGCTCCATAGCCCTTCTTATTCTTATCCTTAAGCCAGCGGGGATTAGTAGCGCTAGCTTTTAAAATACGCTCCAACTCCTGGGGAGCGGTGATGCCCTGGCCCACCAATAAGGCCGCCACCCCAGCTACGTGGGGCGAAGCCATCGAAGTGCCCTGGAAGGGATAGTAGCCCTGCTCAGTCGTGTCCGCAGGGTTCAAAGTATTCTGGCAAATACCATCGACCATCCCGTCGCCATTATAATCGCGGCGCGAGTCGCCACCGGGAGCGGCTAAGTCTATCTGCTCCCCATAATTAGAGTACCAAGCCAACTCTAACTTACTATCGACCGCCGAAACGGCTAGAGCTTGAGGATAAGCCGCCGGATAAGAGGGCCTGGGGCGCGACTCATTGCCCGCCGCACAGACCACTAAGACCCCTTGCGAGCGAGCGTAAGCTACCGCCTTGCCCAAAACGGAAGAGTGGATCGGGCCGCCTAAACTCATATTGATCACCTGGGCCCCGTTGTCGGCCGCAAAACGGATACCGTCCGCAATATCCGCTAAACTCCCAAAACCGGCGCCGCTTAAGACCTTGATCGGCATTATCGCCGCCTGAGGAGCTACGCCCGCCACCCCCAACTTATTATTAGTCGACTGGGCTACCGTGCCCGCTACGTGCGTGCCGTGGCCGTGATCGTCTAAAGCCTCATTATCGTCATTGACAAAGTCGTAACCGGCTACCACCCGCGTCTGAGCCAAATCCTCAGCCGCCGGACGCTCGCCCTCCGCCTTATAAGCTACGCCCGTATCGATAACCGCCACTACCGATCCCGCGCCCTGAGACCAAGACCAGGACCGAGGAGCGTCAATTAACTCCATATTCCATTGGTACTTATAGAGGGGATCGTTAGGAGCTCCCTTACCTAAAGAGACCGCGCCGCCCTTAACCCCCGACTCTACCCGCTGAGGCTCAATTAACTGGAAATTGTAGTTGGGCTCTACCGCCTCCACCAAAGGCTCAGAGCGCAACGAATCTACTAAACTCTGCGCCTCATCCTCCGCTACCGGAGCCACAAAGAGAGCGTTAGCCCGCGAATGCTGAGAGTTATACTCTAACTCTAAACCGTAACGACGCCCTAAATCCTGAGCCTCATCCCAAGTAGTGCCGTCCCGTAAGTCTAAGACTAAATAGACCTCGCCCCGCGCCGGCTGCGCCGTCTTAGCTACTACCCACCCCCCTTCGCCTTCGCTATCGCTAGCCCAACCGCCCCACCATAAACCCGCCCCCAAGACCAAAACCCCCACGCCCCACTGCCAATATTTTCTCACCGCACACACCTTTTTTTCTGAATTTCGTTGTTACATACCGGACAGCACCTATGCCCGGCCGTAACTTTGGGGACTACAAAACTTACTAACCTCTTTTGAATTTCGTTGTCACGTCCCAATGACACTTTACGCCCGGCCGTAACTTTGGGGACTGCCAAAACCAGCCGTCCGACTTCTAAATTCCGTTGCCCGCCGCTTAAACCTTCCCTTAGGCGGCTGGCCTTATCCGGGGGCGGAGGCTAGCGCAATTGGGGTTAAGGGGTGGAGGGCGGCTCTGAGGGGGGCGTTTGTAAGACTAGGGATTTAAGGATCTCCACCGTCTGGGCGTCGTCAGAGGCGAAAGAGACCTTCCGTAACTCTTCTAACTTATCGGCGGACCAGTTGGCGGGGGGCGGCTCAGTAGTGACCCGAGTGATCTTAGGGATAGTAGTCGGCTCCGTCTCCTCGCCCGTATTGGTCAGCTCTTCATAGAGCTTCTCCCCAGGTCTTAAACCTACGATCTTAATGGGAATATCGACGTCAGGCTCATAGCCGGAGAGGCGTATCAAGTTGCGGGCTAAATCGATAATCTTGACCGGATGGCCCATATCGAGCACGTAGATCTCGCCCCCTTGGGCCAAGGAACCCGCCTGGAGGACTAAACTCACCGCTTCCGGGATAGTCATAAAGTAACGCGTCATCTGAGGATCGGTGACCGTCACCGGGCCCCCTTGGGCTATCTGACGCTTGAAGGTAGGGATCACGCTCCCCCGCGAGCCCAAGACGTTGCCAAAACGCACCGCCGCAAATCCGGGGATCTTGCGGGAAGCTAAGATCAACTCCGCTAAACGCTTAGAAGCCCCCATCACCGAAGTGGGATTGACCGCCTTATCGGTAGAGATCGTAATCAACTTGCGCACCCCGTACTTTTGGGCCAGCTCTATGAGCAACTTAGTGCCGAAGACATTATTAGTGACCGCCTCGGAAGGGTTGAGCTCCATAAGCGGCACATGTTTGTGGGCCGCGGCGTGGAAGACGACTTGGGGGTGATAACGCTGGAAGAGGACCTCCATCCGCTCTTTATTGCCTACATTAGAGATAAATTGGACGACGGGCTGGTTGCGCAACTCCATCCCGATCTCATAGATACTATTCTCTCCCCGCCCTAAGAGGATGACCCGCTTAGCCCCATATTTTAGGACTTGGCGACAGATCTCAGAGCCTATCGAACCGCCCGCGCCCGTAACTAAGACGGTCTCCCCCTCTAAATACCCGCGCACCGCCTGCATATCGCTCACCACAGGATCCCGCTCCAAGAGATCTTCGATCTGGACCTCCCGCAAGCGATTGACCTGGACTTGCCCTTCCATCACTTCGCTCAAGTTGGGCATAATGCGCAATTGCAATTCCGGCTGCGCGCTAGTGAGGCGGACCACCTCGCGCACCAGAGCGGGCTTGACCCCCGCCAAGATGAGCGCTTGGACCCCATACTTAGCGCTGAGGGCGGGAATCTCACTGAGATCGCCTAAGACCGGCGCCCCGTGGATGCGCAGCCCCTTCTTCTGAGGGTCGGGATCGACTAAGCCCACGCAGACTAGCCCCGAATCTTCGCGCGCCAACTCGCGCACGATGGCCTCTCCCCCATCGTTGGCCCCCACCACCAAGGCCTTGCGCTTCCCGGCCCTAGTCAAAACGCGCCGCGTACTTTGGATGCGCAAAAGAAAGCGCAAACCGCCGCAGGCAGCCAAACCCAAGAGCCCAGCGATAACGGCCGCCGTGCGGGGATAGATGATCCCCGCGCCCCACAAGACGAAGATCTCCCAGGGCACGAAGGTCAAAAGGCAAGCGTAAAAGAGCCCCAAAAGCTCGTAGACCCCCGCATAGCGCCAGACCTTATCGTAGAGCCCAAAGAGGGAGAAGCTCACTACTCCCCACATAGCCACGCCCACGTAGAGCAGGAGCGCCTCTAAGCTCAAAAAGCGCTCCATACTCCCCAAATCGAAATCCAGGCGCAGCCCCAAAGCCAAGACTAGGCTCAGGAAGAGGAAGAGAATATCGGCTAGCGCTAAAGCGACCTTGCGGCGGAAATTCAAAGTCTAGCGCCTCCTAGCGCAGCCGTTCGCGATTTTCATATAGACGAATAATCGTCTGGCAGACGCGCTCCACGCTGCTCAATTCCATATGGGAAGAGACGGGCAGACAGATGATGGAGGCGCTCAAACGCTCCGTAACCGGCAACTGGACGGAGCTGGGAGCGTAACAGGAGAGCTTGTGGCCCGGCGGATCGAAGTAGGCCCGGTTGGGGATCCCCTCGGCATTGAGGGCCTGACTCAACTTGTCGCGGCTAATGCCAAACTCTGGGTCCACCACTAAGGCCAAGTCCTTATAGGAGGAACGACAACCCTCGCGGATCTTTTGGAAACTGAGTCCGGGGACCCCGTTCAGCCCCTGACGGTAGGCCTGGGCCACTTGATTGCGGTGTTGGGCGTACTCCTCCAAATAGTCGAGGGCGTGGGCGGCAATAATAGCGTTGGCCTCCGACATGCGGGCGTTGAGACCCACGGAGGGGCAGTCGTAACTGCCATGGTTGCCATAATCTCGCCCGGCGCGCACGTGCTCCGCTACGGCGTCGTCATTGGTAGCCACTAAGCCCCCTTCGCCGCCCGTCAATAATTTAGTGGGCGAAAGGGAGAAGGACTCAAAGGAGCCGTAGCGACCCAGACGATGGCCCTGGTAGAGAGTCCCAAAACCGTGGGCGGAGTCTAAGAAGAGGGGCAGATGGCGCTCTCGGGCCAATTCCTCCAAGCCTTGGAGATCGGGCGGATTGCCGAAGACGCTGACGGCGGCGATAGCTACCGTCTGCGGACTCAAGGCCTGACGTACCCCCTCTAAATCGATAGAGAAAGTATCCGGCTCACAGTCGACAAAGACCGGGCGGAAACCGTTCCACCAAATGGCGTGGAAGGTGGCCATAAAGGAGAAGGAGGGTACGATTATCTCCCCCTTCCCGCGCTCTAAACCCAAAGATTGCAGACCTAAGATGAGGCCGCTCGTACAAGAGGAGAGCCCGATAGCGTGCTTGACCCCCAGATATTGGGCCACCTTCTCTTCAAAATGGCGCAAGTAGGGACCCTTGGTGAGCCAACCGCTGCGATACATGCGCTCTAATTCCGGTTCCACCTCCGTCCAAGCGGGCACGGTAGGTTGGGTAAAGGGCAGAGCGGGCTCAAAAGCGGGCTTCCCTCCTAAGATGGCCGGCACTTGCCGACTAAATTCCGTAGTCTGTGGAGCCATATACGTATCTCCCCTCTAGGGCCCAGAGCGGGTCCTACCAAGTAAACTATTTATTAACTAGAAGGGAGATTACTCTCTCTAGGGCTCTCTCCCTGCCCGCCGCCCTCCGCTGGGGACGGGGTGGGATTGGGGAACTGGGGGTTATTCCAACCGTAACCGTAGATCTGGTCCCCTTGGGTCAAGACCTTAAAGGTCCGCCCAATAATCTGCAGATCCCAGGCCAAAGAATAGCGGTCGATATAGTCAATATCTAACTCAATGCGTTGGGGCCAGGTGAGCAGGTTGCGCCCATTGATCTGGGCCCAGCCGGTCAATCCCGGACGCACCTCTAAGCGGCGGCGCTGGCGGGGGGTATACTCTTGCACCTGGCTAGCTACCGTAGGGCGGGGACCGACTAAACTCATTTCGCCCCGCAAGACGTTTAGAAGCTGGGGCAACTCATCTAAGGACCAGCGCCGCAAAAAGCGACCTACGCGGGTAATGCGCTGATCGTCGCGCACAATCTCTAAACCTAAGCCCATCTTCTCCGCCTGGCGCACCATGGTGCGGAACTTAAAGAAGGGAAAGGGGCGCCCCTTACGGCCGATGCGCTCTTGGACGTAAAAGATAGGCCAACCGTCATCCAGATAGACGGCCGCAGCGCAGAGCAGTAAGACGGGGCTCAGTAAGATTAAACCGAGGGCGGCGCCCAAGAAGTCGAACGCCCTTTTCAAAAGACCATTGGGATCATTAAACATACTCCCCCTATTCGCCCCCAATTAGATTTAGACTCCCTCTTGACCTCAGGGGCTAGCCCCAGTATAATGCAAGCGTCCTACGGAGCGATGGCCGAGAGGTTAAAGGCGCACGCCTGCTAAGCGTGAGGGTCCTAAAGGCCCACCTGGGTTCGAATCCCAGTCACTCCGCCACTGTAGAATAGCAATCCCTAGAAAAGAGGGTCCCAGGGTTAAGGCTCTGGGGCCCTTTCCTTTTGCCTAGCTGGAGAGAGCAAATCTCTCTGCAAATGGCCTCCCATCTTCAAAGGGAGCCCCCCTCTCTGTGCAGAAAATTGGGCCCATTGTCAGTAAGAGTTTGGAGGAAGTATGAGCGAGATAGCTACCTATTTAGAGCAGAACGCAGCCAAGTTTGAGGAAGATCTGAAGCGCCTCTTGCGCATCCCTTCGGTGAGTACGAGCGAAGAGCATAAGCCGGATATGTTGGCCTGCGCCCAAGAGGTGGTGCGCCAATTACATGAAGCGGGCATCCCCAAAGCGGAAATTATGCCTACCCCCGGCCATCCCATCGTCTACGCCGAGTCGGAGCAGCTCCCCAACCGGCCTACGCTCTTAATCTACGGCCACTACGACGTCCAGCCTGAGGATCCGCTGGATGAGTGGGAGACCCCGCCCTTTGAGCCCTCTATTCGGGATGGCAAGATCTACGCTCGCGGCGCCTCCGACGATAAGGGCCAGTTTATTATCCATCTCAAAGCGGCCCAAACTCTCAACGCTTTAGGCCAGCTGCCCGTCAACCTCAAGTTCTGTATCGAGGGCGAAGAGGAGTGCGGTAGTCCCAGCTTAGATCCCTGGATTAGAGAGCACGCCGAGCTCTTGAAGGCCGACGTCTTAGTCATCTCCGACACTACGATGTACGGTCCGGGCCAGCCCTCCCTGCTCTACGGCTTGCGCGGCTTAGCCTACTTAGAGGTAGAGGTTAAAGGCGGCGATAGCGATATGCACTCCGGTATGTTTGGCGGGGCCGTCCCCAATCCCATCAACGAGCTCTGCCGCATTATCGCCGCTTTAAAAGATGAAAATTACCACATCACCGTGCCCGGCTTCTACGATAAGGTCCGTCCCTTGACGGAAGAGGAGCGCGAGGAGTGGCGCAAGCTCAACTTCGACGATGAGGAGTACCGCAAGTTAGTGGGCGCTCCGGCCCTGTGCGGGGAGAAGGGCTTTACCTCTATTGAGCGCCGTTGGGCCCGTCCTACCTTAGACGTCAACGGCATCTGGGGCGGCTTTACCGGCGAAGGGGCCAAGACGGTCATCCCCTCCAAAGCTTACGCCAAGATTTCCTGCCGCTTAGTCCCCGACCAGGACGACCGCGAGATCGCCAAGTTGGTAGAGGAAGAGATTAAGCGCTTAGCCTCCCCGGCGGTGGAAGTTAAAGTGAGCTTCCATCACGGCGGCGCCCCCTGGATGACCTCCCCCGACGCTCCCGTCTTGCAAGCGGCCAATATTGCCGCCCAGAAGGCTTGGAAGGCCACCCCGGTCAAGGTGCGCGAGGGCGGTTCTATCCCCATCGTCTCCACCTTTACCCAAGTGTTGCAAGTTCCGGCCGTCCTCTTAGGGATCGGTTTGGAAGACGAGCAGATCCACGCTCCCAACGAGCATCTCTCCTTAGAGAACTTCCATGCTGGGATCGCCGCTTCCGCCTACTTAATGCAAGAGATCGCCGCTCTGCCGGAGTTTAAGAAGTAGCTTAAGCCCGCCCACCTCTAGGACTCGGGCTAGTTTAGGTACCGCCCCTAGCCCGGGTCTAACTGTCTTGTCCCTACCTTTTTAGTAGTAAGTAGAAGAGAATGAGATGAGTATTGTCTGGTCCAACTCCCTAGTCTTAGCCCCCATGAGCAAGGGGAGCAACCTGCCCTTCCGTCGGCTCTGCGTGGAGTTTGGGGCGGATATTACCGTCTCGGAGATGCTCTTTGCCTCCGCCTTGGCTAAAGGCAATCGCAAAGATCTGGCCCTCTTGCGCCGCTCTCCCCAAGAGCGGTTCTTTGGGGTCCAAGTCCTCACTAATAACCCCCAAGAGTTGCGCGAGGTCTTGCCGATCATCGCTAACTCCGGGGCCGACTTTATCGATCTCAATTGCGGCTGTCCCATCGATCAGGCCGTGCAGCGGGGTATGGGCGCCCAACTCCTCGATCGTTTGAGCCGTTTAGAACAGCTCTTGGCGGTCCTCAAAGAGGAGTCCCCCCTGCCCTTTACGGTCAAGTTGCGCTCTGGCTATAAAGAGGGCCAAGTCAATATCGAGAAGACTCTGCGCTTAGTGGAAGCTTACGGCGCGGCGGCGGCTATTATCCACGGGCGCACGCGCGAGCAGCGCTATACGGGGGTAGCCGACTGGCAAGTAGTTAAGTATGGCGTCCAAAATTCGCAGCTGCCTATTATCGGCAATGGCGATATTCTGACCTGGTATGAGGCCCAAGATCGCCAACTTCTGAGCGGGGCGGCCGGCTTGATGGTGGGGCGAGGGGCGCTCATTAAGCCCTGGATCTTCCAAGAGATTAAGGAGAAGCGCGACTTAGATTTGAGCCCCAGCCAGCGCGTAGCCATCTACTGGCAGTTGACTAACTACATGTTGGAGCATTTTGGGGACGATAGCCACGGTCAGCGCACTACTACCTCCTTTATGAGCTGGCATTTCGATCTCTTCAGCCGCTACCGCTACTTGCCCGAGAGCCAGTACCGCCAAGCTTCCCGGGAGCACCCGCTCATCCAAACCCGTTTAGATAGCGTGCGCCAGGGCGACCCTCTAGCTATCGTCTTGGCCGGTTACGGCAAGAGTTTCCGCCAAAAGGTAGCCCAGATTTTCGTGCGCAACGCCGTCGAAGAGCGCCCCCTCTCCCACCTAGAGGAAGAGTTGCGCCAACTGGCTCCAGAACTTTTAGAATCGTATCGCCTCCAGGCGGAGGCCAAATTAAAGAAGAAAGAGCGTCGCGGGGAGCAAGAGTCGGCTAGCGGCCTACCCTACTGTGATACTGATACCGCTCCTCAGAACTTAGAGGCCCGAGAGATGACTGAGAAACCCTCTGCCCATTTAACCCCAGAAGTTCCCGCCCCGGAGTCTACCCCCGCTCCCGCCCCCAGCGAAGATTACGGCACCCCCCATATCCGGGCCCGCCGAGGCGACTTTGCGCCTACCGTCTTAATGCCGGGCGACCCCTTGCGCTCGCGCTTTATAGCGGAGAACTACTTAGAGGGGGCCCAGTTAGTCAATAATGTGCGCGGCGTGGAGGGCTATACGGGCCTCTATAAGGGCAAGAGGGTCTCCGTTATGGCCTCCGGGATGGGCGGTCCCTCTATGGGCATCTACTCCCACGAGCTCTTAGCTATGATGGGGGTCGAGCGCCTGATTCGCATCGGCACCTGTTTTGGGCTGCAGCCCAATATGCGCTTAGGCAGTATCGTCTTGGCCCAAGGTTGCTCTACTAACTCTAACTTTGTCAGTCAATTCCGTTTGACGGGCAGCTTCGCCCCTCTCGCTAATTTCCAACTCTTGACTAAGGCCTACCAGCGGGCCCAGGAGTTAGGGATAGAGGTCCAGGTGGGCAACGTCTTGACTTCCGACTACTTCTATAACGCCCATCCCGACTACCAAGATTGGGCCTCTCTGGGGGTCTTGGCCTGCGAAATGGAAGCGGCTATCCTCTATACGAACGCCGCCTTACACGGCAAAGAGGCCTTAGCCATCTTGACGGTCAGCGATCTCTTGGGCTGTCCGGAGATTATGAGCGCTCTGGAGCGCCAGACTACTTTGCGTCAGATGATCGAATTAGCTCTAGATCTAGCTTAGAGAGGGGAAGCCGATGCGCTACAATTGCTGGCTAGTCAACCAACCGTGGGAGGATCCGGCCCTCCTCATGCAGATCAACGACAGTCGAGAGTATTGGCTCTTCGACTGCGGGGAGCTCTACCAGGTGAGCGTGGGCCATTTGATGGATACGACTAAGGTCTTCGTCACCCACACCCACGTCGACCATTTTATCGGTTTCGATCGCCTCTTGCGCATGAATTTGCGCGAAGCCAAAGAGCTCCAATTCTACGGTCCGCCCGGTATCGCCGCCCAAGTGGGTTCCCGCTTACAAGGTTACAGTTGGAATTTGACGGACGATTCCGAATTTGTGATCAAATGCTGCGAGTTAGAAGAGACGAAGGTCGTCTCCTACCTCTTCCGAGCTAGCAACCGCTTTGTGGAAGATATTGACGATCGCCGCGCCCACCCCCTCACCCACCCCGAATTGCGCTTAGAAGACGGCTCTATGTTGCGCTTTGCCCCCGTAGTCCACGGGGTGGAGTGCCTCTGTTACTCCCTGACCGAACCGCTCCAAGCGCGGCTCAAGAAGGAGGAGTTTAAGCGCTCCGGCCTCCCCGCCGGCCCCTGGATCGCCCAGCTTTTAAAGATCTGTTCCGGCCAAGTGGCCGAGCCCCCTTATTTAGAGGTGTGCGGAATGCGCAAGGGGATAGAGGAGCTGCGCCCCTTAGTCTTCTACCCCAAGCCGGGGCGCTGCGCCTACGTCACCGATACCGTCTTCAATCGGGAGAGTATGGCCTCCATGCACTGGGTGGCCCAAGGGGCGGACGTCTTATGGTCGGAGGCCTGTTTCCGCCATGCCCAACGCGACAAGGCGGTAGCCAACTTCCATCTCACCGCCCGCCAGGTGGGGCGGATCGCCAAAGAGTTGGAGGTAGGGGAGCTCCATCTCTTCCACTACTCGCGCCGCTACCGAGGCGAGCTCTGGCCCCACATCCGCGAGGCCCAAGAGAATTTCCCCCATACTACCCCCCCGCCCCAATTAGTTCCCGCTCCCAGCGCCGAATTGGCCCCTTCCGCCTCTTGACAGCGCTCCGACCTAGAGCTATACTTCCCTAGCTACATTATCAGTTTGAGCGTGTAGATTTAGACTACAAGCCAGAAAAGCAGAAGCGATGCCGGCTTCTCACCCTGCGGCGCCATTAAAATGGCCGCTTCAGAGGTAGTGGTTTAAGGGCTATCCTCCCCTTTAGGGTCAGTGAGGAAGGCCGTCAGGTTTTGGTTTACTGGAACTAGAGCCACGTGCAGATGTTGGTAGGCACTTTGTTTTTTCGGCTGGCAACAGAGGTAAGCCGATTCCCAAGGAACTGAGAGTTAATCGCCTAATCCGTGTGCCCCAAGTCTTTGTAATCGACGAGGAAGGGCGCCAGTTAGGCCGGATGTCAACGCGTGAGGCCCTCGAGAAGGCTCAGGCTCACAACCTGGATTTAGTGGAAGTTAACCCCACCGCCAGGCCCCCCGTCTGCCGCTTTATGGATTATGGACGCTATAAGTATATGCAGTCCAAATCGGAGCGCGACAGTCGGGCCAAGCGCAAGCCCCAGGAGCTCAGAGAGGTCAAGGTACGCCCCAAGATCGACGACCATGACTTTGATGTCAAAGTGAAGACTATCGAGCGCCTGATCAAGGATGGCGACCGAGTGAAGGTCACCTTGCGCTTCCGCGGTCGCGAGATCGTGCACATGGAGTTGGCCAAGGAGCTCTTAAAAGAGCTCTTCCAGAGGGTTCAGGATTTGGCTATCATCGCTCAGAAACCGGTTATGGATGGGCGGCAGATGGTGATGGTACTGGCTCCCAAGACTGGCTCCCAGGCCCAGGCTAAGCCCAAGGCGGCTCCCGCTCCCGCTCCGGCGGCGACTGAGAGTAAACCGGCTGAGACCGGGTCCACGCCCGCCTAGTCAGTTTGGCTTAAGCACTCTGCGCAAGTCGAAAAATTAATAAATTATTCTGAGGCCCCTTTTAGTAGTGCGGGGCCGGTTTTGAGGTATGAAAGGAGCTACGAACATGCCTAAGATTCGCACTAGAAAATCTGTGGCAAAGCGGATCCGCGTTACCGGTACTGGTAAGATGAAGAGGATGCGCCAGTTTTCCGGCTGCCATCACATTCGTGAGAAAAAGTCCCCTGATCGGACTCGCAAGTTCCGTAAGGTCGTCTTAGTCGACAAGACCGACGTCAAGCGGATGCACCCCTTGGTTCCTTATCTCTAAGCTTGACTTTCGCTTTTATTAGCTAGAGACCGTACTTAGATAAGTTCTATCCAAAATTTTTTGCTGCGACCTAGTCGCTCCCCTCAGGAGGAATTGAAATGCCAAGAGTTAAGCGTGGAACTATCGCGCTGAAGAAACGCCGCACTTTGATGAAGGCTGTGAAGGGTTACAGAGGCGCCCGCAGCCGTCGCGTCAATTGCGCCCAGGAAGCCTTCCATCACGCTCAGCATTACGCTTACCGCGATCGCCGTAACCGCAAGCGCGACATGCGCTCCCTGTGGATCGTGCGCATCAACGCCGCCGCGCACAGCTGCGGTATCTCTTACAGCCGCTTGATGAGCGGTCTGAAGAGCGCCGGCGTGGAGATTAACCGCAAGGTGCTGGCCGAGTTGGCCGTAACCGACATGAACGCCTTCTCCGCCCTGGTCAAGACCGCCCAGGCCCAGCAGGCTTAGTTAACCGGAGTAGCCCTCCTAAGCTTTGAGGGCTCTAGATGTTGCCGCCCCTCTCCCTAGGAGAGGGGCGGCAATAATTTTTAGCTCAATATAGACTTACGCTGCGATAGTAAGGGGCG
This sequence comes from Vulcanimicrobiota bacterium, assembly GCA_944322965.1. Lineage (GTDB taxonomy): Bacteria > Vulcanimicrobiota > Xenobia > Xenobiales > Xenobiaceae > Bruticola. Next base: position 17,294 of record CALUQR010000003.1, read on the forward strand.
CTAGGGGCCTTTAAGAAGTCGCGCACTAAGCGGTTGACCTCGCGGGCGTGGTCTAATTGCGGATTGTGACCGCTACAGGGCAAGATCTCAAAGTGGGAGTTGGGGATGAGCGCGGCCATGCGCCGCCCCTGTTTGAGACTAAAGAGGGGGTCGAAGGTGCCAAAGATAATGAGCGTAGGCATCGTCAATTTGGGATAAATATCCCAACAGTTCCACTGGGGGAAGATGACTTTGGCTAAACAGCCGGCCATATAAGAGTTGACGGAGACTAGACCGGGCAAAAGGCGGCGCACTAAGTCGGCCCCCGGCCAGCAATACTCCAAAAAGGCCCGCGCAAAACCCCATTCGAAGTTGCCGCAACTATTCATAAGGACTAAGCGGCGCACTCGGGAGCTATGTTCGCTAGCATACCTAGCCCCCAGATAACCGCCCAGAGAGTGGCTGACGATAGTGACCGGCTCGGGGAAATCCATACTGGCAAACCACTGGCAAATATCGGCGTAGAAATCTTCCAGCTGCTCCGTCTCCGTCCAGGGGGTCCCGCCATGGCCGCGGAAATTGGGGGCTACGATGCGATACTCGCCCACTAAATGGCGGTATTGATGGCGAAAGGACCACCAAGAGCTAGCCGCCCCGTGCAAAAAGACTAAGGTCTCCTTACCCTCCCCGCCGCTATAAGTCAAGAGATAGCGCCCGCCGCCGCAAGGGACGTGCCGCCTCTCAAATTGACTCTCTAAGCGCTTAGACCAATCCATGGGGCCCCTCCTTCCCCTTCTGAGAGCCCGCCCCTCCTCTCCCGAGGGCGCAGGGAGTTCTAGGATTAATTGAGAAGGAGCGGCGCCAATGCGTCTAGGTGGGAAGATATGGGCCCTCTTACCTCTAGCGGCCGCTCTCAACGTGGCTGGCGGCTGGTTAGCCGCCACCCTCAAGGCGCCCTTATACCTAGACTCTCTAGGGACTATCTTGGCCGCCGCTCTGGGCGGACCCTGGGCGGGGGTAGGCACGGCGGCTATTAGCAACCTCCTCAGCGCCTTAGTGGGCGGACCCTTATGGCTCTTCTTTCTGCCCCCAGCCCTAGTCGTAGGCTTTCTAGCCGGCCTCTTAGCTCGCCAAGGTTTCTTTACTGCGCCCCTCAAAGCGGCCCTCTTGGGGCTCATCCTGGGCTTAGCGGGGGCCTCCTGCGCGGCGCCCATCGTCACCTACGCCCTGCAAGGGGCTAGCGGCGGGGGGACCGATCTCCTCATCGCCGCCTTTAGAGCCCTAGGTTGGAGCCCCTTACAAGCCGTCTGGGCCCAAAGTCTAGCTAGCGACCCTCTAGATAAGATCTTAACCGCCCTGGCGGTGCAGGCCTTTATCGCCAGTATGCCTCTCTCCCTGCGGGCCAGTTTTCCTCTAGGCCCCTACTTGGGGGCCCAAGCTCCGCTGCAGTGGAACCTCCGTCGCTCCGCCCCCTCCTCTAATGCCGAACCCTACCGCGATCTAGCCCCCCAGTGGGGTTCCTTCTACCATCCCGGAGCTAGCTTTTGGCATAAGGCTCGCCTCTCTAGCAAAGGCTTGGTAGGGGCGCTCACCCTAGTTATAGCCTTCCTTTGGCCCTGGGGGGTCGTTATCTCCCTCCACCCCTTCCGCGCCTACCCTTTAATCTACCTTCCCGCCTGGGGCTTAGCTTTAGCCCTCTTAGCTTGGCAGGCCCGGGTCTTAGGCCCCTGGCTCAAGGCCTTAGCCTGCACTATGGGCCCTTTGGGCCTCTCTATGCTCCTCTTAAACGGGCTCTTTGGCCCCCAGCCCCAGCCCCTCTCTTGGGAAGGGAGGGAGATTCTAGACTTTTCCCTCAGCGGATCTTGGTGGGCCCTAGAACGCTGCGGGCGCTTAGGCCTAGTGGCCGCCTACGCCTTCTGGCTCTTAATGACCACCTCCAATAGGGAGCTTTTAAATGAGCTAGAGCGCCTGGGCCTCCCCCCGCGCTGGAGCTACGCCCTCTTAGCCGCCCTCAACTTCGTCCCCCATCTGGCCCGCCGCCTGACCCAGATCCGCGAAGCCCAAGCGGCGCGAGGCTTAGTCTGGGGGCGGGGTTGGCGCTCCTGGAGCCAATGGCCCTCCCTCCTAGGTCCCTTACTGTGGAGCGTCTTGGGCGAAGCCCAAGAGCGGGCCCTCTACTTAGAGTCTAGAGGCTTAGGGGCCGCCCCCAAAAGGAGCCTGCCGCCCCCTGCGCCCCTCTCTACCGCCGAAAAGATCTGGCGCCTAGCCCTGGGATTAGCCCTCCTGGGGGCCCTCCTCTATCCCAGCTGCAAAGATTATGTTTAGACTCCAAAATTTTACCTTTACCTATGCGGGCGCTAAAGATCCCGCCCTCCGCGACCTCTCTTTCCAGATAGCGCCCGGGGAGCGCCTAGCCTTAGTAGGGGGCTCTGGGGCGGGCAAGAGCACCCTCTTGCGGGCTCTAGCCGGCCTCATTCCCCACTTAGTAGCCGGCCAATCCCAGGGGCGCCTCCTCTATAAGGGTCAAGATTGGAGCGCTTATACCCCCTTAGAGCGGGCCCAAAGTATCGCTCTGGTGGGCCCTAATCCAGAGCTACAACTCTCTAATCTCTCTAATACCGTAGCCCAAGAGTTAGCCTGGGGGCTAGAGAATCTGGCCCTCCCCTATGCGGAGATAGAGAGGCGCGTAGCCCAAGCCTTAGAGCGCTGGGATTTAACCTCTCTAGCCTGCGCCTCCCCCTTCCAACTCTCTAGCGGCCAGCGCCAACGCCTAGCTTTGGCGGCGAGCTTCATAACTGCGCCCCGCTTCATCCTCTTAGACGAGCCCAGCGCCTACCTCGATCACAGTAGCCGCCGCCAATTAGTAACCTACTTACAAGAGCTCCCCCCGGAGGTAGGCTGGCTGTGGGCTACCTCCCGTTTAGAGGAGGTAGTAGACTTAGAGCGCTGGCTCTTTTTAGAGGACGGCCGCTTACTAAGCGACGCCCCTCCGCAACTGCGCTCCCTCCAGGGCCCCCTGGCCCCAGCCGCGACCCGCCTCTGGGCTCTGGCCCACCCTCAAGATCCCCTGCCCCAAGAAGGTTACCCCCTAACCTTAGAGGCGGCCGCCCGCCATTGGCAGGGAGCGCCCCTACCGGTCCGAGCTCGAACCCCTCTCCAGAGGGAAGAGCCGCCCCTCTGGGAGGCTAGAGGTCTAAGTTACGCCTGGGGCGAGGCGTCGGGAGCTGGCTTAGAAGAGATCGCTTGGACTTTACCCGCGGGCCAGAGGGTAGCCTTAGTCGGCCCCAACGGGGCGGGTAAGAGTACCTTAGCTAGACTCTGGAAGGGACTCCTGAGCCCCCAGGCGGGGGTAATCTCTTATAAGGGGCGCCCTATTCCGGCGGGTAGGCCCCAACTTTTGGCCTCGGAATTGGGGCTCATCGGCCCCGATCCCAGGCGCCAGATCTTTGCCGCCCAAGTGCGGGAGGAGATCCTCTTTGGGGCCCGCCAGTTGGGTTTAAGGGGGCGGGAGTTAGAAGAGCGCTTACAGGAGAGTTTAGAATTGACGGGATTAGAGGGGTTAGCCTTAGCCCACCCCTACGAACTTACTAACTCCCAACTGCGCCGCCTGGGCTGGGCCTCCATCTTAGCTCTGCACACCCCCACCCTCTTAGTCGATGAGCCCAGCGCTTTGGGGGACGCCCTCGACTGGGAGATCTGGCAGCGCATCGAAGAATGGCTCTTGGAGAAGGGGACGACCCTCATCTTAATTAGCCACGACTGGGAGCTTCTGAGCGCTAGAGAGGCTGAAGTCTGGCACCTAGAGGGGGGGCGGCTAGAGATCTTTCCCACCTTAGAGGCTTATGAGCCCCGCTTAAGGGCCCAGGAACGGCCCGCGGCCCAGCGGCTGGCGGCGCTCCTTTCTACGCCCCAGGGGCAGGATAACGCTCCCCCTTTACAAATTAAAGAGCAGAATTGCCCTTAAATTATCGACAAGCCCCAATGGAGGATCCCTTTTATGTGCTGGACTTCAGCTCTCATGGCCGTGCCTGCGCTGGCCGTTTTGGCTTTTGAGTTTATCTCTTCCTCGCGCGCCGACGCCGTGGTACGCGCCGCCGCCGAGCAAGTGAGCGACTTGCGCCTCGAATACTTTGACGCCAGTCACGCCCGCCTGCGCTTTAACTTCCCCTTCCAGAATTCCGGTACCCAGCAGGGACTGATTATCGACGCCGCCGCTCATCTCCAGCCCGTGGGCTTGCGTTACTCCGATCTGCGCCCCATCGTCAATCTCATCAATCCCCAGAACCCCCGCGCCGACGGGTACTGGGAGGCGGTGATCGTCAAGCCGGGCAAAAAGATGCAAGTGGAAGTAGAGATCTGGCTGACCGCTCCCGACGTGCGCCAAGCGGTGGCCCAGTTGGGCGAGTTCCGCGTCGATCTCAACTATAAGTACTACTGCCGCACCCCCATGAAATATAGGCGCCAGACCTTTATCTTAAATAGCGCCGATTTCCAGGAGATCGCCCCCGAGCCCCTGACCCCCGTCCAGGTCGAGCCTCCCAAGAAGGCCGTCGACCCCCAGGCCCCGGCCCAGCCCGTCTCTACCCCTCTGCTCATGCCCGGAGACGACATTGTGGAGGTGGTCAAGCGCTACGCCCAACCTCTGGCCGAGCCCGGGGATATCGTAGCCTTGGCGGAGAGCCCGGTAGCTATTATGCAGGGTCGCTTAGCCTATTGCGAAGATATTGAGCCCTCCTATTTGGCCCGGCGCTTAAATATGTTCTTCGATATGAACTCCTCCCTCTCGTCCGTCTACTCCTTAGAGATGGCCATCCGCGAGGTAGGTCCCTGGCGCATCCTCTATGGAGCTCTCTGCGCCTTGGTAGGTAAATTGTTGGGTAAGCCGGGCGAATTCTACCGCGTCACCGGGCGCCAGGTAGCGGCTATCGACGATTGCACCGGCACCTTGCCCCCCTTCGATAAGCATGTCGTCTTAGCTCCCGCCTACCCCCAGAGGGTCTGCGCCGAGATTAAGGCCGCCACCGGTTTAGATGTGGCCATCGTCGACGCCAACGACTTAGGGAAGGTAGACGTCTTAGCTATTAGCGATCCGCGCCGGGCGGCGGAAGTAGTTGAGGCTCTGAAGCCCAATCCTCAGGGCAACGCCGACGAGATGACCCCCTTGGTAGTTATCCGCGACAGGCGCCCCGCCCCCGCCCAATTGCCCGCCCCGGAAGCGACCCCCGCTCCCCAAGAGGCGGAGCCAGCGGCTACCGCAAGCCCAGAGGCCTCTCCCGCCCCTGAGTCCGCTCCCCAAGCTTAAGGGTTAGAGATAAAGCTTAAACCTTAAACGCTTAAAACCTGACCCCCCGCGCGCTGGAAGCGCGCGGGGGGCTTTTTATTCTGTCCTCCATCCCTTAGTCTAAGTTTACTTCCGGGCCGCCTGGGAGCGCGAACGCTCCACTAAATAAATGACTAAGAGGCTAATCTCAAAGAGTAAGATCCCAGGCAGGGCTATAACTAAGCAAGTAAAGGCGTCGGGGGTGGGGGTCAAGATCGCCACCCCGGCCAAGATGGCAAAATAGACTAGGCGGCGGCTACCGCTTAAAGTTCTATAAGAGACTAAGCCTAAGTAGGCTAAGCCCACTAAGAGTAAGGGCAGTTCGAAGGCCGCCCCACAGATAAAGAGCAAGGTAGCCGAAAAGCCCACCACCTCCCCGATGGTCCATAAGGCCTCTAGGCCCGGCCCTTGGAAGCTCAGGAGGAAGCGCCAGGTGAGCGGCAGGGCGATCCGCCAGGCAAAGATTACCCCCACCCCAAAGAGGAGGCTGCCCGCGGGTACGAGCCAGTAGAGTAAGCGGCGCTCCTTGCGCTTGAGCCCGGGATTAATAAAGGCCAAAAACTGGTAGAGCAGGAGGGGTAAGGTCAAGACTAGCCCTCCCAAAAGGGCCAACTTGAGGAAGGCCATAAAGGCCTCGGTGGGACTAGTATAGACGAAGGTAAATTTGCCCCCCGCCAAGCGGCGCAAACTCTCTAAGAAGCGGCCCACTTGGGTATAAGCTAAGGCGCTAGCCCCCAACCAAAAGAAGATAGAGATCAATAAACGCTGGCGCAGCTCGGCTAAATGGTCGGTAAGACTCTGGGGGCGATCTCTATCGATTATCTCCCCCTCCTCTATTTCTAGTAGCTCTAACTCTTCCGAAGCGATATCTTCAGGAGCCGCTCCCTCTGGAACTCCCGCTTGGGAAGTTATTCCCTCTGACGCCACGCTCCCTAATTGCGCTCGCCCTAGCTCTGCTAACTCCCGCCAGGTGGGCGGCCGCTCGGGGCTCTTAAGCATGGGACTGGGAGGCGGGGGGCTGCGGATCCTCTTCCTTAGAGTCGCGCCCTTGGGCGTAACCCTCCTTAAACTCTCTCCCTACCCCTTGCGCCCGCTCCCCCAGACGCTTAAACCAGCGGCCCAAAGCTTTAGGGCCAAATATTAAGAGGGCTACCGCCGCTAGGAGTAGCCCTTCGCTCCAACCGAAATTGAAGAACACCGCAGTTCAGTTCCCTTAGAACTTGATCTTATTGCGGCCGCTCTTCTTAGCCTTATACATGGCCTCATCCGCCTTGGTAATGAGATCCTTCTTACTGCTGCAGCCCTCCGGGAAGGAAGAGACGCCGCCCGAGACGGTAATGTGGACGATCTGGGAACCGATGACGAACTCGTACTCCTCTACCGTCTGCCGGATCTTCTCCGCTAAGACGGAAGCCTGGATCTGGCTAGTATCGATCATCGTCACCGTAAACTCGTCGCCGCCGTAACGGCAGATGACGTCGCTGGGACGGACGACCGAGCGGATGACTCCGCCCAACTGCTTGAGCAAGGCGTCGCCCTGGGGGTGGCCGTAATTGTCGTTGACCTTCTTAAAGTAGTCTACGTCTAAGATGAGCAAGGAGACGGGCTGTTTAGCGTACTTAGCCTTAATAATAGCCTTACCCAAATGCTCTTGGAAGTAACCGTGGGTAAAGAGGCCCGAGAGGGAGTCGCGGATCGCTAAGGCCGACAAGCCCTCTTGGAGCTGGGCGTTGCGCACCGCCAGCGCCACTTGACTACAGAGCAATTCGAAAGAGTGTAAAGTTTCGGCCGTATAGAGCCCGGGCTTAGAGTGGGCCACGAAGATGACGCCGATCGAACGTCCCTCGAAGATCAAGGGGGCGATCATAACCGAACGGAAGCCCTTATCTAAGGGGACTAAACTCTCGTCCTTAGCCTCCGCCGAGAAATCGTCAAAGCGCATGGGCGTGCGCGAGTGGAGCACCTTACCGATAGCGCTGCGCACCTTGTCGGGGTTAAAGTCGATAAAGACTCCGCCGTGGATAGACTCCACACCCTTGACCAACATGCTGGCCTCGTCCAGATTCTCTTCGTCTACTAAGTAGACGGCCATGGTGTCGATCGAAAATAGGGCTTTGATACACTTGGAGATGACCGACATCACGCTCTCCAGAGAGGTCGAGGAACCTAAACTCTGAGAGGCGTCGATCACCGACATCAGGGCCTTGTTGCGCGCCATTTCGGCCTTGCATTTGCGCCCCCACACCAGGAAGGCTACGCCCGCAGCTACCCCCGCGCCAATTATTGCAGCTCCAACTATCTCTAGCACTGAAAGGATAACCTCCAATAAGCGAACTCACCAGACTAAACTTTGGCCTGTGCCTCGAACAAATCTTTACAATTATTATGCTCTTATTGCATTTTTCCAGAAATTACGGCTCCTCTCCTGCCTGAGCAGCTCCATTTTTAGGAGAGTACATATCTAGCTGGACGGGGGCGGTCCCTTCCGAGCCTTTAGAATCCTTTTGGAAGCGGCGCAAGAGGGTCTGGGCGCGCTGTAAGAGGGGCTGGGGCATACCCGCCAATTTGGCCACGTAGATCCCGTAACTGCGGTCCGCCCCGCCCGGGACGATATGGTGTAGGAAGACGACCTCTTCGGGCAGCTCTTGGACGGCCACCCTAAAGTTGCGACAGCCGCGCAAAGTCTTACCTAAGCGCGTCAATTCGTGGAAGTGGGTGGCGAAAAGGGTCAGGGGGCGCGGGCCGTCGTGCAAGTACTCTACTACCGCCTGGGCAATAGCTAAACCATCGAAAGTGCTAGTCCCGCGCCCGATCTCATCTAAGATGACTAAGGAGCGGGCGGTAGCGTTATTGACGATATTGGCCGTCTCGCTCATCTCCACCATAAAGGTAGACTGGCCTAAGTGGAGATCGTCGGAAGCCCCCACCCTAGTGAAGATGCGATCGAAAATGGAGAGGGTAGCCTCCTGGGCGGGCACAAAGGAACCCATCTGGGCCAAGATGGCGATCTGGGCCACCTGGCGCAACCAAGTCGATTTGCCGCTCATATTGGGACCGGTGAGGATGATCACCGGCTTATTCCCCTCTAAATGGCAGTCGTTAGGCACGAAATCGCCCAAAGTCTGCTCTACTACGGGATGGCGACCTTTGAGGATGCGCACCAAAGGCTCGAGCCGCATCTGGGGGCGGACCCACTCCCGCTCCCGCGCCAACTGGGCTAAGGAGCTTAAGACGTCTACCTCCGCTACGATCTGAGCTAAAGCACGCAATTCCGAGGCCCTAGCCGAGGTAGCCTCCTTTAACTTTTGGAAGAGCTCCTGCTCTAAGGCGCGGATCTTCTCCTGAGCCCCTAAGACTTGGACCTCATACTCTTTGAGCTCGGGGATAATATAGCGCTCGCTATTAACTAAGGTCTGCTTGCGCACGTAATTGAGAGGCACTAGCTTAGAATTGGCCTTAGTCACTTCCAGATAATAGCCAAAGATAGAGTTGTAACCTACCTTGAGGGTCTTAATGCCCGTCTTGGCGCGCTCCCGCTCCTCCAATTGGGCTAACCAGGCCTTATTATCCCTATGCAGAGAGCGCAACTCATCTAATTGCTGGCAGTAACCCTCCCTAATAACTCCCCCTTCCTTGAGGGTGGGCGGAGCTTGGGGATCGATAGCCCGCTCTAAGAGTTGGGCCAGCTCCTCTAAAGAGGGGGCGATCTCCTCTAAAGCGGCCGTCTCCTCCGTAAAGGCGCGAGAATTTAAGCTTTTCAAGAGTTCTTGCAAGGCGCCCAGATGTTGGAGGGAGAGGGAGATCCCCAAGAGCTCGCGCGGATTGAAGGTCCCGTAAGAGACGCGGGCCAAGACGCGCTCTAAGTCGACCACCTCCCCCAAAAGCCCGCGCATCTGGCGGCGCAAGTCGCTAGCCTCCAACCAATCTTGGCAGGCTTGGTGGCGGCGCTCAATGGCCTCCAAGTTAGTTAAGGGGCGCAAGAGCCACTCTTTCAACTTGCGCGCCCCTAAAGAGGTGCGGGTGCGGTCGATAGCCCCCAAAAGGCTCCCCTTGCGCTCTCTACCTAAGAGGGTCTCCACTAACTCTAAGTTACGCCGCGTCGTCTGATCTAAGAGCAGGCCCTCCCGCTCGCCCACTAAGCGAGGCGGAGCCAAGAGGAGCTGGTGCTTAAATGAGATCTCCTGTAAGTAATCTAAAAGGCCGGCTAGGGCGACGACGACCCCCGGGTAAGGGCTCAGGCCCAAACCCTCCAAAGTAGCCAGTTGGAAGTAACTCTCCAACTTGTGGCGAGCGTAATCTAGTTGGCCGCGCAACTCGCGCCGCAAGAGGCTGACCTCGGCCCGCGCCGCCCAACGCTGGAGGTAACTCCAGGACCCGGGGTCGACCTGCCCCCAGACTACGACCTCCCGCGCCTGGAAGCGATCTAACTCTTCCCCCAACTGTTCTAACTGCCCCTCTAAGGGGCGGCCGCAGAAATGGCCCGTGGAGATGTCGGCCGCGGCCAAGGCCTGGGCTTGGCCGCGCTGGAAATAGAGGCCCACTAAATAGTTATGCTCTTTTTCGTTGAGGCTCTGGGGGTCTAAGATCGTACCGGCGGTGACGATGCGGGTCACTTCGCGGGGTACTAAGCCCTTACACTCGGAAGGATTTAACATCTGGTCGGCTACCGCCACCCGGTAGCCCTTGGCCACTAAGGTGCGCAAGTAGCCCTCCACGGTATGGAGAGGGATGCCGGCCATAGGGATCTTGCGCCCGGCCCCCGCCTCTTTGGCGGTCAAGATGAGGTCGGCCTCGCGAGCGAAAGTCTCCGCCCCCTCCCCGTAGGCCTCATAGAAGTCGCCGCATTGCATGAGCACCAGACAGTCGGGCCAGGCCTCTACGAGAGCGAAATACTGCTGGAAGAGGGGGGTTAAGGGGGCTTCGGCGGGGGATTTAGACATAAACTTAGGCTTCCTTTTCTACTGGAGGTGGGGCGGAGGGGCTGGATGGGGTAAACTCTCCGCTAGCGCTAGACCAGCGCAAGAAGGGGTACCAGATTAAGCCGCTGAGGAAGAAGTTAAAGGTAAAGAGTAGGAGGCTGCGCCAATCTTGGGTAGAGAGCCAAGCTCCCAAAAAGCCGGGCATCACCCAGGGGACTTCGATAAAGGGGGCCTGCACCCAGCCGCTACTGACCGCCACCCAAGCGCAGAAGCCGCAAGCCAAAGGGGCTAAGAGGCAGGGGATAGCCAAAAGGGGATTGGCGATCACCGGCAGGCCAAAGAGAAAGGGCTCGTTGACATTAAAGAAGGCCGGCACTAAGGCCATCTTGGCCACCCGGCGGAAGTGGGGCTGGCGCGGGAAGAACCATAAGAGCAAGGTGGGCGCTAAGGTGGCCCCCGAGCCGCCAATCCAGATAAACCACTGGTAGAAGGGGTAGGCGGTGACGTGGGGTAAGGGCAAACCGGCGGCGTGGGCCTCAGCGTTAGCCGCTACGAATTGCTGCCAGAGGGGCAACATAATAGCGTTAATAATGGAGATGCCGTGGATCCCAGCCACCGCAAAGAGATGCAAGAAGAGGTTGCTGACTAAGACCGCCCCTAAAGAGTCGCCCAGGCGGGCTATGGGGGCCATTAAGTTGAGGGCGGCGGCGTGGATATCGAAGGCCCAAGCGTGGCGCAAGAGCCAGACCCCGCTGACCGCTAAGAGCATAGGCAAAAAGCTGACGAAGGCCTCCCGCACCGCAGGCGGGATCCTCTCCTCTAATTGGGCCTCCTCCCGCCCCCCCTCTTTAGGAGCCCCTGGCCCCCACTTAGAGCAGAGGCGCGCCAATTCGACGGTCAAGATAGCTACCACGATCGCTACAAAGACCCCCTCCGGTCCCAAAGAGCGTAGACTCAAAACCCAACCCTCTCCTCCAGAGGGTAAGGTCGCTAAATGGGGGCTCTCCGTCACTAAGAAGGCCGCCAGGGCCCCCAAACCTTGGGGTATGGGGGACAGATCGTAACCCTTAGCCAAAGAGGCCGCCACCGTAAAGGCGATGTAGAGGGCCATTAAGCCCATAGTCAAGCGGTAGGGCACGTAAAAGTCTTGGAAGTTAGCTAAGTACCAACGCCCCAGGGCGGTATCGACCAGATTGGGGCCCCAACCGCCGCCGTCAAAGTATTGGGTCAAGACTTGGCTCTGAGCCCCCAGTAAGAGGAAAGTAGAGCCTACTAAGATGATGGGCACCGCGCCCAACATCCCATCCCGCAGGGCTAAAATGTGACGCTGCTGGGCCAAACGCTCTAAAAACTCAATAATCACTCCCCAACGGGGACTCTCTTTAGCGCTCATCATCTCGGCGCCCCCATTCGTACCCTAGGGGGCGGAGCCTGCCCCGCCCTCTTGGCCCGTTCAAGTAGAAATTTTAAAGCGCTCAGTGTAGAATGCTCAAGATGGAAAAGAGCGACTTAATAAAGAGCGACCCTAGTTCTAAGGGCGAGTGGAAGATCTGGTGGCGGCGAGTTTGGCAGAAGACTAGGGAGGGGCTGGCCACAGCGTGGGGCTTCGTCCCCCTCACCGCCTTGGGAGTAGTCTACCTCCTCCTCTTGGGGGTCACCTTCTACTTTATCGCCCTAGGCCAGCGGGATATAGTCTGGATCACCGCCTCCATAGCCTTAGGGGTGGTGGGGATACTCATGGTCTTAGCGGTCGTCCTGGGGGCTATTCAGTTAGCTTGGGTCTGGCGCGAGCGCTGCCAGGAAGGGTGGGGTGAATTGCATGTCCAGTGCGGCGCCTCCGCCTGGAGCGACCTCCAGCTGCCCATCTGGCCCATCCCCTTTATTGAGATCACTACCCAGTGGATCTACCCGCGCGCCGTGGAGGTAGAGAACGAACAAGGTTGGACCCAATTGCGAGAGCGCCTGCAAGCGAGCCATCGCTGCAGCGTAGAACATGTGACCCGCCGCCTCCAGGTGCGCGACATCTTGGGACTGGCCTCTATCTCTTGGGTTAGCGCCCAAAATTGCTCCTTTAAGGCTTATCCCCGCCCGGGCAAATTAGAGCGCAGCAACGTCACCCTCAGCCTCTCTAGCGGCGAAGATCTCTCCGATCCCTACGGCTCCCCCCAGGGCGACCTCATCGAGATGCGCCAGTACGTCCCGGGCGACTCTTCGCGCTCCATCCTCTGGAAGGTCTACGCCCGCAACCGCAAGTTGATGGTGCGTATGCCCGAGCGGGCCTTAACCGCCAAGCCGCGCACCTGCGCCTACTTAGTAGCCGGCCCCCACGACGAGGCTAGCGCCAGTTTCGCCTACTCCATCCTCTCCGCCCGTCTCTTAGGCGAGAATTGGGGCTTAGGGGCCGACGGTTGCGTGGGCATAGCTACCAGCATGGCCCAAGCGCTCGACTTTTTAGCTAACTCGGGCAATGAGGAGATCACTAGTTGCGGCCTGGCCCCCTTCTTAGCGGAAGCGGCCGCCAAGGGCTACCATAACTGCTTCGTCTTTGTCCCCTCCGCGCCCGGCCCCTGGCTCTTAGAGGCCCAGAGAGCTATTAAGGAGACCTCCCTCACCATCACCTGGTTTATAGGTTACGCCCACGACTTAGAGGACCTAGTGGAGGAGAAACCCTGGGAGCGCTACCTGTGGATGGACGCCCCCTCCAGCCAAGAACCCTCCCCGGCCCAGGTGGGCAAAACCCTCTATACGCCGCGCACGCCGGTCATCTTGTGCGAACAGAGTAGCGGCCGCCTCATTAGCAACCTGACCGCCTACTTCCAGTCCCGACAGAAAGCGGGTTAGCCCATGGAGCCCACACCAGTCCGATATAAGTTTTACGATCTCTTAAAGCGCCTGCTCAATAGCCTCGTCTGGGGCGTGGTCCTAGCTTTAAATGCGGCCCAACTCTCCGTCAGTTTGGGGGCCTGGGGGGCCTTTATAGGCGGCGTAGGCGGCTTTTGGCTGGGCTACAAGGTGGCCGCCTCCCGCCTGCGCTTGCCCGTCGTCTTAGTGGGCGGCTTCCTCCTCAACCGTATCTTGAGCTGGTTAGCCCATATCCCCACTCAGAGTACCTTAGTAGCCCAGCTCTTGGGCCCCGAGACGGCCAGCGCCTTCACCCAAGGGGCCGGTTGGTTAGTCGACTCCCTCTGCTTAGTGGCTATCGTCCACGCCATTAGTATCCGCTACGCCTGGTTTATCGCCTGCGAATTGATTATTGTGGCCAACGTAGGTTTATGGCCCTTAGCCGCCCACCGGGATGGATATATCAGCCGCCCCTACTTCTTCGTCGACGCCCTCTGGTCTAGGGGCTGGGATCCCGTGCCCTTCTTTATGGGAGCGGGCGTCTTATTGGCGGGGGCTCTAATCTTACTCATCGTCAGTCGCTCCAATAAGCGCAGCTCCTACGCCGATCTCTTGATCCTCTTCTTGCTCATTAGCTTAGTCGGTATCTTCTTGCCCTTAAAAGATCTGCGCCAGCCCTTGCCGGAACAGATTATAGGGGGCGAAGCCCAAAGCCAAGAGCAAGAGGAGAGTAAAAGTAAGAGCGGCGGGGGCGGCTCTTACCCCCAAGAGGAAGATCCCAACTCCCAAAATGAAGAGGAAAGCTCCCAATCCTCTGAGGATGGGCAATCCTCTCAAGGAGACCAATCTGAGGATAGCGAGCAAAAACAGGATCGCTCCCAAGATGAGGAGGACCAATCCCAAGAGGATCAATCTACCCCGCCTCCCCCTCAACCGATGGCGGTAGTCATCTTTAATGACGACTACGTCCCCCCGGAAGGCTACTTCTATTTCCGCCAGAACGCCAAGAGCTTCTTTAACGGTCTGCGCTTAGTAAACGACGTCTCGGGCTCCTACGATCACGACGTAGCCTCCCAGTTCCCCCAACCCCAAGGGGCCAATCCCTTGACCCCGCCCCAGCTCAACCCCGAGATTACTAAGCCGGTAGAGACGAAGGTCAGCCTCATCGCCGACCATCCCAAGCCCTTCGCCCTCATTACTCCCTTGCGCTTGCTGGCCGCCCCTAACCCCAATCCCAGCCAATTTATTGGGGCCTACCGGGTCTTTTCCCGCTCCTATAGCGGCAAGTTGGAAGATCTCTTAACGGCCCAGCTCAATAACCCCCGCTGGTCTAAAGAGGACTTTACTTACTATACCCAGCTTCCAGACGATCCGCGCTACGCCGAATTGGCCCAGAAGATCGAAGTGGAGATGGTGCCCGAGAAGTTCCGGACCCTGCCTATGGCTAAGGTCTTGGGCTTAAAGTTGTGGTTAGATAAGAATACGACTTACGACACTAGGGTGCGGGTGCGCGACAAGGAGGATGTAGTGGCAAAATTCCTCTTTGGGGAGCGCGTCGGTTACTGCGTCCACCTCTCTAACGCCTTGGCTTACCTCTGCCGGGCCTCCGGGATCCCGGCTCGAGTGGCCGAGGGCTACGCGGTCGACTATAAGAATACTTACGGCGGTTCCTCCCTGCTCATTATGGACAATAACGGCCACTCCTGGTGCGAGGTCTACGTGCGCGGCTTAGGTTGGTACCCTATAGACGTCTCCCCGGAGCGCTCTAACGTCGAACCGGCGCAGCCCCCCGATCCCGATCTGCAGAAGATGTTAGGCGAGATGGCCCGCGAGGAGGCCACGACCCAAGAGGGGACCCCGGAGAAGCCGGTCGATATGCAATTGCAGATGCGCCGCTTAATGGCCTTCTTAGGCTGGTTCTTAGCTATCCTTTTAGTCTTAGCTCTGGTGGGGGCGGCGCTGCGCAAACTCCAGCTCCACCTCTGGGCCCACCTGGGTCAAGAGCGAGAGCGGGCGGAGCGCGTCTACGGGGCGGCCTTAGTCTCCTTGGCGGAAGTGGGGGTGCGCCGCCGCTACGGCGAGACGCGGGAGGAGTTCGCCCAGCGCTTAGGAGATAAGGTTCCAACCTTTGAGGAGCTCACTAAGAACCAAGTGCGCCTGACCTTAGGGTCTAGCCAAAATCCCCCCTTCGACTCTTATATTATCCCTGCGCCATCTACTGAGGAGAGCGCCCGACTCTACGCCCAATTTAAGGGGCAGTTAGTCCAGCTCGCCCCCTGGTGGCGCCGCTGGCTGGGTATTCTCAACCCGGTAGCGTGGTTATTCGTGCGTTAAAACTACCCTTCGGAGGAAGATACTGTGGATAGAACTTCCCAGGCTAATAGAGCGGCCCTTTTGGATAAGGCCTACAACATGATCTTAACTATGGAGTCCCGCCTGCGCCGGGCGGTGCGCGGCCGCGACCGGGTGATCGAGCTGATTATTATCGCCCTCTTGGCGGACGGCCACGTCCTCTTAGAAGATTTCCCCGGCTCAGGTAAGACTACCCTAGCTAAGGCCTTGGGCGAGTCGATCTATAACGATCAACCCGAGCCCCCCATCACCATGTTCCGCCGCATCCAGTTTACGCCCGACCTCTTGCCCTCCGATATTACCGGTATGACCGTCTTCGATCCCGACACGGGCTCCTTCACCTTCCGCCCCGGCCCCATCTTCGCCCACATCGTCTTGGCCGACGAGATCAACCGCACCTCCCCCAAAGTCCAGGCCGCCATGTTGGAGGCTATGGCCGAAAAGCAGGTGACGGTCGACAATACCTCCCATCCCTTGGGCAAGCTCTTCTTCGTAATCGCCACCCAGAACCCGCGCGACCAGGCGGGAACCTATCCCCTGCCCGTGGCCCAACACGACCGCTTCCTCTTTAAGATCCGTATGCAAAATATCGATCGCGAAGCGGAGTTAGACGTCTTGCGCAGCATCCAAGAGCGGCGCACCCCGCCGGGCAACGAATTCCCCATGGTCCCCAAGAGCGCCATCTTAGAGGCTCGCCAGGCTATCGATCGCTTTATCCACGTCGACGACCGCATCAACCAATGCTTAGTCGATATGGCCAACGCCCTGCGCCAGTCGCCCCAAGTGGCCCAAGGTCTCTCTACCCGCAGCTTAGTCTTGATGTTGCCCGCCCTCAAAGCCTGCGCCTTGAAGAGGGCCCGCGACTATGTGACCGCCGAAGACGTCTCCTACTTAGTCCCCTACGTCTTCGCCCACCGCTTAGAGCTGGCTACGGGTACCGACGATCCCATTAAGATCATCCGCGAGTGTTGCAAAGGCCCCTTGGAGGCCCTCTGCCGCTCCAGTCTCAAAAAGTAAAGGAAAGAGCTTGAGCTTATGTTAAACCTCCGCGCCCCCTCTCTGGGTCAGAGCTTGTGGACTTTAGTCTTCACCGCTTGGCTGGGCTGGCTCTTGAGCGCCTCTCTCCTAGCCGCTCCCCCCCAGGAGACCTACGAGCAGTTGGTGCGCCGAGGTCCCAATACGATCGACTGGCTCTTAAAGGTCGGTAACGATCAGGAGAATATGATCGCCTGGCGCAAGTACGCCGAATCCCTCTTAGAGAAAGATCCCAGTTCCCCCTTAGGGAACGCCGTCTTAGGGGAGGTCTTCTACCGGGCGGAGGGCGATCTCCCCCGGGCTCGCCACCTCTTCGAGCGGGCCTCTCGCTTTGCCATGGCTAGGGGGCGCAACGATAACCGCTCCCTCCTGCTCTACGTCTCTATCCAAATGGAGCTCAGCCAACTCTTGGGAGAGATGGACGCCTATGAAGATAAGATCGAACTAGTCGACCGCCTCTCTAAATTGCCCGGCTTCGATTTCTTCCAGATCGATAAGGCCTGGCCCCTCATGAAACTCGATCGCGAGGAGGAGGCCCGCCAAGTAATCGCCCGGGCCTTCGCCTCCAATAATCCCTCCGCCCGAGCTATGGCCTGGAACTCGCTGGGGGCCTTAGAGGCCGAGATGGGCAACTATCAAGCCGCCTACAACGCCTTCGAGAGCTTAATTCGCGAAGATGAAGAGCGCAAAGGGAGCTCAGATCCCACCATCTACCGCAACTTAGGGGAGACGGCCCTCAATTTGGGGCGCTACGACGAAGCGGAGCGCTGGTTTATTAAGGCCAGCCAGGCCCCCTTTAACGACCAAGTCTACACTAACCCCTATTGCGACTTGACTAACCTCTACATTAGCGAAGCTAAATTTGCGGAAGCGGTGAGCAGCTTACAAAAGGCCTTCGAGTGGTCTAGAGCCCTGCGCCCCTTCCTCTACCAGCAATTTACGGCCGAGAACCTGCAGACTACGGGCGAGCTTTTAATGGAGATGGGCTACATCCCGGAGGCGGTGCGCAAGTTAGAGCGCTTAGTCAACCGCCCCGACCGCCAGGGCGGCTCCTCCGTAGACGTGGACCAGGCGGAGGCGGGCAACTTGCTCACCTGGTATACGGCCCTCAAAGCCCAAAGGGAGTGGCTGCGCGAGCACTCCTCCTGGTCTAAGGGCTGGGCCTGGTGGCGCCTCAAGTGGGAGTTAGTCCAAACCCAGTTCCAACTGTGGCAGAGCGCCTCCCGCCTGCGGGCCCTCATGACCGAAAATCACCGCATCGCCGCCTCCTTTAGACCTTATAGCGCCCAGGGGATCACCGCCTCCGAAAATTACCGCCCCTTGCTCATTCCCATCTTAGGGACGGGTACTTGCGCGGCGGCTTTAGAGAGTCTGACCCGCGTCCCCTACGCCAATTTCCCCGTGGAAGAGCCCTTCCTCTTAGTCAATAAGGCCGAGATCTCGTACCAGAACGGCGACTACAAAGTGGCCTTACAAAATTACCTCAAAGCCATCGAGATTCTCCCTAAAGCGGCGGCCTTAGAGCGCTCCGTAGCCCAAGCTCGCGCCGCCCAGCTCCACGACTACTATGGCGAATTGCCCCAAGCTTGCCGCCTCTTTGCCCAGCTCTTGCGCTCTACCCCTACCGCCCTGCGCCATATGGAGGTAGAGATCCCCATCGTCTGCCAGAGCGACAACTCCCCCGCCAGCTCTAAAGTTATAGACATGTTAGACGATTCGCCCCGCTTTAAGGTGGAGCGCCAGGGCTTGCCGGTGCGCATCTACCTGCGCGGCAATACCTACTGCGCCGACGTCATGGACCTCCAAGGGGGGATCATCTCTACCTCCCAGGTGAAATTGGGCCAGGATAACTTTGAGAGCGCCTCCCGCCTGGCGGCGGAGATCCACAATCAGACCTTAGCCACTAAGATCGATTTGGGCTCTTTAAGCTTAGACTCCTTAGACGGCGCGACTACTTCCGGCTCTACGGCGCGGCGCAGTTTTGGCGATCTTTTTGAGGAAGAGCAGAATAGGATTAGCGGCTAGGACGCAGAACGCCAAGGGCGCTCGCTAGCTCTCCATAGAGCCTTAACTCTACTCTATATCGTCGCTCTGAGAATTAATAAGCAAGTACAGAAGAATTTAACTATGGAATTTATACACTCATTAACCCATTACTTTACGGTGGAGGGGATCCAAGAGATTATCGCCTGGGGAGGCCTCCTCATCCTCTTTATTATCGTCTTCTCGGAGACGGGCCTCTTAGTAGGCTTCTTCCTGCCCGGGGACTCCCTCTTAGTGGTGGCGGGCTTTATGGCCGCTACTACCGACCTTTTAGACGTCTGGCAGGTCCTCTTCTGGTTGAGCGTGGCGGCCATCGTGGGGGACTCGGTAGGTTATATGATCGGCCGCAAGGCGGGCAAAGCCCTCTACGAACGGGAGCAGAGCCGCTGGTTCCGCAAGGACCACCTCTTAAAGACTAAGGCCTTCTACGAGAAATACGGGGGCATCACCATCGTCTTGGCCCGCTTTATGCCCTTTGTGCGCACCTTCGCCCCTACCGTAGCCGGGGTAGCCGATATGCACTATCCGCGCTTTATCTCCTATAACGTCTTTGGCGGGATCGCCTGGGTCTTTAGTATGGTCTGCGTAGGTTACTTCTTCGGCCAGATCCCCTTCGTCCAGCGCCATTTAGAGAAGGCCCTAATCTTAATCATCCTCCTCTCCGTCCTGCCGGTAGCTATCCACGCTTGGAAAGAGCATCGCGCCGCCCAGCAGACTCCAGAACAAGCCGCCTAGAGGAGAGATATGAGCGCCAATCTTGAGTTGACCCCGCCCAGCCCCAGCGCCGAGGTAGAAGAGCCCATAATCGAGCTGCACAATATTAGCCTCATCTATCCCAACGGGACGCGGGCTTTAAATCGCGTCGATCTGGCTATTAGGCGCGGAGAGTTCGTCTTTTTGGTAGGTCAGACCGGTTCGGGTAAGTCCAGCCTCATGAAGCTCATCTACCGCGAAAACGACCCCACCATGGGCTTAGTCTACGTCGAAGGGCAAGAGATTAGCGACATGCGGCGCTCCCAGATCCCCTATTTGCGCCGCCGCGTGGGGGTCATCTTCCAAGATTTCCGCCTCTTGGGCCACAAGACGGTCTTTGAGAATGTGGCCTACGCCCTGCAAGTGACGGGGGCCAGCCGCTCGGTAATTCCCCGCAAAGTGATGAAGGCGCTGACCTTAGTCAATTTGCGCGAGAAAGCCGACCGCCTGCCCAACCAACTCTCCGGGGGCGAACAACAGCGGGTAGCTATCGCCCGGGCCCTCATTAACGATCCCATTATCCTCTTAGCGGACGAGCCCACCGGGAACTTAGACCCCGACTCCTCCTGGGATATTATGCAGATCCTCTCTAAGGTCAACGCTCGGGGGACTACGATCCTCATCGCCACCCACAACCAACAGATGGTAGACGTCATGCAAAAGAGGGTCATCGTCATGCAGCGGGGGGAGATCGTCCAAGATATGCAGCGGGGTATGTACTTTACTACGGAGATGCGCCGCGATAGTTTAACGCTGGGAGGGAGTAGTCTGTGAAGCGCGAGCCCCAATCGGGAGTCTTGGAGATCCCCCAAAATTTAGAACCCGTACCCTTAGATCCTCAAACTCCCCAGAAACCTGCCCCTAGCGACTCTACCTCTAAGGTTGGCTCCTCCCAGCCTAATCCTGAGTCGCGCCCCCCTAAGCGCGCCCCCGCCCCCCCCTTAGAGGAGGATCAGCCCGCCCCGGAAGCGGTCCTGCGCCCTTTGGGAGCGGCCGACTTTACGGAGACCCCGCTCAGTCTGCGCGCCCCTGCCTCCCCCAAAGCCACTAAGTTAGAGGAACTCTACGAAGACGATCTGCCCCCCCTCAAAAAGAGGCGCGGTCCTAGCGGCGGTTACTACTTAGAGTGCTTTTTGCGCGAAGTCTTAACTAATATTCGCCACAATCCCATGATGAGCGTGGCCTCCATCTCCACCGTCTTAGTCTTAGCTCTCATCTTGGGCTTTTTCATCTTAGTTATCGCCAACTTAGACTCTTTGGCTAAAGAGTTGGCCGGGGAGATGCATATTAAAGTCTATATGGACTCTAGCTTCGACCCCCAAAAGGCGAGCGCTTTTAAAACCTCCGCTTACGCTATAGGCCACGTGGCCCAAGTCAACTTCGTTCCCAAAGATCAGGCCTTCGCCCGCCTGCGCCAGCGCTTAAACGCCAAGTTAGATCTCTCCGACTTAGAGGGTAACCCCCTCCCCGACGCCTTTGAGATCCCCGTGGACTCCCCCGACTTTTTGGAGCCCGTGGCTCACAAGCTGGCCCAACTACCCCACGTGGCTACGGTCGACTACGGGCGCGAGGAGGCCCAGAAGCTCTTGCGCCTCAACCAGATTATCCACTGGGTGGGCTTAGTCATCTTGGCTATGCTCCTAGCTTCTACCCTGCTCATTATTAGCAATACGATCCGCCTGACCGTCTTCGCCCGGCGCAAAGAGATCGATATTATGCAGCTGGTGGGGGCGGCCGACTGGTTTATTCGTTGGCCCTTTATCTTAGAGGGGGTCAGTCAGGGGATGATCGGGGCCGCTCTGGCCGCTACCTTAATCGACGTCTCCTACCGCATCGTGGTCCCCCAAATCTATAAGAGCATCACCTTCTTGCCCATCTTGCAACCCAATGAGATCTTGCCCCAGCTCAATATTGGGCTCATCGCCTTAGGTTGTCTGGTGGGGGCTCTGGGTAGTTTAATCTCCGTCAATCGCTACTTAAAGGCCTAAAGTATGGGTTACGCTAAATCTCACCTCGCGCGCTCCTTTAGCTACCTCCTCTTGGCCCTGCTCTTAGTAGGTTTAGGGGGGCTCTCCATAACCCCCAGCTGGGCCGATCCCCAAGGTCGCCTGCGCCAGAAGAAGGAGGAGTTGGAGGGCGAGCGCCGCCGCTTAGAGGTCATTAACGAGCGGGAGCGCGACTTAGCCCGCCAATTGAATAATACCCAGGCCGACCTCCAATTGAGCCGCGAGGCCTACCAAGAGGCTATCGCCAGCTTGCAGAAGGCCAAGACGCGCTTAGCTAATATCCAGACCCGCTTAAAGACGGCGACCGTCCAGTATAAAAACTCTCAGCGCGTCTTAGGTAAGCGCCTGCGCGAGATCTATATGCATGGCGACGTCGGTTACTTAGTCGTCCTCTTGGGAGCCCAGAGTTTTAGCGATTTTATCGACCAAGCCCACTTTCTCTCCCTCATTATCGCCCAAGACCAGCAACTCTTAGAGCAGGTCCACGCTCTAAAGGAGGAGTTGGAGACTAAGCGCGTGCAGGCGGAGTATACGGTGCGGGAGATCGCCGACTTGACCCAAGCCCAAGCCAACCGGGTCGCCCAGTTGGAGGGGATCGAGGCTAAGCGCAGCCAGCTTTTGGCCGATACGCGCCGCCAGCGCGACTCTCTCAGCTCCCACGTCAGCGAATTGGAGAATAGTACCTTAGCCCTAGAGGACGAAATCCAGCGCACTATCTCTTACAACCAAATTATGACCGGTCCCACCTCCCAGCGCGCGGGTAGCCGCGTCTGGGGGACGGGCCAATACTTAACCCCCACCCAGGGCCCCATCACCTCCCCCTTCGGCTACCGGGTCCACCCTATCTTCGGCACCTTGCGCTTCCACACCGGGATCGATATTGGCGCCTACTCGGGCGACCCCATCTTGGCCGCCGATAGCGGAGTGGTGATCGACGCGGGCTGGATGGGCGGTTATGGCAACTGCCTCATTATCGATCACGGCGGGGGCTACTCTACCCTCTACGCCCACTGTTCCCAACTCTTCGTCACTTACGGCCAAGGGGTAACTAAGGGTCAGCAGGTGGCGGCGGTGGGTTCTACGGGCAACTCGACGGGCCCCCACTTACACTTCGAAGTGCGCATTAATGGCGAACCGGTCGATCCTTTGGGCTTTATCTAAGCCTCAGCGCGGAGGAAAGAAGCTATGGCATACTTTAAAAATAGCTGGTGGAGCGCCGCCCTCTTAGGTTGGGCCTTGTGGAGTCCAGCCTGGGGCGCCCCGGCCAATCTCCCTAAGAGTCCTACCCCCTCTGAGCCTAAGCCTCCCGCTCTGCATACCCCTGCGGCTGAAGAAAAATCCCCTCCCGCTAGCGATCTGCGCGCTCTCAGCCAAGAGGTCTTGGGTCAGGTCTACAATATCCTCTTAGATAACGCCCTCGCCCCTCCTAAGCCTACCGATATTTTCTACGCCTACACCCAGGCTATGGCCACCTACTTAAAGGAGCAGGGCTTAGACGGGGAGTGGTTGGCCCAGCGCCCGCTGGTAGCTAAAGAGTTGGAGCGCTTCGAGGTCCCGCCCCTCCTCAACCAGCTCTACCAAGAGGCTACTAGTCGCTATCCCCAGTTACAAAAGGATCCCCACTTCACCACCCATCTGGCCCAGGCCATTATGGAGAGCGCCCAGGATCCCTACACCGTCTTTTTGAGTTTAGAGGAGTATCGCGACTTAGATAGCTCCTTGACGGGCGATTATAGCGGCAGCGTGGGCCTAACCTTAGCCCCCCACCGCGATGGGGAGGGGCGCTCCCACTTTGTAGTAGCCTCTACCGCCCCTCAGTCCCCGGCTCGCGAGGCCGGTTTAGAGGCGGGCGACGAGCTTTTGGCTATCGACGGCCGCTCTTTAGAAAAGTTAGATCCCCAAGAGTGCGCCCTCCTCTTGCGGGGGACGGATGGGAGTAAGGTCCAAATCCGCTACCAGCCCGCCGATCCTAAGGCTAAGGCGCGCCAGGTAACCTTAGAGCGTACCAAGGTCCACTACCCTTCGGCTAGCGCCCAGGTCCTCTCTTTAGGTAAGGGGCAGCCCTCGGTAGGCCTTTTGACGGTGGAGATGTTTACAGAGTATACCAATATTGAGGCCGAGCGAGCTCTGCGCCAGTTGGAGAAGGCCAACTGTCGGGCCTACATCTTAGATCTGCGCCAAAATCCCGGCGGTTATACTAACGCGGCCCGCGATCTCTGTTCTAAATTCTTGCCCCAAGCTAGCTTAGTGGCCCAACTGGTGGGCAAGGGGGGTAAGGTAGAGCAGAGTATCTACACTTACCGCAACGAACATCCCCAGCGCCCCTTAATCGTCTTAGTCGACGGGCGCACCGCTTCGGCGGCGGAACTTAGCGCCGGGGCCCTGCGGGCGGTCGGTAAGGCTACCTTAGTGGGAGCGCCCACCTATGGCAAGAATAGTTCGCAGCGCATCTTCAATTTTGAGTTCCCTCCCGGCGAAACTTCGGCTTGCAAAGTGACTTACAGTCACTATAAAACGCCCGACGGCTTAGATTTAGGCCAGGAGGGTTTACAGCCCCAGGTATTAGTAGAGATGGATCCCAAATTGCGGCGCGACCCCGCCCGAGACCTACAGTTACAGAAGGCTTTGCAACTCTTAAAAGAGGAGTTTAAGCGGGACTAAGTAAGAAAGCCCGATACTTTTTTAGGCGCCATTTCGAGTGGGCGGGCCCTCAGCGCCCCTTCAGAACTTAGGAGTAAAGAGATGAACTTTAAGAAGACTTTGGCTACCCTCAGCGCTACCGCTTTGGGACTTATCCTGTGGGGCGCTCCCCTGGAAGTTCAGGCTCTGCCCCCCGCTCAGAGCGAGCTCCCCATCGTCTTCCCCTACTTGGCTCAGGCGCCCAAGTTGCCCTCCGCCCAGAAGGCGGGACCTAAGTATAAAGTCGACGCCCAGAAGCTGGAAGAGGCCCTGGGGGTTATCGATACCGCCGTCCTGCTCCTCAAAAATGAGGCCCGCGAGAAGGCTAAGCCGGGCAAGATTACTAATAGCGCCATCGACGCCATGACCTTGCTCTTAGAAGATCGCAAGTTGAAGGCCGACTTCTTAAAAGAGATCGACGCCGACGCTCCGGCCGACCTGGCCTCTAAGCGTTTGCGCAGTCAATTTATGGCGGCCGCCAAGCGTTACCCCCAGCTCCTCAATAACCAAGAGCTGACTATGGCCGTCCTCAAGGGGATCATGAAGGCCAGCGACGATCCCTACACCACCTACTTAGATCCCGAAGAGTATAAACTCTTAAACGAACAGATGAGCGGCGGCAACTTCGGGGGTATCGGCATCGTGATGATCCTCAGCGGCAGCGAGCGCGATCCTTTGTCGGAGCGCGTCCTGACTATCAATCAGGTGATGGACGACTCCCCCTCCTCGCGGGCGGGCTTGGCGGCCAAAGATGAGATTATCCGCATCGGCTCTAAGGCCACCCACGGCATGACCTTGCCCCAGTGCTCTAAGTTATTGCGCGGCGAGCCCGGCTCTAAGGTAGAGCTCACTATCCGCCGTCCCAGCTCGGGGGCCACCTTCAAAGTCACCTTAGAGCGCGAAGTTATCCACGTAGAGTCCTTAAAGAGCGAAGTCTTAGAGAAGGACGGGGTTAAGATCGGTTACATCGCGCTGGGGATCTTCGGCGAGAGCACTAATAGCGAGATGGAAGAGGCTATGCGCTCTTTGGAGTTCCAGGGTTGCCAAGCCTACATTATCGACGTGCGCAATAACTCGGGCGGTTACGTCTCGGCAGCGGTCGACGTCTGCTCTAAGTTTGTGCCTACGGGCAGCCGCATCGTCTCCATAGTCGACGGCGCCAATAAGGAGCAGATCATCTACTCTCGCCCCAGCTTGCGCAACTCGACGGAGCCCCTCTTAGTATTAATGAACGACAACTCGGCCAGCGCCTCGGAGATTACGGCGGGCGCCATCCGCGACTTAAAGCGCGGCCAGTTGGTCGGTATTAAGTCCTTCGGTAAGGGCAGCGTGCAGAAGATCTTCCCCGCCCAGTTCCCCAAGGGCAAGGTTTCGGCCTTTAAGATTACTACCGCCCACTACCACACCCCCGCGGGCCACGACTTACATAAAGCCGGCCTCAAGCCCGACGTGGAGGTCAAGATGAAGCCGGAGCTCATCTTGGACCAGAAGAAGGATACCCAATTGCAGAAGGCCTTAGAGATCTTAGCCGCCCAGGTTAAGGAGGAAGAGACTAAGACCCAGGAGCAAGCTCCCTCTGAGGATGGCTCCCTGCCGGTGAGCAGCCTCTTTGACGAAGAAGAGTATTTAGAGCGCGCCTTTAAAGATAAGGGCGGCTACCAGATCGTCCAGCGCACTACTAAGTTGACTGAGGAGGGGGTAGTAGAGCACTTGACGGTCACCGCGGGAGATGGCTCTAAACACCAGTTCCAATTTAAGATTACCCCTTAATTGAGGCCGGGAGGAGCCTTAAGATCGATGGATACTCAAGATAATCACCAGGGCTCTGAGTCGCCAACTAGCGCCCCTACTCCCAAAGCGAGCTTAAAACGCCTCGTCCTGGAGTCTCTCTTCAGCGCGCTCATTCTCCTCATCGTCGTGCCCGCCGTCTGGCAGGGCGACCGCTGGCTGCGCCAGGAACCCCAGCTCTTAGAGAAGGCTCAACGCACCGCGGCCGCCGCTCGCCGCACTCAGAAGACGCAAGTCTCCTCGGTGCGGGAGACTATCCTCCTCTTGCAGGCCCAATATATTAAGGAACTGCATACCTTAGATCTCCTCAATGGGGCGGTGGAGGGGGTCAACTATACCCTAGATAAGTTTGGCTACCGCCAGTGGGCTATGCGCCCCTTCGATCCGGCCAAGATTACCGACCAACCCGACTCCATCCTCATCGCCTCCTTCGAAGGGCGCTTACAGAATATCTTAGATAAGCTGGAGAAAGAGCCCCAAGAGAAGCGCCTCTTGCGCCGGGGCCAATTGGAAAAGGCCGTAGAGAGGCGCATCCAAGAGCTGGAAGAGAAGGAAAAGGCTAAAGAAGGGGCCGCTAAAGAGGGGAATAAGGATGAAGAAGAGCCCCAAGAGACGGCCCTCAACTCTGAGTCCTTAGCCCAGGACCGAGCCTTAGCTAGCGAGGGCGGTTCTGATGACGCCGAAGCTGGGGAACCTACCCTCAAAGATTCGCCTTCCCCTAAGAACTCAGCTTCTAAAAAGGAATCTTCTGAGGAAAAGACTCCCTCCGCGCCCCAGTCCCCAGAGGCCAAAAAAGACGATCCTCAGGAGATCGTTAAGGACTTTAACGATAAACCTATCATCTTAGACCGCCAGTATCTCATCTATGGGGCCCTCAATGGGATCGCCGCCGCTACGGGCGACCCCTTTACCGCCGCCCTCCCCCCCCAAGAGGTGGAGGTCTTAGAGGAACAGTTGGGGGCTAGCGACTATGGCGGGGTGGGGGTCTATATTGAGAGCGACTTACAAAATAATGGCCAGCTGACCGTAGTGGAGCCCGTAGAGGGGAGTCCCGCCCAAGAGAAGGGGCTCTTGCCGGGCGACAAGATTATGGCTATCGATGGCAAGAAGACTAATACGATAGATATTCAGACCTCTTCGGCCATGATTCGCGGCAAAGTGGGCAGTACCGTGGTCTTAACTATTGAGCGCGGTAAGAAGCGCTTTGAGGTGGCCTTAGAGCGGCGCAATATTAGGGTCTCTAGCGTCAGTTCTAAACTCTTACCTAATAAGTTGGGCTACTTGCGCTTGCGCTTTTTCGGTCCCGAGACCACAGACGAATTCGATAGTCACCTTAAAAAACTGGAAGCCCAGGGTATTAAGGGGTTGATAGTCGACTTACGCAACAATACGGGCGGTTACGTCGACTCGGCTATTGGCGTCTCCTCAGAGTTCTTGCCCTATGACAGCACTATTACTAGCGTAGTCAATCCGCGCTTAGAGCGCTTAGAGCCCTACGCCTCTAGGCTCAAAGAGCAGTGCTGCTTGCCCTTAGTCCTTTTAGTCAACCGCTTCTCCGCCAGCGCTTCGGAGATTACCGCCGGGGCTCTCCAAGATTACGAGCGCGCCCTCTTAGTGGGCGAGCGGACTTTTGGCAAGGGGAGCGTGCAGAGCTTAGTCGATCTGAGCGACGGCGGGGCCTTAAAATTGACTATCGCCCACTACCTGACCCCCCACGATAAGGATATTCATATGAAGGGCATTAAGCCCGACTTGACCTTAGAGGCTAGGCCCACTAACAAGATGGCCGGCCCTGAGGATGAGCAATTCCAGTTGGCCGTGCGCCAGTTAGAGCGGCTCATCCAACTGGGAGTGAGCGACAAGGTAGACGCCCAAATAAAGAAGGAGCTGGCCGCTCAGGCCCCTCAGGTGGCCCAACGTGAGTCCAAGTAGGGAGCGTTCAGCCCCCAAACTGCCCGGCCCGCGCCATACCTCAGAGAGCTATTCGCCCCCTGAGGGGCGCCAGAGGGCGGGGGGTCCTCCGCCCGGGTGGGAGGGCGGCTTTACGGAGGATTGGCCCTCCGACCGTCTGCGCGAGAAGCTGGCTAACCTGCCCGCCTCCCCCGGGGTCTACCTCATGCAAGACGCCCAAGGGCGGGTCATCTACGTAGGCAAATCCTCCTGCCTTAAAAATAGGGTGCGCTCCTACTTCCACTCCCGCCAGTTGCCGGAGCGGACCCGCCTCATGGTCAGCTTAGTGCGCAATTTCCAAATTGCCACCGTAGCTAGCGATATGGAGGCCCTACTCTTAGAGAATAATCTCATTAAGAAGTATCACCCTTATTTTAACGTCCTCTTTCGCGACGATAAGAGCTACCTGACCTTAGAGTTGACTACTTACGAAGATTACCCCCGCCTGCGCGTCACCCACCAAGCCCAGCGAGCTCGGGGGCTAACTTGGGGGCCCTTTACGGCTAGCGCCACCCTGCGCCGCACTAAGGATCGGGTGCAAAAGCTCTTTCGCCTGCGCCCCTGCGCGGAGAGTATGGAGCGGGAGCGCGCCCGCCCCTGCCTCTACTACCACATTAAGATGTGTAGCGCCCCCTGCGTGCGGGCGGTCACTAAAGAGGAGTACGCCCTCCAAGTCGATTTAGCCAAAAAGTTCCTCAACGGCCAGACCCGCCAATTGGTCCAAGAGTTGCAGGGTCGCTTAAAGGAGGCCGCCTCCCAGCTCAATTACGAATATTGCGCTCAGCTGCGCGACACCTTGCGCGACCTCGAGTTAGTTACTTCCCAACAGCAGATCGTCTTTAATCACGAGCTAGACGAAGATTATATAGCCTTAGTCTACGATCCCGATAGCACCTTAGCCTGCGCCCTAGTCTGGCCCGTGCGCGGAGGTAATCTCCAGAGCCCCCAATCCTTTATCTTAGAGTCGCGCCTCGAGCGGGAGCGGGCTAAGGATCTGGCTAGCTTTATCCAGCAGTATTACGCCCAAAATCTCCACCCCCCGCCCGCCCTCTACGTAGAGGAATTGCCGACCGACCTCCCCCTCTTAGAGGAGTGGCTGCTCAAGTTGCGCGGGGGCAAGGTCAAGTTGCGCGTCCCCCAGCGGGGCGAAAGGCGCGAGCTCTTAGCTAAGGCCATAGCTAATGGGGAGCGCTCCTTGCGCGAAGAGTTAGAGACGCCCTCCCCCAGCCAGACCCGCCAGGCGGCCCTTTTGGAATTGGGCCAAGCTCTAAAGCTGCCCCACACCCCCTGGCGCTTAGAGTGTTATGACATCTCCAATATCCAAGGTAAGTACGCCGTGGGCTCGATGGTCGTCTTTGAGCATGGGCTCCCCCACCGCTCCCACTACCGCAAATTTAAAATTGAAGGGATGGACACCCCCAACGACTTCGCCATGATGGCCCAAGTCTTGCGCCGCCGTTTGGCCTACCTCCAAGAGGAGCGGCCGGCAGACTCTGAGCCCTTAAAGCGCGACCCTAGTCTGACCGTTAAGCCCGATCTCATTATTGTCGACGGCGGTTTGGGCCAGTTGGGGGTGGCCGTCCAAGCGCTGGCGGAGGCCCATCTGACCCAGGAGATCTCTTTGGCGGGTTTAGCTAAACGGGAAGAGGAGCTCTTCCGGCCGGGCTGGGACCATTCCGTCCTCTTAGAGCGCAACTCGCCCGCCTTCAACTTAGTAACCCACCTGCGCAACGAGGCCCACCGCTTCGCCATTACCTTCCACCGCCAATTGCGCTCTAAGGGGATGTTATACTCTAAGCTCTCCGATATTCCCGGACTAGGGCCTAAGACTTTGCAAAATCTCTACCGCCATTTCCCTAAGCCCCAAGATCTGGCCCAAGCTAGCCCGGCCGACTTAGAGCGGGTCCCGGGGATAGGTCCCAAAATGGCGGCCAAGATCGCCGCCTTCTGGAAGAGAGGGAAAGGGGCGGAAGGCGAATAGAGCCCCATGTCTACCCCCGCCGTCATCAATAATAATCATGAACATATCGTACCGGCCTGCCTCTTGACGGTGGTGGGCGGCTTCTTAGACGTCTATACCTTCCTCTTTCGGGGGGAGGTCTTCGCTAACGCCGTCACCGGCAATATGGTCTTCTGCGGCCTCCATATCGCCCGGGCGGAGTGGACGGAGTGCCTGCGCTACCTAATAGCTATTATCTTTTACGCCTTAGGGGTCCTGACCGCTGAATGGCTGCGCACCAAAGTGGCTCCCACCCAAAAGTTGGGCTGGCACCAGATCATCTTAGCTTTAGAGATCGTCTGCCTCTTACCCATTATCTTTATTCCCAAAGGCCATTTAGATTTTGTCGTTAACGCTACTATCGCTTTTATCTGCGCCATGCAGGTAGAGACCTTCCGCAAGGTACACGGCCTGCCCTTCGCCTCCACCATGTGTACGGGCAACTTGCGCTCTAGCGCCGAGGCCCTATTTAAATACTTACATACGGGCGACCGTAAAGAGCTAGGTAAGGTCTGCCACTACTATACTATTATCTTCTTCTTTATCTTGGGCGCGGTCGTCGCCGCTATCTTAATGACCCGCTATGGCGAAGGGGTCTTCTTCTTGGCCCCGGCGGGACTGACTATCGTCTTCTTTATGGTCTCTACCCGCCGCCTCTTGGGAGCGCTGCGCCACTGGTGGCGCAGCCTGCGCCCGCGCTCTTAAATCGCCTACTGGATGGGCATATAATCGATCTTAGACTCCTCTTCCGTAGCTTCTAATTTAAAGATCACCGGCCGCAAACCATCGTTGCAACTACAAATAGCTGCCCCAGGCTTCCGGATCCAATCCCCATAATAGAAGAGAGCTTGCGGGGCCGACGCGTGGGCCAGGCAAAATACGTATTGATAGATAGCCTTCCAAGCCTCGTCGCAGAAACCTTGGGGCTTAGCGTAGTCGACCTAAAAGACTTGGCCCGCTCGCAACATGGGACAGGGACTTAAAACTTCTACCCCCTACTGGTCAGCCAACTACCGATCGAAGGTAGTCTTTAAAACGGTAATCTTTACTTTATGCATCTTGCCGACGGTCTCCCCGTAAAATGTAATTTAGAGGCTAAGTTGGAGCGCGAGAGCGGGCTCTCCCCCTAGGGCAGGGTCCCT
Organism: Vulcanimicrobiota bacterium; assembly: GCA_944322965.1. GTDB lineage: Bacteria > Vulcanimicrobiota > Xenobia > Xenobiales > Xenobiaceae > Bruticola. The sequence goes on from CALUQR010000003.1 coordinate 48,100, forward strand.
AAATTGAATCTAGAAAGCGCTCCCATGAGCACTTTCGAACTCTCTCTCTCCCCAGTCTTCAATGAGATTATCCGCGCCGCTGAAGTGATGGCTCAGGATCCGCAAGATACGACCTCCCAACAGGAATTGGCCCAAGCTATAGCCCAGATGGCCGAATTTAGTCAGACTCTGGCCCAGACCTTCCAACAGGCCCTGCAAGTGCGCCCTAAAACGGAACTTAGCCAGCGCATCCCGGGCCAATTCGCCCAAGAGTTGGCCAGTTTGACCCAAGTCTTAAATAATCTCAAGGGCTATCTTAAAGACCCCAACCCCCAGATCTTAGAGCGAGAACTGCCCCGCGGACGCCAGGTCTTAGGCAATATGTTCGCTATCTTTGAGGAGATGAAGCGCGAGGAAGAGTCCTTCCCTATCTTCTCTAAGTCCCCTTACATCCAAGAGATCGTGCGCATCGCCACCGGGGTAGCTAAGAACCAATATAAGCCGGAAGTCCTCAAGGAGAGGGTAGAGTGGTTGCGCGACCGCTACTTAGAATTTAAGGACGATTTCCGCAACTTACAAGAGATCCCCAAAGAGAATGAGGAGGTCGAGAAGTTGCTGCCCATCGCCCAGCAGGCCTTAGAGCAGATGGGCCAAGCCTTAAAGGAGATGGAGCGTTTCCAACGCGGCTTCGATAAGTCCCTCTTAAAGAACGGCTGTTCCCGCCTCTTGCAAGCTAGCGAAGTCCTCTTAGCCGTCCAAGAGCGCCTCATGAAGGCCTCTACCGCCCAACCCGCCGCCTGCCCCCACTGCGGGACCCTCAACCCCGGGGGAGCTAAAAAGTGCCGCCATTGCGGCTCTAAGATGCCCCAAGTAGTGGGCCTCTCCACCCAGACGATGGAGCTCAAAGAGAATTTTGAACCTAACGCTCAGGCCCCCTCCTACACTTACCTAGTTCGCTTAGAGGGCTCTATAAATTCCTTCCGCCGCGGCCTCTTAGAGCGCTCCGATTTGAAGCGGGAGATCGATTTCTTCGCCGGCAAAGTGGCTGAAGGGCGGGCGAAATTTACTCAGCTCCAGAGTCAAAGCGACCGCCAGCCCGAAGCCCAGACGGAGAAGGGTCAGCGCGCCTACCAGATGATGGCTCAGGGTCTAAACTCTTTGGAGAGCGGCGTAGCCCAGATGCGCCAGTACTTTACTACGGAGGCGGAGTCCGATTTAGAGAAGGGCTTAGAGTTAGTCAACGCGGGGGCGGAAGAGATGATCGCCGCCCAAGAGTCCCTGCTGCGCTAAGTCGTCTTGGTTAACCTATTACCTTAAAGAGAGGAAGAAGAACGCATGAGCGTCTGTCCCCGTTGTCAGTCCCAGGTCTTACCTAACTCCCACTATTGCGATCTCTGCGGCTGCCACTTAGATACGCCCGCCCCAGAGCCCCAAGTCACCCTGGCTAACTTTACTACCTCTACTCCCGCGGCCGCCCCGCCTCCCGCTCCGGTAGCCGCTCCGCCTCCCGCCCCGGAGGTAAAGCCCTCGGACTCTAAGCCCCTCCAGCTGCCTAAAGCCCCCCTCTTAGGGGCGGCCCCCCAGTTGGCGCCCCTCCCCCAAACGCCCTCCCAGATCTTAGGAGAGTTGCCCAACGCCGATAAGGAGGAGGCGCCCCAGCAGAAGGCGCGTTGGAAGGAGTGGGCTAACACCTTGATCTTTATCCTGAGCGGCCTGGGCTTAGCCGCTTTGGCCCTCTACTTGCTCCTGCGCCATCTGGCCCTTTTGAGCCTCTCAAGGGTTAAAGCCCTATTTTAGGCAGAAGCTAGTAACTTTTTTCAGCCTTCCCCTCCTTCCTAGAAGGGATCTCAATCCTGAATTTGAAGGAGGGGCCGTTCTCTTTAGAGGAGGCGCTCAGGGGCGGGCTGCAGCCGCTCGAACTGGACGCCCATCGCAAGTTTTAGATTTAGATTCCCGGAGGTTCTCCCCCTATGCATATTTTAGGAACCGTGGTGGTCCGCCCCGTCCTGCCCGAGCGCATCGCCGGCTTACAGGAGTTGTCTCGCAACCTGTTGTGGTCTTGGAATCCCCAAGCTATCGAGCTCTTCTCTAGCTTGGACGCCGACCTCTGGCAGAGCGTAGGCCACAACCCGGTAGCTATGCTGGCCAATATCAGCCAGAGCAAGTTGGAAGAGGCGGCCCAGTGCGCGCAGTATACCCAGTCTTACGACCAGGTCTACCAGCAGTTCAAAGATTACATGAACCCCAAGAGCACGCGCTTTAGCAGCTCCTTCCCGGAGAGCCATGGCAAGTGTTTAGCCTACTTCTCGGCTGAGTTCGGTATGCACGAGAGCCTGCCCATCTATTCGGGCGGCCTGGGAATCCTCTCCGGCGACCATATGAAGACCGCCTCCGACTTAGGGATCCCTATGATCGGCGTAGGTCTCATGTACAATCACGGTTACTTTATCCAGCATATCAACCAGGATGGCTGGCAAGAGGCGACTTACAAGGTCTTAGATTTCTCCATCACCCCCGCCGAGCGGGCTATCGGTACCGACGGCCAGGAGATTATCGTCCAGATCGAGATGCCGGACCGCATCGTCAGCGCTCGCGTCTGGGAGTTGCAGGTAGGACGCATTAAGCTCTACCTCTTAGATACCGACATCGAGCAGAACTCCCTCACCGACCGCGGCCTCTCCGCTCGCCTCTACGGCGGCGACCAGCAGATGCGCATCGCCCAGGAGAAGATCTTAGGTATTGGCGGCGTCAAAGCTCTGCGCCGTCTGGGGATCGATCCTTGGGTCTGGCATATGAACGAGGGTCACTCCGCCTTCTTAGCTATCGAGTTGATGCGCGAGTACGTGGCGAAAGGGCTCAATTGGCGCGAGGCCATCGAAGTCATCTCCCCCAAATTGTGCTTCACTACCCACACCCCGGTGCCCGCCGGCCAGGACGCCTTCGGCGCCGACCTCATCGAGATGCATTTCTGGAATATGCGCAACCAGTTGGGTATGTCCCGCCAAGAGTTTATGCGCTTAGGTCAGAACCCCGGCCAGCCTGACAGCCCCTTCAACTTGACGATCTTCTCCCTGAAGATGGCCCGTTACAATAATGGCGTCAGTAAGTTGCACGGCGACGTCTCCCGCCACTTATGGCACGACGTCTGGCCCGAAGTGCCCATTGCCGAAGTACCCATTACCCACGTCACCAACGGCGTCCACGTAGGCAGCTGGGTAGCCAAAGAGATGGGCGAGCTCTTCGATAAGCATCTGCCCTCCACTTGGCGCTTGACCCCCGACCATCACGATATTTGGAATAAATCCGCCTTGCCCGCCTCTGAGTTATGGAATACCCACCAGCAGCTCAAGCAGCGCATGATTGAGCGGGTCCGCCTGCGCCACGAGCGCCGTCTGCGCCGCTTAGGAGCCTCCATGGCGGAGATCGAAGCTTCCAAGAAGTACCTCTCCAAGGACGTCTTGACTATCGGTTTCGCCCGTCGCTTCGCCACTTACAAGCGGGCCGTGCTCCTCTTCTCCGACATCGAGCGCTTGAAGAAGATCATGTTCGCCCCCGGTCGGGAGGTCAACTTCGTCTTCGCCGGTAAGGCTCACCCCGCCGACCGCCCCGGTCAGGAGTTCATTAAGCGCATCCACGATTACAGCCAAATGCCCGAGTTCAAGGGTCGCATCATCCTCTTAGAGGATTACGACATCGATCTGGCCCGCAACTTAGTCCAGGGCGTCGACGTCTGGCTCAATAACCCCCGCCGTCCTCTGGAAGCTTCCGGAACCTCGGGTGAGAAGGCGGCCATGAATGGCGTACTGAACTTCAGCGTCTTAGACGGCTGGTGGGCGGAAGGCTTCAACGGCCAAGACGGCTGGGCCATCGGCGAGAACCGCCACTACTCCAGCATCGAGGAGCAGGACTTCGTCGATACGAACTCTCTCTACTCCACTTTGGAGGAGCAGATCGTACCCGCTTACTACGAAAACCGCGACGCCGAGGGCATTCCCCAGCACTGGTTAACCATGATGGATAACTCCATTAAGAACCTCTTGCCGGAATACTCCACCCACCGCATGTTGCACGACTACTGCCACGACATCTACGTGCCGGCCGGTAAGGATGGCGACCAGGCTTGCGCCAACGAGTTCGCTCAAGCTAAGGCTCTGGCCAGCTGGAAGCAGAGTTTAGAGAATAGCTGGAACGAAGTGAGCTTAGAGACGGAAGTCCAACAGCGCGGCGAGATTAAGCGCGGCCAAGAGATCACCATCTCCACCCGCGCCTACCTGGGCCGCCTGCGTCCGGAAGACGTCAAGGTAGAGCTCTTTGCGGGTATCATCTCCAATGGCGAGATCACCAACCCCGTAGTAGTAGAGCTCAACTACATGGGCTTCAAAGATGGCGCCCACTGCTACGAAGGCAAGTGCGCTCCTCAAAGCACCGGCTCCTTCGGCTACGCAGTCCGCGCCCTCCCCACCCACCCCGCCGCTAAGTTCCGCGACGTCCTGAACTTCATGCGCTGGTCGAGGTAAAAAAAAAGCCTTCCCTGTTGGGAAGGCTTTTTTTTTAATGCGTAATTCGGAATTGGGGGGGGCGTAGCGAAGGGAGAGGTTATGGCTCTAACTTGTGTTTCGGCGGTGGGGTAGGGGTGATAGGGCAGAGAGTTAGTCGCTGGCTGGATCCGAAGGGCGCTTAGCTGGGGGAAAATCGTTAGGGGTGTGCGGGCGCAGCCCGCGCGGTCTAATTGGACAATGATCAAAGCCCCCAAACACCGCAGCGATTCCTCCGTGTGCCAAGTTATTCTCGGATCCGCCAAGTCATTGACAAGCGCCATTTAATTCCGAATTACGCCTTCCGCACTTCGCATTGCCCTCGGCCGCCAAATAAGTCTTGCGGCAACCAAGGTTACGGTTGTATACTCTTCTTAGTGAAAACTTAACTTCGATACGCATAAAGGGGGGAATGTGAGCCACGATTCTAGTTACAAGAAGTTCTTTAGTCGCGCCGATATGGTTGAGTCCTTGGTGCGCGATTTTATTTCTGAGGATTTAGCTGATAGACTCGATTTTAAGACCTTAGAGCCTCTGCCGACCGTCTTTCAAAATCAAGAACAAGCGGAGCGGCGCAGCGACCTTATTTGGCAAGTAAAAGGCTATGATGGCCAGCTCGTTTGGATAGCTATACTCTTAGAGTTCCAGAGTACTATCGATAAATTGATGGTCTTTAGGCTTTTGGAGTACACCACTCTCCTGCTGCGCCAAACTTTTGAGCAACAGGCTGATAAGGATAATATACTTTTACCCCAAGTCTTGCCTATCGTGCTCTACAACGGCGCCCAGCCATGGAACGCAGCGCTAAGTTTAAGGGAATTACAATCCCCAGAGCCGCAGCCGGTTGAGTTCGATAACTTACATTTCAAGTACCATTTAATCGATATTCGCCACTTAGAAGAATCCTTAGTAGATAAAGCCAAAGGTATCAGCGCCTGGATCTTTCGCTTTGAACGAGCCGCCAACGTCCAGGAGATGGAACGACTCTGGAGAGTAATGTTCCACGCTCTAAAGAGTCCAAGTTATGAAAATTTGCGCCGAGAGATTATAATTTGGCTAGAAACTTGCATCTTGCCAGTCCGCAAAATATCGGGCGCTAAAGTAGTTGTAAAACGTTTGAAGGAGGAAGAAACGATGACCGTAGTTACCCCCGAAATGGAAGACTGGACCCTCCCTTACATTAACCAAGGAATCAGACAAGGCCGCGCCGAGGGGAGACTTGAAGGTAAGCTCGAGGGCGAAGCGTGGGGTCTTGCTGAGGGAGAGCGTATAGGTATAGCTGCGAAAGCTGCCCAAGTCATTCGCCAAATGATCGCTGAGGGTTTTGAAGATAATCTAATCGCTAAATTAGTCAGCGTTCCCTTATCCGACGTCCAAAAAATCCGCCTCCAAAGCTAATGCGGAATGCGTAGTTCGGAATTGAGGGGGAGGCCGCCTGGCGGCGGCAATTCGGAATTAGAAATGCGTAATGCGTAATTGAGGGTAGCGTGGCGTGGGATGGGGCGTAGCTCTAATTTGGGCTTTGGCGGGACTGAGGGATGAGACGGCCTGGGGGTAAGACTGGCCAATTCCGTGGGTGGCTTGGTTGGGGTGAGGGGCAATGCGGAATTAGGAGTGCGTAATTAGGAATTGGGGTGACACGACTGGATGGGAGTGAATGGCTCTAACTTTTGTTTCGGCGGCGGGATATGGGGCGAGACGGCTTGGGAAGTAACCAGCTGATTCAGAGAGTGGCTTGACGAGGGGGAAAATCGTCTTGGAGTGCGCGGCCCGCGCCGCGGTCCAATTGGACAAGCGTCCTAAAGACCTCTATCGGAGAACAGGAGCACAAGGCCAAGAACTAAACACAGAAGCATTCAGCTCGATTCTCCCCCTAAGCTTTGTCATCCTTCGGATCTGCCAAGTCACTAACAAGCGGCAATTTAAGCTGCCGCCCTCAGGCGGCGCCTTACCTCCCCAATTCCGAATTATGAATTCCGCACTCCGCATTGCTAGCCGGCGGCTAGCGCGATTCTCTCACAGGCCAAGCCACTTCCAGATCCGCCAAGTTACTCACAAGTAGAAACTTAATTACGCATTCCGAATTACGCATTCCGAATTATTTTGTTTTGTTGTTCGAGGTCGTAGCCTACGAGGAGGCGGAGGATAGCTAGGGCTTGTTGGGCGGCTTGTTGGCCGGCGATCTGTTTGGAGTGGCCTTCTCCTCGGCCTAGGGCTTGCCCTTGGAAGAGGACTTCTATTTGGAAATGGCGGTCGTGGGCCGGTCCCTCTTCTTTGAGGAGATGGTAGGTAGGCAGATCGTGGAAATTGCGCTGGGTAAACTCTTGGAGCAAGCTTTTAAAGTCGCGCTGGGAGCCTTCCATATTATCCATGGCCGCCTGGAGCAGGTTGAGCACAAATTTCTGGGCCGGTTCCCAGCCTCCGTCTAGGTAGATAGCCCCAATGAGAGCTTCCATAGCGTCGGCCAGGACGTTAGCCTTATCGCGCCCTTTAGAGAGTAATTCCCCCTTCCCCATGCGCAAATAACTCCCCAATTTTAGGAGGCGCGCTTTATCGGCTAGGTAGGCGCTGCTAGCCACGTAGGCTTTTACTTGGGCCATCGGCCCTTCGGCGCTGCGCGGATGGCGGCGGTAGAGGTAGAGACAGATAATCATCCCCAAGACGGAGTCGCCCAAAAATTCCAGGCGCTCGTTACTCTCCGTCTCGCCGCCATGTTCGTGGGCGTAAGACTCGTGGGTCATAGCCAACTCTAGGAGCGCGCGATCTTTAAAATAGTAGTCGATAGTGAGTTGCAGATCGTCTAAATCCGCGGCGGGCAGCGCCTCTTTCATCCGTCCTCCGAAGTATGAAAAGGGTGAGGTCTAGGGGGCTGGCGCCGCTAAATGGGAGATGCCAACACTCCGCTAAACCTCACCGTGGGTGAGCAGGTCTATAACTAACCTTTAGGCCTGGTAACGGGCTAAGGCCAAGACCGCATTCTGGCCGCCGAAGCCGAAGGAGTTACTCAAGACGGCTCTCACCTCTTGCTGGCGGGCTAAGTTGGGCACGAAGTCTAAGTCGCACTCCGGATCGGGATACTCATAGTTGATGGTAGGCGCCAAGATCTGGTGCTTTAAGCTGAGCGCGGAGATAACCGCCTCGATAGCCCCGGTAGCCCCCAGAGTATGGCCTAACATCGACTTCGTGGAAGAGACGGCCAACTTGTAGGCCCGCTCCCCGAAGACCCCCTTAATAGCCTTCACTTCGGCCGGGTCGCCTAAGGGGGTAGAGGTCCCGTGGGCGTTGATATAGTCGATATCTTCTAAACTGAGGCCCGCGTCTTGGATAGCGAAGCGCATAGCGTTCATAGCGCCGCGCCCTTCGGGGTCGGGGGCGGTAATATGGTGGGCGTCCGCAGTCGCTCCATAACCGGCTAAGACGGCGTAGATCTTGGCGCCGCGCGCTTTAGCGTGGGCCAGCGACTCTAAGATTAAGACCGCCGCGCCCTCGCCCATCACAAAACCGTCGCGCTCCTTATCGAAGGGCCGGCAGGCGTGGCTGGGATCGTCATTGCGAGTAGAGAGGGCGTGCATAGAGCAGAAGCCGCCCACCGCCATGGGGGTAATGGCCGCTTCCGAACCGCCGGTAACCATCAGATCGGCCCGACCCAAGCGGATCATATCGGCCGCCGTGCCGATAGCGTGAGCGCTCGAAGCGCAAGCGGAAGTGACCGCGTAATTGACCCCTTTGACCCCCAACTCGATAGAGACTACGCCCGAAGCCATATTGGAGATCATCATGGGAATGAAGAAGGGGCTGATCCGGCCCGGACCCTTCTGGAAATAGGTGAAATTATTACTCTCGAAGGTAGCGATCCCGCCGATGCCGGAAGAGATAATGACGCCGCTGCGCTGGGGGTCATACTGGCCTTCATTTAAATTGGCGTCTTGCCAAGCCATCTTGGCGCAGGCGGAGGCGAACTGGATATAACGGTCGCGCCGACGCGCCTCTTTGCGGTCCATATACTCTTCGGCTTGGAAATCCTTAACTTCGGCCGCGATGCGCGTACTAAACTGGCTGGCGTCGAATTGGGTGATCTCGCCAATCCCATTCTCGCCGGCCACTACATTTTGCCAAAATTTATCTAAACCAGTACCTAAAGCGGAGACTACCCCTAAGCCGGTAATGACTACGGTTCTATCGTTTAATAACATCTGTACCTCGAAACTCTAGCCTCTACTACTGGCCGTCCAAGTGGTCAATCTCCACCCTCCAATTAGGCTGGAAAAAGCCTCAAATTATAGGGTTTTTTAACCATTTAGCAGAGCTATTTAGTTCTCATTGCGGCTCCTGCCTTCCACGCCTGAAATCTCCTTCCTTCCCGAGCCTCTAAAAAGCTCTCCCTCCTCTAAATTAAGGCAGGAGCTACCTCTCTAGAAGCCTAAGTTCTCCCCATGCTTAAAGCCTACCGCACTCTCTCCGTAGCCCTCTCCCTCCTCCTCTTCTTAGTCTCCCCCAGCGGGGCCCAATCCAAAAATCCCCTCCAAGGGGGGCAGCTCAATTTAGAGCGCCAAAAAAAGGTCGCAGCCCCCGCCGACGTCCCGGCTACTCAGACTCTGCCAGTACCCGTCCCCAACCTGCCCGCCGGGATCAGTATCGACCCCCCGGCCGGAAGCCAACAAGAGGCGGAACGGCCCACGATCTCCATCTCCTTTGGAACCCCCGAGAGCGTGCGTTACGATATGACCCGCCTGTGGGTCAACGGCTCAGAAGTGACGGGCAACTGCCTCAAAGCCCCCACCTTCGTCTCTTATCGACCCTTCGTAGCCCTGCCCAGCGGACCGGTGACGGTGCGAGCTAAGATCTACTATATCGACTTAGACCCCCAAGAGTTCAGCTGGACCTTCAACCTGCAGCGCTCGGAAGCTATCAAAAAGATCCAAGTCACTAGCCCCCACGAATTGCAAACTTACGAAGATCTCCAAGTAGAACTCCAAGGGCGACCCCACGGTAAAGCCTGGTTTGAGATCGAAGATTACCGCTACGATATACCCTTAGTAGAAGACCCCCAAAAGCCGGGTACCTATAAAGGCTACTACCGAGTCCGCCGGGGCGACTCCCGCCTGAGAGCCCAGATCATCGGCCACTTAGAATTGGAAGGTCAAACCTACTCCCTGCGCTACGCTGAGCCGGTAGCTATCTGGGGCCAGCTCTTCAAAGTAGTAGTGACCGACCCCCCAAATGGCGGCGAAGTGCCCCTCAACTTCAAAATTAAAGGGCGCACCGCCCCCAATTGCAATATCAGCATCGTCCCCAAAATAGGCTTTAGCGACACCATCGACCCCGCCAACCGCATTAGCGAAACGGATAGTATGGGCTCCATACCCTGCGAATCGGACGCCGAAGGTAACTTCGAAGCCGACTACGGGTTCCTCATTAAGCTCCCCGGCATGCACTGCGTCTTTACCATCACCGCCACTAATGCCCAAGGAGAGCGCTCCGTGCCCTATATCCTGCGCGTTAAGTTCAAATAATTAGAGCGTAGGGGAAAAAGATTGAGGCTGGAAATATTAAGGGTACCTGAAAACATAAGGAGTTACCATCGTGCACAATTGGAAAGTTAAATCTTGGGGATCTATATTTACCTTTACGGTCAGCGCCGGACTCTTATTAGCCTTGAGTCAAGCGGCGCCCGCCCAGACTCCGGCGCTGGGGAGCGCCCCGCAACTGGCGCCCTCTAATCTCAGCTGCAACTATCTGGCGGCGGCCGATCCGGCGGTTACGGTCTATGTGGACGAGAAGAAATTAGACCAAGCGGGCGTGATGCTCAATGGCGCCACCTTAGTGCCTATGCGCAGTATCTTCGAGGCCCTGGGAGCTAGCGTCAAATGGGAAGGCTCGACCCGCAGTATCACCGCCACTAAGGATGAGACGGAGATTATCCTGACCCTGGGCAAGGGCCAAGCTTATATTAACGGGGAACTTAAGAACCTCTCTACCCCGGCCGCTTCCGTAGGCGGGACGACGATGGTGCCCCTGCGCTTTATAGGCGAAGCTTTAGGCGCGGAAGTCAAATGGGAAGGCGCGACCCGCACCGCCCGCGTCACTAGCCCCACCGCCCAAAGCGACCAAGACGCTATGGACGATCCTAACTTAAAGATTACGGAAGTCGTCGTCAGCCCCCGCCAGGCCCTGAGCTCGGGCGAGACCCTCACCGTCCAAGTGCGCGGCGATAAAGGGTGCAAAGCTACCTTCGATATCGTAGGCCTTAAGACCGATATACCCATGCACGAAGAGAAACCTGGGCTCTATAGCGGAACCCTCACCGTCAACTCCAAGATGAAAGCGGAAAACGCCGTCTTAGTAGCTAGACTCAGTAAAGATGGCGCCCAAACTAGTCTGGAAGCGAAACAGACGGTGACCATTAACGCCAAAGGTAAAATCCAAAAAGCCGACAAAAAACGCGGCCAGGCCCAAGGCGAATTGCGCTCGGAGAACCTTAAACGCACTATCCCCGCCGCTGGAGCGACGCCCCAACAGCTCAAACGAGTGCGGGCCGTCTTCCTTAATGAGATCAGCGAAGGCTCTATCCGCCTCTTCTTAGATGGCCGGGAAGTGACCGAGGACTGCACCTTCAGCGCCAACGCCATCAGCTACCAGCCCGAAGAACCCATTCCCGCCGGACGCCACCAAGCGCGCGTGCGCGGTACCGATAACGAAGGGCAAAAGATCGACTACTCCTGGCGCTTCACTACCAAAGAAGAGAGCCAAGTCTCCGACGCCACCCTCAAGACCCTGGAGCTCGATATACCCGCCGACCAAGAGAGCGTAGGCGCTACCCTGCACCTCGTCGGCCAAGCGGCGCCCGGAGCCACCGTTGAATTCGAAGTCGTCAATACCACCAAATTGCTCAAAATTGTGACCCTCCAAAAGAAGACCCTCAATACCAAAACTACCGCCGACGAGAGAGGACACTTCTCCGCTAAATTAGATATCTCGACCTTCCACTCCGGCACGGAGATCACCATCAAAGTGACCTCCAAAAAGGACGGAAAGACCCTCGCCACCCTCGAGCGCAAAGTCACCCGCGACTAACTTTAAACTTCGGAGTAACTTAGCGATGGGAGCTTAGGTCCTAGCCGTAACTTAACTAGCGGCGAGACCCACTAACCCTTTTTCTGAGTCTCAGAGTAACTTAGCGATAGGAATTAGGTCGTAACCGTAACTTAATTAGCGGCGGGACCTACTATCCTGTTTTGAGTTGCTGACTTCCGCAGCGATGGGAAGTAGGTCCTAGCCGCAACTTAACTAGCGGCAAGACTTACTAACCTATCTTCTGAGTCTCGGAGTAACTTAGCGATAAAGACTTAGGTCATAACCGTAACTTAGTTTATGGCGAGACCTAGGTCTCTTTCTTTTAAATTGCGGAATGGTATCCCACCCCCTTAGGAAGTGAAATGGGCCAGGACTTCTGAGTCGAGGCGCTCTATCTTTTCGGGCGTGGGATCGGGGCCGTTAAAGACTACTTCGTCTACCCCCAGAGCTAAGAGGGGGCCTACGGCGTCAATAATGCGGCTAGGCTCCCCTAAGGGTAGGGCCTCCGCCTCCTCGTCGTAGAGGTGTTGGCCCAGATGGCGGCGCGCCTGGCGGGCCGCCTGGGGGTCGTCAATAATATCCGCATACAGCGTGACCGTCTTGCGGATCTCCTTATAATCGCGGCCCAACTCCTGACAGTAGCCCTCTAAAACCTCTAATTTGTGGCGCAGCTCTTCCACCGAAGAGAAGACGTTAGCGTAAAGATTACAGGCTTGAGCGTAACGAGCTACTACCGGCAAGATGCGCTTTTCTCCCCCACCCGCTAAGAGTAAAGGCAAAGGCCTTTGGTAAGGAGCGGGCGCGAAGGGGGCCTCCTTCAACTGGAAAAAATCGCCCTTCCAAGTGATAGGATAAGGACCATTCAAAAGCCGAGAGAGGAGAGCCGCATACTCCCCAAAACGCAGACAGCGAGTCTTGACGCTCCCCAAAGGGATCCCAAAGGCCTCATGCTCGTGCTCGTGCCAGCCCGTCCCTAAACCTAAGTCGACCCTACCCCCAGAGATGTGGTCGACCGTAATCGCTATCTTAGCTAAGAGCGCCGGATGGCGCATCGTGGCCGCCGTGACCATCGTGCCTAAACGCAAACGCTGAGTGAGCGTAGCCAGAGCGGCCAAGAGGGTCCACCCCTCAAAGATGGGACTGCTCTCACAAGCCTCCACGGAACTTACCGTCAAAGGCAACTCCTCGGCGGTACAAGGTAAGAGGTGATCGTAAGTCCATAAACCCCGCCAACGGCCGCCGTCCATCGCTAAAGCCGCCTGGCGGATCTGGGACCAGGGCAAGATATTGCCAACTTCGAGACTAAAATTGAGACGGGCCATAACACAACCATCCTAAATTGAATAGGCTGAGGATGCAAGCTGAGAGCCGGACCCTGGAGAACAGGAAGCGCCCCTCTTTATCCAGAAATAAGCCCCGCCAATGGGTAGATATTGGCCATTTTTTTAGTGGAGATCGTTATGCCCGTCAATTTAAAGAACCGCTCTTTCCTCAAACTCTTGGACTTCACCAGCGCCGAGATCAACTTTCTGCTGACCTTAGCCGCCTCCTTAAAGCAAGCTAAGTATACCGGTACCGAAGTCCAGCGCCTGAAAGGGAAGAATATCGCCCTCATCTTTGAGAAGAGCTCCACCCGCACCCGCTGTTCCTTCGAAGTAGCCGCCTACGACCAGGGCGCCTTCGTCACCTACCTGGGACCCAGCGGCTCCCATATCGGAGTCAAAGAGACGATGAAAGATACGGCCCGCGTCTTAGGACGCCTCTATGACGGGATCGAGTATCGCGGCTACGGGCAAAAGATCGTCGAAGAGTTGGCCCAATATGCGGGAGTACCCGTCTGGAACGGCCTGACCGACGAATGGCACCCCACCCAAGCTCTGGCCGACTTCATGACCATGCGCGAACATTGCGCCAAACCCTGGAACGACATCACCCTCACCTATATGGGCGACGGCGCCAATAACGTGGCCAACTCCCTCTTAGTGATGTCCGCCAAGATGGGCTGCAACTTCCGCATCGGCGCCCCCCAAGATTGCCAGCCCTGCCCCCAATTAGTGGCCCAATGCCAAGAGATCGCCCAACATACCGGCTCTAAGATCTTGATTACCGACGATCCCCAAGAGGCGGTGCGCGGAGTAGACTTTATCTATACCGACGTCTGGGTCTCTATGGGCGAAGCGGCCGAACTCTGGGAAGAGCGCATCAAAAAGCTGCGCCCCTACCAAGTGAACGCCCAGTGTATGCGCAATACCGGCAACCCCAACGCTAAATTCTTACACTGCCTGCCCGCCTTCCATAACCTGGATACTAAAGTCGGCAAAGAAGTATGCACCAAATACGACCTGCCCGACGGCATGGAAGTGACCGAAGAAGTCTTCGAGTCCCCCAACTCCATCGTCTTCGACGAAGCTGAAAACCGCGTCCATACCATTAAAGCCGTTATGGTAGCGACTCTTGGGTAATGCGTAATTCGGAATGCGTAATGCGGAATGTGCTAGCCGCCGGGACGGCGGCTAGCACAATTCGGAATGCGTAGTGCGTAATGCGGAATTAAGTTTCTGCTTGTTAGTGGCTTAACAGATCCGGAAGTAGCTTAGCATATGAGAGAATCGTTGGAGGCCTTGCCTCCATCATGGTTCTGGCGCGGCCCTCGGCCGCGCCACACCAAGACGATTTTCTCCCCAGCCAAACAACCCATGGAACTAGCCAGCCATTAAGTCCTTGCCATCTCGCCCCTTCCCCACTACGGCCAATAAAGTTAGAGCCACACCCTATCCCCGGCTGCTCCACCCCAAATTACGCATTCCGAATTAACATTTTCCGTCTTCCAATCCACTGGCAAAGCCAGCGGATTAGAAGACGGAAAATGTCCTCCTGTCCAAAGCTGGCCCTTGGGGAGTAGCATGGAGGGTGAGTTGGTGGGTCCCTCTCTGGAGGGTCCAGTAATTAGTAAAAGGCGGCGGGGTGGCGGGTAGACTTTGGCCATCTACTTGCCAGTAAAGTTGCTTCCACCCTTCGGGGGCCCAGGCTCTGAGGGTCAGGCGTTGGTAAGGGGCTCGCAGTATGGGGTCCAATTTAAAGACCGCCTCCGATTCGGGGAAGAGGATCTGGGGTTTAGTCGGTTGTTGAGTAGTTGGTTTTTTATCTTCTCTACCGATTTGGGCCCAGAGGGGCGGTATGGTCAGGCCGCGTTCGCGCATCCAGGCGTAGTAGAGGGTCCCGTAGAGGGGATAGACTCGGGCTCTCCAGCTAGCGGGCGGCGCGGTAGCGGGATCTACGAATTGGCCGCTCTCTTTATCGCAGGCGAAGGCCCGGTGGACCTCGCAGGTGGCGGTAGGCAAATTCTGGGGCAGGAACAATTCGGCAATCCTCCCCGCGCAGTATGGTCCAGGCCTTTGGCCCGACTGGGGACAGATAGCGAGGGTGCACAGCCCCTGTTTATTGAAGGGCCAACTCTCTCCGGAAGCGGCTGGGGGTAGCCGGCTCTCTAAGTAGAGCATAATATCCCGCCAGAGGGGCGCGGCGCCGCTCACTCCGGAGACGTGGCGCATAGGTCGCCCGTCGAAGTTGCCTACCCACACCCCCACTACGTACTTTTTTCCAAAGCCCAAGCACCAATTGTCGCGAAACCCTTTGGAAGTCCCAGTCTTGACGGCGCAAGTAAAGGGTAAGTGGAGGGCGTTGGAGTAACCGAAGGCCTCTAAACGGGCAGCCGAATCGCTCAAAATATCGTTAATGAGGGCGCAACTGCCAGCCTCCAGGACGGTCCGAGCGGGAGTTAAGGGCGGAGCGAGGCGATTTTCTTCCTGCTGGACGGATTCGATAGCGCGCAAGGGAGTATAGCGCCCGCCGTTAGCTAAGGTCCGGTAGGCGTTAACTAGTTGGACCAAGGAGACCTCCCCCGCCCCTAGGGTCAAGCCCAAACCGTAATAAGAAGCGCTAAAGCGCAGATCGCTCATTCCCAACTGGCGCAAGGTATTTAAGAGCCGTTCGATCCCGATCTGTTCCAGTAGGTAGACGGCGGGAATATTGTAGGAGCAAGCTAAGGCCCGGCGCAGGCGCAGCGGTCCGTGCCACTGGCGGTCGTAATTTTGGGGCACGAAAGAGTCGGTCAGCATCCCCTCGAGGTAGGGCAGATCGGGCAAGATAGAGGCCGGCGTAAATCCAGAGTTTAGAGCTAGGGCGTAGGTAAAGGGTTTAAGGGTCGACCCCGGTTGGCGCAGGGCGAGGGCCCCATTATTCTGCCCCCCTTGGGAATCGAAATAATCGCGGGACCCTAAGAGGGCTACGATCTTACCGCTCTGGCGCTCGGCTACTACGACGCTGCAGTTGCCCACCCCCTTCCCGGCCAGTCTCTCTAGATGGTAGGCGGCTAGACGCTCAACCTCCCTTTGTACGGCCCCTTGTAAGGTCGTATAGACGGCGCTACAGCCGCCATATCCCAGCCGCTCCAATTCTTGGGCTACGTAATCGCTAAAATGGGGCGCCCGCCAGGGCTCATGCCAGGGCGCTAAGCGGAGGGGCTCGCTCAAGGCGAAGCGCCATTGCTGGTCGTCCAGGCACCCCTGACGGTGTAAGGAGTCTAAGATTTGGGCTTGCAGACGGCGGGCTAAGGGGCGCTCGGAGGGGGTATCTAAAAGGCGCGGGGCGCGGATCAAGACGGCCAGCCAGGCCCCTTGGGCGGGCGAGAGGTTGGCGGCTGGGCAGTCAAAATAGCGCTCGGAGGCGGCTTGGATCCCGTAGGCTTGGCGCCCCCAGTAGAGGCGGTTGAGGTAGGCCTCTAAGATCTGCTCGTGGCTAAAGTTAAAGGAGAGGCGCAAGGCCCAGAGGGCCTCCAAGAATTTGCGCTTCCAGCCCGGCTCTCCCAAGGGCAAGAGCGAGCGAACCAACTGCTGGTGGATAGTCGAGCCGCCCATGAGGATCTGACCCGAGCGTAGGTTGTGATAAATACTGCGCCCAATAGCTAAGGGGTCTAGCCCCCAGTGGTAGTAGAAGCGCCTATCTTCGGCTAGGAGGACGGCCTCCACCAGATGGGAGGGCAGGCTATCTAGGGGGAGCCAGCGTCCGGAGGCTCCATCTTGGAAATAGAGCTCGCGCAATTCAAAGCCCTGGGCGTCATAGAGCAGGGTGGAATCGGCCTGCCGCTTTAAGGGGTAGGCGGCGGGCCAGGGCGAGGCTACCCAGCCTATAAGGAGGATAAATCCTAGGCCCAAGAGGCCCAGGATTATCGGGAGATACTTTCTAGGGGACAATCGTTAAACTGCTCTCTCCGGTACAGCCGAAGACCTCGGGCTGGGAGCGCTGGTAGACCCAACTCCCGGGCACGCGGAAACGGCCGGGCGTCACGGCCCGCACTAGGAGGGTATATTGATGCTCTCCCGCGTGCAGCCCTTCGGCCCAGACTTTGACGTAGCCGGGATAACTCTCGTGGCGCAAGAAGGTCCCGTAACGAGCGGGGGTATTGACCTTACGCAAGAGGTTAGTATAGAGGGTATCGGTAGTAGCTAATTGGCCGTCGATAACCTCCAAACCGGCCGCTAAGGGTACGCGCACTTCGACCCCCGCCCGCTCTCGGGGGGAGATGACGGTCAAGAGGAGACGGTAGGTCTGGCCCAACTTGAGGGAATCCCAGGGGATAGGTCGCTCTCCCTGGAGCGGGTAACAGCTCTCTAAGAGGGTAAAACCGCGGTCGGTGGGCGGCAAGGGTTGGCTGGGCGCGTAACGCAGGAGCAAGTCGTAATAGAGCCTTCCGGGCCCACTTTTGCTCATCTCCACCGCCAGGCGCTCGCTACCGGTAGAGAGTTGGCGCCCTCCGCTGAGGTAGGGGCGTTGGCGGTCCAGTTGGCCTTCGACTATCCCCTGCCCACCCACTCTAGCTTGGACCTGCATCGGCTCTTTGGGGGTGGGATAGAACTCTAAGTAGGTAGCCAGCGCTTGGGCCACGGCCACATCGTTGAGCTCTTGGCTCCAGTGGCCCTCCTCCTTTTGGGCGAAGATCCAGTTGAAGATCTGGGCCGCTTGGGGACAGCCGCCGCTAGTGAGCATATTGCGCACGATAAGGGCGTTGCCCATGGCCCGCACGCTCTGGGGGGGCAACTCTTGGCGGGCGGGCGCTTGGAACCAAGCTTGGCGCTCCTCCACTTGGAGCGAGTTTTGGAACTCTTGGCGCAGGCTGGCTACGATCTCCCGATGGCCCAGCGCCTTGGCCGCTTGCAAGAGGAAGGCTCGACTGCCTAAGTTGAAGGTCTGGCGAGCCCGGTAGAGGACGACTAGGGTGGAGGTCTGCCCCTTATGGTGGGCGCAGGCGGCGGCTAAGAGCATGGGCAGAGTATCTTGGCCCCAGTACCCTTCGGGGCTATCTAAGTCCAAAACCCGCCTCTTAATAGTCTTTTGCAAGTACTCAAGCCCCGTCTGCACGATGTAGGAGGGTACTTCGATATCCGCTTTTTGCAAGTGGGCTATGGTGAGCAAGGTCCAGGCGCTCAAGTAGTCGTCGCTCCCTAAACGCTGATTGGGCCAGCGCACCCAGGAGCCATTGTCGATCTGGTATTTCCCTAACTCGCGCCCCCAGACGCTCAGAGCCTGACGGCGCTTAGCGGGCGTAGCGTAGGCGGGGGGCAACTCGATACCGAGCTGGGGGGCTAAGAGGAGGAAGTTGATGCGCCCTAAGAGGCGATCGAGGGTCTCCTCTTCCTGGTCCCAGAGGTACTTAATAGCTCCCTGCAGCTGGCAACTCAAGTCGTTAGCTAAGGCCACTTCGAGCTGCAAACTGTCGTCTTGGGCGCCGCTCTCTAACTTGAGCAATTCGCTCTGGGAGGGCCCGTCAAATTGACCGCTCACGGCCACCACCGCCGTGGCGGGATCGGCTATAACTCTAAAGGGGTAGGCGCTCTGCAAGCTGGGTTGCAGGGCGGGCCCCATGACGATCTCATACTCCCCGATCTGGTTGGCCCGGGCGGGAAAATTGAGGCGTACCTCTTCGCCGGGGGCTAAACTGACCGCTTTGGGCAGACCCTCTAAGGCTAGGGCGGGAGAGTGGGCGATAACTTTGAGAGCTCGGCGCTTAGAGGTGTGATTAGTGACGATAGCTCCTACCTGGAAGGTATCGCCCGCGCGCGCAAAGGCGGGCAGAGCGGGGATGATACTCACCTCTTCGCTAACTTGCAATTCCTCTTGAGCCTCGCCAAATTGGTAATTTTGGGAGCAGGCCAGAGCCATAATCCGGTAGCGCGTGAGGGTATCGGGCAATTCGCAAACGACTTGGGTCTGGCCGGAGGGACCGATCTTTAAGGAGGGCTGCCAGAGGGCTAAGGCTTTAAAGTTGCGGCGCACATCTTGGAGCTCGCCCATCTCCGCTCCACCCCCTCCGCCCGGGTTGGCCCCTTTACTGCCATAGGAGCGCATACCGATGACGTCGGCGCAACTCTCGGCCGTGCGCACTTGCAAGGAGCGCGGCGCGTAGAAGGTATCGTAGTAGCTGGGCAATTGGTAATTGACTAGCTGTAAGACCCCTTCATCGACCATCCACAGGCAGACCTCGCCGCTCTGAGGCTTCCCTTGGGCGTCGCGCAAAGTGAGATTGAGCACCGCCCGCTCTCCGGGCTTATAAGTCTCCTTGTCGCTTTGCACCTTAAGCTGGAGGCGCGCTTGGGGATTTTCGATCTTTAAGTTGAGGTAACCGAATTTAAAGCTGGGCCGCCCCACATCCAGCCCGGCCGCGCTCAACTCGAGGCGACCCTGACGCCCTTGGAGCAAGATAACGGAGAGGTAAGCGTTGGGGGCGTACTTAGCGGAGAGGGGGACCTCAATAATGGGAGCTGAGCCGCGCAACTCTTGGACCCAAGTATGTAAGATAGAGTCCGACTCTAAGGTAATGAGGGCTTGGGCCTCTTCGTAGGGGGATTGGACTAAGACCTTCGCCTTCTGGCCGGCGCGGTAAGTGGAAGCGTCGGCTACTAAGCTGATCTCGTCCGTATCCTCGCGCTCCCAGGCTACGTAATCGTCGCCCCCTACCCAGAGACTAGTCTGGGCTTGGCTCTCCTCGCCCTTAGCGGAGGTATAGCTCAGGCGCACTAAGTAGAAGCCGGAGCGGCGGGGATTGAGCTCTAAGGGGGTAGCTTTAGCTTGGGTGACCACCGTCTGAGTGCTCTCCATCTGCTCGATGCGCTCGCTCTGCCAGGCGTAGCTCCCCCCTACCCCCGCCTTCAAGACGGAGTTCCATTGGCAGTGGATGAGATCGACCTTGACCCGCGCTCCGGCAGCGGCCCGTTGGCGGCGATCTAAGGCCACGATCTCCCCTTCCACCTTCTGACCCGCCCGGGCTAAGGGGGAGTTGAGGCGCACCCCCACCAGGCGATCGCTAGGCCAAAGAGGGGCGCTCCACAGGGTAGAGAGCTCCTGGTAGGCGGGGGAAGTTACGCTCCCGGAGATCCAAAACTGGGCCGGCCCTTTGAGGCGGCTCAAACCCTCGTGGCGCAGACTGATAGAGAGGGGCACTTGGCCCTGCTCGTCGAGTCGCCCTTGGGCGGAAGCGACTTGCAAGTCTCCACTCCAGCCGGGACTCTCATCCCAGACGTTACCGAATTCGAAGCCAGGATACTGGGGATTAGTGTAATAGGTGGGGCTAATAAAGGCCTGGTAGCGATAGGGGTCGTTAGCCATAGGCGCCCCGTAGAGGAAGCGCCCCCGCAACTGGCCGCGCCACTCCCCTTGGGCCAAGGCGGCGCTCTCTTGGTCGGCTTTTTGGGCGGAGAGGATCTCCACCTCAAATTGGGCGGGCTTATACTCTTCGATGCGGCAGGCGATGGTGTAAAGTTCCGCCTCCATCCCTAATTTTTTAGCCTTATCCTGCGGCAAGAGGAAGGTTAAAGCGGCGTAACCGGAGCTAGCTTGGGCGGGGATAGCTACTTGGCCCTGCCAGGAGCCGTATTCGCTCAGCGAGACTTGGCCTTTAGCTAAGATCTGGCCTTGACTATCGCGCAGCCGATACTGGAGTCGCTCGATCTCTTGAGGCAGTTGCAACTGGCCCTGGCGCAGACTGCGCGCCACCCCCTTAAAGTGGATCTTCTCGCCCGCCCGATAGAGCTGGCGATCGCTAAAGGCGTTGACTAAGAATTGGGAACGCCCGCTCTGGAAGGAGTAATTAGTGTCGGGGGCGCTGCTATAGAGTTCGTTACTGGTGGTAGAGGCTACGTAGGCCCGATCGGAACCGTGCTGGACGACCCAGTATTGGCGCGTCTCTCCTGAGCCCTTAGAGCCTTTACTCTGGGCCCAGCCCGGTCCGCGCACTAAGCCTTGGGCGTCGCTCTTAGCTTGGATTAAGACCTTCCCGGAGGCGTCGTAGAGGGTCGCTTGGGCGCCCGCCACCGGCTTCCCGCTCTCTAAGCTAGTGATCCAAACTAAGGAGTTCTCGCGGGCAAATTTGGCGGTCAGGGCTAAATCGGTAACTTGGACGACCAACCCGATAGACTCGTCCTTTTGGGCCCCGCGGTAAGTGAGGCGCAGGTAGAGCCAGCCCTCCTTATCCCCGCCCAAGAGAGGTTTTACTTCGATATGGCGGTCCTGCCAGCGATTCTTACTCCCCTTCCATATCAATTTCTGGGTCTTTTTAAAGCCTCGGGCCGGCCGATAGTCGACATTATCCCCATAGAGCTGGTCGCGCTCCGCTAGAGAGATAATCTCTTTATAAGTCAGGGGCTGACTCTGAACGGTTAAGGTAGGCACATTGATAGCCGCTAAGGGCAGGCGCCCGCCCAATTGGGACTCTACTACCACTTGGCCGCCGCTCAAGCGCACTTGGGGGGTAAAGTCGGTAGTGGTGAAGGGCAGATTTTCCGCCTCCGCCAGACGGTTGCCAAAGACGTCTTGGAGCTCGGCGTCTACTTTAATCTGGTAAGTAGTCTGGGCCCGCAGGGGCAACTCTAAACTGAGCTGGGCGGCGCTAAAGTCGCTCTCTAAATAGCGCTCCGGGATCTCTAGGGCGGGGGTAAAGTGGAGATGGCGCGCCAGTTGGCGGATCTCTACGGGATTGGTGAAGGTAAATTCTAAGGGGCTATCGGGACGGTGGCCTTGGGCGCTAGTTAAGCTCTTTAAGCTAAAGATATTGTAGGTCTGAAAGGAGAGGCTGAAGGGGGCTAAGGCCCCTTTCTCCGCTTGGGCGGAGGCCTTAAAACCTTCGGGGACGGTGACGGTATACTTTAAGCCCAACTCTAAGGGGCGCTTAGGGCGCAGAGCTAAGATCTGTTCGGCCTTTAAGGTCGAGATCTCCACCTGGGCCCCTCCCAGAGGGGCCCAGGCGCCGTAGGATTGGCTCAGCTCTTGGCGATACTGGGCGGCCTCCGCCTCGGTAGCCGTCCCCACCTGACAGGCTACTAAGCCGCGGTTAGAGGTTAAGGTGATCATCGACCAAGAGGCGGGGTCGGCCATCTTCTCATTAAAGACTAGGAAGATGGGACTCTTTAAGGAGACGTTCCGCTCCCCCGCTTGGGGGCGGGAATCGATAACTCGGGGGCGGGGGGTGACAAAGTGCAGGGTGTAATTTTGGGCTAATTTCTGCCCTTGGAGGGAGGTAATCCCGGCCGGAATGGTGAGGCTATAATCTTGGGAGAGGCGCAAGCTCTCCTCGCCCACCTTAGTCTGGAGGGGATCGCCCTCAATTTGGGGGGTAAAGGTGAGGCAGGCCGTACCCCGCCAGCGCCAAGCGCCCGCTAAGGGGGGCTCGATCTTTAAGCCCGGCAGATCGACCCGCTCCACCCCCAAGGGGACCATAGGCTGATTGAAGACTACCGTTATCTCGCGCGCCTGTTCGAGGAAGGTCAATTCTCCCGTAGGGGCGGCGTGGACCACCGCTAAGGGCTGGGCCTTCCCTTGGGGCAAGATAGTGGCCGGTAAGGGACCGTTTTCTAGGAGCCGCCCCCCTCCCGCACAGCCCCCTGCAATAAAGAGCCCCACTAGGAGCAGGGCCCAAACCCAACTTGTAGTCCGCCAACCCATCTTCTTATCTCCTCCCGCTTTAAAGTTTTCCACGCTGGGCCTTCTTCCTGGAGGAAAAAGGTAAGTTGCAAAAGAGAACAGAAAGGGCGCTGGCTATGGAATTTACTAAATCTCAACGCGTCTTTACTGAGTTATGTAAGATTATCCCCGGGGGGGTCAACAGCCCCTTCCGCGGTTTCAATCAAGTGGGCGGAACCCCGCCCATTATAGTGGGCGGCAAGGGCAGCCAGGTCTACGATCTCGACGGCAACGCCTACCTCGATCTCTGTTGCGGCTGGGGCCCCTTGCTCTTTGGCCACGCCCATCCCCACATTGTAGAGGCGGTCCAGAAAGCGGCCGTCAAGGGGACCCTCTTTGGGGCCTCGACGGAGGGGGAATTGAAATTAGCGGAGATGGTGCGGGAAGCCTACCCCTCCATGGAGATGTTGCGCTTTGTCAATTCGGGGGCGGAAGCGGTAGCTTCAGCCCTGCGCGTGGCCCGTTCCGTCACCCGCAGACCCCGCATTATGAAGTTTGAGGGCTGTTATCACGGCCACGTAGAGGCTCTAGACGCCGCCGGTCAAGAGGCCCAAGAGGCGGGCGGGCCCTTAGCTTTAGGAGCCTCTCCGGGAGCGGCCGCGGAGACGGTTATCGCCAATTTTAACGACCTGCAATCGGTGCGGGAGCTCTTCCAGCGCTACCCCCAGGAGATCGCCGCCGCCATCTTAGAGCCGGTAACCGGCTCCATGGGGGTCATCGCCCCTCAGCCCGGCTTTTTGGAAGGGGTGCGCGACCTCTGCCACCAGCACGGGGCCCTCTTCATCTTAGACGAGGTCTTGACGGGCTTCCGTTTAGCTAAGGGCGGGGCCCAAGAGCGCTTTAAGATCCAGGCCGATCTGACCTGTCTGGGCAAGGCCCTCTCCGGCGGTTTAGCTATGGGCGCTTATGGCGGTAAGGCGGAGTATATGCGCTCCGTCTCCCCTACGGGCCCCATCTACCAGGCGGGCACCTACTGCGGCAATCCCATCTCCGTGGCGGGCGCTATCGCCGAACTGGAATTGGCTTTCCAACCGGGCGTCTACGAGCACTTAGAGGAGCTCTCCACCAAATTGGTAGAGGGGTTAAAAGAGATAGGCGGCTTCTTAGTCCAGAATGTGGGTTCTATGTTCTTTATCGCCTTTGGCCCCGAGCGGGTCCAAAACTACCAAGATAGCTTGGGATTTGATTATCCTAAGTTCGCTCGCTTCTTCCACGCCATGCTCCAAAAAGGGCTCTATCTGCCCCCCTCCACTACGGACGCGGCCTGCATTTCGGCGGTCCATACGGAAGAGGAGATCGATAGGGTCTTGGAGTTGACCGCCCAGGTTATGGAGAAGTTCGATAAATAGCCGCCCGCGCGGAATTTAGGGAGGATAAAATTTATGGGTAAGAGTTTCTTTGATGGAGCCTTAAAAGGGCTGATGGACGGAATGGCCAAAAAGCGCACCGAGCTCATGAATACCGCCGAGCAACACTTTAAGGTGGAGCGCCTCAAGGGCCAAGTTAAGGAGCTGCGGGCGGAGAAGGACCTCCTCTTACAGCAGATCGCCTTAAAGATCTACGAGCGCTACACCCAAGGCCAGATTAGCGATCCCGACCTGCAAAAGGCCTGCCAAGCGGTGCAGATGAAGCAGTGGGAGATAGACGAAAAGTGGGCGGAGATCAACCGCATTAAGGGTGAGAATGAGTAAGATCTTAATCGCCACCGCCAACGAGCATAAGGTCCAGGAGATCCGCTCTATCTTGGCCCCTCTCCCCTGGGAGTTCCTCTCCTTAAGGGACGTCGACCCTCGCTTAGAGCTCAAACCTCCCGAAGAGACGGGCTGCGACTACTTAGCTAACGCCCTGCTCAAAGCCCGCTACTACGGAGAGGCTACCGGCCTCCCCTGTTTAGCGGACGATTCCGGCTTAGAGATCGAGGCTCTCAACGGGGCGCCCGGCCTCTACTCCCACCGCTTCTTGAGCCAATGTACCCACCAGTACCAGAAGAACGAGCACGTCTTAGAGCTCTTATCCCAGCGTCCCTGGGACGAGCGGCGGGCCCTCTTCCGCTGCCGGGCGGTCATTACGGGCTTAGAGGCCCTCTTGGGACCGGGCGCCCCCGAATATCTGGAGGCGGAAGGGATCTGTCCGGGCTTTATCGCCTTCCAAGCTAGCGGCCAAGAGGGATTCGGTTACGACCCCATCTTCTTCTATCCCGGGGTAGGTCAACATATGGCCCAAATGGAGCCGGAGCTCAAAAACTTTATTAGCCACCGGGGGCGGGCCATGCGCCAACTGGCCTGCAAGTTGGGCGATCTCTTCTTAGCCCAACCTACTACTTAACGATAGCCGGACCGCGGGCCCAATTGACTTGATTGCGCCCGCCGTTCTTCGACTTATAGAGGGCGGTATCGGCGCTCTTCACTAAGGCTTGGGCGTCGCGAGCGTCCTGGGGGAAATTGGCCAGACCGATAGAGGTGGTGATAGCCACCTTTTCGCGTTTAAAGGCCTCCTCCACCTTACTGCGGATGGCCTTGGCGATGGGGATGGCCTGCTCTTTGGGACAGTCGATGAGGATGGCCGTAAATTCGTCGCCGCCCTGGCGGCAGACGATGTCGTCGCTGCGCACGGACTCTTTGATAAGGCTGGAGAGGCGGCGCAAGAGCATATCTCCGGCGGGGTGGCCCAAGGTATCGTTATACTCTTTGAAGTGGTCCGCGTCGAACATAATGAGGGAGAGCGTACCCTTCTCCTCTTGGCAGCGCTGGACTTGGAGGTTGAGCTGCTCTTTAAAGTAGCGGTGGGTGTAGAGCCCCGTGAGGCCGTCGGTAATGGCCTGATTGCGCAGCCGCTCCATAAGGGCCGCATTCTTAACGGCCAGGGAGGCTTGGGAGACGATAGTCTGTAAGGTCCTAATCTCGGAGTCGCTAAAGGCGGAGCGCTTATTAGAGCTGACGTAGATACAACCTAAGTTCTCTTTCTCTACTCGCAGGGGCAGCCCCACCGCGGAGCGGTCTTCACTAAAGAGGCTCTTATAGGAGTAGTTGGAGAAATCGTCGACTACGATGCGCTTACCTACGGCTAAGACTTGACCCAAAAAGTCGATCTTAGGCTGGATGGTAGGGTGGCGCTCTAAGATGGAGGCGGGGTTAGCGGCCACGGCCACATACTTGTAACCCCAGCCCATCTCCGCCTGCATCCCGTCCGGCAAGGGGTAATATTGGAGCATGGAATCGGAGAGGAAGATGACGATCCGCTGGGCGGAAGGGATGAGATTGCCCACCGTCCCCAAGACGGTCTGGACCGTATAGTCGGGGCGCGGCGTCTGGCCCACCTTATGGACCATCTCCTGCAGCCCTTCCAGCTGGCGCTTTTGCTCTTCCACCTTTAAGCGCATGTGGCGCTCTAACTCTAAGCGCTGTTGGGTATCCTCTTTATCTAAGAGGTTGAGGACCAAAGCGGAGACGGCGGAGGCCAAGACGGAGAGGAAGTGGTAGATCTGCTCGTTGTAGGCGTTGGGCATGGCGCAGCCTAAGTAAATAGCTACGGAGGCCCGCCCTTTACTGTGCAAGGGGACGCAGACTACCGACTGGTCGGAGGAGAAGATGCGATTGGCGGAGATGTCTACTAACCCCTGCCGGTTCGCCTGACCGCTAAAGGTAGAGCGCCCTAAGACGAAGCACTCCTCTAAGAACGGCTCGCGCTGACCGCTCAGGGCCGCCATATCGAGGGCGTCCTTACAGGAACTATCCTCAATATAACTGTAGAGGACGCGGTGGTGGGGCTTATCGCGATAGACGAAGAGCAGCGTATTGTAGGGGATGGCGAAATCGCTAATAGCCTCTTTGATGAGGGCGAAGGCCTGGGCGGACTTAGTCACTCGGCTCAGCTTGCGCAAGAGATCGAAGAAGGCCTCAAAGATCTTATTGGCGGAGGCTAACTCTTGGCGCTTGGACTTAACTTGCTGGGCCATGCGCACGCTGACCGTCTGGCTCTTTAAAAGATACTTGGCCTGGGTCGACTTTTGTAATAAGAGGCGCACGTACTCATAGCTAGTGACCGCCATGGCCACTAAGGAGAGGCTCATAGCCGCCCAGAACCACCAGCACCCCACCTGGACGCAGTAGTCGAAGAACTGGTAGTTAGCTACTACTAAGAGGATATCGGCGACAACGAGAAACCAGAGCCGCCAGCCTCCTAGGGCTAGGACTACACGTACCGGGCTCAGCATCTTTGTGGGCCATTTAGCCACCTCACGCCACCCTTCTCTCGCATAGATTTCGCAATTGTTAAAAATTTTCGCTCTGTTCCTCTCTGATCCTGCCCTAAAAGACGCTTTTAAACAATTTTATTAACAAAATATTACTTAGGATTATAAATTATCCCCAAGCAACTGGCAACCCCTAGAGCCGCTCCCTGCCCCCCAGGGCAGGGAGCGGCTAAAAACTTTACGAAGGGGAAAGTATGGTCGATCAGGAGTTATTGCGCCAGCGCTATTTTGCCGAGTATCTCACCTGGAAGGTCTTAGAGAGTCGGCCTCGCCTCTTCCGTTACGTCCAAGAGCCCGTCTACAGTCTGACCGTCACCGAAGAATTCCTCATCGAATTTCTGCACGTCCACGGTTTAGAATTCGAATTGCAGCCCCGCTACAATCCGGCTAAATACGCTACCTTGACGGTCACCCTCAACGGCCGCGCCCAAAAGGTGCGCTTAGAGTGTATTCGCGGCCTCTCTACCTCCTGTACCTTCATTACCGCCCGCACCCCCTTCGCCAGCGATTTCAAAGGTTGGTTAGACCGAGCCTTAGGGGGCGAGCGCTTCGACCGCAGCCAGTATATAGGCACCCGCAAGTGGGTCTTCTATCCTTATAACCTCCCTCTCTACGAGGCCGTCGATTCGCCCTTAACCCCCGAGGTCTCCCCTCTCACTAGCGACTCCCGCCACGTCAGTTATCTCTTCAATTTTAATGCCAAAGAGAAAGAGTTCTTGCGCCTTTTAGAGGAGGTAGTCTCCGCCAACGACGACCAGGATAATCCCCTGCGGGTCCTAGTCTATCCGCGTCCCAGCCATACGGGCAGCATCGAGCTAGTTATCTCCAATAAACATGGGCGCCAGCCAGCTCGCGTCTTCTCCTCGGGCAGCCATCCGGTCAGCTACCAAATAATTACCGAAAATAGCGAGCTGACGATCCCCTTTAAGACCTACTTAGATAACGCCCTGGGGGCCCAGGCCTTAGACCAGCCCAACTGCCGCCTGCAGGGTAAACTCATCTCCTTAATCTATAACCACCGCTCCCCCACTAGCATCGAAGCCTTATTCGACGACTAGCGGGCCCCTAACTTACTAGTGCTTGAGGACCATCACCGTAGTCGTCTGGGGCAAGGTGGCCAAATCTAAGTCCATAGAGGTGCTGGCCTGATCTTCTACCTTAGGCATGCGCACCAAAAATTCCGGCAAGGTGGCGTTGCAGAGCCCCAACTTAGAGATCTCCGGGGTGAGGTAGTGCATGGGCAAGATCACGTTGGGATTCAACTGATTGACGACTAAGGAAGACTCCGCCGGGCCTATCGTAGTTAAGCCGCCTACGGGCAAGAAGAGGACGTCGGCCTTACCGATTAAGCCCACCTGCTCGGGGGTCAAGATGTGACCCAAGTCGCCCAGATGGACGAAGTGGACCCCGTCCCAGTAGAAATGCCAGACGGTATTGGGACCCCGACGGCGGCCGTTGCTATCGTCATGGTTAGTGGGCACGGCGTAGAAGGTCAACTCCTCCCCCGTGCGGGCCACGTGCAACTTCTGCTCCATGGGATAGGGGGTAGTGGGCTTCATAGTCATGGGATTCCCGGAGAGGCGATAGCTAGCATTATGATCGCGATGCTCGTGAGACATGACCACAATATCGGCATCCAGTATTGGGAAAGTATAAGGAATGTAATTGGAATAAGGATCCAGGACTACCGCCGTCCCCTTAGGGGAGCGCAAATAAAAACTGGAGTGGCCTAAATATCTGACAAACATCTTTAACCTCTTGGCTTTTATTTTATCTTTACTTATGTAAAATTAAGTCAAAGTGGCCACAAAAAATATCTCGCCTCCGGGAGAGTTGAAGTCGAGACATTTGGGAACCGGGTAGATCTGCGCTCTAGGTCTTAGCTCCGGTCGCGTCTACGGGGGCTATCATTAAGACTAGGGCCTTGTTGATAGCGATAAACTCTAAGGTATCAACCGGCTGGCCACTCACGGGATCGAAGAGAGTAACGTTCGTTAAGGGGATGAACCCCCGCTCCCGGTTGATCTCATCCAAGATCCTCCCGCCCGGTACTACGTGCATATCGCCCTCTAAGCGGTAAGAAGTAGTTAAAACGATGACCGGTACTTTCTCTTTTGTAGTCTGGATCGCCATATGGTGGAGCCTCCTCTTTTAAATCCCTCAATCGAAGGATCCGAGCGCCCTCTAAATTGAGAGACGTCTCTGGGCTCCCAATTTTGCCAATTTGGCTCCCGGTTCCTGCCCTTTAAGGGCTATACATAATAAGTTAACTACTAACCTAGCTGCGTATTTCAGCCCCTCAATTAGGCAGGCCACCGCTCTCCCTTAACGAAAGGGGGCCTTTCCGCTTCTTACTTCTTCATGTGAGGTGTCCTTATGGAACGATTCACCGGACTACTAGGCATGGCCGTCATTCTGGGCATCGCCTACGCCCTTTCGACCAATCGCAAACGCATCAATTATCGCACCGTAGGCGTAGGTCTGCTCATCCAGCTCGTCTTAGCGCTCTTCGTCCTGCGCACCACTATCGGTCAGCAGATCTTCGAGTGGCTGGGAACCTTAGTCAATAGCCTCTTAGACTTCAGCAAGCAGGGTTCCAACTTTGTCTTCGGCAGCCTGGTCC
Source organism: Vulcanimicrobiota bacterium (assembly GCA_944322965.1). Taxonomy (GTDB): domain Bacteria; phylum Vulcanimicrobiota; class Xenobia; order Xenobiales; family Xenobiaceae; genus Bruticola. The sequence continues at coordinate 77,573 of CALUQR010000003.1, forward strand.
CCTTAGATGGCGCCGGAGAGTTCTTCTTCGCCTTCCAAGTCTTGCCCGCCATTATCTTCGTAGGCTCCCTGGCCTCCATCGCCTACTATCTGGGCATTATGCAATTTATCGTCAAATGGATCGCCCGCCTCATGGTCAAACTTATGGGCACCTCGGGCGCTGAGAGTCTGTACGCCATCGGCACCGTCTTTGTCGGTCAGAGCGAAGCCCCCCTCTTAGTGCGCCCCTACCTGGCCAAGATGACCCGCTCCGAGCTCAACGCCATTATGACGGGCGGTATGGCCACTATCGCCGGCTCCGTCCTCTTCGCCTACGTCGGCATGTTGGGACCGGAATGGGCCCCCAAAGTTATCGCCGCCTCCATTATGGGCGCTCCGGCCGGCTTAGTATTATCGAAGATCCTCTGCCCCGAAGAGGGCAAACCGGAGACGATGGGGGTCATCGAATTGAAAGATGAGCAGAAGAATAACTCCATTATCGAAGCGGCTTCTAACGGGGCCATCGAAGGTATGCACTTAGCCTTCATCGTGGGCACCATGCTCATCGCCTTTATCGCCCTCATCGCCACCGTCAATGGTATCTTAGGTTGGTGCGGCGGAGCCATCAACCAAGTTATCTTGAGCCTCTCCAATCAGGAGTACATCTTCGCCTGGCAAGAGTACTGTTCCATTCAGGGCATCTTAGGCCTCATCTTAGGCCCCTTAGCCTGGTGTCTGGGCGCCCCCTGGGCCGACGCGCAAATCGTGGGTTCGCTCATCGGCCAGAAATTGGTCTTAAACGAGTTCGTCGGTTACTCCGAGCTCTTAAAGCACATGTCTATTGGCGGAGTCCCGGCCCAGCTCCAAGAGCTGAGCGATAAGGGTAAACTCATCGCCACCTTCGCCCTCTGCGGATTCGCCAACTTCTCCTCCGTCGGTATCAACGTGGGCTGCATCGGCGGCTTAGCCCCCGAGCGCAAATCGGAAGTGGCCTCCCTGGGTATGCGGGCCCTCTTAGGCGGCGCTATGGCCTCCATGATGACCGCCTGCTTAGTGGGCATCTTGAGCTAACCTTAGCTCCCCCCTTAAACCTCTAAAAAGGACGCTAGCTTTAAGCTAAGCGTCCTTTTTGTTAACATCTGCTTTTCAAAATCTCCAACCCCTATAAAAGACTTATTTTTAATAATAAACTCTATAAATACACAAATTTTACAATAAACATTAAATCCCTATTAAATCCCTAATTATACCTTACTTTTCCCCTCCTACTGGGTAAAAAAAAGCTCTAATTGGGCTGCAAAATCGCCTTTTTAATTGTAACCTACCTGCGAATCGGGTAAAATAGCAGGGCCAGGGAGGCGACTCCCCCGCCTAAAGATTATGCCATCCTCAGAATCCCCCATCAGCAAGAGAGTGGAGAGCGCCGGTATCCCCGATGCCGGTAAGGTCTTGTATTTTGCCCATTACAACTCCAGTCTCAATTTCCGCCATTACTACGAGGCTGGCAACTGTCTGCGCGGCCAGGGTAAGACCGCCGAGGCTATCGAGGCCTGGGAAACGGCTTTAGAGCTCAATCCCAACAATGTAGACGCCCACTTAGACTTAGGCTCCCTCTTAGCGGAGTCGGGCGATATCGAAGGGGCTCTCAACCATTTCCAAGCGGCCGCCCGGCTAGAGCCCTCCAATATAGACGCCAACTACTTCTTAGGATTAGCCTATTTCCGTCTCGAGAATTACAAGACGGCCCTCAAGTACTGGAAACATTGCTTTACTTGCAAGACGGAGGGGATCGACGAGATCACCCTGCGCATGTGTCTAGCCGAGGCCTACCGAGCTTTAGGGCGCTTCCAGAAGGCTATCTACCAATTAGAGCAGATCCTCAACTCCTCGCCCCACAATTTGGACGCCTACAACGTCTTAGCTATGGTCCTCTTCGAGATGGACCAGAAGAGCTTAGCTATGGAGGTCCTACAACAGGCCTTAGCCTGCGCCCCCAATTTCTACCGCACCCACCTCAATTTGGGGGTCCTCTACTTCGACCGCGGAGCCATCGATATGGCTATCCACGAATTTAAAAAGGCCTGCCAAGCTAACCCCCTGGACGCCGACTCCTTCTATAATTTAGGGCGCTCTCTAGCCGTACGCGGCCAGGCCCCCCAAGCCTGCCAGGCCCTGCGCCGCTCCTTAGAGATCGATCCCCAACAGCTAGACTGTATGAGCTTATTGGGCAATTTAGAGTTGCTCTTAGGGGAGTTTACCTTAGCCCGGGGGCGCTTTACCCAGATCTTAGAGAGCGATCCCCACAATGTAGAGGCCCTCTGCTCTTTGGGCGAAGTGGAACATCGCCAATTTAACTACCAAGAGGCGGAAGAGTACCTGCTCCAGGCCCTGCGCTTAGAGCCTGAGAATCCCATGGTCCATTACTCTTTAGGCCTGCTCTACCGCGACCAGAGTAAGAAGCTGCCCACGGCCTTAAAACATATGCGCCAAGCGGTGCTCTTGCAAAAGGAGAATCCCGAGTACCATCTGGTCTATGGCGATCTGCTCTTAGAGTCGGACCAGCCCGACAAGGCCCGCCAAGCTTGGAATCGGGCCCTAAAACTCGATCCCCTCCTCCAAGAGGACGTCCAAGCCCGCTTAAAGCGCTTAGCCGACACTTAAAGAGCTAAAAAAGCTAGCCTCAGAGAGGGCGCCGGAGGGGGAAAAATAGGTGTAGGAGAGAGAATTACTCTGCCTATTTAAGGCAAAGGATCGACTAGCTATGGACCACAAAGCTACCTCTAAGTTGGGGCTCTGCCCCCAAAAGATCGCCCGGGCCCGCCAACTGGCGACCTCTATCGCCCGCCCCGTAGAAGAGTTTATCGACCGCCATACTACGGTGGCCGTAGAGCGCGCCACCCTGCGCCTGGCCGGAGCCGACGGAGCTAACGAGAACGGCGTGCCCGTACCCAACCTGATCGTAGAGCAAGTGCGCGAGCGCCTGGAGAGCGGAGCCACCCTCCCCTACGTCAACGCCCTGCTCAAGTTGGGCCTGGAAGTAGAGGAACTCAATGAGCGCATCGCCCAAGGGTTCAATATCGCCTCCCTCCCTCTGGGCGACCGCCGAGATCTGGAAGCTAAGGCCCAAGAGTTAGTCGAACGCTTCGCCCAACGCGTAGGCTCGGCCCGCCAAAAACGCCAAGAGCTCCAGGAACGCTACGCCGGTAAGAATCACTCGCCCCTCCTCTACCTCATCGTAGCTACGGGCAATATCTACGAAGATCTGGAGCAGGCCCAAGCGGCCGCCTCCCAAGGGGCGGACGTCATCGCCGTCATCCGCACCACCGCCCAGAGCCTCTTAGATTACGTACCCTACGGAGCCACTACGGAAGGGTTTGGCGGGACCTACGCCACCCAAGAGAACTTCCGCTTGATGCGCTCCGCCCTCGACCAAGCTATCGACCGCGAAGGGCGCTATATCTACCTCACCAATTACGCCTCCGGACTCTGTATGCCCGAGATCGCCGCCATGGGAGCTATGGAGCGGCTCGATATGATGCTCAACGACTCTATCTACGGCATCCTCTTCCGGGATATCAATATGTATCGCACCTTCGTCGACCAGCGCTTCTCGCGCATGATCAACGCCTACGCCGGGATCATTATCAATACGGGCGAAGATAATTACCTCACCACCTCCGACGCCGTGGAGAAGGCCTATACCGTCTTAGCTAGCCAGTTCCTCAACGAGCGCTTCGCCTATAACGCCGGATTGCCGGCCTCCCTCATGGGCTTAGGCCACGCCTTTGAGATGGATCCCTCCATTACCAACGGCTTCCTCCTCGAATTGGCCCAAGCCCAGATGGCGCGCGAGATCTTCCCCGACCATCCCTTAAAGTATATGCCCCCCACCAAGTGGATGACGGGCAATATCTTTAAAGGGCACATCCAAGACGCCATGTTTAACTTCGTCTCCCAAGCTACTAACCAGGGGATCCACCTCTTAGGGATGATGACCGAAGCTATCCACACCCCCTTCATGATGGACCGCGGCCTGGCCTTAGAGAACGCCAAGTACGTCATGAATAATATTAAGGATTTCGCCACGGAGATCGAGTTCAAAAAGGACGGCCTCATTATGCGCCGGGCCCACCAAGTCTTAGACGAGGCCCTGGCCTTCTTAGAGGAGCTCGAACAAAAAGGGCTCATGAACGCCTTAGAAGAGGGGCTCTTTGCCGACATTAAACGGCCGCGCGCGGGCGGTAAGGGTTTAGACGGACTCCAAGAGAAAGGGCCGGACTACTATAACCCCTTCGCTACCTATCTGGCCCAACAACTCAAATTAGAGAACGCATAAGGAGAGCTAGGAGTTATGATCGTCAAACCTTACGGAGATACCCTCAACGATGGAGCTGTCCAACTCTCCTTCACCCTGCCCGTGCCCGAAGGGGCCAAAGGGCGCGAGGCCGCGCGCCAACTTATCGAAAAGTGGGGCTTAGAACAAGTAGAGATCGTCCACTCCCAGCCCCTTTCCGCCAATTATTCCCTCTATATAGCCTACGCCCACAGCCCCCAAGGGATCGACTACGACCAGATCTACGTCGAAGAGGCTACCGACGGGCGCACCTATACCATGGAAGAGGCGGACGAGATTATCGCCTCCAAATTTGGCCGACCCTTAGTAGTCGTGGGAGCTTGTACCGGCTACGACGCCCATACGGTAGGTATAGACGCCATTATGAATATGAAGGGCTATAACCACCACTTCGGCTTAGAGCGTTACGCCCAAATCGAAGCCCACAACCTGGGCGCCCAAGTGCCCAACGAGAAGCTCATCGACTACGCCCTCCAGGTAGGGGCCGACGCCATCCTCATCTCTCAGATCGTCACCCAAAAAGATATCCATATTAAGAACCTCACCGAGTTTATTGAGCTCTTACAAGCCAAAGGGGCGCGCGAGCGCTTCGTAGTCGTAGTGGGCGGCAGCCGCATTAGCAATAAATTGGCCCTGGAATTGGGCTTCGACGCGGGCTTCGGACAAGGGAGCTACGCCGACGATGTGGCCACCTTCATTATCGACCGACTCTTAGAGAAGAGAGATCTCTAAGGCCAATATCCCCATCCCGAAAGCCCAATTATGAACTTCGCCCTCCTCAGCGATGGCCGCTTGCTCTTTATTATGGTGCTGGCGGCTGCCGTGGCCATGCTCTCCACCCTCAATATCGCCGCCCGCCCGGCCGCCATTCGCACTAAACAAGTCGCTCTGGCCCTGGCGGTGTCGGCGGTCTTCTTTATGTTTACCCGCTTCGCCAACCTCTTCTATCTGCCCATCTTGGCCACTTACGTGGACCGAGCCACCCGCACCGGACAGACGGAGGTACTCTATCAGCAGATCCAGTGGGTAGTCGTGGGAGCGGCGCTGGGGGCCTTCTTCTCCTGGATCTTACTGCCCACCTTTACCGCTATCTATGAGCGCGGCATTAGAGGGGTCACCGCCCGGGGCTCGATGCTCAAAGTACTCCTAGCCCTGCCCACGCCCCGCGGACTCAAAGCGCTCTGGGGATGCTGGCGCTCGCCCCTCGAACTTAAAACCTGGCTCCAGCCGCCCGCCGCCCCCGACCCCTCTAGCGAAACGCCCCCCCAGTTTGAAAAGCCCTGGGGGCTCTTAAGCTGGAATACCTTCGCTAGCGCCGTCTGGACCGTAGGGGCCCTGGCCGCCCTCCAAGTGAGCGCCCTCTTCCCCCAACTGGAAGCCACCTCCGTACTCCTCTCCGGGGTGGTCAACTCCTTTGCGGCCATCGCCTTCAGTATCTTCGTAGACCCCCGGGCGGCGGTCATTACCGATCAGGCGGTCAATGGCAAACGGCCCGCCCAACACGTCCTAGAGCTGACCTTTTACCTAGGGATCACCAACTTCATCGGCTCGCTCTTAGGGTTCTTCACCTTCCCCCTAGCTATCCAACTGATTAGCTTCACCACCGCCCAGCTGGGAGAGGCCTCTATGAGCCAGAATATGTGGCTGGTCATTAGCCTCAACGCCCTAGTCTCGCTCCTCATGACTACCTCCCTCAGCGCCCGCATCTCGGCCGTAACTACCCGCCGCATCGCCACCGCCCTGGCCATCTATAACGTCTTCTTCCTAGTGACCCGACTCACTACCCAAATCTACGCCCCTATCCTGGGCTCCGTGCGCGACGAAGTGCTCCAAGGGACGGCCGACGCTAGCCAACTCTTGCCCCTCTTCCGCTGGGTGGTAGCCGGAGCGACCCTAGGCGGGATCGTAGGCTGGGCCCTCATGCCCACCTTCGTAGAGATCTATAACCGCGCTATCGCAGCCCTCGAAAAACGCCAAGGCTCCATGACCCTGCTCCTGCGCGATAGCCTCCGACCCTCCGCCCTCAAAGCGCTCTGGAAGTGCCTGCGCCTGCCCTCTACCTTCCAAGTCAAACTCCACGACCTCCAACCCCTGCCCAAAGGGTTCCTAGTGGCCAATATTATCGTAGTCGGGATCCACGTCATCGGAGTCTTAGCCGCTATCCAAGCGGGAGCGGAACTCTCCGGACACCTGGCCCGCACCGCTACCCTGCTCTCCTCCGTCATTAATGGCGGAGCTACCATCCTGGGGAGCTTAGTAGTCGACCCTTGGGCCGCTAAACTTACCGATGAAGCCGCCCACGGAGAACGGAGCCTCCACCAGATCGAAGCTATGGCCCTCTTCCTCTGCCTGGGAGGGATACTGGGGACCGTCCTCTCCCAAGTACTCTTCACCCCCAGCGTCCAAATTATCGTCTGGGGCGCCCGCCTCCTCAACTATCTTTTTTAAACTTCGGACTTACATACCGATGGTGAGGTAGGTTGCAACCGTAAGTGAGGTTAGAGCCAGCGTCACTACCCTTTCTTTTAAATTTCGGACTTACATACCGGCGATGAATTAGGTTGCGGCCGTAACTTAGATTAGAACAAAATTTAATGGCCTTTTTAAGGCCTCGGAGTTACATACCGATAGTGAGGTAGGTTGCAACCGTAACTTAGGTTCGAGCTATAGTTAATCGCCTTTTTTAGGGCCTTGGACTTACATGCGGGTCAGGCGGGGGCTATAATAGGGGGCATGAGTTCTACTACTAATGTCATGCGCTACTTAGCTAAAAAGAAGATCCCCTTCCAGGAGCATCACTATCCGGCCGATCCCCAGCTCAGCGCCTCGGAAATCGCCCAGTTGGTAGGCCTAGACCCTCGGCGGGTCTTTAAAACTTTAGTGACGGTAGGTAAGTCGGGAGAACACTACGTCTTCGTTATCCCCGCCCCCGCCAACTTGGACCTCAAAAAAGCCGCCCAGGCGGTAGGTGAAAAGTGGGTGGAGATGGTCCCCCAAAAGGAACTCCTGCCCCTCACCGGCTACGTCCACGGCGGCTGCTCGCCCCTAGGGATGAAAAAGCGCTTCCTCACCCACTTCGATGAGAGCGCTCTCTCTTTCCCCACTATCATCTTTAGCGCCGGCCAAGTGGGAGCCCAGGTAGAATTAGACCCCCGCCTCCTGGACTTCCCCACCGCGGCCCTCGCCTAAAGGCTACTCTAACTCCACCAGCCCCTCGGCGATCTTCTTAATATAATTCTCCCCTAAACCCTTGCCGGAGAAGCCGTAGAAGCTCCCTTTGCGCCAGCTATCTAACCACTGGGTACGCCAATCTACCTTCTCCTCCGAGTTGGCAGGGTAGACCTCGGCCGTGCCGCTACCGTAGAGGAAGCTGCTAAAAGAGACCTGGTGATCGCCCTTGGGAATGTCGCCCACTCCGCCATTGCAACCGTAAACCTTAATCTCACCACCTAAACCGTTCGTATAAGTGATGACATAAGTAGACATCTCCGGCAGAGAGTGGTCTACCTCTACCTTAGATACGCTCAGGTCATCGCCCCCGAAATAACAAAAGATCGGGAATGGCAGACTCTTCAACTGGTTCATCTGTTGCTCGTTCATGGTACCCTCTTCCCCTAAAAGCTGAGATGAGAGGAATTTCTCCCTCTAGAGAATAAATGCCTCCCTCTTTACTCCAGCAACTGGGCCTCTAAGTAGGGGACGGGAACTACCTCCCCCGGCGACCCCTCAAAGCGCACCCACAATTTTCCGCTAGCAATAAAGGCCACCCGCCCCTTACCCTTACCCGGCGCGGTCACCGTACAACCGGGCGGGAATTTTAAAGCGATCTGGCGCCGCCTAAAAGTCTTATTGGCGCTGGGAGCTAACTTAATCTGCCGCTCCGCGCCGCCCTTAGTCTGCAGATTAGCCCTCTGCTCCTCCACTAACTGGCGCTCGGCGGCCCTAAAGCCCTCGCCGGAGCGCAAACGCTCCAAAGTCTTGCGAGAGCGCCAATCCTCGTCGGCCCGCACCTCTACCGCCCCGCCCGGAGCCTCATACATAAAGCGCGAGAGCTCCGAATCGATGGCGTAACCCTGCTCTAAACGCTGAGAAGCGGCCGTAATGTAGAGTAACTCCTTAGCCCTAGTTAAACCGACATAACAGAGGCGCCGCTCCTCCTCTATCCCCCGCTCGCCCTCCTCTAAAGAACGGCGGTGGGGCAATAAGCCCTCCTCTAAGCCCACTAAAAAGACGATGGGGAACTCTAAACCCTTCGACGTGTGAACGGTCATCAATAATAACTTGTCCTGCTCCTCCTCTTCCTCGCCTAACTCATCTTGGGTAGAGAGGAGGGAGACCTCGCTTAAAAAAGCCCGCAGCGGCAGATCCTCCTGACTCTGGGAACCGTACTCCCCAAAGCGCTTATCGAATTCGCTCAAGACATTTAAAAGCTCGTCGATATTGTGGACCCGATCCTTATCCTCTTCTAGCTCGCTCTCCACTAAGCGCTGCCGATAACCGCTATCTTGCAAGATAGTACCTACCAACTGGAAGAGCTGACACTGGGGATCTAAAGCCTCCTCGCTGCGCTCTTGCAGCCATTGGTAGAGATTACGACAGCGCTTAGCTAAAGCGGGACCCACCCCCGCCCGGTCGGCTAAGGCCAGAGCGTGTAGGACGGGCATCTGACTGTGGGCCGCAAACTCTACTATCTTGTGCAAGGTACCCTCCCCGATGCCGGGCGTGTTGGCGATAATGCGCCCCAAAGCGATAGAGTCGCTGGGATTGGCCATAGCCTGCAAGTAAGCTAAAATATCGCGCACCTCGCGCCTATCGTAGAAGCGACGCCCCCCTACGATCTCGTAGGCTATCCCCTCCTCCCGCAAGAGCACGTCTTCAAAACTGCGACTCTGGAAGTTGGTGCGATAGAGGATGGCGATATCGCTATAATGGTAACCGCACTGGCGCACCAACAATTTGCAAGCGCTAATTACAAAGCGGGCCTCGGCCCGACTATTCTCCGCTAAGTAGATGCAAGGGGGATGGCCCTCCCGATTCTGACTCCACAACTCCTTAGCTTTGCGCCCCGTATTGTGGCCTACTACGGCGTTAGCCACATCTAAGATCTGCTGGGTCGAGCGGTAATTTTGCTCTAACTTCACCACCTTGGCCTGAGGAAAGTCCTCCTCAAAGCGCAAGATAATAGAAATATCCGCCCCGCGAAAACCGTAGATGCTCTGGTCGTCGTCGCCCACTACGCAAAAGTTCTGCTCAGGCCCAATTAAAAGGCGCAAGAGCTCGTACTGGATGGGATTTACATCCTGGAACTCGTCCACCAAAATGTAGTGCAGATGCTGGCGGTACTTCTCCCGCACCTCGGGCTGGTTGCTCAAAAGATCGACCGTATAGAGCAAGATGTCGTCAAAATCTAAGGAGTCGTTGGCCCGCAGGCGCTCGTTATAAGCCCTAAAGATGGGGGCCAACATTCGCTCTTGGTTGAGCAATAAGTTGAGATCGTCGGGGCCCTGGCGCTTATTCTTATAGCGGCTGATCGTCGAGAGCAGATCGCGGGGCGGGAATTTAGAGCTGTCGACGTTGAGGTCGCGCAAGATCTCCCGCATGAGCGCCAATTGGGCCTCCGTATCGTAGATGGAGAAGTTGGCGCTGACATCTAAGTATTGGGCCTCGCGGCGCAACCAACGCGCGCAAACGGAGTGGAAGGTCCCCACGTTAGCTAAGAAACCGGCCCCACAGAGGTTGGCGATGCGCTCGCTCATCTCGCGGGCCGCCTTATTGGTGAAGGTCACCGCCAAGATCTGGGAGCGCTTAGCCAACTGATTCTCTAAGATCCAGGCGATGCGCTTGGTCAAGACCGTCGTCTTGCCGCTGCCCGCCCCGGCTAAGATGAGTAGCGGCCCCTCGGTAGTCGTGACCGCCGCCTCCTGCTCGGGATTTAGCCCCTCTAAGATCTCCCGCTCTAAACCCATACTCTCCCAGCGCCTCCTCCCAGGCTCTCCCCCCTCTCTACTCCGCCACCCTAATGTAAGCGCAACTTATAACCACAATAACGACGCAAGACGTTGATAACCGCCGGCAACATGATCGTGGAGGTCAATAAGTTGGTGCTGACCCCTAAGGTCATCACTAAACCTAAAGTCGCTACCCCTTGGTGTTGGGCGTCGATCATGGTAGCAAAGCCCATGATAGTAGTCAAAGCGGCTAAAGTGATGGAGGGGCCGGTAGAGTGGCCAAAGATCCCTACGCTATTATCCTCCGCCACCCGGTGGATGATATGCATCCCAAAGACTAAGCCGATCCCCAAGATGAGGGGCAAGGCCAAGAAGTTGGCGCTATTAAAGTTGACGCCCAAGTAACCCATTAAACCGACCATCCACACGATGCCGACGACTTTCGGTAAGAGGGCTAAGATAGCGATCCCCAACTTGCGAAAATGGATTAAGAGCAAGACCCCAATCGCAGCCAGCGCCCAAACGCCCGCCTCTTCGTTGGAAGTGCGCAACTCTTGGCAGTCGTAATAGGCCATAATGGGCATACCTACGATCTGGGGGCAGACCCCCTGCACCTCGCGCACGAAGCGCTCTTGGGCCGAGCGTTCCCAAATATTCTCTTTGGGAAAGACCCGTACTTGGATGAGACCGTTGCGCCCGATCTCCCGCTGGCGCAGATTCTGAGGGATATCCTCTATAGTGAGCGGAGGGGCGTCTACCTGATCCTTTAAGAAGAGGACTAACTCCCGCAAGCTCTGGTAAAATTGGCGCTCGAAGGCGTCTAAACCGTGCTCTATGGGGCCGGGACCCATCTGGGCCATCTCTTTAAATAATTTATTTAAGTCTCGCTCGATAGCCTTAGCCTCTTGGCGGACCTTTAAATCCTGGCTCAACTTTAAGCGCTCTAAAAGCTCACTAGTCTCTTGGGCGTTGCCCTCAAAACTGTGGGCTAAGGCCTTAAATTCGGGCAGACGGCTCTGGTCTATATTGCGCTCTGGTACCCGGGGTACGGGGATCTGGGCTACCTCTTGGACGATATGGCGCAGGTAAGGCAACTTTTCCTGGTAACCGCTAGGCACGAGCATGGCCACCGTCTCCACGCTAGAGACCGAGGGCAGCTTATTAAACTCCTCCGCCCACTGGCAGGCCTCCTGGACGCTAGAGGCCAGGGCGATACCGCACAGTAGGGAGTGCTCGCTAGAATTTATGAGGTGCAACTCCGTGCGCACCGACTGCAGCCCCTTAGCTTGCAAGTTGAGTAAGTTGTAATCGTAATGGACGCGCGTCCCGTACCAGGAAGCTAAGGCCGTCAAGAGGACGCAAACTACTACCACTACCCCGCTATGGGCCAAAAGGCGGCGCTCCAGCCGGGCTAAGACCGCAAATTGGGAGATCCCCTTAGCGACGTAAGGGCGCTGGGGATCTTCGCGCAAGTAGATGAGCGCCGGCAAGACTAAGCTCATGGCGCTATAACAGAGCAAGATACCGCTCCCGGCGATAATACCCAGCTCGGCGATCCCCGTAAAATCGGTAAAGGCTAAGACGTAGAAGGCTAAGGCGGTGCTGACCGCTCCGGTCAGATTCTCATAACCCGCCCCACAGAGCGTAGTGCGCATCACTTGGCGCACGTCGTTAGAGCGCAGGCGCTCCTCGTCGTAGCGGTAGATAAAGTGGATACCGAAGTCGATGCCTAGACCCATCAAGATGGTGGCAAAGGTGACCGTCAATAAGTTGAGGTGGCCGATAACTAGGGTCGTAAAACCCATAGTCCAACCTACGCCCACTACTAAGGTACAGACGGCCATTAAGGGGCGGCTCCACTCCCTAAAGGCCCAGATAAAGATAAAGGCGATTAAGACTAAGGAGAGGAGCGCGGAGCGCATAGAGTCCTGGGTAGAGGCCTCCGCCTCGTCGACGCTTAAGACTATCTCCCCCGTCACCCCCACAATGACGGCGGTATGGGTCTTCTCTAAGCTGGCGATAATCTGGCGCAGCCTAGCTACCGCCTTCTGGGAAGAGACGTCGCTTCCCTCGCCCTCTTTATAAGTAGGCCGACAGAGGAGGGCGTAAAAGCGACCGTTAGAGATGGTATTATACTGGATAATGCGCTCTCCAGAGAGCATCCCGCTCAAAGCCTCCGCCCCCTCCGCGCCTCCAAAGTGGTCGGTTAGCTCCTCGATCCAGGGGGAGACGTATTGGGCCCGGCCCCTACTCTCCATACTGAGGGTAAAGAGCTCAATAAAGCGGCGCACCATAGGCAAGAGGGGGGCGATCTGCTCTACTTGGAAGTGGCCGGAAGAGGTATCGACAAAGGAGCTAGACTCCGTCAAGAGCTGGGGCAACCCCTTAGAGGCCGCCAATTTGGCCACTAGTTCCCGCTGCTCCCCCAATTGGACCGAGAGGTCGGCCAACTGCTCCTTACTCAGGTAGTGGAGGGCGTAGTTGCGCAAAAAGGTCAGATCTACCTTCTCAAAGACCGCCTGGAAGGTCTGCGGCTCGGCCCGCAAGCGGCGCGCCAGATCGTCAATAAAGGCCTGACGCTGGGCGGCCGTCCCGTCCTCCACCACTACTACTATATCTTCCGCCTTGGGGAAAGCCTCAGTATAGCGATCTTGCTCAGCCTGCAGACCGGCAGAACGCTTAATGAGGTTGGCCTGGTCGGGGTCGAAGGTCAGATACTTAGCCGTATAGACCATAGAGGCTAGACAACTGATTACCGCCGCTACGATAATGAGGCGCGCGTAGCGACAGTCGAAGTCGGCCAGCCAGGAGAGCAGGCGCAAGATCCAGGTAGGTGAAGGGGCGGGGGCGGGCCCCGGAGAGGAGGCCATAGACTTAAATACTACTCAACCAGTGGCTATTTTCGCCCACCGCCCGCAGGGAGACTAAATTGGAGAGATTGAACCAATGTTTGAGCATCAATCCCCACTTGCCGCAACAGGCGGCGTGGACCCCGTCGGAGAGGGAGACGGCGCATTGCTGCATGACGCTGGCGTCGCGGTAACAGTCGATCATACATTCAGTACAACCGTCGCGCACTAATTGGCTGCCATTAAATTGGAAGACGTGGCACATGGGGGTGCGCCAATTACAACAGCGCCACAGCTGGAGGTCCCAATCTAAATAGAACTGCTTAAAGCCGCCCAGACAGACGAAGCGCTGGGGCTTACCGTCTAAGAAGTTATGCATGTCGGCTAAGGAGGCGCTGGGATTTAAGACCCGATATTTCTTTTTAAGCTCTAAGACCTGATCGATTAACTGGTGCAGCTCCTCTTTAGTGTAGTCGACTAATTCCGACTCCTTGCAGCCCAAATAGTTGGAGTCTAAGGTCTGGAGCGGGAAGGAGAAGGTCACCCCCTCAAAGCCCATCTTCTCTAAGGTGGCCGGTAAGAGCTGAAGGTCCCCCAAGATGCGGCTCAAAGTGACGGAGGCCACCCGCCCCACCTTATGCTGGGCGAAGTACTTATTGGCCTGGGTAATGCGCTCTGTCACTCCGGGCAGGCCGCGGTTCTCTTCGCTCACTAAAGGATCGACGGAATCGACGGAGATAATTACCTCTTGTAAGCCCCGCTCCGTCAATCTCTGGGCCTTTTCGGCGCTCAGGGTAGAGCCGTTGGTGACGATCATGGACTGCATACCCAATTCGCGGCAGCGCTCCATAAAGGGCTCTAAATAGGGGTTAATAGTAGGCTCGCCGCCCGTAAAGATGACAAAGCGCACCCCGTTGCGCCACAAGCTCTCTAGAGCCCTAATCCCCGGCTCTAACTGGACTAAAGTCCGGGGGCCGTTGGCCTTCTCCCTGGAGAAGCCGCAAAATTCGCATTTGGCGTTACAGGCGTTGGTGATGGCAAATTGGCAGGTCCCCGGCCCCCCGTCTAGGACGACCTGCTCTAAGATCTCTTTCCAGTTCACATTCCCTCCAAAAATTTGAGCGCTCTTAGGAAAAGTCTCTCCCCCGCCCTCCTGAGCTTAAGAGACTACGACTACTATGACCCCGCCGAAAATAACCAAAGTCCCCACCCAGCGGGCCAAGGAGACGTGCTCTTGTAAGTAGAGTTTAGCTAAGAAGGCGTTCACTACGTAATTGAGAGCCGTCATGGGCAAGAGCAGAGAGAGATCGGCTTTAGAGAGGAGGGTCAACCAGATGGCAAAGGAGCAGATTAAAAGGCCGATGCCCCCCAAAACGGAGCCGTTGCTCACTACTAAGCGCACGACGCGCCAGATATCCCTCCAACTGCGCACCGAGAGATCTAAGTGGCGCATCCCCTTGGAGATCAGCACGTCGCCCACCGCCGTGACTAAGACGCCAATGAGCATCAACACTATTACTGAGGTCATAACCTGCGCCCCCTTCGCGCTCTGTGGGAAGGGCCCTTTCCCCTCTCCTGCTAGCGCCCCAAGTGGAGAGTTAATAGAGGTAGGTAGAGAGAATTTGAGAAGAGGCAGGCATTGAGAGATAGGCCTAAAAATAAGAGGCCGGTAATTTATACTTGACTAGTTGAGGAAACTTTCCCGGACATGTACAACGCACGGAACGGCTTAAAGATACTGGTCTTTGGACTCTGCCTGTGGTTGGGGGCGCTCATTAGCTCTCAGCCCCTCTCCGCCCAAGCCAACCCCATCAAAAAGGAGTCCGTCATCTGTCTCCAAGCGGATAAAGCGGGCCAACCCACCTACTCTACGGCGGTAGTCGTCCTGACGGGAGAGCAAGACTGTCAAGTCCTAACTACTTACGAAGCCGTCCAAGGGGCCTCGCGGCTGACGGCGGTGGCGGCGGGCTACAATCCGGTGCCGGCTAAGATCTTGCGCTTCGCTCCCGAAGCTAACCTAGCCCTCCTAGAGGTGCCCATCCCCAAATTGCCGGCGGTGCGCCTAGGGGACGCCCAGCTCCTCAAAAATGACACCCCCCTAGTCCTGACCTGGGGCGTGCCCGTCCTCTCCGGCTCCGTCCTGACCTCCTTTGAGATGACTAGCCGCAAGGGTACCTTCCTCGACCTGCTCAACCGCCCCACCGGTCCGGTGGCCCGCGTGCGTATGGAGCAGCCCACCCCCGACAATACCTCCGGAGCCTTAGTCTACGCTCCCAGCTCGGGCGAGTTGGTCGGTATCTCCCTCTCCTTCGAAGCCTCGGTGCGCAACCACTTTATGCGCTTTATGATCCCCGTCTTCTTAGCTAGCGCCCTCTCCTCCAACTTAAATACCTCCTCCGACGCGGTAGTCAATATTAGAGTCTTAGATGGCGCCCAAGCTCCGGTGGCCGCCGGCGGCACTCCGCCCGAAGAGGGTTTGACTACCACCCAAGGGGTAATGATCGTCGTAGGAGCCTTAGTCTTAGTCCTGGGGATCGCCTATTTCGTCTTACGTCCCAAAAAGAAACCCATCGTCCCCTTCTCCGTGGTACCCCTCTTCCCCGAGAGTATGGAAGCGGCTTTCGTCTCCGCCGACGGCCAACTCTTGCCTATGGATAAGGACGTCATTACCATCGGGCGCGGCCAAGATAACGACTGGGTCATTAAGGACGCCAGCGTCTCCGGGCGTCACGCGCGTCTGCGCCGCCCGCGCCATGGCAGCACTTGGGAATTGGAAGATCTGGGCTCTACTAACGGCACGATCGTGCGCGGGCGGCGCATGGGCCGCAGCGACAACGTCCGTCCGGGCGATATTATCCAGTTCGGCCACCACTATCAGGTCAAATTTATGACCCGAGCGGAGTCGGTAATGCTCAATTCCGATTCTAGGCCCATTATCCACGGCTAAGTATTAAGAGTCTTGCGCCATTCTTTGCGTGCCCAAATAGCCCAACGCTACCGCGTGTTGGGCTATTTGGGCGAAGGGGCCCAAAGTTACGTCTACTTAGTGAGCGATAACCGCCGCCCCCAAGCCCGTTGGGCCTTAAAACAGCTGCGCCTAAGCGAGTTGCCTGAATCGGAGCGCCCCTCAGCTTTGAGCCTCTTCCAACGCGAAGGGGAGATCTTAGCCCGCCTCCACCACCAGGCCCTGCCCAAATTGATCGATCAGGGCCATCCTACCGGAGAAGATCCCTACCTCGTTATGGAGCGCGTCCTGGGCCAGCCCTTAGACGAACTCTTAGCCCAGCGCCTGCGCCCCCTGCGCGTCGTCGAAGCCCTGCCCTTAGCCCTGCAAATTACCCACCTCTTAGGGGCCCTGCACCACCAAGATCCGCCCATCATCTACCGCGATCTAAAGCCCTCTAACTTAATCTTAGCCCCTAGCGGCATGGTGCGCCTCATAGACTTTGGTATCGCCCGCTTCCGCACCCCCACCTCTACTAAAGATACCCAAGAGTTGGGGACCCCCGGTTTCTGCGCTCCCGAACAGTACCGCGGCCACTCCTGGCCCCAGAGCGACATCTACTCCTTAGGGGTCACCCTCTACTATATGTTGACCCTCCGCGACCCTCAGAGTATGAGCTTTAGGTTCCCCCCCTTAGAAGAAGAGATAGGGGCCCCGCCCGCTCTCTCCCAACTGGTAGCCCGCTGCCTAGAATTAGATCACACTAAACGCCCAGCCGACGTGGACGAAGTCCGCTGCGGGCTCTTCCAGGTCCTGCAAAATTACCACGCCCCCCAAAATAGGGAGACCCAACCACTAACCTTAGGACTCCAACACTTGAGCCGCCACCTGGCCCTCCTAGAGTAATTGTAAAGGGGGGCCGGGCGCTTAAAGATGGGCTCTAGCTTTTAACTAAGAGCGATGGAGATCGCGCTGTAAGACCTCTAAATACTCTTGGCGGCGCTTCTCCCCCACTAAAGTGGAGAGGCGCTCTTGTAAGTGGGCGTCGTCCTCGCGGCGCAGGGCCTTTAAGACGTAATCGATGACGAAGGGCGGGAAGAGGCCGTCCTCTTCGTAGAAGGCGCGGTCCCGCTCTAAGTATTGGGCCCCCTCCCAACAACTGCGCGGCAGATCGGTCAAAGTAGCCGCCAACTGGGGGTCGTGGAAGATATTGCCCTGGACTTCCGTCTTTTGGGCTACCTCTAAAGCCTCTTGGGGATGGTTCAAAGCCCACTTGACGGCGGTCATAACCCCCGCCAAGAGGAGGTAGATCTGGGCGCTGCCATCGGGGGAGCGCAATTCGACCGTCTGGCGACTCTCAGCGGGGAGGTAACGCCCCTCCTCGTGGGGATTGACGACCCTACTCAAGTCCCCGCCCTTACTCCAACCTAAGGGGACCCGCACTAAGGAGGAGCGATTGGAGAAGCTCCAACAGATCTTAGTGGGAGCTTCGTGGTCGGGGACTAGGCGCAAGTAGGAGGCGGCCTGAGTATTGCCAAAGGCGGTCAAGGTGGGCACGTAACGTAAGAGGCCGCCTATCAATTGGCGGGCCGGAGAGCTGAGCTGACCCGCCTCATCTAACATAATATTGCGCCCCTCGCGCCTCAACTCTAAGTGGATGTGCAGGCCGCTGCCCGCCGCCTCTTCGGTCAGTTTGGGGGTGAAGGTGGCTAAGAAGCCATGGCGGGCCGCAATAGTGCGCACTAACCAGCGCGCTAAGCAGAGGTCGTCGGCCGCCCGGTCGATGGGGCGGGGGTAAAATTCCAGCTCAAATTGTTCCGCCTCTTGGCCGTGTAAGGCCCGATTTTTAGAGGCCAATTTATTGATATGGCCCACCTCGGCGTGAGCGTACTTGAGGGCCCCCGTCACCCGCTGCACCGTGTCGGCAATCTCCTCTAAGACTTGGCGATGCTTTAAGAAGGGCTCGGAGATATGGTAGCCGCCCTGGGAGCGCACGGGATAGAGCTCGCTCAAAAGGGAGGTGGGATAGATTAAATAGAACTCCAGCTCCCCCATGGCCCACAACTCACAACCGCTCTCGCGCTCTAATTGTTCCTTACTCTTCAATAAGATGCCGTCGGGAGCAAAAGTTGCTAACTCGCCCTCAGCATTTACAAAGCGACAGACAAAATCCAGGCTCTTAGGGTCGAAGGGGTTAATAAAGGCCGAAGAGTAGCGGGGGACTACGTAGAGATCGGAGACGGAGGCGTCGACTAAACCTTTAAAGAGAGACGAGCCGTCGACCCGCTCCCCTAAGGCTAAGAGGCGTTCCGCCAACTGGAGACCATTTAAAGGTAAGCGCAAGGAAGAGATGCGCCCTTCTAAACCGACGTAATGGAAGGTAAAATTCTCTATCCCCAATTCCCGCACGGCGCGCAAGAGGTCGCGACGGGTATAGAGCTCCGGCTCTTTAGCTAATAAAGTCCGCAAGGGATCGGCGGTCACTACTCGCTCTAACTTTTTACCCATTAACCCTACCGCCTCCTCGCTAGACTTTTAGTTAACTCACTTAGGTAAGAAGAGCCTATAAGTATCGCTACATTTCGTGCGCTGAGCTCGCACCGTATTGGAAGCCTCTTTCCCCTCCCCTAAGGCGATAGTCACCGCTCCGTAAGGACAGCCCTCTTGGGCGGCCCAGACGACTACCGCTCCCGGAGTGAGAGTAGGCAATTGCTCAGGCTTAGAATCCTTGCACTCTACGAAGCGATCGCAAGCGGCCAGCCCTTCCGCCACATCGGAAGCCTTATGCCCTTTAAGTTCGATCCCCTTAGCTTTGAGCACTTGGAAGATGACCCGCACCGAGAAGGGACTCTCCTCTTCCGCCTTCTTTTGGGCCTCTGCGGCCAGCTCCTTACCGAACTCCGTAGTGACAAAGCCGTCGGCTGCCGAAGCGGAGACCACGACCTCCTTGGGCTTAGCCTCTTCGGCGGGGGTAGGCTCCTTCTCGGGTAAGGGTTCAAAGTAGTATTTGGCGATATTCTCCAGCTGCTCGGGACTTAAGCCGGGATAATAAAAGCGCAAAAAGATGAGGCGGGCTTCGCGCAGGCCTTTAAGGAGCTTATTCTCCTCTTGGACCTTCTTCTTCTGCTCGGGGGTACCGCGATCGACGATCTTGATAACCCCCACCAAATCGCGCACCTCTAAAGCTAAGGTAGAGAGCTCGGCGATGGGCTCGTCTACTTCCGCGTAACAGTCGTTGACGTAGCTAGTGTAGGCGTTGAAGTCGGAATTAGTGTAGGCCTTGACCATGCCCGCCGTGGCCGTACTCAAGTTGCCATGGACGCTGCCCATGCTGTAACTGCCCGCCACATTTGAGGAGATGGAGACAATCCCCTCAAAGACGGCCGCAGGGCTATTGAAGGCGTTGCCTCCCATCATGGAGACTACCGAACCCAAGCCGAATTTGCCTAAACCCATCTCTCCGCAACCTCTAGCTCTCAAAAAGCAGATTACCACCCCCTCCGCTTCCCCCCTTATTTTACCTAAAAGAGGAGGCGATTCCTGCTTTCCTAGCTGGGCGCCCCTAGACTCCTAGCTATCCTCTAACTCCCAGAAGATCTCCGCAAAGAGGCGCGAGGGGCCGATCTTACTCTGGGGCAGATGCTCCTCTAATTGGCTAGAATCGGCTACCGGCAGGGGCAAGGAGAGGAGGCGATACTTCTTCCCCTCCACATTGGGGAAATAGCGGACCACCTCCGCCACCTCGCCCGTCTGACGGCTGCGGAAGGTGGGACAAGAGACGCGCAAGCGCAACTTACTGCAAAAGAGGCTGCAACAATTCTTGCCCAAGAGGACCTGGGACTCGTTGCCGGCCAGAGTACAGAAGCCGCGGTTAGCTAAACGGATATTATACTCGCTATCGACTACCAAGATGGGCAAGGGTAAGCGATCGAGCAGGGTGCGCAAGATAGTCAACCTATTTTCTAAATTGTCGGTCAACTTGTAAAACTCTAAGAGCAAGAGGTAGAGCTCGATCAACTTGCGGGCCAGCTCCTCTTCGTAAGGGAGGAAGCGGCGGACCCCTTGGGTATAGATAATGGCCAGGCACTTACTGAGGGCCCGATTCTGACCCGGCAGAGGCTCATAAATGGGAACTAAGAGGATAGAGCGACAAGAGAAGGCCTTGAGCGCCTCTTGGAGGGCTAAATTATCTAGTTGCTCCACATCCTCAATATTCCAAACCTGCCCTTCGCTGAGCACATTAAAGATAGAGCGCGTGGGCCACTCTTCTAAGTTGAGCTCCCGAGCTTCCGCCTCCGCCCCTCCCTGGGCTAAGAGCTGCAGCGAGGTATAATTATTGGCAAACTTTAAGAGGACCGCCCGCTGGGCCTCAAAGGTGCGCGCTACCCGCCTCATGAGAGCGGCCAGGGCGGTCTGCAGATCTTGATTAAAGATATCGAAGACGGTGCGCGTCGCCAATTCTAAGAGCTTCTGTTTAAATACGTTCTCTAACTCTAAGGCCCGAGCTTGGGTCTTTAAACTTAAGACCTCGCTCAAGTCTCTATAGATGGCGATAGAGTAACGCTCGCCCCAGGGCGAGAGGTAGTTGCTAAGTTGCATCTGCACGTTAGTAATTTGCCCCTCGCGCCCGTAGAGGGCCACCTCGTCGCGCACGATAGTCATAGGCTCGGAGCTAGAGAGGACCGAACTCTCGGCCTCTCTAATGGGCAGGTTCAATTCGCCCACCTCATCCTCGCTGCGCCCCAAGACGGAGGTAGCGGCTAGCCCTGTGACCCGCTCCATATAACTATTCCAAATTACAAAGCGCTTGCCCGTAGCGTCTAGGCGCTTAACGACTAAGCCTAGAGGGACTAAGGAGTGCAGGTTGCGCACGATAGCCACCATATTGCTAAAGTCGCGCTTTAAGGTCTCCCATTGGGTAATCTCTACGCTCAAACCTACCAAATGGTACTCCCCCGCCCGGTCGCGGAAGACGCGCTTATAAGAGGTAAACTCTCTTTTTTGACCTTGGCGATCGAGAAGGTCTTCGTGGAAGGTGTGGATCTGGCCCAGCTGGCTCTTAGCTATTTGGGTGTGACTCTCCAGCTCGCGCATCATCTGGTCCCACTTCTGATAACAAGCGGTGGAGATATTGGGCTCGCGCGCCTCCCGATCGGGGCCTAGACCGGACAACTCCTGGGCCGCCTCATTGGCCTCTTCGCAGGCCCGGTAACCGGTGACGTTGTAGACGTAGAAGGCGATGCGTTTTAAGCCTTGGAAGAGGCGGTGGACCTCTCGGTAATACTCTATCTCCTCTTGGAGAGAACTATAGCGGCCGTTGGCTAAAGAGAGGCTCAAGAGGCGCTCTTGGCCGCTCGACTCGTCCTGGTAACGGCGGAAATAGAGGAAGCGATCTTCTAGCTCTACCCCCTCCCGCGGACAGAGGCGGGCCGCCGTCCACCAGCGCTGCTCGCGCCCCTCTTGGCCGGCCTTCTTCCACAATTCCCACAAGAAACGGGCCGTACTCTCTTGATCCTGCTCGGCAATAACTAAGGCCCCCTCCTGATGGAAGCGCTTACCCAACCACTCCCAAAGCTCGGACCGTTCCTCGGCGGGCGGCGGTTCGCCTTCCAGGCTGCGCTGAGGGGCCGCTTCCGCCCAGGGCTCGACAAAGGCCTTCAAAGAGAGGCTCTCCCCCACTAAGCGGTAGAGATTGGCCTCCCGACGCAGCTCTATCTCCTCGCTCACATCCTCCCAAGCTACTAAGATGAGCAAGTTAGTCTCATTGAGTAAGCAGGTAGAGGCGGTAACTACGAAATGGGAGCCCAACCCCTCTAAGTAGATATTCTCTACATACTTGCGCCCGCCATGTAAAATATTGTCGGGACTTTCCACATTGTGGATGAGCTCCGCTAAGGACTCCTCAGCCCCTAAGCGGGCGCAAAAATCGCGAAAACGCAAGTTGCGCCCCTCCCAATCTTCTAACTTGAGACGCCGACAGAGGGCGGGGCTGAGATAGATAATCTGCCCCAAAAGGTCGCAAGCTAAGCAGCTGACGTTGAGAGCCTCCGTCAATTGGCACAAGTTATCGTAATAGGGCGCGGCGCTAGCTAGATTAGAATCCCTACTCTCGAGGCGGTCGCTATAACAGAGGAGGGCCGGTACCCCCAAGAGGTAATCGGGCGCCCGCTCGAAGGTATAGAATTTGCCCTGGCTCCCGATCTTGACAAAGGGCTCCTCCTGGGCCGCTCCCCCCACGGAGCGGGGTCGGAAAGACTCCTCTACCGCCTTCTCTAAGAGGGGGCGGTCCAACTCATAATCTAAAAGGTAAGAGAGGGGCAGGCCCCGCCCCTCCTTGACGACCCCGATCTTCCAATTGGCCACTAAGACGGAGCGCCGTTCGTCGACTATCCAAAACTTGCGCCCCAAGGCCCCGCCCAGCCAGCGCCAGACGCTGAGATCGCGCACTAATTGCTGCCAGCGCCGCCAGAGCCAATAATTTACCCCCAGACTCGCCCCCAAAAGGATTAAGCTCGCTGCCAAAAGGTAGAGCGGACAACTAGAGGTCATGGGCCTAATAATCCTCTCCTTTAACTTTAAACTTGCGCGGACTGAGGTAGTAAGTAATCTTGGACGTAGCGGCGCACGCCCTCTTCTAAGGAGAGCATGGGTTCCTGGTAACCGGCGGCCCGCAACTTATCCATCTGGGCGCAGGTATAATATTGGTATTTGCCCTGCAATTGGCTGGGCATCTCTATATAACGAATATCCGGCTCTTTACCTAAAGCGCGGAAGACGGCTGTAGCTAAATCGTTCCAGGAGCGGGGCTGACCCGTGCCGCAATTGTAGAGGCCGCATTTCTGGGGATGTTGCCAGAAGTAGAGCATAACTTTCACCGCATCTTCAACGTAAATAAAGTCTCGCAACTGCTGGCCGTCGGCGTATTGGGGGTGGTAGGACTTAAATAACTCTACGTAGCCCCTCTGTTTTATCTGCTCAAAAGCTTTGAGGACCATAGAGCGCATACTCCCCTTATGCTCCTCGTGGGGGCCATAGACATTAAAGAACTTTAAGCCTACTAAATTCTCCCGGTAGAGGCCGGCGCGCACCGCCCAGCGGTCTAAGAGATGCTTAGACATACCGTACATATTGAGGGGCTTATACTGGGGCAAAAATTCCAGCCGGTCGCTGTAACCTAAGCCGCCGTCCCCGTAAGTGGCCGCGCTGGAGGCCAAAAGCATGGGAATCTTGCGCTCGGCGGCCCAGAGAGCGAGGCGCTTAGTGTAGCGATAATTATTCTCCATCAAAAATTGGCTGTCGCGCTCTGTAGTACTACTACAAGCCCCCAAATGGAAGATACCCTCCACCTTGGGCAGGCGATCGGCCTCCAGAAGCTGCAAAAATATTTGGCGATCTAAATAATCCTCAAAATCTATCCCCGTAAAATTCTTCCACTTTTCGCTCCCATTGAGATGGTCGACTAAGAGCAGACGCTCCGCCCCTTGAGCGTTGAGAGCGCGCGTTAAGTTGGCGCCAATAAAACCCAGAGCGCCGGTAACGATAATGACGGGAGACATATTAGTCCTTCCTCACGCAGCGAATTTCCCCCCAATTCTAATTTGATTCATGCCACACTTCAAGGTGAGGCAATAGGAGGCTAAAGATACACCCCCTTCCCGGCGCCGCCTTGACCTGACATTCTAATTTGCCATCTAAAAGCTCTACCGTAGCTTGGGCGATAGCTAGCCCTAAACCCGTCCCGGTGAAATGGCCCGAAGTCCCGCCCCAGGCCCCTTGCAAGGCGAAGGGCTCATAGATCTTACTGAGATTCTCGGGGGCGATACCCGGCCCGCTATCTTCGACGCTAACGCCCAAACGGCCGTAGTTGGGGTCTCCCTCCTCTAAGGTCCAGGCGAGGGTGACGATAATTCCCCCCTCCTCCGTAAATTTGACGGCGTTGCTCAGGAGATTATCTAAGACCTGCCCTAAGCGCTGGCCATTTAGGAGGATAGTAGCTTGGGTCTCTAAGTTGAGGCGGAACTCGAGCCCTTTAGCTAGGGCCTCTTTCCGGTAGGGGGCGACGATACTCTCCATAAAGGCGGGCAGGGGGAGCGGATAGGGGGTAAATTTCATATGGCCGGCCTTCAATTTGGAGTAGTCTAAGATGTCATTGACTAATTGCAATAAGACTTGGCCATAATTATGGATATTGCTGACCCACTCCCGCCGCTCCTCAGCGCTCAAATTATCGTAGAATTGACGATCAGAGAGGATCTCGGCCGCGCTAATAACTACGTTGAGCGGTTGGCGAATGGCATGGTCGGCCTGGCTCATCAACTTATCTTCGCTAGAGTGGACCCGCTTAAAATCCTTAACTCCACGCTGCCAGCGTACGAAGCTCAAGTGGTAGAGGCAGATAAAGTGCATGATCTGGGCTAAGTCGGCCCAGGCCTTGAGGTAGAAATCGTCGACCTCCGCCCCCGGGGCCTGCATGGCCAAAGCTAACCAGCAGCGCGTCTGGGGAGCGAGATCTAAGGCCACTTCGATCCAGGCTGAATACTCGCAATCCCACAAGCTATTGAGTTCCGCGATCTGCTCGGCGCGAGCGCGATGGGCCAAGGTTTGGCTATAGGGGGAAGAGGGATCTTTAAAGCGCTCTAAGAGCTTTAATTCCGAACTAGAGAGCTCCCCCTCTTCCCGCCACTGCCCCCCGTGCTCCGTACCCCAATAGAGAGCTACCGAGCCGGCCGCCAAGAGAGAAGAGGGCGACTCCATCCACACCAAGGCTACGCCGGGCGCGTGCAAGAGTTCCCGGGCGTTGGAGAGGGCTGTCGCCAAACTGGCCCGGAAATCGCGCTCTACTAACTGCAAGTAAGGGATACTTAAAAGGTAGGAGGCAAAGTAGAGTGAGGCCCGGCTGCGCTCATAGAAGGTCACCTCGCGATCCCACTCTAAGTAGAGGCGCCCGGGCGGCTGCTCTAAGACCTGCAAATACTCCTCGGCCTCTAAGGGGACGATATGGCGCACTAAGCGCAGCTCCCTATTCCCGGGCTGGGCGGGCTTTAAGAGCACCTCTAAGGCCACCCCCTCGCGTTCCTTTTCTAAACGCTCTAAGGGCAGATCATCTACTAACTCTAGAGCCTCCCGTCCCTTATATTGGTAGTCGGCATAATTAGTAGCGTAGGAGGCGCTTAAGCGCAAGACGCGGCGGCCCTCCGCCCCGGCCCAGTGGAGAGCTAAGGGCCAGGGGGAGAAGATAAAGAGCTCCGCCAAACGCTGTTTCCAGCGTAAGCAAGACTCCTGCTCGCTAATATCGAGCAACTCTTTGAGGTAGACGGTCTCAGTATGTCCCCCTCCCTCTAGACTGGGCAGGGGGCGCGCTACTAACTGGTAGCGCTCTTCGGCAAAACTGCCCGGCAAGGGGGCGCTGCGATACTCAGACTCAGCCTTAGCGAGCGTCGCCTCTTTGGCCTCTAAGCTCTCGAGCGCTTTGAGTAAGTGGGCTAAGGGGCGCTCCTTGCCCCCTTGGAGGCGCTCTAAGGCGGAGCGTTCCCGCAAGAGGCGGCCGGCGCGATTGAGGAAATAACTCTTCCCTTCCCCATCGACTACGGCCAAAGGATGGGGCGATAACTCTAAAAGGCTCTGCGCCTCCTGTTGGGTGCGCTCCTGGACTACCGCCCGCTCCCAGTAGTTTAGGAGGAACCTAGCCAGAGCTAAGGCGGCCTCTAAGCTCTCCTCTTCAAAATCGGATAGGCGCCAACCGGGCCGCTCTTTGCCCCCCTCGATGACGATTAACCCCCGCCAACGTCCATACTCGTAACTTAAAGGGACCCAGAGGGCCACTTGAGACCATATCCCCTGACTGGCCCACTGGCGCCAAGCGGGCGGCAACTCCTCCGTGTAGAGGGCGGAGGAGCTCTCGATAAGCTCCCACAACTCTCGGGGCAGCTCAAATTTTTCCGGCCAGGGGGTGGGGGTAGAGCGCTGCAGAGGGGCGCTCAATAATTGCTGAGCCTCCTGGCCGGGGCGCACCTGGAAACAGCTGATCCCTTCTACCCGCAAGATCCCCTTTAACCCCTCCCAGAGGGTATCTAAGGCTTGATAGTAGGACTTACTCTCTTGCAAGTTTAGGAGCGCATTGTAGAGCATTAAGCCCGACTGGCGCTGCTGGTAGTCGCTTTGGGGCTCGCTCATTAAATAATAGAGCTCTAATTTATGTGGGTAGGGCAAGGATAATTCTAAGTGGCGCCACTTCCGCCCCTCGGCGGGCGAGAGCAAGGAGTCTAATCCCATCTCCTCCCACAGCTGACCCGCCTCCAACTTTAAGCCCCGCAAGCGGCGATAATAAGCGTTAGTAAAGAGGGTCTGCTGGACCTTAGGATCCCAGACTAAGAGGGGGCGCGGTATCTCCTCAGCCAGAGCTTGGACTAAGAGCCAGTGGTCGCCCCAAGGCTCATATTGGGCTTGGCAAGACTCGTCATAAATAAAGGTGATGGAGTAATTTAAACCCGAATGGGCGGCGCCCCCCAGGCGGCCCACGTAGGTAGCTAATTGCAGGTTAGACCATCTACTCTTAGCGTCTAATAGACTCAAGACCGACTTATAAAAGCCGCTCTGGGGGGAGGTCTGGCTGGCCTCTAAGTGTTCCCCTAGGCCATGCCAGAAGGTATGCTTTTTGGCCTGCCGAGGCGCCAAATTGGTTAAGGATTCTCCTAAGAATTGCTCTTCCGTGGCCGTCAAGACTCCGCTCTGGGTCAAGATAGTCTGCAGATAGGGATTAGCGTAGATAATGCGGCGGCTGGCGTCCTTAGAGACGACTAAGACGCCCACCTTGACCCGCTCTAAAAATTGGCGCTGACAGAACTCCAAGAGGCGGTTTTGAGCGATATCCTCCTCTAAGCGCAGAGCGTCCACATTTTGAGTGAGGACCTCCATGCGCTCCTCCTCTTCGGGCTGGATGATAGCTAAATAGATCCTGCGCCCCCACAAGCGACGTCCCGTATGGAGTAAGAGCAGGTTGTAGACCTGGCCGTCTATGGAGATGGGCAATTCACCCAGCTGATTCTCCCCCTCCAGCTGGCGCCAAAACTCGCGCAGGTAGGGATCGTTGAGGAGGCCGGCGCTGAGACTATAGCGATGGCGCCGCTCTATCTCCTCGCGCAGGTAAGCGTTGCGGTACCAAAAATTACCCCTCTCATCTAAAAGGGCTACCCCCAAACGCTGAGGGACTAACTTGCCCCAAAGTTGGTTCCCTAAATAGCGGTAAGAGAGCAGAGCCACCCCGACTGCTACCAGGGCGCAGAGGAAGAGATAACTCCCCAAAAGTCCGCTCTCCACCGCTCTCAGCCTCGCTCTCTAAAAGGTAGGCAAATATTGGCTGACCTGCTCGACTAGGCGCTGGGCGCTCAAGGGGCGGTAGATGACGTCGTCAAAGATCTCATCTTCGGTATTAGTAAAGTTGCCGTCGCAAGTGATGGCCAAGATGGGCAAGAGAGCGTACTTACTCATAGCCCGCGCCTGCCGCGCCAACTCTACCCCGCTGCGCAGATCGCCGTCCATCATAATATCGGTCAAAAGGAGCGAGATATGCTCTTTTTGCATAATCTCTAACGCTTGCTCGCTAGAAGTGGCGGTCAAAATCTGTACTGGCAGAGTACTCAAGAAAGTCTTTAAGATGCCCAAATTGATAGGGCTATCATCTACGATAAGGATGGTGAAGTCCACTTCTATAAACCTCTCTTTCTAGGGACTTGGCGTTCGCGCTTCCCTTCCGGCTTGCGCTCTAAATAGGGTACTTGGGGTAATTCGATAGTAAAGGTACTTCCCACTTCCAATTTACTCTCCACTCGCAAGGAGCCCCCAATCTTTTGGATGAGCCCCCAGGAGATGGAGAGGCCTAAGCCCGTCCCGCGCCCCTTAAGGCTCATCATATCGGCCAGGTTAAATTGGGTGAAGGGGGTGAAGAGGCGGGACTGATCCTCTTCTGAGAGGCCGCAGCCCGTATCTTGGACGGCGATCGTCAAGAGGCCCTGCTCGCTATCGGTAGGCGTAAAGCGCCCCCGCATGACGATCTCCCCTTCCGTAGTAAACTTAATGGCGTTGCCCACTAAGTTGAGCAAGACTTGGTTAATAAATTGCCAACAGAGCTTAAAGTAAGGGAGGGCGGGGGGGAGATCGATCTTTAAAGCCAGCCCCTTTTGGCGGCAAGAGAAGCTGCAAATATCGCTGATCCCCGCCAAGACTTCGGCCAAAGAGCGGTACTCGCAGACTAAGACCGCGCCCTCCTGTTCTAACATAGAGACGCTCTTGACGTCGGCAAAGAGCTGCAACATGGAGTTGCCCGCTAAACCGATGGCTTTTAGATGTTCGATGCGCTCCTCGTCGGGCAGCTGCTCCTGGCTAGTCCCCAAGATGAGCTCGGAATAGCCCAAAATGGCGTTGAGCGGGTGGCGGATCTCGTGGCTCATAGAGGAGAGGAAGGTCATCTGGGCCAAGTTCGACTGTTCGATAGCTTTGGCGGTGGCGGCCGTCTCCTCTTGTAAGAGTTCCAACTCGCAGACGGCCCCTAAGAGGCGGCAGAGCAATTGGAACCAGCGCCCATCGCGCACCTTGACTTCAGAGGGGGTCTGAGCCCAACCCAAAAGGCAGAGGTAGCGCATCTGGCCCCGCACTTGGAGGCCGCGCACCCGCACCCAAGGCAGCGACTGGCCCCAGGGGGGCTGCAAGATCTCTAAGATCTGGGTATTCTCACCCCAAACCTCTTCGCCCGCCACCAGCTCCTTATACCAGGAGGCGTCCTCCCCGCTCAAAATAGTGCGCCCGGAGCGGGTCAAGAAGATCTCGGAGACCGTCCAGCGGAAATAATACTCGCGCCGCCCTTCATGGACTTCGACCTCAATTAAGGTGGCCAGATCGGCCTCTAAACTCTCCTTAGCCATCTGCAAGAGGCGCTGCAGGCGGCGCGGCTCGGAGCTGACGGCTAGGGAGAGGCCGTCCCCCAAAAGGCGCACCCTCTCCGTAGAGATATGCTCGGGAGAGATGTCGGCGCAAAATTGGAAGCTCAGAGCGCGGTCGGCATTTTGGGGCAGATATAAGGTCTGGGAGCGGAAGGTGCGCCCCTGGAAGGTCTGGTAGAGGGGGCGTCCCGACTGGGCGGCGCGCTGAGGTTGGGGGAAGGGCGGGTAGGCTACGGGGCTAGCCAGAGGCCGCGTCGTAAAGAGCTTCTGACTCTTACCTTGGCGCCACTCTAAGGCCTCCACCCGCATAGGTAAGAGGTCTAAGATCTTATAGAGCAGCGAGCGCCAGGAGCGGGCCTTCTGTTGCCAGAGGAGCTGCTGGGTGCGATTTAAGGCTACCACTAAGACGCTAGCGGCGGGGCGATACTCAGAGTTAGCGGGCAGGTAGTCGTAGAGGATAGCCATAGCCTCTAGGGAGTACTCCTCCCCTCCCAGGCGCACTACTAAGTGGCGGTCTCTACCCGAAGCTAAGACCTCCTGGCAGAGTTCGTGCAAGACCTCCCGCAAATGGCTGGCCCTAATCCCAAAGCTCAAGCGCTCTAAGGGGCGCTCCTGCAACTGGCGAGCCTCTTCGTTCCCTACCCGAAGCTCAGCCTCATCCTCCCGCCAATACCAGATGGGCAAGGGCAAGGTCTCCATCAGCCGCTCGCTAAAGCGCTCCTGGGCCAAACCCTCCTGGCGGGGGCGCTTGAGGGCCACTTGGTAGTGGCTATAGGCCAAAAGGGAGATGACCTCCCCATAGATGACTAAGTCGGAGATGGGGAATTGGGGCCGCTCGCGGTCGGGTACTACCAATAAGAGCGCCCCTAAGAGGGCCCGCTGCTCTCCCAAGATGGGAATAGTCAAGACGATAAAGGGGATAGAGGCCTCCGTGCTCCCGAAGCCGGAATTGCGCTGAGCCCGGCGCTCCCAAAAGTGCAAGACCTCGCTCTTATAGGCCAAGTGGCAGGCTTTGAGACAGAAACTCTCAATGGCGGGCAGATAGCGGTTCAGTTTAGCCAATAACTCCCCTTGGACTTGGACCCGCTCACCGCGCTGGTAGAAGTTGCTCCCCAATTTGAGCCCCTTCCCTTGCAGGTAGCTGACGTAGATGCCGCTCGATTGGGGGAAGAAACGGGTCAGCTGGGCTAGCGAGTTGGCTAAGAGCTCCGTCAAGGGTTGGGGGCGCCCAAAGAGTTTAATTAAGTCGATAATGAGGCGATTTAGAGCCAACTCTTGCCAGGGGGAGCGCTCCTTGCGCCCCAAAAGGCCCAGCGCGTACCAATGTTCATCTTGGAGGCGGAAGAGGTAGCGCCCCAGTTGGTAACCTTGGCGCCCCTGCCTATCGGGGAATTCGCGCCAATCGCGGGCTAAGGGCAGACCGTAGGGGGCCGCTTCTGAACTGAGACTCTGACAGAGGCTCTTAATATTAAAAAATTGCTCCTCGCTCCCCACCTCCAAACTGAGTTCCAGCTCTACCATGCGCCCTAGCTTTTTATCGACTAAGCGCTCTTGGGAGATAACGCTCTGGGGCTCTGATTCCACCCAGAAACCGAAGCCCAGACGCTCTAAGGGCAGCTCCAGATGGGCGAAGAGGGTCTGTAACTCTTGGCTGAGCGTCCCCCAGGGGCGCTCTTGGGTGAGACTCACTAAGATGTAAGAGCGCTGATCTTCGGGATTAGTCACTAGGTAACGCTCGGTGCGCAAGTGGATCTTTAAAAGCTCGTTGGGAGAGAGGAGGTGGTCTACCCGCACCCGCTGAGGGTGGGCTAAAAGGTCGCTATTAGCTTGGGCGATGAGCTTACTAAATTCGGGCGCAAAGATATCCTGGGGGCGTTTGCCCTTCCAGTCGAAGAGGCGCAGCCACAAGATGGCCAGGTTATTGGCGTAGAGGTAGCGCCCTTGACTCTCCGCCTCCGTCACCAAAAGGCCCCCGCCAAAATTGTCGCAGATCTCCCGCCAGAGGCGCCCGCTCAAGTAGGAGAATTGCAATTGCTCCCTCTGCCGCCTCCCCAGCCGCTCTAAATCGGCTTGCAGGCGCTGGGAGCGGGGGCTAGGGTAGATACAATACTGGATGATCTTCTCTTCCCCGCCTTGGTCTAGAGAAGATTGGGATTCTAAAAAGAAGAGGGCCCGGTAATACTCCTCTCCTACCTCTCCAGTTACGATCCGGCGCGGCGCTTGGGGGGAGAGACTTTCGATAGCCTGGCTAAAGCGGCGATCGTTTAAAATGGCCTGCAGCTTCTCCCCCCCCTCGGCCCCCAGCTGGGCCAAAACCGAACCCACGCCCGCCCGCCAACGCAGAGAACCGCTCAAAATAGGGGCTCTAGCGGCGATCCGGCTCCAATGACGGCGCAAATAACGCTTGACCCCCAAATAGAAGATTTGGCAGATCAAGAGCATAGCGCCTAGCACGGCTAGAGCCCCTCTGGCCCACTCGCTCTCCACTGGCTAGCTACCTCCTCTCCGACCCATATCCGATCTTTAGGATAAATTTCGACTAGCTCTGCGGGTAGCCTCTTTAGCCCCTCCTAGTACCTTAGGGAAGGGGTCTAGAGGGGCGTTGCGAACGTGAAAGAGGCCTAGAGTGCGGTCGCTATAGAGGCGCTCAGCCTAGGGACCCACATGGAAAATTAGGAGAAGAGATGCAATCTATATCATTCGGCTCCATCCCGCAGCCCCTAACCCCCACTAATGTGCCGGCCGGCGGGGGGCTCCACTCTACTGAAGCTACTAATCACAGCGCCATGTTGGGGATGATGAGCGGCATCACCCAAAGTTTGGTCAAGCGCACCACCTCCACGGGCCGCTCTTCTTCAGTCAGTATGGGTAGCGCCGCCTCCTTAAGCGAAGCGATGAGCGAATGTATAGGCTCCATGCTCACCCAGGCCCCCGAAGAACAACAAGAAGAGTGGATGCAAGATCTGAAGAGCATGGCTACCCCTCAAAATGAGGAGGTGGAGCGGCTCAAACAATCCTTCCAGCAAGGGTACGGCGAGCAAGAGAGTCCCCTCTCCTCTCTGGGCATCCCCGTTCCCGGACTAGAGTCTCAAGAACTCCAACAAGTTATAGAGTGACCCCCTCCCCCAGCGCTACTCTTTGAGATAAAGGTCTTTCATGCACGGCTCCTTTACCAGTTTAGAGAATCCAAGTAACGCCACTATCCTACCTAGCGAGTTGGTGACCCCCTCCGAGACTACCAACCGCTTAATTACGCTCTGTCTCAAAGTGGTAGAGAGGCGCACCGATCCCCGCGCTTTGGGGATCGTGCTCGACGGCTACAGTCGCGAATTGAGCGCCGCCCGCCAAAATTTCCAAAAGCAGATCGCCGCTAGCGACTTGCCCCAGTCCGTCCAGAAATCGGCCCAAGAAGTCTTATCTAGTTTCGACAATTACTTAGACGCCTTAACTTACGTACGCTCCTGGTTTGGAGCCCCGCGCCGTTTCCCCTTAGAGGCCGCCCCCCAAAAGTTATTCGAAGCCTACGAAGAGTTACATAACTCCCTCTTAGCCTACGAGTGGAACTACCTCTGCCAGGGGGATATGCCCCACCCCGCCCTCAATCTAATCGCCAAAGTCATTAAAGCTACTAAAGAGGGTACGCTGAGCGACGAGCGCTTAAATGAGATCTTCGACCGCCTCTGGGCCCATTTTAGCGCCGGTTTAGAGACCTTCGAGCGCGATCCCGACCCTCTCCGCCGCCAGCGCGGGGTCAACGCCATCCATCAAGTCTTGGCCGGCATCCAGGCTATGGACGCCTACTTCCAAGATTACGACTTAAACGTCTTAGATAACGGCTTCATTAAGTTTAGCGAAGGTTGTATGCTCTTAGTGGAGCTCATGCAAGAGAGTACGGGCGAGGCCTTAGCCGATAAGCCCACCCCTTCGCCCCAGGTCAACTGGGTCATCCACGCCGCCCGCGCCGTCTTAGAGGGTTTAGACCCCCACCTCTTAGAGCGCGCCCAAGCCTGGTTTGAGCCCCAATTGGCGGAGAGCTATTTCCGCTTTGAGCAGTGCGCCAACCAGGCCCTCTCCAGTTCCCCGCGCATCGCCGAGCAGGTCCCTATCGCCCGCGACGGCTTCGACCGCTTAAACCGCGCCCTTCCTCTCTTGCGCTTAGGTCTCACCCGCCGACCCCTCCTCCATAAGGCTATCCAATACCTCCAAGAGGGCGCGGAGCTCATCTGTCAGGCCTGGAAGATCTTCACTAGCTTCGAAGAGGACGCCAGCACCACGGGTTGCCTCCACTGCGGTCAGAGGAACCCCAGTTACTCTAAGGTCTGCAGCCGCTGCGGGGCGCGCTTAGTTATCCCTATCGAATACCAAGAGGAGAGTCACGCCCTGCAAGTCGTGGCCGCCCCTGAAGAAGAGTACGCTGAGGCCGAAAGTAACCAAGCGGACCATCTCTCCCGCCTGATCGAAGCCTGCGACGCCGCCCGCTTCGGCCGCCTCTCCCACTTGGAGTTCGCCTCTATCACCTCGTGGGGCAAGCAATTAGCCCGCAACGCGGCCGCAGGACTAAGCAACCTGCCTACTTCTAGCGATAATCCCATCGTAGCCCGCGCTCTAAGCTGTCTGCGCCAAGGGATCGAAGAATTTAAACAGGGTACGGACGAGATGCAATGGTGGGTCGATACCCGCGCCAACCACCACCTGGACCTGGCCTCCCGCATTCTCTTACAAGCTTACTCTAACTTTGTGGAGGTCCAAGATATGGCCTCCGAAGCGGAGACGATGTAAGCTAGTCCCTTGAGCCTAGAAGCTAACCTCTGGAGCGCTTAGGGGGCGGCAGAATAGCCCGACGGTAGAGCTCTAAAAGGCGTTTAGCCCTTTGGGAGGGCGGAGATCCGCCCGCCCAAAGGGCTAAACGCTCTGGGGCTACATCCAACTCTAAGGCCAAAGCAGGGAGCCACTGGGGGTCGTCTACTAAGATTAAAGAGGAGCGGCGCCAGAGCGGCCGCACCAGGTAGCGCCAATAGAGGCGCCCTCCGCGGCTAGCTTGGAGCGCTGACCACTCCTCTTTATAAGCGTTAACTAGATAGAAACCCGGCGCTCGGTAAGGGGCCCAGAGGGAAGTTAAGTGGATGAGCGCCGGGTGGGCCTCTTCCCAGAGGTGGGGCACAAAGAAGTGCTGACGCCAACCTTGGGGGTCTAAGTAAGACTCCTCTTCCCGACCCTTATCCCAAAGGGTCAATTCCCAGTCGGGGGCTAGAGCCTCTAGAGCGGCGAAGGTCTCCCTCCACTCTCTAAAGAGCTCGCCCCCCTGGGCGGTCCGGTAACGAAAGTCGACGAAGACCCGCACCCTCTTAAGGCTACCCTACTCCTAGCCCGCCATGCGGCAGCCGCAGGCGATAGAGTAGAGTTTAGACTCCTCCGTATCGGCCCGGCTGGTCAAGATGCAGGGGGCGCTAGTACCCACCACCATCCCCGCCAACTTAGCCCCCGCCAAGAGGGTACAGACCTTATAGAAGGTATTGGCCGCCTCTAAGCAGTGGAAGACTAAGACGTCGGCCGCGCCCTCTACGGGGGACGAGAGGCCCTTAATCTGGCAGGCCTCAGGGGAGATAGCGACGTCGAAGGCCAAGGGTCCGTCTACTATACAGCGCCCCAACTGGCCCCGCTCCCCCATCTTGGCTAAGGCCGCAGCCTCTAAGCAGGAGGGGATCTTGGGCAAGACCTTCTCAGTAGGGGTCACTACGGCTACGCGGGGGACTTCCACCCCGAAGGCCTGAGCCACCTTGACCGCATAACCCAACATCTTGATCTTATCGCTCAATTCGGGGGCGGGGATAATGGCCACATCGGTCACAAAGAGCAACTTATTGTGTAAGCGCTGGAACTCCGGAATCTCCAGACAGGTGACGTGGCTCAAAATAGCCCCTTTGGGCAAGAGCCCCTTCTCCTTATCTAAGATGAGGCGCATATACTGGTCGGTATTGAGGAGCCCCTTCATGAGCACTTCCGCCTGCCCGCTGGTGACCATCTCCCGGGCGATGAGGCCCGCAGCCTGGGTATCGGGCTCGTCGATAACCTCCAAGAGGCTGGGATTGATAGAATACTCCTGGCAGAGTTGGGCGATCTTCGGGGCCTGACCCACTAAGATCATCTTGGCAATGCCCAGCTCCGAGGCCCGGGCGGCCGCCTCAATCGTATGCTGGTCGTGGCCCGCCGCCACCGCAACTCGCCGCGGGGGGGCGCCCTGTAAGCTAGCCACTAACTGATCTAAGGTGCGAATCTGCTCCATGGCGGCCTACACCTCCCCGCCCTTCTTATCCTCTTGGGGGGGATAATCTTTGAGCTTCTCTTTGCCATTTAAGACCCGGGCCACGCCATTGGCCAGAGCGGGCATCTCCCACTCGCCCGGATAGAGTACGACTTTGACCTTGGTAGCGGAGATATACTTCTTGATCTTATTGATCAAGGGCTGGCAACGCGAGGCCCCGCCGGTCAAGATGACCGCTTCCACCTCTTCGCCGTCGAAGGCGGGCCAGAGGGCGGTGATCCCCTTGGCGATAGCGTAGGCCATAGCCTCTAAGGCGTCTACTACTTCCTGCTCGCCCTCCAGATAACGGCGCTCAATTTCGCGCATGTCGGCCGTACCCAGTAAGCTGAGCATACCGCCCTTGCCTCGGTTGAGGCGGCGCAGCTCTTCGCGCGTATACTTGCCGCTAAAGCAGAGGTCGATCAGCTGACCTACGGGCAGGGAGCCGCTGCGCTCCGGGGAGAAGGGCCCCTCGCCGTCCAGAGCGTTGTTGACGTCTATGTAATGGCCCCGCTTGTGGGCGCCAATAGAGATACCGCCGCCAATGTGGGCCACGATCAAGTTGAGGCGATCGTAGAAGGTCCCCTGCTCGGTGGCGTAGCGCCTAGTCTGGGCGTAAGCGTTGAGAGCGTGGCTGATACAGCGCCGCCTAATCTCCTTTAAGCCGGTCAGACGGGCCCGCATGGGCAGTTCGTCGACTACTCCTGGATCGACTACGTAAGCTGGGATATGCAACTTTTGGGAGAAGGCTTGGCCGATCATAGCGCCCAGGTTGCAGGGGTGATCGCCCCACTTGGCCTCTTTGAGCTCCTCTAACATAGTGGGGGTGATGGCGTAGGTGCCGTGGGGAATGGGGCGCAGCAGGCCGCCGCGACAGGCTAAGGCGTCTAAACTCTCTAAGGCGATAGAACCCCGCTTCAAGGCGTCGACGATACACTTAGTGCGCATCTCCAATTGGGCGGAGGCGGGCAGCCCTTCGAAGGGGCGCAAGTCCTCGACGCTATGTAAGAGCTCCTCATTAAAGAGCAACTCTTCGCCCCGGTAGACGCTAATCTTAGTAGAGATAGAGCCGGGATTGATGGCCAAGATGGTGGGCCGCTTAAAGAAGGTATTGCGGTGGGAGGGCACATACTCGGGGAAGCGCAAGAGACGCAGGACGGTAGCCTTAACCGCCAAGCAGAGGCTATCGACATTACCATCTCTAGCTAAGCTGACGGCCCGGTTCCCTAAGCCGAACATCACCGTAAAGTATTGGGAATCGGGGTAACTAGTGGCGTAGAGATGGTAGAGCATATTGCCCATCTCCATATTGGGGCAGACGATGACGTTGGGGGAGCCTTCCCACTGGGCGCCATCTTCTCGGTAGAAGCGAGCCGAGCGGGCGGAGAGGGCGACGCTGGCCTTAACTTCGCCTCTAAATTGGATCTTGGCGTAACGCCCATTGCGCTCGATGCGGGGCTGTAAGAATTTGGGGATAAAAGCTGAAGTCTCGCGCACCAACTCCGGGGAGGGCCCTTCGTCCGAGCCGTTATGGGAGTAGGAGACTAAGACCCCGCGAATGATGGGCTGCAGGCTCTCGGGGATAATATCTCGGGCCACTACGCAAGTCCCCACCGCCACGTTGGCCAAGATGCTGGGGCTCATGGTGGCGTTGGCCCCTACGTCGCCAAAGACTACTAAATTGTGGGGGAAGACTCCGGCCGGATGGCTATCGGGCAGGGCGAAGACGCCTACCTCCGTGCAGAAACCGCTGCGCTTCAATAAGCGCACCATGGGACGGTAATACTCTTTGGGGGAGTGGACCGCGCCGCCCACGACCATATCGGCGTGGCCCAAACGGACGGCCATAATCCCGAAGACCCCCTGCTGGGCCACCCGCTCCCGGGCCTCTTCCGGACTGACTAAGACCTGGTCGTCCTGGAAACACTCTTGATACTCACGCGCAAACTCTTCCAAAAGCTGGGGGTGCTCACTGGGCACCATAAAGGCCGATTCGGAGATGGCAAAGTCTAAGGCGTCTTGATCGACATGTTGCAATTGGGCGGCCGCAATAGCTCGCACCGAAGCTTCAGGGGCTAAAAAGACCGGCCTAATGAAGCGCGCCAAACGACAGACGGCCTCAATGGTACGGGGATCGGTGGGTTCGGTAAAGATTACTGTGGGGCGCAGTCCAGACTGCTCCACAATCTGCTGGTCTATAGCTTTGCCAATATCGTACATACTATCCGCCTTCACTCTGCTCTAGGTCTAGGAGATCACCGCTCTTGGAGGCTCAGAGAGGCCCAAAGCTCCTTTTGAGATTTTTTCCAGAGTGGGAAGAACTTCCTGCCTTGCTCCTGTCCCTAAATAGGCAGGCTCCTCCTCCAGCCTAGCCTAGAGGGGGCGCGAGTCTAAGGAGATGAGGCGCTCTAAATCGGAGGGCTCGCCCTTCTTTTTGAGGAAGCTGCGCCTAATATAGCCCAGATTGAGGAAGATGCGCATACCGAAAGTAACTAGGGCCGCTTGATAGATCTCGACCCCCAAGAGATCGCCCAGCCAGGTTAAGCCCCCGGCCAAGATGAGGTTGAGGCAAAAACCGCTGACGAAGACCCCTAAATCGAACTTGGACTCTAAACCGGCCCTGGCGCCCCCCAAGACGGAATCGAGGCCGGCCAAAAAGGCTACGGAGACGTACTTAGCCGCGGTAACGGGCAGGCTAAAGGGGACCCAAAAGCCGATAGCTAAGCCGATAACTAAACCTAAGAGAATGAGGACTAGGCCCACCTATTTCCCCTCCTCGACGGCGCGACCGTAACGGAAGGCCAAACTGCCCTCAAAGGGCAAGATGCGCACCTCCGCCTGGCGGTTGATCGTCACCTCGCCCCCGTTGCCGATGAGGGGGGCCATACTATCTAAGAAGCCGCCCGGCATACGCAGGGCCGTCTCTAAGTCGTTGGGGCCGATCCCTTTGACTACGTAAGGGGCGGCGATGCGCACCCCGTTAACTAAGACGGTGGGCCCTACGCAGCGGATAGAGGTGCGGGCCACCACTCGCTGGTCGTTGACGGAGACTGCCTCCGCCCCCGCCGACCACAATTCATTGACTAGGGCCTGGAGATCGACGTCGTGGACGATAAAGAAGTAAGGGTCGACGTTGAGCGGCGGGGTGCGCGGAGAGTCGCTGAGGGTAACTACGATGCCCGGCCCCTGGATGCCGGTCAAACCGGCCTCTACCCGCGAGCGCGCCAGTTGCTCCTGCAGCTGTTTGCCGACCGTCCCCACCTGGGCCGAGGCCTGTTCCAAATCGGCCAGGCGGGCCCGCAACTCGGAGATTTCGGAGGACATGCGGTTGCGCTCCCCCTCTAAGGTACGCACTAGCTCCAAAGTCTTGCGCCTATCGTCTAAATGGACGGGCAGGTCCCCAGCTTGGGTGCGGTACTGAAGGCCCACCATAGCTCCCAAGATGACGCAGGCCAAAGCTAAAGGTAAGGGCCAATTGGCGGGCTGAGTCGCCCGCTCCCCCTTCTCGCCCCCCTCTAGCCCCAAGCCGTGCCAGACGCGCTGGCGCAGAGAGAGACGGCTATCCAACCCCTCCTCCAAGGTCTTCTCTAAAGAGCCTAAAGGAGCGGGGGGCGGAGGGCCGCCCTCTGGGGCTGGCGCCTTTCCCTCAGCTATGGGAGCGGAGTCCATCTCTCCCCTTTACCCCTCCTCGCCGTAAGTTTGGGTCGTAAAGCGATAGAGATCGGGCTTCTCTTCCCAGAGGATCCCTCCCTTGCGACAGGCGATCCCCAACTGGACCTCTACCGTATCGACGCCCTCTAAATTGGGCAATAAGACCCCGCTGCGCCCCCCTTTGCGCACTAAGACCCCGTAGCGCTTGGGATCTAAATCTTGCCAACCCTTGACGGGCTGGAGAGCGCTCAAGACGGAGACTTGGTAGTGCAGACGGGGCAACTCCTCCTCGCGGACGGGCGTAAAGCGCGGGTCGCGGCTACAAGCGGAAATGGCATTCTCTAAGATCTCCTGGGCCTGGGTGGGACGGGTAGGTATTAAGCTCCCGATACAGCCCCGCAAATCCCCATCCTCCTTGAGGGTGACGAAGACGGCGGCCGGCTGCTGCAACTGGGGATACTCGCCCTCTTTTAATTCTAAAGGCTTCCCGTAGCGCACGTAATGTTCTACGCTGCGCCTAGCTAACTCTACCCGCGCATCTTCCGCCTCTTTGACCTCCTTGGCCGCTCTAGTCGCCTCCGCCCTTTTAGCCGTCGGCCCCTCTTGAGCCTCTCCCTTCTCCTCCGCAGGGGGAGCGCTGGGAGGGTTAGCCTCCTCCTTAGGGGCGGACGCTTCCGGGGCGGGCGCCCCTTGGGGCAAGTAGTAGGCTAAAGCGTAGCCCACTCCGTAGGGGCCTTCGTAGGAGAGGAAATGGGTAGAGACCTGGCGGCCCTCCATGGAGCCCAATAAGAGGGAGATAGAGTTTAAGCCGCACTGGCCCGCCCCTTGGACCTCCTCTTTAGGTAAGGCTAAGACCTTTTCTAAAGAAGCCTGGCGCAGGGCTTGGGTCAGGTGCTCGTCAAACTGGGGGCCGGCCGGATGGAAGCCGTAGGGTCCAGACTCTACTAAGCGGTGGGAGAGGTCGCCGGAAGCGACAATAGCCGTAGGAGGCTCCCCTTCAGCCTCTAAAAGACGCCCCAAAATGCGCCCTAAGCGGGCGTACTCCTGACAACTCCCCTCCACGTAACCCATTAAGACTAAGGGCACGTGCAAGCCCGCCCGCTCCAAGAAGTAGAGGGGCACGAAGGCGCCGTGATCTATATCCCCCTCCACCTGATAGCGCTTAGCCAAGGGGGGATCGATAACTAAGAGGGGAAAATCTTCCTCTAAGCAGGCCCGGCGGATTTCAGATACTAATTTTAAGTCGACCGACCACTCCATAGCAACTTCCGGGTGGCCAAAGCGGGCCATAGAGCCGCGCAAAGTGGGTAAAGCGAAGATCGGCAGAGCCCCTATATTGGCGGGGGCGTGGGGGGAGATGAGTATTAAGCGTTGGGCGCCGCTCTCGCGACAAGCTTTAGCCCAAGCCTCCATAGAGCGGACCGTCTCCTCAATGCGCCCCCGGGCGGCGCCGCCTACTTCCGGAATGAGCAACGGAGGATGGGGGGTCACCCCCCAAAAGACAATAGACATAATCTCTCACCTAAGCTCCTTTCTCTAAGAGGCGCTCTAAGCGCAGGGCTACCCCCCCGGGCGAGTCGACCGTGCGCCCTAGCCCTAGAAATGAACCGCTCTCCGCCCGGCAGACTACCCATTCCTCCCCGCTGGCCACTTCTGGCGATTTCCAGTCCTCCCCTTCACTAGTGGAGAATTGCAGATAATCTTGACCGCCCTGGAAGCGCTGCTCCGGCAAGTAAGCTATCCGACCTACGGCTTGCATGAGCGTCTCTTTGAGAGGGAGGAGGGCGGCATATACCCCCTTTTCCTCCAAATCGCCTATGGTCCAGGCCCCTTCCAATTTAAAAAAGCCGCTCTCTAAGCGCAAAAGGAAGGAGAGATGGGCCCCACATCCCAGCTGGCGCCCTAAATCGCGGGCCCAGGCGCGCACGTAAGTCCCCGGACTGCAAAAGAGATCGACTAAGAGGCGCCCACCCGCCTCCCATTGGAGCAACTCCAACTTATAGAATTCCACCTGGCGGGCGGGCAACTCAAATTGCGAACCCTCCCGGGAGAGATGGTAAGCTCGACGCCCATTGACATGGACGGCGCTAACCTGGGGCGGAACTTGCCACTGCGGCCCTTCCCCTCTAGCGATGAGAGCCCGTAACTCCCCTTCCTCTAAGGGCGGGACGGGAGCGCGGGAAACGACCTGACCGCTAGCGTCTAAAGTATCCGTCTCTACCCCCAACTGGACCTCGGCCCGGTAAGCTTTGCGCGCGGGAGGGAAGTAGGGAATAGTGCGGGTGGCCCAACCTAAGGCTAAGGGCAAGACCCCGCAGGCGTCGGGATCTAAGGTCCCCAGATGGCCCACCTTGACCCCTTTAGGTAAGAGATGGCGCACTGCGGCCACCACTCCGTGCGAACTTAGCCCGGGGGGCTTATGCACATTTAAAAAACCCGCCCATTGGGCCTGGAGATCCAAATTAGCACCTACTCTAACTAGCTTAACCTAGCTAACCTACGCTCTGGGCGCCCTCATCCTCTTCCACCTTACCGGGCAAGGTCAGATAGATGCGGTCGATCTGGTCGGGGGTATTCTTTTCGGTAATAAAGTAGACGCCCCGGTAGAAATAGATGAGCATGCCGCTAGCCTCGCGCTCGGGCTTCTTCCACTGGGCCAAGACGTCCGCTTTCTTCTGCCCCACTTTGAAGGGCACATTGACCATCTTGACATTGTGGCCAAAGACGATAATGCTCTGCACCACATTCTGTTTATTGATATTGACCGTAAAGCGATTGCGGTAGATGAAGTGGATATAGTCGTCCTCGGGCTCTTTACTGCGCGAGCGCATGGGCAAGATCTGGTCGGGGGGACCGGCCACCCCAAAGACGATCTCTAAGTCGTCCCCGGGCTTTAAGATCCCGCCCACATCGATCCCGCAGACGGGATACTCCTCATCTTTAGAGTTGGGCTGACTCTTAGCCACTAACTCCGACCCAGCGGCGGGGGCCGCAGCCCTCTCCTCTACTCCCCACTGCGCGGCCGCAGGTAGAGCGCTCCCCATCCACAGAGAGAGAGCTAATAAAGCAGAACAAAAGTACTTCACAAATAATCCTCCCGAGCCATTTTCCTCATCCCCACTTAGAGGGCCTAAAGGCCCCCGCGTTGCTTAAGCTCGCTCACTTTTTAGTCCTAATGGGGATAGTCAACCTCTTTTGCGAGCCCGTAGCGGTCTGTA
This sequence comes from Vulcanimicrobiota bacterium, assembly GCA_944322965.1. Classification (GTDB taxonomy): domain Bacteria; phylum Vulcanimicrobiota; class Xenobia; order Xenobiales; family Xenobiaceae; genus Bruticola. The sequence goes on from CALUQR010000003.1 coordinate 119,751, forward strand.
GGGGCTGAACCGTAGAGCTGCTGCCTATGCCGCTAAAGAGGCCGGAGCTAGAAACTGCGCGGTAAGACTCGGAGCTGGAGTAGGGACGTCGCCCGCCCTCATTGAGATTAGTAGCGGTCGTAGAGCGCCCGGTACTGCTAGCGGCGGGCGCGGAAGCGGCGGACTTACCCTCGTCTTGCTCCTGGTAACCGTCGCCCATCCAGGCTTTGAGGCGCTCCTTCTCTTCGGGCGAGAGGTTCTCCGTCTCTTCATCGGGCGGATTACCTACAAAGACGCTGGGCGAACTCTCATCGGCGAAGCCCATAATCTCATTGATACCCACATTATCGCCCAAATTGACCGGACCGGTAGCCCGGTTGACCTCATACTTTTGGGTGGGCATAAAGAGACTGCCCAGATCGGTCTGGTCCACCTCGTCTAAAGAGATGGAGACTAAGTTAGAGGGCCCTCCCACCGTGGCGGGACGGCGCGCCGTGGGAGCGTTGGCGCTGGCGCTGGAGAGACTGATCCTAGGCGCGCTAGCCCCCGCGCTGGCCGCGGCGGCTACTCCGGCGCTCACCGGGGCTTCGGCGCGCCCCGCAGGCGGCCCCTGGAGCTTGACCGCGGCGATGGAGTTAAGGGAGATAGAGTTGGGGTCGCTAAAGGAGAGACCCGAACCGCTAGCGCCGGCGCCGCTACTACTGCCGCTAAAGAACTGCTTAGCCGCCTCTAAGGCCAGGCGGTAGCCGATAATCCCTAAGCCGCAGATGGTACCCACGCAGACGGGATTGAGCAAGGATTTGGCCCGCCACTCTTCGCGCGCGTAGATATTGGTCAGGTGGACCTCGATCGTAGGCAAGCCCACCCCGCTAATCGCGTCGCGCAGAGCGTAAGAGGTATGGGTCAGCGCTCCAGGGTTAATAATTATCAGATCGAACTGCCCCAGGGAGGCGTGGACGTAATCGATTAAGCCGCCCTCAGAGTTGGTCTGAGCGTAACCTAGCTCGATATCCAGACTCTCAGCCCAGGCTGAGATCTGCTCCATCATCTGCTCATAAGGAACATTACCATACATCCCCGGTTCCCGGGTGCCCAAGAGATTGAGATTGGGACCATGTAAGACAAAAACCCGTAATCTCGCCACCGTAAACTACCTCTCCGCTGAGGTTTAATCCTCAGTATCTGCGAGCTCGGCCCAGACCTGCTCCAAAACTTCTACGGGAACGAGCTCCACCTTAGCCGTCCTTCCCCAAGTGACAGGCAAGATAAAGAGACTCTCTCCCCCCTTACATTTCTTGTCGTAGCGCAAATTCCTTGCAAAATTTTCCCATTTCAGCCAGCTGGGGATAGTAGTGGGCAAGCCCCAGAACTCCAACATCTCTACGAGCGCGGTCTCCATAGCCGTCTGGGCCAATTCTAATTTCTGGGCCAAAATGACGGCCGCCCGCAAACCTATAGCTACCGCCTGGCCGTGGCGCAGCTGGTAATTGGAGGCCTTCTCTAAAGCGTGGGCCCAAGTGTGGCCCAAATTGAGCTGAGCCCGCACCCCAGAGAGATCTCGAGGATCTTGGGCTACTATCTCCAATTTGCGCTGGACTACGCCCTCTAAGAGCTCTAGGAGCTCTGAGCGATCGCCCTTTAAGCGGGCCACGCGCTCTTTAAAACTTAAGGGTTCCTCTTGGGCTACTAGCCCCATCCCCAACTGGCGCCTACAGTACTCGCTAAATTGGCGCCACCTCTCCTCCGGGCAGAGGAGCAAGGTCTTAATGACCTCCGCCATGCCGCAGGCCCACTCTTCAGGGGGCAGACTCTCTAAGAGCTGGATCCCGGCCAAGGTCAGTTGGGGCGGATAGAAGGCGCCGATCATATTCTTGGCCCCTCTAAAGTCTACCCCGTTCTTACCCCCTATGGAGGCGTCGGCTACCGCCAAGAGGGTAGTGGGAAGAGAGACTAAAGGTACCCCGCGCATGTAAGTGGCCGCTAAAAAGCCCGTCAGGTCGCCTACGACTCCCCCGCCCAAGGCTACTAAGGGGGTAGCGCGCTCTAGGCGCAACTCGCTCAAGCGTTCGTATAACCCTTCTAGATGGCTAAACTCCTTGGAGCTCTCCCCGGAGGGGATAATGATCTTCCCCAGGATTAAGGGCTCTACGTAACGCTCGATCCACGCTCTCTGTAAGGTGTGGACCCGCTCGTCTATAAGCCAGACTCCTCCGCTCAGCCAGCCCCTCTCCTTCCAGATGGCGGCCAGCTGGGGACCCCAATCCTCAGTCAGATAGTAATTGCTAGTCCGAAATTCAAAGTAACTCTCCATACCCCCCATTTATTCTAAAAGCGCTCTAAGGCCTGCTTAAATTCCGCCGCCGCTTCCTCTTCTAAACTGGGATATTTCTTCTTTTTAAAGATAATCTGCGTCCCTTGGAGATCGGTGCACATAACCAGCTCGTCGCAGATCTGTAAGACTAAGGTAAAACCTAAACCCATAGAGATCTTACTGGAGACGCCGCGGTAGAGGAGGGCGTCTAATAAGAAGGACTCGTCGATCCCCGTGCCGCGGTCGGAGAAGTAGAGGATATAGGCCCCCTCCCGCTCCGAGTAGCCGTAAGAGACTTGCCCCCCTCCCCCGTGCTTAACGACGTTGGAACCCAGCTCCGAAGTGCAGAGTAAGAGATCCTCTATAGAGCGCTCGGGCAATTCGTGGGCTAAACCGTCCTCTTCTATGAGGCGGCGCACGCTGCTGACCTGGCGCATATTTTCCAAAGGCTGAGAAAATTCGAAATTAAGTTCCGTCAGGTAGCGCTCAAACTCGCTGCGACTTAAGACTAAGACCCGCCCCATAGTAGTGGAGAAGATTAAGTCGCGGTGGAGATCGCGCCTCTTTAAGCGCTCTTCATTCTGTAAGGTCTCAAACTTGCGCACTACGCGGGCTAAGTTACCCTCAATAGAGTGGCGCAGGCGGCTTTTGAAGCGGAAGATAGCCTCCACGTGGGCCAAAAATTCGCTAGCTTCTAAAGGGAGGGTCAAGACCAAATCGGCCCCCTCCCGCAAGAGAGCGGCCAAGCTCCCCTCCCCCGCCCGCCCCAAGGTGACCAAAACGGAGAGCCCGCGCTCTTGGGAGGCGGGGCGCAACATCTCTAAGAGTTGGTGGACCTCCCAATTGGGGGTATTGGCCTCTAAGATAACTAAACCATAATCGAAGGGGGAGCGCTCAAAGGCTCGGCGCAACTCGTCCCCGGAGGCAAAATGGGTGAGATCGTAATCCTCTTCCTGGAGGAGGGCGCTCACATAGCGCGACCAGACCCGCCCCTGACTGACCAGGGCGATCTTCTTATTCTCTAAGAAAGAGACATCCGCCATGCGCTTGCAATATTCAAAGTTGCTCACCAGCCGCTTGGCCTCCCTCCGAGGTTCTCCAGCCCCCCTCCAATTATAGGCCTAGGCATAGAGGTTCATGTTAACATTAGCTCCCTGAAAGTTAACATACGCTCCCCAAGCCGATCCTGTCTAGACAACCTAGAAGAAGGACTGCCCGCCCTGAAAGAGAGAACTAGCCTCCCTATGGCCAAGCGCAACATCTATCTGGTGGGTTTTATGGGAACCGGCAAGAGCACCATTGGCCGCGAATTGGCGCGGGTAGTGGGGCGTAAATTTGTCGATCTCGACCAGGAGATAGAGAAACGCCACGGGGCCAGCATCTCCCAACTCTTCGCTAAGCACGGAGCGGAGTGGTTCCGCCAGCGCGAACAGGAGCTCTGCTTGGAGGTGGCCCAAGAGTGCAATCGGGTAGTAGCTACCGGGGGCGGCTCCCTCTTAAATCCCGTCAATTTCCAGGCCTTTGAGCGCTCCGGGCTCTTAATCTGCCTCTACACCCAGCGCGACTGCCTCATAGAGCGCCTAGAGCGCACCGATAAGCGCCCTCTGCTCCACAATACTAATATCCCCGAACGGGTCGATACGCTCTTAGAAGAGCGCAGCGCCCTGTATGAGCGCATTAAGATCCGCATCGATACTACCAACCACACCCCCTTAGAGACGGCTAAGCGCATAGCCGACCTCTTGCGCACCCGTCAGCGCATCTTAGATCGCCTGCGCGATCAGTATATCGACTTAGGCTGACCCCCAAGGGCTGGGAGTGAGGGCCAAGAGCTCTGGGGCAGAGCTTAGCTGAGGGGCGGGGATTAAGTCCCCTAGCCACAATTGGCGAGCGGCTAAAGCCTGCTCTAGGAGCATCCGCCACCCGTTGAGGCGCAAGTTGGCCCAGCCGCGCGCCCCCTCTAAAAAGGCGCTCTGAGGGGGATTATAGATGAGATCCCCCACCTCAAAACCCTCTAAGGGGCGCGCCGGGGGCGCGGGCCAGGGGTAGAGACTCTTTCCTAGGGCGGGCCACTGGCCGCAGGGGGTAGCTTGCCACCAGATTTCCCCCTCCCTAGGCGCTTGGAGGCGCTGGGGGGCCGTCTGCCAGAGGGTATCTCGCCCCAACTTATCTCCCCACTTTCCCCGCCGCCACCACTCTAAGAGCTTCTGGGCTCGGGGCGGGGCGTTAATAATGGTAATTTGCTCCGCTCCCTCCCTTAAGGCCAGATAGACTAAGGAGCTAGCCGCCCCGCCCGCCCCCCAAATAGTGATCTGGCGCCCTTTTAAATAGCCTCCGCCCGCTGCGCGCCAGGCCCGCCGCCACCCTCCCGGGTCGGTATTGGCCCCCGCCCAGCTTCCTTGGGAACGCCACAGAGTATTGCCGCCTCCAATTAACTCGACCTCTAAGTCCCACCCTCCCAGACCCGCTAAGAGGGTAGGTAACTCCCCTTTATAGGGGTGGGTCACATTGGCCCCTAAAATGGGCCAGTCATCCAGGCGGGCTAAAAGGGAGGGGTCTAAGGGCGCCTGCAAGAGGGAGAGTAGATAGAGGCCCGCCGCGGCGGGTAGGCGCTCATTCCAAGTATTGTGCAGATAGGGGGAGAGGGAGTGGACTAAGGGGCTCCCCCAAAGGAGGGTTAGGGGAAGGTTTAAGAGCGGACGCCAACCTTCCGAGGCTAAGAGATACTCCCAGCGCTTTAAAATAGCCCTCTGGGAGTAGAGGGCCGCTACGTTGCCGTTCTGCCCCCCCGCCTCCAATTGGCTCCAAGCTTCGACTAGACCTAAAATCTGGGCGCCGGGATGGGCCGCCACCCACTCTTTAAGCCACTGACCGAAGCTCTCTGGACCCTCTCCCGCCCGACTCTCCATTTAGAGGATGACCATCATCCGCTTGAGGGTCTCCCAAAATTCTGGGTAGGAGATGGCGGCGCACTCAAAGCCCTCCAGCTGGACGGGGCGGTGCACTAAACAGGCGGCTACCCCTAAGCTCATAGCCACCCGATGGTCGCCGTGAGCCTGGAGGAGGATGGGTTCGGTCTGGCCCGCGTCTTTTTCGGGGCGGGGCGCCTCTCCCATCTGTCCCCAGAGATCGAAGCCGTCTACATGTTCCGTGCTGCGAATCCCCAGCTTGGCCAATTCTTGTAAGGTGCTAGAGATGCGGTCCGACTCCTTATGGCGCACCGTCTCCGCCCCTCTAATGCGGGTTACCCCCCGGGCTCTAGAGGCTAAGACGGCCAGTAAGGGGACTTCGTCTAAGCAGAGCGGAACCTCGGAGGCCTGGACTTCTACCCCTTGGAGGTGGGAGTAGTCGGCGGTAATCCCGCCCACCAATTCCCCATAGAAGCGATTATTGTAGCGGGCGCAGATATTGGCTCCCATGCGCCGGGCGATGGCATAAAAGCCCATCCGGGTGGGGTTAATATTGAGGTAGTCGACTACGATATGGGAGTGGGGGCGCAAGAGGGCTAAGGCGATTAGGAAGGCGGCCGAAGAGGGGTCGCCAAAGACGCGGTACTTACCTAGGGCGGGGACGAGACAGCTCCCCACCTTGAGCGTCACCTCGTGGCCTCCGTCGGCTAAGGGATGTTCGCGCAACTTGTAGCCCAGCTCGCGCAATAAGATCTCGCTATGGTCGCGACTCTTAAAGGGCTCGCGTACCGTCAATTCGATATTGCCCCGGCTGAGGGCCGCCAAGATGGCCGCCGTCTTCAGTTGGGCGGAGGAGGTGGGCAATTGGACGGTGAGTTTCGTAAATTCTAGGGGCTGGAACTCGCCCTCTAAGCCGGAGCGAGCCCCGCGCACGCGCAAGGGGGGGCAGTCGTTCTCCCCTAAAGTCTCGAGCTGGGCTCCAAATTGGCTGAGCAGCTGGACTAGACTGCGCATCGAGCGCTTCTTTAAGCTGGGGTCGCCTATCAGGGTGTAGGTATGGGCGCTCATGGAGAGGACGCCCGCCGTGAGACGCATACAGGTGCCGGAGTTACCGCAATCGATAGGCTCCTCTACCGCCTCGGGGCCCCGCTGGCCCCAGCCTACGATGCGCACTCGCCCGCCCCCTAAGTCGCAGACCTGGGCCCCCAACTTGGAGATGACCCCCAACATCGATTGGCAGTCGAAGTTGGCCGGCACCCCTTCCACGACGGTCTCCCCTTGGGCCATGGCCGCTAGGAGCAGGACTCGCTGAGCGATCGATTTATCGCCCGGCACTACGAAGCGCCCTTGGAACGGCTGGCGACTTTGCCCCTCTATAAGTAGCGTCTGCATCCGACTCCTCCCGGCCAGCGGGCCTTTAAGGTCTCAGTTAAGCTCTAGGTTGGGTTAGAGTAAGCCCGCTCGCTCCATAATCTGGCGCAGCGCCTCCCTCTCTTGGGGATGGGCCCGGCGCAGAGGCGGACGCAAAGCGCCTACCTCCCAACCTTGCAGGGCTAAAGCCTCCTTAATGAGGATGGGGTTAGTGACGGCAAATAGCCCGCTAAAGAGGGGGAAGAGGCGCAAATGGAGTTCTTTGGCTCGCTCCACGCGGCCCGCGAAGTAGGCCTCGATCATCTCCCTAATTAGGTTGCCCGCCACATGGGCGGCCACGCTAATGACCCCGACTCCGCCTACGGCTAAGATGGGCAAGATGGCGATATCGTCGCCGCTATAGATCTCCAGCGGACGCCGCTCCACGAAGTTCTCAAAGCCCCGGGCCCCTTCTAAGGATTCTCCCTCTAAGAGGCTACTCAAGATACTGACCGCCTCTAAATGGGAGAGCGACTCTTTGACGGCGATGAGGTTGGGGATCTCAGCCATCTGGGCTAAGGTGGCGGGGGCCATCTCCACTCCGGTGCGGCTGGGGATATTGTAGGCGATAATGGGCAATTGGGTAGCTTGGGCTACGCTGCGGTAATGTTCTAAGAGGGCGTCTTGCGGGGGTTTATTGTAGTAGGGGGTGACTACTAAGAGGGCGGAAGCGCCGCGTTCGCGGGCCCGCAGGGAGAAATCGATAGTGGCCTGGGTGCAGTTGGTGCCCGTGCCGCAGACTACCGGACTATCGCCTACCGCCTCCTTAACTACTTCTAAGAGGCGCAACTTCTCCTCAGCGCTCAAGGTGGGCGATTCGCCCGTAGTACCCGCCACCACGATGGTATCAGTCCCCGTAGCTCGCAAGTGGCGCGCCAGCCGGGCGGCTTGGGCGTAATCTACCTCCAATTGGGGTGTGAAGGGGGTGACCATAGCGGTCATGATCCTCCCCAGAGCTAAGTTACTCATATATTATGGCTCTAACTCCTCTAAAACTACTGAGACTAAGGATGGCAACCGTCAGTCTCTACTCCTTAAGGCGACTCCTTCCCTGCCCAACCCTAAAGCGCCCCTTCCTCCCGCTCCTGCTCTTGCAGGGCGGCTCGGCTCTCCCTGGCGATGGCGCACAAAAAGCCGATGGGGATCCCGATCAAACTGAAACCGATAGAGAAAAAGACGAAGAAGAGGGTGGGCTGGTCGGCTTGGACTAAGACTAAACCGCTATGACTCACTAAAGCGGCGATAAAGGTACAGATAGCCACGGCCAAAAGCGCTCCGCGGCAGCCGCGCCAGAGGATCTGCAAAAACTGCACCTGCGAGCGCGGCCGCCAGTAACCCGCCCCATACCACAGCCCCCCCACGGCTAGACTGCAGAGAAGATGGATTAAAAAGAGCATGACGCCCCCTACTTTGCCTCCTAGCCTCCGATCTCCTAGTAAAATAAGGACCAAAAGAGGGTTAGGCCTAGATAAATAGGTAGGAGATCCCCTAAAAGCCTTAAAGTTTTTTATACCTTCTCGACCTTTAGGCCGCCGACGACGGCCCGCCGAGGTCCTCTGTGAGAAGCCTTATGGACGTGTCTAGCACACTAGAAAGAAGAGTAAAGTCCTATGTCTCAACATCGCCTCACTCAAGAAGATGTAATTGAACTGGTCCACGAGTTAGATGTCAAATTATTGCACTTACAATTTTCCGACATCCTGGGGGGTATGAAGCATGTGGGTATTCCGGCCCAACATGTAGAGAGTATCTTTGAGGACGGGGTCCTCTTCGACGGTTCCTCTATTGAGGGATTTATGCGCATCGAAGAGTCCGATATGTGTCTGCGCCCCGATCCGGCCACCTTCTCCCTCTTACCTTGGATGGCCGACGACTATAAGGAGGCGCGCTTAATCTGCGACGTGACCACCCCTGAGGGTCAACCTTTTAGCGGCGACCCGCGCGGTTTCCTCAAGCGGATGATCGCCCAGGCGGCGGCCAGCGGCTTAGAGATGATGGCCGGCCCGGAAGCGGAGTTCTTCCTCTTCGAGCGCGGCGCCGACGGTCAGCCTACGACTAAGACCCACGACCGCGCCGGTTACTTCGACTTAGCCCCTATCGACAAGGGGGAGACGGCCCGCCGCCAGATGGTAACCGCCCTGGAGGCCATGGGCTTTTTGATTGAAGCCTCCCACCACGAGTGCGGCTTCGGTCAGCACGAGATCGATTTTAAATACGCCGACGCCTTGAAGACGGCCGACCAGGTGGCTACCTTCCGCATGGTAGTAAAGACGGTGGCTATGAATTGCGGCCTGCACGCCACCTTTATGCCTAAGCCCGTCTATGGCATCGCCGGGAGCGGCATGCACGTCAACCAGTCCCTCTTTAAGGAGGGGCGCAACCTCTTCTTCGATCCCCAAGCCCCCGACCAGCTCTCTCAGGAGTGCCTCTATTATATTGGCGGCCTGATGAAGCACGCCCGGGCCTTCACCGCCTTTACCAATCCTATCGTCAACTCTTATAAGCGCTTGGTCCCCGGCCACGAGGCGCCCCTCTACGTCACCTGGGCTAAGAAGAATCGCAGCCCTATGATCCGCATCCCCGCCCCGCGCGGCAAGAGCACTCGAGTTGAGGTCCGCTCCCCAGATCCTTCCTGCAACCCCTACTTAGCTATCGGCCTCATGTTGCGGGCCGGCTTAGACGGTTTAGAGAACCGGATCGATCCGGGCGAGGCGATGAATGTCAACCTCTACCAGCTGAGCCCCCAAGAGATAGCCCAGCGCCAGTTGCAGACCTTGCCCGCCTCCCTGGAAGAGGCGCTCCAGGCCTTCGCCGAGGACACCTTACTCCAAGAGGCCTTAGGGCCGCACATCTGGTCCCACTTCCGGGAGGCCAAATTGCGCGAGTGGGATGAGTACCGCACCCAAGTCCACCAGTGGGAAGTAGACCACTACCTCACCCTCTACTAAACTTAACTGAAAGGCTCTAAAGAGCCTAGGGGCGGCCCCGCCAGCGGGGCCGCCTCTCTCTTTTCTTTATAGAAAATAAATATTGGGCCAAAAATTTTACAACCCTCTATTGCTCCCACAATTTGTTTACAAACTTAGCTTATTTGTAACATTAAATCTCTTTACAAGTTTTAGATTCTAAAGCATATTAAAGGTGCAAATATAGTCGCTCTTCCTCCTTACCGGAGTTGGGGTGACGGTAATAGAGGAGAAAAAATCATGAATTACAAGTATCTAGCCGTTGGCGCTCTACTAGCCGGACTATGCCTAGCCCCCGCCGTACAGGCGGCCGTGACCGATGTCTCCGGTGGTGAGACTACTGTTGAATACAAGTTCAAGACCGATGTGCGCGGCGAAGGCGATGTAGGTGTTAAGCACTACTACACCCGTGAGGATGGAAGCTCGGGCTACGACATCGTGTGGCACGAATTCGATAGGACGACCGGTTTCTTAGAGGGTGACATCGCTGATCCCGGGGTGCAGGGTGCCATTATTCAGATGAGAAATGATCTGAAAGCCTGGGCGAAGTCGGTAGCAGGCCGTAGTGGCGTGTCCTTTGACCACAGTGGTTCGGACAACCATTTCAGCGTTACCGAAGGCATCGTTGACGCTTATTATACCTCCAGCCAGGCGGTCTCCACTGGGGCCATCTTAGTTGGTGATCAGGATAATATGGCTCATGCTTACGCCGCCGAAGGCAACAGCACGATGACCGTCAACGTCAACCAGGTGTATGAGATTAACCTTTACGGTTTAACCTCCCCCATCGTTTTGGACTTAGATGGCGACGGCACCTTGATGGCTTCCGATGGCCAGTACAAACCCCACGCCCAGACCTTCAAGAGCGAGGGTGCGGTTATGTTCGACTTCCATGGCAACGGCTTCCCCGTAGCTACCGAGTGGGTCGGCCCCAACGACGGTCTCCTCTGCCGTCCCCAGGCTGATGAGCGTATCAACGGTACCCACCTCTTCGGTACGGCCAACGGTTACAGCAATGGTTACGAGGCCATGGCTGCTTTAGATAACGACCAGAGCGGCGCTCTGGAGGGCAAGGAGCTGGAAGGGCTCTTCGTATGGCAGGATCTCAATGGCAACGGCCGCTCCGACGAGGGCGAGCTGAAGACCGTCCAGGAGTTGGGCATCACCTCCATCAGCGTCAACCACACTGATATGAGCTCCACCTACGTGCGCAACGGCCAGACCTTGAAGTCCTTCGACTGGTGGCCTTCCATCAGAGACGTGCGTCGCGTAGACGTCTCCAACCTCAAGTAAGTTCGCTCTAGGTATTAGGAGTAAGTGACCTTTAACCCGCAGAGGCTCCGCCTCTGCGGGTTAAAACTTTTCTCTAGCCCTCTCTCCGGGAGGGGGTTCACTAGTCAAGAGTAGGGGGACGTGGTATGATGCACGGGATGGAAGATAGAGAGAACGCTCGCCCCAACTTGGTGATCGTCACCGGCCTTTCGGGCGCTGGGAAGAGCCAAGCTATGAAGTGCTTTGAAGATCAGGGGTATTACTGTGTCGACAACTTACCGCCGGTCCTCATCCCCCAACTGGCTCAACTCTGCCGCTCCTCCCATTTAGATTATCTGGCCTTGGCCTTAGATGTGCGCAGCCGCGAATTCTTTGACGATCTGGAACCGGCTTTAGAGCAGATCGCCACCTTAGGCTACCACCCCTATATCGTCTTCTTAGAGGCCGATCCCCAAGTCTTAGTGCGCCGCTACGCCGAGTCGCGCCGCCAACATCCTCTGGCCCCCAACGATCGGGTCCTCAAAGGGATAGAGAAGGAGCGAGAGTTCTTACAATTTCTGCGCGGTCGCTCCGATTTAGTCTTAGATACCTCTAAGATCTCTCCCCATCAGCTGCGCGGCCTCATCTTCCAAAATTTCGGAACCCAGCGCCACTTACAGAGCCGCCTCCACGTCTTTAGCTTTGGCTTTAAGTATGGCATCCCCTTAGATACCGATCTAGTCTTCGATTGCCGCTTCTTACCTAACCCCTACTACCTGGCCGAGCTGCGCCCCCTGTCCGGGTTAGACGAGGCCGTCTACCAATACTTGAGCCAATTTGAGAGCTTCGCCACCTTCCAAGATAAGATCGCCGATCTCTTACTCTTCCTCTTGCCCGCCTATCTCAAAGAGGGTAAGCGCCAAGTCAACGTGGCCTTCGGTTGCACGGGGGGACGCCACCGCTCCGTAGCCTTAGCGGAAAAGATCGCCCAACGTTTAGCTAGCGCCCATTACGAGGTCTCTATAGAGCACCGCGACTTGCAACGCCACGGGGGGCGCTCAGCCTTAAATTCCCAGCCCCACCAAGGATCGTAGGTCAGGTGCTCAGCGCTCTCAAGCGTTCCTTAAAATGGCTCCTGCCGGGTATGGGAGTCAAACGCTGGGTAGCCTCTCTGGGGGTGGGACTCCTCCTCTTGGCCACGGGGCTCATGCTCCTCACCTCTAACCGGGCCGCCCTCCTCTTAGAGCTGAGCCTACAGGGGCTCATTTCCCGCCTTTTAGGGTGGTCGGTGGGCAGTCAGACTATCGACCTGACCTTACTCCTCCTGGGGCTAATCTTAAGCTGCTGGTCCGCCCAGCGGGGCTTTAACGCCCTCTATAAGTTGGACTCCCCGCGCGATACTCGATCCCTAGTCGATCTCATCTACGAGCGCCGCCAATTGAGCCACGGCCTCAAGATAGTCGCTTTAGGAGGGGGGACGGGGCTCTCCACCTTATTGCGCGGGTTAAAAAATCACACTTCCAATATTACGGCTATCGTCAGCGTCTCCGACGACGGCGGCAGTTCCGGGCGCCTCTCTAAAGAGCTGGGGATCTTGCCCCCAGGCGACTTGCGCAACTGTATGACCGCCCTGGCCGACGACGAAAATTTACTCTCCGAGCTCTTCCGCTACCGCTTCCGCGACGGCCAGGGTCTAGAGGGGCACTCCTTTGGCAACCTCTTCTTAGCGGCCCTGACCGATATGTGCGGCGACTTCGAAGAGGCATTGCGCAAGGCCAGCCAGATCTTAGCTATCCGGGGCCAAGTCTTACCGGCCACCTTAACCCCCACCACCCTGTGCGCCAAGTTGCGCGATGGCCGCCTCATTCGCGGGGAGAGCGAGATCCCCGAAGCCCGTGGCCAAATCCAAGAGGTCTTCCTAGAGCCCCAGCAATGTACTCCGCCCCGCGAAGTCTTGCACGTCATCGCCGAAGCGGACTGCATCATCTTGGGCCCGGGCTCCCTCTATACGAGCGTCATCCCCCCCCTCTTAATTGAAGGGATCGTCCAAGCTATCCGCCAGTCTAAGGCCCCTAAGATTTACGTCTGCAACGTCATGACCCAACCGGGGGAGACGGACAAATACTCCGCCGCCGACCATTTAGAGGCTATCTACCACCAGGTGGGAGCCCAACTAGTCGATTATATCGTAGTCAATATGGCCCCCCCCAATAAGTTGTTAGCTAAGTACCAAAAGACGGGCGCCCACCCCATTAAGCTCGATCTGGCCCGCCTGCGCGCTATGGGGGTGACCCCTATCCCAGCCAACCTAGTCAACGAAGAGACTTTGGTGCGCCACGATCCCGCCTACTTAGCGGAGACTATCTTAGATATCTTAGCCGCCCACCGCTCCCGCAGCGGAGAGTTGAATCTCTTAAAAGCCCAAGTGCGACCTCTGCGCCTAGTCAAGTAGAGGCCGCACTATCCCCTAAGGAGTTCCACCCTTATGAACCGACCCGCCCCCTTCTGGATCCTCAAATTTTCCGGTACCGCCCTCCAGACCCCAGCCCATTGGGAGAACCTCAAACTCCAGGTAGAGACCTCTAGTCAGCGCGGCGCCCAGCCCCTCTTAGTCCTCTCCGCCCTAGCGGGAGCGACCGATCATCTAGAGCGCTTGATAGATTGCGCTCTGCACATGGCCCCCGCTAGCCCCACCCCCACCCTGGAGGCGGAGTTAAAACTCTTTAAAGGGCGCTACCTCTCCTTAGCTCAGGCCCTCAACTTAGAGTTTTCCCCCTTAGAGAGCGCCTGGCGCCCTCTCTTCCAAGATCTAGAACGCTGGTTAGTGGGCGCCTCCTTAACGGGCGAGGCTCCCCCCCGCCTGCAGGCTAAGATCTTAGCCTGTGGAGAGTTATTGACCCTCCAGATCGCTGAGACTTGGCTCCGCGGCCAGTTCCCCCACTCCGACCTCAAGGTCCTCGACCCCTTAGAGATCTTGAGTTTAGAGGATCCCCCCGCCCCTAGAGATCCGGCCCTCAACTACTTGAGCGCCTGGGTAGGGCAGATGGAGCCTAATCCTAAACTCCAAGAGCGCCTCCAGCCCTCTAGCGCTGTGGAAACTTCCCCTTCTAAGCTCTACCTCTTGCCCGGCTACTTGGCGGCCAATAAACGGGGGGAGCGCGTCCTCTTAGGGCGCGGGGGTTCCGATCTCAGCGCCACCCTTTTAGCCTTACAACTCCAGGCCCAAAAGGTCCAATTCTGGACTAAGTTGCCGGGCTTTTATAGCGCCGATCCCCAGCGCATCCCCTCCGCGCGCCTGCTCTTACAATTAGATTACGCTGAGGCCCAAGAATTGGCCTCAGTGGGGACCCCCGTCGTCCACCCTCGGGCTATCGCCCTCTTAGGAGAGGCCGCTATCCCCTTAGAGGTGCGCTGCGCCGACCGCCCCCACCTGGAGGGGACGCGCATCTCCCCCGATCAGGGCCAATCCCCCCACTGCGTCAAGGCCCTCACCTGCCGCCGGGGGGTGACCTTAGTCTCCTTAGAGGAGATCGGGATGTGGCAGCAGGTAGGCTTCCTCTCCCAAGTCTTCTCCGTCTTCGCCCGCCACGGCCTCTCTATCGACTTAGTGGCAACCTCCCAAAGTAACGTCACCGTCTCCTTAGACCAGACCCCTCAGACCGCCAAGCCCTCCTTGGCCCCCCTCTTGCGCGATCTGGCCCAATACTGTCGCCCCCAACTTATAGCCGGCTGCGCCGCTCTCAGTTTGGTAGGTCAGAAGATGCGCTCCCACTTGCAGCAGTTGGGCCCCGCCCTCGAGCTCTTTGAAGAGGAGAAGGTCCACCTCCTCAGCCAAGCGGCCTCCGACTTAAACTTTACCTTCGTAGTCGACGAGTCCCAAGCGGAGCGCCTCTTAAAGACCCTCCACGCCCAACTCTTCTCCGGGATCCCCAACCCGCAACTCTTTGGTTCCAGCTACCAACAAGAGTTCGCTCCCGCCCCCAGCTCCTCCCGAGCGCCCATCTGGTGGGTAGAAAAGCGCTCCCAACTCTTAGAGGTCTCCCCCACTCCGGCCTACGTCTACGATGGGGACACTCTCCAGGCCAACGTGCGCACCCTACAGGGTCTAGACGCCGTGGATCACATCTTCTTTGCCATTAAGGCCAATAGTAACCCCCAGATTTTAGAGTTATTCTACCAGCTGGGCTTAGGCTTTGAGTGCGTCTCTAGCGGCGAAGTGGAGCGCGTGCGCCAGCTCTTCCCCCACTTAGAGAGGGAGCGCCTGCTCTTTACCCCCAACTTTGCCGACGCCCCCGACTACCGCTTAGGCTTTGAACGAGGGGCCATGGTGACCCTCGATCATTACCAGCCCTTAGAACTCTGGCCCGAGCTCTTCCAGGGGCGCGAAATCTTTTTGCGCCTCGATTTAGGCCACGGAGCGGGCCACAGCCGCAAAGTGCGTACCGCCGGCAACTACTCTAAGTTTGGGATCCCCCTCTCCCGCTTAGCTTACACCTTAGAGCTCTTAGATCGCGTCCAAGCCACGGTCATCGGCCTCCACTCCCACAGCGGCAGCGGCATTAAGACGACCGACACCTGGGCCCAAGCCGCCCTGCAGTTGGCGGAGGTAGCCCAGAGCTTCCCCCAAGTGCGCTATCTCGACCTGGGAGGCGGCTTAGGGGTGCCCGAGCGGCGCGACTTAGATAGCCTCGACCTCCAGGCCCTCAACCGGGGCTTAGCGGAATTTAAAAAACACCATCCCCAATGGCAATTATGTATCGAGCCGGGCCGCTTCTTAGTCGCCCAGGCCGGAGTCTTGCTCACTAAGGTCTGCCAGACTAAGAGCAAGGGGGAGAAGGAGTTTATAGGCTGCGACGCCGGTATGCAGACCCTCCTGCGCCCCGCCCTCTATGGGGCTTATCACGAGATTATCAATCTCACCCGCTACGGACAGCCCGCTACCTTGACGGCCGACGTGGTAGGTCCCATCTGTGAGACGGGCGATATTTTGGGGCACGACCGCCATCTGCCCGCCACCCAGCCGGGCGATATTTTACTTATCGATACCGCCGGCGCCTACGGCTTCAGCATGAGCAGCAACTACAATCTGCGCCCCCAAGCCCGCGAGATCTTCTGGCCCGCCTGCGCAAGATAAGTCCCAAATTTCGGAGTATAAGCTAATTTTCTGCAGATTTAATAGGAATAGAGCTGCATAGCAAGAACAAAGCGCCACCTAACAAACGCCTCGAGGTGTTTCTCTATAATGATTAATAATATCGATCTCACTATTCATCCTGAAGCTTTGAGTCGGACTATCGCCCGCGCTCGCGAAAAGCAGATTCGCATTCCCACCTTCAAGCAGATGCGCGACCCCTCCCTCATTCCTGCGGACGTGGTCAAGGCCTTGCAAAATGTCGGCCTGTGGGATGTCAATCCTTTAAACTTATTCCGCATTACCTGGCACAACCAGCCCGTAGAGAAGGGCGGCGGCTTCGGTCCGGTCAACTACTTAGAGATTCCGGAAGCTATCACCGGCGTGCCCTGTAAGATCGTAGGTCTCACCGGCAAGTGGTTCCCCACCGGCGCGCACAAAGTGGGCGCGGCCTTCGGCTGCTTAGTCCCGCGCTTAGTGACCGGTCAATTCGATCCCACCTGCCAGAAGGCGGTTTGGCCCTCCACCGGCAACTACTGCCGCGGCGGCGCTTACGACTCCGCGCTCTTGGGCTGCCAGTCTATCGCCATCCTGCCCCAGGGTATGAGTAAAGAGCGCTTCGATTGGCTGAAGACGGTGGCCGGCGAGATTATCGCTACCCCCGGCTGTGAGAGTAACGTCAAAGAGATCTTCGACAAGTGCTGGGAACTGCGCCGCTCGGGCGAGAATTTAGTCATCTTCAACCAGTTTGACGAGTTCGGCAATTACTTGTGGCACTATCACGTCACCGGTCCGGCCATGGAAGAGGTCGTCAAGGCCGTGGGCGGTACTTATCGGGGTATGGTCTCGGCCACCGGCTCGGCGGGCACTATCGCCGCGGGCGACTACATGAAGGATCTCTATCCCACCTCTAAGATCGCGGCTTCGGAGGCGGTCCAGTGTCCCACCCTCTTTATGAACGGCTTCGGCGATCACCGCATCGAGGGTATTGGCGATAAGCACGTGCCTTGGGTCCACAACGTCAAGAATACCGATATGGTAGTAGCCATTGACGACGAAGCTCCCTGCACCTTATTGCGCCTCTTCAACGAGCCCGCCGGTAAAGAGTACTTAAAGTCTCTGGGCGTGCAGCCGGAATTGGTCGAGAAGCTCAGCTGGTTAGGTATCAGCTCTATCTCCAACCTGCTCTCCGCCATCAAGATGGCCAAGTACTACGAGTTAGGTCCCGACGACGTCCTGGTGACCATGTTCACCGACTCCGCGGTTATGTACCAGAGCCGCCTGCAGGAGATGACTGAGGAGCGCGGCCAGTTCAGCGCTACCGACGCCGCCGTCTCCCACGGCCGTTATCTGATGGGTTGCTTGACCGACTACTTACAGGAGCTCACCTACCGCGATCGCAAGCGGATCCACAACTTGAAGTACTACACCTGGGTCGAGCAGCAGGGCAAGACCTACAAAGAGATCCAGGACC
This sequence comes from Vulcanimicrobiota bacterium, assembly GCA_944322965.1. Classification (GTDB taxonomy): domain Bacteria; phylum Vulcanimicrobiota; class Xenobia; order Xenobiales; family Xenobiaceae; genus Bruticola. Next base: position 137,182 of record CALUQR010000003.1, read on the forward strand.
AGTGGTACAACCCGGAGTATTGGACCTCGCTGCACCAGAGCTTAGATCCCTTGGACAAGCTCATCGAAGAGTTCAATACCGCCGTCGGTTTAGGCCCCGTAGCTTAGACCTCCCCTTAAGCGGGCGCTCTAACCGCTGAGACTGCTCTAATCGATGAGACTGCCCTAATCGATGGGACTGCTCTAATCGATGAGACTGCTCTAATCGATGAGACTGCTCTAATCGATGAGACTGCTCTAATCGATGGGACTGCTCTAGTCGATGGGACTGCTCTAGTCGATGGGACTGCCCGCAACTTAGTTAAGGCCTCCGCCTCCCCAAAGGTTGGAGGTCTTTTAGCTTGGGGGGAGGGCTCCACTTTTAAGCCTAGATTTTAAGCCTAGAGCCCCGCCTTAAAAGGCGCAGCGCAGGTGACGAATCTCTTCTCCGCCCCGGCCGCTTAAGGCCAAGACATCGAAGCGCACCCTCTTCCAAGGGGCCTTTTTCTGACGAGCTAGATAGATATCGGCCACTTGGCGCAAGTGGTACTCTTTGGCTACGGTCACCGCCTCGAGAGGACTAAAGAGGGCGCTGCGCCGCCATTTGACCTCTACAAAGACTAACTCTTCCCCATCTAAAGCGATAAGATCGATCTCCCCCCAGATACGCCCCGGCCTACCGCGCCGCCCACCCGTATAGACTTTAAAGTTGCGTTCTAAGATCTCCATCCCGAGACCGCGCAAATAGCGGCTAGCTAACTCCTCGCCCCACCGCCCTAGAGCGCTCTTATTAGGCATAACTTACCCCCTTCTTACCGATATTTGGACCCTAAGAGAGGGTCTTACTACCTATAACCTAGCGTTCTAAGGTGACCATAAAGAGAAATATTTGTATCTAAAAAGTAACTTTAATATTGATAATAAATTAACTCTAGTGGCGGTCTACTTTTTTACGCTCTTCATTAGGATAATAGAAGCAACCTTTATTACCCTGGGAAAGAGCCTTCTTGAGGGACTGGATTTTACTCTAGTTACTTGAATTTTAGGGAGAATAGACCTTTCGTTCATATAGCGATAATATTTTAGTTAATTATAAGCAACAACTGAGTTAAGAGATAGACATTATTATCCCTTAGGATAGCTTTAGAAGTTTGAGGCCTCGCTTCTAAAATCTTTACTAGCAGGGGGAACACCCAGATGCTCAACACTTTTGCTGTTAAACGAATTATCAAATACGCCCAGGGTCCTACTCTGGCTTCCATTAACTTCCAATTAGGTCCCGTCGTCATTCGCGGCGCCCATCTCTTCGAGCATAAAGGCAAACGTTGGTTGGGCATGCCCGGTCGGCTCTCAGAGGCGGGCGAATGGGGCGATTTAGTCTACTTCTTAGATCGCGAACTGAAAGCGGTAGTAGAAGAGAAGGTTATCGCCGCTTACCAAGCTGAAATCGACCAGACCGCTTCTTTACCGGCTTAAAAAGGGGGTTCCCATGTCTAATTACGAGGTTGAAATCAGGCAGATCGTTCCCTTCCAGAGTGAAGGGTGCGCTAGAGCGAACGTCATCTTCCGCATCGGCCCTTTGATGGTCCGGGGAGCGAAGATCTTTGAGAAAGGCGAAGAGCGCTGGCTCTCCATGCCCGCCCGCCGCACTAAGAATGGTCGCTGGATGGATGTCATCCAATTCGTCTCCCCCCAGGATAAGGAGAGGTTACAACGGGCGGTCTTAGACCAATATGACCAAGTCCTTAAAAATAGGTTGAACCTCTTAGAGATCCCCTTCTAACTTAGCTACCTTCCCTTCTGACCCTTAACCCCCAAAGACTACCTACCCTAAATACTACTCATAAAACTACTCATAAATAAAGACTATCTACCCTAAGTACTACTTATAAAGATAGCTAGCTATTAGAACCCACAATAAAAGCCCTCCTCCTCTGGCAAGGGGGGACCTAAATCCTAAGCAGGTTGGAACTTTTAAGGTTCCGGCCTGCTTAGGGCGTCCCCTATAGAGGAGAGAGGGCTCTAGAGCCCTTTAGAGTCTCAAGAGTCTAGAGGTAATACTTCTTAATGAAGGCCAAGGTCTTATCGTCTAACTCGTAGACCAGGGGTTTACCGGTAGGGATCTCTACGCCCATAATCTCTTCGGTACCGATATTTTCGATATACTTAACTAAGGCGCGGATACTATTGCCATGAGCGGCGATAATGCACTTTTTGCCTTCTAAGAGGGCGGGCTTAATATCGGAGTTCCAGTACTCTACCACACGCTCGACGGTATCTAAGAGGTTCTCAGTTAAAGGAAGCTGCTCGGGGGTAAGATCCTTATACTTGGGATCGTTGCCGGGATAGCGGGGGTCATCCTTAGTTAAAGCCGGGGGACGGACGTCGGCGCTGCGGCGCCAAATGTGGACCTGCTCAGCCCCGTACTTGGCCCGGGTCTCGTCCTTATTGAGGCCCTGCAAGGCGCCATAGTGGCGCTCGTTGAGGCGCCAGCTGTACTTAATGGGGATATTGGTCTCGCCCAGCTCTTTTAAGATAATCTCTAAGGTGTGATTAGCGCGCACTAAGACGGAGGTAAAGGCTAAGTCAAAGGTATAGCCCGCTTCTTTCAACTTGCGGCCCGCTTCTTCGGCCTCTTTAATGCCATTTTCACTGAGATCGATGTCGGTCCAACCGGTGAAGCGGTTCTCTAAATTCCACAGACTCTGACCGTGGCGCACCATGACAAGTTTCATAACCTAAAACTCCTTACTTCCTTTTGCTACTCAGTTAGTGAGTCAAACAGAATACGGCCCTTTCCTTACGGCTCTCAGGAGTAAAAACCTTCCTCCCCTCAAGGCCCGGGCGCCAATTGCCCCTGGAAAGGCGCAGGGTTTCCCCGCTAAAATCCAGAATTTTTTGGCCTTCGAATCTTTCCCCACAGCGAGGGAATGGGAGGCATGGGATTAGGATGAGACTGGCCATTGGTACTACCCGCGGGGTCATCGTCTTACAGGAGGGTCAGACGGATACCGATACTTGGACTCTCGTCTCTCACTCCCAGCACTCGCGCAATATTCAGGCCCTCTTGACCGATCCTAAAGGTTCGATCTTAGCCGCTTCCTCTCAAGGTTCGATCCATAAGACTACCGACGGCGAGAACTGGATGACGACTACTGAAGGTTTGGAGGGGCTCAATATTACGGCCATTAGCTCCCATCCCAAAGCCCCCATGATTATGTACTTGGGCACTCAGTCCCCGGCCATCTACCGCAGCAAGACGGCGGGGATGTTGTGGCAGAAGTTGCCTAGCTTCAATAAGCTCCCCAGTTCGGACAGTTGGACCTATCCGGTCCCTCCCTATCGGGCCTCAGTCACTAAGTTGCGCCAACATCCCCTCCATCCCCACGTCATCTTAGCCTCCGTGGCCCAGGGCGGTTTTATGGGCAGCTTAGACGGGGGCCTAACTTGGAGCGAGCGGCCGGTGAGCGTCAGCAAAGAGGTCAACGACTTTGCCCTCCACGCCTTAGCCCCCACGCGCATCTTCGCCGCCACCTCTACGGGACTCTACTGCTCGCAAGATTTGGGCTCTACCTGGGAACAATTAGAGCATGGCATACCCTACACTTTCGCTAGACGGGTGACGATTTCGCCCTATAATCCCAACCTCTTAATGGCCAGTATTAGCCAGACCCGCGATGACGACGGGCCCCAAATTATCATTTACTCTAAAGATGGCGGCCAACACTGGGAAGTAAAGAACGTGGGCCTCCCCTCCCTCAATAATCAACGCATCACGGCCATTAGCGCCGTAGGCGAAGAGACTTTCGCCTTCTCTACCCGCAATGGTAACGTCTATTTGACGACCGACGGCGGCGATCTGTGGCGCACCATCTATTTGAGCAATAATACTATCAATACTATCCAACTCTTACCTAAGTGAGGGGTGGGGCGATGCCATCTTCTCCAGATTTAAACCTCTACGGCTTAGCCTTAGAGGTAGGCGGCCGGGCCGCCTTACATAGTATGCGCCGCTCTCCCTTGAGTTCTGAATTGAGCGCCTTTTTTGCCGCCCAAATAAGCGCCTTTTTAAAGCGCGAGTTGCCCGCTTTAGAGTGGGAAGTCCAGGTACGGGACAATTTCTTTACCCTCAGCTGGCTAGAAGGCGGGCGCCGGGTAGAGTGGTTACAATTGCGCTTCTCCCCCCTCTTTTGCCGCTGGTTCCTCTGGCAACGGGGCGCCTTTAAAGTACTCCCCCAACAACATCCACGCCGCTGGTACCCCCAACGCCCAGAACGCCCCTGCCTCTCCCTAGGCGACTGGTTGGGCCAGATCCGCAAACTACTAACCCTCCGCGAACGCTCAAAACTATACATTTAATGCGGAATTCGTAATTCGGAATGCGGAATGCATAATGCGGAATCAAACGGCTTTTGTTAATAACTTGGCAGTTCCGGAAGTAGCTGAACTTATGCCAGAATCGCAGGAGGCTTCGCCTCCCTCGTGGCGCGCCGCACAATCCTAACGATTTTCTCCCTAGCTAAGCTCCCTCGGAACCAGCCAGCAACTAAGTTCTTGCATTCTCGCTCCTATCCCACCGCTGAAACAAAAGTTAGAGCTACAGTCTACCTCATCGACGACACCCCCTAATTCCTAATTACGAATTCCGAACTACGCATTGTTGCCGCCGGAGGCGGCAACATAAGTCTTGCCAAAACTAAGGTTACGGTTGTACACTCTCCTTAGTGAAAACTTAACTTCGATACGCATAAAGGGGGGGACAGATTGAGTCACGATTCTAGTTACAAAAAGTTCTTTAGCCGCGCGGATATGGTTGAATCGCTAGTGCGCGACTTTATTTCTGAGGATTTAGCCCGAGAGCTAGACTTTACGACTCTGGAGCCCATGCCTACCGTTTTTCAAAAGCATGGACAGACGGAACGGCGTGGCGATCTTATTTGGCGGCTCCAATGGCTAGATGGTAGTCCTTGCCTTTTGGCTATACTCTTAGAGTTTCAGAGTACTATCGATAAGAAGATGCTCTGTCGGTTAATGGAATACGCCACTCTCTTCTTAGAGCAAACCTTGGACGATGATAAGAGCAAAGGACTGACTTTGCCCCAAATTTTGCCGATCGTCCTTTACAATGGAGCCAAACCTTGGAGCGCGCCTTGCGTTTATTGTGAGTTATCGGAGCGCGAAAGGCTAGCTTATGAGCGTGGTATTTGGGATTTCAAATACCATTTAATTGACATTCGTCACTTAGAAGAGTCTTTGGTAGATAAGGCTAAGGGTATCAGCGCCTGGATCTTCCGCTTTGAGAGAGCTGCTAACGTCCAGGAGATGGAGCGATTATGGCGAGTGATGTTCCGTGCTCTAAAGAATCCAACTTATGAAAATTTGCGCCAAGAGATTATAATCTGGTTGGAGACCTGCGTCTTGCCTGTCCGCAAAATATCGGGCGCGAAGATAGTTGTAGAACGTTTGAAGGAGGAAGAAAAAATGACCGTAGTTACCGCCGAAATGGACGATTGGACCCTCCCCTACATCAACCAAGGCCGCGCCGAGGGGGAACGTATAGGCGAACTTCGTGGGCGACACGAAGGGGAGCGCATCGGAGAGCTTCGTGGGCGACATGAAGGGAGAATAGAGGGGGAACGTATAGGACGAGATGAGGGAGTAGCAGAGAAAGCAGCTCAGGTCATCCGCCAGATGATCGCCGAAGGATTTGAGGATAATCTAATCGCCAGACTAGTCAGCGTCCCCTTATCCGAAGTCAAAAAACTCCGCATTACTAGCCGCCAAATCTAATTCGTAATTCGGAATGAGCTAGCCGCCGGAACGGCCGGCGGCAATGCGGAATGCTTAATGCAGAATTCGGAATTGGGGAAGTAAGGCGCCGCCTGGGGGCGGCAGCTTAAATTGCTGCTTGTTAGTGGCTCAGCAGATCCGAAAGTGGCTGAACTTATGGGAAAATCGCTGCGGTTTCACCGCAGTTTTTTGGCGCTTCGGTTATGACGCGGCCCTCGGCCGCGCCACACCATAGCGATTTTCTCCCTAGCCAAGCGCCCCTCAGAATCAGCCGGTCATTTCCCCAAGCATTCTTGCCCTTAAGTCCTGCCGAAACAAAAGTTAGAGTCCCAACCTCTCCCCTCGCCGTGCCACTCCAATTCCTAATTACGCATTCCTAATTCCGCATTATCCTGGTCGCGCCCACACAACCTTAACGATTTTCTCCTCTTGCCAAACGCCCCTCGCGTTTAACCAGGAACTAACTCCCTGCTCTCTCGCCCCTAAGTCACTGCCGAAACTAAAGTTAGAGCCATAACCCCCGATCCCGCCGGCAAATACATTCCGAATTACGAATTCCGAACTACGCATTGCCCTCACGCGCCGCACACCCTAACGATTTTCCCCCTAGCTAAGCCCCATCGGAACCAGTCGGCAAATAACTCCTTGCCATCTCGCCCCTCACCCACCGACTAAACTAAAGTTAGAGCCACAGCCCATCCCACCGGCGGCAACCCTCAATTACGCATTCCGAATTCCTAATTCCGCATTACCCTAAGCCGCCGAATAATCTCTTTGCCGATAGTTGCAAGTATTGGGGTTCGCGTTCGAGGCCTAGGTAGCGGCGACCCAGTTTGAGGGCGGCGACTCCGGTGGTGGAGCTGCCGGCGAAGGGGTCTAGGACGAGGTCGTCGGGGCGGGTGGAGGCTTGGAGGATCCGCTCTAGGAGGTAGAGCGGCTTTTGGGTGGGATGTTTCCCGGCCGCCTTTTCGCCGCGGGGGGTGAGGGTTCCGCTCCAGACGTCCTTCATCTGTTTGCCCCCGTTGGCCTCTTTCATAGCTTGATAATTGAAGTAATATTTGACCTTACTCTCTAGGGGCGCGGCCCAGAGTAGGGTCTCGGTGCTGTGGGTAAAGGTCCGGCAGGCCAGGTTGGGGGGCGGGTTCAGTTTCTGCCAGGTGATATTATTGATAATCTTATAGCCCTCTTCTTCGAGAGCCATACCTAGGCTATAGATATTGTGTAGAGTCCCGCTCACCCAGAGGCTGCCGCCAGGTTTGAGGAGCGGTTTACAGAGCGCCAGCCAGCGCCTATTGAATCTATGTTTGGCTTCCAGGTTAGCGGTGCGGTCCCACTCCCCCTTATTGACGGAGACCATCCTCCCCGCTTGGCATGTGACCCCGCCATTACTGAGGAAATAGGGCGGGTCCGCGAAGATGAGATCGACGCTTTGGGGTTGGAGATAGCTAAGGATCTCTAAGCTATCTCCCTCTAAGAGCGCCGCTCTTTCATTCTCTCGAAACGTCCGCCATTCTCCAGGCCAGATGGGCTCCATAGCTCCTCCGCTCCTCCCAAGCGCAGAGGGCGCAGTCTCCATAGCGACTGGCGCCCTCGCCTATTAAGTCAGTAGATAGTCGTCTTTAGAGGGGCTTAATAGAATCGCGATAGATACCCTCGACTATATCCCGTCCGCTTCCGGAGGGACCGACCTCCAGCAACCCGCTCAGAGAGGGGGTAGTATAGACTAAGTTGGTCAACTTCTCTACGTCGTCGGCGGTGAAGCCCTCATCCTCCAACTTGGAAGTAATACCTATGGAGAAGAGCCAATCCTGGACGGACTTAGCGGCCTGGTAGGCCTCGGAGGGATCGCCATCTAAGTCGGGGTTGATGGGCTTTAAGATCTCAGCTAAGACGTGGGCCCGATCTTTGTAGATAGTCTTAATGACGGCGGGCAGCAACATAGCTAAGCCTAAACCGTGAGCCAACTCGTGCTTGACGGCGCTCAAGGGGTGCTCTAAAGCGTGGGTGTAGTGGAGCAAGCCATTATCGAAGCTCACGCCGGCGATCATGGCCGCGTAAGCTAAGTAGTAACGAGCTTCCAGATCTTCGGGGTTGGCGTTGACTCTAGGCAAGTACTTATGGACTAAGCTGATAACTTCCCGGGCCAGAGTGATGCTATATGGCGACATCACCTTAGTCGTAGCCGCTTCTACCACGTGGTTGACGGCGTCGACGGAGACGTAGCGCGACTGGTTGGGCGAGAGCTTGACCATCAGCTGCGGATCGTCGATAGCGTAGAGCGGATAGATGCAATCGTAAGCAATGGCCGGTTTGAAATCCTTCTCCGGTACGGTGACCACAGCGAAGCGGTTAGTCTCCGTGCCCGTGCCGTGGGTGAGGTTGATGGAGACGATAGGCGCCGCTTTGGTGGGCGTAAAGGCGAACTCATAGAGCTCGCTGGCCGTCTTGCCGGGGTACTCTAAGAGGATAGCTACCGACTTGCCGGCATCGGTGGGCGAACCGCCGCCGATAGCGATAACCGCCTGAGCCCCAAAGTCTCTAGCCATCTTCACCGCCTCATCGACGTGGTGGGTGGTGGGGTTGGGAGTAACCTTATCAAAGTTGATGTAGCCGATCTCTTCCGCCTTGAGAGCCTTCTCGACATAATCCCAAGCGCCGGTAGACTTATAGGCGTTGCGCCCCGACATCACGATAACTTTGTTAATTCCGCGCCCTTTGAGATCCTTGGCAATATCAGCGATCTTCTGGATGGCCCCCACTCCGAAATAGACGGTAGTACGCGTACGAATCTCTTTAATATCGTGAATATTCAAGTCTTTTTCGAACATCTGCTTACTCTCCTCTGTAAAATCCCCCGCCCCCATACATACCAAGCGGGCTAGCATTTTCCTACTACCCCAGAAAATTACTTTCGCAATCTCCTTAAGCTCCGTAAAGCCCTAAATTTAGGGCCTAGAGGGGATAACTTCTACCGGGGCTTTGGAGAGGGCTTTGGTCTGGAGGGCCTGGAACTTATAGAAGGTCGCCAATCCCCCAATGGCGCTGAGGGCGATGAGGGCGCTAGACCAATCGGTAAAGAGGTTTAAGGGATACTTTTCAATTACGAAACCGGCGATACTCATCCCCAAGACGGAGCCCGTATGGACTACGGCGATAGAGGTCCCCACCACTTTGCCGCGCATCTGGTCGGGCGCCTTCTGCATGATGGTCGATTGGAAGATGAGCCCGGAGATCCCGTCCCCGATGCCCCCTAAAAAGACGGTCAGTAAGGCCCAGCCCAACCAGGGCAGGTTGAAGGTCAGGGACATCCCTCCCACCATAATGACTACGGCGCAGGCGAAGGCCTCGTTGGCGGGGAGCTTCCCTTCCTTAAACTGGCGAGCTAGACAGAGCGAGCCCACTACCGTCCCCAGGGCCCAGCAGCCCATCAGCCAACCGTAACCGGAACCATCGGCGGTAAAGGTCTTGCCCAAGATGGCCAAGCCGATGACGTAGGCCCCGCTGCCCATACAATCTAAGAGGCGCACTACCCACATGTAAATCATATCTAGGTTGCGCCCTAAGAATTGGAAGACGCTCATCTCCGCTCCCGACTCGGAAGGGGCGGGGCTAGAGGCTGCCTCTTCGGGGAGCGATTCTTTGGCTTCTAAGGCGGCCAAGTCGGCTAGTCTACCGGGATTCTCGCCCCAGAAACCAATTAAGGTCAGGGTGCTAGCGGAGACTAAGAAGGCTAAGGAGTCAATAATAAAGGCCAGTTGGTAATTATCGTTAGCGATTAAGAGCGCCCCCAGGGCCGGCCCCAAGACGGTGCTGACGGAGATGGGGATGCGCATATAGCTATTGGCCTCATAAATCTCCTCTTTCCCGACTAGATCGGGGAGATAAGCCCCTTGGGTAGCTTGGGAGACCTTATCGAAGCAGACTAAGAGGGCCCCCAAAAGGCAGAAGACCCACACTTCATGGGCTACCATAAAGCCTAAGATCAGGAGGGCTCGCACTAAGTCGCAGGTTATGAGTAAACGGCGGCGCGAGAACTTATCGGCTAGCCATCCTCCCACCGGTCCAAAGACGAGGGCGGGGATGAGCCGGATCATGAGGAAGGTGGCTAAGACGCTGGCCGACGCGAAGTAGGTGTAGACGTAGAGATTGAGGACGATATAGACGATCCAGGCGCCCAGGGTCGAGATGAATTGGCTCCCCCAGAAGACGGAAAATTGCCTATTGACTAGCCAGCGCATGGAGTTCTCCCTCCTCTCTAAAAAATAAAAGAGAGCCCCCTCAGCCCAAGGGAGCCAACTTAAAATAAAAGGCGCCTCACGTCTCGTCTACAGACGAGGCCCTCTGGCGCTCCATTATAGCCCGTTCACCCACTCGTCTAGGGTGGGTCTCCTCAACCTTTACAGACTAGTCCCAAACATCGGGAGGGACCACGTAAATGCCGTGGATCTCTTCGGTTGATACTTCCTCAACGCCTAGATACATCTGCTAGCTCTCCTTCCTAAGATTCGACCGCTCACTCGATCTAGAAATCCAGCAACCAGAATACCTTTAGTAATAAGCACAATTTGGAGCGCTAGTCAAGAAAGAGGAGCTCCTCCCCCGATCTTAAAATTGGGGAGGCAACTTCGGAATCTCCCCCAGGGGAGGTCCCTCTCCATAGTAAGGAATCTCTAGATGTTCATCACCCAAGCCCCCCATCCCCTCTTGCGCACCTTAGCTTTTGAGACTATCCTCCCCCAGCCGCTGGGCCAGTTCCCCAGTCCCCCCTGGCTCCAAGAACTCTTAAAGCTCCATCCCGAATCCGATCCTCGCCTAGCCCAGCTCCCTCCCCGCGAGGAGATCTTTAAAGCTTACCGCCAACTCTTGCGCTGGGGCGGCTTTAAGGCTAGCGGTCGCAGTAAACCGGCGGCGGAATATTTAGATCGCACCGCGCGCACCGGCCAATTACCTACGATTAATGCCGCTGTAGACGTCTTAAACGCCGTCTCTTTGCATACTGGGGTCCCGATCGGGGTTATCGACTTAGATTTGGCCCAGCCCCCTCTCCATATCGATTTGGGCCAGGCGGGGGAAGAGTATATCTTCAATCGCTCGGGCCAAGAGATGCACTTAGAGGGTCTCATCTGTCTGCGCGACGCCCAGGGCCCCTGCGCCAATCCGGTCAAAGATTCTCAGCGCACTAAGACTAATGAGAATACCAAACGCACCTTAACCTTAGTCTGGTCCTCCCTCGACTGCTCCGCCCCGGCCCAATTGGCTTACCAATGGCAACAAGAACTCTTGCGCCAACTAGGGGCTGAGGTGAGGGAGGTGGAAGTTAAATGCCTCTAATTACGGTCTAACCAACGAAAGAAGTGTGGAGGTAGATACTTATGCGCCTTAGTTTGCAACTTACCGCCCTGGCCTTGGGCGCCAGTCTCTTAGCGGGCTGTTCTGGCAACGTGGATAGCGACCCCAGCCGCTTCTATTTAGAGTCTAACCGCCCGGTAGAGCTCCAGCAGTTGGCCCGAGAACTGCCCCAGCAGAAGTTGGAGAGTAGCTCTCAACTTAAAGTTTACTCCTACGAGAGTCGGGAATTAGTAACTAGCCGCCAGTACGCCGCCCAGAGCGTCAACTTAGCCCAGGTGGCGGCCGATCTGCCTACCCAGGGCGAGTACTGGGTCGATTTCCAGATCTCTACCCCTCAGGGCCCGGTAGCCTATCGCGGCCACTTAAAGGACGGGCTCTTTAGCTTAGAGTAACTTGACTCTCTCTCCCCCGCCCGCGCCCAACCAGGCCGCCCCCCCGGGGGGCGGTCCCTTGCGCTTAGACGTCTTTAACTTGAGCGTCAAGCGCGGGCGGCGCTGCGTCTTAGAGGGCGTCTTCTTTTCCGTCCTCCCGGGCGAAGCTTGGGCTATCTTGGGGGCTAGCGGCGGGGGCAAGTCGACTCTCCTCCAGGCCCTGGCGGGTTGGTTGCCCTGGGCGGAGGGACAGGTCCTCTTTGACGGTCAGGCGGCCTCCGCCTTACCGGTGGGGCGCTTAGGGTACGTACCCCAAGACGATATAGTCCATACCTCACTAAGAGTAGAGGACGCCTTGCGCTATGGCGCCCTCCTGCGCTGGCAGAATATCTATCCCCAGGAGAGTTTAGCGATCCTCAAGAGTCTAGCCAAGAGTTCGGTCGATAGAGTCTTAGAGCAGGTAGAATTAGAATCCCAGCGCCGCTGTCGCATCGCTAGCCTCTCCGGCGGCCAGCGCAAGCGGGTCAATTGGGCTATGGAGCTCTTAACTAATCCGGGTATCTTATTCTTAGACGAGCCCACTTCCGGCCTCGACCCGGCCCTAGAGGGGCGCATGACCCGCCTCTTCCAACGCGCCTCTCGGCGCGGCTGTAGCGTCCTTTTAACTACCCACTCTACCCAGAGCTTACTGACTTTGGACATGGTCCTCATGTTGGCCGCCGGTCGGGTAGTCTGGTGCGGTCCGCCTCGGGAGATGTTAACTTGGTTCAAAGTCGACCAATTTGCCGATATTTACGAGCTCTTAGAGGAGCCCCAAGCTAAGTGGGCGGAGCGCTTTGTCAGTTCTAATTACCACTATCTCTACGTGCAAAAGCGCTTAGAGCAGATAATTTAGAGGAGGTAGAGACGTGCGCGGTTGGGGTATGAGCGCTTACCAGCTAGACCTCCTTTTGTCCCGGAGTTGCGACACCTTTTGCGCCGATCGGGGCAACCTCTGGCCCCTCCTCTTGCAGGCCCCCCTCATCGCCGCCTGTATGGTGATCGTCTGGCGCGACGTGCAGCAGGCTACCGATACCCTCTATTTCGTCTTGGGCCTCTCCGCCCTGTGGTTGGGTACGCTCAACGCCTGCCGGGAGATAGTTAAGGAGCGCCCTATCGTAGTACGCGAGTTGGCTCTGGGGCTAGAGCCTACGACTTACGTCCTCTCTAAATTTGCCATTTTAGCCCTCTTGGCGCTCTTACAAGCCCTCGTCTTAGTAGTGGGAGTCGACGCCTTTATCCCCTTAGAGGGCTCCCTCCTAGGCCACTTCCTGACCTTATGGCTGGCCGCTCTAGCCGGTACCGCGCTGGGGCTAGCCATTTCGGCCGCCACTTCTACTTCCGACCGGGCGGTAGCTTTGGCCCCTATCTTACTTATCCCCCAGATCTTATTCTCCCAAGTCGTCTTAGACGCCAGCGATCCTAGCCCCTTGACGGTCCATCTGCGCCAATTGACTATTAGCGAGTGGGCCTACGTGGCGGCTCTAGAGTTGGGGGAGAATACTCCCGACCGCGGGGCTATCGCCTACGACTGGGCGATCTTAATCTTAATGACCCTGGCCCTCTTAGCTCTCAGCATCTATCTGGTGCGCGCCTGGCGCCAGAGCGTGGCTATCAGCGCTCAGGCTTAGTCTCATAAAGTAGGTTCTCATAGTGCGCAAATTCCTGCTCTTGGCGATACTCTTAATCCTTTTGGCCCTGGGCCTCCTCTACTGTAGCGAGCGCAGCGCCGTCTCCTGGAGCGATAGTCTCCATTCCGATAAAGGCCAGGCGGCGCGTTATATAGAGACCCAGACCTTAAATTTCCTAGAGGACCTGCGTTTTAAAGATTTTGAGAAGGCGGCCACCTACCATAGCCCTAGCGATCAAGAGAAGGTCGATATCCCCCAACTCATTGAGGACGTCTTCTACATTAAGCCCGAGTTCTTAGATATTATGCGCTATGAGATCACTAAGGTGGAGCTCGATTCGACGGGAACTAGGGGCCGGGTCACGACCCATACCGTAGCTAAGGCCTTAAATGCCGATGAAATTAAGGATCTCGATATAATCTTCTACTGGTCCCAAGACGCTAAGGGCCAGTGGTATATGAGGCTAGAGAGCTCCTTGCGTTAAATAGAGGGTTTTTGGCCCTCCTTCCCGGAAAGCTAGGGGCAAAAGTTGACATTCTCTGGCGCTTGGCTATGCTTGGGGATGTTTAAAATTAAGCTCTAACCAGAGAGGTGGCTTAGATCTAGCTATGTATACCCGCTTTCCCGAGGTCAATCCCCGCACCTCCTTACCTACTTTAGAAGAAGAGACCCTCAAATTCTGGAAGGAGGGGCAGATCTTCCAGCGCTCCCTCCAGATTCGGGACGGAGCCCCCGAGTTCGTAGTTTACGACGGTCCGCCTACCGCCAACGGTAACCCCGGCGTCCATCACGTCCAGGCCCGAGCCTATAAAGATCTCTTCCCGCGCTACAAGACGATGCGCGGCTTCAAAGTGCGGCGCAAAGCGGGTTGGGACTGCCACGGTCTGCCGGTAGAGATCGAAGTGGAGAAACGTTTAGGCTTCTCCGGCAAGCCGGCTATCGAAAAGTACGGGATCGAGCCCTTCTGCAAAGAGTGTCGCAGTTCGGTGATGGTCTATGAGGACGCCTGGCGCAAGCTCACCGAGCGCATCGCCTACTGGACGGATATGGATCATTGTTATATGACCATGAGCAATGATTATATTGAGAGCGTCTGGTGGTCCTTAAAGGAGCTCTGGCAAAAGGAGCTGCTCTATCTGGGTTACAAGGTCGTCCCCTACTGCGCCCGCTGCGGGACCCCCCTCTCTAGCGCCGAGGCCGGTTCCGCCTATAAAGAGGTAGAGGACCCTTCCCTCTTCGTGCGCTTCCCCTTAGTTGAGCCCCAGAAGTTAGATCTGCCCGCCGGTACCTCCCTCTTAGTGTGGACTACTACCCCCTGGACCTTGCCGGGCAACGTGGCGGCCTGCGTCCATCCCGACTTTGAGTATGTGGCGGCGCGCTTAGAGGATGGCCAGGTCCTGATCTTAGCCCGCACCCTCTTAAAGTACGCCTTAGGTCTGGGTGAGGAAGATCCGGAGCCCCAGATCTTAGCCTCCTTCCGCGGTCAAGATCTGGTGGGCTTAGAGTACGTAGCCCCTTATAAGTGGTTCGACTTCGCCCCTAAAAGCGGCCACCGCGTCGTCTCCGCTACTTTCGTCACCTCTGAAGATGGCTCCGGTATCGTCCACATCGCTCCCGCCTTCGGCGCTGACGACTTAGATGTGGGTCGCCAAAACGATCTGCCCGTCGTCCATCCCGTCAAGACGGACGGCCACTTCGGCGCCGAGTACCCTCTAGTGGGAGGCTTATGGTTCAAAGAGGCCGATCCCAAGATTATCGAGGACCTGCGGGAGCGGGGCTTGCTCTTCCGCATTAAGAAGTACGCCCACACCTACCCCCACTGCTGGCGCTGCGGCACCCCCTTGCTCTACTACGCCACCGACTCTTGGTATATCAATAATACCCGCCTCAAGGAGCGCCTGATCGCCAAGAATCAGGAGATCGACTGGCACCCGGCCCACATTAAGAACGGCCGTTACGGCGACTGGCTCAACAATCTGGTCGACTGGGCTATCTCCCGCACTCGCTACTGGGGTACCCCCTTGCCCATCTGGACCTGTCAGGAGTGCGGCGAGCGCAAGGTTATCGGCTCTTACCAGGAGTTAGCCCAAGAGGCTCAGGAAGAGTTAGATATTAACTCTCCCACCTTCGATCCCCACCGCCCTTACGTAGACCGGATTACCTTTAAATGCGACCACTGCGGCGGCCGCATGGCGCGCGTGCCCGACGTCATCGACTGCTGGTACGATTCCGGCTCTATGCCCTTCGCCCAGCTCCACTACCCCTTTGAGAATAAGGAGCTCTTCGAAGAGAAACTCTTCCCGGCCGACCTGATCTGCGAAGGGTTAGACCAGACGCGCGGTTGGTTTAACTCCCTGCACCAGCTGGGGGTGATGCTCTTTGATAGTGTCGCCTATAAGAGCGTCATCTGCCACGGTTTAGTCTTAGATGCCCACGGGGAGAAGATGTCTAAGAGCCGGGGCAACGTAGTCGATCCCTGGGAGGTCATTAAGTCTCAGGGCGCCGACGCTATCCGCTGGTACCTCTACACCTCCGCTCCTCCGGAATTGAGTAGGCGTTTCTCTACCGAATTGGTAGCGGAAGCGGCCAAACACTTGAGCACCTGGTGGAATACTTGGCAATTCTTCTTAATGAATGCCAACGTGGCCCAAGTCGATCTGCGCCAGGAGGTCGATCCCCAGCTCTATACGGATCTTGATCGCTGGATCGCCGCCCGTTTGCAGAAGACGGTGCGCGAAGTTACCGATTATTTGGAGGTCTACGACTTAACTAAGGCCGCCAAGAGCTTAGAGGTCCTGGTCGACGTCCTCTCCAACTGGTACGTGCGCTTAAATAGGCGCCGCTTCTGGGAGAACGATCCCGCCGCTTACCAGACCCTCTACCGGGCCTTAGTAACTATCGCCAAGTTACAAGCCCCCTTCACCCCCTTCTTGGCCGAGGCTATGTGGCGCAACTTAGTGCCCGCCGTCGATCCCCAGGCCCCGGAGAGCGTCCACTTAGCCGACTGGCCCCAGGTAGACGAGGCGCTCTTAGACGAGCAGCTCTTGCGCGATGGCGAATTGGCTATGCAGGTCATCTATATCGGCCGCGCGGCCCGAGTAGCCTCTAAGCAGAAGGTGCGCCAGCCCTTGGCGGAGGTCTTAGTAGGCGTAGCTTCCGAGGCCGAGCGACGCAGCGTGGAGCGCTTCCAGTCCTACATCTTAGAGGAGCTGAACGTCAAGACTATCAAGTTTATTGGCGCCGAGCAGAACTTCTTAGATTACGTAGTCAAACCCAATTTGCCCAGCGTAGGTCCGCGCTATGGCAAACTCTTAGGGGCCATTCGCCAAGAGCTCTCCGGCCCTAAAGCCAAAGAGATAGCCTTAGCCTCTCTGGCTGGCCAAGAGGTCACTTTAGAGGTGCAGGGCCAGACGGTCCTCTTAGCCCCCAGCGATCTCTTAATTGAGATCAAGTCTCCGCCGGGCTACGCCGCTTCGGTAGAGGGCTCTTTAGTGGCCGCCGTCTCTACGGTCATTACGGAAGAGTTGCGCTTAGAGGGTTTAGCCCGCGACTTAGTGCGCAATATCCAGGAGTTGCGCAAGAGCTCCGACTTTAAGATCAACGACCGCATCGACACCTGGTTAGAAGGGGCCTGGGAAGACCTCTTGCAGGCGGTAGAGGTCCACAAGGAGACGATTATGGGCGATACGCTCAGCTTGAGCTTGAGCGTCGACCAGCCTATCCCCGCCGACGCCAACTCCCTGAGCGTCGAGTTTGTCAAAAAGGGCCCCCAGGTAAAGATCGGGGTGCGCCGCCGCGCTTAGAGCTTTAGGGGTTCTAAAATCTTAGAGACTCCTGCGGCTTTGGCCGCCCTCTCCTAGAGAGGGCGGCCAAAGCTTTTTTCGCTCTTTATTCTGACAGGCGGGTAGAAAAATGGTTTTTGCCCTCTGGAGAGAAATTCGTGCAGAGTTTTTAAGGTCTCTTATGCAGATCGGAGGAGAAAGTATTATGGCCAGGTTAGCGGATCGGATTTCCAGATTGAAGGACTCTTCTACTTTGGCGGTGACGGCCAAGGCCAAGGCGCTCAAGGCGGCGGGGGCCGACGTCATTAGCTTCGGCGCGGGCGAGCCCGATTTCGCCACCCCGGCCCACATCGTGGAGGCGGCCTGTAAGGCCCTGCGCGAGGGCAAGACGCGCTATGAGAATACGGCCGGAACCCCCGAGGCTCGGAAGGCGGTAGCCCAATACTTCCAGGATCGCTTCCAGCGCCAAATCGGGCCGGAGAATGTCATTATCTCTACGGGCGCCAAGCAGGCCCTCTACTTGGCCTTCTTGACCTTGATGAATCCCGGCCAAGAGTTGCTCTTACCCGCCCCTTATTGGGTCACTTACCCCGCCCAAGCGACCATGGCGGGAGGCAAGATTAAGGTCATCGAGACCGACGTCGCTAACGACTTTAAAGTCACCCCCGAGCTCTTAGAAGCGGCCATCACCCCCGAGAGTCGCCTCTTCCTTTTCTGCTCTCCCTCCAATCCGGCCGGGATCAGCTATACCGCCCAGGAGACCAAAGCCTTGGCGGAGGTGATCGCCCGCCATCCCCAATTGTACGTCATTTCCGACGAGATCTATGAGCGCCTGCGCTATACGGACGAGCCCTACTTGAGCTTCGCCCAGGCCCATCCGGAGATCGCCGACCGCGTGGTGACGATCAACGGCCTCAGTAAGGCCTACGCTATGACCGGTTGGCGCATCGGTTACGCCGTGGCCGCCCCCGACATCATTAAGGCCATGACCAAATTGCAGGGCCACATGAGCTCTAGTATCACCTCCTTCAATATGCCCGCCGTGGTAGCCGCTCTGGAAGGGCCCCAAGAGCCGGTCGAAAAGATGGTGGCGGAGTTCGCTAAGCGCGCGGAGTATATCTATAAGCGCTTAACCGCCATTCCCAACTTACGCTGCCCCCGTCCTACGGGCGCCTTCTACGCTTTCCCTGACGTCAGCGCCTACTTCGGCTTAGTCGACCCCCAAGGCCAGGCTATCGATAGCGCCGCCAGTTTGGCTAGCGGCCTCTTAGAGGCGGAGAAAGTAGCCATCGTAGCCGGCGAGGACTTTGGCGCCCCCAACCACGTGCGCCTCAGCTTCGCCACCAGCATGGAGTTAATTGAGCGCGGCTTAGATCGCTTCAGCAACTATTTGGCCTCCTTGCGTTAGCTAAAAACGGAGGAGAGCGAGCGGGGTATGCAGTTGGAAAAGATTCGCATCCTAGTTACGGGGGGGACCTTTGACAAAGAGTACGACGAGTTGCGCGGGCGCCTCTACTTTAGGGATACCCACATCCCGGAGATGTTGCGTTCCGGCCGCAATTTGGTAGAGGTCGACATCCGCACGCTGATGATGATCGACTCTTTAGAGATGACCGATCTCGACCGCGAGATTATCTTAAACTCTTGCCTCAAAGGTTCGGCCAAGCGTTTTATCATCACCCACGGCACCGATACTATGGAGGTGACCGCCCAATACTTGGGACCGCGCATCAAAGAGAAGACGGTCGTCTTGACGGGCGCCATGATCCCTTACGCCTTCGGTAGCTCCGATGGAATGTTTAACTTAGGCAGCGCCTTCGCGTTCGCCCAATGCCTACCCCCAGGAGTCTATATCGCCATGAACGGGCGCTGTTTCTCTTGGGATAATGTGCAAAAGAATCGCGCCGTGGGCCGATTTGAAGAGAAGGTACCCCCTAAATAAATAGATAGGACTTTGCGGGAGGAAGTAGATGCGTCCAGGAATTGCCGCCGCCCAGCTTTTGGCAACTAACCCCACCCTCGAGGGAGCTAAATTGGCTCTCCAAGGGCTAGGATTGCGCTTCCCTAGAGGACGGCGCTTCTCCTATCCTTTAGAGCGCTCGGGAGATCTGCTCTCAGAGGCGGTCGTCTTAAAGGTCAGCCGTCCCTTTATCGCCCACAAGACGGAGTTGGGGGCGGTCAAGGTGGTAGAGAATCTAAGTTGGGAGACCTTAGAGGAGTTCGCTCAAGGGGTAAGCGAGCGCTTAGGGGCGCCGGTCCAAGAGATCGTAGCGGAAGAGAAGATCGCCATCCCCGAGGGGGGCGAGCTCCTACTCTCCGTCTTAAACGACCCCTCCTTTGGTCCCACCTTAGTCTTAGGCGAGGGCGGACGCTTGACCGAGCTGCGCCGCCAGTTGACCCACTGGTCCCCTACCCTCCCCGCCTCCCAGATAGCCGCTCGCTTAGAGAAGCTGCCCCTCGCCCCCCTCTGGTTCCATCCCTACCGCAACTTGGCCCCCCAGATGGAGGTAGAGCCCTTTAGCCAGCTCCTGGCCGAGTTGGGAGCCATGCTCACCGAGTTTGAGCGCCTGCGTCCAGATTTGGCGATCATAGAATTAGAGATCAACCCCTTAGTCTTTAGGCGCGGAGAGGCTATAGCTCTCGATCTCCTCTTCCAAGTCCAGGAGCGGAAGGAGGAGAAGGCCGCTCCCGGCCACCGCCCCGACTTAGATCGCCTCTTCCGCTCTTTGACCGAGGCTCAGAGCGTAGCCGTAGCTGGGGTTTCTACTAGCAACCCGCACAACTTAGGGCGCGTCCTCTTGGGCCGCCTGCGCCATTCCTTTAAGGGTCAGACCTGGGCTATTAATCCCAAGGGGGGCGAATTAGACGGCCACCCCCTCTTTAAGTCGGTGCGCGATCTGCCCGGGCCGCCCGACGTCTTAGTCTTGGCCCTCTCCGCCCGCTGGACGGCCCCCACCTTAAAGGAGGCCTACGCTACCTTTGGGGATCGTTTAGGGACGGTCTTAATGTTGGCCTCCGGCTTCGATGAGACTAGCGGCGGCCAAGAGTTAGGGCGCGAATTGCGCCAGGTAGTCGACTCCTTAGGCTCTATCCCCGTCTTAGGGCCCAATACTATGGCCCTCTACGCCCAGACGGGCAGCCCGGGAGACGTGCAGATCGATTTCTTGCCCGCGGGCCGAGTCCAGATCCCCTCCTTTGCCGATCCGAAGCGCAACGATGTGGCCCTCATCTTCCAAAGTGGGGCCCGCTTCGCCTCCTGCTTAGACGTCCTGCCCGGCTTAGGCTTCCGCTGGTCGCTGATGGTGGGCAACGCCTACCAGACGGATGTGGCCGACGGTTTAGCTCTGGCAGCCCGCGATCCGGGGGTCAAGGTAGCCGCCCTCTACTTAGAGGGGGTGCGCCAAGGCGCGGGCCAACGCCTCTTAGAGGCTATCGCCGCCTGTCGCCGGGCGGGCAAGTGGGTCATTATCCAAAAGGGCGGGCAGACGGCCCAGGGGGCCAGCACCGCCCAATCGCACACCGCCTCTATGAGCGGCTCCCACCAGATCTTTAAGGATTTAGTGAGCCAGGCCGGGGCCCACATCGTAGAGTTGGAGAGCGAATTTAGAGATCTCTTGCGCTTAGCCTCGCTCTACGCCCATAAGCCTCTGCGCGGCAAACGCATCTTTGCCCTCAATAGCGCCGGTTACGAGGGGGTGCTGCTCTCCGACGCCCTAGCTCGGGGCGGCTTAGAGTTGCCCAAACCGGGCCCCTCCGTCTCGGCCGTCTTGCAACCTTATTTAGGCTCCGTCTTAGATAGTACTAATAACCCCGCCGACGTAGGCCCGGCCACCCCTGACGCCGCCTACGGGGAGGCCCTGCGCGCGGCCTTAGAGACGGGCGCTTACGACGGGGCCTTAGTAGCCGTTATGCCCCACGGCAACGGCATGGAGGGGACCTTCCCTCCCTACGACGCCCGTCCGGAGCTTTTGGGACCCTCCCTCTTGGCTATCGCCGCCCAGTATCCGCAACCGATCGTGGTCTCCGTCAATGGCGGGCGCGAGTACGAGCCCTTCCGCCGCTATTTGGAGGACGGCGGTTTGGCCGTCTTCCCGGAGGCGGAGCGCGCGGCCCGAGCCTTAGCTAAGTTCTGGGCCCTCGAGAACCCTTAAGCTTGGGCTTCTCGCTCCACTAACTTACCCTCTGGGGTGACCTGATAGCAGCGCTCACCCCAGCGGACCTCGCTCCCTAACCAGGAGAGGGCCCAGAGGATCAAATAGAAGAAGTCCTTCACGGGGGCGGCCAAGACGCCCCAACCTACGCGCCAACTGCCCGCCAAGATATTCCAGTTACAAAAGCCGGTAAAGAGGCGGGTCAGGAGCCAGAAGTAGGCTAAATAGCGGGCCCACCAATATTGGGCTCCGCAACAGAGCATGAGCGCCGACCACAAAAAGCCCTGAGTAATGAGGAAGGCGCAGAAGCCGCCCGGGCGCGAGATGCGGTAGGTGCGCATCCAACGCAGTTGGTGCAAGAAATAATCCTTAAAGCTCATGGGCGGCAAGACGTCCTCTACTACCTCGGTAGCTAAAGCTACCTGGCGCCCGCTCTGGGCTACGCGATAACCCAATTGGTAATCGTCGGCCAGGTAATCTTTAATGGCCTCTAAGCCCCCGATCTCTTCTAAGGTGGAGCGCTTGAGGAGCATTACCGCCCCCAGAGCGAATTTTAAGCCCTCTACTAAGCGGGCTACCAAGACGGAGCTGACAAAATCGCAGACTGAGAGGGCCTCCAAGAGGGCGCCGGGGGTAGAGAAGCGCTTGACGATATAGAGGCAAGTGACCATACCCACCCGCTTATCGTATACTAAGGGGGTCATAGCCCGCTGCAAGAGGAGGGGCGAAGCTACCATATCGGCGTCCGAGATCATCACGTACTCGTAACGCATAGCGCGCTGGGCGGGAATACAGACCGCCAATTTGCGGTTGGCCGCCTCCACTTCCGCGCAAGAGAAATCGACGGGCGCGGTGAGATCGTTAGGGAGGAACTCGTGCGAGATCTGGGCCTTAGAGTCTAAGGCTAAGATAACCTGTTGGGGGGCGGGATAATCCTGCTCTAAAAAGGAGCGCAGCCCTTGCCACTCGCCAGGGTCCTTAGGCAATTGGACTAAAGGCTTCAACTGACTGACGCTAGGCCAACACTCTACGGGCACATCTAAATCGAAGCGGGCTCGCTGGTAATTGAATTGGCAGGTCAGAAAGAAGCTCAAAAAGAGATAGGCGCAAGAGGCTAAGACTAAGAGGGCGAAGATACAAGTAGCGATCAACATAGGCGCTAAAGTCTACAAGTAGTAAGCGAGATTAGGTAGGTAAAAAGCTAAGAACCGGGCCAAATTGCGGGCCGCGCGGGGGGCCTCATAGCCTAGGCGGCACAATCCCCACAGCGCTCCCGGATGGCGCAAGAGGGCGGCTGCAATTTGGAAACGGTCTACTTGGCCGCGATCGTCTAAGAGCGGTCCAAAATCTAAGGGCATCCCCCGGTCGGCGGGGTCGCTGACGACCTTCACCCCGCCCCAAGGTAGGGAGAACTCCTTAGCCACGGAGGCGATAGAGCTCAACTCCATATCGACTATATCGGCCCCGAAGGTAGAGCGGATCTTGGCCTTAGCACGCACCGTATCTACGATCTGGGGGGTAGTGAGGGCCGTCCCGCTGGTTATGGGGAAGAGCTGCTCTGCGGGCAAGTGCTGGCAGCAGGCCTCCCGGGCCCCGTAAAAAGCTTGCAGACAGATGAGGGAGGGCTGGGCGTAGACCCCATCGAGGAGCGTCTCTAAACCCACGATCTCCCCGCTACGCAATTCGGGAGCCAAGCCCCCGCAGAAACCGGCCGAGAGTAGGCAACAGGGCTTAAAGCGGCGCACGATGGCCCGAGCCGCCCACTGAGCCCGCTGGGGCCCCATCCCAGAGATACAAGCTAGGACGCGCACCCCATCTAAACGGAGATGCCAGATAGTGGGAGCGGGGCTACCTATCCCCTCTAAGGGTACCCCCCACCGCCACTGAGAAGAGCACAGACTCAAGAAGGGTTCTAACTCCTCCCGGGTGGCCATAAAAAGAGCGATGGCTTTACTTTCCATTAGAGCTTGGGCCTCTCTTCACCAAAGGGGTCTCCGGAGCGTAACCGTGGTCCACAAACCACCGTACCGCTCCCTCCAAAGCGCGGCGCACTGGGCGCGGTTCGTAACCTAACTCGCGCTGAGCGCGCTTCCAACTAAAGTACATAATCTTGCGGGCCATCTTCACCCCATCTAAGGGCACGCTGGGCGGGCGCTTGAGGATATGGGTGGAGATCCAAGTGTCGGCCCAGCCTACGACGTAAGCCACCCACCAGGGCAATTGCACTTTAGGAGCCGCCAAGCCGCTAATATCGGCCAGCTCCAAAAGGATCTGTTGCAAGCTCATATCGTAGCCCCCCAGGATGTAGCGCCTCCCTCGCGCTCCCTTTTGGGCGGCTAGGATATGGCCCCGGCAGACGTCCTCCACGTCGACTAAGTTGAGGCCGGTATTGAGGTAAGCGGGCATACCGCCCCTCAAAAAGCGGGTAATAATCTGCCCGGTATCGGTAGGTTTGAGGTCGCCCGGACCGATGGGAGTAGAAGGGTTGACGACTACCACATCTTGACCCTGTTGGGCGGCTTCCATAGCCACCCGCTCCCCCAGGAATTTAGAGCGCTTATAGTGGCCCACCATATCCTCTAGAGAGACGGGGGTATCCTCATCCCCCACCCCGCCTCCGGCGGGGATGCCCACCGCGGCTACGGAGGAGGTGACTACTACCCGCTTGACCCCCGCCTGGCGGGCGGCCTCTAAGAGATGGCGCGTCCCCTCCACATTGGAGTCGTAGAGCTCTTGGGGATCTTTGACCCACAGCCGGTAGTCGGCGGCGCAATGGTAGACTAAATCGATCCCCTGGCAGGCGGCTAAGAGGGAGTCGTAGGAGCGCAGATCTCCCGGGGCGGGCTCGTAATCGAGCCCTTGCAACTGGCTGAGATTGGAGCTAGGGCGCAGGAGCAGACGCACCTTCTCCCCCTCCTGACAGAGGAGGCGGGCTAGGTGTCCTCCCACAAAGCCGCTCCCCCCCGTAATTAAGATGGCCATCGCTCTTCACACTCTTCCACTAACTTGACTTCCCGCCGCCCCACCTTTAGGGGCGCCTTTCTAGCTTAGGAGAGACTCCCCTACCCTTCCTCAGCAAAAAGATGGAAAAAGGGAGGGCTAGAGCGGCCTCAGAGCCTCTCCGCCGCTCCCTTCTCGGCGCGGGAATCTAAGCGTTACTTACTGCAGACTTGGCGCTGCTGCTCGCCCTTCCAGAAGGCTTGGCCCTCTTCGGGTAAGGTGTAGACCGGATCGTAGTAGGTATACTTATACTTGGTGGCTTCGGGATCGTCGGCCTCCAAGACGGTGCGGTAATTCTTAGTCCAGTAAGAGATGCCCAAGGTGCGATCGTAGCTAGCCACCTGATGGACCCAGCGCTTCCCTACGTAAGGCACGTCGCAGACGACGCGCGGGGTGGCGTAACCGGGCAGGTAACCCATAATATCGTGCTGCAGCTGCTGAGCTTCGGCTACCGAGAGGCGCCAGTGCTCGGAGTTGGGGATCATGTCGCACATATAGAAGTAGTAGGGCATGATCTTAGCGTGGTCGATGAGCATGAAGCAGAGATCTAACATGTCGTGGGCCTGGCTATTGACGCCCCGCAAGAGCACCCCTTGGTTGCGCACGTCGCGGTAACCCATATCTAAGATCTTCTGCACCGCCTTAGCCACTAAGGGGGTAATTTGACTGGCGTGGTTGACGTGAGTATGGACGGCGATCTGCACCCCGCGCTGGCGAGCCTTCTTGGCGATGCGCTCTAAGGAAGCTAAGACCTCATCCTGGAGGAAATGCTGGGGCAGAGCCTGGAGGGCCTTAGAGGCTAAACGCACGTCGCGGATATTGGGAATATCCAAAAGCTGCAAGACGAAATCTTCCAAGACGGAGACGGGCAAGTTAGCGATGTCGCCGCCCGAGACTACTACGTCGCGCACCGAAGGGGTGGCCCGCAAGTAATCTAACATAGCCTGGAAGCGGTCTTTTTGCTTCATCTGGAAGCGGTACTTGGTAATATTGGGCATATTGTTGCCTACCAAGTCCATGCGCGTGCAGTGGGCGCAATACTGGGGGCAGGTGGTCAAGAGCTCGGCCAAGACCTTAGTGGGGTAGCGGTGGGTCAAGCCCTCTACGGCCCACATCTCCGCCTCGTGTAAGCTGTCGCGGGAGGCTTTGGGATGGCAGGACCAGACGGGATGGCGATCGCTCAAAGCGGGCACCATGTAGCGGCGCACCGGATCGTTACGCAGGTCCTTCTCATTCATGCAGTTGATCATCTGGGGCGGAATGAGCATGGACATCATGGCGTGGCGCTCGATGTCGGCCTGAATATCGTCTAAGAACTCCTGGTCGGCGTAGGGTCCCCAAACTTGGGCCAGTTCCCGCAGATTCTTGATAGAATGCTGACGCTGCCAGAGGGCGCTCTCCCACTCTTCCTGGGTGACGTTGGCGTAAGCGGGCCAACGCTTCCAATCGGGTTCGCGGAACTCATAGCGCGGGGGATAGACGTAAGGTTGGTCGGGACGAACCGTCTGCCCGGCCTGCTGGGCGTTAGTCCTGGTAATCTCTTGCGTCTCTTGCATACTATCTAATCCATCCTTTTTATAAACCATTCCCCTCCCCAAAGGCCCGGCCCCCGGGTCCGGGGCCTGGTCCAGAAAGGGGATAACTCCTTCTCTCTACCCCCTCCTCCGTCCCTTCTTTTTGGCCTTTTCGGCTCCGTTAGTCGATGAGGGTAAAGACTAACATAAACTCCTCTTCCTCGGAGTCGGAATCGGCCTTGGGGTTAGCGGAGGACTTACCCAACATCCCCTCCGCCTCGCGGGCGGCCAGCTCCGCCTTATCCTCTTCGCGCAAGTCGACCAAGATGTGGCTGCCCTCCGGGAATTGGCCGTCTATCACCAGGTCGGCTAAGGGATCCTCCAACATGCGCTGGATAGCCCGGCGCAAGGGGCGAGCTCCATACTGGGGCTCGTGGCAGGAGGCGACTAAAGCCCGCTTAGCGTCGGGCGTCACCTCTAAGTAACGCTTAGAGGTACTGAGCTCCTTGCGCACCTTATCTAACATAATATCGACGATCTTCAAGAGATCTTCGGTCTCTAAACTGTGGAAGACGACGGAGGCGTCTAAACGGTTGAGGAACTCGGGCTTAAAGACCTGCTTCGTCTCCTCTAAGACCTTCTTCTTCATCCGCTCAAAGCGCACTTGGGGGGAACCGTCGTCGCGGTTGGCCCTAAAGCCCATATTGGAGCTGGGATCGGGGTTGGCGAAACCGATATTGGAGGTCAAGATGACCACCACATTCTTAAAGTCGACTACGTGGCGCTTAGAGTCGGTCAGACGCCCCTCATCCATAATCTGCAGGAGGATATTGAAGATGTCGGGGTGGGCCTTTTCGATCTCATCGAAGAGGATGACCGAGTACGGTTTGCGGCGCACGGCGTCGGTCAGTTCGCCCCCTTCGTCGTAGCCTACGTAACCCGGGGCCGCGCCGTACATGCGGGAGACGGTAAATTTCTCGGAGTACTCCGACATATCCATGCGGATGAGGGCGTTCTCATCGTCGAAGAGGAACTGGGCCAGGGTGCGGGCCAATTCCGTCTTACCGACGCCCGTAGGTCCCAAGAAGAGGAAGGAGCCGATGGGCTTATTGGGGTCTTTGAGGCCCGCCCGAGCCCGCTTAATAGCTCGACTCACCACCTTGATAGGCTCGTCTTGGCCGATGACCCGCTGGTGGAGGATCTCCTCGATCTTAGCTAAGCGGGCGGCTTCATTTTGACTGACGCTATTTAAGGGGACCCCGGACATTAAGGAGACGACGTAGGCCACCGTCTCCGGCTTGACTACCGGGCGCACCCCCATTTCCCGCTTATCCTCTTCCACTACTAAGCGCTCGCGCCACTCGTTCTCTAAACGCTCTAAGACCTTGCGGGCGCCTTCCTCCCGCTCTTGGAGCTGGGCGGCCAATTCAAAGTCTTCGTCGCCAATGGCCTCGTGGCGCTGGCGGGCCAGTTCGCGCACCTCTTGGTCTTGGGCTACCAGCTCTTGGGGCTTATCGGACTGGGCCAGGCTGACGCGGCTACAGGCCTCGTCGATAACGTCTATAGCCTTATCGGGTAAGAGGCGATCGGGGATATAACGGTCGGCTAAGCGCACGGCCTCCTTAATGGCCTCCTCGGAGATGTCCACGCAGTGGAAGCTCTCGTAGCGGTCGCGCAGGCCGGCGATGATGCGGCAGGTCTCCTCTTGGGTAGGTTCCTTGACGTCCACCGTCT
Source organism: Vulcanimicrobiota bacterium (assembly GCA_944322965.1). Lineage (GTDB taxonomy): Bacteria > Vulcanimicrobiota > Xenobia > Xenobiales > Xenobiaceae > Bruticola. The sequence goes on from CALUQR010000003.1 coordinate 164,521, forward strand.
GGAAGCGGCGCTCTAAGGCCGGATCCTTCTCGATATATTTGGCGTACTCGCTGACGGTAGTGGCCCCAATACATTGGAACTCACCCCGGGAGAGGGCCGGCTTCAGGACGCTAGAGGCGTCTAAGCCCCCTTCGCTATCGCCCGCCCCCACTAAGGAGTGGATCTCGTCGATAAAGAGGATGACCCGGGCCTTGCTATTGGTGAGCTCTTTGAGGATCTTATTTAAGCGCTCTTCGAAGTCGCCCCGGTAGCGGGTGCCGGCTACCACTCCGGAGAGGGAGAGGGAGCAGACGCGCATCCCGCGCAACTTCTCGGGCACTTCGCCGCTAATAATGCGCTGGGCCAGCCCCTCGACGATGGCCGTCTTGCCTACCCCGGGATCGCCCACTAAGACGGGGTTACACTTATTGCGCCGGGAGAGGACCATAATCACCCGCTCTAACTCGTCGTGACGCCCGATTAAAGGGTCCAACTTACCTTCGGAGGCCAGTTTGGTGAGGTCGCGGCAGTAATTATCTAAGGTGGGGGTCTTAACCACGCTCCGCTTGGGCGGACTGGCGGGACGACCGCCTACCGGCTCTTTCCCTTCAACGGCGGCGCTCTGGCTCTGCTTATCCATGAGGGTCGTCACTTGGGATTTGAGCTGGGCGATAATCTCCGGACCCCAATCCTCTAAGAGGCGGTTGAGGACGCTGTGGGGCTCGGAGGGGCGGTCGTTCTCCTCTAAGAGGGCCAACAGGAGGGCCTCGCAGCCTACCGTATTCTGCTGGTAGCGGCGCGAAATTTTAAAGGCCTCTTGGATGATGCGCTTGGCCGATTTGGTGAAGATCATCCCCTGGCGCTCGTAGGTAGAGTGAGGGGTCAACTCCTCGACGATAGTGCGCATGGCCTCCAGGCTGACCCCGCTCTTTTCTAAGAGCTCGCTGACCTGGCTCCCCCGCAAGGCGGCCAGCCCCATAAGCAGATGTTCGGCTCCGATGGAATTGCTCCCCAAAGCCTTAGCTTCCTCTCGAGCGCAGACGATCGAAGCTCTAGCTTCACGCGAAAAAGGTTCCATACTCACTCTCTTCTAAGACCCGCTAAGTTGACGTCCCGAGCGCTAAAAGAGCGGGCCCACCTCACTTCTTCCTAAATTCGTCAGCGGAGTTCTAGGAAGGTAGAGACGGGCCCTGCTTTAGGGGAGGGAGAATCTATTAGTAGACGGCGTAGAGCAACCGCTCCATCTTGGGCTTAGGAGCGTCATTCAAAAGGCCGTGCACGTAGTTGGGATCCATCACCATCTTGGAGTGTTTGGCGATAATGGTAATACTCCCGACGGGGCGCGAGCTATACTCAGAACCGCTAGTAGTAGAACTATCGGAAGTAGAGCTACTGGAGCTGGAACTACTCGAACTGGAGCCGCTCGAACTGGAACTACCAGAACTGGAGCCGCTCGAACTGGAGCTACCCGCAACCGAGCCACTAGAGCCAGAGCTACTCGAGCTAGAGCTAGAAGTATCCGCAGAGTCCGCATCAGACCCGATCGGCATAGGGTCGATCAACTGGCCGCGATTATCGGCTCCGGGCTCCTTTAATTCCGGATCGCCCCCATAAGCGATCATCGTCCCGGTCAGATTGAGATTAGAGTGGCGTCCGGCGTTGACAGTTATAGAGCCTTGGGCGTAGATCACCCCAGAGAGGTCCTGATCGCCATAACCTACCGAGCCGCCCCAATTGGCCATCAGCTCGTTTAAGTAGGCCTCTTTGTAACTAGATTTATCCTCATTGCCGTCGGTTACGCCCAGATCTGGCACCTCTTGGATTTCGCCCGTAGCGCTAGTACCGGTGTACTCAGGCCAATCCTTTTTAGTAGTTAGGGGAAGAGTGGGGTCTTTCTTGGTACCAGTAGCGTAAACATTATCTTCATCTTCCAGATACGCTACAAAACGTTTTCTAACCTTATCCAAAAGGGCGTATGCACCCTCTAGTTGCTGGTTCTCATTATCCTCTATAACATCGCTAAGATCAAAATCGCTAGCGGCCTCCCCGGCAGCTGTATCGGGTGTCTTGCCATCTTCCACATCTTCTGCAAAATCATCATAAAGCTCATGATAAAGGGAACTATAGTCTTGACCTGTTCCATCAAGGTTAGTAAAGGTGTCGTTAAGATCAGGGTTCTCAGTCTTGAATTTTTCCCATACTTGATTGAAAGTAAGAAGTTCATCAGTATACACAGTACTATCAGTAGTTACTGAATCCGGAGGTATATACTCGCCGCCTCCGGAGCCGTCGGAAGAGGCGTCGGCGCTAGTATTAGTGATGCCGTCGACTAAGACGTCGCCACGGGCGTAGATGGTGGGGCCTACGCCCGGTTCGACCTCTAAGACGGAGGGACCTTGGAATTGGATGGTGCCAGTAGCATTGATCATACCTCCGCCCATCACCCCGCCCTGGATATTGATATTGCCCGTACCGCCATATTTCTCAGAATCAAAAGTGACAATGGGATCGGGATCCTTCTCATTGGGCGTAGTAAAGGCCAACATGGGACGCGGTACGGTGGCCCCTTTCACCTGCCCTTGCTCGAAGGTCACCACAAAATCGGTACTCTCCCCATCCTTACTTACTATATTGACATCCCCGTTGATACTCAAAGAGGCATTTTCTAAATCGACTACTACTCGTCCACCCGCTAAGGTACGGAGCTGCTCCCGTCCCCCTTTCCTCCAATCTCTATGCTTAAAGAAGAACCAATGGCCCATGGGTCCAGAATCGGAGTCGTAAGAAACTTTATAATTGCTCTTATAAGTCAAATTACTCTCAGGACCGCCCTCAATACAACGGTCCTTATTATCCATATACGCTTCATAAGTAGGATAATAGAAGAGCTCCGTCCGTCCATCTTTCCAGGCGTAATTGCCATCTTCTTTATGCTTGTATATTCGCTTAAAGACGTAATAACCAGCATCTAAGGTGTGCTTATCATCATATTTAGCCTTCTTCACTTCCTCCCAAGAGACGGCCCGGATATCGTCGTCAGAGAGGGTAGTCAGCTTGCTGCCGTTATAATCAGGCGCAGCAGTGGAGTTTAAGCCCTCTACATTAATCAGGCCGCCATAGCGGAGCTTATTGTTCCCCATATTGATCTTATTGGAGAAGATATCAATATCGTTGCGGGCGTAAATATTGGCGCTACCGGCCCCATTAGCGGCCTCAGTAGTCAACTCTTCACTAATAGAAGCTAAGTCGCCCGCTGCGTAGGCTACGGCGTCTATAGAGTCCTCTTCATAATTGGCCTTTAAGTAGACCTCCACGATACGCCGAGCGAGATCGGAGGTCTGGTAGATCTGGGCGCTGCCCGCTAAGGGGGAGTTCTTCTCATTCTGTAACTTTACGAAGTCTTCGATTGTAAAACCGCGCAGAGAGTTACCGGCAAAACCCTCCACGATGAGGGCGCAAGTAGAGGCCGGCAACTCATAGGCGTCCTTGCGCAGCGACCCGGGGACGGCCAAGGATTCCGAGCCATGTTTTTGCTTAACCTTTTCGACCTCTAAAGTACCGTCGGGCCGGGCTAAATAGACGGTAGTGGCCGAATTGCTGTATAAGTTGTTGACGGAGACGAAGGGAGAAGGGATGGGGTTGTCCGAGTTTTTGATAGCGTCTAACCCCCGCGCCAAAGCTTCGCCATCTTCAGCGGAAGAGCTTAAATCGTCCTCATAATTAAACTTAATGCGGAAGAAGGAGACGTGGCCGTTGCTAGTCTCCACGCGGCCGTAGATATTGCCCTTCGACTCGCTGACCGTCAGCCCCGGAATTTTCCCTTCCATCTTAAAGAGCTCATTCTCATCGGGATCGCCCACCCAGAAGGGATCGGATTGCAATCGGGTTACGGCGTACTGGACCCCAGAGTGAGCGGCCATGAGGGCCATCTCCCGCACCGAGAAGGCGGCCCCCAAGCGCAAGTTGCCTATATTCGAATGGACTACGGAGCTGACCAGCATAATGACGATGACTAGGGTTAGCATCGTTGTAATTAAGACCATCCCCCGGCGTGGGCGCTTAAGCATCTCTCTCCTCCAACCTTATACTTGTATCTTCATAATACCCAAAAGGCTAAGCGAAAGGCCAGAGAGAAGGTTTTCCAAAATATAATATTTTTGTTAATACAGAGCGTACATTAATTTCTCCATTTTCGGTTTGGGGGCCATCTCCAAGAGACCGCGCACGTAGTCGGGCTCCATAATCAACTCGGCCCGCCTAGCGGTAATAGTAATACTACCCTGAGGGCGCTCCTTATAATCGACCCCCTTATCGGGCTCGGTAGTAGCCGTACCGTCAGTAGAGGTATCGGGGGTAGGAGTGGGCGTAGGCGAGATAGTCTGGCCCAGATTGGCCGATCCCGGCCTCCCGGAAGCGGGATCGCCGCCGTAGGCGATTATCGTTCCGGTCAGATTGAGATTAGAGTTGGGTCCAGCATTGATAGTGATCGAGCCTTGGGCGTAGATAACCCCGGAGAGGTCCTGATCGCCATAACCGACCTCGCCACCCCATCTGGCCATCAATTCCGCTAAGTAGGCCTCTTTGTAAGCCGTCTGGTCGGTATCGCCATCGGTAACCCCCATCTGGCTGGGATCGACCCCGCCGCTCTCCACCTGACCGTTAAAACTGGGTAAACCGCTATCCTTCTTACTATCCTCATCGGGGTCGGGATCTGGTTCAGAGAGATTGCTCAAATGACTGTACCACCCATCAGTGTTAGTGGCGACATTTCTAGCTATAATATCTACCAGTCCCTCAACATCAGGAAGATCGCTAGCCTCCTTATTTTTGACAACGGCTTGGCCTAAGTCCTCCACAAAATCCTCAATATCATCCCAATCCTTCTCTTTCGGATCGTATGCCTGCTCTATACACTCTTTCAAGTCGCCACTATAAGTATTACCGTCGTGGCGAAATGTGGTGATACCAGTCGCCATCTCTTTATAGATATCGTAGTACAGGGCATAAGAGTTTTGAACATCAATTCCTTGGTTCTCAATTTTAAAGGCGTTCCAGACAGCATCCCAATAGGCATCCTTAGGGGGCGGCTCAGAATTATTCAGCTCTCCGCCGCTGCCATCTTGGGTGGCGCCGGCGCTAGCGTTGGTGATGCCATCGACTAAGACGTCGCCACAAGCGTAGATGGTGGGACCTACGCCCGGCTCTACCTCTAAGACGGAGGGACCTTGGAATTGGATGTCGCCTCTAGCGTTGATGAGCCCCCCGCCCATCACTCCCCCTTGGATGATAATATTACCCGTACCCTTATACTCTTGGGAGTCGAAGGTCAAGACGGGATCGGCGTCTTGGCGTCTATCGGTACGGAAGGCCAACATGGGGCGAGGAACCTTCTTAGGGCTCACCCCTTGAGCAAAGGCCACCACGAAATCGCTCTCCACCGCGTCCCCCGCGCCCTTAATATTGACGTCGCCATTCAGGGTGAGAGTAGCCTTCTCTAGGTCGACAGAAATACGCCCACCCGCTAAGAGCTTTTTCCTCCACGTTGACGGCTTCGAAAAGCTAGGCCTCTCGTACTTAACCTCAAAACCGCCCTGCAAACGCAGGTTTTCAGGAGCATTATCACCTACAACACAACGCTCAGCATGGAGGTCGTAAAGCTCTTTAGTGGGGTAATAGAAGAGTTTAGTCTCACCGCTATTAAAATCATAGTGGCCATCTGGGTTGTACTTATAGATCCGCTTAAAGACGTAGTATCCCGCATCCAGGAAGTTATCTCCCTTGTCGGACTTTCCCGCCTTGCGCACCTCATCCCAGGTTACGGCCCTAATATCCTCATCGGAGACGGAAGAGAGGCTGCCGTCTTGGTATTTGGCGTCGACCAAGCCCCCCTCTTGTAAGGAATCGATCATTAAACTGCCGCCGTAACGCAGGCTATTACTCCCCATATCTAAGGTGTTGAGGTAGAAATCGATGTCGTTGCGAGCGTAGATATTGGCGCTCCCCGACTTGCCGGGGGCGTCGGTCTTGAGCTCGCCACAGACGGCGGCCATATCCCCCGCGGCGTAGGCTACGGCGTCCAGAGAGTCGTCATTATAATTAGTAGTCAGATAGACCTCCACCACCCGCCGGGCCAGAGAGGAGTCGGCTTGGCTCTGGGGGCCCATAGCTAAGGGGGAGTTGGACTCGCTTTGCAAGCTTACAAAAGAGCTTAAATCGAGATCGCGCAGGGAGTTACCGGCAAAACCCTCCACGATTAAAGCGCAAGTGGCGGGGGCCAAAGAGTAGGAGCCGCGCCCGTCCTCCTCAGAGACCCCTAAGACCTCCTGGCCGTGCTTATTCTGCTGGCGCTGGACCTTTAAGGTACCGTCGAGCTTAGCTAAGTAGACCGTAGTGGGAGAGGTATTGAAGAGGTTATTGACGGAGACGAAGGTAGAGGGGATGGGGCGCTCAGAATTTTTGAGAGCGTCTAGACCTAAAGCTCCAGAATCCTCGGAAGTATCGGAACTTAAGTCGTCCTCATAATTAAATTTAATGCGGAAGAAGGAGGGCTGGCCGTTAGCGCTCAGGACCTTGCCGATGACGTTGCCATCCTTCTCGCTGACCTCCACGAAATAGGTATCGTCCGAACGGGAGAGGGAACTCTTGACGCGCAACAAGCGCCCATTCTCCGGAGCGCCCATCCACAAGAGGTCGTCCTGCAAGCGGGTCATAGCGTACTGGACCCCGGAGTGAGCCGCCATGAGCGCCGTCTCGCGAATGGCAAAGGTGGCGCTCAAGCGCATATTGCCAATATTAGAGTGGACGACGGAACTGACTAGCATGATCACCAAGACCAAGGTGAGCATGGTAGTTATGAGGACTACCCCCCTACTCTGGCGCCCTTTCATGATGACCTGCCTCCCGCGCTTATTGAACTCCCTTTGATTTTAATATAAATAAGCTCTAGAAGTTGGGCGAGTCATGTTACCCATTTGTTATTTTTTCAACCCAAGACGCAAAGATTCTGCAAAATTTTAATATTTTTGCAGAATCTTTATTATGACTATTGATAAATCAATAGATGGCGTACATCGTGCGCCGCACCCCCATTTGGGGGGTATCTTGCAAGAGGGCCATGGTGTAGAGGGGGTCGGTGGTCAGATCTAATTTCTTAGCGACCATAGTGATCGAACCGGAGGGTAAGATATCCCCTTGGGGGCTAGTTAAGAACTTATCGCCCTGACCGGGATCGCCAGTTTGGGGATCGTTACCGTAGGCGATCATAGTCCCGGTGAGATTTAACTTAGAGCCCATACCGATCTCAATTTTAATATTACCTTGGGCGTAGATAGTGCCCGCTATATCCTGGTCGGCGTAACCTACGCTGCCCCAGGTATTAAGTAGGTGGTTTAAGTAGTTGGTCTTTTGTAAGAGGTAGTTTTGGCTAACTACGTCTTGGGGGATCATATCCTCCAATTTAGCCAACTCCTCGGAAGTGGATTCGTCGGTAAGGAGGGTCATATCGGAGGAATCCTGCCCCCCTCCATCACCGCCATTATGATAAGCCGCATAGAGTTCCTTATAGAGGCTTTCATAATTGCGAGCTAAATAGGGTAACCGATCACAGAAGGCCTGCGCAACCCCCTCAGCATCAATTTTAGTCTCCTCGCTATCATCACCATCGCGCCTGATAATTGTTATTTCACCATCCTCAAGTTTTCCCGGTTTCCCTAACCCTTCATAGAACACCCGCAAGATCTCCTCCGGCTTGGGGGTAAATTTTTTGAGGTTTTCGAGCGAAGCCTCAGGTTCCAACCAACCCCAGCTGCTAAAATTTTGAGCAGCCTCTTGCATATACCCTTTATAAATCTCCAGCAGGCCTTTATAGATCTCCTGCTTTACGGTTGGTAGGTCACGTACATTATAGGTAGAGGAGGGCCCGTGAGGATGGACCTCATAATAAATCTCAGCTATGGTGCTCTCAACCGCATCCCAAGCGCTCTGAGTTGCTCCCTCCCCCACAACTTGATGGCCATCGAACTCAGCATGCCAATGGTCGCTCTCTCCCTCCAAGGTAAAGCCCAAGGCGTAGTTAGGACCGTCGCCGCCTCCTGAAGAGGCGTCGGAGGGGTGAGTGCGTTCGGCGGCTGAGCTCTGGCTGGTGATGCCTTCCAATGTGACGTCGCCCATAGCGTAGATGGAGGGGCCGATGCCGGGATCGGCCTCTAAGACGGAGGGCCCCTGGAAGGTGATGTCGCCGGTGGCGCTGATCACGCCCCCGCCCAAGACGGCCCCTTTAATATCGATATTCCCGCCCTGGCCGCCGGAATCGTCGCCAAAGGTCAAGATGGGCTGCTTCCCACCTTCGGGACTCTGGAAGCCCACCACCGGACGGGGGGCCCACTTAAAGGCGCCCGGCTCATAGAGGACGGCAAATTCCTGACAACCGCCTTGGGGGACGATGCGCACGTCGCCCGTAAAGGTCATAGCCGCGTCGCGAGGGTTGACTACTAAAGCCCCGTTGGCATTCTGGGAGCCGTCCCAACGGTAATCCTCAGTATTGAGGCGATTCTCCTCATAAGCTTTAGCCGTAGGATAATAGAAGAGGACGTTCTGCTTGTCGTCCCAGGCCTCATCCCCCTTAGCCTCCCCTGAAGGGAGCACGCGCTTCCAGACGTAGTAGCCAGAAGGCAAAGTGGGGGCGCCGGGGGCCGCCTTGCGCACTTGGCTCCAAGAGATGGCCTGGACTAAACTCTCTCCGCCCGCCTGCAGAGGTTGGAGGGGCACATCCCGAGCGCTTACCTTATTACCCTTAGAGTCGGCGATAATGGGCGTCCCGCCGTGGTGGATGGCGCTACCGGCATCGATATCGACCTTATCGACTAAGAGGTTTAAACCTTGTTCTACGTAGAGGTCGGCGCTCTGGGCTCCGCCTTCGGCTCGGGTGCGCAACTTCTCGCCCATTAAGACTAAGTCGCCCGCCGCATAGGCCACCGCGTTGACTTCGGAGGTAGAAAAATCTAATTGCAAGTAGACTTCGACTACCCGCCTAGCCAGACGGGGGGCCGAACCGCCCTCCGGGAAGTCGACCCCCTCTTGCAGGGTAGCTACCTCCGCTAAGGTGAGGTCGCGCAGATCCTCGCCCGCAAAACCTTCGGCGATGAGGACCGCCGTAGCCTTAGGCACCGGATAGGAGGCGGCGTAATCTCTAGCGCTGACCCTATCCCACTCGATCCTAGGCCACTTCTGATCCCGCTCTACCCAACTCTCCAAGACGCCCGTAACGTCGGCCGGATAGAGGCGAGTAGGGGTAGTGTGGAGGAGGTTATTACAAGAGACGTAGCGGGAACGGATGGGGCCTACCCCTTGGGAATTGGGCAACTTATCTAAGCCGCCCTGGCCGTCCTCATAATTAAACTTTAAACGGAAGAAGAGGGGCTGACCGTTGGCGGTAGCCATCTTGCCAAGGACGTTGCCCCCAGCCTCATAGACCTCCATCCCCTTGGGGGGCTGGAAAGGTTCCTTCTCTTCACCCTCCTCCTCTGGTTCCAATTCGGGAGCCCCTACCCAACCGTTATTATGGCGCAGACGCCAAATGGCATAGCTAATCCCCGACTGGGCGGCCATAAGGGCCGCTTCACGCTGAGAAAAGGCGGCGCTTAGACGCATGCCTCCCATATTGGAATAGACCACGGAGCTCACTAGCATCATGACTAGCACGATGGATAACATAGTGCTCACTAAAACTATACCCGGAGAACAACGGCGCAACATTTATGGCCTCCTTTCTCCCGCCCCGCTCCTAAATGTATGCTCTAAGTATAAGGGAAAATCTAAGTTTCTGCCACTAAATTTTAATAGTCAATTCGAAAACGCACGATTAAGTTACAATTGAGTATTAAATTTTACATCTAAGCAATTAAAGACCTGTTTTCAAGTTGTAAATACAAAGGAAACCCACCGAGTTTAAAACTCGGTGGGTTAAAAAGGGCTCCCCAGCGGAGTCCCTCTCTAGTAGATGGCGTACATCTTAGTTTGCAGGACGACGTTAGTGAGATGGTGCTCTATACCGCGCATATAGGCGGGGTCGGCCACTAAATCCATCTTTTGAGCGGCAATAGAGATAGAGCCGGCCGGTTTACTAGGATCGCTACTAGTCCCTTGGCCCGGTTTACCGGTAGAGGGATCGTTGCCATAGGCTACCATAGTACCCGTCAAATTGAGGCGCGCCTGGGGGCCGATGTCGATCTTAATCTGTCCCTGGGCGTAGATTACCCCGGAGAGGTCCTGGTCCCGGTAGTCGACCCGCCCCCAGTTGGAGATGAGCTGGGCCAGCTGCTCCTCCTTATAACACATGTAATTCTCACTGCGCAGGGAGGAGGGGACTAAGGAGTAGACCTCATCCCAAGCCTTTAAGTCGGAGTCCTGCTCTAAGCCCAGACCCGGAGAATGGGTTCCTACCTTGTCCCCGTAGTTGAATTTGGAATCGGATAAATACGTGGACCCATGGTCTTCAATAGCGGTACGCATAGCTTTCCATGCAAGTTCAATAGCAGCCTCAGGTCTCACAGTAGCAGGTCCTATCTTGTCCTCATCGTCGAACTGCAATACTTCCAAGGGTTCGCTACCAAAAGCAACGCTAGCCTTCTCCATATATTTTCGTTGCGTCTCAGGATCGTTAATAAACGCCGTGAGAGCTTCGCCCGCTAGTACCTTATCTTGGGCTTCATTAAAGAAGTCTCGATAGATCTTTTCATACTCTGCTTCCTTATCCTTACTAACCTCACCTAGCCCATATGCAGGATACTTAAATTGATCCCAAAAACTGGTCCAACCGGGGTTCATAATCCCGTCGCCATTCGTATCTTCGTAAGGCTTGCTCTCGGGGCTCACGGCCTCCAGCCATTCCGTGGGAGCGGCTTTAATTTCCACATCGCCCATAGCGTAGACGGAGGGGCCTATCCCCGGTTCAGACTCTAAGATAGAGGGGCCGCAAAAGGTAATATCGCCCGTGGCGGAGAGGACGCCCTGCCCCAGTAAGGCGCTCTCTAAGCGCAGGTTGCCGCCCTGATGGCCATCTCTATCGCCGAAGGTCAAGACGGGCGCCTGCTGGCCGGAGGGGGTAGTAAAGCCTAAAATGGGACGCACCGCCGGAGCCCCTTCTACGCGCTCGTAACATAAGACGAAATCCTTACAGGCCCCATTGGCCAAGATGCGCGTATCCTTTTGCAAGGTAAAAGAGGCGTCCTGGGGAGAGATGTAGAGGGGAGTATAATCGGTATCCCCCTCCTTCCAGGGGGCGCCGTAGGGGCCGTTGTAGCGGTACTGACTATTGGTCTTTCCCTTCTGGTTCAAATAAGTAGCCTCATCGGGATAGTAGAAGAGCTGGTTCTTACCCTCAACCTGCTTCCAAACGTACCAACCGGCGGGCAGAGTAGAGCTACCTTGGGCCTTTTTAACTTCGCTCCAAGTGAGGGCCTTAATCTGTTGGCGCTCCTGGGAGTCTAAGCGCTTAAAAGGCGTTTTATCACCCTGGTAGGGAGCGCCCTGACTATCTAATTGCTTAAAACTCTGCCCATACTGGACGGAGCTACCAGAACTCAAATTGACCTTATCGACTTTTAAAGTGACATCCTTAGCCCCAAAGAGGCTAGCGTTGCGAGCCGAACCCTCGACCCGCGTCAAAAGGGACTCGCCCGTAAGTTCCAAGTCGCCCGCCGCGTAGGCTACGGCATTTTGCAAACTATCTTGCTCATTGATAGTTACATAAACCTCTACCACCCGGTGGGCCAGATTGGGGGCGGAGCCGGAAGAGGGGTAATTCTTACCCTCCTGCAGAGAGGCTACTTCACTCAACTTGAGGTCGCGCAGCGCGGGACCGGCGAAACCTTCCACAATGAGCACGGCCATCGACTTGGGGACTTCATAAGAGGCCCGCTCGGAAGTGGTATTTACTTGGGGGCGCTCCACCCCCCACTTAGGGTCTAAGTTACGTTTAACCGCCAAGCGGCCCTCGCTATCGGCGGGATAGAGGCGAGTCGGGGCGGTGCGGTAGAGATTATTACAGGAGACGTAAGGGGAGCGGATAGGATTGCTGGAGCTATTATTGAGATTGTCGAAACCGCCTTCCCCATCTTCATAATTAAACTTAATGCGGAAGAAGAGCGGGCGACCGTCGGGGGTAGCCATCTTGCCAAGGACGTTGCCATCTCGCTCTATAACGTCCATACCCTTAGGGGAATTGAACTTATTCTCCTCATCTAGGTTGGGCGCCCCAATCCAGGTAGGATCCTCCTGGAGGCGGGTAATGGCATAATGGACCCCCGATTGGGCCGCTAAGAGGGCCGACTCCCGGGCGGCAAAGGCCCCCGTGAGGCGCATACCCCCTATATTAGAATAGACGACGGCGCTCACTAACATGACTACTAAGACTACGCTCAGCATAGTAGTAATGAGCACTATTCCCCGCTTCCATCTCTTGACCATAACCCTACGCTCCACTCTCCAAAGCTAGCGAAAGCCCCCACCCCCCCTAAGCCCACTATAATACTTTTAAAGGCTAAAGAGCAGTCTCAATTAGGGTTTTAGTCAACATGTAGTTACAATTTGTTAATCAATTAGAAATAAAATATTCCCCCGGAAGCCTAAGGCTCCCGGGGGAACAGGGGGACCCTCTTAAAGGGGGGCTCTAAAGGGCGGCAGTCCCTCCTATGAGGGGGAGTTACCTAGTAGACGGCGTACATCACCCGCTTGACGTGGGCGCAGGGGATCTGGTCTAAGAGCCCCCGAGTGTAGTTGGGGTTAGCGGCTAAGTCGACCTGCTGAGCCACCATAGTGATAGAACCGGCCCGCAGGGATTCGCCGTCTTCCGTGACGGTAGTGGAACCGGAGCCGCCCGGCCGCCCCGTAGAGGGGTCGTTACCGTAGGCTACCATGGTGCCGGTAAGATTGAGGCGCGAACCGCGGCCGATATCGATCTTAATATTCCCCTGCGCGTAGATGGTGCCCGAGATGTCCTGGTCGGCGTAACCTACCGAGCCCCAGGTATTGAGCAGGCTATTGAGGTAGTTCTCCTTATGTAAGACGTAGTTCTCGCTAACTACATCCTCCGGCACCATAGCGTTGACCTTATCCTTATCAAGCTGGGTGGAGTCGCCATCTAAATGGGTCATGCCGTCGTCTTCTTCGGGGTCTGGTTCTGGGTTGGGATTTTCATAGAGGTCTTTAATATTACTATAAAGCTCTGCGTTCTCCATGGCTAATCTCGACATATAGTTATACAAATTAAAAGCTTTAGTATTAACAAGATAACCTTTTACATCGCCATCGCCATCGCCAATGAACCAGTTATCTTCATTACTCATTTTAGCAACTTCAAGTCCTTGAGCACGCCCAACTTCCAAAATTGCATCTCTTATCTTCGGCAGCCACGTCTCTCTTTTCAATCCAGAGACCTTCCGCATTTTGTCCAACTCATACCCCATTACACTATCACTAATATCGTCCCATCGCCAACTAGAGAAACTAGCCACAGCCTCATGCATAAATTCCAGATAAATAGTCTGAATTTTAGCCAATAGATCCTCAGCTCCATCCGTATCAAACGGTGAGTCAGAGCAATGAGTAAATTCATCCATTACCTTACCTTTACATGACAATAGACCATCCCCCTCCTCGACACGAGACATTCCTCTGTTATCCCAGGCTACCAGGAGTTTTTGATCGGCTGTATTCCCTGGAGGATTAGGATTGGAACCGGGCTCCTTTTCCACATCCTGGCTGGGATTGGCCTCTTCAGCGGTTGAGCTTTGACTGGTAATACCTTCGATCTCCACGTCGCCCATGGCGTAGACAGAAGGGCCTACGCCCGGTTCCGACTCCAAGACGGAGGGGCCTTGGAAGGTAATGTCCCCCGTGGCGCTGATGAGACCGCCTCCCATCACCGCCCCTTGGATGCGGATATTACCAACCTGCTGCTTACCATTAGCATCTTCGCTGCCGTAAGTTAAGACGGGCTGGCTCTTAGCGCCTTTGGGGGTTTGGAAACCTACTATCGGGCGGGGCGCCCAGTCGAAGCCATCCTGCTCGTAGAGGACGACAAAATCCTGACAGCCGGACTCATTAGTCTCAATGAGCACGTCCTGACGGAAGGTAATAGAAGCGTCGTTTTTAGAAATCGCAAAAGCGGATTTCTTATCCCCCCACGGACCGTCGTATCTATAACCATCGGTCTTACCCTTATTAGCTAGATAGAGTTCTTCAGTCGGATAATAGAAGAGCTGATTCTGCTCTTTCCGCCACTTTTTGCGCCCCTCCTCATCATTTACGACTCGCTTCCAGACGTAGTACCCAGACTTCAATTTGGTAGCATCCGGACCGGCCTTACGCACATCTTTCCAGGGGATAGCCTGGATGGCGCTATCATTGACGGAGGTCAGCTGATTAAAATCGACCTCTCTACCTGCGTAAGTATTATTATTGACATCTAAGATAGTGTGGTTACCCCCATAGCGCACCGAACTACCCGTACTCAGTTCCACCTGGTTAGCGCGAATATCGACGTCGTTAGCTACGTAGAGGTTGGCGCTCTTGGCCCCATCCTCTACTCGGGTGCGGATCGTATTGCCCACCAAGGCCATATCCCCCGCCGCGTAAGCTACGGCGTCGACATCTTCGGCAGTATAATCGACTTTTAAGTAGACTTCGATCACTCGCCGCGCCAGCTGAGGGGCGGAGCCCTCGCGGGGGTAGTCCTCCCCCTCTTTGAGGTTGGCCACTTCGACGGTAGTCATATCCTGCAAACTATTGCCAGCAAAACCCTCCACAATGAGGACGGCCGTCGACTTAGGCACGGTGTAAGAAGAGGTCTGCATCTGGGGGTCGAGGCGGTCTACCTCTACCCCCCAATGGTTATCCTTATCGCTCTCCCTCTTTAAGACCCCGTCGGCGTCGGCGGCGTAAATTTGGGTATCGGTAGTGCGGTAGAGATTATTGCAGGAGACGAAGCGAGAGCGAATGGGATGGCTGGAGCTATTATTGAGATTGTCGAAACCGCCTTCCCCATCTTCATAATTAAACTTAATGCGGAAGAAGAGCGGGCGACCGTCGGGGGTAGCCATCTTGCCAAGGACGTTGCCATCTCGCTCTATAACGTCCATACCCTTAGGGGAATTGAACTTATTCTCCTCATCTAGGTTGGGCGCCCCAATCCAGGTAGGATCCTCCTGGAGGCGGGTAATGGCATAATGGACCCCCGATTGGGCCGCTAAGAGGGCCGACTCCCGGGCGGCGAAGGCCCCCGTCAAACGCAGGCCTCCAATATTAGAGTAGACGATAGAACTGACCAACATCACTACTAAGACTATGGTTAGCATAGTAGTAATGAGCACTATCCCTTTTTTATTTTGCCGAATCATAACGCCCCAGCTCCTACCTAGACGGCCCCCTTCCCAGAGGCCTTCTGCCCCTATTATACTCTCTGGCCATTAGTCAAGATAGAAGCTCTTAACTCTTTCACTTAAAATTGCATATACAATTCAAAACGAGATATAAAATTTCATCTTCAACTATAAGGAAAAATTAATATTTCGAGAGTGAGATAAAAATAGTACAAAAAAAAGACCCCTCCCCAGGGGCCTAGGGAGAGGCTAGGGAGGGGATAGGAAGGCGCTAAGTTAAGCTCAATAGATGGCGTAGAGCAGGGGCTTGAGAGCGATAAAGCTCTGCTGTTCCTCTAAGCCCCGCAGGTAGTCGGGGTCACTAGCTAAGTCCAATTTAGCGGCGGAGATAGTAATCGAACCGGGGGGGAGATTGGGATCGCTACTCTCTCCCTGCCCCGGCTTGCCGAGGGGATCGTTACCGTAGGCGATCATGGTACCGGATAAATTGAGGCGAGAATTTTCCCCCACCTCAGCCTTAATCCGACCTTGGGCGTAGATGACCCCTGAAAAATCTTGGTCGAAATAGTCGACCCGCCCCCAGTTAGAAATGAGCCGCGCCAACTGCTCTTCCTTATAACACATATAATCTTCATTGCGCAAAGCGGGAGGTACTAAATCGTAGACCTCATCCCAGGCCTCGGTATCTGAATCTTTATCTAAGCCCAGAGCCGAAGAGGAGGACTCTACCTTTTCACCGTAGACGAAATCAGGATCACTTATGTAGGAACCCTCACTACCTTCATTACTTATAACCTTACTTAGCGCATCGTATATGATAAGTGGAGCATCCTCAGGTTTTACCTTCACTGAAAGCATCATTCCATTTGGAAGTTTATGCTTTTTTGTTATTATCTCCGTTCCGAATATTACCTTTGCCTCCTCTAAATACTTTTGTATAGTTGTCTCACTATTCATAAAGAGAATTGGATCCCTATCGGCAATGATTTCTTCATGAACTTCCTTGAAAAAACGCTCATATAGACCGTCATATTTCAATTGAATGGCAGCATCCACATTACTTTCGCCATAGACAGTTTCTACAATCTTTGCCCAAAACTGAGACCAACCAGGCTTAATATAACCATCGCCATCTTTGTCGTCGGAAGAATTTTCGCTAGGATGTATTGTCTCAAGCCACTCCCTAGGAATAGCTTTCATCTCTACATCGCCCATGGCGTAGACGGAGGGGCCCGTCCCGGGGGTCGACTCTAAGATAGAGGGACCATGGAAGATGACATCTCCCGTAGCGGAGAGGACCCCATCCCCCAAAATGGCGCTCTCTAAACGCAGATTGCCGCCCCGCTGACCATGATCATCGCCGAAGGTTAAAATGGGAGGCGCCTCGCTATTGGCGTCCTTATCGAAGCCCAAGATGGGGCGCACCGCCGGGGCCCCCTCTAAGCGCTCGTAACGTAAGACAAAATCCTTACAATCGCCATCGGCTAGAATGCGCACCCCGCTCTGTACGGTGAAGGAAGCTGATTCAGGGGAGATATACAGGGCGTCAACGGGCTCTTGACCCTCTCTCCGAGGGGAACCGTAACTGCCTTTATAGTAGTACTGGGGATCTACGGAGCCCTTCTGAGCGGTGTAAGTAGCCTCATCGGGATAGTAGAAGAGCTGATTCTTACCCTCCACCCGTTTCCAGACGTAGTAACCCGCCGCTAAGGTGGGAGCGTTCTTCTCAGGCTGCTTAATATTATCCCAGCTAATCTTTTTTATATCTTGCTGTTCTTCCGAGTCTAAGCGCTTAGTGACGACCTTAGTACCCTGATAAGCCGCGCCCTGGCGGTTTAATTGTTGGAAGTCGTGGCCGTACTGGACGGTGCTGCCGGACTGCATCTGGACGCGATCGACTTTAAAGATCACATCCCGGGCCCCAAAGAGGTTGGCGCTGCGGGCCGAACCCTCGGCTCTAGTCAAGAGCTCCTCCCCCTCCAGCTCTAAGTTGCCGGCGGCGTAAGCTACGGAGACGTCGTCCGCATTTTGAAGGTCAGTCTCTAAGTAGATCTCGATCACCCGGCGCGTCACTTGGGCGTTAAAGCCCTGGGCGGAGAAGTCCTCGCCCTCTTTTAAACTGGCCACCTCGGAAATATCTAAATCTTGTAAGGCGTTACCGGCCAAGCCCTCCACCAACAAGACGGCCGTAGCCTTGGGGACCTCGTAGGCGCTGCGCTCATACTCCAGCTGGGCCACCTGGTAGCGCTCTACCCCCCACTTGGGATCTAACTCTCGGCGGCGCTCTAAACGGCCGTCGGCGTCGGCGGCGTAGATGCGCGTAGGAGAGGTGCGGTAGAGATTATTACAGGAGACGAAGCGGGAACGAATGTGAGAGCCCGTCGTATTGGGCAGGCGGTCGAAGCCGCCCTCGCCGTCTTCATAATTGAACTTAATGCGGAAGAAGAGGGGGCGGCCGTCGGAGGTCTGCAACTTGCCCACCACGTTGCCCTGATACTCGGAGACCTCTATCCCCTCCAACTGGGGCATAGCCGGCTTACCCTCGGCGTCTAAATCGGGCGCCCCCACCCAGGTAGGATCGCTCTGCAAGCGGGTCATAGCGTAATGGGCCCCGGAGGTAGCGGCCATCAAGGCGGCTTCGCGCTGGGCAAAGGCGCTACTTAAACGCATCCCGCCCATACTAGAGTAGACTACGGAGCTAACTAACATCACTACTAAGACTACCGAAATCATAGTAGTGATTAGGACTATACCTCTTTTAGAACGAACCGCCATATCTTTACACCTCTCCGCACCCTCTAAAGTAGAAGTGGGGCCGCCTACGGCCGTACCTATACTCTCAATTTACACGATCGACAAGTCAATTGATATAAAGAGAGAGGCTTGAGCGGGTTAAAAGAATGTAAAAATAGGCTGGGACTAGAGCCCTTTTAAGTTATAGAGAGGGCAGATCTTGGAGCCAATCTTGGGCCATAATCCCCAGAGTAGCGCAGACTTCGGGCAGGTTGTCGATGCGCTGGATGCGCCACACGTTACCCGTCTGCGGGGTGCGATACATAGCTAAGCGCACTACGCAGGGGTTCTCTAAGCCCCGCGGATAGAGGCGCACCCCTACGCTAGCTCGACTGCCCTCGACTACCGTATACTCTACGACCGTAGCCCCCAAACCTAAACTATCCCAGAAGGTAAAGTCGGCTTGGAAGAGGCCGGTACGCTCCCAAAAGCTAGCCTCTTGGGGCGAAGAGAGCGCCTGGCGCACCTCGTCTTTAAGTAAGGAACAGAGGCGACCCCGCGCGGCTAAGCTGATACCCCGAGCCAGATCCTGAGCCCCGGGAACCAAACTGAAGAGGCCGCTCTTCCCTATCCCCTCCTCAATGAGTAGATCGCTCAGATCGTCATAGGCGGAATCTACGCAGGCGTCTAAATCGACGCGCTCCTCAAAAGTAGCTAAATCCCTATTCTGAATAGCCCTCTTCACTACCGCCAAAGAGTAGACGGGCGACTGGCGCCAGTATAAGTAGCCCCCCCCCATGAGGGACAGCGTGAGCAGCACGATGAGCGCCGCCCACCAGTTGCGAGCTTTAGCGCTCATTAGCGGCCCGCCGCCTCCATCTCTTCCCGAATGGAGTTGCACAAGACCCGGGCCCCGTGGCGGATAGTGGCGGGCGGCAAGTTGGAGAAGTTAAAGCGCAAAGTATTGCGCTTAGGATCGACGGGATGGAAGCTAGTGCCGGGCACAAAGGCCACGCAATGGCTCAAGCAGCGATTAAAGAGCTGATGGGAGTCCATATACTCGGGCAGATCCATCCAGATAAACATCCCGCCCCGGGGGTGGGTAAAGTGGACCCCGGCCGGAGCGTGCTGCTCAAACTCCTGCAAGACGGCGTCCCGCCGCTCCCGATAGGTGTCGCAGATCAACTTAATGCGGGCGTCAAAATCGATATTGGCCAGATAGCGGTGGACTAACATCTGGTTGAAGGTAGCCGTCTGCAGGTCGGTCGACTGCTTTAAGATGACCAGGCGATTGATGAGATCCTCGTGAGCGCTGACCCAGGCCACGCGCAGGCCGGGGCAGAGCACCTTAGAGAAGGAGCCCAAACTTAAGACTAAGCCCTTAGGGTCGAAGCGGGCCAAAGAGCAGTACTCCAGGGGATCGAAGGCCACCTCGTAGTAGGCGTTATCCTCTACTACCGGGATCTCGTAGCGGGTCATGAGCTCCATAAAGGTCTGGCGCCGCTCCATACTCCAGGTGCGCCCGGAGGGGTTCTGGAAATTGGTAATCACGTAGACGAACTTGGGCGGATGGGCCCGCAACTTATCCTCTAAGCCCTCTAAGAGCACCCCGTCGTCGTCGCAGTCCATAGCCTGGAATTGGGCCCCGCAGACCCTAAAGGCGGAGAGGGCGGCCATATAAGTAGGCGACTCGCACCAAACCGTATCCCCGTCATTTAAAAAGAGCTTGGCTATTAAGTCTAAACCGGACTGGGAACCGCTCAAAATGAGCAGGTTATCTAAGTCGACATTCATCCCCCAGCGCGTATTGAGGCGCTCGCGGATCCAGACCCGCAAGGGGGTATACCCTTCGGTAGCCGCATACTGCAGAGCCTTAGCGCCCATCTCCTTTAAGAGGGCTACCGAATGTTCCGCTAGCTCCTGCGTAGGAAACAATTCTGGGGCCGGTAGACCGCCCGCAAAAGACAATATCTCGGGGCGTTCGGTCAGTTTGAGCAGTTCTCGAACTTCCGATGCCTTCAAAAACTGCATACGGCGCGCCAAATTGTACTCCATAATAGCCAAGACCTCCAGAATTGTCATACGCCTTCCGCCCACAGGAGGACGTCGTAGGGGTTTAAAATTCAACCCCCAGCCCCAGAAGCCTTGCTACTAAAAGTAATATCTCTTTAATGCGGAAGGGGAGTTTTTAAAACTCCCCTCGCCGCCTTTATTTAAGTTCGTGTACGAAGCGCACCCGATACTCCTCGTCCCCTTCCTCGCTCTGGAGGGGCTGAGGTTGTTCTACCGCCGTAGAGACGGGGTGCTCCCCTAAAGGCTTTAAGAGCATCTTGGCCTTATAGAAGACGGTAGCCATAGGCGGGATGGTCAACTCTAAAGAGATGGGCGAGTTGGCGAAAGGCACGCTCTGCGCCACTAACTCCTCTTGGATGGCGTAACCGCTGCCGCCATACTGAGGATGGTCGGAGTTGAGGCAGAGCTTCCAGGAGCCGTCCACATCGAAGGGCAGACCCACCCGGTAACCGTCGCGCGGCACGGGGGTAAAGTTACAGATCGCCAAGACGACGCTCTCCCGACCCAGCGGATAACGCACGAAGACTAAGACGCTATTATTATAGTCGTCGCACTGCAACCAGCGGAAACCGCCCGGACTATTATCCAACTCCCACAGCTCCGGCTGCTGGCGGTAGAAGTGGTTCAAATCCTTAACCCAGCGCTGCATAGCGGCGTTGTCCGGCAAATCCAAGAGATGCCAATCTAAGGACTGGCGCGCGTTCCACTCGTTATATTGGGCGAACTCGTCCCCCATAAAGGTCAACTTCTTGCCCGGATAGCCGGCCATATAACCGTAGAGAGCCCGCAAGTTGGCGAACTTGCGCCACTGGTCGCCCGGCATCTTGTTGATCATCGAGCACTTCCCGTAGACCACCTCGTCGTGAGAGAAGGGCAAGATAAAGTCTTCGCTATACTGGTAGAGCATCCCAAAGGTCAACTTCTGGTGCTCGTAGCGGCGGTAGACGGGATCCTTGGACATATATTGCAAGGTGTCGTTCATCCAGCCCATATTCCACTTGAAGGTGAAGCCTAAGCCGCCCTCTTGGACGGGACCGGTGACGTGGGGCCAAGCGGTCGACTCTTCGGCGCAAGTGAAGCAGCCCGGACACTCCTGGGCCACCGCGTTATTGAAGTCGCGCAGGAAGGAGACGGCCTGCAAATTCTCGCGCCCGCCAAACTGGTTGGGGATCCACTCCCCCTCCTTCTTGCCATAATCTAAGTAGAGCATGGAGGCCACCGCGTCTACGCGGATACCGTCTACATGGTAACACTCTAACCAGAAGAGGCCCGAAGAGATGAGGAAGTTGCGCACCTCGTTGCGTCCGTAGTTGAAGATGTAAGTACCCCAGTGGGGGTGGCAACCTTGGCGCGGGTCCTCGTGCTCATAGAGGCAGGTGCCGTCGAAGCGCGCTAAAGACCAAGCGTCGCGGGGGAAATGGGCCGGGACCCAGTCTAAGATGACCCCGATCCCCGCCAGATGGAGGGAATCGATTAAGTACATGAGGTCCTCGGGACGCCCGTAACGGCTGGTAGGAGCGAAATAACCCGTAGCTTGGTAGCCCCAAGAGTCGTCGAAGGGGTACTCCGTCAAGGGCATAAACTCTACGTGGGTGTAACCCATCTCTTGCAGGTAGGGTACCAACTTACCGGCCAGCTCCCGATAGGTGAGATACTTATTGCCCTCTTTGCGGGCCCAAGAGCCCAAATTGCACTCGTAAATATTGAGCGGCTGCCGCCTCAGGTGGGAGTTCTGGCGCTTTTGCATCCACTCGGCGTCGCGCCACTGATACTTACCTAACTCCCAGACTACGGAGGCGTTACCCCAACGCCCATCCTCCTGGCGGGCCTCGGTGGCGAAGGCGTAAGGATCGGCCTTCTCTAAGATCTCATCCTGGTGGGGTTTAATAGCGTACTTGTAGAGGTCCCCCTCCTTGATGCCGGCGATAAAGCCCTGCCACACCCCCGTATCTTGGCAAAAGACTAAGGGATTGACGTCCGCCTTCCAACCATTCAAATCGCAGATGACGGAGACGCGCTCGGCGTTAGGGGCCCACACGGCGAAATGGACCCCCAGCTGGCCGCCATAATTAGCTAAATGGGCCCCCATGCTCCCGTAGGCCTTGTGGTGGGCCGCTTGGCACCACAGATAACGGTCATAAGAGGTCATGACCGGAAGTTTGTCATGGGATATATCCATCTGCAAATTGCTCCTCAACGAATCCTATTTTTACCCTCAGACAGAACCTGCCTTAAAGGCTCTGCCCTCCCACCCGCTGGAACTCTACAGGCGGTCTCTCATCATACGACATTCCTACTGCCTAGCCTACCCCTCTCCCCACAGAAAATGGGATCTCTGAGAGGGTTTCTAGGGCGCTTTAGGCCCTTTGTCCATAAACAAAGAGCCTAAAGGGGGAGAGCTAGCCTATAGAGCTAGAGCGGACTATTCGTAACTGATGGCGCAGTCAAAATAGTACCTATTTAAAGACTGACAGATGTGGGTTGTCTCCTCAATGCGCTGGGCAATCTTTTCGCTCTGCTCGCTGAGCATAGCCAAGAAGTTCTTATACTCCAGTTGCAACTCCAAAGGCGGGACGGGGATAGGCAACTCATTTAAGGCCGCCTTGGGCAGTTTGGGCACTACCCCGCCTCTCAAGCTGGAACTCAAGTCTAAATTATTGATAACTACCTCTAAGTACTCCGGCAAGACTCCGGCCCCGGGCAGGACGCGCAGGACGTGGACTAAGTCGCTAGCCCACAACTTGCCATGGACCGCCCGCGCCACTTGGGCGTTTTCCGAGGTCAAGACCGAGCCCACCTTAGCCACTAAGAGCAAGTCCTCGTCGAAAAGGTACTTGTCGATATATTCCACTACCCCCGTAGAGTCGTAGTAGGGATATTCGCCCTCGTGCATATCCTTAGCTAAGAGGGAGCGGGACTTTAAGCGCTCTACTAAACTCCCTAAGGGCTTGACCTCCCAGCCGTTCTCGTTCTCATCTAAGCGGCCGAAGAGCTCCACAAAGCGGGACTCTAAGAGGAGAGAGGCCCGGTCTAATTGCTCAAAGTGTAAGCCTACTAAGGCCACCGCGTTATCTAAGACCTCGACAATTTGGGCCTGCTTCTCCAAGTCGGGCAGAGGGATAAAGGTCTCTTTGAGATCCTCCACCAAGATCTCTTCCTCAAAGAAATCGGCGTCCTCGTCATTATTGAGGCGGAAGAAGATGTAACCCAAAGCGTAAGCCATATACTGAGGGTTGAGCTTTTGCGGATCGGGCACGATGCGGCAGAAGTGGTGGCTCAAGAGGGCCTCTTGGCCGCGCCAAGGGGTAATAGCCAGACTATCGCTCAGGGAGACTAAATACTCCCCGGGATGGACGATCTGATCGGGATCGTACTCGCCCGTATAATAGAGGGAAGCTTTGCCCTCCTCAGGATCGCTCTGCAGAATGACGGGCATCCCGTCAGTACTATCCTCCGAGAGGAGGGTGCGCTCTATAGGCACGCCTCCATAAAAGCTACATACCTCTCCTAAACGAGCCATCTTGTATTCGGACATGAGTAGACTTTGACCCCTTTCCAGCTGGCAGAACCCCCTCCCAAAGTAGAAAGGAGCCCGCCTTCTCGAGCCCTCCATAGAGCTCAAAAATAATATCTTCACCAGTTGCGCGTTTCTCCCCCTACATTCCCTAAGGGGGAGAGAAGAGCCTCTCTAGAGCGCTAAAAGTTACTATTAACGGCCGCCTAATTCCAGAGGCAGACCTGGTTGCCGCCCGCCTGCTGGGCCTGCTGCATGGCCGCTGAAGCGCGCATCGTCAACTGCTCGGCGTTAGCCGCATCGTGGGGCGAACCGGCCGCGCCTACCGACAAGGTGACCCGCACCCGACGCCCGCCCATCACAAAGGCGTGAGCGGCGATAGCTTCGCAGATGCGCACCCCCACCTCCGAACACTTGACCCGGTCGGCGTGGTCTACTAAGAGGGCGAAGGTGTCCCCCTCTAAGCGGGCTAAGACGTCGATCTCGCGAGTGATCTTGCGCACCACTTCCACCACTTCACGCAAGATATTGTCCCCCACGTCTTGGCCTAAGTTGTCGACTATCTGGCTGAAACCGTCTAAGCAGAAGAGCAAGAGGGAGACGGAGTAGATATAACGGTTGCCGCGCTTTAACTCCTCGCGCATACGCTCCTCTAAGAAGAGGCTATTGTGAGCGCCGGTGAGCGGATCGCGCAAGCCTTGGGTGACGGCCCGCTGGTAGAGTAGGGCGTTGCCTAAAGCTACGCTGGCCATCTCGCAGAAGTCGATCAAAAGGTCGAACTCGTCCTCCGTAAAGGCCTGGTCGCCCGGGCGGCCTAAGTAGACGGCGCCTATAGTCTGGGCGGGGGTGGCCAAAGGGGCCACCAAGGCGCTGCGCTCTTTGTCGACTAAAGTAGTCAAGACGGTCCCGTCTTTAAGCTCTACCGAACCCTCGTCGATCTTAAAGGAGGTCAATTTGGAGACCGCGTAACCGGGAGCCCCCTCGCCTATCTGCAAGCTGAAATTGCGGAAGACGTCCGTAAAGGGGGAGGCCGCCACCTCGGCAAAGAGCTTCTGCTGGCCCTGGACCTCGTCCAACATAAAGATGACGCAGCTCTGACAGGGCAAGAAGGTCTGCAACTGCTCCGTCAAGGCTAAGAGGGTATCGGAGAGGGCCAGACTGCCCGACAACTTGCGGGAGACCTCGACCAGACGGTTCTGGCGGTCCAGACGCTGCTGGAGGATGGCTAACTGGCGCTGGATCTGGATCTTCTCCCGGCGCGCCGCTTGCGAGGCCTCGCGCCCCTGCTCTTCGGCCATCTTCTCCGTCTTCTGCAAGTTGACTCGCGCCTCTTGGAGGCGCTTTAAGCTGATATCTAACTCCTCTTTTAAGTTGGCGTTCTCCCTATTGAAGACCCGCAACTTATTCTCGGACTCGCCCAGTTCTGAAGAGATCTGCTCATTTTGGGTGCGAGCGCTCTGGATCTCCTGGAAGAGCATATCCTTCTCCCGCTGCAGGGAGGACTCTCTAGTGAGGCGCTCCACCCCCTCTTGGGCCGCCACCCAGAAGATGCCGATTAAGAGGTAACCGCTGCCAATCTGGACTACGCCCATATGGATGAAATATTGCATCTGCTCGGGGAAGGACTCTAAGCGATTGACGAAAGCCCAGGCGAACATGACGGCGTAGAGCAAGGTGCCCACCACCGAGCCGATGAGGGCCGCCGAAGCGCCGTAGATGTAGCAGATCATCAAGATGGGCAGGGTGAAGCTCAAGATGAGGTAGGCCGGACCGTAGAAGAAGGTCAAGACCATACCTACCGCCAGGTCCATAATGGCGATGGCCAGAGGGACGAAGCCCTGATTATCCGTCCTCCAGGTGAGCACGGCGGCCACCACATTGTAGAGGAAGACGGCTACCGTCAAGATCTGGGGGAAGCCGGCGACTTCGAAGGGTAGCTCGCTACACAAGCTGTCGGGGCTATGCATACCGGTCAGCACTAGGGCCAGGATGACCCCCACTATCCGGATCACGATCATGAAAGCTTTTAGATGTTTTGATGCATAAAAGGTCTGGTCAGAGTCCATAGCCTCGTCCTCTCGCCGAGTTCTCGTTGCAAGCCCAGCGGGCTCCTTGGCGGCGAACGTCCCCCGACATCCGCCCCAAGCAAAGTCATTACTTTCTAGTCTCAGAGAGTTTATCCTGGTAGTTGACTCTAGAGCCGCTTTTCCTGCGCGTTGGGAAGCGGAAATTCACCTCCTAAGACTTGCGAATAGCCCAACTTACTACTAAACTTATAGGCCATTTTCTAAAGCGAGTCGCCATGTCTATTCTCTCTTCCAAATTAATTTTAGAGGGACGTTCCCTCCCCCAGGCCTCCGCCCAACCCCTCTTCGATCGCGCCGCCCTCCAAGAGACGGCCCGCCGCCAGTGCGCCCAGGCCCAACTCCAGTTAGTAGAGCTCCTCAAAAAGGAGGAGCGCTATATTCCCTTCTTCCAAGCCCTGCGCGAAAAGCGCCTCCTGGCGGCCAATGGACTCCAGCCCTCCTCGCGCCCCTTATGGTGCCAAGCCTTCCACTCGAGCTTCAATATTAAGCCCCCCATCTTATGGGTGACCCCCAGCTCCGATAGCGCCGAGCGCCTCATCTTAGACGCCTCTACCTGCGCCCGCCCCGAAGAGTATTGGCTCTTTCCGGAAAAGGAGCCCCGCCCCATGTTGGGCGAGAAGGCCCTCCTCTCCGACCCTGAGCGCCTGGCCCTCTTACAGCGCTTAGATAATTATACCCCCCAGAGCGGGGCCCCCCAATTAGTAATCGTAGCCTCCCTGCGGGCCCTCCTCCAACCTACGGTCGAGGCCGAAAAGTTAGAGCGGGGCAAGTTAGTCGTTAAAAAGGGAGAGAGTATCGATTTAGAGCTCTTCTTAGAGATCTTAACTGGCGAAGGGTACCGCCGGGTCTCGATGGTAGAGGGGCGCGGAGAATTCGCCCTGCGGGGTGGGATCTTAGACGTCTACCCCATTACGGGCCGCCCCGCTCGCCTAGAGCTCTTAGGGGACGAGATCGAGGCCATGCGCTCCTTTAATATCGACACCCAGCGCTCTAGCGGCCCCTTAGAGGAATTAGTCTTACTCCCCGCCCAGGTGGGCGCTAAAGAGGAGTCTTACTTGAGCGACTACCTCTTAGCTAAGGCCCCCCAGAGTCTAGTCGTCTTAGAGGAGCCCGTCCAATTGCGTTTGGCGGCCCGAGAGTGGTCCCAAGATTTTAACCCCTTAGCCATGGAGGGCGGCTTAGAAGTTGGCTCCCAGTCCGCTGAAGAAGCCGACTTCTTGTGGGAACATTTCCAAGGGCGCTTAGCTAAGTTCCGCCGCCTCTTAGTCTCCGCGTGGTCGGGGAGCGCCGAAGCTTTAGGCGCTAGCTTTAATCCCCGCAATCTCATTCTGCCCCCCGAAGACCAATTTGAGTTGGGCGAAGAGCTGGCCGTACCCTTAACTAATAAGGTAGAAGATCTCTTAGAGGTCTTGCCCCAGTGGCGTAAAGAGGGTAGGCGGGCCCTCTTACTGACCTCCCAACAAAAGCGCTTAGGGGAGCTCTTGCGCCAAGCCCAGATCCCCTTCCAAAGCGAGCCCCAGGGCCTTTTGAAGCCAGGCGATATTCTGCTCCTTTCCGGATATGCTAGCGAAGGTTTCCGTCTGCCCTTGGGGGAGAGTTGGCTAGAAGTTTTGAGCGACCGCGAGATCGTAGGCCAGCGCACCCGCCGGCGCACGAAGCGCCCCAGCGAGCGCCAAGGCTCTACCTTGCGCTTAGAGGAGATCGCCCCAGGGGACCTAGTCGTCCACTTACAACATGGGATCGCCCGCTACGCCGGCATCCAGACCTTAAGCCTCAATAATGTTCAGCGCGATATGCTCAAGTTGGAGTACGCCAAAGGTGACTGCGTCTTCGTACCCGTCGACCAATTAGATTTAGTGCAAAAGTACGAAGGGATCGACGGTAAAGAGCCCCCCCTCTCCAAGATGAACGGCAGCGACTGGCGCAAGACAAAGGGCAAGATCAGAGCCCACGCCGCCCAGGTAGCGGAAAAGCTCTTAGAGATCTACGCCCACCGAGCCCAATCCCAGGGCTGGGCCTACCCCCCCGATAGCGAGTGGCAACGGGAGATGGAGGAGGCCTTCCCCTACCAAGAGACCCCCGACCAATTGCGAGCCATCCGCGAGGTCAAGGCCGACTTAGAGAGTCCCCATCCCATGGATCGCCTCATCTGCGGCGACGTCGGTTATGGCAAGACGGAAGTCGCCCTGCGGGCGGCCTTCAAAGTGGTCAATAATGGGCGTCAGGTGGCCCTTTTAGTCCCCACCACCGTCTTGGCCCACCAGCACTTTATGACCTTTAGCGAGCGCTTAGCCCCCTATCCCATCCATATCGGCCTCCTCTCCCGCTTCCGCACCCCGGCCCAGCAGGAGGCCACCTTAAAAGATCTGGCGGCGGGTAAGTGCGATCTAGTTATAGGCACCCATCGCCTCCTCTCCCAAGACGTCAAATTTAAGGAGCTGGGCCTTCTAATTATCGACGAAGAGCAGCGCTTTGGGGTCATGCATAAGACTAAGATCCAAGAGATGCGGGCCAACGTCGATATTATGTCTATGAGCGCCACCCCCATCCCGCGCACCTTGCAGATGTCCTTCTACGGGATTCGCGAGATGTCGGTCATTGAGAGCCCCCCCGAAGAGCGCCTGCCCATTAAGACTTACCTCTTTGAACATAATCCGGAGCTCATTAGAGCCGCCGTGGCCCGCGAGCTGAGTCGGGGCGGTCAGGTCTACTTCTTACATAACCGAGTGCAGAGTATCCGCCGCGTGGCCGCCGACTTAGAGCGCCTCTTGCCCCAGGCCAAGATCGCCGTAGGCCACGGCCAGATGGCGGAGCACAAGTTAGAAGAAGTGATGATGGACTTCTATGAGGGCCACTACGACGTCTTAGTCTGCTCTACTATTATTGAGAGCGGGCTCGATGTGCCTAACGTCAATACGATTATTATCGATAACGCCCAAGCTTTGGGTCTGGCCCAGCTCTACCAGTTGCGCGGCCGCGTAGGTCGAGGGGCTAAGCAAGGTTACTGTTACCTCCTCTATCCCCCCACCCGCCAACTGACCGACGCCGCCCAAAAGCGCTTAGAGACGATCCGCGACTTTACCCAGCTGGGAGCCGGCTTCCAGGTGGCTAAGCGAGACTTAGAGATCCGCGGGGCGGGCAATATCTTGGGGGCGGAGCAGTCGGGCCACGTGGCCGCCGTAGGTTTTAGCCTTTACTGTCGCATCTTGAGCGACGCCGTCAAAGCCCTGCGCCATCAAGAGGACCCCCTACAAGAGGAGGCCGGCGAGCAAAATATCGTCTTAGACCTGCCCATCTCCGCCAACTTGCCGACTGAATACGTAGAGGACGCCCAACAGAAGGTCTCCCTCTACCAGCGCCTGGCGGCCATTACGGAGCGCGAGCAATTGGAAGATATGGGCCAGGAGTTGCGCGACCGTTACGGCCCCTTGCCCGAAGCGGCCCAAAACTTACTGCGCAGCGTCGATCTCAAGTTGCGCTGCCGCCAGGTCTTAGTACCCGCCATCCGGGTCAAAGAGGATAGCTTATGGATCGTCTCCCCCTTCTTGCGCCCCTTGACCTTTAGGGAGCGGGGCCAACTCTCTAACTTGAGCGGCTGGCAGTGTACCCAAGAGGAGATGGCTCTCAAATTCTCCGGCCTCTACGGGCGGGCGGCGGGGCGCACTACCTATCCCCCGGCCTCCGAGCTCTTCCAAAAGATAGAGAGCCTCCTGGGCGCTATAGCTGGGCTACCCGAGGAGGCTCCTCCCGAACCGTCGGCGCCCCCGCGGCGGAGGCGCTAAGGCTCTTTGGAGTTAGAGACCTAAGAGAATATCGAGGATATCCTTATTCTTCTTCTGGCGCTCTTTCTCCAATTTTTCCTGACGCTCGCGCTCCTTGCGCTCCTTCTCCTCTTGGATGCGTTTGCGGCGCAAGAACTCTTGGCGCTCCTTTTCGTAGAGGCCGGGCTGGCTATCGTCCCAGCCGCTAGCTACGAAGACCTCTCCCAAGATGGCCTGGCGCAGCTTGCTCTGGCGGGCCAGCTCCTGCCAATCGTCGCGGGAGGCGTAGAAGTCGCGCACGTAGTCCCGATAGACTTCCTGGTCCGCGGTCAGAACGTCTAAGAAGCGATTCCAGGTGTCGGTAGTGATGGGATTATCGACCAGATCGACCCGGCTATTCTGGGGGAACTCTAAGTAACGCAGGGCCCAACTGAGACGGCTGGGCTCGCCGTTATCTTGGTTGTACTCTACGGTAAAGCGCCGGTAATTGGCCTTGTAGCCGTACTTTTGTGAGATGGCGCCCGAGACGATAATGGGGATAGAGCGGTAATCGTCTATGTAGAGGGCGTGCATCTCGTTGCGGTGGGTGTGGGCGGAGAGGATGATTACATTACAATCGACCTCAGTTAAGATCTGGTGGAACTGCATGAGGGTCTGTTTATCCCACATAGAGCGGTGGTTGAAGGCGTCGAAACAGGGGGGGATGTGGCTGACGATAATGGCCGTATCGTCGCTCTCTAAAGCCTTCAAGTTGGCGTCTAACCAGTTGAGGGTCTCTTGGCGCTGCATGTAGAGCTGAGAGGGGTCGTAAGAGTTCTGAGCGGCCATAATGATGGAGTTGAGGGTAAAGAGGGTGGCGCCCCCCAATTCCTGGGGGTAGATACCGTTACCCAACTCGTTTAAGTAGTACTTATCCCCCAAGCTTTGGCTCCAAACTTCGAAGGTGGGCCGCATATTGGCGGGGTCGGTATTGTAATTTTTGTAAAAGTCGTTGTTGCCGTAGGTGAAGATGAGCGGCTTGCCGCGATCTACCAACTTGCGGGCGTAACCTTGGGTAAAGTTGCGCATCCGCTCCACGAATTGCTCTTGGGGCAGGTCTTTATTGTCGACCATATCCCCGCCTAGGATGAAGAAACTAGCTAAGCCGTCGTCGATCCCTTGAGCGAAGGCCGCGGGCCAGGCATTTTCCGGAGTATCGGGGTGGCCCTGATGGATGTCGGCCCAGAAGACGAACGAGAGGCTAGAGGGCCAACTGGCAGCCTGCAAGGAGGGGGCCGCCACTACCAGCAAGAGGACTAAGAGCCAAAGGAAATTAGTCCACGCTTTGCGCCATGAATATAACATCAAGTTCTCCTTAAATAAAAAACTCGGCCTCTAGAATAACAAATTGTTACCTAGAGACCAAGAGCAATAACTTTAAAGTCGGCGCAAGATGAGCTCTAAGAGCTGCTCCGCCGTATCGCGCAGGTCTTCCACGCTAGGAAACTCTTGGGGTAGCGAGGGCTCTTCCTCTAAGGGAGGCTCGCTAACTTCCGACTCCTCCTGGGTCTCATCGTCAGTTTGGGACTCGGCCTCAACCTGAGGCTCGGCCTCCTCTTCCACCTCTAAGGGGTAGGCCCACAGATCGTCGCTTAAGCGCTGGCGCAGCTCTCTATCGTGCAGCTGGGTGGCGGAGGGCTGGCCCTCCTCGTAGTCGCGCAAGTAGGCCTCGTAGAGTTTATCGTCGCTCTGTAAGCGCTCGCTTAAGTCTTCCCAACTAGAAGTATAGAGGGGGTTATCGCAATAATCTAAGTACTTCTCTAAGCCTGGGCCCAAATAGCGCACTTCCCAACTGATGGTACTGGGCTCCCCATCTTCAGGGTAAAATTCCACTTGGTAGAGGCGGTAATTAGCTTGTCTGCCCTCTCTAGTAGCTAGAGAGCCCGCTACCAATAAGGGGACGGAGCGCCCCTCGTCTAAGTAGAGCGCGTGCTTAGAGGCGCCCTCGGTCCCGCCCGCTAAGATAGAGACCTTACCCGGATAGCGGGCTAAGATTTGGGCTAAATCCTTCCAGGCCCCCCGATCCCAGAGTTTCTCCCCCTCTAAAGTCCACTCTAAGGGGGGCAGGGAGCTTAAAAGAAGGGCCGTCTCCTGGGGGCCTAAGCCCTTTAACTCGCCCTCTAACCACTCCCAAGTGCGCTGGCGCTGCTCTTTAAGAGCCCGGGGGCTATAAGTATTATCGTGGGCCATTAAAAGGGAGTTTAAGCTGAGGACCTTGAGAGAGCCCAACTTATGGGGATAAGTCCCATTACCCAAGTCGTCTAAGTAGTACCCCTCCCCCAGAGCTTCCCGCCAATTACTTAAGATGGGCTCCATAACTTTAGGGGCGCTAGAGCGCTCTGAGCCAAAGTCCTCAGGGCCCAAAGCTAAGAGGAGGGGGATCTCTTCTATTACCAAGGGGTCAATATACTTATCGATAAATTGGGTCAACCGCTCCTCTAAGCGGGGCAATTCCAAAGAGCTACCCTCTACCATCCCGCCCCCCAAGATAATAACTGGCGCTAGCTCCCCCTCCTTACCCTCCTTATAGGCCTCCTCCCACAGAGCCTGGGAAGTAGCCGGAGACCAGCGCAAGTGGGACCAATAGATAAAGGAGACGGGCTGGGGCTCATGGTCAGAACCCTCTTGGCTAAAGACCCAACCCCCTAGGGCCCAGACTAAGGCCAGGGCCAGAGTAAAGATCATAAAGAAGCGCCGCAATCGCAACATAGGGAACTCCTCAACTTACAAAGTAAAAAAAGACTCGACCTCTAGGATAACGGATCGCCTCCTAGAGATCGAGCCCCGGAGGGCGCTAAGGGCGCCCTTTAGAGAGCTCAAACTCTAAATTAGTAATTCTCGGCCCGAATCTGGAAGTAAGCCTGGTCGTGACCGCAGACGGGGCACTTGGCCGGGGCCTTCTTGCCGATGACGATGTTGCCGCACTGCAAGCACTGCCAGATGGTATCTCCATCGCGAGAGAAGACTAAGCCGCCCTCGATATTGGCTAACAACTTGCGATAACGCTCCTCGTGGGTCTTCTCGATCTTACCTACGGCCCGGAAGAGGCGAGCCAACTCGGTGAAGCCCTCTTCCTCGGCGACCTGGGCGAACTCGGCGTACATGTTGGTCCACTCGTAGTTCTCGCCCGCGGCGGCGTCTAAGAGATTCTCGGTGGTGGTGGGGATGCCGCCGTTGTGCAGGTGCTTAAACCACAGCTCGGCGTGCTCACGCTCGTTCTCAGCGGTCTCCATGAAGAGGTCAGCGATCTGCTGGTAGCCCTCTTTGCGAGCCTTAGAAGCGTAGAACCAGTATTTATTGCGGGCCTGAGACTCACCGGCAAAAGCGGTCTGTAAGTTTTTCTCAGTTCGGCTACCCTTGAGTTCCATATTATGTTTCCTCCTTGAAGCCGCTCCGCACTGCCTGACGGCGGCAGCCTGGGAGACGACTTGTCATTTAACTCTTTAACTAGGGGTCGACTAGCTAATCTCAGTCGACCTCGACGTCTATATAGTCGAAAGCCTCCGCTCCATGTTTACAGAGCGGGCAGATATAATCGGGCGGTAAGACGTCGCCGCCCTCATAGACGTAACCGCAGACCCGGCAGACCCAGCGCTTGACCGTCTTGCCCTTAGGAGCGGCCACGGGAGCGCTCTCCTGTTCCCGATGGAAGTGGCCCGCCGCCACCCCGCAGAGGGGACAGATAAAGTCTTTAGGCAGAGGTCCCTCGTGGACGTAGCCGCAGACGTCGCACACCCAACGCTCGGGACGAGGCGGCGTAGCTTTGGCCCCGGGACGGGGTTTAATATGTTGCTGGTAATAATCGTAAGTCAGGGCCGGGGTATCGCTCAAAGTCTTAGACTCTACTACTTCGGCAAAGAACATGAGGTGGGTGCCTAAATCCTTAACCTCAATGACCCGGCAGAGTAAGTAGGCGCTGCAGGCCTCCTCTAAGTAGGGCAGGCGATCTTCACCCGCCAACTGGTGGGGGAAGCCCTGGAACTTGTCGACCTCGCGCCCACTGGCGAAACCGAAATGCTTAATGAGCTCAAAGGAGGTCTCAATATTGAGCATAGAGACCGTAAATTCCCGGCTCTCACAGATCATATCGGCGGTTCGGTTGGCCTTATTGACCGCCACCGCCACCACTACCGGATCGTTAGTAACCTGAGTTACCGTATTGACGATACAGCCGTTGAGTTTCTCCCCCACGCGCGTGCAGAGCACGTACAGACCATAGCTGATCTTAAAGAGCGCTGAAGTATCCACTAGCTCACCCTCTCCACCACAAAATAGCGACGACCCAGTAATAGCAAAAATCTGGACCCTCAGCCCCCCTCTCCTAGCCCCCAAATCCCTACTTTCAGAAGGCTAAAGGGCAGTTCTCAGAGCGGTTAGACAATCCTCTAAGGAGAATGTAAAATTAGCAAGACATTTTCTCGAGAGAAGGGCGCTTAGCCATGGAAGGGATAAAGATCGGCCAGCTGGCTCAGATGTGCGGCTGCCAAGTGGGAACCATCCACTACTACGAGCGGGAAGGGCTCCTCCCCCCGCCCCCGCGCAGCGAGGGCAATTACCGACTCTACCAGCAAGGGGAGATCGAGCGCCTGCGCTTTATCCTCCACTGCCGCCGCCATGGCATGAATTTGCGTGAAATAAAGGAACTTTTGTCTTTTAAAGATCACCCCACCGTCCAATGCGACTGGATCAACTCCCTCTTAGAGCGCCACATTAAGACTTTAGGCGAACAGATCGCCTCCCTGCAGGCCCTGCAGGAGAGCTTGCGCGAGCTCTCCCACAACTGCTCGGGGGGCAAACACGGAGAGTGCGGCATCCTCACTAGCCTGCAGG
Organism: Vulcanimicrobiota bacterium; assembly: GCA_944322965.1. GTDB lineage: Bacteria > Vulcanimicrobiota > Xenobia > Xenobiales > Xenobiaceae > Bruticola. The sequence goes on from CALUQR010000003.1 coordinate 198,914, forward strand.
GTTCCGACGGCTGCCCTCACTGTCACGCCTGCAGCGCCCCTAATGGATCTCCAAAGCCCCGGAGAGCTTAACTTGCAAACTCCCCAAACTCTGGGGGCCGGGCACGGCGGGCGCTAAGAGGGAGTTGCCTAAACGCATACTCTCCTCTAAGCCGGGCGTACTCTGACCGCTCAAGATGATCTTGGTGAAGGGCCCCTCTTTGGCCAGGGCTAAGTTCTGGTTGGCGTCCAACTGGGAGAGGATAACGACCACCGTGGAGGCCGGATCGAAACCCTCTACCGCCCACTCTAAGGCCTCTTTATAAGAGAGGAGCTCATTATCGGGGAAGGGGGCGGGATGGGCCATCCCTAAAATGAGCGCCTTCTCATCCTGGCGCTCTTTTATTAGGCGGCGCTCGTAATAATCGCCCTCCCCCAGGCCGCGCCAATTAGTAGCTAAGAAGGGGAAGTTAGCTAAGCGGGCCAGGCGTTTATACTGTTGGGTATCTAAAAGGTCCTCGCGGCTGGGGGTCAAGGCGTCGTACTGGAGGTAGTTATAGACCTTAACTTGGGCCTCTCCGCGCACTGGTCCCAACTCTAGGGGGCCGCAAAAGGAGCCCGTATCGCACATTAAGAGTTGAGGGTGGGCCTGGCGCTCCTTCTTAATGAGAGTAGCTAAGTAAGGTAAGCGCTCTAAGTTGCCGCGAATATTGCCCGTATAGCGGATCTCCAGCTGTTGCTGGTCATGCCAGGTTAGATGTTGGGAGCTCATCTTCTTTGGGAACCTTCTCTCTTCTAAAAGACCCCGCCCTGGGGATCTAGGGGAGGATCCTTTAGTCAGTAAGAGCGAAGCTCCTCCGCTCATTTTTACCTCAATGATAAGGAAAGATCCGTGTCTAGCCCCAGCGCCCTAGTCGCCATGAGCGGAGGAGTAGATAGCTCCCTGGCCGCCTACCTCTTAAAAGCCAGCCACTACCAATTGCGCGGCATAACCGCCACCCTCTGCGACCCCCGCTGTCCAGGATTAGAGAGCAGCTGTCAGAACGGACGCGACGCCCAAGATGCGGCCGCCGTAGCTGAGCGTCTAGGCTTTAGCCATGAGACCCTCAATTATTGCGCCTCCTTCCGGGAGCGGGTCATTGAGCCTTTCGTCAACTCCTATCTCCAAGGTTTGACCCCTAACCCCTGCATTGAGTGTAACCGCCACCTCAAATTTAAAAAGCTCTATGAGTTGCGGGCCCAGTGGGGTTTAGAGTATCTAGCTACGGGCCACTACGCGCGCTCTAGCTACGATCCCCAAAGCGGGCGCTACTACTTAGAGAGGGCCCGAGACCGCCATAAGGACCAGAGTTACGTCCTCTATTTTTTGAGCCAAGAGCAGTTGGCCCATACCCTCTTCCCCTTGGGAGACTTAACTAAAGAGGAGGTGCGCCATAAGGCTCAGGAGCTAGGTTTAGCTACCGCCCACAAGGCGGAGAGCCAGGATATCTGTTTTATTAAGGGGGGCGACTACGCAGCCTTTATTGAGGCCTATACGGGCCATCCCTCCCAGCCCGGCCCCATTCGCACCTTAGAGGGCCAGGTAGTAGGGCGCCACAAGGGGCTCATCCGCTACACTATAGGCCAACGGCGCGGCTTGGGGGTCAGTTACCCGGAGCCCCTCTTCGTGTGGGCTAAAGATCTGGCTAATAATACCCTCTTAGTCTGTACCGCCTCCCAATTAGTTACCAACTACCTCCTAGTGGGCGGGATCAACTGGATGGCTCTACCCTCCTTAGAGGGGGAGTACCCCTGCCAAATTAAGGTGCGCTACTCCTCTACCCCCCAGCCAGCCCTCTTATCCCCCGCCCCCCAGGGCCAAGTCTTAGTCCACTTGCTCCAACCGGCGGCCGGAGTGGCCTGCGGGCAGGCGGCCGTCTTCTATGAGGGGGATATCCTCTTGGGCGGGGGGACTATTATCTATAGCGGCAGCGAGGCCCCCCGTGTACGATAACGCCCTCTTGTGGGTCAGCCTCATGGTCCTAGCTACGGCGGTGCAGCCCATCTTAGTCAAGTTAGGTTATCGCACCCAGCTAGACGCCGCCCAGTTGCTCTTAGTAAAAAACTTACTCTCGGCCCTCATAGTCCTCCCCGCCTGGCGCTATTTCCGCTGGCTCAAACTCCAAGAGGCCTACCATATCGGGCGCATTAGCCTCTTAATCTTGGGGGTCAACGGCTTCTCCCTTTTAGCCTTAGAGCGCCTGCCCGCCGCGGTAGTAGTGACTTTAACTACTACCGTCCCCCTCTTAGTAGGCTCGGTCAATTCCCTTTTAGGGCGGGAGCGCCTCAAGCCGCGCTTTTGGCTGGGGGTCAGTTTGGCTTTTATGGGGGTCTTACTAGTGACCCAAATCCTCTGGGCCTGGGGTAAGGGCTGGGAGGAGGCGCTCAATCTCTGGGGCCTCTTAGCCTGCGCGGGGGCCATAGCTTGCGCCGTTACTTATAGGGTCAATATGCAAGTCCTAACCCACCGCTTTGAGCCCCACTTACTCTGGATCTGGGCCTTTTGGATTAACGCTCTGGCCGTGGGCTTAGTCTTAACCCCCTGGACGCCTCTACCCCCTACTAGCGATTGGCCCTTAGCTTTGGGGGTGGGCTTATCGGCCGCTATCGCCAATAGCGCCTTCATCTGGTCTATCCGCTTAGTGGGGGCCACCTCCACCTCTTCCTTCCAACTCTTGCAGCGCCCCTTAATTATCCTCTCTACAGCCCTCATCTTGGGCGAGAGCCTCACCCCCAGCCAGTGGTTAGGGGCCCTCTTAGTAGTAGCGGGCGTCCCCTTAGCCCAGCCCTCCCGCCCTAAGTCTCCAGAGCCCCCTAAGTCTCCAGAGGCTCCTCCCCTTGAGCCTGGCAATTAGAGCATAAGCCCTTTAAGATCACCTCGCAGCCGCTAATTTGGAAGTGGGGATCGGCGCTCACTTGGGGTTCCATCTTTAAACTGGCGGGATCGAGGTCGAAGACCTGGCGGCAGCGTTGGCAGTAGGCGTGGCCCGTCCAGAGGTTGGTGCACTTATCGAAACGACACTTGCCGTCGGGGAAGGTCAGGCGGGTCAGTTCCCCGCGGTCGGCCATCGTATTGAGGTGGCGGTAGATAGTGGCCAGACTGATATTGGGGGTCGTCTCCCGCACCTTAAAAAAGACCTCCTCCGCCGTCAGATGTTGGGGAGAGTCTTCAAAGACCTGTTCGATAGCATTCTTCTGTCTGGTAATACCCACGCTCTTGATACTAGCAAAAAATAGGGGCCAGGGGAATAGTAGCCGCCCTGGGGGCTAGAAGGGGAATTTAGAGCTAATCATTAATTTTAGAGGAGAGTTATGGAGTCTCAACCCCCGCTATACGCCCTTCCGCCCACTCCCGCTCCCTCTAGCGCTCCTTATCTTAAAGTTCGGGAGCGGCTCTTCTCCTTGGTAGAGCGGGGGCTAGGTCTGCCCCTGACCTTAATTTGGGAGCCTCAGGGCGGGATGCGCTCTCTAGGCCCCCTCAGCCACCCCTTCTGGCTGGCCTTAGTAGAGTCGCCCCTCTGGCGAGAGATCTTGCCCCCGGCGCTCCCCTCCTTAGCCCCCGACCCTTTGCGGCGCTTAGAGCTGCCCGGCCCCCTCTACTTTGGGATCTACCCTCTAGAGACCGTCTTGGCGGGCCCCGCCTACCTCTTAGTGGGGCCTTGGGGAGGATCTGAGCCCGAAGCTAGCTGCCTAGAGGCCTTGGGCCGCTGGACGGGTTGGACTGAAGAGCGCCTGCGCGCCTCTTGGCCCGCCCTACCTTTAGAGCCGCCCCCTTGCTTAGCCAAGGGTACTTTAGAGACCTTGGGCGCCCTCTTAGAAGGTATCGAAGAGTGGCGCGAGCAGCAACATACGGAGCGGGAGATGATGAACCATCTCTACCAGCAGGCCCTGCGCCAACTGGAGGAGTTGGAGGCCCTCCAAGAGATAGGCCACTCCCTCAATAGTAGCGTCAATATGGCCCAGACCTTAGAGAAGGTCTTACAATGCGCCAGTTCCCTCTTAAAGGCCCAGAGCGTGGCCATCCTCTTAAAGGAGGAAGGGAGCCCCTACATGCATATTCGCGCCTCTTGCGGGCTCGATCCCCAAACGGTGGCCCAGACGCGCATCAAATTGGGGGAGCACGTCCCCGGGCGGGTAGCTTTAAATGGCCAGTCCCTCTCCCTCCCCCCTAGCGTCGATACCCAAGGCCAAGAGCGCGAGGCCGCCCTCTGCGTGCCCCTCAACGTCGACCATAAGGTAATTGGGGTCTTGAGTATTAGGGCTAAAGCGGGCGGCAGTCCCTTCAATTCTGACGACCTCCATCTGGCCCACCGCCTGGCCTCCATGTCGGCCGCCGCCTTAGAGAATGCCGACCTCCACCAGCGCCTGCGCCAACTCCTCTTAGAGTCGATTACGGCCTTAGCTAACGCTATTGACGCCCGCGACCCTTATACCCACGGCCACTCTGAGCGAGTAGCTAAATTGGCGGTAGCCGTAGGGGAGCGCCTCAACTTTACCGAGCAAGAGATCTGGGACCTGCGCCACGCGGCCTTACTTCACGATATAGGTAAGATCCGGGTGCCAGATGAGATCTTAAATAAACCCCAGGCCTTAGACGACGCCGAATATGCGGAGATGCAACGCCATACTATCTATGGGGCGGCCATTATGCGCCCCGTCCAAAGCTTCCGCCACTTGGCCCCCTCCATCCTCCACCACCACGAGCGCTACGACGGCCAAGGTTACCCCGAGCATCTACAAGGGGAAGAGATCCCGCTAGCGGCCCGCATTATCTCCCTAGTCGACTCCTTCGACGCCATGGTAACCGACCGCCCCTACCGCAAGGGGATGGAGCCCCGTCAGGCCCTAGAGATTATCTGCGCCCAGAGCGGGCGCCAGTTCGATCCTCGCTTAGTAGAGGTCTTCGCCCAACTCTTCCGGGAGGGTAAGCTCTTACCCCTAGAGGAGCTGAGCTACGCCCCTTAACTTAAACTCGAAGCCCCGGTTAAGCTTTAGCGCTCAAGGGCTCCTCTAAATGGGGCTCTAAGCTCAAGTAACGGCCCACCCGGCGAGAGACGTTATCGCGCAAGTTGAGGTAGTAGAAGGCGTAGTCGTGGGAGTGGTAACTGGCGGGCCCGAAGGCTTGGATATGGCAGGAGAGATAGGGGTTAGGCTCAGGCAGAGAGCGGCAGAGGACGACCCCGCGCTCTAAATCGAGTTGAGCGTCGGCTAAGGCGGGCCCTATGCTGAAGCTACCGTCGGGATTAGAGTAGAGGGAGCCCTTATTGAGAGAGAGGGGGGCGTAAGTATCATCAGTGCGCCAGTTTAAGGGGTTAATAGAGTGGGAGCCGGGCTGGAGGACGATATTCTTATACCCTTTATTGCGGGGGCTCTCCGTATTGAAGGAGACGATAACCCCTAAGTCGTCCTCCCCTTGGGCCAGGCGCAAGTGGGGATTGTCGGCTAAATAGTCGTCAAAGACCCCAAAGCCCACCGCGTAGGCGGCTACCAGGCGGCGGTAATAATCTAAGTGGCGCGGGAAATAGAGGCTCAAGGCGTAGAGGATCATGAGCGAGCCTTGGGAGTGGCCCGCCAAGATGAAGGGGCGCCCGCCATTAAAATTCTGGAAATAGTAATCGAGCGCGGCGCAGATATCGACCACCGGATACCTTTCGTAGAGGGCCAACATCTCCCGCTGAGGCAAGGCTCCGGCGGCAAAGGCGTTACATTGGCGGTAGAAGGGGGCGAAGATATTGCTAGAGGGGCTAAAGACCCCCGCCGTCTTGGCTAAGCAGCGCTTAGCGTAGAGGCGCATATCGGGATCCGCCGCCGAGCAGACTAAGGGCGCCTGGGGATCTAAGGGGGCGTAACAGGTGGGATAAAAGTAGAGAGTATCTATCGCATGGTCGATACTCTGGGGGACCTCCAACCAGTTCTCCGCTAAACGGTAGTCGGTGGGAGGAAGGATTATAGACATGAAGTTCTCCTAAGTAGAGCCGGGCACGGTCATCTGCAATTTGAAGGGGAAGATGGTCAGGGCCAATTCGCGGCCAAACTCCGCCGCTAAACGGGCCGTCTGCTTCTGCTCCCAGGCGTTTTCGGAGGCCGCTAAACCACAGACCTGGACGACCGTCACCGAAGAGCCCTCTAAACAGCGCAGAGCCTTGAGCAGGGCTACGGGGGTATGGCCAAAGCCAGCCTGGCGGCGCACGGCCGGGGCCCAGACGGGATCGAGGGCGTCGATATTGAGCATGAGGCGACAGGGCGCCCCATTTAATTCGGCCAGGGCCGTCTTGAGGGCGACTTCTACCTCTAATTCGCTAGATGGCAAAAAGCGCTGGTTATAGCGCGCCCACTCCCCCTCCTCGGGGCTATAATCGCGGCAACCTACGTACCAGACGGTGCGCTCGGGAGGGAGGGCGTTGATCTCATAGGCTTCGCCCAACCAGCAGGTCATATAAGGGGCGCAGATCGTCCCCCCTACGTAGATTACGGGCAACTGGAAATCGGCCGAGGTCTCCCCTAAGACTAAACTGGCGTCTTGGAGGCGCTCTTGGCTATCGAAGGCGTAAAAATTATTGAAGTTGCGCCGCAAGGCGGGCGAGTGGGGAGAGATATAGAGCGAACTCTCACGAATGCAATCTGCAGCGGGGCCAACTCCAAAGATCAAAAAGTTATTCTGGGCGTCAAACTCTTGATCATACAGGGCCTGGGCTCCGAGAAAACCGACCATAGTATAACTCCCCTGCGTCGAGCTCAAGATAATGAGGGGGCCCACTTCCACACGCTCCCCCCTTTTCCCCTCTAATTGGAGGTTAGAGAGGGCGAGGATCTTGGCCCCGCCCTCCAATAGCAGGATTTGGCCGTTCTAGACCAGTATATCCTTTCCTAAGGTTTCGCTTATGGCTAGCTTCCGCTCTCTCTCCACTCGCTTCTGCCTCCTCCTCTTAGCCTTGTGGGGGCTCTATGGGGTGGGGCTCTTACCCTTAGCCGCTAGAGAGGGGCGCTACCCTGAGAACTTAGTCTGGCGCCTCATTACCGAGCGGGAACTGGCCCGCATCACTAACTCCCCCGAGAGTTTTAGGGAGGGAGAACACCAAGCGCCCCCCCTCTTCCCCCAGCCCCAGGTCCCCTTGGGCGGGTTGGAGGTTACCCCCTCCCAGCGCCCGCTCATCAATCCCCAGTTACCTACCACCTGGGAAGCGCCCCCCTTCGCCCCCATCGGCCCCCCCGCTGAAGAAGGAGTAGAGGGCAGCTTAAAGCCCCAACCCGCCCCCCAATTGCCCACCAGTTTCGGAGCCATCTCCACCGCTACTGACGGTATAGAGAAGCCCGCCCCCAACTTGCGCCCGGTCAAGAATCCCTACTTAGCTCGCCTCCTCCAGCCCGATAAGCGCCTGCCCGTCCCCTTTAGCTTGCGCCGCTACCATACTAAGAGCCTGGGATTCTTCCAGATCGCCGCCTATGGCAACGAGACAGGCCTCTTGGCGGAGCGCGATTTTAATACCTTAAAGAGCGCCGCTCCCAATAGGCGCATGTTAAAAGGTTTTGGAGAGCAGGCCTTCATCTCGTTTTTGCCCGCCCCCGAGCCCCCTAAGCCCTTCGACTTAGAGACCGCCCAGGGGGAGTTTACCTTCTCCGACTTAGAGCCCGAGGGCGAGCCCCAATTTGAGCAGCTCAATCCCGGCCTCATTAAGTCTAGTCGGGCCCCCAGCTTCCAAAAGATCGGGGTGGTAGAGGAGCTGCCCGCCAACTTTGAAGATGAGTTGCGCCGCCAGTTGGCCGCCGCCCCCTACCGAGGTATAAGCTTAGATACGACTTCCCCCGATAATTCCGAGCCCCCCAGCCAGCCCGCTCCCAAGGCTAAAGCAACGCCCCCTACCCCCGCTCCCAGCCTGGCCAGCGCCCCGGAAGACGCGCCCGACCTCAACCCCTTCGCGGTGCGCACTAATTTTGAGCGCTCCCCCCAAGGGATGTACGTCTTAGTTATCTACTATCCCCAACAGAGTCTAGTCTGCGAACTGGCGGCCGACACCCGCTTCGCCAACTTGCAATCCTTTTTGAATATCGCCATCTTAGTCCAAACTCGCCTCAAACGCTGGTAAAATCTCAAAGAATACTCTGTGGAGGTCTGGCCTATGGCTAATTTTGCTGTCGATCCCCAAAAATGCACCGCCTGCGGGCTCTGCGTGCGCGACTGCCCTATCTCCGTCTTGACTATGGCCGGGGGCCAAGTGCGCCCGCTCAACGATAATTGCCTCTGGTGCGGCCACTGCCAAGCGATCTGTCCTACCGGAGCCCTGACCCTCCATACCCCCGCCGACTATCCCAGCCAAGATATTGAGGAGTACGACCCGGCTACCTTCCAAGTCGATCCCGCGACCTTACTGCGCTCATTTAAATTCCGGCGCTCGGTGCGCCACTTTACGGCCCAGCCCCTCCCTCCCCAAGTGGTGCGCCAGGTCTTAGAGGCGGGGCGCTTCTCCCCCACCGGGGTCAACCGCCAAGACGTGCGCTATATCGTCTTAGAGAGAGAGCGCGATATTGTCCAAGCTAAGATTATGCGCCTCTTCCGCTTTATCGCCCGCACCCTCGCCCCCTTAGCCCCCTGCTTGCATCTGCCCATGGATCTCAAGAAATTGGCCCGCGCCAAAGACGATTTCCTCTTTAAAAGGGCGCCTACGGTCATCGTAGTTACCGCCTCCTCGGAGGTAGACGGGGCCTTAGCCGCCGCCAATATGGAGCAGATGGCCCACTCTTTAGGTTTAGGCGCCCTCTACGTGGGCTTTTTTACCCACTTAGCTAACTGGAATTGGCCGCTTAGGCGCTACTTAAATATCCCCTGGAACCAAAAGATCGTAGCCTGCTTGGCCCTAGGTTATCCGGCCGTCCGCTACCAGCGCACCGTAGCTAGACGCCAAGCCCAGGTCGATTGGCGCTAAAAAAGGTAATCCCCCGCGGCCCCTAGGGGCCGCGGGGGATTATCCCATACGCTCGGAGAAGGCGAAGCCTCTCTAAACGACAAACGAGGAAACGATTCTACAGAGCCAAGAATCAGACTCGAACTGACGACCTGCTCATTACGAGTGAGCTGCTCTACCGACTGAGCTATCTTGGCGCGCGCGCATTATAGCACACCTCTACCTCTAATGCAAACAATTTACAAATTGGTAATTTGGCGAGGGGGTACTAAAGGGCCAAAGGCGAATATTTGGGGCGTTTTTTGCAGATCCTTGCACAGTTTGAACGGAGGAATTACTCCACCATGACCACACCTAGCTGGGAAAATTTTCAGAAATTTTTCTTTCACGATATAGAGAGCGGCCTCTCCTTAGACGCTAGCCGCATCGGCTTAGAGGAGGGTTTCCTCAAGGAGATGGAGCCCAAGTTAGAGCGCGCCTTTAAATCTATGGAGCAATTGGAGCGCGGAGCCATCGCCAACCCCGACGAAAATCGGATGGTAGGCCACTACTGGTTGCGGGCTCCCCAATTGGCGCCCACCCCGGAGATTAGGGAGGAGATCGAACAGACCTTAGAGCGCCTGCAGACCTTCGCCGCCCAAATCCACGCCGGAGAGATCCGTCCCGAGCGGGCGGAGCGCTTTACGACCGTCCTCTCTATCGGCATCGGCGGCTCGGCCTTAGGTCCCCAGTTCGTCTCCGCGGCCTTAGAGAGCGCGGACGATCCTTTAAAGATCTATTTCTTCGACAATACCGATCCCGAGGGCATGGACCACATCTTAGCCCAGATAGGCGACGAGTTGCGGCGCACCCTGTGCGTAGTTATCTCCAAGTCGGGCGGCACTAAAGAGACGCGCAACGGCATGTTGGAGGCCCAGAACGCCTACGACCGTTTAGGCTTACACTTTGGCCGCCACGCGGTAGCCATTACCGGGGCCGGCAGCCAGTTAGACCAGTACGCCGTTACCCACCAGTGGTTGGCCCGCTTCCCCATGTGGGACTGGGTCGGGGGCCGGACCTCCGAGCTCTCGGCGGTCGGTTTACTGCCCGCCGCCTTGCAGGGCTTTAACGTAGAGGCTCTGCTCCAGGGCGCGGCCACTATGGACGTCTTGACCCGCCGTTCCGACTGGCGCCAGAATCCGGCCGCCCTCTTAGCCTTGGCCTGGTACAAGGCTACCGACGGCCAGGGGCGCAAGGATATGGTCATCCTCCCCTACTCCGATCGCCTGATGCTCTTGAGTCGCTACTTGCAGCAGCTCATTATGGAGTCCCTGGGTAAAGAGCGCGACTTAGAGGGCAATATCGTCAACCAAGGGATCGCCGTCTACGGCAATAAGGGGAGCACGGACCAGCACGCCTACGTCCAAGAACTGCGCGAGGGTTTAGATAACTTCTTCGTCACCTTCCTGGCCGTCTTAAAAGATCGCCATCAGCCCTCTATGGAAGTGGAGGACGGGGTAACTACGGGCGACTTCCTCTCCGGCTTCTGGCAGGGCACGCGCCAGGCTTTGACGGAGAAGGGGCGTCTCTCCCTCTTAATTACTATCCCCGAGGTCAACGCCTTTACGGTGGGCGTCCTCATCGCCCTTTATGAGCGCGCCGTAGGCTTATACGCCGCCCTCATAAATATTAACGCCTACCATCAGCCCGGAGTCGAGGCCGGCAAGAAGGCCGCCGGTCAGATCTTAGCCTTACAAGCTAAGGTAGCCCAAGCCCTCAAGGAGGCCGCCCAACCGCTGAGCGCCCCCGAATTGGCCCTGCAGATGGGTATGAGCGAGCGGGCGGAAGATATCTTCCATATCGCGCGCCACTTAGCGGCTAATACCCGCTTAGGTATTACGGCCGACAATCTGGGCCTAGAGGCTCGCTTCGCTTACGACAAGCGCTTCGACTACTAGTCTAGCAGTTTAGCCCCCAGAGGGCTAAATAAGGCAGGATTAGCAGGGCGGGAGGCTAATGGAAGCGCTCCATTTGTTTTAGATGACTGTAACTCTAGGGAAAGGGACGATCTTTGAAGCTTAAAGGGCTAGCGCTAGGTATGATACTGGGGGTGGGTTGGGGACTAATTCCCTGGGTAGCTCCCGGACTGGCGGCGCCTGGAGATCTCCCCCTGGCGGAGGCTAGGCTCTTAGCGGAGGCTGCGGCCGCCCCCCAGGCCCAGGAGTGGCAGGAGCGTCGCAATAGCGATTTGGGCGACGGTCAGCGCTTAGGCTGGAAGTTGCGCCTGCCCGCCAATTGGGTCGTCATCCCCGACGTCAATCCCGGCTGGCCGGTGGGAGCGGGTTGGCGCACCCCGGACGGCCAGACGAGCTTAGTAGTGACCTGCTTAGAGCGAGTCCCTCCGGAGGAGTTTGCCACTCTGCGCGCCCGGCGCTACTTAGAGTCCTCTCAGCAGTGCGCTGGGGTGGAGGGCCATCTCTTCCGCAAGATCAACGGCCCCTCTTTTGAGCAGGTCCTCTATTTACCTAAAGGGTCTCACACCTACCGCTTATTGGCGGTAGGGATCACCCGCGACAAGGCTACTTTAGAGTCTATCTTAGAGAGTTTTAGCTTCCTCTCTGAGAGTAGCTCGAGCCAGCCCTCTACGACTTACCAGAATGCCAATTTAGGCCTCTCGCTGCGCTTACCGGAGCCGACAGGTTGGGAGGCCAAACCGAGCGCTAAAGGGGTCGATCTCTACTGCGCCCAGCAGAAGGTCATCTCTATTCGTCCCCGCTCCGTCACTCCCCAACCGGGCCAATCTTTCCGCGGCTTGGCTCGTCAGATGGGCAAGACCTATATCGCGCAGGCTCAGAGTCTCACCCGTTTTGAGCCTTACCAGGCGGCCGGTCTAACCGGATATTTGGCGGTCTGGCAGACTGGCGAAGCTAGTTACGCTGGCCCCATCCTCTACCTACCCTATAAGCGCGGCCAAAATAACGTCCTGGAGTTGGAGGTCCTCGATCCCCAATTCTTGGAGCAGTTTTTTAAAGTGGTCAGCAGTTTGCAATTGGGAGGTGGGGGAGACTAATCTTTTCCCCCAGACTTTTATGTAACCGACTAGTCTCTCCCCAGACTAGTTTACGTGGACTCTGCCCCACTCAATTCAGTAGAGAGCGGCTCCAGCTGGCGGCCGGGAGAAATCTCGTAGTTAGCGGAGCCTTGGTAAAAAGGTAATAGCGCAATGGCCAATGTGAAGATGAAACTGCTCTGTGTCTTGAACTTCCTCTTTGACACTGACGAGCACCACCCCTTAAATGCGACTCAGATCGTAGAGAAGCTAGCGAAAGAGTACGGCATTACCGCCGAGCGCAAATCGGTCTGTCGGGACATTGCCATTCTCCAATCTTTCGGACACGACATTATTGGCGACCGCGATAAGCGCAAGGGCTGGTATTACGGGAAGCGCCACTTAGAGGCTTGGCTCATCCGCATCTTGCTGGACGCTGTAGCTAGTTCCCCTTGCGTCTCCAAAACGGACTTTAAGCGCATCACTAAGGAGCTCATTAAAGAGTTAGGGCCCAACGATAAGCGCATGTTTGAGGATCTCTTGGCCTACGTAGCTAAGACCCGCCAGGCTAATAATCCCAAGATGAAGGGGGTTATCAGCGAGATCTTGCGCGCTATCTCCTGGGAGCGGGCTTTGGAGTTCCAGCTCTACACCTACAATAAGCGCTTTAAAAATGTCTTGCGCCGCGGCAGTTTAGTCTATAAGGTCGATCCCTACACTATGGTCTGCTTAAACTCCCACTACTACCTCATCGGGGTCAAAGAGGGAGAGACTACCTTGCGCTATTTCCGGGTCGACCGCATCGCCAATCCCCACACTACGGGCACCCCGCGCCGTCCTGCGGAAGAGGTATTGGGCTGCAAGTTGGAAGAGGCCTTAGCGGAGCTCATGAAGTCTACCTTCCACGGCGCCGATACGCCCCACTACGAGAAGGTCACTTTGCGCTTTAAAGACGAGAGCTTTGCCAACGTCTTAGTCGACCAATTTGGCCTGCCCGAAGCGGTGAGCGAGTACGACGGCTACATCTACGCCACTATGCCCAATATCGATCTCCACGCTGAAGTGCGCAACTGGTTTATTAGTTATGCCAATCTGTGCACCGTGGTGGCCCCGCCCGATCTGCGCCAGCGCATCCAAGAGGGCTTAAAGGCCGGCCTCGAGGCCTATAACGATTAGGGGTTTAGAGGTAGTTTGAGTTCTTCCGACCTAGAGAGAGAGGCGACCGCCCTAGGGGTGCGGGTCGCCAATATCTCTATCGCCGTCAACTTACTCTTGATGGCTTTTAAGTTGGTAGTGGGCCTTCTGGCCCACTCGGCGGCTATGGTCTCCGACGCCGTCCATACCGCCTCCGACGTCGTAGCTACGGTTATCGTGCTCCTCTGTATTAAGGTGGCCCACCGCGGGGCGGATGGGGACCATCCTTACGGCCACGAGCGCTTTGAGAGTTTAGGCTCCCTCTTAGTGGCTACTATCCTCTTCTTTACCGGTCTGGGCCTAGGTTGGGCCGGTCTAGAGAGTCTATTCTCCGCTAGCGCGCCCCAGCCCGTAGGTCGGGCGGCCTTATATGCGGCTATCGTCTCCATTATTACTAAAGAGGCCTTGTATTGGTACACCCACTGGGCGGCCCAGAAGATAGGCTCTAACTCTCTAGAGGCCGACGCCTGGCACCACCGTTCCGACGCCCTCTCCTCTATCGGGGCCTTGATGGGGATCGGGGCTTCCCTAGCCGGTTACCCTTGGGGCGACCCTATAGCGGCCTTAGTCATCTGCCTTTTAATCTTAAAGACCGCCTGGGAGATAGGTTACGACTCGGCCCAGAAGCTCTTAGATAAGGCCTGCGACCCTGAGCTCTCCCAAGCTATGCGAGACTTAGCGACCAGCCAAGCGGGGGTCTTATCCGTCCGCCGCCTGCGCACCCGCCTCTTTGATAATCGCATCTACGTCGACTTAAATATCGTCTGCCAGCGCGACCTGCCCCTCTACCAGGCCCACGCCGTAGCCCATACGGTCCAAGAGAAATTAGAGGAGGCCTACCCCCAAATTAAGGGCTGCCTAGTCCACGTCGATCCCTCGGCGGAATAAGATTAGTCCTTTTCCCGCTAAAAGCCGGTTCCCCCGGGCCCTGCGGGCCCGGGGGAACCAATGAATCTCATCTAGAGCTAAAAAAATAGGAACGCCCACACGGTTAACTCTGTGAGAGAACTCGAACCTGCCTCCGCAGGTGGGCGCTCCTCTGTCCCGACTTTTGAGGACTCCCCCTAACTCCAAGAAGCTCAAGGTAACTCGACTCGCAAGTGCGGAGTAATGCTCCCTATTAGTTCATATCGGCTCGGTAACAAACTCACAGAAAAATACTGCTGGCAGTGAACCGGAGGGCGACTCACTACGGCCATATAATAGCAGTTATTTGGTCTTTATGCAAACCTCAAATGAACTATAGAGAACATTTTTTTAAATTTCTAGCTATTTATTTAGCCTAAGTTGTTCTCGATGAACTCCCGCAGCCTTTTTTGGTCGAGGTAACCTACGCTGCGCGCGATAGGCTGGCCGCCTTTGAAGATGAGCAGGGTGGGGATCCCTTTGACTTCGTAGCGCTGGGCGGTGGCCGGGCTCTCGTCCGTATCCATCTTCACAAACTTCATCTGGGCGGCGTACTCCGAGGCCATCTCCTCTACTAAGGGGGCGATCATCTTGCACGGACCGCACCACTCGGCGAAGAAGTCGACTAGGGTGGGCTGTTCGTTTTCTAAGACTTCGCTCTTAAAGTTAGTATCGTTAATTACTTGCATCTTCCAAAACCTCTAAAATTTAATCGACCCAGATGGCGCCCAGATAGGAGGGGCAGTACTGGGTTCCTAAAGTGGCGGCCTTGACGATTTCGCCCGCCACGGGGGGATAGACGACTAGTTCTTCTAAGCGCTCAATATCGACATACTGGGCGTTAAAGAGGCGTTCCTCCTGGCCTACGCGCAGCTCTCCGCCCACCTCGCGGGCGAAGAAGACGACGTGTACGATATGGCGCGAACGGTCGGGCGCGACGGAATCGACTACGAAGGCCAAACGCTGTACCTCGATCTCTAAGTTAGTCTCTTCGCGCAACTCTCTCTGGGCGCACTCTACTAGCGACTCACCGTACTCTACGCCCCCACCGGGCAGAAGCCAATACTTGTGCCCATTCTTCTGGTGCTCTACTAACAATACTTGATCGCCTTTGCGTATGAGCACGGCGACTCTGACACGTACGCCCAACATCCCCTGCTCCGTTCGACAATTATCGGAGATTCCTAGTTTAGGAGAGTAAAAGAATAGGCCTCCCCCCGCGGGGGGAGGCCTAGCTCAGCTAGGCTGAAAGGAGACTACTTAATGGTGACGGTAGCGCCAACTTCAGCGAACTTAGCCTTAATGGCCTCGGCGTCAGCCTTGGGCAAGCCTTCTTTAACCATCTGGGGAGCGCCCTCAACCAGGTCCTTGGACTCTTTGAGACCCAAACCGGTGACTTCACGCACGACCTTGATGACCTTGATCTTCTCAGAACCGACGGAGGTCAACTCGACGTCGAAAGAGGTCTTCTCCTCGGCGGGAGCGGCGACAGCGGCGGCGGGAGCGGCGGCGACGGCCACGGGAGCGGCGGCGGAGACGCCTAAGCGCTCTTCGAGCTCCTTCACAATTTCGGCGGCCTCAAGCAGGGTGAGACTGCAGATAGCATCGATCAAAGCGGACTTATCCATGATTTCCTCCAAAAATATTTTGCGATCTTTACGGATGAAGATTAAAAACTAAGCTTCCTGGGTTTCTTTGGTGCGCTTCTCGTTCCAAGCGTCCAAAACGGCAGCCATGCTGCGGCCAGGCGCGTTCAACATACCGAGGATGTTGCGGTGAGGCGCCAACATAAGCCCGAGCAGCTGCATACGCAGGACCTCGAGGGACGGCAGAGAGGCGATGGCCTTCAACTCGTCCATGCTCAGGAGGCGATTCTCCATAACCGCACCCTTGACGATGGGCAGGTTATTGGGCTTCTGGGTCTTGGAAAACTCTAAGACCGTCTTCGCCACGGCGGCGGGATCGCCGAAACCGAAAGCGATAGCGGTAGGACCTTCCAAAACTCCAGAGGGGCACTCGATGTCGATCTCCTGCAGAGCTTTGCGAATCAGAGTGTTCTTAGCAACTTTGTAAATACCGTCTTGTTCACGGAGCTTGTGACGAAGCTCGGTGATGCTCTTCACGGTTAAACCAGCGGCTTGACCACGATAGTCGGTCAAGATCATGATGCTGGACTTCTTTAAGCACTCACGAATCTGCTCCAGAGACTCAGCCTTGCGCTGTAAGTTCTGTGCGTTCATTACCGGTTTTCTCCCTTCCTCTCCTAGCCGACGCTGAACTCGACTAGGGTCGACTGGGGCTCTCATCTCGTCCGCGAGAGGGACAAAACAAAAACGCCTGCCATTCCTACTCGAAATGGAGACGCAGAGTACGAAACGAAACTTTATCCAATTCCGCCTCGGTAGGATGCCTCTTCCTGGCAATTACGGGCGCTACGCCACTCCCACTGTCTCTGGCCAGGAAGGATTCTACCTATTTTAGCCCTACTTGTCAAGAGTTTTTACCCTCTTGGGAAGCTTCTTGGGCTAAAGCCGCTTGGCGCCGCTCAAAGGTAAAGGCCGCCGCCCCTTGGATACAGACGATCTGCACCGTCAAGACCGCGATCGACTCCTCTAAACTGAGGGTAGCGATAAAGTCGGAAGCCCCAATAAAGGCCGGATTGAAGCCCGATAATAAGCCCAAGATAGGCAAGAGGCCCGCCCAGGTGGGGGGACAGTCTAACATCCTACCTAAAAGCCAACCTAAGCAAGGGTAGGCCACCAGACTGCTGGCCACCGCCAAATAGAACCAATGCATGTGGGGGGCGATGAGCATGAGCGTCTTCATAAAGAGCTCGTCGCCGCTGATCTTACCCTTTAAGAGGGCCTCATACTCCGTAGCCAACTCGGGATGGCGCATTAAGATGAGCTGGGCGTCTAAGCCCCCCATAAAGGCCCAGAGGAGATAGACCCCAAAGAGCATGACTAGGCCCACCTGGGCGTAGACCGCCACTCGACCGATAATATTATGCAGATCTCCGCCACTATAGGATTCGTTGTTCATAACAACTCCCCAGCTAAAGTAAAAGCCCGCTCCGCCTGCTCGCGCAATTGGGGGAGACGAGACTGAGCCTCTCTGGCGTTAGCGACCCGCTCCTGCCATACCCTCTCTAGGGAAGTTTTAAGACTACCCCCCGCTAAACCCTCCCAATCTAAATTTAAATAACCGCAACGTTGCGCCGTGCGCTGAACTTTAGGATCGTAGGAGACGCTGAGACAGGCCTTCCCGGCTACGGCGGCCATAATGAGAGCGTGGAGGCGCATAGCTACTACCAATTCCACCTGGGGGGCGGCCATTAAAGCTAACATCTCCCCCACCTTTAAGGGGGGAGCTAAGGCGTGTTTTAAGCGCAAGAGGGAGCCCAGCCGCTTAGCCACCCCCTGGTCGTACCAGTATTGGAAGGGGACTAAGAGGAGCTGAGGGCGATCGGCTTCCGGAATACTCTCCCCCCACTCATTTAAGGCGTGGGCCCACATCTCCAATTTGAGATCTAACCAGGGGCGCAGCGCTACTATGACTACGGGCGCCGCCGGATCGGGCAACTGGCAGCGCTGCCAAACCTCCTGGGAAGCTTGCAGAGAGCCGGGTTCCAATAAGAAGACGGGGTCGGCCGTCACTTCCGCCGGGACCTGGGGGGCGTACTCCTTAAACTCCTCTAGCGAAGGTTGGTCCCTAAAGGTAGCCCTAGTAGCCAAAGGTAAGAGGGCCTTAGCTAAGAGGCGGCCGTAATTAGTCTTAATGGGGCCAAAGCCTTGGCTAAAGAGGATAGAGGGCTTGCGGGCGATACTGGCCAAGGCCAAGATGGCGCCATAATACATGACGCTCTTAAAGCCGGTGCTATCTTGGAAGAGGCCGCCCCCGCCGGAGACTACCAAGTCGGCTTCGTTAATAGCCTTCCAGATCTGGAGGGGGGATTGGCGGGGGTAGGCTTTGAGCTCTAGCTCCTGGGCCCGCTCTTTATTATCCATCAGTACCGCCAGTTCCACCCCGGGCGCCAACTGGCGCCAGCGGGCGCACTCAGCCTCTAAGATGGCCTCGTCGCCCAAATTGTCAAACCCAAAATAACCGGAGAGGAGGATCCTCTTGCCCATAATCTTTGGCCTCGCTTAAATATAACTAACCTTCTGCCTTAGAACCCGGCGCCAATTCGCCCTCTACGGCGGAAGTTCCCGCAACGGCGGGCTCAGACTCCTTACTCCACAGCCCGGCCGTATAGGGGGCCAGCCAAATTTTTAAATACCAGGCCGCTATAACCGCCGCTACTCCCAGCGCGCAGCCTAAGACTACGCCGTTAATAGTCCGGTGTAAGGAGATAAAGAGCGGGGTATGGATGTGGGCGTACGTATCGGCTAAGGAGGTCAGACCGACGGCCCCGCTCAAGAGGGCTACCGGTACCAAAGCCCGCCAGCGCAGAGCGACTAAAGCCGGCAAGAGGAAGAGGGCGGGATTGCCCAATAAGAACTCCTTAAAGCGCGGGCGCACCCCTAAGACCAGATCTAACCAGCGACGCAAGGCCCGCTCCTCCTCGCTTACTAAAAGGCTCCCGCCCTCGTTGCCGGTGCGCATCACGTAGAAACCGGCGATAGCTACTAAAAAGAGGCCGCAGACTAAGTGCCACACTTTGAGATTAAAATTTAAGAAGTGCCAGATGCCATCTAAGCCGCCCTTGCGCTGCTGTTGGGTAAGCCAGATTACAAAGACTAAGAGGGGCACGATTAAGCTATGCAATTTGACCCCCCGGAAGACCTCTAAGCTGAGCATATAGGGGATGTCGCTCAAGAGGGCGGCGGCCAATAAACCGGCGTAAAGGCTAAGGCTTACCGCTACCCCCAAGACTAAGAGCCCCTCCGCCAAGACCTGGCCTAAATTCTGATAGCGCTCCGCCCGCTCCCAGATGGGGGTCAAGATGACTAAGGCGTAGATGGGGAAGACGGTAACCGCGCCCCAAGCTAAGAGGAGTAGGACCCACTTTAAGCCCCAACCGCCAACGCAGGCCAAAGCTACAATAATAGCTACCAAGGGCACGGCTAAATGGATATAGCGCTGGGGCCAGAGGCGCAAGATGTGGATCAACATACAGAAGCCGGAGGTAATGCTGACCGCTATTAAGACTATGGCTAAGCTCCACCAGCTCCAACCTACGTGGACGGGGGAAGAGTCGCTAGCGTAAGTACTAGCCTGACCTTGGAAATGGGGGGCCACCTGGGCCTGGAGAGCGCCAATAAAGATCTGGTTGGCCTCTTCACGAGTCAATTTCTCGACCCCGTCCATATAGGGGCGGCAGTAGATTAAGCGGATCCCGCGCTCCCGCACCCCTAAACTGTACATCGAGCTGAGCGTCTCCGGGTCGAGCTTAGCTTGGTGGGCGGGAGAGACGGCCATCACCCGCACTACGCGCTCGGGGCAGAGCTTAGCTAAGGCGACGATCCCCTTCTGCTGGACCTTGGGATTTAATTCGATAACCCCCAACTTGAGAGGGGTAGCCTTTAAGAGCTTAGCCATCTCCTCTAAGTTTTTGGGATAGCCGTAGACCTCGTTGCGCAGGCCGCCAAAGATGAGCCCCTCTACCTGGCCCTGGCTAGCCAACTGGCCGTAGCGCCCCATCAACTCCCGCAGATCGTCTAAGCTGAGCTCCGGACTATTCCAGGGGCGCAACCAGACTTTGAAGCCGTACTTTTGGTGGAGGTTACTTACGATCTGGTAGGGGATCCCCACCCCCAAAGCGGGCAGGTCGCGAATATTGCAACGCAACTCGACTACGCGCTTCTCCGCCCCCAAGAGGGTAGCCTTATCGGGGCCCAGAGAGTATTGGGCCCCCTGCCAGATCTGGGCCGCTGCCTGGGCGTCGCGGGCTACGTAATAGGTGCAGAGGGGATCGAGCTCTAAATCTTGGGAGACCTCCCCCGCCGCCTGGAGGTCGCGCATCCCGAAGTAATCGACGACTCGGGCTAAGCCGCGCATAGCTAGAGAGTCGCGACTATCCTCCTCCACGGCGATAGCCGTCACCCCGCTAGCCTTACACCACTCTAGGACCATCTCCAGAGGGTAGCCGCTAGTGCGGGCGTACTCCGCTAGAGCCCCATAATCGAAGAGGATCTCCGCCGAGCGGTTAGCCTGTTCGGCCTGCACGCGCTGCCACAAGATGGGCAGGGCGGCTACCAAACCCAGGACGACTAAGACTAGCAGATTGCGAATGGTGCGCGTCATTTACTCTCTCTCCCGCCCTAAGATCTGCCCCAAAGCCTGGCGCGAAAGTTCCCGGGCCTCTGTCGCCACTTCCTGGCGGTCTTGCGCCTCGATAATCTCTCCGCGCTCGTAGAAGCGCTGGCTGAGGGCCCCCACCGTATAAGTGCCGCTCCAGGCGATAGCCGCTTTAGCGACCACCCCCAGGGCGGGGATAAATCCCGCGGCCTCGCGAGCCAAGACGCGCCAGCCCCAGGCGCCCCCCAAGACGGGCCACAACTCGTGCATACGCTCGAAGAAATCGAGAGAGCGCCCGTAGACGGCTCCGATGAGTAAGGCTAAGCGCATCTGCTTGGCGGTTAAATAGAGGGTCTCCGTAGAGACGGCAAAGACGCCCGCCAACCACCCTACTAAGGGTAAGGAGGTAGTGAGCGAAGAGGCGGCCGCCACTAAGGCCGCTTCGTTAGCGTTAGAGAGGATGAGCTCGCGCACGTAGTTCTGGCGCAAGACGGCGAAATCTCTAGCTAGAGCGTAGATCCACTGGGGCAGGCGTTGGCTCAAAAGTTTGGCCCACATCCCCCCTTCCAGGCTGCTAGGCAAGACGTAGAGCGCAGGTAAAGTGGGATCGAAGCGCGGCTCTAAGACCTGCCCGCCCTCCCAGTCGCTCAAGATAAAGGAGGAGAGGGCCTGGGAATGGCGCCATTTGGGGCAGAGACAACGCTTCTGGGCCCCTTCTTCCTTAGCCCTAGCGCAAGCGGCGCCCCCCTCCTTAGAGAGAGGACAGACCCCGCCCGTAGAGCTAGGACAACTACTCCCCGCCTTTAAGAAGATTGGGGGGGTCACTAAACCGGGGCCGCCCACGCTTAAAAATTCAATCTGAGGCTTAGGCGGCGCTTGAGGAGGCTGGGGAGTAGCGCCCGAGGACTCCCCCTTAGAGGCGGGACCCATCCAGGCGGGGCGAGGCTCGCCCTCACCCGGCCCTAAATCCTGGGCCGCCTTATCTGAGAGCTCGGCCTCCCCCTCTAAGAGGGCCTCTTCGTTGACGATAAAGAGGACCTCAGCCTGGGAGGGGAAGAGGCGGCAGCAGTAGTCTAAGTAGTTGAGACTGGGCAAACGCTGGCCTAAGTGGACGATAATAATATCGCTAGCTGGGAAGGGTTCCTCCGCGCTCTGGCGCTCGGGCAGAGGTAGGCAGCGCAGTTGGGAGTGGGCGTAAGCGTTGCCCGCATTAGAGACCTGATCTCCCAACCAATTGAGCATCTCCCCCAACTCCGCCTCCGCCCCCATGAGCGTCAATTGGTAAGGGCGATTGAAATTCTTATAGAGCTCTTCGGTAGAGTAATTGAGCGCGAAGATCTGATAGAAGATATCTAAACTGTTAGCCATGCCGATAACCTCACTGCGATGCGTCGCCCCCCTATTTGTGTCCCCCCTCCCCCTTCCTGCCTCTTGGGGGCGCCTCTAGGGAGCTAGAGAAATACAAAAAAGCCCTCTCTCCTTACCGGATGAGAGGACCCTTCCACCAAAACTGGTGGGCGCGAACAGACTTGAACTGCCGACCCCTACGATGTCAACGTAGTGCTCTAACCAGCTGAGCTACGCGCCCAAGTTTGGAGGCGTCGAGCAGAATTGAACTGCTGTGAGAGATTTTGCAGACCTCCGCCTAGCCACTCGGCCACAACGCCATCTTTTTCAAAACTGACCGAGACCAGTTTGGAGCGGGAGACGAGATTCGAACTCGCGACCGCCGGCTTGGGAAGCCGATGCTCTACCACTGAGCCACTCCCGCGCTTAGTATCGACCGCCCTATTCTCTAGGGGGCTGACCTTTCGCCCTCGGCTTGTGGGATTATAGCAGGCCGATCTCCGTTTGGCAAGAGGTAGGCCCAAAAAATTACTCAGCCCGAGGATAAGAGCCCTGCTGGACCATCTCCTGCGCCGCCTCCGCCTCCGCTTCGGCCCGCGTATCCTCGTCGTAGACCCACTCGAAGGGGGGCACCACGGAGATACTCACCACCTGGTCGCTCAAGATGAGGCCATCGACCATAGAGATGCGCTTAATGTGGAAGATGAGCCCCTGGGGACAGGAGTACTCTCCATAGGCCATCAAGTTGCCGTCGCTCAATTGGCGGTCCATCCCCATATTGAGGTGACCTTCGGGATAGATGAGCTCTACGTCGCTTAAGGGGCTACCCACCCGCAACTTACCGGCCAACAAGTACTCGGGGCTCTCCGTATTGAGCTCGATAACTCGCCCGCTTTTAGCGTCAAAGTAGACGCTTACCGGACGGTCGGGCATATTATAGAAGATGACCTCTCCCCGCCAGAGGGGATACTTCTCGGGGACGGCCATCTCGTAGACGGAGGCCGCGCTGAGGCCCAGATCGACCCCGCCCAGAGATTTCCCGGCCACGATCTCCAACTTACGGGCCGCTAAAATGGCCTTGTGGCGCTCGATCTCCTCTTGGCGCTGGGCCTTCTTCTGGTATTCGCTGCGCAAGAGGGCCAGGCGATCGCGCCAATGGGCGCTGCGTTGGCGTAAGAGGGCGCTCATCTGGCGGGGCTCGATCTTCTCTAAGAGGGTGTAGGCCCTAGAGCCGTAGACGTCCTCTAAGGGATCGCGGTTGAGTAAGGCCACCGCCAGCCAACCTTGGAGCTCAGGGTTCTGGGGGTCGACGGCTAAGACGTCCTCTAAGGCCGCCACTCCGGGACCGTAATTGCCCATCTGCACCCGGCGGATGGCCGCCTCGCGCCTATTCATAGGTAAGACTAAACGCAAGCGCTCTACGACCCGATAATTCTTCCCCTCCTCTTCCACCTGGGAGCCGATGAGATACTGGCCGTACTCCCCCGTCTGGCGGCGCACGCTCTCCGGACCGTTGGCCGGTTCTAAGGCCACTTCTAAAGAGAGGGCGCTATTGCCGGGGACCATCCCCAAATCGAGAGTGGAGACGAAGGAGCCCTTCTGTAAGCTGGTCTGATTTTGGACTAAGGAACTCCCGTCTTCGCTCAAGGTGATGCGTACCGGGGTGGCGTCGGGCAGATTGGAGCGCCCTTCGACCGCTAAGAGCTGGTTATTGTCATTAGTGATAGTGACCGTTAAGAGCGCCTCCGTATAGCCTAAGAGGCTACAGCCGCCCCCGACCCCAGCGAGCCAGAAGAGCATGAAGATGGCGATAAGCCGGGCTATCCTCACCTTAGCGATCCTCCTCTCTAGCCTCTAAAAGACGTCCTAACTTACCGACCTCCCCCTAAAGGCCCTGGGCTCTAAAACTCTCCTTCTAACCGCGCAAAGAGCGAATAGCTTGGGCGTAATCCTCTTGGCCGAAGATGGCCGTAGCGGCGATCATAAAGTCCGCCCCCGCCTGGCGACAGAGGAGGCTAGTCTGGGGATTGACCCCCCCGTCGACACCGATCCGCACCCGCTCTCCCAGCATCTGGCGCACGGCGGCGATCTTGGCGGGGGCCGATTCGATAAATTTCTGGCCCGAGAAGCCGGGATTGACGCTCATGACGATGACGAAGTCGACTAAATCGCGTACGTACTCTAAGACGCTAGGCAAAGTGCTGGGGGTCAAAGCGACCCCGGCCTTCATCCCCGCCTGGCGGATCTGGCTCAAAGCGGAGTGGAAGTGGTAGACGACTTCCGGATGGATAGTCATAGTCTCTACCCCGCACTGGCGGCAAAGGTCGACATATTCTAAGGGGTTAGTCACCATAAAGTGGGCGTCTAAGGGGACGGTACTGATCTTGGCTAAGGCCTTCACTAAGGGGGCGCCAAAGCTCAAGTTGGGCACGTAGTGGCCGTCCATAACGTCCAAGTGGAGGCCGTCGACGCCGGAGGCGATAACTTTGCGCACATCTTCCTCTAAGTGCAAAAAGTCGGCCGAGAGTACGGAAGCGGAGACTAAGACTGGATTCATCTTACAACTTATCCCTCATAAATAATTTGTCATTTACATAAATCTCAATATCGTCGTGGGGGTTGCCCATCACCCACAGAGCTAAAGCGTCGCCCGCTACGTGGGTGGCGCGGTAGATCTCCTCTTCCCCGGCGCTCGTTAAGAGCATGACCCGCACCTTCTGGTATTGGTCCCCGGCGGGCAGGAAGAGCTCCAATTTGCGCCTAGCCAAGAGGCGCTCTTGGGTGGGTCCGGTAGAGACCTCGCACTCCACCTCGCTATCGCGCATGACGTCGGCTCCGGAGGGCGGACTCTGGGAGAGGACGGTACCGGCCGGCTTTTCGGAGTAGGTCCAGACCACCCGCCCCAGCTCCAAACCGGCCTTCTGCAAGGTGGGGATAGCCTTGGCTAAGTGGCGGCCCTGACAGTTGGGCACTACTACCTTGAGCTCGCCCGTGCCCCGATTGACTTGGATATTGACCTTGGTCCCCTTGTGGACTAAGGTGCGCGGCTGGGGCTTTTGGTTGAGGACTATATCGGGACGGTTGCTATCTTTGGCGGTATAGGTCACCTTGCCCAAAGACAACTTATTATTGCTGAGGGCCTTCTCCACTTCGCGCAAGCTCAAACCCTGGAGATCGGGCACTTTATAGAGCTCTGGCCCCAGACTGACGACGGCCAAAATCTCCCTATCCCGGCGCACGACCTGGCCGGGTTTGGGCTCTTGGCTAATAATAATGCGGTTGGGGAACTTAGTGGCGTGGCGCCCCTCTTCGATGCGCAGGCGCAAGCCCAGATCTTTTAGGATCTCGTTGGCGGTAGCAAAATCTTTGCCCTGAATGGCCGGAACCTCGATCTCATCGGGCACGGCAAAGTAGGTGCGATAGACGGTCACCCCCATTACTGCCCCAAAGGCTAAGGAGGCGGCGATGACTACAAAGATGACGGCCACCTTGAAGACCACCCACAAAAAGCGCAACCAAGAGTAAATAGAGAGCCAGGGCACATGCTCTTTAGGGGCCGGACTAGAGGGCGGAGGCGGCACGGGGGGAGCTCCCGGCGGCGGAGGACCGGCCGTCCCCGCCGGGGCCGATGGAGGCGCCGAGGCGGAAGCCGGAGCGGCCGAGGCCGCCGGGGCGGATGGCGCTGTAGTAGACGGAGCCGACTCGGCCGGAGTAGACGGGGCCGACGCTGCCGAGGCCGGGGTGGGCGCAACGGGGGCCGCCGTCCCCTCGGGGGCGGGGGTAGGGGCCAAGGGCGGGGCCTTCAATTTCGGTTCGGGCGCCGGCAGATGGTCGGGGGTAGCCTTAGGACTGGGGGTGGGAGCGGGGATGACGGTAGGCCGCTCCCCCGAGTCGCGCCGTTTGGGGGCTTCTAAGCGCATGGGGGTGGCCCCCGGTTTGACGGTAGAGGCCAAAGCCGGAGCTGGAGGCTCGCCCGTTCCCACAGGGAGGGGATTGGGAGTCTCCCTCTTGGGGAGGCTGAGTTTTAACTCTTCAGCACCCTGCGCTTTTTGCTCTCGGTCCATAACTTTGGCCAACTCCAGTTTTTCTTTGGGATTCGCGATTGGGGGAGCCTACTTCCACCTCTAAGGGAGATCGCCTGGCAGTTCGATATCTAAATCCTCCTGGATGCCCTCCGAGAGGGGCTGCTCCGGCTGAGGTACGGGCGGAGGGGCGGGGACCGCCGGGGTGAGCGGGGCCCTATCGTCGACCGGACTGGGAGCGGGCACGGGGGGCGGAGCGGGGACGGCCGGCGTGGGCTGAGCGGCTACGGCTCTAGTGACCGTCAAGTCGACGCTGGAGCCGGGCGCAGCCTCCTGACCGGGGCCGGGGTACTGTTGGACGACGATATTGGAAGTCTCGCCCTCTACTACGGAGACCTTACCCACCTTCCAACCTCCGGCCTTGAGCGTCTCTACCGCTCGCTCGTAAGTCTGGGTGCAGACGTCGGGGACGGTCGGCTTAGCTAAGCTGGCTCGGACCCCCAACTTGGGCTCGGAGAGGATAGAGCCGGGATTGATCTTCTGGGAGGAGACTAAAGCCTGGTCGCTAGTGTCGCCGCTGACCTCTAACTCGATGCCCATCCCGCGGGCGATCTTCTTGGCCTCCCCTAAAGTCTTACCTACCAGGGCCGGGGCCTGCTTGCGCTCTTCCTTGCGGCTAATGACGACGTAGATAGTCTGCCCCTTAGCCACCTTGAGGCCGGCCGAGGGCTCTTGGCTGAGGATCGTCTCCGCCTTAGAGTGGGGGTCAACTTTGGTCTCTTTGACCTTAATATTGAGCCCTAAATTGCCCACCAAGTCGTAGGCCGTCCCTAAGGTCAAACCGGTGAGGGTGGGCACGGTCAATTGACCCTGCCCTACGCTCACAAAGATAGTCACTTCCGTTCCGGTGACTACATCTTGACCGGCTAAGGGGTGCTGGCCGAAGACGGTCCCAGCCTCTAAGCGGCTCTCGCGGGGCACGACCGTATAACCTAAACCTAACTTCTCCAACTCGGCGCAGGCCTGACCTTCGCGCAAGCCCTGCAAGTTGGGAATAGTAGCCCGCTCGCGGCCCACGCTAATATCGACCCACACTACCCCGTCGCCCGCCGACTGGACTCCGCCGGCGGGATCTTGCTCTAAGACTAGACCGGGGCGCTCGTTGGCCAGATACTTCTGGGAGCGGATCTCTAAGCGCATACCCGCCTCTTGGACGATAGTCTTAGCTCGCTCTACGTCTTGGCCCACTACGTTGGGAATATTGACTTTAGAAGTGGCGGTCAGGTTGACCCAGGTGAGACCGGCTACAAAGGCCAAAAAGATAGTTAGGGAGATGGCGATAATAGCCCCCAAGCCTTTACTGCCCATACCTTCGCCCTCTCCTTCGCCTTCGGCCCCCTCTTCCAGAGGATACTCGTCGGCGTAATCTTGATAATCCTCCCCTTCCTCGCCCCCCTCTTGGAGCGGCTCTTCTTCGGGATAAGTGCTGAGATCGACCGTATCTTGGACCTCTTGGTCGCTAAAGTTGCCTACCGGCGTCGCGCTGCGGGCGGCGTCCTCTTGCATCTTGAGCAGATTCTGAGGTAAGCGGGCGTGGAGGACCGTCCCCCCTCCCGGGGCGGGAGCTTGGGGGGCGGTAGGCACGGCCGTAGGCGCCGCCGCTACCGATTTCCCTAAAGTGGGAGCGGGAGGGGGATTACTAAAGGGCGCGGCGGGCGCGGGGGGACGCTGACCGGGAACTAAGGTGGAGCGGCGCAAAGGATTGATCTGCCAGGAGTGAAGGGCGTCCATCATCTCGCTAGCCGACTGGAAGCGCTGGGCCGGATCCTTAGCCATAGCCTTGAGGATAATATTCTCCAAAGCCTCGGGAATATCGGAGCGGGTGAGCGAGGGCTTGGGCACCGGGGCCTGCACGTGCATTAGCGCCAACTTCACCACGTTGTCGGAGCTAAAGGGCAGCTCGCCCACTAACATCACGTAGAGCAAGACGCCCGTAGAGTAGATGTCGGTGCGCGGGGTGGCATGTTGGCCGCTGGCCTGCTCGGGGGAGATATACTGGACGGAGCCTATCAACTCTCCGCTCTGGGTTAAGGTGCGCTCCCCCACCACCTGAGCGATACCGAAATCGGTCACGTGGACGGAACCGTCGCGCGCTAAGAGCACGTTGCGGGCGGTGATGTCGCGGTGGACTACCCCCCGGGAATGGGCGAATTCCAAAGCGGAGAGGACGTCTAAGACGATGCGCACCGCTTCGGCGGGGGCCAAGGGACCTTTTTGTTCTAAGTAAGCGTGGAGATCCTGACCCTCAATGAGCTCCATGACGATGAAGACCCCTTGGGGCGATTCGAAAAAATCGTAAACCTGAACGATATTAGGATGGGTTAAAGCGGCGCTAGCTCGGGCCTCGCGGCGAAAGCGCTCGCGGAACTCCGGATCCTGGGCCACCGAGTCCAATAAGACTTTGAGGGCAACCTCTCTCCCCAAATTGAGATCTTTGGCCCGGTAGACTTTGGCCATGCCCCCCGTCCCTAGTAGGGAGATTACTTGATAACGATCCGCTATTATCTTACCAATCATGTCCCTTTTTTCTAATTCCCTCTTCCTACTCCTCTAGCGCTCCCCTTTTGGCCCCCTCTAGCCCCTAGCCCGCGCGCCCTTCCCACTTTAAAAAGGGCTAAAGATGGCCTTTTTAAGCTCAATCCGCAACTTCTTTTTCGAATCTTTTCCCACTCCCTATAGTAGGATCTCCTAGTCCGGAAGTCGAACGGGTGGGGAGGTCGTTTGGTTGTGCGGATAGAGGGTCAGGCTGCGCTAGGGGTCGTCTCTCTAACTGGCGCCAGATCGCCTGCGCCCCAGCGTATATTCCCAGGTTAGAGCCCCCAAGTGGATGAAGCTCCCACTTGTGAGGAGACGACGAGATGACTCTAAAGTATGGTTCCAGCAAGCAGACCAAACCAGCTATGCCCACCAAGGAGCAGGCCCAAGCGGCGGCCGAAGCTGGTAAGGGGTTAGTGCGCAAAGCGGCGGCTACTAAGACCCCGCCCGTCAAAGAGGATCGCCTCGGCAAACCCGTCTATGGCGATATCAACGAGCCTTTAGATGAAGCTCTGGAGGAGGTCAACCAGAATTTACTCCAGTCTCCTAAGGACCCCGAGTTACATCGGCGCAAGATCCAGATCTTGCGCAAGCAGAATGATAACGCCGGGCTCCAGACCGCCTTAGAAGAGGCGATGGAGGCTTGTCCCGATTCCTTCTTCGCCGTCAAGTTAGCCGACATTTTGGAGGGCAAAGGGGCCTACGCTAAAGCTCAAGTCTTGCGCCAGCAGGTAGTCGACTGGCAACCCGACGACGACGATTCCGTGCGCCGCTTGGCGGCCACCGCCGCTAGGGCCTACGACCTGGATACGGCCGAAGAGTACTACACTAAGCTCATCCACTTGCGGGCCAAAGAAGAGTCGCCCCTGGGGGCCACCTTCTACGAAGAGATGTTGGGTAAGGGCTTAAAGCCCGAACAGCGCAACCAGCTGCAGCAGATGGGTCTGCGCTTAGTAGCCCGGGCGTTAGTCGATCACGAGAGCAACGCCAGCCTCTTAGAGGCGGCCGCCCGCCTGGCCTACCGCACTAAGAACTTTACTGAGTCTCGCGGGGCCTACGAGCAGGCTATCCGCACCAATCCTCAACATCGCAATATCCACCTCTGGAAGATCGAGCTCCTGCGCGTCTACGCCCAGTTGGGTCTCTCCCAGCGCTGGACGAAGCTCAATGAGGATCTCATCGCCGAATTGAAGGAAGAGGTAGCTCGCGACCGCACCCATCAGCGCACTTGGAACTTACTGGCCACCCAGCAGATCCAGGCCGGCCACTTTGAAGAGGCCATCGCCACTTTGCGCGACGCCTTGAGCGCCGACTCCAAAAACGCCCAAGCTCTGTGGGAGTTGGGACGCCTCTACGTGCGTTGCGGCGAGGCCCAAAATGCCATCGACTACTACCGCGATATTATTGACGATCCTAACGAGCGCAAGTCGGTGCGCCACGGTATCGAGAAGGCCTTAGCTAACCTCTACTTCCGCTTAGGGATGTACGACGAGGCTTTAGCTATCTATCTGCGCGACGAAGATAATAACGCCCAGATGATCGCCCCCATCTTGGAGGCTACGGGTCAGATCGACGAGGCCCAGCAGCTCTACCTCAAAGCGGTGACCCAATCCCCGCGCGACGCCAAGTGCCACTTAGCCTTAGCCGAGTACTGGGTGCGCCAGAGCGAGTGGGAGCGGGCCATCGAGACCGCCCAAGACGGTTTAGGTTGTACCTACGCTACCGAAGAGGTACATACTAATTTAGCCGTAGCTCTGGCCACGGCCTACATGAACTTGCGCCAATTTAGCGAGGCTCTGCAGGCTATGGAAGAGATCTGCGAGCTCTATCCCGACTCTATCCATTGCATCTTCCGCAAGGTCAAGTTGCTCTTGATGCTTAAGCGCCACCAAGAGGCTATGCAATTGGCGGAAGAGGTGCGCGAGTCGGCGGAGCATCAGACGGGTTGCGCTCCGGCCTCCTCCGTGCTCTGGAGCTTACTGGGCGATACCTGTTCCCTCTTACATCGCAGCCAGGAGGCGGAGCACGCCTACAGCCAAGCTATTAAGTATGACGCCATGAACGCCACCGCCGCCCGCGGTCTGGCCATCTTGGCGGAGCAGAGCGGCTACTTAGTCAAGGCCTACGCCCTCTATAAGAAGTTTACGACTCTGGAGCCCCTCAACTTAGCCACCCCGGCCGTTAAGCGCATCTTGAGCAAGGTGGCCGCCCAACTTTCGCCCCAAGAGTTGCAAGAGGCGGAACAGGAAGTGGCCCTGCCCACGGTGGCTAAGGAGGCCGACGTCCAGGCCCAATATTATCAAGAGGGTTATCTGGGCGCCCCGCCGCCTACCTCGGCTAGAGTCCGGATGCGCCCCTTCCCCGGTCTGGCGGCGGGGGTCGTGCCTAAGCCCCGCGACCCGGCGACTATGGATAAGACGGGTTGGTTGGGCGACGGCTCCCCCATCGATTACGGCTACGACTCCTAAAGGGCGTCTTCCCCGGGCGGCCCAGCAGCCTGAAGGGGTTCTAACCTGGCCGTGAGGACCGCGCCGCTCCCCTAGAAGGGTTCTCGCCTGACCCTAAGGGCCGCGACGCCCACCTTGAGGGGGCTGACTTGACCTTAAAGGCCGCGCCGCCCACCTTGAGGATTGGGCGCCCCCCTCAAAAGTTTTAGGACCTAAAGTTTATCCCCGGCCTCTCCTTAAGGAGAGGCCGGGGATAAACTTTTAAGGGTCGCTTTTAAGTTTTAAGCGCGCTGGGCCTTGCGCTGGATGCACTGGGTGGCCTGGACGGAGGTAATAACTACCGTATCGACTATATCTTCCGACTTGCAGCCGCGGGAGAGGTCGTTAGAGGCAAAGTCAAAGCCCTGCAAGATGGGGCCGATGGCCGTGCCGCCCGACATGCGCTCCGTCAACTTGTAGCCAATATTTCCGGCCTGGATGTCGGGGAAGATGAGCACGTTGGCGTGACCGGCTACGGGCGAACCGGGGGCCTTAAGTTGGGCCACGCGCGGAACTAAGGCCGCGTCTACTTGCAATTCGCCGTCTACGTTGAGGTGGGGCGCCCGCTCTTTAATAATCTCTAAGGCGTCGACTACCTTCTGGACCTTCTCGTGCTGGGCGCTGCCCTTGGTGCTAAAGCTCAAGAGGGCCATGCGCGGTTCTACCTCCAGGAAGAAGCGGCAAGAGTCAGCGGTCGTAATGGCGATGTCGGCTAACTGGTTGGGATCGGGATCGATAACTACGGCGCAGTCGGCGAAGACTAAGGTACCCTCCTCGCCGTAAGCCTTATTGGGGACGATCATCAAGAAGAAACTGGAGACCGTCTTGAGGCCGGGCTGGAGACCTAAGCAGCGCAGGGCGGCCCGCACCGTGTGGGCGGTAGTATTGGTAGCGCCGGCCACCGTACCGTCGGCCTTGCCGGAGCGCACCATCATATTGGCGTAGAAGAGGGGATCTTGGATAGCCTCTCGCGCCTCTTCGGGGGTCATACCCTTAGCCTTGCGCAGCTGGTAGTAAGCCTCTACAAACTCCTCAAAGTCGGGGGCCTGCAAGTGATCTAAGATGGGCACGTCTTCCAGAGAGAAGCCCAGTTCCTTAGCCCGCTGCTCTACTTTCTGCGGCTGGCCGATTAAGGTCAATTGGGCGTAACCGCGATCGACTATCTTGCGCGCCGCCTGCAAAGTGCGGTCGTCTTGGGTCTCCGGCAGAATAATATGCCGCTTATTGGCCAGAGCCTTGGTGCGTAAACTATCCAGAATTTGCATCTTCTTTGCCACCTCACCAGGTCGACTCTCCCCCAAAGAGAGAGCCTACCCGCGCTCACCCTTTTCTACCCCCCGCGAGCCGCCAATTTTTTCGTCTTCTTAAGCCTTTCCCCCTCCCCTGGGAGAGCGCGGCGCCAGATCCTCGCCCTCCAAAGAGAGGGTGCGGTGGAGCGCCAAACCGTCGACTACGATAGCGCTCTGGGGGCGCACCGGACAACTATACTCGCAGGCTCCGCAGCCCCGACAGCGCCCCGGATCGACCTGGGGGACTAAGGGCGCATGGGGCTGGCTGGGATCTAAGGGGACTAAGCGTAAAGCCCCCCAAGGACAACTGCGCACGCAACGGCCACAGGTACGCCCCTTAGTAATAATGGCGCAGCGCTCCGCCACCCAGCGGGCTACTCCCAATTGGAGCTTAGCCTTATCCTCCCGCTTTAAGGGCTTAATAGCCCCCGTCGGACAGACGCGCGAGCAGCGGGTACAGCGGGGCTTACAGTAACCCCTAGTAAAACCCATCTCCGGCTGGGCCCAACACCCCCAAGTGGAGCTAGCCTGTAAGACGTCGTTGGGACAAGCGCTAATACACAATTGGCAACCTACGCAATGGGAGCTGAGATTCTGCCAACTGAGAGCGCCGGGGGGAACTACCGGCCCCTGCCGCTCAGGATCTAAGCGCCCGCCCGCTAAGGGCGTAGCCGCCTGGGCCGCCCCGCTAGCCGCCCACAAACCTAAAGCCATTAAAAAGCCGCGCCTAGCTATGGCCACTCCGCCCTGTCCCTCCTCCGGCGCTGTGGCGCTAGCAGCTGGACTCTCCTCCGGGGGGGCTTCTTTTGTTCCTTCCGACGCTGGGGCCTCTACCTTTATGCTGGTATCTGCTTTAATGCTAGTATCCGCCTTAACCGCGGTCTCGGCCTTAGCGGTAGTATCTACCTTAACGGAAGCTTCTACCTTAGCGGGCGCTTCTACCTTAGCGGCGGCATTCGCCTCAGTCGCAGCCTCGGCCTTAGCGGGCCGGCCTATCCCCCAGCGCCAATGTAAGGCCCCTTTAGGACAGCCCTGGAGACAGTCGCCGCAAGCTACGCAGCGGCTATAATCTATTTTGTACCCCTCTAAGTCGATACATTGGGCTTTACAGGAGCGCACGCAGCGGCCGCAGCGCACACACTTTTCCGCCTCTAAGTAGGGTTTGCCCAAAGCGTAAGGGGAGACGCACCCCAAAAGGGTCCCCAATGGACAGATATTATTACAATACCAGCGGCCGCGCCGCCAGGCTAAGGCCAGGAATAAGAGTAAGGTTAGGGCGGCTAAGAGGAAGGTGGGCAGAGCCAAAGTCGCTACCCCCTCGCCCCCGGGGATTAAAGGCGCCCAGAGGTTAGAAGCGATACGCCCGTAGGCGGCGTAAGGATCGAGTAAGACTAAAACCAGGCCCCAACCGCCTAAGATGGCCCCCAAATAGAGGACTAAGATCCAATAGCGCCAGTGGCTCTCCTTCCCCGCATAAGGCAGGGGGCGCCCCTTTTTAGAGAAGCGCTTGGAGAGCCAATAGATAAGATCTTGGAAGATCCCCAAAGGGCAAAGCCAAGAGCAATAGAGGCGCCCGGCAGCTAAGGTCAGGAGGACGATCCCCAAAATAGTCAGGGCGCTACCGGCTACTAAGGCCGGGCCCAATTGCCAATCGACTAACCAGCCCCCCCAACGCAGGGGCCAGCGCCCCCAACCCATAAAGAGCGAAGTAATTAAGAAGAGGACTAAACTAGCCCCGATCCAGCGCCCGCGGCGTATCATCTAGGTCATGACCTCAATATTTCTATAATCTAAAACGTATACTCCCAGCCCTACCTTTAAGGGGTAGAGCCAGGATTCCTACGCTACCTCCCCCTTTTTAAGGAACCTTCATCTCCCTCTTCCCTTTAAAAGAGGGATCTGCCCTCCTGGGCCTAAACTTAGGCCTGCCCTGCGGAGCTTAGCCGAGAGGGCTACTTAGATGTTCCATTGATGCGGAGGAATCCCGTGCGTAACCGGCTCAGCCTGGCCCTCACTCTCTCTTTAGCCTTCTGGCTCTATCTGGCTTTCAGTACCTTGGCTCTACCCGCAGCCAGTCAAGAGGGCGTTCCCGCGCCGGCCGCCACCCCCGCCGCTACCGAAGCTGCGCCCACGGCGGAGACGCAACCTACCGAGGCCGCCCCCGCTGCAGAGACTCAACCGGCCGAAGCTCAAGTCGCGCCCGCCCCCAGTCAGCCCGCTGAGGCTCAACCCGCCGCCGAGCAACCGGCTGCGGAAAAGGCTACTTCGGAAACTGAGGCTGCCCCAGCTGCGGGAGAGGCTACTCCGGAGACCCAAGCTGCCCCCGCTGCAGGAGAAGCGACCCCGGAAGCTCCGGCTGCCCCCACTGAGGGAGAGGCCGCTCCGGCCCAACCGGCGGCTGAGACCCCCAAGTCTATTGAGGAGCTCAATAAACAATTGCAGGAGGGGGGCAGCAAGAAGATCGAGCTCGATATGAAGTCCGACCGCCCCAAATTTAGCCTGTTGCGTTCCGATAATCCCCAAGATTACAAGCGCACCCAGGGGATCTGGATTAGCGACTCCGGCAATGGGCGCATCGTCTATATGAAGAACCTCTATGGCGAAGATTTTTACGCTTTGGGCTTGGCGGGGAGCGGTTTAGGGCGCTTCTTACATCCCGAGCAGATCTGGGTCGATAGCGAGGGGCGGATCTATGTAGCCGACCGCGGCAATAATCGCATTATCCGCATGGACGATATGCGCGGCTTAGGTTGGACGGAGATGGATAACCACTTCTTAGAGCCTCGAGGGGTGGCCTTCCACGGGAAGCGACTCTATATTTCCGATACCGGCAATAATCGCATCTTAGTCTATAACGAATTTGGGGCCAAAGAGCCGATGGCCGAGTTTAAAGATCCCAAGATCGCTGGGCCGGGCTACTTGTGGCTCGACTTAGAGGGCAATCTCTACGTCTGTTGCGGCGAGGGTAACTTTAAGGGTCAGATCGTGCGCATCCCCTACGACCTGACTACTCCGCCCAGCCAGTGGACGGTCTATAAGGGTCAGGGCTTGAGCGGGGCCAGCTTTATGCCCACTCAGATGGTCCAGATCGAAGATAAGGATTTCCTAGTTGATACCTCCAACCAGCGCTTAGTGCGCGTCGACAACTTCAAAGGGCGCAACGCCTGGGAGTTAGGCGAGTATGGGCGGGGCAACTTCCAATTCTTAGAGCCCCGGGGCCTGAGCTTAGACGAAGAGGGTAAGATCTATATAGCCGACACCGGCAACGACCGCATCGTCTGCTTAGAGCCCAAAGCGGGGGGCAGCTGGTCGGCTTACGACAGCTTAGAGCCTAACTTCGGTCTGCGCTCGCCGCGCTCCGTCTTCGTCTGGTCGCCGCAGCCGCCGCCTGAAGAGGAGGAAGAGACGGAAGGGGAAGAGGGCCAAGAGGCGGAGTAATGAGAGGTTCACAACTCTAAGAGCGCGAAGCCCCGGGGCGTGAACAAAAAGATCTCTGCCCGCAACTACGTGGATAAGCTTTTGGAGCGCGCCCAACGGGAGCCCAATAACGTAGAGCTCCATATCAATATTGGCGAAGCTTGTCTGCGCGACGGCGATACTGACGGGGCCTTTAAGGCCTTCAACCGGGCCGCCGAGTTGGATCCCAGCTCCTACTTCCGCTCCCTCGTCCAAGAGTGGTCGGGATATATCTACAAAAAAGCCGGCCGCGTCACCGAAGCTATTACCGCCTATACCCAGTGGGCCCAGATCGATCGCCTCTCCCCCGAGCCCCTGGACCGCTGGGGCTCCATCTTGGCCAGCGAAAATATGTGGGTCGATCTCCTCTTGCTCCACTCGACCTATAAAAAGAGGCTGGAACAGACGGACGATCCCCAATTGCGCACCTCCTTAGCCCTCCTGACCTTCGCTTTAGGCCAAGAGGCGGTAGACGAAGAGACCTCCCTTTTAGAGCTAGCTAGCTCCGTATTAGAGGTCGAGTACGATAGTCTGCCCATGCGCTACTTGATGGGGCTCCTCTATATGCGCCTCAACCACTGGGAGAGCGCCGACTCCGAATTTAAAAAGGTCCTGGAATTAGATACCGAAAAGACCTGGCGCGAGCGCCGCTTCGACCTCGACTGGTCCTCCGATAGCGCCCTGCTCATGCGCGGCCGCATCGCCCACATCCAACAGCGCTACGATCAGGCCTTTGAGATCTGCTACGCCTGCCTCAAATCGGAGATTATCGGACCCTTAGCCCCCTTAGAAGAGATTATCTCCATGCTCATGGAGCAGGGGGCCTACCACCAGGCCTTAGATATTTTAGAGAGCACCTCCGACACCGTGCGGGCCATCCCCTTAATGCGCCGCCTCTACTCCCGTTGCCTTTTGGGGGCCGGACGGATCGAAGAGGCCAGCAAGATCTATGAGAAGGGGGACGCCCTCGATCCCAGCCTGGTCGCTCTAGCTAAGCAGGCCCTCTCCCCCCAAGAGCAGGAGGCCCTCTCCTTAGAGAGCGAGACCCCCCAAGCGGCGGAGAGCGGCGAGAGTACCTCCCAAGACGCCGATCTGGCCAGTAACTTACTAGAGGCGGAACTGACCTACGATAGCGGCGACTTCAGCCAAGCGGCCGAGCTCTACGCCAACCTCTTAACTAAGTATCCCACTAACGATAAGGTGGCCCTGGGCTTAGCTAAAGCCCAAGCCGACGGCGGCCATCTCGAGCTGGCCATCGCCACCTTAGAATCGCAATTAGAGCGGCTGCCCCAATCGGCCCGCGACTTAGAGCTCTGGAAAGCGCTCAGCAATTTCTACCAGAGTAACGGCGATACGCTCAAATACCGCCTCTCTCGCATCCAGATCCAATCCCTCTCCCCCGTCGAGGATGATTCCCTCAACTTCGAAATTATTACCCCCGCCATCCCCGATAGCGGTCTGGCCGCGGTGGGGATTAGCGCCCGAGCGGTGAGCGGGAGCGGCAATATCGTAGCTACCGGCATCGACGACGCCAAAGCGACTATAGATATCGCCTGGACCTACCTGCGGGCCGAAGCGAAGAATTTAGGACTGCCCGACCCCAGCGCCTACGATTTCCACATCCACCTCCGCGATGTGAGCGGCGACCTCTTGCGCACCTCCCGCGAGTACCAGCGCGAACTGGGCGGCTCCCTGGCCGGACCGGACGGCCCCTACTGCTCCGAAGATATAGGTTTAGGGGTGCTCTTGGCCTTAGTGGGAGCTATGACCGATAGCCTCAATTTAGGGCCCAGCGTCGTAGGCGGGCGCTTAGACCTCCAAGGGAGGATCTATAGCTCCCCCACCCTGGCCCTCAGCTTGCAGCGCATGTATAACAGCGGACTGCGCTGGAAGAGGTTGGTCTTACCGCGCACCATCACCACCGATACGGAGCGCCTGCCCCAATCGGTCTGGTCCACCCCCGATCTCATCCTCTGCTCCAACGCCAAGCAGGCTATCCGCGCCTGGCGCATCGACTCCTAAATTAGCCTCGGGAAGGGAGAGCCCATGACTCAACTCTATAGTAGCAATTTAGAAAAGGTCAAACTCCTAGCTAAACAGGAAGCCACTAAGCTGCGTCACGAGTTTGTGACCGCCGAGCACCTGCTCTTGGGACTTTTGGCCCTCAAAGATTGCCAAGCCGCTCTCTTCCTGCGCCGCAAGGGGCAGACTTATACCAAAGTGCGCCAGAAGTTGGCCCAACTGCTGGGCCGCGGCCAGACTAAAGTAGACGATCCGCCCCGCAGTCTGCGCAATATTATGCTCTTCCATAGCGCCGAAGATTTCGCCCAGGCCTACAAGAAGCCCATCGGCACCCTCCACCTCTTGTGGGCCATCTTAGAGAGCGAGGCTAGCGAGGCGGCCCAAGTCTTAGTCGAAGATGAGGACGAGGCCAAACGCTGGCGGGGCGATATTGAAGATCTCCTGGCCGAGCCCACTACCCGCCGCCCGGAGGTGCTCTCCTTCCGCAGTAAGAGTAGCGGCGAAGCGGAGGCCAGTAAGTGGCGCAAAAGGCTCACCCAGAGCGGCGAAGAGCTCAAGAAGAATATCGTCGTCCAAGAGGCGGCCATTACCCGCATCGCCGACACTTTGACCCGCTCCTGGGCCGGCTTTTTGGGGAGCAGTCGCCCTATAGCTAGCTTCCTCTTCGTGGGACCGCGCGGTTCCGGCAAACTGACCTTAGCCCGCAATATCGCCCGCTTCCTCTTTAACGACTCCGACCGCGTGGCTCGCGTCAGTCTGGGCGACTTTAGCGACGAAGGGCGGGCCGCCCAACTCTTAGGGAGCGGCGGCCAAGATTCGCTCTTAGGCGTCTTAGTGCGGGAATTCCCCTTCGGGGTCATCTACTTTGAAGATGTGGAACAGGCCCACCCCAAAGCTATGGAATGTATCCACCAGATCTTAGAGCGAGGCCGCTTTATGACGAGCGACGGCCAGCGCCTAGAGTTCCGAGACCATATTATTATCCTCTCCCTAGCTATTGACGCCGAGTTCTTTAAAAATGCCAGCCTGGGCTTCCGCAAGAATAAGTTTGAGAACTCTACCTCCCAAGACCAATATGAGCGCCTGCTCATGCCCGACTTAGAGGCCGTCCTGCGCTCTGATAGTCTGAGCTTAGTCGACGAGACGGTCTTCTTCCCGCCCATTAGCGACAAAGACCAAGCTACGCTCCTCCAGACCTGGATCGATAGCCTAGCCAACGAGATGGCCCGGGAGCATAACGTCGCCCTTAAGGTGAGCGCCGACGTCAAAACTTATCTCATTAAACGCAACGAAGAGTACGGCCACGGGGTCTCCTCCCTGCACCGCCTCTTTAATCGCGAAGTCGATAGCCTCTTAGCTAAAGCTCTGCTCAGCCGCCAGATCGAGCGCGGCTCTAGCGTCACCTTACGCTGGACGGGCCAGAAATTGACCTTAGAGAGCACCCCCAAAGGGGAAAAGAACGCCGCCAACCCCAAGGAGTAAAGTACTGTGAAATTCTGGATCTCCACTTTAGCCTTAGCCTGTCTACTCTTAAGTCCCGTCCTCAGCTGGGCCCAGCCCCTGCCCCATCCCGCCGCTAGCGGCCGCCCCCTCTACTCCAGTAAGGCCCGCCAATTCTCGCCCGCCGAAGTAGAGAGCTTAGTAGCCGAGTGGATCGAGCGCTTAGAAGAGATGGAAGCCCAAGGGCGCAACTTTACGGCCGACGACCGACCCTGGCTAGCGAAGATGCAGATCGTCATGGGGGCGGAGAGTATGGAGCTGCCCGATTTAGATAATCCCCCCGCCACTAAGAAGGTAGATTGCCGCCTCTCCTGGCAAGAGTGGGCCGCCACCCACCAAGGGGTCCAGCTGCTCCTAGCCACCTTGCGCGCTATGCAGGCGGCCACCAACCTTAAGCCCCAGATCTTACGCGCCGCCGACTATCAAGTGCCCGTCTACAATAAGGAGCTCTTCCCCTACCTCCACCCCAGCTACACTAGCGCCCAGCTCCTGCAATTGCGCGATCTGGCCTTGCGCAAAGGGGTCTTCCGCCTCAAGATCTCTAGCTCCACCGGCTTAGTAGCTACTAGCGATATACCGACCTCCCAAAATGAAGAGATGGCCGCCCGCCAGTGGGTGACCGATACTATCTACGCCGGTACTTTAGAGCGCTTAGTCGATCCCCACAGCTGGCGCCAAGCCTTAGAGACCGTGGCCCGCTTCTACACTAGCCCCCGCGAACAGATGGCCTTCGACCGGGCCATCGCCCACCCTGAGACCTACCGCCAAGGGGGACCGGAAGAGGGGGTAGCCCACATCTTCTATCCCCAAACTTTAGAGCGCGATCCCCGCTGGGCCAATAATAAGCGCCTGGAGTCCCACGGCTTAGCCCTCAAGACCTTGGTGGAAGCTATCAAGTTGGGGGCCCTGAGCCGCGATCCCAACGGGCTAGTGGAGCCCTCCCCCCAAGTGCTCCAAGCTATCGCCAATCTCACTAGCTACTTAGTGGCTATCCACTACCCGGACGCCCCCTCCGCCGGCAACTGGGAAGAGACGCCCTTCCCGGGAGGCTTGACCTGGGATACCCAGATCTGCAATGAGGCCCTCTTGGTCGTCCAAGACTTTATGTTTAATCCCCGCTACGACTCTGATCCCACTATCAGCCAGCTGCGGCGCGAGTTGGGGAGCCTCAAACATGGCGAGATCTTCCAAGACCGGGTAGCTATCGCTCAGACCTTAGCCCAAGGGATGGAGCGCCTGCGCCGGACCTACCGCGCCGAGAGTCCGGGGAATCGCGAATTAGACGCCTCCTTAGTCTTACTTTCCAAATCGCCCCTAACTAACTTAGCTAGCGAGCCCGTCGCTAACGCGCGCCTGCACTTAGAGAACTTGCAGCGCCTGGAGGACGGTTTGGTGCGCCAACATGGCATGTTGCGCTACGCGCCCTTCCCCTTCCAACTGCCCTCGGGAGAGACGATTACTAGCCCCGATAGTTACCTCAACTACAATTACCACCTGGCCTGCGACCCGCAGGGGGATATAAATCTCAAGTGGTACCAGAGCTTGCGCGACTTCGGCTCTAGCGACGCCAGCGACCCCCAAGTCTTCGCCGCCCGCGCCAGCTTAGCTACCCCCGATTGCGAGGCCCAATGGTTCCTAGTCTCCGATCTGGCCTGCGCCTACGCCCAACAGGGGTTAGAGTTACTGGAGGAGGCCCAAAGACGCCAACATACCCAAGTGCGCTTCCAACTCAC
The DNA here is from genome assembly GCA_944322965.1 of Vulcanimicrobiota bacterium. Taxonomy (GTDB): domain Bacteria; phylum Vulcanimicrobiota; class Xenobia; order Xenobiales; family Xenobiaceae; genus Bruticola. The sequence continues at coordinate 239,649 of CALUQR010000003.1, forward strand.
CCCCCAAGAGGAGGAGCTCTTAGGTCTGGCGCTGAGCGGAGCCTTCCGCAACCTCAACCGCGCCTACGCCCGCCTCACCCCCTCTACCCCCACCGTCAAAGCCAATGGTCAACCGGCGCCCCCCTGGTCCGTGCCTGAAGCCTGGGAAGGGGTGAGCACGCTGCCTCCCCACTCCCAAATCGCCTACCTGCCCGGGATCAATACCCCCCTCACCTGGGCCGAAGCCTCGCTCTGGGAAGCGACCCAACGCGTCTTGCAATTAGTCGCCAAAGACGAAATGCGCCGCGGCCAAGCCCCCACCCCCAGCCAACCCCGCCCCCAATCGCTTATTCCGTACTCCTTCAGTAGATAATTCGGAATGCGTAATTCGGAATTCGGAATTAAACGGCTTTTGTTAATGGCTTAGCAGATAGCAATTCGGAATACACAATTCGTAATTCGGAATTAAACGGCGCTTGTTAGTGGCTTGGCGGATCCGGGAATAGCTGAGCGTATGGGAGAATCGCGCTAGCCGCCGGGACGGCGGCTAGCAATTCGGAATGCACAATTCGTAATTCGGAATTAAGTTTCTGCTTGTTAGTGGCTTAGTGGATCCGGAAGTAGCTTAGCATACGGAAGAATCGTTGGGCGCTGAAGCGCCAAGTTCTTGGTTTGTATCCTATGGCTTAGTACAGGCCATTTAGGTATTGGCATTTGTCAAATCGGACTATACGGGCCCAGGCGCCCGCACACCAAGACGATTTTCCCCCTAGCCAAGCCGCCTACGGCCCACGCCAATCATTCCCCCAAGCCATCTATTCCCTAAGTCCCGCAAAAACTAAAGTTAGAGCCACAGTCTACCCTATCGACGGCAAGCCAATTACGCATTCCGAACTCCGAATTCCGCATTGCTCCGGCGCCCGCACACCATGACGATTTTCTCCCCAGCCGAGCCACCTACGAAACCAGCCGGTCATTCTCCCAAGCCATCTCGCCCTTCCCCCATCGCCGAAACGAAAGTTGCCGCCAGACCATACGTCCCGGCGGCAACCCCCAATTACGCATTACGCATTCCTAATTCCGAATTAATTTATAATCGTATTGCGCTCGATGACCATGTTGCCGTCTACCCAGCGCACTACGCCGGCGTAGGGTACGCCCTTATTGTCGAAGAGATCTTTGGTCTCGATCTTCTGGTTGGGCTCGGTGTAGAGGATCCGACCGGCGTCGATGAGGCGCTTCATATTCTGGCGCAGTTCTTTCGCTTCGCTGCTCTGAGAGTCGTTGACGTACATCTTCTCAGCGTCGACGTAAGTCTGCACTTTGGCGCCGGAGAACATACCGAAATCGCCATCTAAGCTGACGGTCATGGGACGGACTACCTGAGCGCCGTAGTCGTGGGACTGCACGCTCATACCACCCGGGAGGATGTTGCGCCCGATGAAGCCCTCTCTGAGGAAGGTTTGGTTCTTACCGCCCATATACTCGCGGTCGGCTCGCAACATGCAATTAGCCATCTGCTTGTAGCTGAAGTCGCCCCGGGGCGCTTCCTTCATGGTGTGGGCGTAGAGCTCGATAAACTGGGCGCCGCAATCCTTAATAGCTTGGGCCGCGGTCATACCCTCTTCTTCCATGCCCCGCTTGACCATCTTGGTGAAAGCGTCGTACATGGCGCCCGTGTAAACCTGGGACCAGGAGTGCATCTCGGTGCTCAGCTGATCGGGGGGCGCGTTGTGGGGCAAGGTGCTGGGATCTTGCCACTTAAAGTCGTTATTGGCGTTGCGGATAAATTTGCGGTCGGTACCGCTGCTATTGCCGATAGCTACGCCCAACTCTTCGGCCGTGTAGGAGAGGCTATTGTCCTTAGTCAGATCGCCGCCCGTCTCTTTAGCTACGATTTCGCAAGTAGCGTCGTCCTGAGTAGCCATCAAGAAGCCCGTCATATCGGCGAAGTGCTCGTGGAACCCTCCGGGATCGGGACTCCAGGCCATTAAGTAGTCGGGACGCAAGCCGTCTAACATGGCGTGGCCGACTTCGTGGGAGACGGCCTCGCCCGACTGACCGGAATATATCATCTCGTTGGTAACCGGATCGAGAGAGTGGAAGAAGTTTACCGAGCCGTCATTGCGCGAATAGTAGGCGTTCAACATCTCGCCCCCATCAGGAACGACGGTCAACTGCTCGCTGCGCGTGGCCCAAGGCACCTTCTGCCCGTAGGCCTCTTCAAACATCTTTAAGGTATTAGCTACCGAAGCGAAACTGTGGGCCGCGGTGAAGCTCTTAGGCTGGGTCTCCTGGTCGAAGACGTACTCGCCCTCAGCGTTGGGCTTGAGGCTAGCATCTAACTTCACGCGCTCCGTAGAGAGGGAAGCGCCCTCCCGACGCACCCCCGAAACGTCTACCGTATCCGCCGACTTTACCAGCCGGTCCTGAGAGTTGTAAGAAAATTCAATCGTCTCTCCCTGGGGAGCGGCCGCCGGAGCGGCGGTAGATTGGACGCTAAAATTAAAATTGGGGGAGCTGACAGAATTGATCATTTCTTTTTCCAGAGACCTCCAGGGAAGGAATAAAGGGGACACCCTAATTGTACAGCAAAGATTATCCCCCACTTGTTGCCTTTTCTTTAATAAGTCGCCACAAATAAGCTAATTCGGAATGCTTAATGCGTAATGCGTTCCTAATTCCGAATTACCCTTAAGCTTGACAAAGGAATGGAGAAAAAGGTAGGGTACCTCCCACTCCGGAGGGGGAATTTAGAGGCCAGTCACTTATGGAAATCCAACTTTCTGACCACTTCGATTACCGCAAGCTCCTGCGTTTCACCTTGCCTTCCATCGCTATGGTGACCTTTATCTCCACCTACACCATTATCGATGGTTGGTTCGTCTCCAATTTTGTGGGCAAGGTCCCCTTCGCCGCTCTCAATCTTATCTATCCCTGCCTCATTATCTTGGGGGCCTTGGGTTATATGGGCGGTACTGGGGGCGCGGCTATTGTGGCTAAAACCCTAGGCGAAGGGCAGAAGAAGTTGGCCAACGAGTACTTTTCGCTCATAGTCTACGCCTCTCTAGTCTTGGGGGTCGTAGCCTCTACCTTGGTCTGGTTGGCTATCCCCTCTATCGCCCGCTTTATGGGGGCTCAAGGGGAGATGTATACTAACTGCCTGATCTACGGGCGCATCTTGGCCTTTTCCGCCCCCATGGTCATTATGCAAAACGTCTTCCAGAGCCTCTTTGTGGCCGCGGAGCGTCCTAAATTGGGATTAGCCTCTACTATCGTAGCGGGCTGCGCCAATATCCTTTTAGACGCCCTCTTTATCTTGGGGTTTGGCTGGGGTCTAGCGGGCGCGGCCTGGGCTACGGCCATTAGTCAGATCTTGGGAGGCGTCTTTCCTTTAATCTACTTCTCCCGCCCTAATGGCAGTTTATTGCGTTTGGGGAAGGCCCAACTCTCCTGGTCCGTCTTAGTCCAGACCTGCTATAACGGCTCCTCGGAGATGATGAGCGGCATCTCCGGCTCGGTAATGGTCACCCTCTACAATTACCAATTGATGCGCCTGGCGGGCGAGAATGGGGTGGCCGCTTACGGGGTCATCGGCTACGTCATCTTCCTCTTTGGAGCCGTCTTCTTCGGCTACACCGTGGGCAGCGCCCCCTTAATTAGTTATAACTTCGGGGCCAAGAATATTCCGGAGCTGCAAAACCTCTTCCGCAAGAGTACGATCCTCATGAGCGGGACCGGCCTGACCCTCTTCCTCTTTGTGGCTACCTGCGCCCAGTGGATCGCCCAACTCTTCGTAGGTTACGACGCGGAATTGTGGCGCATGGCCACCCACGCCCTGCGGGTCTACAGTCTGCTCTTTATCTTGAGCGGCTTCGATATCTTCGCCTCTAGTCTCTTTACGGCCCTCAATAACGGCCTAGTCTCGGCCGTCATCTCCTTTTTGCGCACCTTAGTCTTCCAATCGGGATCGATTATCATCCTGCCCCTCATCTTAGGGATAGAGGGGATCTGGTACTCGGTGGTAGTAGCGGAGAGTATCGCCTTTATTACTACCATGATCTTCTTAGTGCGCTACCGTAAAGTCTACCAGTACTATTAAGAAGACTTCTCGGGGTTAGTTAGGGACGAGGGAGGCGATACTCCCAGGTCTCTAAGGGCTGCCCTTGGGCGTCCGCTTGGGTGTAGGTATTGTCGAGCCGCCCCCCGCAGGCTTCGATTAAATGGCGGCTGGGCAGATTAGCTTGGGCCACAGGATAGAGAAGGTAAGGGTAGGGGGCGTAATCCCAGAGCCAGGCCGCTAAGGCTCGGAGCGCTTCGCTCCCGTAACCGTGGCCCCAGGCGCTCTCTTTAAGCCAGATCCCCAATTCCGGCGTCCGCTTTTTGGTCCCTAGGGCGCTAATCATCCCTAAGAATTGGCCGCTAGAGCGCTCTAAGATAACTAGCTCTAAGTCGGTCTCCCTCTGAAAGGCCTGCTGGCAAGCCTCTACAAAGACCTGGGCCTCGGCTAAGCTAGCAAAGGGGTTAGGGATCATATAGCGGGTGACGGCGGGCGTAAATTCGCGCCAGATGATTTGACTATACTCCTCCCCTACCGGCTCTAAGCGCAGGCGTTCCGTCTCTAAAACTTGGAAATTGAAAGCCATAACCTCTCAGCGCGCCTCCCCGGGACTTAAAGCTTGGTACTTTAAGATATTCTCTTCCATTAAGGGCTTTAAGCGCCTACTATCGACTAAGTGGCTGATATGGGCCTTGACCGTAGAGCCCATATTGGCCCGCAACATAAAGTTTAAGTTTAACTTACAGAGGGCGCAGACCCTAGCTAAGATAGTCTCAAAGCTCTGGGGTCCGTCTTGGCACGCTTCCCAGGTATAGTCGATCATGCGCTCCATAGTCTCTTTGTTAAAATCTAAGAGCTCGTCTAAGGAGGCTGTGGGATCGGCGTGGGAGCAGATAAAGAGCTCCCCTTTGAGCTCCCGGGCCTCGTCTAAGGAGGCTAAGTAGCGGGTCGTATTGTGGACGAAGGCCAGCGGGTACTTCTCTAAGATGGAGGGAGCGCAGGCAATATCCCCCGTAAACCAGATATTATCGGGGGTTTTTAGGGCGATCATCCCCATGGCGTGGCCGTATAAGGGGGCTACCTCAAAGCCGGCGGGCAAATTGCCGGGATCTAAGTATTGGCACTGGCTGGCCTTGCCCATTAAGAAGGAGTGGCGCATCAACTTGTAGGGGTAGGCCCCGTAGAGGTAGCAGGCGGCCAAGAGGGGCTCGCGGATAAACTCTACTTCGATGCCATTGGCGTAGATGGGGCAGTTATATTTCTCCTGCAGGTAGGCGTTGCAACCTATATGGTCGGCGTGGGAGTGGGTATTGACGATGGCTTGGGGGCGCAGCCCATTCTCCTCTAAGACGGCCTCAATCTTGCGGGCCGACTCGTAACTGCTAGAATCGATCAAGATGGCGCTGCCGGGCGCCACGCGGTAGACCCCCACTTTTGAAGGCAAGTCGATATAGTAAGTATCCTTCCCCACCTGGACTAACTGACTCACAAGCTCTCCCTCCTCACTCCCTCGTCTAGGAGACCGAGACAATAAAAAAACGGGCCTTTTGTAGGAAGATCACGTTCCTTCAAACGCCCGTCTTATGGCAGGGGCAGCAGGACTCGAACCCGCGACCTACGGTTTTGGAGACCGTCGCTCTACCAACTAAACTATACCCCTTGGTCAGTAAGCGTAACACTTACCGGGTAGTATTGTAACCGCTCCTATCTTTTTGTCAAGCCCTCCCGCTAGCGCAGAGGCCAGCTAGGAACAAGATTGTTATTTTTTAGACGGTCCCCCTTTATATCCCCTTAGAGACGCCAGGAGAAGCCGAACGAATGGCCAATTTTTAGAGGCGGTTTTTTTAAAAGTAGTTTCGACTCTGAGCAAATAAGCGGAGGCTCACTGCTAATGAAAATAGATGCTGAACGTGGTAGGCGTCGCCTAACGGACAAGCAAGCGGAGATTATGAATTTTATAGCTAGCTCCATCCTAGAGCGCAGCTTCCCTCCCTCCATTAGAGAGATCGGAGAGGCGGTAGGCCTCTCCTCCAGTTCAAGCGTCCACAATCATCTTTGTTTCTTAGAGAGACACAAATATATCCGCCGAGCTAAGAATAAGCCCCGCTCTATAGAGGTCGTCGATTGGGATAAAACCCAAAGGGAGCAGGTCATGCTCCATCTCAGAGTGCGCCGCCCCCTGGAAGACCAGCTCCAGGAGACGGACCATACTTTGAGCCTCTCTAGCGACTTAGTAGACGACCCCCAATCCTTCGTCTTAGAGGTCGACCGCGACTATCCCCAGCTCTTCATTAGGCGGGGCGACTGGCTAGTCCTAGCTCCGGGGGGAACCCCCAAAGCGGGCTACGTCAGCCTCCTACGCCGCCAGCACACCCTCCATCTAGCGGTCTGGGAGGACTCGCTAGCGGAGGAGGGCTTTTTGGGGAGGATGATCCTCCTAGTGCGCCATCCCTAAGGGACTTAAAGGGCGGGCGCTATTAAGCTCCTAGGGACGCTCTTCGTTGGTAATAGTAATTAAGCACTCGTGCTGCAGAGTCTCAGAGGGCAACTCTAAGGTGGCCCGCAGCGTCTGCTCACCCAGGGCGATAGCCTTAAAGTAGCCGGGCGTAGGATAGGAGCCGGGGCTCTTATCGTGTTCATAATCGCGCCTAGCCTCAATCAGCTCTTCCGTCTCTACTGTGACGAAGTTCACAAAGCTAGTGACGTCGTAATCGTAGGCCTTGTCGGAGGGCGTTAAGCTTAACCCTACCCAGAAATCCTGGCCGGGGGCCAGCGTGTAGTTTTTGGGGAGGATAGCAAAGGTAACTTCGCCAGGTACGACCTCTACGATCTCGGGATCCTCCACCACGACCTGGTATTGGCGCTGCCAGTCTATCTCATTCCAGCCGATAGAGAGTAAGCGCTCTTGCTCTTGGTTCTGACTCGTCTTAGCCAGATCGAAGTAGGCGGCCGTAACCCCAGTAGCCGCTAAGGGTACGCCGCTGACGGTAATGTGGCCGTCGACGCTGGCCATATTGTTGTGCTTGGGATCGTAGGCCTTACTCACAAAGACGATATGCCCGTCCTTATCAGTAAAGCTATATTGGATGCGATCGACATCCTTGGAGATGAGGGTCCTAGGGGCTACGCCCTCTAAGACGTACTTAAAGGTGACGCTACCCGTAGGCGGATAATAAGCGTCGTCATCGTCGCTGCAGCCGGCCGCAACCAGCCCCAGGGCTAAAGTAGCCGTCAAGGCCAAAGAAAGCTTAGCAAAAGGGTATAACTTATTCATAAGGGGGGACCTTTTCCCACACTCCTCTATTTCCTGTTCCGTCGACCCCTCTCCCTTTAGGAAAGATTTAAGTAGGGCCGACGCCCCCTTTAGAGCCTAAATCTCGCCCCTTGGTGCGCCCTCGCCTAAAGAATATTTATTACCCTCTGACTACGACCATTTTTAGTAATGATTATTATTTTTAATAATATTTTCAGCCTTTTTTCTCCACACTTTACATCTAAAACAAGGCAGGGTATCGCGCCAGGGATGCGGAAGGCAGGCCCACCAGCTCCCCCGCCCACCGCTGTGGGGAGGGTGGGGAGATTAAATGAGAAGGTAGACAATGACGAGGAAATATACCGAGGAACTTGAGCGCGGCTATACGGCCCTGACCGTCATGGAGGAGGCTCAGCGCTGCCTGCTCTGCCACGACGCTCCCTGCACCCAGGCCTGCCCGGCGGGCACCGATCCCGGGCGCTTCATTCGCAGCGTCCGCTTCCGCAATTTTAAAGGCGCCGCGGAGACGATCCGCGAGAATAACGCCCTGGGAGCCATCTGTGCTAGAGTCTGCCCCACGGAGAGATATTGCCAGAAGGGTTGTTCGCGCTGCGGCATCGATAAGCCCATCGATATTGGGGGTATCCAGCGCTTCGTAACCGATTTTGAAGCCCAGACGGGGATGGAAATTTTAAAAGCCGGTCCCGAGAATGGTCTGACGGTAGCTATCGTAGGCAGCGGCCCCTCCGCCCTGCAAGCGGCGGCCACCCTGCGCGCTTTGGGCTATGGGGTAGAGATCTTTGAAGCTCAGGAGAAGGCGGGCGGCTATCTGCGCTACGGTATCCCCGAGTATCGCCTGCCCGAGGCGGTCTTAGAGCACGAGCTCAGTTTAATTGAGAAGTTGGGGGTCAAGTTCCAATTTAAGACTAAGGTCGGTCAAGATATTAGCTTAGCAGAGCTCAAAGAGCGCTATGCGGCCGTCCTCTTAGCTATTGGCGCCAGTCAAGCCAAGATGTTAGATCTCTTCCGCGATAACGATCGCGTAGAGAGCGCGGTCTCCTTCTTAGCTCGGGTCCGTCAGAATCACGGCCAGATCGATCTCCCCTCCAACGTCTTAGTCATTGGCGGCGGCGACGTGGCTATGGACGTCTCCACTACCTTAAAGATGTTGGGCGTCAAGAATGTGACCGACGTCGTCTACGAGGAGTTCTGCGAGTTCTTAGCCTCCGAGAAGGAGTTGCGCGGGGCCCAGGAGTTGGGCGTGACTATTATCGACGGTTACGTTCCCACCGAGTGTCGCGAAGGGGTAGTTACCTTCAAGCATCGCCATATCGACAGCCAATTGACGATCACCGTGGAGAAGATCATCCTGGCCGTCGGTCAGCAAGTAGAGGCCGCTAACTTAGAGTTGCCCTTAGTCAAGAACGAAGTGGAGTTCGAAGGCTACCAGGCCGATACGAAAGTCTTCGTTACGGGCGATATCGCTCATGGCGACAAGACCGTCGTCTGGGCGGTTAAGAAGGGCCGGGAAGCGGCGATGGCCATTCACCAGAGCTTGGGAGGCAAAGCGTAAATGATTAACAAAGATTTATCCGTTGAGTTTTTGGGAGTCCACTTTGAGAACCCCTTCTGTCTCTCATCCTCCCCGGTGGGCAATTGCTACGATATGTGCAAGAAGGCCTACGACTGCGGTTGGGGCGGCGTCGTCTTTAAGACTATCGGTCCCAAGCACTTTTTGATCGACGAGGTCTCCCCCCGTTTCGACGCCTTGACTAAAGAGGCCACCCCCTTCGTGGGCTTTAAAAATATGGAGCAGATCGCCGAGCACTCCTTAGAGGAGAATTTGGCCGACCTGCGCCGCTTGAAGGCCGAGTATCCCCACAAGGTGCTCATCGCCTCCATTATGGGCACTAACGAAGAGGACTGGACGGAGCTGGCTCGCTTAGTGGAAGAGGCGGGCGCGGACATGATCGAGATGAACCTCTCCTGTCCCCAGATGACCTCCCACGCCATGGGTTCCGACGTAGGCGCCAATCCGGAGCTGTGCAAGAAGTACTGCGCGGCGGTCAAGCGGGGCTCCAAGTTGCCCATGTTAGCTAAGATGACCCCCAATATTACCGATATGGTCCCGGTGGCTAAGGCCTGCTTAGAGGGCGGCGCGGACGGTATTGCGGCTATCAATACTATTAAGTCCATCGTCAACCTCGACTTACAGCGCTATATCGGCCTGCCCATTATTAATGGCAAGTCCTCTATCTCCGGTTACTCCGGTAAGGCGGTTAAACCCGTAGCCCTGCGCTTTATCCAGCAGTTGCGCTCCGGGATTAAGGATCTGCCTATCTCCGGTATTGGCGGCATCGAGACTTGGGAGGATGCGGCGGAATTTATCCTCTTAGGGGCGACTACCTTGCAAGTGACCACCTCCATTATGCAATACGGTTACCGCGTAGTGGAAGATATGAAGAACGGCCTCATGCACTATATGGAAGAGCAGGGCGTCGATCGCCTCCAGGATCTGGTAGGTCGAGCCAACCCCAACCTCATCCCCGCTGAGGAGTTAGATCGCGACTATATCGTCTATCCTAAGATCGACGAAGAGAAGTGCATCGGTTGCGGCCGCTGCTACATCTCCTGCTACGACGGCGCCCACCAGGCCATGATCTGGAATGAGGCTAAGCGCCGCCCCGACTGCGACCACGAAAAGTGCGTGGGCTGCCACCTCTGCCTCTTAGTCTGCCCGGTGAAGGCCATTAGCGCGGGCGAAGTAGTTATGAAGCCCGGCCGCCAGGGCGATCCGGCTAGTAAAGTTATCTAGCCTTCTTAAGGGTCCCCCTCCACGCTAGAGACAAAGCGCCTCCTCCTTAAGTATTCTTAAGTTATAGCTGACTTACAAAGGAGGCGCTTACAAGATGGCTAGACGCTCTCTATCCCTTGGGGTTTGGTTGATATTTTTAAGTCTCTTCGTCTTAAACCTAGGAGGCTGCGGCTCTTCGGGGTCGACTAATACCGCCCACTTTCCCTCTAAGGAGACTTTAGGTAAGGTCAGTATTACCTATTTGACCTCCAGTTTACCCTCTTTCCCTAACGATCCGGGCTTACAAGTAGCTAGCGTCAGCTTCTCCTTTAGCGGCTTAGAGGGGGGTAAAGCCTATACTACCGCCCCTACTCAAAAGTATCTTTTAGACTTTGAGGACAGCAACCGCTACCAATTAGATCTCTTAGATATTCCCATTTCCGCCACCCAGATGACGGCCGTCTACTATGACGCCCAGGGCTTAATGGTAGCGGCCGGGGTAGAAGATCTCCTCTGGGAGGAGGGAAACTGTTATACGGCCCAGGTAGCCGATCCCATTATTACCTCTTTAGAGGGGGCTACGGCCAGTTTAGTAGCTAGTAAGTATACCCTCTATCCGGGCCAAGAGACCTTTTTAACGTATACCGTCACCCCTCAAGAGTATGCGCCCATCGCTTTAAGCGTCTTTGCTACTTATACGCAGATCGATAATAATATCTTACCTACTTTAGGCGAGCCCCAAGAGCGCGTAGGGGGCGAAGTGGGAGTAGTCCCCCAGCCTACGGCCTCCGCTACTACCCACTGGGGTTCATTGCCCGCCTCCTGCGACCCTATTGAAGTGATTGACGGCCCGGAGCCCCAGCCCGATCCCTCCCAAAGCTAGGGGCGGCCCCAATTAATTATCGTTCGCGACCAGATTGAGGGCCAGGAGGTCAAAGTCTTTGAGGACCTGCCCGCCGACTATCGCAATGAAGATTGGGACTACGACAGCGCCGCCGTCGAGGCCCAAGGGGGCTCTATCCTCCACTACCTGACGGGAGGCCAAAATACCCAGTATTCGACGCTTATCGCCAATGTCTACTCCCCTACCCCGACCTTTAGGGAGCCGGAGATAGCTATTGTATCTCCAGTTCCTGGTGAGCACCCTGAGTACAGGCCGGCCGTCCACGGCCAACCCTTTAAGGCCTACTGGTCTTACCCTGAGGCCCAGCCCGATTCGGGAGCCCCCGCCCCCCAAGAGGTGACCGAGCAAGTAGAGTGGCATTTAGAGCGTTTGACGGGCGTCCCCCAAGAATCCGCAGACTGTTATGCCCAAGTCAAATGGGAGGGAGCCACCCTCTATGCAGCTAGTAAGTATATAGAACCAGGTCTGGGCAATGGTAGACTTTTCCAAGGGATCTACCAAGTCTCCGCCACCTATCAATCCCAAGATACCCTTTACCTTTCCAATACCCTCAACTGCCTAGTCGCCTTAGGAGGCAGCACAATTAAGCTACGCGCTTATCACCAAGATGGGACTCAACTCGATACCTATGAGGATGGTGATGAGGTACTAGTCCGTGAACCAGAGCGCCTAACTCTCCGCTTTGCCAACTATTATGACTATAGTGAAGTAGGAGAGTGGAGTCTCTACACTGAACCTGACTTCATGGAGGAGTGGTTTCAAGAGAACGATAACCCCAGGCTGGCGATACGTGATGAAGAGGATAAACGCTACTGCACCCTCTTAGAACCCCTGAAGAGCAACGCCTACCCCGTAGACGTGGGCTCACCAGAGTGGCCCGAATCGTTGAGGAGTGTATATATTACAACAGATCCAAGTGACCCGCTCGCCGAGCGCTTCGGCTCATCCAGTTATTGCTCATCCAGTTTTTATAGTACATTTTTCTTCCACTTTTCTTTTAGATAGTAGACGACCCCTATTAAATAATCCCGCCCCCGCAGGGGGCGGGATTATTTATTTACCTGATCTACTCTAAGTCGACTACCGCCGGGGCGGGAGCGGGGGTAGAGTCTCCGCTCTCGGGGACTTCCACAGCCGGGGGCGGCGGGGCCTCCGGGGCGGGTTCGGGAGCGGCCTGGGGGTACTCCGTCTCCTCAAAGCTAGAGCCTGGAGAGGGGGCGGACTCCGCCTCCGGAGCGGGAGCGGGCTGGGCCTCTACGGGGGCGGAAGCGGGCTCCTCCGGGGCGGCTGGACCCTCCCCTTCACTCTGGGGGTGAGAGGGGGCGGCCTCTTCTCCTGGGGAAGCGCTCTCAGACTGCGCCGCCTCTCCCTCAGCGGGCGCTTCCTCCCCTTCCGAGACGTATTGGGGGGGCGCAAACTCCGGGGTAGGCGGAGCCTCTAATTGCGGGGGTTCCTGGTAAGGCTCAGGCTCATAGTAAGGTTCGGGTTCCGGCGAGCTGGGGGGCTGGGGATCGTAAGCGTCATAGTAGTAATTGCGCTCCCGAGGGCTCTTTAAACTCTGGCCCGCCTGGTAGTCGGCCCGGTCTTGGCCTACGATAATCGTAATATCCGCCTCCCGCTGGTTAGAGGAGAGGGGCTCTACGATATAATGGCTGCCAATTAAGGTATGCTCTAAGCTAGAGCGGATGGCGATACTATCTAAATGGTCGTAAATAGTAGTCACTTCATAGGGCTGTTCGGAGACCCCCAACTTGACCACCTTAAAGCCCTCCCGGGTCAGATACTCCGCCACCTTGCCCTCTAAGCCCTCTTCGGAGCTGCCATTTAAGACCTCTAAGCGCACGTCGCCCCGCTGCAAGTTGGAGGGGTCCTTTAAGAGCTCTAAGACGGTCTTCTCATTGACCGGAGCGTAGGGAATAATACAGCTCATACCGTTAATATCGGTATCGTCGCCTACGATGACCCCGGTCTTCATGCGCTTGCGGTCGAAATCTTTGTAGAGGTAGGTCAAGTCGAGCATATCTAAGAGGCTAAAGTCGGTCTCAATATTCTGTTTGACAGCCTTGACGATAGATTGGAGACGCAAGACGGCTAAGGGGTCCTTTAAACGCCTAATGACGGCCGCCATCACCTGCTGTTGGCGACGGATACGACCCCGGTCGCTCTCGGCGTCCATCCGGAAGCGGGCGTAACCTACGGCCTGCTCCCCGCGCAAGAGCTGCTCGCCCGCCTTGAGGTGGATATGCAAGTTGCCCCAGTTGTCGTCATAATCCATATCCTTTTCCACATCTATCACTAAGCCGCCCAGGGCGTCGACTAACTCCTTAGCTCCCTGGACGCGGATAATGACATAATGCTGGATGGGGACCCCCAAAAAGTCGGAGACTACCTTCTTAGCCAGATCGATACCCCCGTACATGTAAGCGGCGTTGATCTTATCGTAACCGTAGGCGTCCCCCAAATAGACGTAACAATCGCGAGGGATAGAGACCACATTTAAGGTCTGACCCTTAGAGTCGATAGAGATCACAAAGATGGTATCGGAGCGAGCCCCTTTACTGTAGGCCATCCCGCGGGAGTCGCGGTTATAATCGATCCCCAGGCAGAGGATATTCATGCGCTCGTTGCCCTTAAAGGCCCGCTCGCCCGAGAACTCGTTGAGAGTCTTAAAGGCCTCGGAAATGATGCTGGTCGAGCTAAAATCGGCGTCCTGGAGGCGATCGATATAGAGTAGGCCCCCAAAGAGGGCGGCGATCCCTAAAAGCGCAAAGAAGGTGGAGACGAAGATCATCCGCCCGGCCTTAGGTAGGCGGCAGATCCAGGGCCGGCGCTTTTTTTGGGGGGGAGTCAGTTGCGGGATGGGAGTCTCGGTCATGTAAGTTACAAACCTCCGCTAGCCCCCTTCCTTAGAGGTAGGGAAACTCTTGCTAGCTTTCTACTTTTCAGGCATTATAGGCCCAGTTTTCCCTTTTAGTTTCCCCTTTTAGAGAAGAGAAAGTTAAATTATGTCCAAACGCCCCTTAGGTCAGCACTTTTTACACGAAAAGACGGCCATCCAAAAGATAGTCGACTCAGCCCAAATTACCCCCCAAGATTACGTCTTAGAGATCGGACCCGGACGGGGGGCCATCACTGGCGAACTCTGCCAGCGGGCGGCCCGAGTTATAGCGGTCGAACTAGATAAGAATCTAGCCCGCCAATTAAAGCGCTATCCCAACTTAGAGGTAGTAGAAGGCGATATCCTCCGCCTCGATCTGGCCCAACTCCTAGGCCAGCCCGCCCCCAACCTACCCTTAGCCCAAAGGCGCTGGAAGGTAGTAGCTAACCTGCCCTACTATATCACTACCCCCATTATCGAAAAGTTGCTCTTAGAGGGGCACGCCTACTTCCAGAGCTTAGTCATTATGATCCAAAAGGAGGTGGCCCAGCGCCTGCAGGCCCTAGCCTGCCGCCAGAGCGGGGCCTTAAGTTACTTCGTCAACTATTACGCCCGCCCCCAGATCCTCTTTACGGTCAAGCCGGGCTCCTTCTCCCCGCCCCCCCAGGTAGACTCTAGCGTCTTAGCCCTCTACCCCTACGCCGCTCCCCCCGTTCCCGCCCCTGCTCCCGCCCTGCAGCGCCTCACTAGGGCGGCCTTCGCCATGCGCCGCAAGACCTTAGCTAAATCGCTCCAAGGTTTAGCTAATTCCCTGAAAGCCGACCTCCCCTTAGCCTTAGAGCGGGCCCAAATTAGCGGCCAAAAGCGCCCCGAAGAGCTCACTTTAGACGATTTCTCCCGCCTCGCTTTGGCCCTAGAAAAAACTATCGCCCCTAAAGAAGGGCAGGAATAGCTCCCCCACTCACAAAAGGCCCCCCTCCCTGGAGAGCTTAGGAAGGAGGAGAGAGGATTTGGACAGAGAGCCCCTAGAGAGCTGCTCAGGCTCCCTCTGGAAGCGCCTCCTCTTGGGGGGCGGGCGCTCTTTGACGCACCACCGCTGGCAACTGAATCGCCTCAATATCTTCCCTATCCCCGATGGCGATACGGGCTCCAATATGAGTTTTACTATGGCGGGCGCCCTGCAAGCTCTGCGCGCTTTGCCCCCGGACTCAGCCCTAGATAAGGTAGTCCAAGCCGCCGCCCGCGGGGCTCTGCGCTGCGCCCATGGCAATTCGGGGCTCATCCTCTCCCAGATCTTAGCCGCTTTAGCTACCAGTTTAGAAGGGCTGGCCGCGGCCCGGGCCCAAGACTTAGTCCTAGCCTGGGAAGAGGCCAGCCGGGCCGCCTACCGCTCCATCTTTAATCCCAGCGAAGGGACGATCTTAACCGTAGTGCGCCTAATCGCCCAAGCCGGGCGGCGCTACTTAGAGGAAACCCCCAACCCCAACCTCTTGACCCTCTTAGAGCGCTTCCTAGCCGGGGCCGCAGAGGGTTTAGAGTCCTACCGCCAGGGCCCTGAGATCTTGCGCCAGGGCCAAGTAGTAGACGCCGGGGGGTTAGGGCTCTACTACCTCTTAGAGGGGGCCCACTGGGTAGCCCAAGGGCGCCCCTGGGCCCAATTGCCCTCTAGCCTCTTAGCAGAGAAGGGCGCCCTGCCCTTAAGCCCAGCCGCCGCCCAGCTCAGCCAGCGCTACTGTTTAGAATTTTTGCTAGAGCAAAGCGCCCTCAGCCCCCGAGAGTTGGCCCCCCGCCTGGAAGGTTGGGGCAACTCCCTAGTTATTAGCCAACTGGGGGAGCAAGTAAAGGTCCACCTCCATAGCAACTACCCGGAGCGGGTAGCGGAGATCTTAGCTAACTACGGACCCCTCTCTCAGCGCAAAGTAGAAGATCTGGCCCCCCAATGTCTAGAGCATGAGCGCCACTTACATTGGCAGGCCGCGCCGGAGACGCCTGCGCCCCTCTTAGAGCGTTTGTGGCGACCTAGCCCTAAAGAGCGCCAATTAAATAACTGGCCCCCGCTCTTTATCTGCTTGCAGGGGGCGGGCTGGGCCGAATATTTCCAAGAGGGCTGGGGCTGGGAGGTCTATTCTAGAGATCTAAGCGGCGAGCAGCCCGCCCAACTCTTGGCCCCCTTAAGCGCCTGGGCGGCCAACTTCCCGACCTCTACCCCTTTGGGCGGGGTGGCCTTCTCCCCCCAGGAGGCGGAGATCTTAGCTCAGGGCGCGGTCTTAGCCCAGGTGAGGCTCTCGATCTTAAGCTTAGCTAGCCCCCTCCAGCTCTTAGTAGCCCTCTTACATCAGCCGCCCCTCCCCTGGGGCTTAGAGTTAGCCCAGATCCCTTGGGGGGCCTTGCGAGCCCAGGGGGATCATTTTCAACTTTGGCAAGATGGAATTTACCAGGGCGAAGCGAATAGTTTAGAGCTCGGGGTAGAGCTCTACTTAGAGGGGCTGCCCGCGCCTAAGCGGCTCCTCTTGGCGCCCGGCCGCGGCTTAGAACCGGCCCTCTTAGAGCAAAGTTTAGCCTACCTCTGGGCCCGCCATCCCGCCTTGCCAGTCCAGGTCCTCTACGGCGGACAGAAGCGGGAGGCGATCTTAATATACGGAGAGTAGAGTCGGCCGTGCCCATCAAGATAGTCACCGATTCCTCTTGCGATCTGATGAGCGCTCTCGCTCACAGCAAAGGGGTGAGCGTCGTCCCCGTCCATATCGGGATAGGCTCCCATACCTACCGGGATGGCCTCGATCTCACCCCGCCCGAACTCTTAGCTAAATTGGCCGATCCCCGCCTGGGAGGGACGATCACTACCGCCCACCCTACCCCCCAGGACTTTTTGGAAGCCTACCAGGCCCTGCCTGCGGAGTGCCAGATCCTCTCCATCCATCCCTCTAGCTCCTTATCCGGCTCCTACAACGCCGCCCTCCAGGCCCGTAAACTCTTACCTCAGGGAGAAGAGCGGGTCTGGGTAGTCGATTCGGGGAGCGTCAGCATCGGCTTAGCCCTCTTCGTCTTAGAGGCTTGCGAAATGATCGTAGCCTCCCCCCACTTAAAGGTAGCGGAGATCTTGCCCCGCCTGGAAGAGCTGCGCCCCCGCCTGCGCCTCCTCTTTACGGCCTCCAACTTGCGCAGTTTAGCCCGCGGAGGGAGGGTCAGTCAGGCCGCCTCCCGCATCTCCTCCATGCTCTCCGTCAATTACGTCTTTAAATACGACGGCCAAAAGTCGATCGTAGCTATCGCCCAAACCTTTGATTTAGATAGCGCCTTAGATATTATCGTCCAACGGCTGCAAGCGGACGATCTCTTAACCCCCATTAAGCGCCTCTATATAGGCTATACCCACAATTTCCACACCTCCTGCCGCCCCTCGGAAGCTGAGGAACCCTCCGACCTCTCTAGCGTCTTCGCCCAGATCTACCAGAAGATCTCCGCTCTCAACTTGCACGCCGAGATCTGCCATACCGAACTGGGCTGCGCCGTGACCGCCCACTGCGGAGAGGACGTCTTAGGGGTAGCCTACGTAGGCTAAGGGCTAGAGACCTCCCCCCTTAAGGGAGACTCCCTCGCCCGGGACTTCCCCGCCCGGCCCAAACCTGCCTTGCGCAGGCTCTAGAAGCTAGAACTCAGTCGAGCCTTCAGCCTCAAAGTCGCCCCCCGTAGCGCCCTCCTCTAAGGGCATCATATCGGGGCCGCCGCCCTCAATATTAAACGTATCGATCATATTGACGTCGAAGACCCCGGAGCGGTCTAAGTACTGGCTGACGACCTCGCCCGTCTGGAAGTGGCCCAAAGCGTTAAAGTTAGGATCATTGCGGTAGTACATGGCCGGACGGTTGACTAAGCTAGGCCAAAGGTCGACGATATAGACCCCTTTCGTCTCGGCCCAGTCGATTAAGATCTGGCGGGGCTTGGCGCGATCGAAGAGATCGGCGTTAAGATCCGAGTCCTCTAACCACTCCTGCCACAAGCCGTCGGAGACTTCGTAGGCGGAGGGGATGAGCACCACCACTAAGGCGCTGCCCCGCTCCCCACAGAGCTCGTTGAGTTGGTTGAGGGCGGCCAAAGTATTATCTACCCCTTGGCGCATCTCCGCAGAGTACTTATTCAAATACCAGGCCTGGGGAGCGCTGGGCGAGAGGGCTTTCGAACCCCAACTGAGATTACTGAGCCAGGCGTAAAGGTAACTGCGCCCGGCCAAGATCTGGAAGAAGGAGAGGCGATCGCTAGAGGGCAGCTGGGCGGCATTTTTGACGGCTAAGCAATCGTACTTACCCCAGCGGGCCTGGGCCTTGGGGGTCAAGCGCAATAAGCCGTCGGCCACCGTAAAGCCCTCCCGGGTGACCATATTCTCATAATAGTCGTTGCCCGTATAGAAGCCTAAGAGGACTACCTCCGCCTGGCGCTGAGTAGGGGTCAACTGGCGGTAGAGATCTACCTCAAAGTCGGTCCCGGCCTGGGGCAGGGCGTAATTGAGGACCTTGGCCCCGGAGATGCGCTGGATCTGGTTGAGCCAGGTATCCTCCATAGGCTGCCAAGCCCCGAAGGTGAAGGAGTCGCCCAAAGCTAAGATGGTCTGACCGACCCCGGGCCGGCGGGAAGAGACGGCGTCCGACTCAATATTGGCCGCCCAGGAGAGCTGGCGCACCTCGGAACTGCCAAAGGAGTCGACCGGACGCAAGGCGGGCGGCTGCCGCCAACCGTCGCCATCTAAATGGATATCTTGGCTAAACTCCGCCCCCCGCACGCGGCCCGACCACTTGGGAGTGAGGCGCACCCCCTTCTCGGTAGAGCGGTAGATACCCCGCAACTGGTAGGGCACGTTAGTGGTAGTCAAGTAGGCGGCCAACTCCGCTATCCCCCAAATTAAGAGGAAGAGGGCTACGTACTTTAAGACCTGGCCTACCGCCCCCAACTGATCGCTCCAGGGCCGCCGGTCTTCGCGATGGTAGACGATCTCCCGGGCCGCCGCCGCCCGACCTTGGGCATTTTGGCCGCTAGAAGGGCTGGCTTTGAGGGTCCAAGTTTTGAGATCGACCCCTTGGAAGTGGCGCTCTTCGGTGGCAGGACGCCTACTGACCATCAATTTCCCGATAAAGAGGGCGTCGACGTCGGAGCGGGTGAAGGCCTCCAAGGCCTGGGCCGGGGTATCGACTAAGGGCTCGCCGGGCAGGCGGAAGGAGCTATTGAGGAGTAAGGGGACCCCCGTAGCCTGGTAGAAGTGGCTCAATAACTCGTAGAAGTAAGGGCTCTCCTGGGCGTAGACGGCCTGGACCGCGCTCTGGGCCTGGTTATTGAAGGCCGAAGGGACCAACTCTTGGCGGTCCTCATAGATAGAGAGGGCCAAAGATCTAAAGCGCAAGGGGTCGAGATACTGGGAGTTGGGGGCTTCAAAGTAATCCTCTAGGGCCTCGTTCATAATGGAGACCCCCAACGGGCGGAAGGGATCGCGCCCCCGCAACTGGCTATCGACCATCTGGGCGCTATAAGGGCGGCGAGGATCGACTAAGATAGAGCGGGCCCCCAAAGCGTGCGGACCGAACTCCGTGCGCCCCTTGACCCAGGCGATACTCTGACCGTACTGTAAGCGGGCTACGGCCTCCTGGTAGACGCCATTCATATCGGAGAATTCGCGGAACTTACAATTTTGGGAGCGCAAATACTCGCCCGCGGCAAAGTCGTCTTGCTCAGAACCCAAGTAGGGGGAGAGCAAGCGCACCCGCTTCGTACCGCCTAAAAGGGAGAAATAACCCCACAGGGCGGCCCCTAAAGCCCCCGCCTCTCCGCTAGAGGTCCATTGGAGGGCCAAATTCTCAAAGCCCGCCTCCCGGTAGAGGCGGCCCATCGCCGCGCTATTGAGGGCCAAATCGCCCGCTAAACAGAGGCAAGTATGCCCATACTTGCGCTGCAGCCCCCGAGCCTGGCAGAGTAAGACCTCCTCTAAAGCGGCCTGGACGGAGGCGGCCAGATTGGCCCAATGGCCGTCTAAACGCTGGGCCTCTTGGGGCGGGCGCGGGGCGCCAAAGAGGGAGGTAAATTTATCAGTATAGGGGACCCCCGCGGGCGCTAGGTAATTAAAGTACTCTAAGTGTAATTTGAAAGAGCCATCCTCATTTAAGGTCAGTAAGTTCTTTAAGATCTTCTCTAAGTACTGGGGCTGACCGTAGGCCGCTAAATCCATGACCTGGCCCCGCCCCTGGAGGGGGTCGTAACCCATAAAGGAGGCGAAGGCCGCGTAGAGTAAGCCCAGAGAGTGGGGGCTGGGGAACTCTTCATCTAAGGTCAGTTCCGTACCCCAAGCCGAACCGCGGGCCCCGCTGGCCCAGTCGCCCCCGCTATCGGCCACCAAGAGGGCGGCCTTGGGGAAGGCGGAGGGGTAGTAGACGCTAGAGGCTAAGGCCAGCGCTTGGTTACAGAAGACTAACTTATCCTTTTTGAGCCCCACCTGGCGCTCTACTAACTTAGCTAAACGCCCATAATCGCAAAACTGACTTAAAGCGGCGTCTTTAAAGAAGGCGCTCGAGCGGGGCCAGCCCCCTAAGATGGCGCGCCACTCCCGCTTCCAGAGGAGGCCCGGCTTTTGGAAGAAGACCACTAAATCTAAGTCCTTAGCCTGGGTAAAGGAGGCCTCCATACAGTAGTTGATGGCTTGGGCGGGGAATTGGCGGTCCCCCCGCTGGCGCGTAAAGCGCTCCTCAGTGGCCGCCGCCGCGACCTGACCGTCGACTATTAAAGCCGCCGCCGCTTGATGGGTGAAGCACGAGATACCTAAGACGCGCATTAGAATTTAGACTCCGCCATGCTAGTAGTAAAGGCCGCCCAGCCCCCCGCCGTAGAGGGGCGCAAGGCCAAGGGGTCCTCCCCCCAGCGGGAGAGCCAAGCTAAGGGGCTGACTATCAGCCAATAGACGATCCCCAATAAGAAGCGCCCTACCCCCACCATGCAACCGCCAAGCATCTCTCCCTCTCCACTCTCTTAAAAAGTACTAGTCTCTAAAAGTCAGAGATTAGTAACCTACTAGAAAAATCCTTGCCCCTCCCCCCGCGCCTCCTCCCCTCCTTTTCTTTATTAGGCCTTTATGGTATGCTGAGAGGGCTTAAGAGAGCTCCTAAGAGAGCCGTTTTAGAGGGGGGAAGATGTTTGCTAGACTCTACGCCGCCGCCTTAGTGGGGGTCCAGGCCCATTTAGTCTCTTGTGAAGTCGATATCGCCCCGGGATTGCCCCGCTGCGTCGTGGTGGGACTCCCCGACGCCGCCGTCCACGAAGCGGTGGAGCGCGTCTGGGCCGCCTGCCACAATTCCGGTTTCCAACTGCCCTTAGCTAAAGTGCGCGTCAATTTGGCCCCCGCCGACCTGCGCAAGACGGGCCCCCGCTTCGATTTAGCTATGGCCTTAGCCATCTTAGCCGCCCACCAACAGGGCCAGTTGCAACCCTCCCATCTAGAAGGCTGGCTAGCTTTGGGAGAGTTAGCTATGGACGGGGGCCTGCGCCCGGTGCGGGGGGTGATCCTCTCCCTACTGGCCGCCAAAGGGCTGGGGATTACTAAGATCTTACTGCCCCGGGAGAATTGGGCCGAAGCCCGCTTAATAGAGGGCTTAGAACTCTACCCCCTAGATACTTTGGCCCAAGGGATAGCCCTCTTAGGGGGATCCGAATTCCCCCCAGCCCTCAATCTACCCCCTAAACCCTTAGGGCTAGAACCCGCCCCCGCTGCGCCCCAGCTCTCAGAAGATCTGGCCTGGGTCAAAGGGCAGTTGGCCGCCCGCCGGGGTTTAGAGATCTGTGCCGCGGGCGGCCACCACATGTTGATGTTGGGTTCCCCGGGCTCGGGCAAGACTATGTTAGCTAAGTGTTTACCGGGGATTATGCCCCCGCTCCCCGCCGCAGAAGCTTTAGAGGTTACGGCCATCCATACCGCTAAAAGGCGCGGGCCCGGAGAGTTGCTCCTCCAGCCCCCCTTCCGCACCCCGACTAGCAATATCTCTTTAGCGGGCTTAGTGGGCAGTTTTGAGCCCGGAGAGGTCACCTTGGCCCATCGGGGGGTGCTCTTTATGGACGAGTTCCCCGAATTTAGGCGGGACTGTTTAGAGGCCTTGCGGGCCCCCTTGGAGCGGGGAGAGGTGGAGATCGCCCGGGCCCAACTCCACGTGCGCTACCCCTGCCGCTTCACCTTAATAGCGGCTATGAACCCTTGCCCTTGCGGCTATTGGGGCGACGGCCAGCGCGAGTGTCAATGTCGGCCCAGCCAGCGCCTGCGCTACTTTAACCGCCTCTCCGGCCCCCTCTTAGACCGCATCGACCTCCAATTGCACGTGGCCCGCCCGCCCCTAGAGGAGCTCTTAGAGGAAGGGCGCGGGGAGAGTTCGGCCGCCGTGGCCCAGCGCGTAGCTAAGGCTCTAGCCATCCAGCGGGAGCGCGGGGTGCGCAACGCCTTTATGAGCCCGCCCCAGACCAGGCGCTACTGCCCCCTAGACCAGGAGAGCCGCCGCTATTTGAGCCACTTCGGCCAGCGCCAAGGCTTATCGGGGCGGGTCAAAGATCGCTTACTGCGCACCGCCCGCACCATAGCCGATCTGGCCCAGCGCAGCCGCATCGAGCTAGGCGACTTAGCCCAGGCCCTAGAGTTTAGGGCCCTCGACCGCTTTATCGCCCTAGCTTAAAGCTCTTGGGCCTCGTAGATCTTGCGATATAAACCTTCCGGGATCTCCATGAGTTGGGCGTGGGTCCCCATCTCCGCCACCCGGCCGTTATTCATCACCACGATGCGGTCGGCGTGCCTAATGGTAGCCAGGCGGTGGGCTATCACTAAGCAGGTGCGCCCGCGCAGGGAGTTATTGATAACCTCCGTCAAATTGCTCTCGGCCTCGGCGTCTAGGCCGGAGGTGTACTCGTCTAAGATGAGGATGGCCGGATGGTGGACTAAGGCTCGGGCGATGGCGATGCGCTGGCGCTGGCCTCCCGAGAGGGCGGAGCCGCGCTCGCCCACATTAGTCTCTACCCCTTGGGGGAAGTGGGCGATAAATTCGTCCGCTCCGGCCATAGTCAGGGCCTGGCGGATCTCCTCGTCCGTAGCCTGGGGGTTGCCGTAGCGCACATTCTCATAGATCGTATCTCGGAAGAGGACCGACTCTTGGAAGACGATCCCCACCTGGGAGCGCAGGGACTCTAAAGTCACCTGGGCGATGTCGTGGCCGTCGATAGTAATCCGCCCGCTATCGGGGATATAGAAGCGCTCTAACATATTGACTAAGGTCGATTTGCCCGAGCCGTTGGTCCCCACAATGGCCACCAGCTCCCCGGCCCGCACGTGCAAGTTGACGTCCTCTAAGACGGGCTTATCCGCTTCGTAGGCAAAGGAGATATGTTGGAATTCGATATCGCCTTTCACGGGGGGCAAAGCTTGGGCCGAGGGGGCGGAAGTTTCGGGCTGAGCGTCAATAATGGCGAAGGAGCGCACCGCGGCCGCCGCCGAGTTTTGGCAGCTGCCATAGAAGGTGGCGATAACTTGTAAGGGGTGACTAGTCATAGCCATCAGCGCCCAATACTCCGTCATTTGGGAGAAGCTGACCTGACCTTGTAAGATGCGCGTAGCCCCGAACCAGACGATAATGACGATGCCCACGATCCCCAAAAATTCCACCACCGGGGATTGCATCGATTGGACTTGGACCACCTTCATCTGGGCCGCGTAATTATCTTCGTTGCGTTGGCGGAAGCGCTCTACTTCATAATCTTCGCGGTTATTAGTCTTAACCACCTTAATGGCGGAGACGTTCTCAAATTGCAAGGCGGAGAGGTCGGCTAAGCGGGCCTGGAGTTTACTCGTCTTTTGGCCGATGCGGGAGCCGAAATTGCTGATGGCGATGGCGATGAGGGGGCTCAAGACTAAGACTACTAAGGTCATCTGCCAGTCGCGCCAGAACATCCACACAAAGCAGCCCACCACCATCAAGAAGTTCTTAGTAAACTCTGAGAGCAGGCTGAAGACGCCGGAAGCGGTGATGACGTCGGTCGTAGAGCGGGAGAGGACTTCGCCGGAGCGCATGCGGTCGAAGAAGGGCACGGGCAGGCGCTGCAGAGAGCTAAAGACGTGGTTGCGGAAGTCGCGGATGGCCAACTGGCCGCACTGGTCGGTCAGATACTTTTGGAAGTAGGTACAGACCCCCATAATGGCCATGACGCTCAAAAAGAGGATACAGACGTAATTTAAGAGGAGGAAGGGCGAGCGCCCCCCTTCGTAGCTGAAGAGCTGGCGGAAGATGAGTTCGCCCCCCTCCAATTGGGGTCCGCCCTGGGGGGCCGCCTCCGCCCCCGCCTGGGGCTCGACTACCCCCAACTCTTGGGCTCGCTCCTGGTGGCGCTCGCTTTGGGAGACCTCCAGGGCCTGGGCGATAGCGGGACTGCCCTTAGACATGAGCTCCATAATCCAGCCCACGAATTTAGCCTGACAGAGGCGGGTGGCGGTAGCCAAGAGGGTAAAGCAGAGGGCTAAGAGGACCACCTTCCAGTAGGGGGTTAAATACTTGAGCACGCGGCCCAAGGTCTTGGCTAGATTGATAAAACTCAACGCTTAAGGGTTCAACTTTCTAAGAGTGGAGGGGGGCTAGAACCTCTAAAAGCTCGCCCTCGGAGATAATCTGCAAAGGGTAACCGGCCGCCGCCAAAGCTTGGGCTCGCTTCACTTTGGCGCTAGGGGCGCGCCCGGCCGCCGACTGGCCGCAGACTAAGTAATCTATTTCCGAACTCACCTGGGGGCGCACTACTCCGCCTGTAGCTCGGATGAGATCGGCCACCCTCCCTTTCTTGCCCCAAGCAAATTTCCCGCTCAAGCAATAACTAGCTTGGGGATCGCCCAGGGCGTAGAGCGGGGGCAGACCCTCTCCCCCCTTCCCCTGGGGAGAGCGCATCTGGTGCAAGTCGTCGCGCACTAACTCGCCCTCCTTTAAGAGGGCCTGTAAGAGTTCCTGACAGGCCCAGACGTCGGAGAGGGCGTCGTGGTGGCGGCGCATGGCGATCCCGTACTTTTTACATAAGGCTTTGAGACCGTAACCCCCTTGGGGATCGTCTTTAGAGCGGGGCCAGTGGGGCAAGAGGCGCTTCGCTAAGCGGTAGGTACAGAGGTAGGGGATGGGCCCTAAAGCGATCCCCAAAAGGGCCAAGCTGCGAATCAAGACGGCTAAATCGAAGGTCACATTGTGGCCTACTACGATCTGACCTCGGAAGAGGGACTCTAAGCTGGGCCAAAGCTGGGCTAAGGTGGGTTGACCGGCCACATCTTGGGGGGTGAGGCCGTGGACGGCGATACAGAACTCTTCAAAGGGGGCCTGGGGATCGACTAAGCTGACCCGCTCCTCTACTACCCGCCCCTCCTCCACTTGGAGCCAGGCGATTTGGCAGAGCGAATCCCCGCGGCGATTGGGGGTCTCTAAATCGAGGACCGTATATCTATCTAAATGGAACAATTAACTTACCTTCTAGCTCCGGCCCCCGGCTAGAGGGCGCCCGCCTCAGTGGGTATTGCCGTCTAGGACGTCGTTTAAGTCGCGCATCATCTTCTCCAAGTAGCCCGAGCGCTCTCCCACTACGCAACGGCGCAGAGAATTCCCCTTTTTGAAGTCCAGAATAGTCTGCCCCAGATCTTCGAGAGGGGTCAGTAAATTGTGGCTGAGGCTATGCATAAAGAAGAGGCCGGCTATAAAGTTGAGGGCGGCCACTAAGACGATCCCCCAGGCCCCGGCTCGGCTCATGCGCTGGGCCTTGAGGTCGGACTCGTGCATAGCCTTAATATTGAGGTCGGCCATCTTGGAGATAGCGGCCAAGGTCACTAAGTAGCTGCCCCGATCCCCGGCGAAGGCCCCTTGGTAATGGTTGCGAATGAGGCGGATCTGCTCGCGCTCCCCCTCTTCGGAGATAGAACTCTCCGCTAGGCGCAAGAAATGCTCAAAGCGCTTAATGGCCCGCTCGCGGCGGGGGGCGCGCTCCTCTTTTTTGGCTAAGATGGAGGTCATATTGACCGCCGCTTTAATGGAGAGCTCGTTGCCGTGGACGATACTGTCGATAGCGGGGATCATGCGCATAAAGATCCACACGCAGCAGTAAGCGACTACCACTTGGAAGAGGATAAAGAACCAGACGCTCAATTTTATAGGTTTTGCTAACTTCACAGGAGACCTCGTCAGCTCTCTTCGCCCCTTAGGTGAGAGAGATCTTCTCTTCGGGATAGCGCACCGTGTTGCCGCCCGTACTCTCTACGCTCATAAGAGAGAGGATGGTCAGGGGGCCCACGCGCCCGCAGAACATAGTGAGAATAATAATGATCTTGCCCAACTCGTCGAGCTGGTTAGTGACCCCCATGCTCAAGCCTACCGTCCCCAAAGCGGAGACGGCCTCGAAGATGAGGGGCTTGACGGCGATATCTTGGGTAGCTAAGAGGGCGCCCACGCTGAGGATGAGGGCTAAGATAAAGGAGAGTACGATAGTGATGGTGCGCCTAATGGTGAGATCGGGGATGAGCCGCCGCCTATAGACGACCGCCGGACGCTGGCGCAGATCGGCCCAGAAGACGAGAAATAGGATAGAGAGGCTAGCCGTCTTGATACCTCCCGCCGTACCGCCGGGCGAACCTCCGATGAGCATCAAGAAGAGGCAGAGCACGTAACTGAAATTGTTGATCCCGCTCAAGTCGAAGGTGCTAAAGCCTACCGTACGGAGAGTAGCCGACATATGGAAGGCGTTATGCATCTTGTCGATCAAAGAGAAGTGACCCAAGACGCCCGTCCACTCGGAGATTAAGAAGAGGCCCATGCCCCCAATTAAGAGGATAGCCGTGGGCACCAAAGTGACTAAACTAGAGAGCGTAATCTGGCGCTTATAGTAGAACCAGAGGGGCAGCGAGAGGAAGGCCGCCGGAGCCATACCGCCGCAGACCCCCACAATACCCATGACGTAGAGGATGCCGGGGTGGCTGGAGAAGCGGAAGAGGCTATCGTGGTAGGGGGAGATACCGGCGTTACAGAAGGCGGCCACGGCCATAAAGCAGCCGTTGCCCAAAGCGCTATCCCAACTCTCCCCCATATCGTGTAAGAAGTAGGCCAAGATAATGGCCGCCAAGACCTCGATAGCTACTAAGTAGCGCAAGACTAGCCCTAAGGTCTGTAAGAGCTCCCCCGTATCCTCGCTGCCGGCCGCCGAGACCGCTAAGCGCTCGTGGCGCAAACTCATGCGTTGCCCTAAGACGTGCATAGCTAGAGCCGATAAGCTCATAATACCCAACCCGCCCAGCTGCATGAGGAGCATTAAGACGATCTTCCCGGTCACCGTCAAGGTGGAGCTGGGGTCGATGACGCTGAGCCCCGTCACGCAAGAGGCGCTGACCGCCAAAAAGGCGATATCTAAAAATTCGGCCTCCTTAGCTAAGCAGACGGGCAGATAGAGTAAGACCGAACCCACGCTACAGAGGATGACGAAGGTGGCTAAGACCATGCGGGCCGGGCGCTTGAGGAAGAACTCTAAGCCCAGATCTTCGCGCAACTCCAATTGGCCGTAACTATTGAGCAATAAGAGGTCTATGAAGATAGTTAAGACCGTAGCCACAATGGCCAGCCACTCCCCTTGGAACATAGTACCCAAAAGGAGGAGGATACAGGCCAAGATAGCGTAGCGCGGTAAGGGCGAGCGGAATTTGAGGCTCCAGGGGTAGAGTAAGCCCTGACAGAGGACGGCCCCCGTAGCGCAGAGATTGATCCCTAAAGAGCTCTGGAAACCCTCAATGAGCCAGTTGAGAGCGAATAAGGCGACTAATCCCCCCACCGCCCCGCCCAGGGCCTCTCTTTCTCGCTCTTCGGGGGAGTCGGAGCTCTGCTCTTGGGGGTGATAATGGAAGATAGCGTAGAGCAAAAGGGAGACGGCCATAATGACCGTGAGAGCTACAAAGGGGTCGCTCAGACTGTCGCGCCCGGCCGTAAAGATACAGGCCCCGGCGTCTACTAAGGAGATAAACCTCCCCCAGGCGGGAGAGCGCCGCCAGGCCCAACCCATACAGAGGGTACAGAGGACGACTAAGAGGGCGCAACCCCAACGCCAGAGGGCCACCTCGCCGCAAGCGTGTAAATCGATCCCTAAAAAGATAAAGGCTAAGGGAGAGAGGACGATGGCCGCCCCCGTAAAGCCGGAGCGGGCGCAGGTCGGATTGAAGGCGGAAGAGGCGTACATAGAGGGTCAGGGAGGGGGCTAAGACTTATAGCGTTTAGTGAGCTCGGCTATAGCCCGCTCATTGGAGACGATAATTAATTGGTCGTCCGCTTGTAAGGGCACGGTAGGATCGGGATGTTTGATCTTGGCGTAATTCTCGCTACTGCGGATACCGGCCACCATCACCCCCAGCTGTTTAGGCAGCTCTAACTCCATGAGGTTCTTGCCTACCATGCCCGGCAGGACCTTAATCTCCGTCAATAAGCAGTCGTCGCCCAGATCGGTATCGACTACTACCTGGCGGTTAATGAGGCGAGTGGCGAAGCGCTGACCAAATTCGCGCTCGGGATTAATGATGAGGTGGGCGCCCACGGCCTTCAAGATGCGCTGGTGGACGGCGTCGCGGGCCCTAGAGACGATAAAGGGGGCCCCCATCTGGCTGAGTAGAGCGGTACAGATAATAGAGTCGGCCTTGGAACTATCGCCAATGGCGCAGACTACGGCGTCGCGTTTAGCGGGCTCCAATTTGGCCATATCCAATTCGTCGGTGACGTTGAGACTCAAGGCGTCCGTCACAAAGAGGGCGGCCTCCTCTACTAAGGCCATGTCCCGGTCTACGGCTAAGACCTCCACCCCCTTATCGGATAAGGTCCTGGCTAGAGCCATACCGAACTGCCCCAGCCCAATAATTAAGATCTGTTGCGCCATATTACTCCTCCTACCAGATTAGCTAGCCCCTTTGAGAGACGCTCTCCTAGTAGACCCAGACTACTCCCCGCGGACCGTTGCCCACGGCCAGACGCCCCAATTGGCGGCCGCTAGCCATATCGATGACGGAGAGATCGTTACTATTAAAGTTGGCAATATAGCACATCGAACCGTCGGGCGCAAAGCAGAGGTCGCGGGGACCCATCCCCACCGCGGTGCGGAAACGCTTGCCCGGGCGGTCTAAGGGGAAGATGGTAACGTCGTTGGAGATAGAGTTAATGACTACGACCTCGTCTTTAGCCGAACAGCCTACGATACTGGCCCCGGAACCGGCGGGAACCTTGGAGAGGAGGCGCAGATCGGTCGTCTTGTAGATGCCCACCTTACTCTCGCTGGGCAAGGCTACGATTAAGCGCCCATTATCCTTAGAGAGGGCCAGACCGCCCGCCTTGGGACCCACCCCCATCTGTTTAAAGATCTGCCACTGGAAGAGGTCGATTACCGTCAGAAGGCCCGTATCTTCGTGGGAGATAAACATCTTGGCCCCATTTTTGGAGATGCGCATTAAGCTGGGCCCTAAACCATTTAAGGGCAGGGCGCGGATGACGTTGAAGGTGGGGACGTGCAACTCCAAGAGGGAGCAGGTCTTAGCCTCTAAGACGTAGAGGCGGGCCCCATCGGGAGAGAAGACGACGTCTACCGGCTCCGCCATTTGGGGATCGGTGTAATTATTGCCATAGCGCATATTGCCCGTTTGGACGATAGAGATGCAACCCGTCTTGGGCTGAGCCACGGCGATCCACTTATTATCGGCGGAGACGGCCATGCGCTCCGGGTTGGTCCCGACGGAAAATTCTCCCAAGCGACGCACGGTGCGAGCGTCGACTAAGGTCATACTATCGCCCAAAAAGCAGGAGATTAAAAGGCGCGGGGCCGGCAATTGGGCCTGGACCCCTTCCCCTCCTACCCAAAAAATGAAGGCAGCTAAGGCCGCCAACAGGAAGATGCGCACTACTTTCATATTCCCCTTATTTGACATCCTCAGGGCAAATTCCCGCCCCCCTAGGGGTTAACTTTTGGCCCCTCCCGGGGCGTCCCCCCTACTCCGCCAAAATTTAGGCTAAAGGCAGGTCCTCCGCCGGATACTCCGCCCGCTGCCCCTCGTCGCTTTGGGCACAGACTAAGGAGAAGATGGCCAAGGGGCCCACGCGCCCACAGAACATGGTGGCGATAATAATCAATTTGCCCACCTCGTCCAAATGCGAGGTAGCCCCCATACTTAAACCCACCGTACAGAGGGCGGAGACGGCCTCAAAGATGAGCTCCTTAGCGGCTATACTCTGGGTGGCTACTAAGGATCCGGCGCTTAAAGTCAACATCATCATAAAGGCCAAACTGATAGTTAGCGCCTGGCGCACGCTGGCCGCCCCCACCTGATGGTATCCCCAGGCCAGAGGGCGCCTCCACAAGCCGCACCACATGACCATAACCAAAATAGCTCAGGTAGTGGTCTTCATTCCCCCCGCCGTACCCCCGGGCGAGCCGCCAATGAGCATTAAAAAGATGTAGACTACGTAGCTAAAATTATTAAATTGGGAGAGATCGAGGGAGTTAAAGCCTATGGTGCGGGCCGCAGCCGAAAGGAAGAAGGCGTTATGTAACTTATCGTCCCAGGCCAGATGGGCTAAGAGGCCGTTCCACTCGGAGATAGCTAAGATGAGCATCCCCCCCAATAAGAGGATGGCGGTAGGGACTAAGGCCAAAAGGTGATTTAAGGGGATAGAGCGCCCGCGCCAGAGCTTAGCCCCCAAGGCCAAACAGGCGGCCGGAGCTAGGCCCCCACAGATCCCCACTAGGGCCAGGGTGTAGAGGATGGCCGGCTGGTTGGCAAACTCCATGACGTTACTGCTATAAGGGGCCATGCCCACATTACAGAAGGCGGTAACGGACATAAAGAGGCCGTCCACCAATCTTCGCCCATCCCGGAGCTGCCCGCCGCGCTGACCGCCAAGCGCTCGTGGCGCAGGCTCATGCGCCGCCCCAAGACGTGCATCACTAAAGCCGATAAGCTCATCATCCCTAAGCCCCCCAGCTGCATGAGCAAGGCCAAAAAGAAGCGCCCCCAAGGGGTAAAGTCGCGCTCGACATCTAAGATGCTGAGCCCCGTCACGCAGACCGAACTGACCGCGGAGAAGGCGGCGTCCAAAAAGTCGACGGGCTCTTTAGTGGAGAAGGGCAGGTAGAGCAAGATAGAGCCCACCCCGCAGAGGATGACGAAGGTAGCGATAACGACCCGGCCGGGGTGATTGAGGAAAAACTCTACCCCTAAATCTTCCCGCCAGCTCAATTGGCCGTAGCTATCGAGCAAGAAGAAGTCAAAGAAGAAGGTTAAGACTAAGGCGCAGACGGCAAAATCGCCGCCCCCCACTAGGCCGCCTACCAGGGCTAGGGCCCCGCCTCCCACCACGATGCGCGGCAAGGGGGAAATAAAGTTTTGGCTCCAGCGATAGAAGAGGGCCTGGGCCACTAAGGCCCCCGCCAGACAGAGGTTGAGGGCTAAGGGCAGAGCCAAACCGTCTAAGAGCCAGGTGACGGCCACTAAGGCCCCCAAGCCTCCGCCTCCCCCGCGGGCTAAGCTCAAGTCGCCCTCTATCCCCTCCGCGGGCCGCCCCAAGTCCTCCTCGCGCCCCTCCCAGATGGCATAACCTAAAAGGCTGCTCCCGATGGCCACGGTCAAAGCTACTAGAGGATTACTCCAAAGGGGCGGCCCGGCCGCACCCACCCCGGCCAGGGCGTCTAAGAGGGCCAGAGCCTGCCCCCAGCGCGGGGAGCGCTTCCAGACTAGGAGCATGGCCACCGTTAAGAGCAGGGAGCCCCAGGCGCAAGCTAAACGCCAAGCGGGCAGAACCCCTTAGCTGAGGTCGGAGACCAAAAAGATAAAGGCCAAGGGGGATAAGACTAAAGCCGCCCCCACAAAACCGGAGCGGGGTAGGCTCAAACTCCCCCATCTGTGCGTCCAAACTCCCATTTTTAACGCTCCCTATTTATTAACTCTCCCGGCCAATTCCCGCCTGGCCGGGCCCTAAATTAGCCCTTTAAGTGAGCGCAGGGATCGCCCGGCCCCCGCCTAAGTGGGGGAAGACTCAGAACCTTAAATGGGCGTCTAATCGGCAGGAGGCAGAAAATTGGCTAAGTTTGCACCTTGGCTCCTCGTGGTAACTTTGACCTTAGCTTTAAGCTTAGTCCCCGGCAGTAGCTGGGCCCAAAATCCCTCCCTGACTACTCCGCCCCCCCAAGTGGAGCCCGCGCCCCTCCCGCCCCCCCAGGCCCTCTACGTACCCTTAGACGATCGCCCCTGCAACTGGCTCTTCCCCCAGCAGTTGGCGCGCATCGGCGGAGGACAACTCTTAGTCCCGCCCCGAGCCTATCTGGGCCAAGCCCGCACCCCGGGGCAGACGAAAAAGTTAGCGGCCTGGCTCTTAAAAGAGAGCGCCCCCGGGCCGGCTATTATCGCTAGCGACATGTTAGTTTATGGGGGCTTACTGGCCTCCCGCACCTCCGCTTTGAGCTTAGAGGAGGCCTTAGAGCAGGTCCAAGTCTTAGAAGAATTAGCCCAAAAGGGGCGGGAGGTAGAGGTCTTAGCCACCTTGCCGCGCCTCTCTTTGCGCACTTCCGCCGCCCAAGCCCCTTATGAGGCCGCCTTGCGCAACTGGGCCAGCCAAGTGGGGGCCCCTCCCCCCGCTAAAGTCCCCCCGGCCATCTTCCAAGAGTATTTAGGGGTGCGCCAGCGCAATCTAGCCGTCTTAGAGCGCCTCTTAGAGCTCACCGCCCAGGGGAGTATCAGCCGCTTAGTCTTAGGCCAAGACGACTCCGCCCCCCGCGGCATCCACTTAGAGGAGTTGGCCCAGCTGCAAGAGCGCATCGAGAGTTTAGGGATCGCCCAGCGCGTCTCCTTAATGTGCGGGGCCGACGAGTTAGGCTGCAATATGTGCGCGGGCTGGTTGGCTAGATATTATAATTACGCCCCTAATATCGAATTTGACTACTCCGACCCCCTGGCCTTAGAGGAGATCCCCCCTATGGAGACCTTCACCTTGACCCAGACGGTAGAGCTCCACTTAGAGTTGAGCGGGGCCCGGGAGAGCGAGGGCACGGGCACGGTCCTCTTCGTGCAGACCCCCAGCGCCAAGCCCTTCGCCGCCCCCAAGTTAGAGGGCGATCTAGAAGTCCAAAGCGAGGCCCAGGCTATGGTAGAGCGGGTGGCCCAAAAGTTTGCCTCCGCCCGGCCCCGCCCCTACGGTTTTGCCGACTTACACTTAGTCAACCGGGCCGAGCCCCTCTTCGCCCAGACCATTATGGACAATTTCCCCCTCTGGGAGCTGGCCTGCTACTCGGCCTGGAATACCCCCTCTAACGCCTTAGGCACGGCCATCGCCCAAGCCTGCGTGCAACAGATCGCCCGAGTCAAGGGAAACAACTGGGACTTTTACCGCCGCTTAGAGAGCGAAAAGACCCAACAGGCCTTCACTATGGCCCGCTTAGTAGACGACTACGCCTACCAGGCTGTCATTCGCCAAAAGTTAAACGGCCAATATAAGGATCTCAGCTTAGAGGACGACCCCCTCCTCAATAAGGACGGCCCGGCTGGTCTCGAGGCCCGAGCCTTAGCTATCCCCTGGGCCCAAGAGTTGTGGCGGCAAAAGTTGGAGGGGCGCACTTACTACGCCCCTAGCGTAGGCCAAAACTTAACCTTCGCCCAGATGGACTTAGAGATCGTCCTCCCCTGGCCCCGCCTCTTTGAGATCGAAGAGCGCTTAAATTTGACCCTCCTCCCCGCGCCCGACCCCGCTGAGGAGGCCTCCCCCCAGGGCCAAACTGAAGATAAAGAAGGAGCGCTAAAAGATGAATAGTCTCTTACTCTTAACTAAAAAGACTTTGGGCCAGGTAGAACCTGAAGACCGCGCCTTTGGCGAGAGTATGCTCTTAAAGTTCCTCCACAATCTGGAGGGGCAGGCCCAAGAGTTAGAGCGGGTGATCTTATATACGGAGGGGGTAAAGTTAGCCATTAAGGGCAGCGAAAGCGCCCTCTCCTTGCAATTTTTATGCGATAGCGGGGTGGAGGTCCTCCTCTGCCAGAGCTGCTTAGAGTATTATGGCTTAGACCCCCAAGAGTTAGTGGGCGAAGTCTCCAATATGCAGCGTATCGCCACTTACCTCGCCCAGGCTAACCATATTATCTCCCCCTAGCTAGCCCCTCCTAGGCCCGCTCCTCCCCTTCTGAGAGAGACTTAGCGGCGCCTAGCGGGGAGGATAGACTCCATAGCCGTCATGACGTGGCGCTTAGTACCCGGGTTATAGAAACCGCCAAACTTCTTAGCAAAGCGCAACTTGATGGTCCCCGTAGGGCCGTTGCGGTGTTTAGCTACGATGACCTCGGCTAGATCGGCGTTGCCGCCCGGAATATCTAGGGCCGCGTTCTGTTTATTGTAGTACTCGTCGCGGTAGAGGAACATCACTAAGTCGGCGTCCTGTTCGATAGCCCCCGATTCGCGCAGGTCGGCCAGGATGGGCCGCTTATCTTGGCGGTTCTCCACATTGCGCGAGACTTGGGAGAGGGCGATAATGGGCACGTGCAACTCTTTAGAGAGGGTCTTGAGCTGGCGCGAGATTTCGGAGATCTCGTTGACCCTATTCTCGGCCCGCCAACTGCCGCGCAAAAGCTGTAAGTAGTCGATAATGACTAGATCTAAGCCGTAGCGCTTCTTCATGCGCCGCAACTTGGCCTTAATCTCTAAGACCGTGGCCCCGCCCTGATCGTCAATAAAGATGGGGGCGGAACTCAATTCGGCCACCGCCTGGGTGAGGTTATTCCACTCCTCTTTTTTGACCTGGCCAGAGCGCACGCTGTGGCTATTGACGCTAGCTAGGGAGGAGATCATGCGCAAGCAGAGGTCCTCGCGGGACATCTCTAAGGAGAAGATGGCCACTACTCCGGGGCGCTCTTCGCGCAGGGCCACGTTGACCGCAATGGAGAGGGCGAAAGCCGTCTTACCCATAGAGGGGCGGGCGCCTACGATAATGAGGTTGGAGGGCTGGAAGCCGGTAGTCAGTTCGTCTAACTCCGTAAAGCCCGACAAGACTCCGGTCGCTACCGCGCCCCCTTCCCGACGCAGGCAGATCTCCTTAAAGGCCTCGCCGATGGCCTCGGAGATGGGCTCTAACTCCCCCCGGGTGCGGCTGGAACCTACCCCAAAGATGAGCTCTTCCGCGCGATCTAAGCGCTCGGAGAGTTCGATACTCTCGTCGGCGGCCAGGCGGTCGATAGCTACCCCCGCGCTCTGCAGGCGGCGGGCTACCGCGTTGTCGGCTACTAAGCGGGCGTAGGTGCGGATATTGGCCGAGCTGGGTACGGTCTCCACTAAGAGTTCTAAGTACTCGCCGCCCCCGCAAAATTCCAATTTCTGGTGGATGCGCAGGTAATTGGCTACCGTCAAAAGGTCGATGCCGCTATTAGTCTCCGCCAAGCGCACCATGGCCGCGTAGATCTCTTGGTGGGCCTTCTTATAGAAGTCTTCCGGACCGCTAATAATCTCGGAGACGATATCGAAAGTATTGGCGTCCCCCTCTTTATTGAGCAGGCAGCCCCCCAAGCAGGCCCGCTCCGCCGCCTCGTCGTGGAGGGGCACGAGCAGGGCCCGATTTTCATCGAAGGTGAGAGTCATTAGACTTTAGGAGCGCTCTACCTGAACGTTGAGCGTAGCTTTCACCTGGGGGTGGAGGCGCACTTGGACCTTATACTGGCCCAACTTGCGGATAGGCTCGTCTAACTTGATATTCTTCTTGTCGACCGTCTCTTGGAATTGGCTCTGCAGAGCGCTGGCCAAATCTTGGGAGGTGACGGAGCCGAAGAGCTTATCCTGGTCGCCGCACTTGACGGCCAAGACTAAGGGCTTGGCTTCTAAACGCTGGGCCTGAGCCTGGGCGGCCTCTTTCTCCCGCTGCAACTGGGCCTGGTGCTCGGCCTGCTCCTTAGCTACCGCCCGCAGACGCCCCTCAGAGGCGATTTCCGCAAAACCGCGGGCGATCAGGAAGTTACGCCCGTAACCGTCGGAGACCTGGCAGAGATCGCCCTTCTTACCTACTTTGGGTACATCTTTTAAAAGGATAACTTGCATCTTTTTCCATCCTTTCTGGGGGAAATGCTCGGTGTAAGGGATTCGCTCGGGGGGTTAGGAACCCCTGGAATGGAGGGCTATAACCCCCTAGCCTAGGGATAAAAAAACTGGAAAAGGAGAAGCCCCTCCCCCAGGAGCCAGCGCAGGGCTACTGCGGAGAGGGGCCTCGCGGCGCCCGCTTTAAGGGCTGCTAATTATACGGTGTAAGGCAAGAGGGCGATGTAACGAGCTCTCTTGACGGCCGCGGTCACCATACCCTGGTGACGGGCGCAAGTACCGGAAATACGGCGGGGCAGAATCTTGCCGCGCTCGCTGGTATACTTACGCAGGGTGGCTACTTCCTTGTAGTCGATACTTTCGATCTTGTTGGCGCAGAAATGACAGACCTTTCTGCGAGGCCGACGGCCTCGACGCTCACCACGAGCCATAGCTAAACCTCCAAATTTAGAACAACCTCAGGAACCTCAATTTCCTAGTTCCCGAGCTAAAGAAGAATGGACTTAGAAGGGAACTTCCATATCGCTATCGCCAAACTCCCCGCCGTAATCCTCATCCAGAGGATCGGGGGTAGGAGCGGCTTGATAATCGCTCTGGGCGCGGCCATATCCGCCCGCTGCAGCTTCGCTCTGAGCCTCGGCGCGGCTGCCCAACATGCGCATATCGTCGGCGACTACGTCGAAGAAGGTGCGCTTGGAACCGTCGGGCTGAGCGACCGAAGTATACTGCAGACGACCCTCGACCGCAACTTGGCGACCTTTAGTCAGATACTTGGCGCAGATGTCGGCCAGAGAGTCCCAAGTGACGATGGGAATGAAGTCGGCGCTCTGGGTACTGGACTTGGAACGACGATCGACCGCCAAAGTAAAGCGGGTCATCTGCTTGCCAGTAGTAGTCGTCTTAGTCTCCGGATCGCGAACTAACCGACCGATCAGGATCACTCTATTTGCTACCGCCATCTCTCTTAGCCTCTCTCACTAGCGTCTCAGGTACAATTCCCTACCGCGACGCCTTCTAGGCGCGCACTACCAAACTGCGCAGCACGTCGTCGCTATTCTTCATGACGCGCTTGAGCTCGTCGGCTACCGCGCTCTCCGACTCAAAGCGCATGGTCACGAAGTAACCTTCGGCCTTGCCATTGACTTCGTAAGCGAAGCGACGCTTACCCCAATTGTTGACGTTGGCTACCTGACCACCGTGCTCGATGATCTGGTTCTGATACTGCTCCACCTTAGCGGGCACAGCTTCCTCACTCAAATCGGGAGTGAGGATGTAAGTGATTTCGTATTTGCGCACAGCGCAAACCTCCTTCCTTTGGCCTTTCAGGCCCAAACTCTATGGGTAAAGAGTCGGGCAGGAAGCGTCCCCTAGCTTCAATCTTTAAGGGACTTACCAGGCGTCCCCCTCCCTCTGGGAGGCGAATCGCACGGCGATCATTCTACCACCGCCCGCCCCTAAAAGCAAGCCTCCTCCGCTCTAACTCACCACTTGGGTAGGTCCGGGAAATGGCCTACCGACCACTCGGCCAAGAGGGCCAAGAGGGCCATCCAGAAGAAGAGGATCAATAAGCGCGTAAAGAGCCACTGGGCCTGGATATTAAATTCCGGGACCACCTCCCGCGTGCGGCGGCGCTCCAAATCTTTGGCGTTGCGGAATTGGATATAGTACCAGGAGGGGCAGACGTAAGTGCCAACCAAGAGCAGAACCGCGCAACCCCCGACCAAGAGGCCCCAATTGAGCTTATGGTCAGGCTGAGGGTAGAAAGAGAAGAAGACGATCAAAAAGAGCAACAAAAAGCCGCTCATCTTGGAGAGGCAGACGTCGCGCCGCCAGCCCAAGATAATCGTATTGAGGACCTCCGTAATATTGGGCGAGAGGGCGGGCTCGGGGTTAGCGCCCCACTCAAAGGGCTTCTTCTCGTCCCCCGTATATTGCAAGAAGCAGACGGGCGGGCGCTCGTTACTCTCTAAGGGGCGGCCCGAGACCTGGCGGAAGAATTCGTAATCGCTAGCTAAGAGCTTAATGACCCGCTGGCGCAACGACCAGTACTCGCCATTGACAAAGATCATAGCCAAAAAGTAGAGACCAACGGCCACTACTATCTCCAGGTAATTACTGCCTAAGAAGGCTACCAATAAGAAGAAGAGGAGGTAGGTAAAGAGGAGCTGGGGGGATTTGGGCTCTTGGCAGCTGGCGTTAATGTGACGACTAAAGATAATAATCTCTACCATCCACACGAGAGGAATAGCGATAAAGCTAGCCTCCCTCTGGCCTAGGAGTTGGGGCGCGTACTCCCAGGCGGCCCAGGTACTGACTACTAGAGCCAAAAAGAGGAAGAGGCGGCTCAAGACGATGTAGGGCAGGAGCCGCTTAGCTACCTGGGGGTAAGTCTTACCAAAGATCTCCTCTTGGAACTTAGGGTCGCTGCGGAAGAGCTCCTGGAACCAGCGCAGATCGGCTCGAACCTCCATCGAACCCGCCTGGGCGCTCTTAATGAGGAAGGGCCACTGTTTTTGGGTATAGTACTGCCAAACGCGCTCTCTACCGCGGAATTCGTATAAGGCCATACTCAATAACTCCCCTGACTCTAAGCTACTCTATTTTAGTTTCACCCCCATTCTTGAGATGACAATCTAAACCCCTCTAAGGCTCTACTTTTAAATGGGTTTCTCCCTCAGCATGAGCTTCGACCCGACCGATGAGGGCCGGAGCGCTATAGAGCTTAGGTAAGAGCTCCAGCAGTTGCTCCGCTTTCTGGGGGTCGATAGCTATTAAGAGGCCGCCTGAGGTCTGGGCGTCGGCCATTAAGCCTATATCCTCCTCGCTCACCCCAGGCGCTACCTCCACCTGGGGGTGGACGAAGTCTAAGTTGGCCTTAGAGCCTCCCGAAATATACCCCTTGCGGTAAGCCTCCCGCGCGCCGCTCAGCCAAGGCAGGGCGCTAGCTTGGAAGGTGAAGCGAGTCCCAGAGCGCTGGGCCATCTCTAAGGCGTGGCCTAAAAGGCCGTAGCCGGTAATATCGGTAGCCCCCTCTACCCCCAGCTGGACCATAATTTGGGAGGCCTCCTTATTGAGGGTCTCCATAGAGCCTAAGAGCTCCTCTAACTCCTCAGCCTTTAAGTCCTGGAACTTATGGGCCGTATTTAAGACCCCCGTCCCCAAAGGTTTAGTTAAGACTAAGAGGTCGCCCGCCTTGGCCCCGTCTTTGCGCACTAGACGCTTAGGATCGATAAGGCCGGTCACTGCCAAGCCAAATTTGGGCTCCGGATCCTGGACCGTATGGCCGCCCGCCATCACCGCCCCGGCCTCTAAGACTTTCTCTAAACCGCCGCGCAAGATCTGGGCTAAGACCTCTACCCCCAAACTCTTTAAGGGGAAGCAGGTAATATTCATAGCCGTAAAGGGGACGCCCCCCATAGCGTAGACGTCGGAGAGGGCGTTAGCGGCGGCCACGCGCCCAAAGTGGAGGGGGTCGTCGACTACGGGCGGGAAGAAATCGACCGTCTGCACTAAGGCCAAATCGGGGCGCAGCTGGACTACTACCGCGTCGTCGCCGCTACTTTGTCCGGCTAAAGCCCGCTCGTCGAGAGGATAAGAGACTAAAGCCAAAAGGCGCTCTAAGTCGGCGGCCTTAATCTTAGCCGCGCAACCGGCGCAGGGGCAGAGCTGGGTTAAACGCACCTCCGAGCCGGGCTTTACCTCCGGGATTTGACAACTATCCATCTTCCTCTTCCTCCATCTCTAAGAGAGGGGCCTATACGTCTGCTAGGCTCTAAAAGGAGTGGCTATAGTAGACGTAGAGCCCGTTATTGCTAATACTAGGTCCTTCGTTGGGGATATGCCACTCATAGTTGCACATCAAACGCTTGACCTTCTTACGATCGAAATAGTAATTGAGACCGACTACAAAGCGCGTGCGGGCGTTGATCTCTTCATTGTACGCTCCGCTACTGTAGCGATCGAGGTCGAGATCGAACCAGTCCACAAAGAGCACCCCGTCTAAGGGGGGCAAGATAGTGTAGGCGGTCCCCACGTAAGCGCCCGCGGCCCGGGTGAAATTATCGGTCACCCCGTTGTAACCGTTACTATAGAGGGCCTCAGCGTCCACGCGCCACTTGCCATTCTTATACTGGTACTCTAAACCGTAGCGCTGCACGGGGATCTCTTTGCCCTCCCCAATATCGTGCTGACCTACGAGAGCCGAGCCGCCAATCTTAGAATGTTCCCCCAAAGGGGCTACCACGTGGGCTACCAAGTAGTTATCGGAACTCATGATCCGGTGGTCGTTGGGGTCGTTCATCATCCCCAAAGCCAAGAAGACGCCATTATCTAACTCAAACTCGAAGCTGCCGCCCCAGGCGCGCCCCAAATTGAAGGCCTCGCTGACGCTACTGGCGTTACAAGTTAAGGCCTTAGTGCTCGATTGCAACTTTTCGATACCGAATTGGGTCTTGAAGCGGCCCACGACGAAATTGCTCTTCTCATCCTCCGCCAAGGGTAAGGTGAAGTAGCTCTCTAAGAGCTCGGTGCGCTCTTTGTCGAACTTATAGCGGATCTTAGTGTAGAAATCGAAGCCGGGGCCGTCATACTCCCCGTAGAGCTCCAACTGGGGCAGGATGCGATCGGTCTCAAACATGACGATATCGCTAAAGGCGTCGCCGGGCGCGTTGCTGATACCGGCGTAAGTAGGCGTAGAGGAGCTAGTATATTCCAAATCAAAACGCCCCCCAAAATTCCAGCCGTACTTCTTCTCTTTTTTAGCGGGCTTAGGCTCTGCGGGCGCCTCGGCCTTAGAGTTCTCCTCAGGAGGGGCCGCTACCTCATTTTTAGGCTGAGTCTCTTCCGGGGCGAGCCTCTCCTCTGGGGCGGGCCTCTCTAACTCAATGCCGGGCGCTCCATCTTGGATAGGGGCCCACTCTACTTCCCAAGCGGGAGGAGCCCCCTCCTCTAAGATCTTACCCTCCGTAGCGCTCTCCCCTAAGGAAGGGGGATTAGGGGTCTCATACTCCCCTTGCATAGTACTCTCTCCCAAAGCGGGCGGAGAGTTGACGGCCAGACTCTCGCCACTGGGGATCCCAGGGGTCAGCTCGCGCCAGAGGACCTTACCCTCTTTAGTCAACACTAATTGGCGTTCTCCCTCTTGCGAAGGTTGAGCCGCCCAGGCCATCTCCCCACTGAGAGAGGCGCCCACGATGAGAGCGATCAATGCAAAGCGAATACCCATAGCCACTATGCCTTTTATCTTATACTGGAGACCCCTGCCTTTTATGCAGAACTAATGGATAAAAATAGGCAAGGTAATTATAACTTCCAAAGCGAACTCCTGCCCCATGAATAATCCTTTTCCCGTAACCGAATTGCGCTGTTCTCTGTGCGGCAAATCCTTCGCCCCAGAGCCATTCCGCTATACATGCGATACTTGTG
This sequence comes from Vulcanimicrobiota bacterium, assembly GCA_944322965.1. GTDB lineage: Bacteria > Vulcanimicrobiota > Xenobia > Xenobiales > Xenobiaceae > Bruticola. The sequence continues at coordinate 281,041 of CALUQR010000003.1, forward strand.
GTAACGATGGCATCCTCGAAGTCCTCTATGATTACGAGCGCCAGGCCGCCCAATTGCAACCTGCTCTTTTAAAAGATTGTAAATTGCCCGGTCTGAGCCGCTGGGCGCCCATCTTGCCCATCCATTCGGCCAGCAATTTGCCCCCGCTGCGCGTAGGTCAAACCCCCTTCTACGCCGCCCAGCGCCTGGGCCAGAAGTTGGGACTCTCCCAGCTCTACCTTAAAGACGACGGCCAAAATCCCACCGGCTCCTTAAAGGATCGCGCCAGCGCCGTCTGCGTGGCCTCGGCCTTAGAGATGAAGATGGAGCCCATTACGGCCGCCTCCACCGGCAACGCCGCCTCTTCCTTGGCCGGGATGTGCGCCTCCGTAGGCCTTAAGAATATTATCTTCGTACCCGAGAAGGCCCCTAAGGCTAAGATCGCCCAGCTTTTGATGTTTGGGGCTACGGTCTTAGCGGTGCGCGGGGTCTACGACGACGCCTTCGAGCTTTCCCTCAAAGCTACCCAAGAGTTCGGTTGGTATAACCGCAATACGGGCTTTAACCCCTACCTCTTAGAGGGTAAGAAGACGGCCGCCTTAGAGATCTGGGCCGACTGCGGCTACCAGGCTCCAGATTACGTCTTAGTCTCCGTAGGCGACGGCTGCATTATTGGCGGCTTAGGTAAGGGCTTCTTAGATTTACAGCGTATGGGCTTAATTGAGCGCCTGCCGCGCCTTATCGGGGTCCAAGCTTCCGGCTCCTCCGTCTTAGCTAAGGCCTTTGCCAACGGAGATAAGGTCGTCCCCCAGGCCGAGGCGCCTACCTACGCCGACTCTATTAGCGTCGGTTACCCCCGCGCCGCCTCCTTAGCTCTGCGCGGCGTCCACCAGTCCCAAGGGCGCTTCGTAGTCGTCGAAGATAGCGAGATCCAAAAGGCCCAGGCCCTCTTAGCCTCCTCTAGCGGCGTCTTTGCCGAACCGGCCGGAGCTACGCCTTTAGCGGGCTTAGTTAAGATGTGCCAAGCGGGCGAGATCCCGCCCCAGGCGCGAGTCGTCCTCTTAGTGACGGGCAACGGCTTAAAGGATGTGGAAGGCGCCATGAAGGCTTTAGACCACGGCCCCATTTCCATAGACAAGGATCCCCAGACTCTGCGCTCTACCTTAGAGAGCCTCTTAAAGCTCTAAACTACCCCCTTTCCTTGGCATAACGGCGCCCGATGTGGTATCATAACGGGCGGTTGTGCCCAGGATAGGCCCTAGCCAACCCAGACGGTAGTGCCAACCCAAGTGAACGAGGTAACTCCAAGTGTCAACTCCAAGTAAACTTAATTTGAAACGGGTAGCCGATCAGATTAACGTCATTCTGACCCAAATTTTTAGACAGTACGTAGCCCAAGGCAGCCCCACCAAGTTGGGCGGCTTGCGCTTTTTAGATGTAGAGAGCTCTAAGACTTTCGCCTTCGAGAAGACCGGCCTCTCCGAGGACGGCCAAGGCAACCTGCTCTTGCTCTCCGCCCCTTACGCCAGTATCGATCAGGATAAAGAGCCCCAGCAGATCACCGACAAGAAGGTGGTAGAGGCGGAGATTATCGAGCGCGTCAAGGGCGAAGTCTTGCAGATTTTGAGCCACGGACCCTACGGGAAAGAGATCCAGCACCTCATCGTCCGCCCCTCTAAGGACGCCGGTAAGAGCGACCGCTTCTTTATTGAAGTCGGTTACTATCTCCCCACCAGCCAGTGGCTCCAGGACGAGCAAGTTATAGCCTACGCCCAGTCCCACAACTTGACCGACAGCCGCGAGGCCGTCAATCGCATCTTAGAAGAGCACGTCCTGCCTATGGCCGACGAGATTATGGAGTTCCTGATCCACAATCTGCGCTCCGTCCACGCGGCCGAGTTTGCCGAGAAGTAACTCCCCCCTTTAAAAGACTCCCTACGCGGGAGCCGGACCCTCAGCCCAGCGCCAGACTTGGAAGCCGTAGTCGCCGGGTTGGGGGTTCTCTCTTTGTAAGCGCTCCCTAGCTAAGCGCAGGCGCTGACGCCCGATAGCGCAGATATCGGCTAATCCCACCTGATAGGCGCGGCTATTGGGGGCGCAAGCTTCGGGGAGCTGGACCATAATAAAGTGGCGCCGGGCTCCCTGGCGGGCGTTTAACTCCCACACCGCCTGAGCGGTAGCCGCGGAACCGGCAAAGAAATCTAAGACCCAATCTTGGGGGCCGGTAGTCAATTGGCAGAGGCGCTCCATGAGGGCCAAAGGTTTGGCATAATCGAAAAGAGCCGGTTCCATCAAGCGGGCCAGGTCTTTTTTGGCCTGATCGTTAGAGTAGGGGTTAGCTAAAAATTCTAAGGTGGAGAGGCGCTTAGTGCGCTCATAGGGGACTACTTGCCACTGCCCCCCTACCTTCTCTAACTTGACCTTCTGGTAAGTCTTAGTGTAGAGGCGCACCCTATTGGCATAGCGCTTTAAGACTACGAAGCCTTGGGCGTAGGCAAAATTAAAGAGTTCCTTGCTCCAGCGCCAAGCCCAATCGGCCCGGGCGTAATTACCCGCCTGGCGCTCTAAGTATTTAGCGTAAGAAGCGCCCGGATAGAGAGTCTCCCCCTCCACCTCCAGGGGATAATCGAGGCTGGGACTATACTGTAAGCTATTATAATCGAGGGGCTGGTTGAGCTTATAGTAGCCGCGCTCTGAGAAGTATTCATCCCGATATTTAAAACCGGGATCGCTATGGGGGGGCAAATAGAAGGTAGCCGGTTTCTTGGCGTAGAGCAGGAGGTAGTCGTGATTGCGGGCGATAGCCGCCGAACTCTTGCCCGCCTTTTTAGTGAGCCGGGGGAAACAGGCTACCAAGCTCTCTTCGCCCCACAACTCTTCGGCCATTAGGCGCAAGTAGGGCAGTTCGCGGTCGTCAATAGAGATCGCTAAGGAGCCGCCCGGGGCTAAGAGTTGCCAACCTAAGGCCAAACGGGGGTAGATAAAACCCATCCAGGCGCTGTGGCCGCCCCCGCTGCGATCGTTATAGACGAAAGCGTGGCCCGTATTGTAGGGGGGATCGATATAGATGAGTTGGATGCGCTCGCGAAAATGCGGGACCAACAATTTGAGGATCTCTAAATTGTCCCCCTCGCAGTAGAGGTTTTGGCTCCCCTCCCAGTCGATACTGAGCTGGGGCTGGGGCTCTAAATGGCCTTGAGGGGGCGCCTCTAACCCCTCTAAGGCTAAACTGCGCCCGGGCCAATGCCAAAAGCGCTCTTCTCTACCCCTCTCTGCCATCTGCCTTCTCCTTAGCCTGCGGTTGGGAATAGACGATAGCTAAGCCTTGGGCCGCCATCCACTGGCGCGCCGCCCGCTGCACCGCCTGCGCCTGCACCCGCCCGTAAGCTCCCAAATAACTCTGCGGGTGGAACTCTTTTAAACCCTGGCGTTGGGCCTCTAAGAGCCAATGGACTTGGCGCTGGGGCTGGCTCCAGAGGACGGCCTTCTTGCCCTGACAGGCCACTACCGCCCGGCGCAATTCACCCGCTTCGGGAGGCGCTTGGGCTAAAGCGGCCAATTCGCGGCGCACTAATTGGATCGCCCGGTCGCGCCGGGCGGCGGGCGTCTGCAAGAGGGCCGCCCAACGCCCCTGATCGCGCCCGGCCCCCAAAGAGACGGTGGCCAAAGTAGCCAGCCGCTCCTTATAGAGGGCGGCGATCGCTAAGCGCGAGCTGTGACTGCCCCCCAAGATCTGTAAGGCCAACTCTAAAGCCTGAAAATCGGGATGGGCCATAGAGGGGGTGCGCTGGGCGGCTAAGATGACCGACCAGGGGCCGGGCGGGGCGGCGACCTCCCTCTTTTGGGCCGCCACTAAGGGCAGGGGCTTAAGTTCTAAATTTAAGCCCTTACTGGGCCAGGCCCTTTCTAAGAGGGGGGCTAATTCGCCCCCAGAGGGGAGCGGCCCCACTAAGGCCCAAGTGCAGGTGGAGGCCTCCCAAGGCTGCTCCGAGTACTTTAAGGGGGCGGCCAAGATCTGGGCCAAAGCCTGGGAGACTAATCCCCAGGCCCCGCTCCTTAAGGGAATATTCCCCTCTACCGCCTTTAAGGGGGGCGCCGTCCCCCAGAAGGTAGCGATCTTCTCGACTACCTCTAGGGTCTGTTGGGGCAGGGCGTGGGCCTGGAAGGAGATCCCTTCCCGCTGGGCCTCCACCTTAAAGCCTACCCCCATCTGGGCCAACTCGCTCTTTAAGCGCTTTAAGCCCGCTAGCCCCTCTAAACTCTCCTGGGCCTTAGCGGCGCTAGGCAAGTAACCGGGCCACTCTATAAAGCCCTCCATCTCCACCTGGGGCAATTCGGAGCGAGGCCAAAGGCCCAGGCGCAGACCGTTATTTAAAATCTGCAATTGGGGATCGGGGTCGGCGTAAGCTATCCCCGGACCGGGGACGGTGGGCCAGGGGATAGCTACTTGGGCTAAGGGTCCGTCCCAAGCTTTAACTTCCGCTCTATTAAAAAGCTCGAGCCACTCGCGCCACAGCTCCTCCTCTCCCAGGCAGCTAATCAGTTGGGGCAGTTGGGCTATCCCCTCCCCTGACGGGTCGCCCGCGCTCAGTTGCTGGATTAAGTGGAGCCTTTGGGGATAATCGCCCCAGCGGTGGTAAAACTTATGGAGCGCCACCCGCTTAGCCCAAGCTAAATTGGCCCGCAGGAACTCCCGCCCCTTAGGATCTAGGCCCATTTCTAAGAGGGCGCTAGCTAGCAACGGGCGCTCCCCTTGCGGGGTCCAGGTAAGACTAAAGATCCCGTCTCCCGGCAGGTCGTCGCCCCAGAGGGGGGCCTGATCTTGCAAAAGGGACCAAAAGTACCCCCGCTCCTCCCCCCACCAGAGGGTACTTAAGAGCAGATAACGGGCGTAACTTTGGGGGGTCAGAGCGGGGGTAGCCCAAGCTATCCCGCTTAAGCCTCCCTGGGCGCGCTCTAAGATCTCCCGGGCCCGCCCTTGGGGATCTAGGGGATAATCGGCCTCCGCTTGGGCGGGGGCTGCGGGCGGAGCGGGGGGCAATTGGGCCGCCCCCTTCTGGGCCCAAGCTTCGCGCTTAGCTAATAAACCCGCCCCAAAGAGGCGCTCTAATTTGGCGGCCATTAAGTTAAAGGGCTCGGCCGTCACCACTACGAGGCGGGCCCGCTGGGGCTGGCAGTAGCGCTGGTAAAAGTCTAAGAGCTGGCTGGGGGTTAAGGAGCGCATCTCCTCCCAACTGCCCTCGGGATGGAGCTTAGAGGGAGTAGCTTGGGGATAGAGGGCGCCTAAAAAGTGGCTCTGCAAGAGGCGCCAGGGGTTAGTATGGAGCCTGCGCAACTCAGCCGCCACCTGTTGGCGCTCCCGCTCTAAGTCGCCCTTCCCTAAGAGCAGGCCGCTCAGGCGGGAGGCGGAGATCTCTAAGGCCAGATCGAGCGATTGGGCGGGCACGATCTCCCAAAATTCCATCTTCTGGGGCGTAGTGGAGGCCCCGCTCTGAGCCCCTATCTTCTCTAAGCTGAGCCCCAACTTGCCTGCCGGAAAGGCCGGGGTGCGCCGGAAGAGGAGGTGTTCCACTAAGTGGGCCGTCCCCCACTGACCGGGCGGATCGTACTGGGAACCGGCCTCTAAACTTAAGTTGACGGCCGCCGCCCAAGCGGAGGGGACGCGCTGGATAGTAGCCTGGACCCCGGAGCTGAGCTTTAGAGTCTGGACCGTACCGCCTGGCCAAGAGCTATAGGGGGAGACCTCTAAAGGGGCGGCCTTAAGCGCCGCCCCGGGCAAGAAGAGGGCTAAGAAAAATAGTAAAAGGCCCCCTCCCCAACTCCAGCCCCTGAATTCTAAGCATCTTCCCCCTGGAAATAAAGCTTTCACGCGCCAGTTAGTCCTCTCTAAGCGGGTATAGTAAGGTCAGATGGCGAAACTTATGACCATCATCTTTCTCTTTTTAAATGCAGGGCTCGCTTTTTGAGGATGGCCCTTCCTCCTGCCCCTGCGAGTCCCGCTTCTCAAGAAATAGTCAAGAAAGGATCGTCATGTCACGCTTAATCTCTGTAGGTCTTTTGGCACTCGCTCTCTTGAGCACTCTGTGGTTGTGGGGCGCGCAACCCGCCGCGGCCCAGCTGATCTTAGCTTCCGGAACCTACCGAGTCACGGAGCTCAGCCCCGACAAAGAGCGGGTGGGCATCGCCCAGATGGATGCCAACCCTAACGTCACCCAAAACTGGGTCTACCTCAAATTACAAACTAAAGTGACTAAGCGCTTCTCCCAAAATGGCTGGCTGCGCGACGAGAAGGTGCCCGTCAGCGAGATCTTCCACGTTTTGGAAGTGGGCGACGTCATCAATGTCGAGGGCGGGCGCGATTGGAACGGCTCCATCACCGCCAAATCGATCTTGATTATGCCTGACAATATTAGCGAGTAAGCCGCCATGCCGCCCCTCACCTTAGCCCAAGCTACCAAAAAGATTGAAGCTTATACCGACTGCTACCACCGCCGCACCGGGACCCAGCTCAATAGCGTCCCCGGAGTCAAAGAGGCGGTTATCGGGGGTTTAGCCCACAACTTAGCGGAGCTCAATCGCCCCCTCTGCCCTTGTAACTTCTACCCCGACAAAGTAGCGGAACTGCGCCATAGGCGCTGGCTCTGCCCTTGCGACGAGATGCAGATCTATAAGTACTGCCACTGTATGCTCTACGTGGGCGAAAATAATCTGCCCATTACCGAGCATCTACCCCCCCAACATGAGGGGCGCCAGATGTACGGTCTCAATCCCGATCCCCACCCCGAGCTGGGCCGACCCCGCCGCGGTCAGACTTCGCCCGGCATGGAGGAGTGGTACGCCGAAAAGTAAGTTACCTCGGGACCGGCTAATGGGGCAGGCGGCGCGCCAAAGCTAAGAGCTGGTCCCGCACCTGAGCCGCCGCGTGGGGGCGGTCTTGGGGCTTAGTAGCTTGCAAGGTCCGGCAGAGGAGATCTAACTCTTTGGGGATCTCGCTATTGATCTCTAAGGGGCTAGCCGGCTGGCGGAAGATAATCTCATAAGAGAGAGAGTGGAAACTATCCCCCCGCAGGGCGGGCTGGCCGGTCAACATCTCATAGAGCATGAGCCCCAAGGGGAAGAGATCGGTAGCTTGGCTGATGGCTCCCAGTTGGGGGTCTAACTGCTCGGGGGCCATATAGCGCGGGGTCCCCAAGACCGTCCCGCTCTTAGTTAAGTGGACGTCGCTAGCTACTACCTTCACCGCCCCAAAGTCCATGAGGTGGATCTGCCCCTCCTGGTCTAAGATGAGATTTTGGGGCTTTAAATCGCGATGGACTAAGCCCTTGGCGTGGACGGAGGCCAAGATATCGGCGATCTGGGCCGCGTAAGCGACGGCCTGGGCCATAGATAAGGGGGCCCCGGCGATAATTTCAGAGAGGCTAGTCCCTTGCAAGTACTCCATAACTAAAAAGTGGCAGGGGGTGTGGGCGATCTCATAAATGCCCACCACGCCCGGATGTTCGATACTGGCAATGGCCTTCGCTTCGCGCACGAAACGCTCCAAGGCCTCGCTCTGTTCGCAAAATTCGTGTTTTAAGACCTTAACGGCTACTTGGCGATGGAGGCGCAGATCTTGGGCCAGGTAGACGGTAGCCGTCCCCCCTTTGCCCAGCTCGCGCTCGATCTGGTAATTACCTACCTTGACCCCGGGCTCTACCTGGAAGCGCTCCTGCTGGACCTTAACTACTTCTCGGCGGGCGAAGCGGCTCTGCATACGAGCCTTGAGGACCTCAAAATTGACCGGCTTAGTGACATAATCGCTAGCGCCTACATTTAAAGCTTTGACGATACTGGCGCTATCCCCCAAAGCGGTCAACATAATGACTGGCAATTCTAAGTCGGAGTAGGTCTGGCGCAGTTCTTCTAAGGTGGCGAAACCGTCTTTGCGCGGCATCATAATATCTAAGAGCACCATATCGAAGCCCCCGTGCTCTCTCACTTGGGCCAAGGCCTCCTCCCCGTCCCGAGCCACATAGACCGTATAGCCCTCCCTCTTTAAGCGCCGGGAGAGCATATTGCGATTAAATTCCTCGTCGTCGACGACTAAAATAGATTCGTTAGCCATATTTTTGAATGTACTCCCCTGCGCAGTCAAATACCTGCGCTCTAAAGTGGGGGCTCTGCCGATAAGGGCGGACTTTCCAAGCTAATGGCGAAGTTAAGATTAGCTATGTTCTACGATATGTCGCTGCGCCAGCGCCTGGTCTTAATGACCTTCCTCTCCGTGCTCGTGCCCCTCCTCTTGGCCGGGACCTACTTTTGCGTCCACCAGCTGCGCTTTATCTACCAATCGAACGCCGAATATCTCTACGAATCTTCGAAGACCATAGCTAGCGATTTAGATAACTGGGTTCTCTCACAGCGCAAGACGATCTACGCCTTGGCCAACTCCTCCACCATTCGCCAGGCCTGCGCCACCATAGTCGATGAGGATAGTTCCTCCGAAGAGAAGGAGGAGGCCCAACTCAAGTTGCGCCTCTACCTGCAGCTTACGGAGACTATCCTCCCCTACGTGATGGAGATCAACTTAGCCTACTGCGGCACCCTGCCCCAGCTGCTCACTAAGTACCAAGACTCCGATCAGAACTACACTTCCGCCTCCTTCACCCGCAAAGTGGCCCCGGACATCTTAGAGCATATGCGCCGCCAACATTTAGAGTTGGGCCGCTACCAAGGGGGGACCATCTTCTTTAGTACCGATCCCGACTACCGCCTCAAGACGGCCTGGCTGCCCCAAGACTTAACTAAGACTAACCCCTTGCGCGTTATGGCCCTTCTGGAAGGGAAGCCGGTCGTCTTCCAGCGCAATAAGATCTCTACCGAATTCCCCGACCTCCAGTACCCAGAGGAGCTCGTCATCCGCCACCGCTCCACCACCTCTACCTTAGCCACTATCGTCTATAAGGAAGATCCCACCCCCGAGACGGTGCAAGTCCCCTTCGATCCCAGCCTGCGCGATACCCGGACCCCCTTAGCTATCATGACCTTGCGCCTAGCCCCGGGCAATATTCAGCGCACCTTCTCCTACGATAATTATTATGTGGTCGATACTAGCGGCCGCCTAGTGACCGTCCCCCGCAGTATGGCTAAGGAACTGGCTGACGAGTTGGGCCCCCGGAGCCGCGGTCACCAAGCCCTGCACAATATGGACCACCTCTATACCCTCTACCTCTATACGCCTAAAGAGGGGGTCCCCACCCGACCCTACCAAGAATACAAGAATTACCTGCGCCGCCAGACCCAATCGGCCCAAGCCCCCCCCCGAGGGCCTGACCCGGTCTATAAATTGTCTACCCCCTACACCGATTTTTTGGGGTACCGCGTCATCGGAGCTTGGGCCCCCTGCAAAGAGCTCGACATGTTCGTAGTCTCCGAAATCCACCAGAGCCAACTCCTAGCCTCCTGGCGTCGGAGTCTGTGGGTCTCCATCAGCATCGTCTTCTTAATAGGCGGCCTCTTTGTCATTTTAGCTTACTGGACGGCCCGCAATATCTCTGAGCCCATTATCCGCCTCAATGTGGCCGCCCAACGTCTGGCGGGAGGGGATCGCAGCACCCGCTGCCATATCAACCGCCGCGACGAGATAGGCCAACTGGCCCAGGCCTTCGACACCATGGCCACCCGCATCGAAGATACGGTAAAAGCCCTAGAAAAGGCCCGTGACGAAGCGATCGAGGCCTACCAATTTAAGAGCCGCTTCTTGGCCAATATGAGCCACGAGTTGCGCACCCCCTTAAATGCCATTATCGGTTATAGCGAAATGATGATCGAAGAGGCCCAAGAGGAGGGCCATCTCCCCGACGATAGCCTCCAAGATCTGCGCTCTATCCATCTGGCCGGACTCAACCTCTTGGGTATCATTAATGATATTCTCAATATCTCTAAGGTGGAATCGGGCAAGATCGACCTCTTTATTGAACACTTCCCCTTAGCGGAACTCTTAGTAGAGGTCCAGGCGGCCATCAACTCCCTGGCCCAGGCTAACGAGGATGCCTTCGCTATCGAAGACCAGACGGAGGCCCTCCTCCTGCATAGCGATCACGCCAAATTGCGCCAGATCTTAATTAACCTCTTGGGTAACGCCGTCAAATTTACCCGCGGGGGCAAGGTCACTCTGCGCATTGAGCTCATCTCCGGTCAGCAGGCTGAAATGCCCAGCACTTGGCCCAGCTTAGAGGGTAAAGCCCAGGTAATTAGCTACATCCCCTTTAGCCCCCACAATCAGGTCGTCTCCTTTATGGTAGCCGATACCGGCATCGGCATGACGCCCGAACAGAGCGCCAAGATCTTTGAGGAGTTTACCCAAGCCGACGGCTCTATCTCCCGCACCTACGGCGGCACCGGCCTGGGCTTGGCCTTAGTGCGCTACTTTAGTCAGCTCCTCTACGGCCGCTTAGAGCTCCTGACCCAAGCTGAAAAGGGCTCCTTATTCGTCCTCAAGATCCCACTGCGCTGGCCCGTAAGCGAGGAACAGCCTAGCTCTCCTCCGCCCCTCCCGCTGACAAAATCCGCTCCAGACGCTCAGCCTTAGCCCGCATCCGCTCGCGCTCTTGGGGGCTCAAGAGGTCGCGCGCCTCTCCCGAGCGCAAGGGGATAATCTCCGCCTCCCGCCTAGCCGCTATCTGGCGCTTAGCCTCCGGGTTGCGCTCATCCTGGCTTAATCCCTCAACCTCCATCTCTACTTAATCCTTAAGGGGCGGGTCCCCAGCTAAGACGTGCAAGACGATCCCTTTATGGCGCGGGTGGGCCTCCACCCCTAAGACGGTCATCTTAGTCCCGGGGGCCAAGATATACTCTTGCTCCTCATCAAACTTACTGAGGCGCTTATCGGCCCCCACGTAGACCCCGTGCACATTCTCCCCCACGTAGATCTCAGTAGTGACCGCCGCCTTATCGATAAAGTCGTATTTAGAATCGATAGAGGTAGAGAGGAAGGAAGGGCGCGTACTCTGGCTGCCTATCAGATGGGCCCCGGCGTACTCCGCCAGTTGCGCCCGCTTTTTAGGGGAGGACTTCTCGTAGAGCGACTCTATCTTGCGCGCCGTCTCAGCGTCCGTATAATTGCGCAACTCGGTAATACCTGAGGTGCGATGTAAGACGTGGCCGGCAGGGATAGTACACTCCTGCATGGCCTTTTGCATACACTCTGAAGCCTTGCGCATGGTTCCGGTGGGACTGCCCTTAGTACCCGCCAAATAAGAATTCATCATCTTATAGGCGAAGGTGCAATAAGCTTTAATGCAGGAGCGCTCTACTAAATTGAGGGTGGGAGCGGCCTCCATCCAGTAGTGGCCCTCGGCCTCTTCAGCGGTTAAAGAGGGATAGGCCTTGACCTCGGCTAGGCTGGGCATCCGCCCCCACTCCGAGCCCTGGATATTATTTAAGCCCCGCTCAAAGTCGCCGCCCCCCAAGACCCCTAAGCTCTGGGGAGTCTCAAAATTAGATCCCTCTACCCCCAATAAGATCCCGGCCAGCAGGCGCTCTACCTCGGCGTCGCTTAAGTCGGGTTGGGCGGGCGCCGGGGCGGGGCTGGGGGCGGCCTCGGGCGCTTCTTTTTTAGCTTGGGCTCTAGCCTCTAATTCGCGCTTTAGGGCGCTACCCTCAAAGGAGTCGCTAGGGGCGGGGGCGGGCGCCGACTCCTGAGGGGCGGGAGCGCTAGGCGCCGCCGCTCCCGGAAAAGCTATATCGTGCACAGCCGCCGCTGTGGCCGCCCAAAGTGAACCGATCTGCATCTTGAGGACCTCCCGTCCCTGGCCTAAATCTCTACTCTAGAGCTTAGCATAGAAGCCTAGTTTCTAACTAGTTATAGAGACCCGCCAAAAGGCTCGGGCGCCCATCTGTTCACAATTGGTTCGCTAATTTTCTAGCCGCGCCCAGTTGGGGGTTAGAATTTAGCGCTCAGTAGTAATAGGCTGGACGACTAACTTCTTGAGCTCTTTAAAGTAGTTCTCACAGAACTTGGGATTAGTAACCTCATCTTCGCTTAAGGCGGGGAACTCTACCGCCACATCGGAGAAGCCGATATGGACTAAGCTAGCGCCCTGTTTAAAGAGGGTGCGCAAGAGCTGCTGGCGATCCTCTTGCTCAATAAAGCGGTTAGCTTCGGGCAGGCGGGCGGAGACGACCTTAAAGAGCTCTTTGGGCGCCTCGCCCTCTAAGTTCTGCGACTTGCGCCTCTCCTCAATGACCTTCTGCTCTTCGCTGGTCAACTTGGGATTCCAGACTTTTTTGGAGGCCTCTTCCCGAGCTAAGCGCTCTTGGTGCTGGCGCTCCTCTTCCGCTAAACCGACGCTCGGTTTAATCTCCGCGTTAAAAGTCGAGGAGTGCTTGATGCGGAAGATAGTCTTCGTAGCCCGCTTCTTCCAGAAGAGCAGATTGGCGGTGGCGTCTATCTCCACCCCGCTGCCCTTGTAGAGGCCGGAAATGGCCACCGACATGGGGGGCTTAAAACTCTTCTGGGACTTAGTCAGCCCCAGGCGGTTCTCCAGTTCGCCCAGACGCACATTGAACATAAAGATCTTAAAGATCATACTGCCAATGAGTAAGATCAGTAAAGCGCCGACGACTACTACTCCCATAACCTACTTACGCTCCTAATCGTATTTTAAAATTTCCGTAAATTCGGGCTGAGCGACACAACTCTGGACGAAAGCCTGAGCTAACTCTACGCAGGCCTCTAAATCGGACCAATCGAGAACTTCGTTGGGGGTATGCATATAACGGATGGGGATGGCTACGATCCCCACCGCCACCCCTTGGTTGGCGATCTGTAAGACGCGAGCGTCGGTAGAGGTCACTACCCCCGAGGGCTGGATCTGGTACTTAATGCCAAAACCCTCCGCCACTTCTAAGAGGCGCTTACCTACCATAGGACTCACATTGGGGCCGCGCACGATGACCGGACCTTGGCCCAAAGCTACCTCCCCCAAGAGGCGGCGATCTATACCGGGAGTATCGGAGGTGTGGCAGACGTCAAAGACTAAGGCTACGTCGGGATTGATCTTTTTAGCGGCCACCTCTACCCCGCGCATCCCCACTTCCTCTTGGACCGAAGCTAAGGCGGTCAATTCGACCCCCGTCAAACCTTCGCCCAAACGGGTAAAAGCTTCGCCCACGACGTACATCCCGGCGCGATTATCTAAGGCCGGAGCGCTCACGCGCCGCCCTCCCAGCGAAGTTAAGGTGGAGCAACAACTGACGGGATCGCCTAAAGCGACTAACTGGCAGGCCTCCTGGGCGTTGCGGGCCCCAATATCTACCCAGACTTCCGTAATCCCCGGGGTGCGCCCCCGCTCGGCCTCGCTCTGTAAATGGTAAGGCTTAGTCCCCAAAACCCCGTAAACTTGGCCCGCCGCCGTCTTAACTACTACCCGCTGGGCGATGGCCGCCTGCAAGCCGTGGCTACCTACCGGCTGTAAGTAGAGCAATCCCTCCGGAGAGATGTAGCGCACGATAAAGCCCACTTCGTCCGCGTGGCACTCTAATAAGACCTTAGTGGGGGAACCGGCGTTGAGCGTCCCCCAGACGGAGCCCATGGAATCGCAGCGCAGACGCTGGGCGTGGGGGCGGATCTTATCTAGGAAGACGGACTGCACGTCGCGCTCATAACCAGAGACCCCTCTGGTAGCCGTCAGTCGCTCTAAAAATTGCTTATCCGCCATGGCTCTCACTCTCTAGACTTAGGCCCTTAAAATATCCTACCTACAGCCCGGGGATTTTTCCATAAACTGGCCCCTCCTCCTGCCCTCAGACCTTAAAGCAGGTTAAAGTAAGATCTGACCAGAAATTGGGCCTATGGACCCTGCACATCCTAGCCGAGAGCCGTGGTGGGAGTATGAGCCCTGGGGGGAGTTCGATTTCCCTCCCCTGCCTCCAGCGCCCCCGCCGCCCCCCAAATCGGCGCCCCCGCCCTGCCCCTGTCCCGAGCCTTCCCCAGAGGAGTTCGTTCCGGGGGGCACGGAGCGCTCGCCCCTGCCGGTAGCCCGCGTAGTTAAGATCCTCAATGGCATCTTCCGCGATAACCCCAGCTTGCTCTTTTATATCTGCGGGGAACTGAGCGAATACCGCCCCCAAAGTAGCGGCCACCTCTACTTCTCCCTGCGCGATCACTCCGGCTCCGACCGTCTCAATTGCAAGATGTGGAATAGCAGGGTACGCGCGAAACGCCTCGACCCCCAGAGCTTTAAGGAGGGGGACGCCATTATCGTCCAGGGGCGCTTCAATCTCTACGGCAAGCAGGGCAAATTAGACTTTGAAGCCTTCAATATTATCCCCGCCGGTCGGGGCGGGCTCTTAGAGGAGCTAGAGCGCCTGCGCCGCCGTTTGGCCCAAGAGGGGCTCTTTGCCGAAGAGCATAAGCGCCCCTTGCCCGCCTTCCCCCGCCTAGTGGGGGTAGCTACCTCCCCTGCCGGCCAAGCCATCCAAGATATTTGCCGCACCTTAAAAGACCGCGCCCCCCACGTGCGCCTAGTCTTAGCCCCCTGCCTCTGCCAGGGTCCCAAGGCCGACCTCTCCATTATGGAAGCTTTAGAGCGCCTAAAGGGGTATCCAGGCTTAGATTGCGTCATCGTAGGGCGGGGCGGCGGCTCCCAAGAGGACCTGCAGCCCTATAACTCCGAGGCCCTAGTGCGCTACCTCTACGCCTATCCGCTGCCTACTATCTCCGCTGTGGGCCATGAGGGCGACTACTCTCTGACCGATTTTGTAGCCGACCAGCGGGCCTCTACCCCCACCCGGGCGGCGGAACTGGTAGCCGCGCCCCGCCAACAGTATTTAGAGGAGCTCCGAGACCTAGCCCAGCGCCTCCTGGACTTAGCCAGTCGGCGCTGGGCCTACCAACGCGAAAGCTTACAACAGCTGGCCCAACGCTGGCCGCGCGCCCTGCGCCACCAGTTGCAACGCTACCATCTCCAGTTAGAGAACCTGCGCCAGAAGTTAGAGCTCCTCCACCCGCGCAAAAATCTAGGCCTTCGCCAAGAGCGCCTGGCGGAATTAGAGAGCCGCCTTAAACGCTTAGGGCCGCGCTGGCTGGAAGAGAAGAAGGCCGCCCTCCAACTCTTAAGGGAGCGTTTGGAACGCTACCAAAAAGGCTATCTCCCCGCCCAGCGCCAGGCTTTAGAGCGCCTAGCTAGCCAACTGGAGCTCCTGGCCCCGGAGCGAGTCTTAGAGCGCGGCTACGCCTTAGTGACCAACGCTCAGGGCCAAGTGGTGCGCGCTTCGACCAGCTTGCAAAAGGGCGAGCTCTTCCAAGTGCGCTTCCAGAAGGGGAGTTTAGAGGCCAAGGTCCAGCGCCGCCTCGATCCCCTGCCCCCCGACCAGATCGAACTCTTTTAAATGACTACTACCTACCCCAGGAAGGAAGAAGAGATGAGTATCCTCCCCCCCAGCGCCGGTCCCCAGAGCTACGAAGAGGCCTTTGAGAGCCTCAACTATATCGTCAAGACCCTGGAGACGGGCGAACAGAGCTTAGAGCAGACTATGCGCCTCATGACCCAGGCCCGCGAGCTCTTAGATTACTGCCACGCCCAACTAGATAAAGCCGAAGAGCAATTGACCATCTTGCAAGAGGGTAGCCCCGCCCCCTAGCGGCCCTTATAGAGCAGGATTCTGCTCCAAGAGAGGGAGAATTTAGGCCCCTATTTTTGCAAGAAGGGACGCACCGTCATGTTGGATACGAGCCAATTCGATCTCCAAGCCTACCTCAAAGAGCGCATGGAGTACGTCAATCAGGCTTTAGAGGGCTACTTCCCGGCCGCGGGAGCTTATATCGGCAACTTGGGGGAGGTCATGCGCTATAGCCTCTTCCCCGGAGGGAAGCGCTTCCGTCCCATCTTAACTTTGGCCTGCGCCGCCGCTTTGGGCGCCGATCCTAAGTGCGCCTTGCCTATCGCCTGCGCCTTCGAAGTCGTCCACTGCTTCTCCCTAGTCCATGACGACCTGCCCTGCATGGATAATGACGACCTGCGCCGCGGTAAACCTACTACCCACAAAGCTTATGGCGAAGATACGGCCCTCTTAGCGGGCGACGCCTTAGTTATCGAAGCCTTCAATCTTGCCGCCCAAAATGTAATTGCCGACCATCCCGAGATTACTATCCAACTAGTGCGCGAGCTGGCTTTAGCTTCGGGCCACTTGGGGATGGTAGGGGGCCAGATCTTAGATATGGAGGCCCAGCACCACGGCGCCACCCGGGAGAGCCTCTTGGCCGTCCACCGCGGCAAGACGGGAGCCTTAATTAGAGGGGCCGCCCGCGCAGGAGCTATCGCCGCCCAAGCTACGCCCCAACAGTTAGAGGCTATTACCGAGTACGCGGAGTTAGTGGGCTTAGTCTTCCAGATTACGGACGACATCTTAGATTGCGCCCAGGATCCCGATCCCATTAGCTTCCCCAGCCTCTTTGGCTTAGAGGAGTCGAAAGAGATCGCCCGCCAGAAGACGGAGCGGGCCCTGAACCTCATCGAGCCCTTAGGGGAGAAGGCCCTTCCCTTAGCCGCCCTGGCCCAGTACCTCTTGGTGCGCAGCGTCTAAGGTGAAGGACCAGGAGAGGACGGCTCTCGCCACCCTAGCTAGCGTCTTAGGGCGCGTTTTACCGAAGCTGGGATTTAAAAATGTGGCCTGGCGGGGTCCGGAGGGGGACAATTATTACGCCCACGCCCCGCGCTACAGCCGTTCTCTGGCCTCTTTAGCCTCCTTAGCCCAAAGCGATCTAGCCCTCTGCCACCTGGCCGCCGGCTGGCAGAGGGCCCGGGCTTGCGTCGACTCTGACCCGCTAAAGTTAGGCCCCCAGCCCCTTTTGATAGTCGTCCAAGAGCTCTCTTTCGCCTTATTAGACACTTTAGAGCGCTTACAAGAGAGCCAAGTAGAGCTCATCTTAATCTTTTTAGACGCCCAGCGGCGCTACGTCGATAAGTTGTGCGCCTCTAAGGGCGAGGCCCTCTTGAGCTATCCCGGGGCCTTTGCCGCCGCCCACCAGCTCCTCTACCCGCCCCCCGTAGAGTGCCAGCGGGTGGGGCGCGTCCTCAATACTCTAGCCCTTTTAGGCCAAGAGCCGGGGGTTAAGATCTTCCACCTCTTAGGGCCTCAGCGCCCTAAAGTCCAAACCCCGCCTGCGCCCCCCGATCCCAGCTTAGAGAAATTTAGGGCCCTCTTCCAAGAAGAGCCGGAAGAGCCCAAAGTGCGCAAATTGCCCCTGGGGGAGGTCTCCTTAGAGCGCCTAGCCTTAACGCGCATCGCCCACGACCTCCAAGAGCGCCCCTTAGTAACTTGCCTGTGGACTAGAGACCGCCAGCCCGGCCCCTTCCAAGAGCTGGGGGCGCGCCTCCAGTTGGCGCCCGTGGAGGGGGTCTTCTTACAAGCGGTAGGTTTAGCGGCTTGCGGGATCCATCCCTTGATCGTCATCGCCGCCGCCGATCTGCCCCGCCTCATGAACGATCTCTTTACGACCGCCCCCTTCCCCATCACCCTCTTAGTAACCGACGCCGGGCTGACCGCCTACGGCGACCAACTGCCCAACGCCAACCTGCACGATCTCTCCCTCTTGAGCAACTGTCCCCAACTAAATTTAGCGGTACCCGCCGACGAGGAGGAGGCCCGCAGTATGTTGCTCTTACTCTTAAGTAGCTCCCAACCCGGGGTCCTGCGCCTCAGCAACGCCCCGGCCGTGGGCATTCCCAGCCGCCCCACCGTCCAGCCTCGCGGCGATTTTCGCGGGCGCTGCCTCCAAGAGGGGAGCGACTTGGCCTTTATCTGTCTGGGCAGTTCCGCTTACTACGCCGTCTTAGCCTCGCGCACCCTAGAATCTTGGGGCTTTAGAACGGCGGTCTACAATATGGGCTGGTTCAACCCCTTAGACCGAGAGCTATTGGCCCAAGCCGCCCGCTGCCCCCGCCTCATTACCGTCGAAGAGCACGCCCTCCAAGGGGGCTTAGCTACCGCCGTCTCCCAGTACCTCGTCCAAGCCGGTTTGGAGGGCGGGGTGCGCCTGCGCAGCGTGGGACTAAAAAGCGAGCTCTATAGCGCCTCCCTAGAGGAACATGGCCTCTCCATGGCGGGGCTCATCGAACAAGCTCGCGAACTTTTAGATCTGCGCAGCCCCTAAGAAGGGGCCCTATCTTTAGGCCGCGCGGGCCTCGCTAGCTAAGGCGGGCTGGACTGCGCCGGCGGGAGCGGAGTCCTTAACTAACTGGGTGGCGATGACCGCTCCCACAATGAGGCTCACCCCTACGATAAGCTGCCAACCCCAAGGGTCGCCCCGGAAGACGATACCGGTTACACAGGCGAAGAAGGATTCCGTAGCCAAGATAATGGCCGTATGGGAAGAGCTCACATACTTAATCCCCAAATTCATAGCCGTCATAGCTACTAAGGTAGCCATCACCGCTAACCAGGCCAACTGCCCCCAAATGGCGGCGTGGATCTCCTGGGGGAAGGTCTCCGTAGTTAGAGCGGCGATCCAGGCGTATAAGGCGGCTACCGAAAATTGTAAGCAGGTGAGAGGCATAATCTCCACCTCTTCCGCGCATTTTGTGACCGCTAAGAAGTTGCCTGCATAAAAGACCGCGCCCAATAAAGACCAAAGGTCGCCCTTATTGAGACCGCCCAGCCCCGAGAGGCCGGAGATTAAAGAGACGCCCAAAAAGCAGGCTACGGCGGCCAAATAGACGATCCAGGAGATGCGCTCCCTATAGACCAACCAGGCTAAGAAGGGGACCATCACCACGTAGAGGGCGGTAAAGACGGCATTCTTACTGACCGTAGTAAAGTGTAAACCGTAATACTGGATGCTATAGGCCAAATAGACGATACTGCCCGTAATGAGGGCGCACTTCCAAGCCGTCCAATTGAGTTTTTGGCGATAAGCGTATAAATAATAAGCGAGTCCCAAACCGACTACGCTAAAGCGGATAGCTAAGACGTAATTGAGCGGAATCTCCTCCTGGACGTTCTTCATTAAGAGACAGGAACTCCCCCAGACCGCTGCCGTTAGGAGGAGCATTAAAGAGACTAAACCCTGGCGATGCCGAGTCAGACAATTAGCCATTTTTAACCTCCTAGTATCTAGTATGCGGGCCATACTAGCAACAAGCCCCACCTTTGACAACCACCAGGGCTAGGGGGTCTAAAAAGAAGATAACTAAATCTAGTTTAGGAAGAAAATAAACGAGTTATTTCCCCGCCGCCTCTAGACTTTCCCTAAAACGAACAAAAGAGAAAAACGCTCTATTTCTGGATTTTTAATAGTTAAATATCCCTAATTAATCTAGCTAACCCTAGTTGCTTTTTATCCCTTTTTGGCTATCTTTTGTCTAAACGTTAACTTAATTTTTTTATTTGCAGGCGGGGGCGGAGGTCGAGTCCTCCAGAGGGGCGGCGGGGCCCTTAGTAGAGACTCCCAATTGGGAGAGGAGGACGGCCCCCAATATTAAGACTACTCCGCTGGCAAACTGCCAACTAAAGGGATCGTCGCGGAAGATGATGCCGCAAAAACAGGCAAAGAGCGACTCCGTAGAGAGCAAGATGACCGTCCGCGCCGAGCTTACGTAACGGATAGCTAAATTCATAATGCAGACCGCCACTAAGGTAGCCATAATAGAGATCCAGGCTAAGCCGCCCCAAGCGGCCCCCGAGATTTCAGGCGGGAAGGCCCCCCAGGCGTAGACCCCCAGCCAGCCCCAGAGGGCGGCTACCATAAATTGGAGGGCTGAGAGGGGCATAGTCTCTACCTTAGTGGAGAAGTGGGCCACGGCAATAATGTGGGAAGCGTCGCAAAAGGCCCCAAAGATAGACCAGAGATCGCCTTTATTGAGAGCGTTTAACCCTCGAGGGTCGGAGATTACGGCTACCCCTACAAAGGAGATGACCGCCGCCCAATAGACGGCCGGCGCTAGGCGCTCGCGGCGCACCCAGTAGGCTAAAAAGGGCACAAAGATGACATACAGAGCGCAGAAGAGAGCGTTCTTACTGACCGTCGTATAGTAGAGGCCATACCCTTGGGTGGCATAAGCTAAAAAGAGGAGGCTGCCCGTAACTAACCCTCCCACCCCCAAAGCCTTATTCCACTGGGGGCGCGCTACCCACAAGTAGTAGGCCAAGGCTAAACCGGCGATCGTAAAGCGCGCCGCCAAGATGAAGATGAGGGGCAAAAGCTCTAAGGTATCCTTTAAAACTAAGAAGGAACTGCCCCAAATAGCGGCCGTTAAAAGCAATAAAAAGGAGAAGAAAGCTTGTTGGTAACGGGTAAAGATAGACATCTACATTAAAACTAGCCCCCCTTTAGCCTCTCAGGCGGAAGCGGAGGTTTGAGACTAAGAGCCAAGTCCCTCTTTAGGGCGCCCCCCTCCCCTAGGGCTCCCGCCCCTAAGAGCAGGAATTCCCCAGCCGCTAGCGCATATTGGAGGCCGTTACCGCGTTACCGCTAGAGAGTAAAATCTATAACTTCTACTTTTAATCTATGAAACGTATCTTCATCGCCCTGGCAGCCGCCCTCGTCTTTATCTTCCTCCTCATCTTAATCGTTCCCAGCTGGCGGCAGAGCCTCTTGGGGGTGAGTTTACCCTTCAATCTGCAGGCCGGACGCACGGAGCCGGTGAGCGTGGTCTCTATGCTCCTCAACGCCCGCGAGATCCGCCCTTTAAGCGAGACCCCCAACTTAGAGATGGATGAGACGGTCCAGCCGGAAGTCTACGATCTAGCCCTGGGCCTTTTAGAGAAGGTAGCTCTAGCCGGTGCAGAGCCCGTCGTCAACTACGAAGTTAAGCAGGCTAAGTTGGCCCAAGTGGGGGTCAGTAAGCCGACCGACCTCTTAGATAACCTCTACAGTCTGCGCCTCACCCCCCAAGCGGTAATTAACGGCTTTGAGCTCCTGCGCGGGCGCCAATTTGCCATCTTAGATACTCCCCGCTTAGCTCAGACCTTGGCCCCCTTGTGGATCCATCGCCCCCAAGGGACCCTCAAGCCGGGCCAGAGTTGGAGCCAACGTTGGCACATTACCTACCCCGTCGACACCTTAGAGGGTAAGCGCCTCGATTTAGAGCACCGCCTCACCTACCAATTGGCGGAGATTAGGCCCGATCGGGGGAGCCAATTGGCCAAGATCACCTACCGGGGCGAGATCGCCGTCACCCCTCACGATCCCTTACCAGCCCACACGGAAGTCTTGGGGACGGGCAATATTGAGGGCGAGGCCTACTTAAATCTGAGCACGGGGTTGGTGAGCATCGCCGACGACCGCACCGCTTGGCTGTACGTGGTGCGCCACCTCGATTATCAGGCGGAAGAGTTGCGCCTCTTCGACCGCAAGAGCCGCGTCTTTAGGCCGCTCATCGTGCCCAACGCCGCCCGCAGCTTCGAAAGCGCTATGCCCCAAGATGGGGAGGCTCCCGACTTACAACAGGTCCAAAAAGGGAAAGCTCCCAGCCCGCCTCCCGCTAGCCCTTCCCCCCGTCCATAGCAGGGTTTAGCCCCCGCAGTAGCTAACCAGCGGGGAGAGGGGATTGGTTAGCTTGGGGTGGGGAGCGGAGGAAACTAGGTGCTCAAAATCTTGGTCTACGCGGAAGTCAACCGCAGTCAACTCTACCCCGTCGTTCCGCTGCTCCAAGAATTACAAAAGGCGGGCCACCACGTTACTCTACGCTGCAGCCGCTCCAGCCTGCGCGAAATGTGGGAAGCCGGTTTAGAGGCCTCCGCCGTCTCCGATTACGTCGAATTCGCCCAGTTAAACGATTGGCGCGGCAGTACTTACGAGCAGTCGCTGCGAGCTCTACTAGATTTCCTCTTCGAGCGGGCCGCCTTGGAAGTGCGCGATCTGAGCGCCTGCTGCCAATATGAGAAGCCGGACCTGCTCTTAGTGAGCGCCACCTATCTAGGCAGCTGCGCCTGGGCTATGTCCCGCCACCTGCCCTTAATGACCTGGGCCTGCGACCTCTTGCCCTTCCCCGCCTCCGGGATCCCCCCCTTCGGACCGGGCTTCCCCTGCTCCCAAGGGGCTCTGGGGGCCCTCAAAAATTGGGGGCGCACCAATAACGCCCAAAAATGCTTCGAACAGGGACTGGATCCTTTCAACGCCCTCTTAACTAGGATGCGCCTAGCCCCAGTGCGCGATTTCCAAGGTTGGTTCTCTACCCTGCCCGCCCTCCTCTACTATACGGCCGAGCCCTTCGAGTACTCCCGCCCCTGGCCCCAGAACGTCTCCTTAGTGGGCCCCAATATCTGGGAGCCGGAGGACCTGCCCCAACTCCAATTAGAGGACGATAGCCGCCCCATCGTCTTAGTCAGCTTGGGGAGCTCCTACCAAGAGAATGAGAACCTCCTGCGCTGCGCCGCCCAAGGACTGCCCTCCGATAGTTACCAAGTAGTCGCCACCACCTGCAGCCACGCTCCCCAGGATTTTAAAGAGTTCCCCAACTTGCAGATCGTGCGCTTCGCCTCCCACAACCAGATCTTAGAGCGGGCGGCTTGCCTAATCTGTAGCGGCGGACTCAATTTAGTGCAAAAGGCCCTCTACCACGCCGTGCCCATCTGCGTCGTACCCCAGCTGCGCTCCCAATTGGAGGTAGGACAGCGGGTTGTCAATTCTGACGTAGGCCAGGTAGTAGAATTTAAAAAGCTGAGCCCCAGTATTCTCAGCGGCGCCGTCAGTAAAGCCATCGGCAAAAAGGCCAAGCTAGCCCCGCTCAGCCAGATCTTCCGGGAGATGGATAGCACACAGCGCGCCCTCTCTATCTTCACCCATTTCTTGAGCGAAAGTTAGAGGCCCCTTTTAGCGTACCTGGGGATACATATAATTCTCCTCCCCGTGTAAAGCTACCCAACCCTCGCCCTGGAAGGTAAATTGAGCCCCGTCCCCGCAGCCCTTGCCTACCATATTGAAGAGGCTATGTTCGGTTTGCAAATGGGGCTCTAAAGCTTGGCTCCAGGCTAAGAGGTGGATAGGGACCGCCCTCAAGGGCTTAGCGGGGGTAGAACGCAAGGCGGCTACCTCCCCGCTTACCGAGAGAGCTACCCAGCCCCTCCCCTCTAAACGCACGGCGTAGAGGCCGCCCGCTACTAAGCCGCCGACCTGACCCATCAATTGCACCCGATGATTTAAAATGCGCTGGAAGGCCAAGATGGAGTAACCTTGCACCCAGAGCGTCTCCTCCGCCAAATAGAGTAAAAAGACTCGCTCCTGACCGCGCCCCAAGTAGAGCTCCCCCTCCCCGCCCGCTAAGGCAAAGCAGGAGCGCTCCCCTAAAAGGGCCTTATATAAGAAGAGCCCCAAGCTCTCCCGCTCTAACTCGCTATCGCGGGCAAACTCCAAAGAGCCCCGGTGGGCCACCAAAGAGGGAGGACAAAACCAGAGGGGCTCGCGCACCGCGGCCTCTACTAGCCCGGGACGCACTAGACGGAAAGGCGCAGGAGACGCTTCCGTCTCCGACTCCGCAGTAGGCGCCGGGCGCTCTCCCACCGGCGGGGAAGGCTCGCCTTTAGAAGCGAGAGGCTCGACTTTTGCCGCCGGGCCTTCAATAGTGGCAGCCGCCCAGAACTCAGCTAGGTTCCTAAAGATAGGCTCTGAGCTCTGGGAAGGGTACTTAACTGAGGTCATCTCTTAGCGCGGGCTGACCGCCGAAAATTGCAAGGCGGGATTCTTTTCGACCGTATAATCTAAGTCCCACTGGGAGGGGAAGAGGCAGACTAAGCGGCCCTGGCCGTCTTGGACCCGCACCGCTAAGCGGGAGGGCTCAAACTTCTCTAACTCCTCCTCAGAACCCACGATCCAGCGCGCCAGACGGAAGGAGAGGGGCTCAAATTTGGCCTCCACCCCGTAGTCGGTACGCAGCCGGTGGGCCACGACCTCAAATTGAAGCTGACCTACGGCCCCCATAATGGGGATGCGCGAGCCCTCGTCTAAGGGCCAGAAGATCTGGATGGCGCCCTCTTGTTGCAATAACTCCAGAGCCTTAGCGAACTGCTTGCGCCGCGAAGGATCGTCGGCTATCACCCGGCAGAAATGTTCGGGCGGGAAGAGGGGGATGGGATCGTACTGGATATTCTCGCCCTCTACTAAGGTATCGCCCAAGATGAGCTCGCCCGAATTGACTAAACCTACTACGTCGCCCGGATAAGCCTCGTCGACCGTCTCCCGCTCTTGGGCGAAGAGGCGCTGGGGATAGGCTAAGCGGATGATCTCCCCCGTGCGCGCGCAATGGACCTTCATGCCCCGCTCAAACTTGCCCGTACAGATGCGCATAAAGGCCACCCGGTCCCGATGGCGCGGATTCATATCGGCCTGGATCTTAAAGATAAAGCCCGATAAGCCCGGCCGCTCCGGAGGGATCAGACCCTGATCGCTATTGCGCGCGGGCGGAGAGGGGACTAAATCGATAAATTGGTCTAAAAAGAGTTGGACCCCAAAGTTAGTGAGGGCGCTGCCAAAGAAGACGGGCGTAACCTCGCCCCGCAAGAAGGCCTCGCGATCGAATTCGGAGCCCGCGACCTCCAAAAGCTCCAACTCTTCGCTAAAGCTCTGGAAGATGTCGGCCGGTACCATGGCCGCTACCTCTTGGGAGTGGGGGTCGACCTCCTTAACCTCCGCCTTGCGGGCGCCATGATCGCGCCGCTCAAAGAGGTGGAGCCGGCCCGAGTGGGGCTCAAAGACGCCCCGAAAATGCTCGCCACTGCCCAGAGGCCAGTTCATGGGGACGGTCTGGATCTGCATGACCCGCTCTATTTCCCCCATCAACTCCAAGGGGGACAAGCTGGGACGATCCAACTTATTGATAAAGGTCACCATGGGAATGTGGCGCCGCTTACAGACCTCAAAGAGCTTGAGGGTCTGGGTCTCAATACCTTTGGCGGCATCTAAGACCATAATTACGCTATCCACCGCCAAGAGGGTGCGGTAGGTATCCTCGCTAAAATCCTGGTGGCCGGGGGTATCTAAGAGATTTAAGAGGTGATCGGCATACTCGAAACTTAAGACGGTGGAACTGACCGAGATGCCCCTCTGCTTTTCGATCTCCATAAAGTCGGAGGCCGCGCTAGTCTGGGAACGCCGGGCGCGCACTACGCCCGCCAAATTGACCGCTCCGCCGTAGAGTAAGAGTTTCTCCGTCAAGGTCGTCTTGCCCGCGTCGGGGTGGGATATAATGGCGAAGGTGCGCCGCCGCGCTATCTCGCGTACCAATTGCTCCGTACTCATAAGGAACTCAACTTTCTCCACTAAATTCTGAACTTTTCCCCCGCCCGCTTACCCCCCGTCTCCCCAACCTCAATCGCCCGCCATGGCTAGCACTCCTCCTCCAACTGAGTGGACCCTCCCCCCAATCACAAAGAGAGAAGCCGCCTCCAGCCCCAAACTAGCGACGGCTCCCCTGCGCTCTAAAAAGTTTTAGAACTTATCGACTAAGGAATAGACGGGTAAGAAGACCGCTAAGAGTACGTAACCTACGACCATACCCATGAAGAAGATCATCAAGGGCTCTAACATGGCGGTCATAGCCTCTAAGACGTGCTCTACTTCCATATCGTAGAAGTCGGCCAACTTTTCTAACAAGGTAGGCAAGTTACCCGTCTCCTCACCGACGGCGACCATCTGGTAGAGCATGGGCGGGAAGAGCGCGTTATCCTTCAAAGGCTCTGAGAGACGCATACCCTCTTTCAGACCCATCTGGACCTCTAAGAGCACGTCGCCGATGACCGTATTACCTACCGCCTTACTGACGATCTCCAAAGAGTGGATGACCGGCACGCCGCTAGAGAGCAGAGTACTCATGGTGCGGCAAAAACGGGAGAGAGCCACCTTGTGGATGACGGGACCGATCAGCGGGGCTTTGAGCAACATATCGTCGTAGACTCGGCGCCCCTTCTCCGTATTGATATACTGGCGGATACAGTAGACGGTAAAGATGACTACTACGATACTCACCGCCACTACCACCGGGTTAGTAGCCATCTTGGTGACCCAGATCAAGCTGCGCGTAATGGCCGGCAATTGGACGTCGATACCCTCAAAGAGAGCTACGAAGGTGGGGAAGACGTAGTTGACCAGGATGAAGGTTACCAAACAGCAGGCCCCAAAGACGACCATAGGATAAGTAGTAGCCGAGGAGATCTTGGCCCGCAAGCGCACCTCGCGCTCTAAGAGGGTGGCCAGACGCTCCATAATCTCGCCCATAGCGCCCGACATCTCGCCCGCTCGCACCATCGCGATGTAAAGGTGGTCGAAGACGGAAGGGTGCTTACTCATCGACTTGGCTAAGGTGTAACCCATGCGAATATCGTCATGGACCTCGCGCACCGCCCTACTTAAGGGGCCGTTCATCGTCTGGCGGCTCAAACCGTCCAGACTGCGCACCGTGGAGATACCGGAGTTAAAGAGCACCGCAAATTGGCGGGTAAAGATAGCCAAAGAGTAGAGATCGGCCCGCTCGAAGCGCTGGGTCATATCTTTGAAGATCCGCGTAGGGTCGCGCCGCTCTTTGATGCGGGTGACCGTGTAGCGGATGTTGCGCAAGTCGCGAATTACAGACTGTTCATCTGGAGCCTCGACAGTTCCATCGACACTGCGCCCTCTAGAGTCTACCGCTGTATAATCGAAGATCGGCATCGCCCTGACTACTCTCCCACTCTCTGGATCGCCAACCTCTATGAGGCCAGCCTACTGATCTTCCCCTTTTTCTACGCTGCAGTAAGTTTTCCTAGTATCAACTAGCATTGCTAGCCGCCTGGCGGCGGATAGCAATGCGGAATTCGGAATGCGTAATGCGGAATTAAGTTTCTGCTTGTTAGTGACTTAGCGGATCCAGGAATAACTTGGCCTGTGAAAGAATTGCTGGAGACTTTGTACCCTCTTTCCCCAGCTACTATCTCACTCTATGAGGACTTTTTCATCTTGAGACTAGAGATCTTACCCCTCGCCCCTCGACATTTAGAGAGTATGGCCCAGATCTTCCTGGACGCCTTCCGCGAAGAGCCCTGGAATGATAACTGGGAGGACCCCGCCCAACTCCGACGCTATTTAAATAGCTTCTTTGAGTCCCCCCACAACCTAGCCCTGGGCCTCTTCGACGGCGAAAAACTGCTCGGCCTCGCCTTAGGCCACCTCAAATACTGGTTTACCGGCACGGAACTGATAGTAGATGAGTTCTGCCTCCACCCCCATTACCAAGGCCACGGACGCGGCGCCGCCTTTATGCAGCTACTCCAAAATTACCTCCAAGAGCGTCATATTACCCACATCCTCCTCATCACCGACCGCCAAGCCCCAGCCCTCAACTTCTACCGCAAACAAGGCTTCCAAGAGGTCCCCAACTCCATACTTTTGGAACGGAAAACAGACAAATCTAATTCGGAATGCTTAATTCGTAATTCGGAATTATATGGCTCTTGTTAATGGCTTCGCAGATCCGAAAATAGCTGAGCACACGGGAAAATCGCTGGCAGTTTCACTGCCTTTAGTCTAATTCGGAATGCGCAATGCGTAATTCGGAATTAAACGACTCTTTCTAATGGCTTAGCAGATCCGGGAATAGCTGAGCCTATGGGAGAATCGCGCTAGCCGCCGGGACGGCGGCTTAGCAATGCGGAATGCTTAATGCGTAGTTCGGAATTAAATGGCGCTTGTTAGTGGCTTGGCAGATCCGAAGATAACGAAGCTTAGGGGGAGAATCGAGCTGAATGCTTCTGCGCCCAGTTCTTAGCCTTGTGCTCTGTTCCTCCGATAGAGGTCTTTAGGACGCTTGTCCAATTGGCGCGGACCGCGTGCCGCACACCAAGACGATTTTCTCCCCAGCTAAGCCCCATCGGAACCAGTCAGCAACTAACTCACTGCCGTCTCGCTCCTACCCCATCGCCAAAACTAAAGTTAAAGCAACGCCCCACTTTTCGCCGCGTTCCCCCTAATTACGCATTCCGAATTCCTAATTCCGAATTAACCCTCGCCCCCCGCCGCGTCCCCCCAATTCCGCATTACGCACTCCGAATTACGCATTGTCCCTTCCCCCAATTCCTAATTACGAATTACGCATTCCGCATTTTCTATCAAAATAGCCCTGCCATCTTATGATGGCAGGGCTATTTTGATAGAAAAATTATTCCGGCGGTTTCCTACTCTCCCACCCCGTTGCCAGGGCAGTACCATCGGCGTTACTGAG